>NZ_CP110139.1:1587500-2865000 GCF_025979885.1 Hymenobacter sp. YIM 151500-1
TACAATACTAGTGCTACGGGAGGCAAACCCGGTACTGCTGCTGCAAGTGCTGCGGCCGGCAGGATATTCCTCGGCGGTGGCGGTGGCGCGGGAAGTGCCAATAGCAATTCGGCGGAAGCCTCTTCGGGTGCTGATGGTGGCGGGATTATTATTCTGCGCACCGGGCTGGTTTCCGGCAGCGGAATCATCCGCGCCAACGGCGACGCTGCTCTCAACCTTACGGCCAATGACGAAGGAGCCGGTGGCGGTGGCGCAGGAGGTACGGTGCTGATTGCCGCGCAAAACCCTACGGGCCTGACTAACTTGGTTGTTGAAGCAAATGGCGGCAGAGGCGGCAACGCTCGCACCAACACTAACGACATTTATGGCGGCGGCGGCGGCGGCGGCGGCGGCCTCATCTACTCTAATGGCAATATCAGCACCAGCTCCGTAGCCGGGGCTGGGACTAACGGCACCAGCAGCAACGGAACAGCTAACGGCACTACTGCCGGTACTGCCGGCACGGTTAACCGTAACGCTAGCCTGCCAGCTGGCATTGCCGGCGCTGGTGACTGCTTGCCCACGTTGACCGTGGACCTGAAGACTACTACCCCCACCGTTCAGCGCACTGGTGCGGATGGCACGCCGGTAAATCCGGCTCTCTACACCATGACCCTGTTCAACACGGGTGGCCAAGCTTCTAATGTTAGTCCCTTAGTAAATCTCACCAGCAACATTTTCCAGTTTGATGGCACCTTCACACCCGAAGTTGTCTTGACGCTGGCTAATGGGACTACCACTACGGCTCCGGCGGGTTTTGCCAACCCTACTTCGGGAGTTAGCTTATTGAGCTTTGGCAGCTTCACCATGCCTGCCGGGGCTAGGCTAACCGTTACGTTCCGGGCTACGATTGCAGCATCAGCACAAAACAATCTTGCTTATCAGGCTAGTGCTGCTGTTACTTACCTCAATCCACTGCGTACAACAGCTTCTGGTACTATCCAGCCCGGCCAGAACTATGCTGGTGGCACTGACAACAGCCTCGGCGCCGCAGGTGGCAGCAACTACACTGCCTCTTCCAGCACGGCTGAAGACGTTACCATTGCCCGTCCGCTGCCCGTGACGCTGACTGCTTTTGCCGTGGCCGCTTCGGGGCAGGATGCCAAGCTCACCTGGAGCACGGCTCAGGAGCTGAACAACGACCGATTTGAAGTGGAGCGCAGCCTGGATGGCGCATCGTTTGAGCGCGTGGGTTCGGTACAAGGCAAGGGCACGACCAGTGTAGCTTCTACTTATACCTACGTTGATGCCAAAGCGGGCCGCCTCTCGCTAAAGCCCATCTACTACCGTCTGCGTCAAGTAGACCTGGACGGTACGTTCAGCTACTCACCGGTGCGCACGGTACGCTTCGAGCGTCCGGCCAAGATGAGCATTGCCCTCTACCCCAACCCGCACACCGGCCGCGCCACCCTGGACCTGACGGCCCTGCCGGCCGGTGAATACGTGGTAGACATTACCGACCTGGCCGGTCGCCACGTGCAGCAGTTGCGCGTGACGGGCGCCAGCGAGAATCCGCTGGCCCTGACCAAGCTGCCCCTGGGCACCTACTTCGTGCGGGTGCATAACAACCAGGTGAACCTGACCCTGCCGATGGTGCGGAACTAAGCTTCCGTACCCCAAAAGAAAAGGCCGCTGCGCAGTGCGCAGCGGCCTTTTCTTTTGGGATTTGTACAACTAGCCTTCTCACAAACAATGTAGAGCCGCAACCCTGCTCTATGAGCAGTGCGGTACTCAGGGGCAGCGATTCCCTTAAACAACCAGGCCCGGCAGCGGGCAGCTACCGGGCCTATTCGTCTACCTGCTCAGCCGCTTAGCGTAGCGGGCCTTTCATGCCCATCATGCGGGCCATCTGCTGCATGCCGCCTTTAGTCTGGCTCATCTTGTTCATGGTGCGCATCACCTTGCGCATGTCCTCGAACTGCTTCACCAGGTTGTTGACCTGCTGAATATCGGTGCCGGAGCCTTTGGCGAGGCGGCGGCGGCGGGAGCCGTTCAGGAGCTCGGGCTGGGCGCGCTCCTGCGGGGTCATGCTTTTGATGATGGCCTCAATGGGCTTGAAGGCGTCGTCGTCAATCTCCACGTCCTTTAGGGCCTTGCCCATACCCGGAATCATGCCCACCAAGTCCTTGAGGTTGCCCATTTTCTTGATTTGCTCCAGCTGGGAGAGGAAGTCGTCGAAGTTGAACTGGTTTTTGCGAATCTTCTGGTTGATGCGCTTGGCCTCTTCCTCATCAAACTGCTGCTGGGCCCGCTCTACCAGGCTGATTACGTCGCCCATGCCCAGGATGCGCTGGGCCATCCGGTCGGGGTAGAACAGGTCGAGGGCTTCCATCTTCTCGCCCGTCGAGATAAACTTGATGGGCTTCTCGACCACGGCCCGGATGCTCAGGGCCGCGCCGCCGCGGGAGTCGCCGTCGAGCTTGGTGAGCACCACGCCGTCGAAATTGAGCCGGTCGTTGAAGGTCTTGGCCGTGTTCACGGCGTCCTGGCCCGTCATGGAGTCCACCACAAACAGGGTTTCGCTGGGGTTGATGGCCCGCTTTACCTGCTCGATTTCGGCCATCATCTGCTCGTCCACGGCCAGGCGGCCGGCGGTGTCGATGATGACGACCTTCTTGTTGTTTTTGCGGGCAAACTCGATGGCGTTGCGCGAAATCTCCACCGGGTTCTTGTTTTCCGGCTCCGAGTACACTTCCACGCCGATTTGCTCGCCGAGCACCTTCAGCTGGTCGATGGCGGCGGGGCGATACACGTCGCAGGCCACCAGCAGCACGTTGCGGCCCTGCTTCTTGATGAAGTTGGCCAGCTTGCCGGCAAACGTGGTTTTGCCCGAGCCTTGCAAACCCGAAAGCAGCACCACGGCCGGGTCGCCCTTGATAACAATGTCCTGCTTTTCGCCGCCCATGAGCTGGGTCAGCTCATCGTAGACGATTTTGGTCATCAGCTGGCCCGGCGATACGCTGATGAGCACGTCGCGGCCCATGGCCTCGTCCTTGATTTTGTCGGTTACTTCCTTGGCAACCTTGTAGTTCACGTCGGCATCCACGAGGGCCCGGCGGATTTCCTTGACCGTGGAAGCAACGTTGATTTCGGTGATGGAGCCCTGGCCTTTGAGGGTCTTAAAGGCCCGGTCGAGCTTGGTGCTGAGATTATCGAACATGGACTAGTCGCAGATTTTGCAGATTTCTTCTTGATTTAGCTGATTGCTGCCGGCTCTAGGAAGCCTTACGCAGTACGATGCTTTCCAGCACTTCGAGGCGGCGCAGCATATCGGCTTGCGTGTTTTGGTTGGCTTCTACCCGTGCCAGGCGTTGGTCGATGTGCTGCACGTCGGTGCGTAGCTCGGAGACTTCCTGTTTCACACCGTCAATTTTCTTTTCCATCCGGATGAAGCCATCGGCTACGGCCGTGGCAAACCGGTCGAAGATGGCTTCGAAGCGAGCGTCGGATTGCTCCATTCGGCGCTCGAAACGAGCCCCAAGCTCTTCAATAGCCTTTTTGTTTTCCTCCGTCTGCCGGTCAACGGCGCGGAGAACGTCGCCCATCAGGGCCAGCAGGTCGGTGTAATCAGCAGCCATACAAAACGGTACGGGAGAAAGGCGGGTTCAGCCTTCAAAAGTAACCAGAAAACCCCGAAAGGCCGCGGCTGCGTACCTTTGCGGCTTCACCTACGCCCTGCCCTGGCCCGTGCCTGCCGCCCATCCGCTTCGCCTGCTCGTCATTACGTACTACTGGCCGCCGTCGGGCGGGGCCGGGGTGCAGCGCAGTCTGAAGTTTGTGAAGCACCTGCCAGCCCTGGGCGTGGAACCGACGGTGCTTACCGTGGACCCCGCGCGCGGGGCTTACCCGGTGCTGGATTACTCCCTGGAAGCCGACGTGCCGCCTGGCGTGCGGGTGCTGCGCACCGACACCTTCGAGCCGTTTGACAGCTACAGGAAGCTGACGGGCAAGGCGGTACCGTACGGGGGCTTTGCCAACGAAAGCAAAACGAGCTTGGCCCAGCGCTTGTTCAAATTTGTGCGCGGCAACGTGTTCATTCCCGACGCCCGGCGCGGCTGGAACCGCTACGTGCTGCGGGCCGTGGCCGAGCTGCTGGCCGCCGGGGAGCAGTTTGACGCGGTGCTGACGTCCTCGCCGCCCCACTCCACCCAGCTCATCGGGCGGGAGCTGAAGCGGCGCTACGGCCTACGCTGGCTGGCCGACCTGCGCGACCCGTGGACTGACATCTACTACTACCCGGAGCTGCAACACACCCCACCGGCCCGCTGGCTCGACGCGCGCTACGAGCGGCAGGTGCTGCTGGAGGCCGACGAGGTGCTGGTAACCAGCCCCAACACCAAGCGCCTCTTGCTGGGCAAGTCGCCGCAACTGCTGGCCGACAAGTTTCACGTGCTGCCTAACGGCTACGACGAGGACGACTTCCGCACTCCCAGCACGCCACCCACCGACGCCCTGCTCATCACCCACACCGGCACCATCACCGAAACCTACCACATCGAGCAGCTGCTGGCTGCCCTGGCCGAGTGCCAGCGCCGCCACCCCGACGTGCCCCTGCGTCTGCGCTTCGTGGGCAAGGTGTCGGCGGGCGTGCAGCAGCAGGTGGAGCAGGCCGGCCTGGCGGCCCAGACCGAGTTTGTGCCCTTCGTACCGCACGACGAGTCGGTGCGCTACCTGCTGCGCAGCACGGTGCTGCTGATGGCCATTCCCGACGTGGAAAACAACTTCGGCATCTTGCCGGGCAAGGTGTTCGAGTACCTGGCCGCCAATAAACCCGTGCTGTGCGTGGGCCCCGTAGGCTCCGACGCCGACACTCTGCTGGAAGAGTGCGGAGCGGGCCGCGCCCTGCCCTACGACGGTTACGCGGCCATGTTGGAGCAGCTCGAAACGCTGGTAGCCCAGTGGCGCATCAGCCCCAACCTCGACCTGCCCGCCCTCAGCCACGCCCGCTACTCCCGCCGCGCCCTGACCGAGCGGCTGGTGGAGCTGATAAGACCTCACCCCCTAGCCCCCTCTCCACAAGAGAGGGGGAACTAGTAACCCCACCCCCACCCCTCTCCGAAAAGGAGAGGGGCTCTAGCGCTAGTTTTTAGCTGATGCTCTATCAGCCTACTGCTCAACTACCATCAACCAGCCCTAGCCTCTCCAATAAGGGTCTCTAGCTCTAACAAACTAGAACTAGAGCCCCTCCCTTTTGGGGAGGGGTGGGGGTGGGGTTACTAGTTCCCCCTCTCTTGTGGAGAGGGGGCTAGGGGGTGAGGTTCCACAGCCCCCGCAGCTTGGCGGGCACCAGGCTGGCGGCGCGGGCTTTGAGGTCGGTCCAGGGGGAGTGGGCGAGGTGGCGGCCCTGCCACTGGCCGATGGCCTGGGCCAGGCGCTGGGCCAGGGTGCGGTAGTGCTGGCGCTGGTAATGGCGCAGGTTGTTGGTAACGTCGGTGGGGGTGCGCACAAAGTCCCGCACGTCCACCACAAAGCAGTTTTCGGCCTGGGCGGCAAAGTCGGCCAGGGCCTGGTTCATTGTCTGATGCCGCTCCCGGGCGCCGGTTTCGCCCGAGCCGGGCACGTCTATTTCGGCGCCGTTGAGCAGGAAGACGGGCACCGCGGCCGGCACCTGCTCCCGCAGCCAGTGCAGGTTCTGCCGGAACTGCTCGGGGCTGCTGGGGCCTTCGTAGGTGAACTCCTGTTGGAAGCGGCGCAGAAATGCTTCGTCGAGGCCCCGGAACCGGCGGCGGGCGTAGGCCGCGGCTTGGGCGGCAGGGTCGGCGGCGGTGAGGTTGTGGTAGCCGCCGAAGGGAATGGCGCGGCCGGTGGCTTTTTCGCGGTAGAGGTCCTGGGTGTAGTCCATCAACGGGCTGTACACCAACACATCGTATTCTCCCGCCCACAGCTGGGTTTGGAAAGCCTCGCGGCCCAGGAAAGGCAACGCGTTGGCCAGGCGTTGCTGCTCTTCGGCGGGCCACTCGCGGCCGGCGCGCAGCAGGGCCGTGTGCTCCACGTGCACCGGAATCTGGTGCTCATTGGTGTAGTTGAACTCCTCTTTCACTTCCAGGTCGAAAGCCTGCAAAAACGGCGTAAGCTGGCCCAGGTCGCAGCCGCCCTTCAGCAGTACCCGCAGGCGCGGGCTTGCGCTAGTGGCACGGGTCGGGGCGGCGGGTGGAGTGGCGCTGGCTTCCAGCGTAATCCAGTCGGGCAGGTCGGTGCGGTTTAGCTCGGTGGCTACGTCGCCCTGCACTTCCAGGGCCGGAAAGCCCAGGTGGGCGTAGATAAACTGCTCCACGCCCAGGTGCAGGATGCGGCAGGAGAATACAAACTGCTCCAGCTGGTTTTCGGGCTGTTGCAAGCAGTAAATGCCCACCAGGCCGTAGTCGCCGAACCGGTCGTGCACGCGCACGGTGCCCCAGCGGCGGGCGGGGTCTTCCAGGCTCGTCGTCAGCTCGTCCAGGGTTACGCGGCGCTTGGTGAAATTGAGCTGGTTGGAGCGGTTGATCAGCTCCTCCACGCGGGCCAGGTCGGGCAGCACGGCGGGGCCTTCGCGCAACTCCACGCGCACCTGGGCGTCGCGCAGAAAGGCCAGGTTGTCGTTGTACTGGGCGCGGGCCTGCTGCTGGCGCTCCAGCAGCCGGTACTGCTCCAGGCGCGACAACGTGGGGTCGGGCTGGCCGCTGGCCCGCAGCAGCGGGGCCAGCTGAGGCAGGTCCTGGGGGTCGGCTACTTGCAGGTCGGGGTTGTAGTACTGGGCCTCGGCGCGGTTTAGGGGGTTGTCGTCCAGAAACAGGGCGTTGGGGGCGCGCAGCTGCATCTGCTCTAGCAACTGCTTGATGATGGGGCCTTTGGGCTGCCAGCTGATCTGCGGAAACACGAACAGGTCCCGGATGCCCAGCTCCCGCAGCTTGGCCTCGGCCGGGGCGAAGTCATTTTTGGAGACGATGGTGTGCACGATGCCCCGCGCCGCCGTGTCGCGCACCAGTTGCAGGTTGTCTTCCAGGGCCTCCACGGCGCCTTCCGAGAGTGTACCCCGCCAAAAGGTGTCGTCTAAGTCCCAGATAATGACTTTGATGGGCTGAGGCATTTCGTTAGTGGTTATTGATTTTTTGTTTTTCGTTTTTGGGTCGAGCGAAGGCAGTGCCTGCGAAAACGGGTCTATCCAGGTGAAGAAGGGAGCCGGTAATCCTACCAAGGACAAAAAGCGAACAACCAACAACGAAAAACCGATTGACTTACAAAACTAGGGGAATGCCTACTTTTGCCGTCCTTACGCCGGCGCCTGCCGGCCCCTCTCCTACTGCATGGCTCTCGACCTCAATCACAAATCCATTCTGGTAACCGGCGGCACCGGTTCGTTCGGTAAGCAGTTTGTTCAGACTGTTTTTGAGAAATTTCCGCAGGTGAAGCGCCTGGTGGTGTACTCCCGCGACGAGCTGAAGCAGTACGAGATGTCGCAGACGTTTCCGCACGCCACCTACCCGGCTATTCGCTACTTCATCGGCGACGTGCGCGACGCTGAGCGCATGAAGCGGGCCTGCGAGGGTATCGACATCATTGTGCACGCCGCCGCCCTCAAGCAGGTGCCAGCCGCCGAGTACAACCCGATGGAGTGCATCAAAACCAACATCTTCGGGGCCGAAAATGTCATCAACGCCGCTCTCGACTGCGGGGTGAAAGAGGTGGTGGCCCTGAGCACCGACAAGGCCGCCGCCCCCATCAACCTCTACGGGGCCACCAAGCTGTGCTCCGACAAGCTGTTTGTGGCCGCCAATAACATGAAAGGCTCGCGCGACCTGCGCTTTTCGGTGGTGCGCTACGGCAACGTGATTGGCTCCCGTGGCTCGGTGGTGCCGTTTTTCTTGCAGCGCCGCCCCACCGGCGTGCTGCCCATCACCCACCCCGACATGACCCGCTTCAACATTTCCCTGGAGGAAGGCGTGGACTTGGTGCTTTACGCCCTGGAGCACAGCTGGGGTGGCGAAATCTTTGTGCCGAAGATTCCGAGCTACAAAATCACCGAGGTAGCCAAAGCCATCGGCCCCGAGTGCCGGCAGGAAATTGTGGGCATCCGGCCCGGCGAGAAGCTGCACGAGGAGATGATAACCGAAACCGATGCCCTGAGCACCGTGGAGCTGGACAAGTACTACGTCATTCTGCCGTTCACCCCGCGCTGGAGCGTCGACGACTTCATCGAGCACTTCCAGGGCCGCCGCGTCGAGCCCGGCTTCCACTACAACTCCGCCAACAACGACCACTGGCTTACCGCCGAACAGCTCCGCGAGGAAATCCGCCTCCACGTCGACCCCACGTTTGAAGCCTGAGTATAGAGCTTAGACATGAGACTATGAGACATGAGAAGTGAGACGATGTTCTGACGCCAGCGCCACTAAAACATCGTCTCACTTCTCATGTCTCATAGTCTCACTTCTAAAAATCACCGACTTACCTGCACCCAACCGCGGTACTGCTCGGCGGTGGCGGGGTTACGGAGCAGGTAGAAGTACACGCCGTCGGGCTGGCCGGTGGCGTTCCAGCTGTTGTCGTAGCTGCTTTTCTCATACACTCGCTGGCCCCAGCGGTTGAAGACGGTCAGCTCCCAGGCCTGCGGGGTGAGGCCTTTGAGCACGAAGGTTTCATTGCTCCGGTCGCCGTTGGGCGTGATAATGTTGGGAATAGTGAACGGGCACTGGGCGCTGCGCACCACGATGTCGTCCTGGGCCGAACAACTGCCGGGCGGCGTGACTGTGACGGAGTAGGTGCCGGGGTTCAGAACTTCGTAGGTGGAAGCGGTAGAGCCATCCTGCCACCGGTAGGTGGTGCCGGCCGGCTGGGCGCTGGGCCGCAGTAGCAGCGGGCTTTGCAGGCACAGCGTGGTGTCGCGGCCCAGGCTGACGGTAGCGGCTGGCAGCGCCGTCACGGCGACGGAGCCGGTGGCTGCGCAGCCTTGCGGCGAGGTAACAGTGAGCGTGTAGGTGCCGGCCGCCCGCGCCGTGAACGTGGGAGCCGTGGAGCCGTCCTGCCAGCGGTAGGTGGAGCCAGCAGGCTGCGCCCCGGCCTGCAATACCACTTCCTGCCCCACGCACAGCTGCCGCGGGGCCCCCAAACTTACCGTGGGCAACGCGTACACCGTCACAGCCTGCGTGACGACTAACGGAGCAGCCAGGCCAGGCACGGTCAGGGTAAGGGTAGCCGTAAACGTACCGGCCGCGCTGTACACGTGCGTGGCCGTCAGCCCGGTAGCCGTATTGGAAGTGCCCGAAGGCGGGTCGCCGAAGTTCCAGGCGGCGGTAGCGCCAGGAGCATTCTGCACCGTGGCCTGGAAGGTAGTAGCCGCGCCCAAGCACACGGCCGAGGCAGTAACGGTGGCCGTGGGGGCAGGCGCAATGGCATTGGGGAAGTTGGGGAGGCCGTTCTGGCTTAGGTTGCCGCCCAGGAAAACCGCGTTGCGCTGAAAGTCACAAGCAGCACTAAGCTCATTAGGGTTATTGATTCGGTGCAGGGCAGGGCTATTGTAGTCCGAGATGTAGATTTTTTTATCAGGGCCAAGCTGTATTCCACCAAATACAGTACCGCCGGAGGCCACGATAACTCTTGAACTAGCAATGGCCGAAGCAGAACCCGCCAGCAAGTTGAATTGAACAATAGCACCACCCGGCCCTGTGCTGCCGTAGAGCCGGGTGTTATCAGGCGAAAACTCAACCCCGTAGCAATAGCCTGAAGTTAGCGGTATATAGTTTGAAACCCGCCCAGTGACGTTATTGAAATCATATAGTTCAAACTGGTCGTCACGCTTTCCCAGAGCCAGCCGGCGGCCGTCTGGCGACACCTTCATGCAGCCCACAGCATTGGCGGCCCCAAAAAAACTGCCGCCACCTTCATGCACGGAGCCCACACTACTCACAACAGGCTGACTACCGATGCCTGCATCCGACACCAGGAAGCTGTAAAAGTCTCGGTTGCCCCAACCGTGTACCAGGACCCAAAAATCCTTTCCATTGCCGTGGCGGGCTACCGCCAGCTTCTCCGTGACTTTGCCCGTGAGCGTGGGCGTCGGCAGGCGGATGGATTTGGCTGTACTTACAATATCACCCAAGCCGTTTTGCAGGCTCATGTCAACGATGGAGTAGCGCAAGCCCCCGACCAAGTTATTGTCAATGGCATCTACTGTGAAGATATAATATAAGGTAGAGCTGCCAGGATGCGGGACGATGGCTGCTACCTGGGAGGCCGAGTTATGACCGCCCAGGCCGGTGCCATTAGACATTAGGGCGTGGTTTCGATTCCAGACTCTTTCGCCGTTGGTGTAGAACAGCAAGTTGCCAGCTGCATCTGAAATGCTGGCGCTGCCCTCGTAGGAGTACAGGCTGCTGCCACTAAGCGCTACGGGGGAGCCAGATTGGAAGCTTAAGGCGGCCCGGTCACCGAAATACCAGTTATAATTTTCTTTTTGCGCGTGAGCTGGTCGCCAATGTAAGAAGCTGGCTAGCAGCAATGTCCCGAGTAAAATTCTTTGCCAAGGAGTTGGGCCAGGATAGCCGTGTTTCATAGAATAAGGGCTGTAAATGAATGTTCAATTACCTGAACTATAGCGCAAAGATAGACAGCTGAGCCTGGGCAGGCTACAAGGGCGAAGCGCACTTTTCACTCACCTTGTACAGCCGCGGCTATTTTTAAGGCACCTTGGAGGTCTATCTTTGTTTTTTACCCTAAACCAAGCAGCTGCTCAGCTCACAGCTGTTCAACTTCCTGCTCCCCTGCTACTTCATGGTGTCTCTTCCTATTCCTTACGGCCGCCAGCACATTACTCCCGAAGACATTCAGGCCGTCAACGAAACCTTGCTCTCCGATTACCTGACGCAAGGACCAAAGGTGGCGGAGTTTGAACAGCAGTTTGCCGCTTACGTGGGCGCACAATACGCCGTAGTCGTCAGCAATGGCACGGCGGCGCTGCACTTATGCGCGCTGGCGCTGGGCGTGCAGCCGGGGCAGCGCGTCATCACCACGCCCATCACGTTTGCAGCTTCCGCCAACTGCGTGCGGTACTGCGGTGGCGAGGTGCATTTTGCCGACATCGACCCGGCTACGGCCCTTATCGACTTGCAAGCCGTGCGGCGCCTGCTGGAAAGCCATCCGCGAGGTTATTTCTACGGCCTGATACCCGTGGACTTTGCCGGGCTGCCCGTGAACTTGGAGGAAGCTCGCCAGCTATGTGACGAGTTTGGGCTGTGGATGATTGAGGACAGCTGCCACGCTCCCGGCGGCTACTTCACCGATTCGCGCGGCACCCAACAGCGTTGCGGTAACGGGCAGTTTGCCGACTTGGCCATCTTCAGCTTTCACCCCGTCAAGCACATTGCCACGGGTGAGGGCGGCATGATTACCACCAACCGCCCCGACCTGTACGAAAAACTGCTCAAGCTGCGCACCCACGGCATCACGAAAGACCCCGCCCAGATGAGCCGCAATGAGGGTGGCTGGTACATGGAAATGCAGGAGCTAGGCTACAACTACCGCCTGCCCGACATGCTGTGCGCTTTGGGTATCAGCCAGCTGCGCCGCGCCGACGAGGGCCTGGCCCGTCGCCGGGAGCTGGCCGTCCGTTACGATGCGGCTTTTGAGGAGCTACCCGCCGTGCAGCCCCTGACGGGGGCTCCAGGCCACGCCTACCATCTCTACGTAATTCAGGTGCCCCGCCGCAAAGAGCTGTACGATGCGTTGCGGGAACGGCAAATTTTGACGCAGGTCCACTACATTCCGGTCCACACGATGCCGTACTATCAGAGCCTGGGCTGGCAGCGCGGCGACTTCCCGCTCGCCGAAGAATACTACGCCCATTGCCTCAGCATCCCGTTGTATCCCAGTCTGACCGACGAGCAGCAGCAGTACGTGATTGGCTGCATCCGGGAGCTTGTGCAGGAATAATTTCGGTTCTGACCTCCTCGCTCGCCATCCTTCTTATTTTACGAAGCACACATTGAAAAACGTCGGCATCGTCTCGCAGGCCCGCATGACCAGCACCCGCCTGCCAGGTAAAGTGCTTTTGCCCATTGCCGGAAAACCCATGCTGCACTATCACGTGCAGCGGCTACGAGCCAGCGGCTTGCCGCTGTATGTGGCTACTACCACAAATACCACCGATGACCCATTGGCTGACTTTGCAGCAGCGTATAGATTGCCCTGCGTGCGGGGCGCCGAAGACAACGTGCTGAGCCGCTACTGGCAGTGCGCCCAAGCCTACGACCTCGACATTATCGTGCGCGTCACGTCGGATTGCCCACTGATAGACGGGGCGTTGATCGGGCGGGCAGTGCAGATGTACGTGGCAGCGAAGGATGAGCGACTGTACCTGTCGAACGTGCTGGAGCGCACCTTTCCGCGGGGCTTGGACTTTGAAATTTTCTCTCGGGAGCTGCTGGCCGAGGCAGCGCACCTGGCTACGCTGCCACCTGACCTGGAGCACGTAACACCCTACATTCATCAGAACCGCTCCGGCACTGTGCGCTTCCGGCACACCACGCGCCAACCCGGCCGTAGCAGCTACCGGCTAACCGTGGATACGGCCGAAGATTTTGCGCTAATTAAAACTCTAATTGAGCAGCACCACGCCGACCACCTCTCGGCCGACCAGTTGATTACCTTGCTTGATGCCCACCCCGAGTTGGTGGCCCTCAACGCCCACATCGAGCAGAAGAAAATCTAATATGCCTTCCTCGCGCGTCATTTTTCGGGCTGATGGCAACGCCCGCATCGGGCTGGGGCACCTGACTCGCTGCTTGGCCCTGGCCGATATGCTGGCGCCGGAGTTTGCCTGCGTTTTTGCCATGCGCGAGCCTTCGACTGAAGTCGAAACCCAGGTTCGCCAGGCGGGCTTTGACATTCTGTTCGTGCCTGCCGACTTGCTGCCGGCTGATGAATCGGCCTGGCTGCACGCGCACAGTACGCCACACGATATTATGGTGCTGGATGGCTATGACTTTACCCCCAAGTATCAGCGCCGGCTGAAGCAGCGGCGGCAGGCGGTGGTTCAACTGGATGATATGGTTGCCGGCTACCAGTGGGCCGATTTGGTGCTGAACCAGGCCGGTGGCGTCCGGGCTACTGACTACCAACACGAGCCTGGCACCACGTTCTGCCTGGGCCCCGCCTATGCCCTACTGCGCCGGCCGTTTCGGGAAGCTGCCCCTGCCGATACTTTAGATGTCAACCGAGTATTTCTGAACATGGGTGGCGCCGACCCTGACAACCAGACGCTGGCCGTGCTGCACCACCTGCGGCACTGGCTGCCGCAGCACCAACTAGACGTAGTAACGGGTAGTGCCTACCCGCACCAAGCGGCGCTGAGGGAAGCGGCTCAGCAGTGGGCCAACGTCCAGCTTCACCACAACCTCAGCGCCGAGCAAATGGCCATCCTGCTGAGCCGCTGCGGCCTGAAAGTATGCCCGCCAAGTGGCGTGGCCTATGAATGCTGTGCCGTGGGCGGGCTGGTGCTTCTTCACCCCATTGCCGACAATCAGCAGCGGCTATTTTCCTATCTGACTACCGAAAAGTTGGCGCTACCGCTCACCACCCTACCGGCGCTACTGCCGGCGCAGCTGCCGGAACTGGCCCAACAGCTACAGCAACGGCAGCGGGCAATGTTTGATGGGCAGGCCGGACTGCGCCTGCGCCGGGCGTTTCGGGAAGTGATGCTGGCGTATGAGCTTACCGCTCGGCGGGCCACCGCCGCCGACATGGAGCAGTACCTAGCCTGGGCCAACGATGCCGACGTGCGCCGTAACGCCATTCAGCAGGAGCCTATTCGGTGGGAGCAGCATCAGGTGTGGTTTACGCGCCGCCTGCATGACCCCGACACGCTGCTGTACTTCTTCGAGCTTCAGGATCAGCCTGTGGGGCAAGTGCGAATAGAATTTACCGGCTCAGAAGGCCTGATTGATTACTCAGTGGCGGCCGGGTTTCGGGGGCAAGGATTGGGCCTGGCCGTGCTGCGGCGGGCCGTATTGGAGCTGCGCCACAACCGGCCGGCGCCCTGGACGCTGGTAGCGCAGGTAAAAGCCGGTAACTTGCCATCGCGCCGGGTGTTTGAGCGGCTGGGCTTCGCCGCTCAGCCGTCTGTAGAGCTACACGGCACCACCTACGACGTGTTCCGGCTGGCCTTTGCGCCGCCGGCTTAGCTTTCTACCTTAGTTGCATGCAAGATATTATTTTGGGTGCCCACCGCATCGGTACCGGCCGCGCCCCATTTATCATCGCCGAAATGTCGGGCAACCACGGCCAGTCGCTGAGTAGGGCCCTGGAAATCGTGGACGCCGCGGCCGCCGCGGGTTGCCAGGGCCTGAAAATCCAGACCAGCACCCCCGATATGCTGACGCTGGACAGCCGGGAGCCCGATTTCGTGGTGCGCGGCGCCAATTCGGACTGGGAAGGCCAGTCGTTGTATGAGCTGTACACAACCAACCACACGCCATTTGACTGGCACGCACCCATTTTCGAGCGAGCCGCCGCGCACGGGATGGTAGGGTTCAGCTCCCCGTTTTCTGTGGAGGCCATCGACTTCTTGGAAACCCTGAACTGCCCGGCTTACAAGATTGCCTCTTTTGAAAACAACTGGCCCGACCTGATTCGCCGCGCGGCTCGCACGGGCAAGCCCGTCATCATCTCCACGGGCATGGCCGACCTCGCCGACCTGGAACGCATGGTGCGTATCGTGCGGCAGGAAGGTAACGAGCAAGTGGTGCTGCTGAAGTGTACCAGCACTTACCCAGCTCTACCCCACAACACCAACTTGCGCACTATTCCCCATCTGCGCGACATGTTCAACTGTCACGTGGGCTTGTCGGACCACACCTTGGGCACGGGCGTGGGCGTAGCAGCTACGGTGCTGGGTGCTACCGTTATCGAAAAGCACCTGACCATCCGCCGCTCCGACGGCGGCCCCGACTCGTCGTTTTCTATGGAACCGGACGAAATGCGCCGCCTGGTGGAGGAGTGCCGGCAGGCTCAGCAGGCGCTAGGCAGCGTATTCTACGGCCCCACGGCGGCCGAGCAGAAGTCTTTAGGTTTCCGCCGCTCTATTTATGTGGTGCAAGACATTGCCGCCGGCGAAGTGCTGACGGAGGAAAACGTTCGGGTGATTCGGCCGGGTCACGGGCTGGCTCCGCATCACCTGCCCGAAGTGCTGGGCCGCCCGGTTCGCCAAGCCCTGCGCCGCGGCACCGCCCTTACGTGGGACGTACTGTAGGTCTGGCATAACGGGAAACAAAGCTACCGACCAGCCATATGGAAATTCAGAAATTCGAGAATGGCAGCTACATCATTGCTGACCGCCTCAGCATCGGGCGCAACTTCCGCATTGGGCCTAACACCAGCATCCGCGCTGCCGAGTGCATCATCGGCGACGATGTGACGTTGGGCTCCCACAACACCTTTCTGATTGGGCAACGGCTGGAAATCGGCGACCTGACTGTCTTCGGCCACCACAACAGCCTGACGGCCCGCACGGTGCACGTGGGTGAGTATGTGTATTGGGACTCAAACGTAGTGGTGGGCCACGGGGGGAAGTTCAGCGAGGATGCCCACCTGCGAGTTGGCTCCTATTCTATGATTTGTGCCCGCATCACGCTCAACGTCAACCACGCTATCAGCATTGGTGAGTACGTGGGCATTGGCGAGGATGTAGCCGTGTGGACCCACGGCTCCTATCTGCCTATCCTGGAGGGATTTCCGGCTGATTTCGGCCCGGTGCATATCGGCAACAAAGTATGGCTGCCGGCCAAGTCGACGGTACTGCCCAACCGCCGCATCGGCAACAACGTGGTCATTGGCACCAATTCTCTGATCAATAAAGACTTACCTGATGGCTGCCTGGCCGGCGGCATTCCCGTACGCATCTTAAAAGAAAACCTCTACCCCAGCCACGATGCCGCCCGCAACGAGGAACTGGTGCGCCGCATTCTGGCCGACTATGAGAAGCTGGCCGCTTACAAAGAACTGGCCGTACGGGTGTCGTACGAGCCTTCCACCCAGCGCATTCAGTGCAATGCGGTGGTATTCGACCTCAGCACCATGCAAGCCAGCGGCACCTTTTCGGCTGTGGAAGAGGACTTTCGGGATTTTCTGCGCCGCCGGGGTATTAAGTTTTATACCGGGCAGCCGTTTACCTCGGTGCTTCCCCCGGAGTACCAGCGCCTGCTGGCCGTAAATCCTGACGCGGATGGAGCTGCATAACAAACG
Source organism: Hymenobacter sp. YIM 151500-1 (assembly GCF_025979885.1). Classification (NCBI taxonomy): domain Bacteria; kingdom Pseudomonadati; phylum Bacteroidota; class Cytophagia; order Cytophagales; family Hymenobacteraceae; genus Hymenobacter; species Hymenobacter weizhouensis. Next base: position 1,603,752 of record NZ_CP110139.1, read on the forward strand.
TATTCTGGTGGTAGTAGCCCACCCCGACGACGAGCTGCTGGGCTTGGGCGCCACCATTCACCGCCTGGTACATCGGCAGGGCTGCACGGCGCGGGCCGTTATTCTGGGTGAAGGCCTGACCTCCCGCGCCGCCGTGCGTGAGCCAGCGCAATGGGCCGCCGAGCTGGCCGTGCACCGCGCCAACATTGCCCGGGCCGCCGAGGCCATCGGCTATGCTTCCACCGGCATCTACGATTTCGCCGACAACCGCTTCGACTCCGTGGATTTGCTGGACCTGGTGAAAGTGGTGGAGCAGGAAAAGGAGGCCTTTCAGCCTGATGTCATCTTCACCCACCACGGCGGCGACACCAACATCGACCACCGCCGCACCTTCGAGGCTGTTATTACCGGCACCCGCCCCGTACCTGGGGAGCCCATGCGGACTATTATAGCTTGCGAAACACCTTCGAGCACCGAGTGGCAGGCGGCCAATTACCCCAATCCCTTCCTACCTAACTTTTTCCTGGCCGTGGATGAAGAGGATGTGGCGGCGAAAATTGCCGGCATGGAAGCCTATGAGTTTGAGAAGCGCCCCTACCCTCACCCCCGCTCTCCAGAAGCTTTGCGCATCCAAGCTCAGCGCTGGGGCGTGGTGATTGGGCAGCCCTTGGCGGAAGCGTTTATGCTGATTCGCCACATTGGCTAGAAGTCAATTAAAAATTGAGAATTGAAAGTGGGTACAAGCGTCGGCCTTTCCATTGTGGCAAAAACACCAGAGGCAGCTGCCCGTGGCCTAATTTTTAATTCTTAATTCTCAATTTTTAATTCTTGAAGCAAGCTGCCCGCCTCCGCGACATCCTGTACGTTCGTTTCACGGATCATTTTGCGTCGTTTCCGCCCCATACTTTGGAGCCTATTTCGCCGGCTAGCCCGTGGAAGCGGCTGCTGAAGGTGGCGGGCTACGCGGCCCTGCGGCTGGTAGGCAACGCATTCAGGCCCATCCGCAACCCGGAGAAGTTGCGCGGTAAGGTATGGCTGTACGTAGTGAGCCAGAACAACTACGATTCGCTGCGCTTCATCCGGGAGGCGCGGCCCGACAGCGTGCTGGTGGCGGGGCAGAGCAAGCAGATTGGGCGCTACAACCGGCAGGTGAACCGCTTGTCGCTGCGGCGGAAGCTGCTGTACTACGGGCAGCTGCCGCGGGTGTACCGGGAGCTGCGGCGCACGGAGGGCAGGCGGGCCTGGCGGTTTTTCGACCTCATTTTCAACGCCATTGGCTACTACGAGGTGTACTGCCGGGCCCTGCGCCACTACCAGCCGCGGGCCGTGGTGTATGCCAACGACCACAACGACGACGCCCGGGCCCTGCTGCTGGCCTGCCAGACCGTAGGCATCCCTACGGCTTACGTGCAGCACGCCAGCGTAAGCACCAACTTCCCACCCCTGAGCTTCGACTTGAGCCTGCTAGAAGGCCAGGATGCCCTCGACAAATACCGGCAGTGCGGCCCCATACGCGGGCGGGTAGAGCTGGTGGGTATGCCCCGCGCCGACGCCTTTCTTAGCCGGCGCAACACCGAGCCGCGCGTGCGCCGCGTGGCCCTGGCCTGCAACACCCTGGACGACACCGAGGCTATTACGGCCGCCGTGGACCACCTGCTGACCGAGCTGCCGGGCCTCACCTTTACCTTCCGCCCCCACCCCGGCGACCAGCGCGACTTTCGGTTTCTGGCTCGGCGCCACCCGGCGTTGCACTTCTCCGATGCGCGCCAGGAAAGTGTATTTGAGTTTGTACAGCGCCACGACGCCATGGTAGCAGCCGATACCAGCACCCACCTGGAAGCTACTCTGCTCAACCTGGCCAGCATCTACTACCGGTTCGGGTCGCACGGCGTGGCCGACGACTACTACGGCTACGTGGCGCATGGCCTGGTGGAGCGGGCGTCTTCGTTGCCGGAGCTGGCGGAGCTGCTGCGGGGCTACCAGCAGCACAAACCGGCGGACCTGTATCAGCGGGCAGCGTACTACAACGCCACGCTGGGCACGCCGGAGGAAGGGCGCAGCCAGGAGCGGGCAGTGCGGCTGCTGAATGAGTGGCTCGACCTGTGGCCTGCGGTTTAGCTTGGGCTGTTTTATTTCTCGCAGAGGTGCGCTGAGGGTTTCGCTGAGGTACGCAGAGGCTGTTCTTTCCCGGCCCAAGCTAAACCGCAGGCCACAGTTGATGTACCTTGCGCTATGCTGCCACTGTTTCCATCTATTGCCCCCATATCCGCCGAAACTCGCTTGGCGTACGTGCTGCGGCATTTTCGGCTGGCGTATGAAAGCGTACCGGACATCCATGTTGGGTATGCCGATATGCAGCCTCAGATAGAAGTTCAAGCTGCGGCCGGTAGCTTCTTCGCCGAAGCCAACCCCTATCCGGCCGAACCTACCTGGCGGGAGTGGGCCGGCCGCTCCGTGCCGTTTTTCTTTGGCCCTAGCCCGGAGCTGCCCCTGCTGGAGCTGCTACCCGGCGGGCGGGTCCGGATTCAAGCCGACATCATTTCCGCTGCATTTTATTTGCTCAGCGGGTGGCAGGAGTTTTTCAGTGCGGAGCGCGACCCGCACGGGCGCTTTCCCTACGCGGCCAGCGTGCAGCACCGCTACGGGTTTGTGGCGGTGCCCGTGGTGAACTACTACTTCGACGTGCTGCGCGCAGCCGTGGAGCACGCCACCGGCCGGCCGCTACAGCCGCGCCGCTGGGTCGGTGAGGCCGCCTGGGCCGCCTTCATCACCCACGACATCGACAACCTGTACAGCGCCTGGAAAGCCCCCGCCAAAGCCGCCCTGCACCGCCGCGACTGGCCGGGCCTGGCGAAGCAGCTGTGGCAGCGCCTCACCCAGCCCGATGCCTGGGACAACCTGACTCTGGTGCAACAAACGGTGGCTGAGTTCGGGGCCAAAAGCACGTTCTTCTTCCTGCCGGAGCACCGCAAAGCCCCCAACGGCACACCTAATGCCGACTATCGAATTCAGCAGCTGCAAACAGCTTTGCAAGCGGTAGCCGCGGCCGGTGCGGAAATCGGCCTCCACGCTAGCTACCAAGCTGGTACCAATCCTCAGCCGCAAGACCTGCACGCAGAAGCCGCGCGGGTAGCCGACGGCGCAGCAGGATTAGGCCTGCGGTTCCATTATCTGCGCTGGGAGCCGCGCACCACGCCGGGCGCCGTAGCCCAAGCCGGTTTCGCCTACGACACTACCTTGGGCTTTGCCGAGCACTACGGCTTCCGCAACTCGTACTGCCTGCCGTTTCATCCGTTTGATTTTCAGAATGGAGAGGCCTGCCGATTCCTTGAAATTCCGCTCAACGTGATGGACGCCACTCTGCACCATCCGCGCTACCTGCAACTAGCCCCGGATGAAATCATGCCCTCCCTGACGCCCATGCTCCAGGAAATCGAGCGGTTCGGAGGCGTGTGCACCGTACTCTGGCACAACGAGAACTTCGACCCGGCCAACACCCGCAACGGCCCCCGTGAGTTCCGCGCCCTCATGCACTACCTTCGCAGCCGCCACGCGGCCTTCGTCAACGGCTCGGATATTTGTGTGTGGATGTCCTAAAACTGTCATTCCGAGCGGAGCGAGGAATCTGGAATAATCACTAGAAGGTAAGCCTAGATTCCTCGCTCCGCTCGGAATGACAGACAAGGCATTCACTCATTCACTCATTCACTCATTCACCTTTTGGGTATCGTTCAGCGGCAGGGGCTGCGCAACACGGTTATTTCGTATGTGGGGCTGGGGCTGGGGTTTGTGAGCACGGCCCTGGTCTTGCCCCGCATTCTGACGCCGCAGCAGCTGGGTCTCACGGGCACGCTGTCGTCCATTGCCACGCTGTTTGCGCAGGTGGCGGCGTTTGGGTTTGCCAGCGTCGGCATTCGGTTCTTTCCCTACTTCCGCAGCCGGGAGGCTGGGCATCATGGCTTCCTGCCCTTCCTGCTGGCCGTGCCCCTGCTGGGCTTCGTGGTGGTAGCCGCCCTGTACTTTCTGGGTGAGCCCCTGGTTCTCAGCTTGTATGAAACCGATGCGGCGCTGCTGGGTTCGTTCTACACCTGGGGGGCCGTGCTGGCCTTGTTCACGCTGCTGTATTCCTTGCAGGATGCCTACCTGAAAGCCCTGTTTCACACGGCGTTTTCCTCGTTTGTGCAGGACATCCTGCTGCGGGTGCTCATCGTGAGCGGGGCCCTGCTGCTGGCGGGCGGCTACCTGTCGTTTCGGGGGTACGTGCTGTGGTTTGTGGGGGCCAACGGGCTGCTGCTGCTGCTGCTTACGGGCTATGTGGCGGCCATCGGGGAGCTGCACCTGCGGCCCACGCGGCAAGTGCTGGCCGTGCGGCCCGTGCGGGAGCTGCTGAGCGTGGGCGCTTTTACCCTGCTCAGCTCCCTGTCAGGCACCATCATCATGTACATCGACATGCTTATGGTGGGGGCGCAGGTAAATCTGGCGGCGGCCGGCATTTATCAGGTGGCATTTTATATCAGCACGGCGCTGGCTATTCCGGCCCGCTCCCTCAACAAGATTGCCTTTCCGCTGCTGGCCGACTACTGGAAGCAGCAGGACCTGCCCCGCATGGCCGACTTCTACCGCCGCACTACCCGCCTGAACACGCTGGTGGGCTGCCTGCTGGCCCTGGGCATCGGCCTCAATCTGGACTTTATCTACTCGCTCATGCGGGCCGACTACGCCCAGGGCACCACTGTGGTCCTGCTCCTGCTCGGCAGCCGCCTCTTCGACAGCATCACCGGCGTCAACGGCCTCATCGTCGTCACCTCGCCCCGCTACCGCTTCGACCTGATTTTCAATACCTGCCTGGCCGTGCTGACCGTGGTGCTCAACGCCGTGCTGATTCCGCGCCTGGGCCTGATGGGTGCGGCTGTGGCGGCCGTGGCAGCCCAGGTCAGCATCAACCTGGCCCGCACCTGGTTTGTGTGGCACAGCTACCGCATGCAGCCCTTCACTTGGCGCATTCCGCTCATCCTGCTGATTGCCGCCACCGCGGGCTTCCTGGCGTGGTTGGTACCGGCCCAGGCCTCGCCCCTGCTCACCATGCTGCTGCGCTCCACGGTGCTGACGGCCGTGTACGCCGGGCTGGTGCTAGCCACCAACGCCGCCCCCGAAGCCACAGCCCTGTTGCGGCAGCTATGGGCGCGCGTGTGCCGCTAAAGACGCAGCGGGCAGAGCAAAAATCCGCCACAAACAAAGTATGCGCGTTTTGGCTTTTAGGCGCCTAGTATCTAGCATTTCACTGATTTACAGCGGTGTATCATCTTTAACACAACTTACTGCCAGTAACTATTCATTTAAAAATTTGGAAGTATAAAATTCTGGCTGCTACCTTTAGGGCACCAATTCTTTACCCCACTGAAGGATTGTTTTTATACAGAGGCGTGGAGAGACAGGCTCGACGAAACGCCGGCAACCAGCGGAAGCTCTGCAACGGTGCCAAGTCCTGACCATATAAAAACAACAACGCCGTGAAACCCTTTCACACCACCGCTGCTCCCGCATTCGTCACCTCCCCCGCCGTACAGCATGGGTGTTGTGGTATGCTGTGCATGGCGTGTTGTTGTTAGGGCCCCCGCTTTCCTTCTTTTTTGCTGGTAGTGTGCTGATACTAAGCCTGCTGGTGCGCGTAGCTGCGTAGCCCGGCCGTTCACACTCCCGCGCCTTTCGCCCCTGCTGTTTCTGTTGTAGCCGCGCTGTGCGCGGCCCCAGCCGATTTCAGCTTTCGGGGGCCATGTCTGGCCGGAACTCGCCCCTGGTGGCGCCTTCCACTCCCCCTTTGTTTATGTCCGCAGTAGCAGAAGCTACGCCGGCCGTCCATGCCTTGCTGGACGAGCTGCGTCCCCGCCTCACGCAGGCGTCGGCTCTGGACCGCCTGCGCCTCGTGGCCGAGCGGTATCCGGGGCAGGCGGTGTTTTCCACTTCCTTCGGGCTGGAAGACCAGATACTCAGCCACCTGATTTTCGCCCACGACCTGCCCATCGAGGTATTCACCCTCGACACGGGCCGTAATTTTCAGGAAACCTACGCCACCTGGAATAAGACGCTGCTCAAGTACGGCAAGTCCATTCAGGTGTACTTCCCGCAGCAAGAGGCCGTGGAAAGCCTGCTGCTCAGCAAAGGCCCCAATTCCTTTTACAACAGCGTGGAAAACCGCAAGGAGTGCTGCCACATCCGCAAGGTGGAACCACTGAACCGAGCCCTGGCGGGCCGCCCGGCCTGGGTAACCGGCATTCGGGCCGAACAGTCGCAGAACCGGCAGACCATGGAGCCGGTGGAGTGGGACGCGGCGCATAACCTCATTAAGATTCATCCGCTGTTCGACTGGACCTGGGAGCAGGCCCTGGCTTTCGTGCAGGAGCATGGCGTGCCCGTCAATCCGCTGCACCAGCAGGGTTTTGTGAGCATAGGGTGTGCGCCCTGCACCCGTGCCATCCGGCCGGGCGAGGACTTCCGGGCCGGGCGCTGGTGGTGGGAAGACCTGTCGGCCAAGGAATGCGGCCTGCACGCCACGCACAACGGCCCCGACCCGGTGGTGGAGCCGGTGCCTGCTTCCGGTTGAAAGCCGCAGCATGCAGAACGTCATGCTGAGCGCAGCCGGAGGCGAAGTCGAAGCATCTCTCCCGCTTCGTTGAACAAGCGTCAGGAGTTAGCCAGAGGTAGAGATGCTTCGACAAGCTCAGCATGACGGTTACCACTAAACAGTATTTCTCCGGCCTGGCCGGGCTTTTTTCAGCCAGAAACTCCTGGCGCCGAACAAGCTAAAGCGTGTTCTACATGACTCAATTTGATTATCTCGACCGGCTTGAAGCCGAAGCCATTCACATTCTGCGCGAAGTAGCCGGGCAGTTTGAGCGGCCTGCCCTGCTGTTTTCGGGCGGCAAAGACTCTATTGTGCTCACCCGCCTGGCCGAAAAGGCCTTCCGGCCCGGCCGCTTTCCGTTTCCGCTGGTGCACGTGGATACCGGCCACAACTTCCCCGAGGTGCTGGCTTACCGCGACGAGCTGGCCGCCCGCCTGGGCGAGTGGCTGATTGTGCGCCGCGTCGAGGACACCATCCGGCGCCAGCGCCTGCGCGAGCCGGGCGGCAAGTACCCCAGTCGCAACCCCTTGCAGACCTACACCCTGCTCGAAACCATCGAGGAGTTTGAGTTTGACGCCTGCATCGGCGGGGCCCGCCGCGACGAGGAAAAGGCCCGCGCCAAGGAGCGCATCTTCTCCGTGCGCGACGAGTTTGGGCAGTGGGACCCCAAGCGCCAGCGCCCCGAGCTGTGGAACATCTACAACGGCCGCATTCAGAAGGGCGAAAACGTGCGCGTATTCCCCATCTCGAACTGGACCGAGCTGGACGTGTGGCGCTACATCCAGCGCGAAAACATTGCCTTGCCTGACATCTACTTCGGCCACGAGCGGCGCTGCGTGGTGCTGCCCTCGGGCCAGCTGCTGGGCCTCACCGAGCACCTGCGCCTCGACGAGGACGACGAAATTGTGACCCGGCAGGTGCGCTTCCGCACCGTGGGCGACTCTACCTGCACGGCCGCCGTGGAAAGCTCGGCCGCCACCGTCGAAGACATCATCCAGGACCTGCTGCTGGCCAAGGTAAGTGAGCGGGGCGCCACCCGCCTCGACGACACCATCTCCGAAGCCGGCATGGAAGACCGGAAGCGCAACGGGTATTTCTGATTTAGAAGTGAGATATGAGAGGTGAGAAGTGAGAGTTTTTGGCTTGCCCTTTCCTCATCAGTATTCCTAACTACACCCTCATATTCTTCACCGTCCATCTCACTTTTCACCTCTACCTTCTCACCTCTCCGAAATGGACTTACTTCGATTTATCACTTGCGGCAGCGTGGACGACGGCAAAAGCACGCTGATTGGGCGGCTGCTGTACGATTCTGAGTCGGTGTCGCTGGACGTGCTGGCGGCCCTGGAGAAGCGGCAGGCGTCGGGCGGCACCGTGGATCTGGCCTTGCTGACCGATGGGCTGCGGGCCGAGCGGGAGCAGGGCATTACTATCGACGTGGCTTACAAGTACTTCACCACGCCGCGCCGCAAGTTCATCATCACCGACGCGCCCGGCCACGTGCAGTACACCCGCAACATGGTGACGGGCGCCAGCAACGCCGACCTGGCCATTGTGCTGGTGGATGCCCGCCAGGGCGTAGTTGAGCAAACTCGCCGCCATACCCTGATTGCCGCTCTGCTGGGCATTCGGCACTTCGTGCTGGCCGTGAACAAGATGGACCTGGTAGGCTACGACGAGGCCGTTTTCGCCCGCATTGCCACCGACTACGCCGCCCTCACCACCCACTTCCACCTGCCCGCCGCCACGGCCATTCCGCTCAGCGCCTTGCTCGGCGACAACGTGGTGAAGAAGTCGGCCCAGCTGCCCTGGTACACCGGCCCCAGCCTGCTGGAGCACCTGGAACGCGTGCCCGGCGCCTCCGAAACGGCCGCCGCTTCCCGCTTTCAGGTGCAGTACGTCATCCGGCCCCAGACTGCCGAGCTGCCCGACTACCGCGGCTACGCCGGCCAGGTGCTGAGCGGGCAGTACCGCCGCGGCCAGCGCGTGCGGGTGCTGCCCTCGGGCCTGGAGTCGGAGATTGAAGCCTTGGAAGTAAACCAGCAGGAAGTAGAAACGGCCGTGGCCCCGCAGGCCGTGGTCATCCGGCTGCGCGACGATGTGGACGTGAGCCGCGGCGACTCGCTGGTGCCCGTCAGCAGCGAGGAGGAGCCGACCCTCACGCGGGAGCTGGAAGCTACGCTGTGCTGGATGAGTGAGCAGCCCCTGTGGCCCGGCCGGAAGCTGCTGCTCCAGCACCACGCCGCCCTGGTGAAGGCCGCCGTGCCGGCCATTCTCTACAAGGTGAACGTGCAGACCTTCAACCGCGCCGCCGCCGACTCGGCCCAGCTCAACGACATTGTGCGGGTGCGCCTGAAAACCGCCCAGCCCCTGGCCGTGGACCTCTACCAGCACAACCGCGCCACCGGCTCCTTTATCCTGGTAGACGAGCTGAGCGGCGACACCGTAGCCGCCGGCCTCGTCGAAGCCGCTAACTCGGAGTACTTCACTACTCCGGTTCAGCCGCCGGTGGTGTTTTCAATTTAGAATGTCGTGAAGAACGTCATGCTGAGCTTGCCGAAGCATCTCTCCCGCTTCGTTGCGGATACCTGCTTTGAAGCTAACGATTGAGTTAGCCCCCGGTGGAGATGCTTCGACTGCGCCTCCGGCTGCGCTCAGCATGACCCCTCTTTTTCACTCACCACCTCACTACTCACCACTTCACCATCTCACCACTTCACCATCTCACCACCATGACCACTCCCCGCCTTACCGTTCTTGGCGCTGGTCCCGGCGACCCGGAGCTGCTCACGCTCAAGGGGGCGCGGGTGCTGGCGGAGGCCGACGTGGTGCTCTACGACGCCCTGGCCAACCGCACCCTGCTCGACCACGCCCGCCCCACGGCCCTGCTGGTGCCGGTGGGTAAGCGGCGCGGCATGCGCAGCCACGGGCAGGACGAAATCAACGCCCTCATCGTGGACTATGCCCGCCGCTACGGCCATGTGGTGCGCCTGAAGGGCGGCGACCCGTTCGTGTTCGGGCGGGGCCGCGAGGAAATGCTCTACGCCGAAGCTCACGGCCTGCTGACCGACTACGTGCCGGGCATCAGCAGCGCGGTAGCCGCCGCGGGCAGCGCGGGTATTCCGGTTACGCACCGGGGCTTGAGCGAAGGCTTTCGGGTGATTACGGCCACCACGGCTAGCGGGGAGCTGTCGGGCAGCATCGGAGAGGCGGCCCGCGACACGCGCGGTACCACCGTCATCCTGATGGGCTTGGGGGAGCTGCCGCGCATTGTGGCCGAGTTCTGCCGCCACGGCCACGCCGCCACGCCCGCCGCCATCATCCAGAACGGCACCCTGCCCCAGGCCCGCCTGGTGACGGGCTCGGTAGCCGAGTTGCCAGCTCGTGCCGCCGCCGCGGGTATTGAAGCCCCGGCCATCATCATTATCGGCGAAGTGGTGCGGCTGGCTACCCCGGAGAAGCTGGCCGAACTGCCGGCCCTGTACGCGGAGGTGGCGTGAAGCCAGAACCGTCAGCCATCAACCAGCGCCAACCCTACGACTAGCCCTAGAACCAGTCCTGCCCCCTTTCCCACTGCCAGAAACCTCCATCCCATGTCTATTCTTTCACCTTCTCCCACTCTGCCTGTCGGGTTTGATGACGAGTCGTTGCAGCGGCTCACGTCGGGCCTGACGGACCAGCAGCTCATCTGGCTAAGCGGCTACTTGTACGGCCGGGCAGCGGCGCCGGGCCCGGCGCCGCTGCCCGGCGTCGCTGCCCCGGCTGCGGCGGCCGATTCAGCGGGCCGGCTGACCATCCTATTCGGCTCGCAGACCGGCAACAGCAAGAAGGCGGCGGGCCTGGTGGCCGAGGCGGCCCGCCAGCGCGGCCTTACGCCCACGGTGCGCGACATGAACGACTACCCGACCAAGGAGCTGCAACACGAGCGGCAGCTGCTCATCATAGTCAGCACCCAGGGGGAGGGCGACCCGCCGATGGCGGCCGAGGAGCTGCACCAGTTTCTGCTCAGCAAGCGCGCCCCCAAGCTGCCGGAGCTGCGCTACGCCGTGCTGGCCCTCGGCGACAAAAGCTACCTGCAATTCTGCCAGACCGGCTTCGAGTTCGACCAACGCCTGGCCGAGTTGGGTGCCCAGCGCCTGGCTGAGCGGGTAGATTGCGACGTGAGCTTTGAAAACGAAGCCCGGCAGTGGGCCGCTCAGGTGCTGGGCCAGCTCACGCCCGCCACTCCTGTCCGCCCCGACGTGGCCGTGCGGGCCGAGGCGCCGGCTGCCCCCGCGGCCGTAGCCGAGCCGGTGGAGTATTCTCATGAGCGGCCATTTGAAGCGGAGCTGCTGGAAAAGATTCAACTGAACGGCCGGGGCTCCGACAAGGAAACTTACCACCTGGAATTTTCGCTGGCCGGCTCCGGCATCCGCTACGAAGCCGGCGACGCCCTGCTGGTGCAGCCCATCAATCACCAGCCGCTGGTGCAGGAAGTGCTCCAAGCCGTCCGGCTGCCGGCTGATGCGCCTGTGCAGCTGGGCGGCGCCGAGCTGGACCTGGGCACGGCCCTGACGGAGCGGCTGGAGCTGTCGGTGCTGACGCGCGACGTGCTGGAGCGGTACGCCGCCGTGGCCCCGCAGCACCCGCAGCTGCGCGAGGTGCTGGACCTGAAAGCCCAGCTGCCCGCCTACCTCTACGGCCGCGACGTGGCCGACCTGCTCCGGGAGTTTCCGCTGGAGCTGTCGGGGCAGCAGTTGGCGGCGGTGCTGCGGCCCCTGCCGGCGCGGGCCTACTCCATTGCCTCTTCCCTGCTGGCCCACCCCGACGAGGTGCACCTCACGGTGGGCAAGGTGCGCTACCAGGCCCACGGCCGCCACAAGCAGGGCGCCTGCTCGGGCCACCTGGCCGACCAGCTGGCCCCCGGCGACTTGGCCAGGGTGTGGGTAGACCGCAACGAGTACTTCAAGCTGCCCCAGGACCCCGGCACCGGCATCATCATGGTGGGCGCGGGCACGGGGGTGGCACCGTTCCGGGCGTTTGTGGAGGAGCGGGTCGAGACGGGCGCCACGGGCCAGAACTGGCTGGTGTTCGGCAACCCCCACTTCACTACCGACTTCCTGTACCAGCTGGAGTGGCAGCAGCACCTCAAGCGCGGCGCCCTCTCGCGCCTCGATGTAGCCTTCTCCCGCGACCAGGCCGAGAAAATCTACATCCAGCACCGCCTGCTGGAGCAAAGCCGGCGCGTATTCGACCAGTTAGAAAACGGGGCCCACTTCTACGTGTGCGGCGACAAGAACCGCATGGCCGCCGACGTGCAGCAGGCTCTGCTGCGCATCATCGCCCAGGAAAGCGGCCAGGGTGACGACTACGCCGCGGAGTACCTGCGGCAGCTTCGGAAGTCGCGGCGGTACCTGGAGGATGTGTATTGATTTTTTAGAAGTGAGAGGTGAGACATGAGAAGTGATACTTTTCATAGCACCCTGAATGTCAGCCTCATCGAGCGTCCTCGCAGCCGAAGCGGGATACCCTACGACCCACACCCAGATTCCTCGCTTCGCTCGGAATGACAATCACCCCTTCACCAGCCATGACCACCGCCTTTTCACAACGATGTTGTAGCTGCCGCTGATAGCGGCGGCTGCGCCCGAAGCGCGGCGGTACGGGCCCTGCCTGCTCTGCCCGTGCCATCCTGCTACTACACCAACTACCTCCTAAAAAACAGCTTATTACATCATGAAGCAGCTATCCGCTTCCCTGCTAATACCGGCGCTGGTAGTGGCCAGTGCCTCATCCTTGCACGCCCAGGATGCTTTGCTTTCCATCAGTGGCACAGTCCGCGAGAAGGGTACCCAGCAGGTCCTGCCCGGCGTCAGCGTGTCGGTGAAGGGCAGCACGGCGGGCACGCTCAGCGACGAAAACGGGCAGTTTGCCTTGAAAGCCAAGCTACGGTTTCCGTTTACGCTCGTCTTCAACATCCTCGGCTACGAGGCGCGGGAGCTGGAAATTGCCAGCGGCAGCCAGCCCATTGCCGTGCAGCTGGAGTCGAAGGCCATTGCCGTGAACGAGGTGGTGGTGTCGGCCTCGCGGGTGGAGGAAAGCCGGCTGACCTCGCCGGTAGCCATTGAAAAGCTCGACATCCGGGCCATCAAGGAAACGCCGGCGCCCAGCTTCTACGACGCCCTCGAAAACGTGAAGGGCGTGCAGATGACCACCAGCTCGCTCACCTTCAAGGTGCCCAACAGCCGGGGCTTCAACATCCCGAACAACTTCCGCTTTATGCAGCTCGTGGATGGCGTGGACATGCAGGCGGCTACCCTGGGCGTGCCCCTGGGCAACGCCATCGGGCCTACGGAGCTGGACATTGCCAGCGTGGAAATCACGCCCGGCGCGGCCTCGGCCCTCTACGGCATGAACGCCATCAACGGCATGGCCAACCTTAGCACCAAAAGCCCCTTCACCTACCAGGGCCTGAGCGTGTACCAGAAGCTGGGCGTGAACCACGTGGACGGGCGCGACCGGGACCCCAGCCTGCTCACGGAGTCGGCGGTGCGCTGGGCCCAGGCCCTGGGCAAGGCCGGCCGGTGGGCCTACAAGGTGAACCTGAGCTACCTGCGCGGCACCGACTGGCTGGCCGACACCCAAACCGACCAGAACCCGCAAAACTTGCCCTCGGCCAACCCCCGCTTTCCGGAGCTGAGCGGGGCCAGCAACCCCGCCGCCGACCTCTGGAACCGCTACGGCGACGACAACGCCGGCAACGTGGCCATTACCATTCCCTACAACGGCCGCACCGAAACCTTTAACGTGCGCCGCACCGGCTACTACGAGCGGGACCTGGCCAACCCCACCGTGCGCAACATCAAAGCCGACGCCAGCCTGCACTACAAGCTCACCGACAAGCTAGAGCTGGCCTACGGCTACCGGTTTGGGCTGATGGACGGGGTGTTTCAGCGCGGCAACAAGATTCAGCTGGATGGCGTGACGGTGAGCAGCCACAAGCTGGAGCTGCGTGGCCAGGACTTCACGGCCCGCGCCTACCTGCTGCTGGAAAACACCGGCGACTCCTACAACCTCAACCCCCTGGCCCTCAACCTGGACCTGCAAAACGGCTCCAACGCCGCCTGGGGCTCCCGGTTCCGCACGGCTCTGCAAGGCCAGCTGGGCGCTGGGGCCAGCCTGCCCGACGCCATGCGCCAGGCCCGCACCGCCGCCGACCAGGGCCGGGCCGTGCCGGGCACGCCGGAGTTTGCGGCTCTCAAACAGCAGATTATCAAAACCAACAATTGGGACAGCGGCGTGAACGTGCCGGGCGCGCCCGTGCCCGGCGGGGCGGCCCTCATCCAGCGCAGCCGCACCTACCACACCGACTTTCTGTGGAACCTGGGCCCGCGGGTGCGCTTTGCCGACGTGGTGGTGGGCGCCGATGCTCGCCTGTACGAAGTCATTCCCGACGGCAACAACTTCGTGGACTTCAGCCGGCCCCTAAGCGAACGGACCACGCCCGGCGGCCGCAACCAGTACTACCAGAAAATCGGGGGCTTCGGGCAGCTCACCCGGCGCCTGCTCCAGGACCGCCTGAAGCTGACGGCCTCCCTGCGCCTGGACTACAACCCCGAGTTCAGCCCCAAGCTGAACCCGCGCGTGGCGGCCGTGTACACGGTGGCGGCCCACCATCACCTGCGCGCCTCTTACCAGAACGGCTGGCGCTTCCCCTCGTTGTTTGAGGCCTTGTCGTTTGTGAACAACGGCAACGTGCGCCGGGTGGGCGGCCTGGCCCGCGTAAACCGGGGCCTCAACTACCTCGACAACTCTTACACCCTGGCGTCGATTTCGACTTTTAACGCGGCCGTGAATGCCTACGTGGCCGCCAACGCTGGCACCACGGCCCAGCAGGCCGCGTTGCGCCCCGAAATCCGGGAGCGGCTGCAAGTGGCCAACCTGACTACCCAGGAGCCCGAGCAAATCAACGCCTACGAGGTGGGCTACCGCAGCGTGCTGCTCGACAACCGCCTGTCCATCGACGCCGACGCCTACTACAACATCTACTCCGGCTTTCTGGGGCAGGTGGAGGTGAGCGTGCCCAAAAACGCCGCCGGCCAGCAGGTAGGCGTGGGCTCCGACGAGGCCGTGCTGGCGGCCCTGGCCACCAACCGCGCCACCCGCCAGGACCGGTACCGCGTGTACACCAACGCCCGCAACCGGTACCGCAGCTACGGCTCCACGCTGGGCCTGACCTACAACTTCTACCAGAAATTCACGCTCGGCGGCAACGTCAACTTCAACGACATTTCCGACAACCAGCAGGCCGACATCTTCGTGACCGGCTTCAACACCCCGCGCTGGGTAACCAACCTGAGCTTCGGCAACCGCGAAGTAGTGCCCAACCTGGGCTTCAACGTGGTGTGGCGCTACCAGACCAGCTTCCAGTGGGAAAGCCCCCTGGCCAACGGCCGGGTGCCCGCCTTCCAGACCCTGGATGCCCAGGTGAACCTGCGCGTGCCAGCGCTGAAGTCGACCGTGAAAGTGGGTGGCACCAACCTGCTCAACAACCGCTACTACCAGTACGCGGCCGGCCCCACCATCGGGGGGCTGTACTACGTGGCCCTCACGTTTGACAACACCGTGCTCCGCTAGATGCCTCACCCCAACCCCTCTTCGAGAGAGGGGCTCTAACTCTAGTTTTTAAAGCTTACTAGGGTTTAGAACTAGCTAAAATTTAGAGCTAGAGCCCCTCTCCCCCGGAGAGGGGTTGGGGTGAGGCAACACAACTAAAGCTACCGATGAAACGCTTACTTCCCCTTGTCTCCCTCCTACTGCTGCTGGCCGGGCCTGCCCTGGCCCAGAAACAGTACGTGCGCCAGCAGCAAACCTGGGTGGGCGTGTTCAACCAAACGCGGTTTGCGCCGCGCTGGGGCACCTGGACCGACCTGCACCTGCGCCTGCACGAGCGGTTTGTGCAGGATGTGTTCCAAGGCATAGCGCGGGTGGGCCTCACCTACTACCTCACCGACGACGTGCGCCTGACTGCCGGCTACGCCTACGTGCACCACTTCCCGGAGGGCGCGCGCCGCGTCAGCCAGGCCGAGCACCGGCCCTGGCAGCAGGTGCAGTGGTTTACGAAGTTTCCGCAGGCCCGCCTCATGCAGTGGGTGCGGCTGGAGGAGCGGTTTCGGCGCACCATCCGGGAGCAGCAGCCCACCGACGAGTTTGACTTCAACTACCGCGTCCGCTACAACGCGGCCCTGTTCGTGCCCCTGACCAAGCGGGGCTTCGAACCGGGCGGCCTGCAATTTCTGCTCAACAATGAGGTGATGATGAATTTCGGCCGGGAGATTCGCCTGAACTACTTCGACCAGAACCGGCTGTTTGCGGGCGTGGTGTACCAACTCAACCGGCACGCCCAGCTGCACGGCGGCTACATGCACCTGTTTCAGCAGCTGCCCGCCGGCAGCACCTACCGCAACCAGCACACCATCCGGCTTTTTTACTTCCACAACCTTGACCTGCGGCCCACCCCGCCGCCCGTCCCTTCTCCTTCCGCCCCCTAGTCTCATGGCTGATAATCAGAAACTTTCCGAAGTCGAGCACGTCAAGGACGCCAGCCGCTACCTGCGCGGCACCCTGGCCGAAAGCCTTGAAAACCCCATCACCGGCGCCCTTTACCCCGACGATACCCACCTGATCAAGTTTCACGGCTCCTACCAGCAAACCGACCGGGACCTGGACTCGGAGCGGAAGCGCCAGAAGCTGGAGCCCCTGTACTCGTTTATGATTCGGGTGCGGGTGCCGGGCGGCGTGGCCACGCCCGCGCAGTGGCTGCGCATGGACGAGCTGGCCGACGAGTACGCCAACGGCACGCTCAAGCTCACCACCCGCCAGGCCTTCCAGCTCCACGGCGTGCTCAAGCGTGACCTGCAGCAGACCATCCAGGGCTTCAACGAGGCCCTGCTCGACAGCATTGCCGGCTGCGGCGACGTGAACCGCAACGTGATGCTTAACCCCAACCCCCACCAGAGCCGGGTGCACGCCGAGGCCTACGAGGTGGCCCGCCACATCAGCACCCACCTCACGCCCCGCACTTCGGCCTACTGGGAGCTGTGGCTGAACGGGGAACCCCAGTTCAGCAGCGCCCCCAACGAGGGCGAAGAGGACGCCGAGCCCATCTACGGCAAAACCTACCTGCCGCGCAAGTTTAAGATTGCCCTAGGCATTCCGCCCCACAACGACACCGACATCTTCGCCAACGACATCGGGCTGATTGCCGTGGAGGAAAACGGCCGGCTGGCGGGCTTCAACGTGGCCGTGGGCGGCGGCATGGGCATGACCTTCGGGATGTCCGACACCTACCCGCGCCTGGCCGACATTATCGGCTACGTGCCGGCCGGGCAAGTGGTGGACGTGTGCGAGAAAATCGTGACCATTCAGCGCGACTGGGGCAACCGCGAAAACCGCAAGTTCAGCCGCCTCAAGTACACCCTGGACCGGGTGGGGCTGGACGTGTTCCGCGGGGAGCTGCACCAGCGCCTGGGCTACGCCCTGGAGCCCGCCCGCCCCTACCAGTTTCGCTCCTCCGGCGACGCCTTCGGCTGGGCCATTCAGGCCGATGGCCGGGCCCACCTCACCTTGTTTGTGGAGGGCGGCCGGGTGGCCGACCGACCCGGCTCGGAGCTGAAAACCGCCCTGCGCGAAATTGCCCGCTTCCACCAGGGCGACTTCCGCCTCACCGGCAACCAGAACCTGATTCTGGCCAACATTGCGCCGGAGCACCGGCTGGCGGTGCAGGCCCTGTTGCAGGAACACGGCGTGCCCGTAGAAGCCAACGACGCCCTCACCGGCCTGCGCCGCGGGGCCCTGGCCTGCGTGGCCCTGAACACCTGCACCCTGGCTTTTGCCGAGGCCGAGCG
Organism: Hymenobacter sp. YIM 151500-1; assembly: GCF_025979885.1. Lineage (NCBI taxonomy): Bacteria > Pseudomonadati > Bacteroidota > Cytophagia > Cytophagales > Hymenobacteraceae > Hymenobacter > Hymenobacter weizhouensis. The sequence goes on from NZ_CP110139.1 coordinate 1,621,239, forward strand.
GTATCTTCCGCAGCTTTTGGATAGATTAGATGGCGTGATGCGCCAGCTGGGCCTGAGCCAGGACGACATTCTGCTCCGAATGACGGGCTGCCCCAACGGCTGCGCCCGCCCCTACCTGGGCGAAATCGGGCTGGTAGGCCGGGCCGTGGGCCGCTACAACCTCTACCTCGGCGCCGCTTTCAACGGAGAGCGGCTGAACAAGCTCTACCAGGAAATGCTGGACGAAGACGGCATCGTGGCGGCCCTCACGCCCCTGCTCGCCGACTACGCCCAAGGCCGCCAGCCCCAGGAACGGTTCGGCGACTTTGTAATCCGCCGCGGCTACGTACACGCCACTACGCACGGGCTTGATTTTCACCAGTAACCGTACCGGAACCTCACCCCCTAGCCCCCTCTCCACAAGAGAGGGAAGACTAGCTCTAGAGAACTAGCAACTAGTTCCCCCTCTCTTGTGGAGAGGGGGCTAGGGGGTGAGGTCCACAGCCACAACCAACCCCTATGTCCTTTTCTTTCACCCCCATGCCGCAGCCGGAACCTCCCCCGCAATCTGGCAGTAACCGGCTGTTCCCGGTGTTTCTGAAGCTGGAGCAGCTGCACGTGCTCCTGGTGGGCGGGGGTGCCGTGGGGCACGAGAAGCTGGCGGCCATGCTGGGCAACAGCCCCGAGGCCCGCGTAACGGTGGTGGCTACCTGGTTTTCGCCCGAGCTACGCCTGCTGGCCCAGCACCACCCCCTGGTGCAGCTGCGCGAGCAGGCCTACCACCCCACCGACCTGGTGGGACACGATTTGGTTATCGTGGCCACCAACGATAAGGAGCTGAACCTACGCGTGAAGGCCGATGCCACCCGCCAGCGCCTGCTCTGCAACGTGGCCGACACCCCCGACGCCTGCGACTTTTACCTGGGCTCCATTGTGCAGAAGGGCGACCTGAAAATTGCCATCAGCACCAACGGCAAGTCGCCGACCATTGCCAAGCGCCTGCGCGAGGTGCTCACCCACACCCTGCCCCACGAGTTGCACGACGTGCTCCAGCACATGACCGTGATTCGGGAGAAAGTGGGCGGCGACTTCGCCAACAAGGTAAAAGCCCTGAACGCCGTGACGGCCGAGCTGGCCGGGGGGCCGGCCTACGAGTCGCCGGCGGCGGCGCGGTGGCGGCGCCTGGCTACGGCCTCGCTGCTGGCGTTTGCGGCCCTGCTGGTGTTCAACATCCTGTCGTACTACGTGACGTGGTGGCAGGTGTGGGACACGGCCACCCACGCCGATACCTTCTGGATTTTCGTGGCTATCGGCTTCGGGGCCCAGCTGATTGATGGGCTGCTGGGCATGGGCTACGGCGTGGTGACGGCCATCAGCCTGATGAGCCTGAACATCTCGCCGGCCGCCGTCAGCGCCAGCATCCACACCGCCGAAATGTTTGCCAGCGGGGCCTCAGGCTACCACCACTACCGCTTCGGCAACGTCAACCGCAAGCTGTTCAAGGTACTGCTCATTCCGGGCGTGCTGGGTGCCATTACGGGCGCCTATCTGCTTTCCCACTTCGGCGAGAAGTACAGCAGCTACGTGAAGCCCCTGCTGGCCGTGTACCTGCTGCTGCTGGGGGTGCGCATCATCTACAAGGCCTTTGCCCAGCTGGGCCCGCGCAAAAAGCACCGCAAGCTGGGGCTGCTGGCCGCCGCCGGGGGCTTCCTCGACTCGTTTGGCGGGGGTGGCTGGGGGCCGCTGGTTACCAGCACGCTCATTGCCGGGGGCCGCACCCCGCAGTACGTCATTGGCTCGGTGAGCGTCACCGAGTTTTTCGTCACGTTTGCCAGCGCCGTTACCTTCTTTGCCGCCATCGGCATTTCGCACTGGCAGATTATTCTGGGGCTCATTATTGGGGGCGTAGCCGCCGCGCCCCTGGCCGCCCGCCTGGCCGGCCGCCTGCCCGTGCGCTGGATGTTCGTGGGCGTGGGCCTGATGGTGATTGTCTGGAGCCTGTGGGCCCTGCGGAAGTTGTTTATGTAGCACACGCTTCAGCTTGTGCCGCAGACAAAACAGCCCTGCCGTGCAGCACGGCAGGGCTGTTTCGTTTATTGAAGCGGTTTAGATGTCAGAAGACCGTCATGCTGAGCTTGCCGAAGCATCTCTCCCGCTTCGTTGTGGAGCTATTGTCATGCTCAGCTTGTCGAAGCATCTCTACCTCTGGCTAACCTCAATTGTGCGGATAAAGCGGTAAAGATGCTTGCCTGCGGCGACCTTCGGTTCGACTCCGCTCCGCTCAGCATGACCGTTGTTTCGATATTTAAATCACCTCATCAATCCGTCCAGCGCACCCCTACCGCCTCGGGCCGGGAAAACATCTACTCAAACCTCTAGTTAGCTACAGCAACAGCCACTACAGAACCATACATGATTCAGCTCGGCATCGACAGTTTCGCGGCGGCCCCATCTACGGGCGACGCGGCGGCCAACAGTGCGGCCATCAACCAGCTGCTTGAACGCATCGAACGAGCCGACCAAGTGGGTCTCGACGTGTTCGGCATCGGGGAGCACCACCGGCGGGAGTTTCTGGACTCGGCGCCGGCCGTTATTCTGGCGGCGGCCGCGGCCCGCACCCAGCGTATTCGCCTTACCAGCGCCGTCACGGTACTTAGCGCCGCCGACCCGGTGCGCGTGTTCCAGCAGTTTGCCACCCTCGACCTGATTTCGGAGGGCCGTACGGAAATGGTGGTGGGCCGCGGCTCGTTTACGGAAGCATTTCCGCTGTTCGGCCTCAACCTGCGCGACTACGACGCCGTGTTCAACGAAAAGCTGGCCCTGCTGCTCCAGATTCGGGACCAGGAGCACGTGCACTGGACCGGCACGTTCCGGCCGGCGCTTACGGGGCAGGGCGTCTATCCCCGGCCCATGCAGCCGCGGCTGCCCATCTGGCTGGGTGTCGGCGGCACTCCCGAGTCATTCGCGCGGGCCGGGGCCCTGGGCCTGCCGCTGATGGTGGCCATCATCGGCGGCGAAACCCACCGCTTCCGCCCGCTGGTGGACCTGTACCGGGAGGCGGGCCGCCGCGCCGGGCACGCCCCGGAACGGCTGCAAGTGGGCCTGCACTCCCTGGGCTACGTGGCCGATACCACTTCGGAAGCCGTGGAAGATTACTACCCCGGCTACGCCCGCACCTTCACCCGCATCGGCCGGGAGCGGGGCTGGCCGCCCGTCACGCGCGAGCATTTCGACGCCGTGCGGGGCCCGCGTGGCGCCCTGCTGGTAGGCAGCCCCGACGAAGTGGCCGCTAAAATCCTGCGGCACAGCGAGGCGCTGGGCGGTATCTCCCGCGTCACATTTCAAATGGACCAGGCCGACTTACCCCCGGAAAAACTACTCCGCGCTATTGAGTTGCTGGGCCAGCAAGTGAAGCCGTTGCTGGGGTAGCTGCGCACCCCAAGCCTGACTACATATCGGGAGCCTGTGCGCTGTGCGGAAGCTGTGTATGTAGCACACGCTTCAGCTTGTGCCGTATTGAAACAGTCCCGCCGTGCTGCATGGCGGGGCTGTTTTTGTCGGCGGGCTACCTCAACTGGCCTATATCAGCGCGGACCCACGGGAGCTTCCGGCAGGGCTGGTTTGGTAGGAGCAGCCGGCGCCCGGCGTCGCCGGATGGGGGCTGGTGGCGCCGGCTGGGCGGCCAGCAGGGTGTGGCCCACCAGCTTGCGGCGGTTTACCTGCCAGGCATTGTCCAGCAGCTGCCAGATACTGACGCTGGCCCCAGAGTCAGCGGCAAACAGGAAGCGGCCGCGCAGCCGCCGGCCAAAATCAACGGCTTCATCGTCGCGGTCAAAGTGCCATCTGCTCTTGGTGACGTAGACGAACTCCACGAACAGCGTGTCCGGGTGCGGGCAGAGCAGCTCGGCCAGGTCGTAGCCCCGGCGCTTCATGGCCCACAGCGCCACGCGGCCCCGCTCCGACTCCTGTTCCAGGGCACGGGTGGTTTGGGGCCACTGCCCGGTGCGGCGCCGGTAGTCTTCCAGACTGGTGCGCAGCTCGGCCGGCAGTTCTATGCTGTTCAGGGTGCCAGCGCGCTCCGGCACGGGATAGGCTTCGCGGGTAGTCACGGGGCCCACGCCCGGCACTACATTGTGGGTGGTGCTGGTGCAGGCGGCCAGGGCCACGGCGGCTCCCAGCACAGCAGCAGGATAGAGGTAACGCATAACAAGCTGTTTCGGAGAAGAGGCTGAAGGCTCCATCCCCGTTGCACTATATTTTAGGCTTCTTCCGCTGCTACCGGCCCCGGCGGCGGCGCCGTAGCCCGCTGCACCTGCCACAGCAGCCCCGCCAGCACCAGGGCGCTTAGCGCCACAGCCCCGGCGTAGTGCCAGGGCGAGGCGAATAGATTGTGCGCACCATCCATGCGCTTGGTCACGGGATGCAGAATGACCCACAACGCCAGCAGATTGTTCAGTGCGTGCACCATAATGCAGAGCAGCAGCGAATGAGTGCGATAGTAGAGCCAGCCGAGTAAGAGTCCCATCAATCCAGCTGACACAATTTGCACCGGATTAAGGTGAAACAAGCCAAACAGCAGTGCCGACTGCGCTATGGCGACCCAGGGCCGATAGTTACGCAGCAGTCCCGTCAGCAATATTCCCCGAAATAACACCTCCTCTAGTATTGGGGCGCTTATTCCAACCATCAGAAAGGCCAGTACAGGCTGCGCTTCCAGATGCCGAAACGCTTCTTCCATCCAGTTTGGCAAGTGCAAGTACTGTATGGTAGAGCGCAGTAATACCTGAGCCAGTACAACCGCCGGCAAGGCCGCATACACGCTAGTGGGCACCGTGCCCAGTACCTGTAGCGGGGGTTGTCGTTGGCGGTAGCGCCAGAGCAAAAAACCAATGGTTGCCACCTGCCCTGCCACAGTCGCCACAGAACTGACTACCACTGACTTGCGGTGAATGACTTCATTGAAAATGATAAAAACCGGTAGGCTAACCACCAGCATGATAAGCAAGAACCACCCAAACGCGCCCCAGCTTTCCTTGATGGTTGGATATGCCGGCTCGGGGCGGGCAGCGGAGACAGGCATCTCCGAAGCAGTGATTTCCATGGATAAATCAGGTTACATACTGAGCCTGCAAGCTATTCGGTAGTGTGCACAAAACCCAATAGCCGGCACCTTACGGCTCCGGCTGTTGGGTTTTGCAGTTGCATGCATATGAAGAGGGTTGCAACAGCCCTTAGCCCTTCGGCGGCGCGGAGTTAGGCCGGCTGCCGAAGCTGCTCCTGCCGCAGCTTGCTATGCTTGCGGCCGTAGCCGTAGTAGATGGCCAGTCCCAGGGCCAGCCACACAGCCAGCCGAATCCACGTGTCCAGGGGCAGGGAGGCCATCATCAGCAGGCAGGTCAGGATGCCCAGAACGGGCACCACCGGCACCCAGGGCGTGCGGAATCCGCGCGGGGCGTCGGGCTCCTTTTTGCGCATGATGAGCACGCCCAGGCACACCATCACGAAAGCCAGCAGCGTGCCAATGCTGGTCATTTCGCCCACCACGGCAATGGGCACGAAGCCGGCAAACAGAGCAATGAACAAGCCTAGCAGCAGCCCCGATTGCAGGGGCGTGTGAAACCGCTCGTGCACCCGCGCAAACACCGGTGGCAGCAGGCCGTCCTTGGCCATGGCGAAAAACACCCGCGTCTGCCCCAGCAAATCCACCAGAATCACCGACGTGTACCCGATGATGATGGCCAGAATCACGGCCGAGGCCAGCCAGGCGTAGGGCGTCTTTTCGATGGCAATGGCTACGGGCGCGGCGCTGTCCTTGAACTCGGTGTAGTGGGCCAGGCCCGTAAGCACGTGCCCAAACAGCACGAATAGCACCGTGCAAATCAGCAGGGAGCCGATGATGCCGATGGGCATGTTGCGCTGCGGATTCTTGGTTTCCTGGGCCATCGTCGCCACAATGTCGAAGCCGATGAACACGAAAAACACCACCCCGGCCCCGCGCAAAATGCCGCTCCAGCCAAACTCCCCAAACACGCCCGTGTTCTGCGGGATGTAGGGCTGGTAGTTGGCGGGGTCGATGTACTGCCAGCCCAGGGCAATAAACACCAGCACCACCGACACCTTCAGGGTCACGACCAGGGCGTTGAACCAGGCCGAGCCCCGCGTGCCGCGCACTACAACCAAAGTAATGGCGGCCACGATGAGCATGGCCGGCACGTTCAGCAGTCCGCGCACCGTGCTGCCATCGGCCAGGGCGGCCGTTTCAAACGGCGACATCACCAGCTGCGGGGGCAGGTAGACGTCGTACTTGCTGAGAAACTTCACCAGGTACTGCGACCAGCTGATGGCCACCGCCGCCGCACCCACCGAGTACTCCAGAATCAGGTCCCAGCCGATAATCCAGGCGAACAGCTCGCCCATGGTGGCGTAGGCGTAGGTGTAGGCTGAGCCGGCCACCGGCACCATGGCGGCAAACTCGGCGTAGCACAAGGCCGAAAACGCGCACCCTACGGCCGCCACCATAAACGACAGCGTAACGGCCGGCCCGGCGTTGTTGGCGGCGGCCAGGCCCGTGAGGGAAAACAGCCCCGCCCCGATAATCACCCCAATGCCAATGGCAATCAGGTTAAAGCCGTTCAGGGTTCGTTGCAACGTGCCAGCGCCCGATTCGGCGGCTTCCTGCCGCAGCAGTTCCAATGATTTTTTCAGCATACATCAGTGTATAAGAGGGTGGCGCAAAGCGGACTTCGCGGATTGGTGGCGGCTGCCATGCTGCTGGTAAGCCGGTTGTTTCCTGGCACGTACCGCAGCCCATCTGCTTTCGGCAGCGGTGGCTGGCAGGATAAAAACTTACAAGGGAAAGAGGAGCGGCGTTCGTAGCACACCGCAGCGGGAGCTATCCGCCTGCATCAGCAACAACAGCCGGCGGGCCAACACCAGGTGCCGCTTACGCGCAGACGCAAGAAGGCAGTACACGGAACACTGGAGGCGAAAAAACGGGGCGGGATGTCCACGGCAACTTGTTTTTATATGATCAGCGAGTAGTTGCGCCGACCTTCGGTTGGGCACCGTTCCGCAGCTTGCGGAGGGTTGCCGGCGCTTCAGCGAGCCTGTCTCTCAGCGCCTCTGTATAAAAACAATCCTTCAATAAGGTAAAGAATTGGTGCGGCAAAGCTACGTCCGGCCGGCTCGACGTGCAACCTTCCGCCTCCCGCCCGGCCAGCCCCGACTATTTTTTGGAGGTAAGGTTTAATTCGGCAATTGAATTTTTTGATTTTATCTGCCGCGCCAGCACTAGAAGCGCTTGGCACTCAGACTACCTTTCGTGCCACTTAAAAGCCGTTTAGCTCGCTACGTAGGCAGTTCATTTCTTTTCTTATGAATTAAACCTTTCCCATATGCTGCCGTCTCAGAGCCATGAAAAAGATTGTTGTTTTGCTCGCCGCATTCTCGTTTGCCGCGACTGTCGCCTCGGCCCAAACGGCCCCGGCCCCCACCCAGCGCCCCGCCCAAGCTGCCCGCGCTCAGCAGGCCCCGAAAACCCCTGAACAGAAGGCCGACCGCGCTGCCCAGCACCTGACCAAAAAGCTCGGCCTCAGCGCCGCCCAAACCGAGCAGGTACGGCAGCTGCACCTGGCCCGTATTCAGCAGCAGCAAGCCCGCAAAGCCGCCAGGGCCCAGTACGACGCCCAGCTCAAGCAAATCCTGAGCGCCGAGCAGTATGCCAAGTACACCCAGCTGCAAGCCGAGCGCCTGCAGAAGCGCAAAGCCCGCCACCAAAGCCCACAGCAAGGCAAAAGCTAAGCTCCGGCTGCTTCCCTGAAAACGCCCCGACGTACGCCGTCGGGGCGTTTTTTATGGCTTTGTCATTCTGAGGTGGCAGCCGCTTGCGCACTGGCAAACCAGCGCATGCGGTAGCAGTTCATGGCGGTTTCGCCGAGTTGCTCCAGCAGCTTGTAGTTGGCTACGGCTCCCACGGCGGCCCCAATCACCGGCACGAGCTGGGCCAGCTTGGCCAGGTCGATGTAGTCGCGGTATTCCTGCTGAAACGTGCGCCAGTCGAACTCCTGCACGTCGGGGGGCAGGGTGTGGCGGTAGGCGTCCCAGTCGGCCAGGCGGCGGTAGGTGTCGTTGCGGGTGTGTTGCCCGCTGAAGGCCAATTGAAACACGTGCAGCAGGTAGACCCGCTCGGCGTAATCGTGCACGTCGTGCCCGTAAAGGGCGGCTATATCGAAGAGCAGCTTGAGCTTGAGGCCGAGCAGCAGCGGAAAGTCGGCCAGGCCCAGCAGCAGGCCCCCAGCTCCGGTTACGCCACCTTCCACGGCGGCCGTGTTGCGGTAATAGCGAATGCGGGTGCGCACGGCCGTTTCGCGCTCGGCCAGCGTGCCTTCGCGCAGCGGCTTAGCGGTAAGATGCTGCGAGCCAAACAGCACGCCCCGCACCATCTCCCGAATAGCTGTGGTAATGGCCTGATGCACCTTTTCCGGCAGCAAGGCATTCAGCCGGGCCTGTACCCGCCGCGTTAGGCGGTTCACCAGCGTCGGGGGCCGCTGCATCTGCCGCTGCCAGGCCGCCAGTTCAGCCCGGATGGTGTGGTCGTAGCTTTCGAAAGTTGATGGCATAAGCTATTCTGGTTCCTGCAACTGGCGCTGCACGTCAGCTTTCAGTACCGGCAAATGCCGTTTCAGGATGGCCCATACAATTACGTCGTCAATGTTGTCGTACGAATGGATCAGACGGTTGCGGAAGTCCACCATCTGTTGCTGCCAAGCGTGAGGCTCGACGCGGACTTGGTAGCTGTACGTGCTGGTCATCGTAGTAAAATCAATACAGCAACGTATACCTGAAATGACATCGTACCCGCGTAGAAAAGCCACTTCATATACCGTATGTCATCAACTGTAATATTGGTCGGTGAAATTGTTCTGACAACTCCATATTTCGACATTGTGCTCGGTACGAATTCTCGCGAGTATTTTCGCCAGAACAAGGCCCGGATTATGTGATACAGTCCGAAAGCTAATAGCGGTAAAATGGCAGCTGTAGGATTAAGTAAACTCAGAACGCCCGTTATCAGAAGCCACAGTGCCGAAACTGTTACGTTGCGCAGTCGATCTACTAAAACGGAGGAAACTAATAGCTGCGCTATGATATAGCTCACCGCATAATAATAAGCAGCATGTACCTGTATAAAAGCACCCGAACTACTATTTAACACATAGTTGAAATAGTTTAGCACGTATCCACCAAATACGAAGAGTAGATAACCACCTAATAATACCCAATCGTGCCGGGACACTCTACTCAGAACAAGCCCTGCGCAAAGAATTTTCACAAGCAACTTTTGGCGGTGGTCTAAAGCGTGGTTTTGCTACCTTAGGCGATGCTTCAAACAACGCTCACCTGCGCCAAATGTGGCAGCACAGCCTTGCGTAAGAACGGCCATAGCCACGGCAAGGCCAAGTATCGGTGCCTGAACTGCCGCCACCAAGCGGCCTTGCACCCGGCCGCTCCGCGCAAAGCGGCGCAGTACGCCCACGTGGAAAAACTGCTAGTCGAGCGCGTCTCGCAGCGGGCCATCGTGCGCCTGACGGGCGTGGCGCGCATGACGGTGGCCAAACTGGCAAAAAAAAGCGCGGGCGCCAACGCGCCCACGGCCCAAGCCGCGCCGGCCACGGGTGCTGGAACTGGATGAAATGTGGACGTTTGTCGGCCACAAAAAGCGCAAAACATGGCTCTGGCTGGCCGTGGAGCGCTCCAGCCGCCGCATCGTGGCCTGGGTGTTGGGCGGCCGGGGCCGCGCGACGGCTCGGCGCCTGTGGCGCGCTTTGCCGGCCGAGTACCGTACGGGCACCTGGTACTTCACCGACGAGTGGGAAGCCTACCAGGGCGTATTGCCAGCCGGCGCCCACCGGCCCAGTCCCAAAGGCAGCGGCCAGACCAGTATCGTGGAAGCTATCAATTGTTCACTACGCCAAAAGTGCGCCGTGCTCGTGCGTAAATCCTGTTCCTTTAGCCGCTGCCGGACCATGCACCGCATCCGTATTCAACTCGTCATTGACGAACACAACCGGCAATGCCACCTGAAGCAAACGACCAGCAAAACCACGCTTTAGACCACCGCCCAACTTTTTAATTCACCGCAACTTATACATCCGCTCAATTATCTCCACCACCTTCACTCCTTCCTCCACATTGGTGGCAGTGCCGCCCTGGCGCAGGGTTTCTATCACGTGGTCGATGACCTGCACGTGGTTGGCGGCGGAGCCTTGGTAGGGGCCGTACTGGTTGGCGGGGTTGGTGGGCGGCAGCGGAGGCAGCTCGTAGCCTCGCAGATGGCAGTAGTCTACCTTGTCCATGTATTGCCCGCCGAGGCGCAGGCTACCGTGCTCGGCCACCACGGTCAGGGAGCTTTCCAGGTTCTGGTCCCACACGGCGGTGCTGTACTGCAACGTGCCGCTGCCGCCCCGCACCAAGTCGAAGGTGACGAGGCCGCTGTCCTCGAACTCGGTTAGGTGCTGATGGGCAAAGTCGCGAAAGCGGGCCGTGAGGTTGGTAACGTCGCCGAACACCCAGTACAGCAGGTCGATGAAGTGGCTGAACTGGGTGAAGAGCGTGCCGCCATCCTGGGTCAGGGTACCGCGCCAGCCGCCGGGGCGGTAGTACCGCTCATCGCGGTTCCAGAAGCAGTTAATCTGCACCAGGTAGATGTCGCCGAGCCGGCCTTCTGCCACCACCTGCTTAAGCCAGGCCGCGGGCGGCGAGTAGCGGTTTTGCATCACCCCAAATACCAGGCGGCTTGCCTGCGTGGCCGTCGTCAGAATGGCTTCGGCATCCTGCGTGCGCAGGGCCAGCGGCTTTTCCACTACCACGTGCAACCCACGGCGCAGGCCAGCTATAGCTTGGGGCGCGTGCTGGTCATTTGGTGTAGCTATAGTCAGTACATCGGCCCCTAAACCAGCGGCAAAGTAATTCTCCAGCGACGAAAAGAAGGGCACAGCCGGAAACTCCAAAGCCAGTTCTTCTCGCAACTCCGGCCGGGTATCAATCAGGGCTACCAGCCGGGCGCCGGCGTGGCGGGCTATAAGCGCTGCGTGGCGCCGGCCAATGTGGCCCACTCCGCAAACAGCAAAACGAACAGCAGAAACAGATGCAGCCAAAGGAAGCAGGTAAGCAAAAGAAATAGTAAGGTGGCAAGCTGCGAAAAAACGCGGGTTTCTCCGCGCTTTGTCTTGTGTATCGAAGGGCACAATTGGCTCCGACCACCGTTCAGGGCTTCTCGTTATAACAGCTCAGCAAGAGCCCCCAGCCGTAAATACAAGAACCTGTGCAGGCTCGCCGCCAGATTACTGGTTCCAGCTTTCCAGCACTTTCCCCACGTAGGCGGCCTGTTCCAAGCTGAGGGTGGGGTGAATGGGCAAGGACAGCACGGTGCGGCACAGGCGCTCGGCCACCGGGAACTGGCCTGGCATGTAGCCCAGGTACTCGTAGGCGGGCTGCTGGTGCACGGGCAGCGGGTAGTACACGGCGCTGGGTACGCCGTGCGCGGCCAGGTGCCGTTGCAGGTCGTCGCGGCGGCCGGGCTCGTCGGCTACCTGCACCGTGTACTGGTGAAATACGTGGGTGCTGCGCGGGTCGCGGGCGGGCGGCAGCAAGCCCGGCCGGCCAGCCAAGGCGGCATCGTAGTGAGCCGCTGCGCGCTGGCGGGCGGCCGTCCAGTGGTCGAGGTAGCGCAGCTTCACGCGCAGCAAGGCGGCTTGCAGGGTGTCGAGGCGGGAGTTGAGGCCCACGTGCTCATGGTGGTACTTGCGGCGCTGGCCGTGGTTGGCCAGCTGGCGCAGCCGCTCGGCGCGGGTCGCGTCGCGGGTAAATAGGGCCCCGCCGTCGCCGAAGCCGCCGAGGTTTTTGCTGGGGAAGAAAGAAGTGGTGCCCACCTCCCCTACCGTACCGGCCGGCCAGGTGTGGCCCTGCGCCGTCGTAAACGTAGCCCCGATGGCCTGGGCGTTGTCTTCGATGAGGGCCACGCCGTGCTCGTCGGCTAGGCGGCGCAGGGCCTCTAGGTCGGCGCACTGCCCAAACAGGTGCACGGCCACGATGGCGCCAGTGCGGGGCGTAAGGGCGGCGGCCACGGCGGCGGGGTCGAGGCCGAAGGTATCCGGCAACACATCGGCGGGCACGGGCCGCAGCCCCAGCACGGCGGCGGCTTCCAGGGTAGCCACGTAGGTGAAGGCTGGCACAATGACCTCGGCGCCGGGCGGCAGGGCCAGGCTCATCAGGGCCAGTTGCAGGGCGTCGGTGCCGTTGGCGCACGTAATTACGTGCGGGCCGCCCAGGTACTCGCTCAACTCCTGGGCAAACAGCTGCACGGCCGGCCCCTGAATGAAGGCGGCCTCGTCGAGGACGTGGCGCAGGGCTGCCTCCAGCTCGGCCTGGATGGGGGCGTGCTGGGCGGGCAAATCGAGCAGGGAAATGGGCGCGGGAGAAGTAGGGCTGGCAGGCACGGCAGAAACGGTAAATACCCGTATCGGGTGGGCCAAAGATAGCCAGACCGTGCCGTGAGGCGCCTCTGGTGGGGCCCGCAGACTGCCCACTCGGGTGCAACCCCGGCCGCAACCCCGCCGTTAATCTGGCGAAGGGCCTGCCATTTTTGGCGCCACCGTTTCTTCTTTTCGTACCATCTTCTCTCCATACCATGTTCAAGAAAACCTTCACCGCCCAAGCTCTGGCAGTGGTGCTGCTGACGGGCAGCCTGGCGCTGGGCAGCAGCTGCTCCCGCTCTTCGGACAACACCACCGAAGTGTCGCAGGAAAGCGACCAGGCCTACAACGACTTCAAGACCTTTGTGTCGGATGCAGAAACGCGTGCCGACAACGCGGCCGCCACCGCTGAGGCCGATTATGAGCAGGAAACAGCCCAGCTGAAGTCGGATTTTGACGCCAAAGTAGCGGCCGTCGACAAGTACGCCGACCAGTATGACGATGCGCGCCGCCAGGAGATTGAGCAACTGCGCACGCGCTACACCACGGCCTACGACAAGCGCGAAATGGCCTGGAAAAACCGCCCGTCGGCGGCTGGGGCTACCGCCAGCAGCAGCAATGCTGGCGGCAGCGGGACAGGCACCCCAAAAACGGGCAAGTACTACAAGCCCACCAGTCCGGCCGCTCAGCTTACGGCCGCCAACGCCCGCCAGACCTACGAAGCCTTCGTTCGTAACATCAAGCAGAACGAAGACAAATACGACATCGACGACTGGCGCGCCATCAACGCCGAGTGGCGGGCTCTGGATGAGTCCTACGATAAGGTAAAGAAGGACATCAGCGCCGCTGACCTGGCTGAAATTCAGAAGGAAAAGCTGAAGTACGCAGCCTTCAAATCCTATGACAAAGCCGAGGCCCGCGTAGCTCAGGGCGCCGACGCCGTAGGCGAAGAGGCCCAGGAAGTGAAAGCCGAAACTGCTGACGAGCGCAGCAAAGTAGGGCGGGCGGTCAGCAACACGGCTTCGGACGTAAAAGAAGCCGACAAGGATGTAGGCCAGGGCGCGGCCAAGGTTGGTAAGAAAGTAGGCAGCGCCGTGAAAGGCGCCTACAAGGAAGTGAAGTCAGAAGTTAAAAACACCGACAACGACTAAATCACAGAGTAAACTGATTAGTCTGATTTCGCAGATTTAGATTGATCCATCTCCTTACACAAAAACGCCTGCTGATGAGCAGGCGTTTTTGTTGCTGTTTGTAGGTCAAACATAGCTGCAAATACCGAAGCCAAAGCGGCATTCGTGCAGTTCGGGCACTCAGCTCAGGCTATGATTCAGCTCGCTGAGCAGCCAGAACAATTTGAGGGCATCGAGTTGGCGCAGGCTGGGGCGCTCCGACAGCAGATTGCGCTGCACTTGGGCGTGCCGCAAGCCGAAGGCCGTGCGCACGGCCTCGCCTAGCCCCCAGCGCTGGAGTTGCAGGCCGGCTTTCAGCAGCTTGGTATCGGCGCCCAGCCCTTCGGCCCGGTACAGCTGCACGAGGTTGCGCACGGCATCGTGCGACTTTTGCAGAAACACGGCCGCCGGCTCCAGTCCGTCGTGCAACACGGGGTTGTCGAGGTGCAGCACGGGCACGCGGGACCGGCGCAACAGCCAGCCAAACTTGGTGTCCTCGTGTCCGTAGCGCGTCAGCGACTCATCCAGGCCCAACCGGCAAAACACGTCGGCGCGCACCAGCAGGTTGTTCAGGGTGAGTTGCCCGTAGGGGGCGCGCTGCCGCACGGCGGCTGGCCGGGCCTCGCGGCGGCGGCCGTAGAGCCAGCGCAGGCGCAGGTCGGTGGCAGGAGGCGGGGCCGGCTCGTAGGACGTGCCCCCTACCAGCACCGCCGCCCGGCCCTGCGCCACGGCGTAGCGAGCCAGAAAGTGGCCGTCGGGCAGTACGCTGTCGTTGTCGAGCAGCAGCAGCCACTCATGGCGGGCCTGCTGGGCCAGCTGGTTGCGGATGGCGGCCCGGCCCACATTGCACGCCAGCTCCTGGTACTGCACGCCGGGCAGGGCGGCCAGCTCCTGATTCAGAACGCGCACGGCCGGGGCCGAGCCATCATCGAGGCAGCAGATTTCGACGGGGCCGGGCCAGTGCGCCACCTGGGCCCGCAACGCGTGCACCAGCGGCCGTACGTCGCGGTTAAACACCGGAATCAGCACCGACAGGCCAGGCATGCGTTTTTTCAAGTAAAAATTGAGAATTAAAAAGTAAGAGCGACGGCTAGCTCAGCGGGGCAGACCTTGCAAATTTACAACCAGCAAACACTGACTGGCCCGCTTTGGCTTGAGCACTGCCAAAGCGTAACGGTTGCACACGGCCCCAAGCTATTGCTATTTTTTAACTCTCCAGCTTTAATTCAAACGGAGCCCGAGCGGAATCCAGCAGTTGCCCTTGCTCGCACTTCAGCACGCGCTTTGGATACTGTTTAATAATCTGGTAGTTGTGCGTAGCCATGAGCACGGCGGTACCGGCGTTATTAATCTCCACAAACAACCGCATAATGCTATCCGCCACGTCGGGGTCGAGGTTGCCGGTGGGCTCATCGGCCAGCAGCAGCAGGGGCTCGTTGAGCAGGGCCCGCGCAATAACCACGCGCTGCTGCTCGCCGCCCGAGAGCTGGTGGGGCATTTTGCCGGCGGCATTGGCGAGGCCCACGCGCATGAGCACTTCCGAAATGCGCTGCTGCTTACGGGCCTTGCCGCTCCAACCAGTGGCATTCAGTACAAACAGCAGGTTGTCGGCCACGCTCCGGTCGAAGAGCAGCTGGAAATCCTGAAAGATGATGCCCAGCTTGCGGCGCAGCTGGGGCACGTTGCCGCTGCTGGTAACGCCGGGCAGGCTGAAGCCCGCCACCGTACCCGAGCCCGCCGTCAGGGGCAGGTCGGCGTACAGGGTTTTCAGCAACGAGCTTTTGCCCGAGCCCGTGCGGCCCACCAGATACGCAAACTCGCCTTTTTCCAGCGTAAAAGACACCTTCTGCAGCACGGTGTTCACATCCTGCAGTATGTAGGCGTCGTGCAGCTCGATTACGGACATGCTATAAGGGTCTTAGGGGCTTGGATGACGGGCAGCTACACCGCTGCAATCCAGAGGGCAACGTGGTATATGAAGGAGCTTGTGAGGTTGAACGACTAGCGCAAGGCCCAGCTGTGCCGCCAGCAGCTTGCCGACGCGAGCCAGTTCTTGGTTTCGCCTTCCTGTGGTCCGTCTCTGCCTGATGCGCAGACGGCTCAGGATGCCAGCACAAAGCTAAGCTCCTAAGCCTCCAGGACCCTCAACACCTACTCCAACACCAACTGCTGCAGCTTCCCGAATTCCAGGCCTTCAATCAGAGCAGCCAGTTCTACCTCCTTGCCTTCCAGGCCGTAGCGGTGCAGGTCCTTCAGGGGCCGGTCGGCGCGGAAATAGGCAATTAGCACAAACTTTTCGTCGCGCAGCTGAATGTAGTCCGGAATCTTGGCCTTGCCTTTTACTTTGATGATATACATAGTAGGGACTTAGGGACTTAGGGGCTTGGTTGACGTTCTAGTGCAGAATATGTAAAAGACCAAGAACGTTAAAACAACTCTAAGTCCCTAAGCCCCCAAGACCCTGAGTCCCTAATCAGCCATTCACCCGCTTGTGGTCGGCGAGGAAGGCGGCGAGGCCTTTGTCGGTGAGGGGGTGGTTGAGCAGGCCGGTGATGACGTTGAGCGGGCAGGTCACCACGTCGGCGCCCAGCTCGGCGCACTGAATCAGGTGGGGCACGTGGCGCACCGAAGCGGCCAGCACTTGCGTGGGGTAGCCGTAATTGGAGAAGATATCGACAATCTGCTGAATCAGTTGCAAGCCGTCGTGCCCGATGTCGTCGAGGCGGCCCACGAAGGGCGACACGTAGGTGGCGCCGGCTTTGGCGGCCAGCAGAGCCTGCCCGGCCGAGAAAATCAGGGTGCAGTTGGTTTTGATGCCTTTGTCGGCGAAGTGGCGGATGGCTTTCACGCCCTCCCGAATCATGGGCACCTTCACCACAATGTTGGGGTGCAGCTCGGCCAGGGCCTCCCCTTCGCGGACGATTTCCTCGTAGCTGGTGCCAATCACCTCCGCCGACACGTCGCCGTCTACCAGCTCGCAAATCTGCTGGTAGTGGGCCATGATGTTGTCGAGGCCCCGAATGCCTTCTTTGGCCATCAGCGAAGGATTGGTCGTTACACCGTCGAGCACGCCCAGCTCCACGGCCTCCTGAATTTCCTTCAGGTTGGCGGTATCAAGGAAGAATTTCATCTGGAAAGGTTGAAAACAACAATGCCTGCAAAGCTAATCACGGATTTATGGGATTTGTCGGATTAACCGGATTTTGTAGGCCCTGGCTCACTGCGCGCGACGTTATACGAGGCGGTGAAAGCACGAAAAGCAGCCCGAGTGAGCTGCTTTTCGTGTTATATAGGCATCCACAAAATCCGACTAATCCGTCCAATCCGCAGAAATCCGTGGTCAAAAAAAAGCGAGCCAAAATCGCACCGCTACAACCGCCTACCCTTGCTACCTTCCGGTCCTGGGGGAGTTCAGCAGGAGCTGGTCGTTCTGACTCGCCGGGTCAAAGATACGGACGGATTTACCGAAAAGGTGCGCTACGCTCAACAAATTTTCTAGTCTGAGTGCTTGGCCGCAGAGAGTCAGCCGTTTTCACCAGCCGCGCCCGGTTGGTTTGGCACGGCCGGCCGGCTATTTGTCGCGCCGGCGGGCTTTGTCGGCGGGGAGCAGGGTGATGGTAATGGGCAGGAAGTTGCTGGCCTGCACCTGCTGCTCCGCGTAGCCGCCGTAGCCAAAGGCCAGGGTGTGCACGCCGGGCGGCACTTGCAGGGCGTAGGCGCCGCGGGCGTCGGTGCTGGCGGCCAGGCCCAGCTCTTTCACGTAAACGGTAGCTCCCACCAGCGGCTTGCCCTGGCTGTTCAGGACCTGCCCGGTAAGCTGCACGGGCACAGCGGCCGGCACTACCGGCTGGTTGCTGCTCGCGGCCGCAGCCGGGGCGGGCGGCGCCGGGGCAGTGGTAGTAGCCAGCATGAGTGGGGCCGTTTCGGCAACCGAGACAGTATCGGTAGATTCGGCCTGCTGGGCCAGCACCGACGCTGGCAGCAAAACGGCCATCAGGAAGGACAGTGAACTACGCATGGCGGAAGGAAGTAGAAATGAGCAACACTATCTGCTGCAAACTTCGCTACTGCTCAGCCAGTCGTAAAGGCAGTATCTCGCATGATTGTGACTATAATGGTTGATTCATGCTATAGAACATTTCCAATAAATTTGGCCGCTATTCTCTGCTTTTACTGTATAGACTGCCCTACTGCTGAGCAAAGCGGCGAGTTGCTGTGACGTGGGCTGGAGCCGGGCAGGCACGTGCTTCGGCGTTCGGATAACTGCCGCAAGTGTGCTTACCTTTGCCCATGCCTCAACAGATTCTGATTCTTGATTTTGGGTCGCAGTACACGCAGCTTATTGCCCGACGCATTCGGGAGCTGAATGTCTACTGCGAAATTCACCCGTTTACGCACGCCCCGGACCTCTCGGAGGACATCCGGGGCGTGGTGCTTTCCGGCTCCCCGTGCTCGGTGCGCGACGCGGCCTCGCCCAACCCCGACCTGAGCCAGTACCTGGGCCGCGTGCCGGTGCTGGGCGTGTGCTACGGGGCCCAGCTGCTGGCCCACCAGCAGGGCGGCGAGGTGCTGCCGGCCACCATCCGCGAGTACGGCCGCGCCCGCCTCAGCCACGTCCACCACGACTCGCCCCTGCTGCGCGGCATTCCTACTGGGTCGCAGGTGTGGATGTCGCACGGCGACACGATTAAGACGCTGCCGGAGGGCTTCGACAGTATTGCCAGCACGCCGGAGGTAGACGTAGCCGCCTTCCACATCGAGGGCCAGCCCACCTACGGCATTCAGTTTCACCCCGAAGTAACCCACTCCGCCGACGGCAAGCTGCTGCTGCACAACTTCGTGGTGGGCATTTGCGGGCTGGACCAGAGCTGGACCCCGGAGCACTTCGTGGACTCAATGGTGACGGCCTTGCAACGCACCATCGGCGAGCAGGACCAGGTGATTCTGGGCCTTTCGGGGGGCGTAGACTCCTCGGTGGCGGCGCTGCTGCTGCACCGCGCCATTGGGCCGCGCCTGCACGGCATCTTCGTGAACAACGGGCTGCTGCGCAAAGACGAGTACGAAGGCGTGCTCCACTCCTACCGCGACCTGGGTTTGAACGTGCGCGGCGTGGACGCCTCACAGGAATTTTACGCGGCCCTGGCCGGCCTCACCGACCCCGAGCAGAAGCGCAAAGCCATCGGGCGCACCTTTATCGAGGTGTTTGATAGGGAAGCGCAGCAGGTAGAAGGGGCGCGGTGGCTGGCCCAGGGCACGATTTACCCCGACGTAATTGAGTCGGTGTCGGTGAACGGGCCGGCCGTGACCATCAAGAGCCACCACAACGTGGGCGGCCTGCCCGACAAGATGAACCTGAAAGTGGTAGAGCCCCTGCGCAGCCTGTTCAAAGACGAGGTGCGCGAGGTGGGCCACACGCTGGGGCTACCGGTGGAAATCCTGCACCGCCACCCCTTTCCCGGCCCCGGCCTGGGCATCCGCATCCTCGGCGACATCACCCCCGAGAAAGTGGACCTCTTGCAACGCGCCGACGCCATCTTTATTAAGGGCCTGAAAGACTACGGCCTCTACGACCAAGTGTGGCAAGCCGGGGTGATGCTGCTGCCCATTCAGAGCGTGGGCGTGATGGGCGACGAGCGGACCTACGAGCGGGTAGTGGCTTTGCGCGCCGTGACCAGCGTGGACGGTATGACCGCCGACTGGGCCCACCTGCCCTACGACTTCCTGGCCGACGTCTCCAACCGCATCATCAACCAGGTGCGCGGCATCAACCGCGTCGTCTACGACATCAGCTCCAAGCCGCCCGCAACGATTGAGTGGGAGTGAGTTTTACGTGTGAAAGTTTAGGAGTTGAGAAGTTTGAAAGTTAAGGCCGCTGGCGGTGCGCTGGCGGCTTTTTTGCCTTTACGCAGTCCTTGAGTGGTCTTAGCTAGTATCTAACTCCTCACCTTGGCAAGGAGTGAATTAAGGATGGTTGGTAACCAGTAGAACGCCAATCAGCTTCCTTATTTCGCCGGTGGCTTCTGCGTGAGGTTTGACGGCGTGAACTCCAGCAGGGCGTTGCCCTCGAAGCCATAGCGCACCGTATCCTGATGTTGGCGGCGCGTCACGTCGCTCAGGAAGAGGTGCAACGTGAGGTCCTGGGCCGAAGCGCGCAGGGCGAAGCCACCGGCAGGCAGCACAACGCCCTGGCTGGGATTGGCGCCGTGGCGGCGGGCCAGGGAGTCGGCCAGGGAGCTGATGGAAGCCTGAAGGCGGAGCTGCCAGCCCGAACCGGCCCGCTGTTCCAGCCGCAGCAGGCCGCCGCGCCCCGCCGTATGCAGCCGAAACTGCCCTTGTGGCACCGTAAACGCCGCCAGCGTGTCACCGGGCCCAAAGCGGTAGGATTCCTGGCGCAGGTTGCCGAGCCAGTAGCGGCCCGGACCTACGGGCTGCGCTTGAGGTGGTTTGCTGTGAAACTCGGCCGTCAGCTCCTGCTTACCGTCGACTTCGGAGTAGCTGGTGCGGCTAATGCCGCTCACATCGAACAGCCGCTCCTGCGTCCACCGCCGCTGAGCCCATTCCAGCCTTGCTTCGCTGGGCCGGGACTTCTGGCGCCGGGCCGGGCGCCGTAGCGAATCGGGCAGGGCGAGCGAGGCGGCAAACAGGGGCTGGACGGCGGCCAGGTTGTCGCGGTCGGCAAAAAACTCGAAGCTGGAGGTAAGGCGCTGCCGCACTGGGGCGGGCAGGTTTGGCACCCGTTGGCTGGCGCCATCCAGCTTGCCAGCTTGGAGCAGCTTGTGCTGCGTAGCCAGCTCCCGTAACTGAGCCAGCTGGCTACGCTCGGCCACGGCGAAGGCGCCCCAGGGCCCTCCGGCCGCGAGAAACGCCACGGCCGCCAGCGAAGCCGGAATCCAGATGATGCCTCGCCCCTGCCGCACCAGGAAATACGTGGCTATAAGTGCCAGCCAAGCGGCCAACACCAGCACCAGGTACCGCTCCTCGGTGATGCCGTACTGATGGATGCGGGTGCCGATGGCCACGGCCAGCAAGCCCAGCAGCGGAAACAGGGCCCGGTAAAACCAGCGCGCAAACGTGCGAATCCAGGTGTTTTCGGCATTGTCGCGGATGGGATGGATGAGCAGCAGGGCGAAGATGCCGGCCACCGCCAGGGCTAATATCAATATCGACACCCAACCTTTGGGTAAGGTCCACTGCCCGATGATGCGGGCCAGGTAGGCGTAGAGAATAGCCAGGTAGAGCACCACCAGCGGCAGTAGCACAAACTGCGTGAACACCTTCAGCCCGCGCGGGTAAGGCGCCGCCGTTTCCAGAGCCGCAAAATCCTGGGGCACGCCGGCCAGGAAAAACCAGGTGTTGAACACCGTAGCCAGCACCGTGAACAGGTGCGGGTACCAACGCTCATCCAGGTGCACTTCAAACAGATTGTCGATGGCCAGCAGGGCCAGGGCGCACCCCACGAACAGCACGCCGGAGTAGAGGCCGCCCGTGAGAATGCGCAAAAACAAGGTTTCGTTGTAGCGCCAGAAGCCGGGGGTGTCGGCCTGGCGGCGCAGCTCGGGCAGGTAGGGTACCACGGCTACAAGCAAGTGCAGGCCCACCAGCAGCAAGAACAGGCGCAGGCCCCACACCAGGGTAGGTTCGGCGGGACACAGCCCGTACCAGAGCCCCAGCAGCCCCACGGCCCCAGCCTGTACCAGCACCCGCAGGCCCAGCGGCCAGCGGTACCGCTCGGCGGCCAGGTCCACGCTCAGCGTGAGCGTCAGCCCCAGCCCGGCAGCCGACAGCGCCGGAAACAGCCACTCCAGGTCTTGCTGCTGCCGGAAGTCGAGACGCTGGATGTAGATGCCGACCCCGCACAGCACCAGGGCGCACAGCAGCGTAAGCGGAAAGCGCCGCGCCACTCGGGCGGTTTCGGCGAGCAGGTGGTGAAGGGAAGGCAGTTTCATGAGCCTGAAAATAAGTGGCCCAAGAAACGGCTTTGCGCGCACACCGCCACGCCCTACCGCTGAGCTTTTCTCACGACGACGGGTGCAACAGCTCCTCCACCTCCAGCAGCAGGGCGGTATTTTCCAGAATGTCGCGTAGCTGAGCTAGCTCCACCAGCGAAAACACCAGGGCCAGGCGCGGGGCCGGCGTGCGCAGGGCAATGCAGCGGGCTTCGGGGTCGGCGGTGCGCAGGCAGTGGTGCTGCCAGGTTTCGGCCACCGTGCGGCGGAACTCGGCAAACTCGGCCGGCGTGGCGGCCAGGGCCACATTGCCGAAGCACACGTGCAGGTGGTAGGTGCGCGGGCAGCGGGCACAGTAGCCAAAATCGTTATGGTGGAGGAACGTAGCCATGACAGGAGCCTTTGGTAAAGCGAACAAGCAAGTATACTTATTTATACTAAATCTAAATAATTTTTTGAAGGGAATCTTCATGTCATTTTCACCAGCGGCTACTCACTATGGAGCTGCTCAGAGAGTTGAGAGGAAGGTCCTGCTGAGCGGCGTGCAACGCAGTCGAAGCAGCAGGCATCTGGCATGCTGATGATGCAACGCTAACTCAGACGTCAGCACACGAGAGGCTTGGCTCTGCCTTCCTTCAACTCGACAAGCAGATGCCAGATAGAGCCTAACGGGCCGGTAGGTATGGTTTGGGCGACTTTTCAACCAGCTTCTCTGGATGTTTTGCTGTCTACAGCTTTGCCACGGGCGCGTGCGACGCGCCCCTACAATTCTGCGTAGAAGCGGCTGAACTCAACTATTTGGCTTATCCTTCCGGCATGAAACTTCCGTCCTTCCGCCGCTTGCTGGGTATGGGTCTCCTGACCTTGCTGCTGGCCGGGCTGGGCGTGGGGGTGTTGCTGGGTTCCCGCTGGGGGCAGCGGCAGCTGATGCGCCAGGTGCAGGAGCAGCTGGCCCGCAACTCGGAACTGGTGCCGGGGCCGTTCCGGGTGCGCTTTTCGGTGCTGCGCGACTTTCCCCACCTTACCGCTTCCCTGCACCAGCTCACCCTTACCGACACCGCCTACCAGCGGGCCGTGCCGGTGCTGCGCGTGGGCCGCGCCGACCTGCGCCTCCACCTTGGCAGCCTGCTCCAAGGGCAAGTGCGCGTGAGCCGCCTGCGCCTGACCGACGTTGACTTGTACCAGTACACCGACGCGCAGGGCCGCAGCTGGGGCCTGCGGGGCAGGCGGCCAGCGCCGGGGCAGGCGGCCCAGCGGGCCAGCACCTTCGCCCTGGACTCGGTGCGGCTGCGCAACGTGCAGCTGCGCACGGTGAATGAGTTTAAACGCAGCTCCCTGGCTTTGCGCATTCGGCGGGCCAGCTTCACGGCCCAGGCCAGCCCACTGGAAGCCACCTTGCGCGGGACGCTAGTGGGGCAGCTGGACTACTTGCGCACCCGCCGGGGCTACCTGTTTCGGCAGGAGCAGGTGCGGGCCCAGGTGCAGTACCGCTACGACTTCCGGCACCGCCAGGGCCGTTTGCTCCGCACCTGGGCCACGCTCAACGCCGACACCGTGCGCATCAGCGGCACGCACACGGCCGCTCCCGACCAGCCCGCCGGCACCCGCCTGCACCTGCGGCTGGCGGGGCAGCAGCCCCTGCTGGAAGTGCTGCGCGCAACGCTGCCCGCGGCCCTGCTGCCCCACCTGGCCGGGGCCCGCAGCCCCAGCAAAGCCCACGTCGACTACACCATCCGGGGCCTGAGTAGCCCCACCGTGCGGCCGCGGGCGGTGCTGCGCTTCCGCTTGCGCGGGGCCCAAATGGCCTGGCCCGACTCGGGCCGCACCATCCGACGCTGGGACCTGGCCGCCACCTTCGACAACGGCCCAGCCCGCACGCCAGCCACCACCACGCTGCGCCTGCACCAGTGCCGGCTATACTCGGCCGTGGGGGAGCTAGACCTGGCCGTGCAGGTAGCGGACTTTGCCCGGCCCCGGCTGCACGGGCGGCTGCGCGGCCGCACCGAGCTGCGCCAGCTGGCGGCCCTGGTGGCGCCGGGCCGGTGGCAGGCCCAGCGCGGCACGGCCACTCTCAACCTGACCTTGCGGGGCCGGCTGCCCGAACGAAGTGCTTCGGCGGTGCCGAGCCCCGGCGCCGGGCGCTTATCGGGGCGGGGCACGGTGGTGCTGCACGATGCGGCCTTCCGGCTGCCGGGCCGCGCGGCCGAGGTGCGCCAGCTCAGCGTGACCCTGGGCTTGCGCGACAGTCTCTGGACCCTGACCAACCTCACCGGGCAAGTAGCTGGTATGCGGGTGCAGGCCAACGCTACCACCCTGCACCTGCTGGATTACCTCACCGACCAGCACCCGTCCACCACCATCCGGGGCAGCTTGGCCGTTGACGAGCTACGAGTGGCCGAACTGCGCCAGCTGCTGGCTTCGCGCAGCGGCCCCAGCCGCCCCAACCGGGCCGGCAAGAAGCCGAGAACCCGGCCGGCGAGCTTGTTTGCGCCGGGGCTGCGGCTGGATGTGCGCTTGCGCTGCAGGCAGCTGGTGCTGGCCACTGACACCTTGCAGCAGCTGGCCGCCCACCTCCGCCACGACGGCCGCCAGGTAGAGCTGCGCGCCTTTCGCACCCGGCTTTGGGGTGGGCAGGTGAGCGGCGAAGCCCGCTGGGCCACGGCGGGGCGCCTCACCAACAGCCCGTTGCGCCTGCACGTGGCCGGGCGCTGGGGCACGGTAGCCTACCGCCGCCTGCTGGCCGTGCTGGAGCGGCCGCCCCGGCCCGGCCCGGCCGCCCCTACCCTGCCCCTGCGCGACATGCTGCTAACGGCCACCGGCCAGGCCACCGTAGACGTGCAGGACCTGCGCACCGGCTCCCAGGAAGACATTCGCAACCTGCACCTGCGGGTACTGAAGTCGAACGGGCGGGTGCAGCTACCGGCGCTGCGGTTCACGACCAGCGCCGGCGGCCGGGGGCAGGCCAACGCCGCCGCCCACCTGAGCGGGGCGCGGCTCACCCGCCTTTCGGCCCAGGCTACACTGCACTACCCGCTGCTGGACGTGCAGCGCCTGCTCCTGCTGATGGCGGCCCTGGCTCCCACCGGCCGCCCCGCGGGCGAGCGGCGCACTGCCAAGCCCGACGGCCCCCGCATCACGGAGCTGCTCACGGCCCGGCTGCGCATCACCGCCGACCAGGCGCGCTACGGGGTGCTGCGCGGCACGGAGCTGCGGGTGGTGTCGAGTGTGCGGCCGGGCCGTGCCGTGCTGGAAGACTGCCACCTTCAGGCGTTGGGCGGCCACGTGGGCGTGCGGGGGCAGCTCCTGAACACCGCTGAGCCGGGCCGCTACCCGGTGCGGGCCCAGGTGGAGCTACGGCAGGTGCAGCTGCCCGCCGCGTTTGGGCTGGCCCACAGCTTGCAGCTGGCCGTACCCGGCCCGGCCAACGTGCGCGGCACCGTGCACGGCACCGCCGACCTGCGTACGGTGCTGGGCGCCGATTTTCTACCCCGCCTGCCGCAGAGCTACGCCCACTTGCAGGCGCGGGTGCAGGGCCTGGAGCTGCTGGAAGTGGAGGCCCTGATGCAGGCCCTGCGGTTTCTGCGCGAAAAGCGCACCCGCCACCTCGTGTTTGAACCCCTGCAAGCCCAGCTGCTCCTCGACCGGGACCGGGTGCTGATTCCGGACCTGCGCCTGCCCAGCAACCTCACCGACCTGGCCATCAGTGGGGAGTACGCCCTGGCCGGACCGGGCACCAACCTGTACGTGGGTTTACGGCCAACGCAGGCGCTATTCGGCAACAACAACCAGCGGGTGGCCCGCATTCAGCAGGGCGAAGCTGCCGGCCGCCAGCCGCGCCCCCTCACCTACGTGCATCTGCACCGCGGGGCTGCCCCCGGCTACCAGGTACGCCTGTTCAAAGGCCGCGAGCAGCGCCTGCAACAGCAGCAGTTGCTGCGCCGCACCCAGCACCTACTGCGCACCCAGCAGCTCGATACCACCTTGCAACTGCTGCCGGGGGAGTGATGGGGTTAATGGTGACAAGTGACAAGTGACAAGTGACAAGTAGACCGTCCTGCTGAGCGAAGGCGCAGCCGCAGTCGAAGCATCTCTACCTCTAGCTAACCTCTAACGGCCGCAACGAAGCGGGAGAGATGCTTCGCCTGCGCTCAGCATGACCGTTCTTCCTGTCACCTGTCACCTGTCACCTTCTCACTTCCTCACCTCATTATCTAACTCAAAACCCTTTGGGCAAATCAATGCCGTGGATGGTGCGAAAGAGGCTGAGGGCGTTCTGGTCGGTGAGGCCGCCGATGTAGTCGGTAAGCAGGATGATTTGCTCGTAGGCGGTAGCGCCTTGCTGGTGGCCGTCGGCGCGGAACTGGGCGGGCAGCAGCTGGAGCAGTTTGCGGGAGCGGGGGCTGCCGTGGGGGTCGAAGGTAGCGTGCAGAAAGGCGTCGAGCAGGCCGGCCAGCACCTCGAAGCCGGCCGCCTCGATTTCGAGCACCGGGCGGCTGCGGTAGAGGTGGTCCATGGTGAGCTGGTGCACCTGCTGAAGCTGGTCCCAGCAGTCGAGCTGGCGCACCAGGGGCTCGTCGGAGCGGCCGCGGAGCAGGTCATCGGCGCGGTCGGCGAAGAGGCGGGCGGTTTGCTGGACGAGGCGGTTGATGAGGCGGGCCCGGAGGTAGCCTAGTTCCTCGCGCCAGTCGCGCCACTCCACGGAGCGGGGGCGGCCGGGCGTGTCGGCCAGCATGTCGCGCAGGAGCTGCAAGCCCAGCTCGCACGGAATCAGGCCCAGCTTCAGCCCATCTTCAAAGTCGATGATGCGGTAGCAGATGTCGTCGGCGGCTTCTACCAGAAAGGCCAGCGGGTGGCGGTGGTAGAAGCCCCCGCCCTGGGCGCCGGGCGGCTTGGGCAGCAGCCCCAGCTCCTGAGCCACGTCCTGAAACCGGACGGCTTCGGTCTGGAAGTAGCCGTACTTTTTCTCGCTGGTGCCGCGGGTCAGGCCAGCTTCTTCCACCACCGAAGGCCGCGGATACTTGCTGAACGCGCCCAGTGTGGCATAGGTCAGGCCCAGGCCGGCCGAGCCGGAGCTGTGAGCAGCGTAGGTGTGGGTCAGCACCCGGAAGCCGGCGGCGTTGCCTTCAAACTGCTGCAAGTCGGCGCGCTGGGTGGCGTTGAGCACCCGCACAAAGGGCTCGGCGGCCGGGCTGCGGAAGTAGGTGGAAATGGCGTCTTCGCCAGAGTGGCCGAAGGGCGGGTTGCCGATGTCGTGGGCCAGGCAGGCGGCGGCCACGATGTCGCCGAAATCGGAGTCGAGGTGGGGATGCTGCTGGGCCAGGCCGGCCGTTTCTTCGAGCAGCAGCCGGCCCCCGAGGCGGCCCAGGGAGCGGCCCACGCAGGCCGTTTCCAACGAGTGCGTGAGGCGGGTGTGCACGAAGTCGGTTTCAGGCAGGGGCATAACCTGGGTTTTGCGCTGCAAGCGCCGAAAGGCCGAGCTGAACACCACCCGGTCGTAGTCCTGCACGAAGGCCCCGCGCACGGGCGGCGCATCCGTCACAACGTGCAGCTGGGGCTGCTCGGGGTAGCGGCGGCGGCTGAGCAGCCGCTCCCAGGTCATGGTCGGGGCGTTTTCGGGGTCGGGCGTGAGGTGAAGCATGGTCCCGGCAAGGTACGGCAAAGCCGGCAGGTGTGCAGCGCCGGGGGGCTATTCGGGCGGTGCAGCTTGGGGATACATTGCTGCTCCCGGCTGGAGTACCTTTGGCAGCCCAGCCAGTAACTTCCCGCCCCTTTTTCACTCCGAAGCCGTGCAAACGCCCCGCAACATCATCGACTGCTACGACAAAACGGCCCAGCGGTACGCCGCCGAGTTTCGGCACGAGCTTGACCACAAGCATTTCGACCGGCTGGTGCTGCGGGCGTTTGCGCAGGAAAACGCCACGCGCGGGCCCGTGCTGGACCTGGGCTGCGGACCCGGCCACACCACGGCGTTCCTGGCCGCCTGCGGACTTCCCGACGTGCTCGGCCTGGATATCTCTCCCGAAATGGTGAAGCAAGCCCGCCTGGAGCACCCGCAGTTGCGCTTTACCACCGGCGACATCCTGCACCTGGCCTTTGCCGACAGCTCGGTTGGCGCGGCCATTGCTTTTTACTCGCTGATTCACTTCGAGCCGGCCCAGCTGCACGTGGCGCTAAGCGAAATCCGGCGGGTCCTCCAGCCGGGCGGGCAGCTCCTGTTTTCGTTTCACATTGGCGCCGAAATCGTGCACCGCGACGAGTTTCTGGGTGAAGTCGTCAGCATCGACTTTCGCTTTATGCTGCCTGACGCTGTGGTGCCGCTGCTGCGCGAAACTGGTTTTGCCGTGCTGGACGTGCTGGAGCGCCATCCCTACCCCGACGTGGAATACCCCAGCCGCCGGGCCTACGTGTGGGTGGCGAAGCCGGCCGGCGACTAATTCTGAGCTGGCGCCGCCTGGCCCTTCCTGGCCCCTATCTTTGCTTTGATGAATTCTTCTCTGCTCACCACTGCGTTAGGCCGCCTGCGGGTTATTGGTTTCCTGGAAGGCTGGTCTTTTCTGATTTTGCTGCTGATTGCTATGCCCCTGAAATACCTGGCCGGGCAGCCCGCTGCCGTCCGCCACGTAGGCATGGCGCACGGGCTGCTGTTCGTGCTCTACGTGCTGCTGGTGCTGCAAAACGCCCTGGAGCACCGCTGGTCCCTGCGCAAAACGTTGCTGGCCCTGCTGGCCTCGTTCATCCCGCTGGGCACCTTTTGGGCCGACCGGCACTTGTTCCGCCCGGCGGAGTAGTGTGGCCGAAGTTGACGCAGCTAGCGGCCCTCGTTCTAGTTGCTCATGGGTGCTCGTGCGGAGGTGGGGGCGGCAGCTCAGCCGCGGCGCGCGGCAGCAAAGCCGTAGGCACCCGCGGATAATGATGGTGCACGTGGTGAAAGGCAAACGACGCCAGCACGGGTGTCCAGAACCGCGCCGTGGCGGCTGAGGCTCGCACCGCCGGGTTGTGCTCCGACAAATGATGTGGCAGGTAGGCCGCCCAAATGGGCAGCGTGGCGCTCATCACAAAGGCCACCGCCCAGTACACCAGTCCCACCAGACTACCCCACCACAGATAGACCGCCACAAAAACTGCCAGCAGAACCAGCGTGGCGGCTGTTTCCAGCCACTGGATGCGCCGGGTGTGCGGGGCCATGCGCAACGACTCCCGCCGCAGCATCAGGATGTGGTAGGGGCCCTGCCACAGCACCCGCCAGAAACGCCAGGTAGCGGGGGCGCCCTCGGGGTCGTCGGGTTGCAGGCAGTGGGCGTGATGGCGCAGGTGCGTTACCTGCAAGCCGTGGCCGCTTTTCAGCAGCAGCAGCCCGCTAAGCGTTAGCAGCCGCTTATTGGCGGCTTTGGATAAGCCAAGGGCTTGGTGCATGGCGTCGTGCATCTGCACAAACCCCGACAGGCACACGGCCACTGCTAGAGGCACGGCCAGCCACCACCAGCCCAGGCCGGCCATAAACACGTAGGCTCCCAGCAGCAGCCAAGGGCGTAACAGCTCCAGCCACCGCTGGGCCGGAGAAAGCTGTAAGTGAGCAGAAAGCGTGTTAGGCTGCATACGCTGGATAAAGTAAAAAACGCACCTATTCGCGCGCTTCGGTCCGAACGGGAAGGGCGTAGGCAGGAATGTCGGCGGAGGCTACGGGCTGCCACTCGGGCTGGAAATGGCCGCGGTAGCCGAAGAGCTTCCCAAAGGTACGGTTGCTGACTTCAACCTGAATACGGTAGCAACCCGCTGCATCGTCATACCACTCTTCTACATCGGCGCGGCCCGAGAGTAGCATGGGAAACCGGAAGCTGAGCGGCCCCTCGTAGAAGCGCTGCTCGCCCGACAGCAGGCGCAGTCCGCCCCGCTCCGTCACGGCCAGGTCAATATCCACGGCCAGGTGCTGATGAGTGCCCAGGTAGTCCACGATGCGGCTCCGCTGTTGGCTCCAAATCATGGTGGCATCGAAGCACCGGGTGCGTTGCGGAAACTCGAAGCGGCGAATCCACGTCACGGTTTCGCGGCCCAGGGCGTCGCGGTACGCATAGTTTTCGATGCGAAACGGAACCTGCCGACCGGTTTCCGGAAACATGATGTGCCGCAACAACCCAACGCGCAGGAAGGGCTGGGCAATGAATGGGCCATGCCAGACCTGCTCCATCGTGCCCCGCCCAATAAAGGCCTGCTCTTTGGTGCTATGCAGCCGGAGCCGCTCCTGAATGCGGGGATGCAGGCGGGCAAAATCGGCGCCCAAGGTTCGTTCGTAAATGGATTGCATAGGAGCTGGCCGGGTTTAAACAAAGCAAACTACTGGGCCGCAGCATATGCGGTCTGCTCCTGCCCCACTGCCGCTTCCCGTTCCGGAGCGTGCTGCTTAGGCGGCGGCCGACGCAGGCAGCGGGCTGCACTGGGCAATTCGGCCGGGTCGAGTAGCAGCCCGACGGCGGCCAGGGTCAGCATGGCCAGGTTCAGGGTGAGAGGATTGAACGGCGCTACAAATACGCCGGGCTGGCTGAACACCGCCCCCAGCCCCAGCACGACCAGCCCCAGGCAATTCAACCAGTAAGCTCCCCGCAGATACCGCACGGGCAGCAGCCACAGCAGCAGGCCAAAGCCAATTTCGGCCCATCCTACCCCTTGGGCAATGAGCCGGGCCGTAGCCGCCGAGAAGCCGGCGCCCTGCAAAATGGCCAGCTCACCGGTGTCGGGGTACAATAGCTTGGGCACCAAGCCCTGATACATCCAGATAAAGCCCAGCGTGAAGCGCACCAGGGCAAACAGCAAACTCGAGCGGATGGAAGCCGCCGGCCGAACGCCTCGCTCCAGCCACAGCCGGAGGCAATCGAAGCTCCAGGCTGTGGCCCAGCCCATCAGGGGGCGAAACACGATGGTGTCAACAACGCGCCCGAGCCAGCCAAACCGCGTTTGGTAGTCGTAGCTGGTAAAGAACCGGATGCCTGCTCCATTAACCTGCGGCACGTACTTCCAGTAGCCAGCGCCAGTCCGAATCAAGGAAATCGGCTTGTCGGACCAGAATTTCAGGACTGAAGTTCGTTCCCCGTTTTTCTCGCGGGTACCCACACTCTCGCCGCAGCCGGCTACGCCCAGCCCAAAGCCAATGCGGGTGGCGTACGTAAACTGCTGCGGATGCTCCTCAGAAGGCCGGGGCAGATAGTCGATAGAAGTAAAGCGCAAATCCCACTGCTGATGCAGGTCAGGTTGCTGCGTGTGCGTCCACAGCTCGTCCAGCGGGCAACGAATCAGGGCTTCAACGTAAATCGGCGAACTTTTCACTTAGCGAAATAACAACGGCTTATCTTCTGAAAGATAGCAATACCGTTGAGATTCCCAGGCCTTCCGGCCGCATTTTTCGCCACCATTTTCCTGCTTCAGACGCCAAGCCAGGTGCGCTTACTCGCCCGGCTCTTCCCCGGCCCGGCCCAGCAGGCGCACGGTGGCGTAGCCCAGGATGAGGAAGGCCCCGAACAGCAGCGTAACGCCCCAGGTGCGGGGGTGGGCCGTGGGGTTGATGAGGCGTTGCAGGATGTCGTAGAACAGGGTGAAGGGGTTGGTGAGGACGTCCCAGGAGTTGAAGCGCAGAAACCGACCCAGGTAAATACCGAAGGCGCTGAGCAGCAACGCGCCGGCCGCAAACCCCCAGCCGGCGCCCACGCCCAAGCGGCGGGCCACCAGGGCCTGCATATCTAGCAGCGAAGCGTAGGCCAGCATCAGTCCGTTCCAGGCGCAGCTCAGGATGAGGGCCAGGTCGTACCAGTAGGGTACGCCGGGCCGGGGCTCCAGGTGGAACAGGTCGGTGAGGATGTAGGGGGCATTGGGAAAAAACAGCAGCCACACCGCCCCCGCCGGCACCAGCACCCGCGCCCGGAGTTGCACGGCGGCCAGCCCCAGCATGGAACTCAGCCCAAACGGAATCAGGGCCAGAAACAGATTCCAGAGCAGAAACACAAACAGCAGCTGCTTGGTCAGCAGCACCCGAAACGTGATAAGCACCACGCTCAGCGTAAGCGAAGCCCCCAGCACCAGCAGCAGGCTCAGGCGCCGCCGCAGCCGCGGCCCCGACAAAGCAGCAACAAACAAGGGCATAGGCAGGTGAGCTTGAACTACAAAAGACTGGCGCGCTGCAAGGTACAGCAGCCGCTGGCAATACGGCGCTTGTGCGGGCTAGTTGGCGCGGGTTGTCATTCCGGACGGGGCGAGGAATAACGGGTTACGGCTCCTGCTCCGGCTCGGGGCCGCCGGCAGCCCAGCCCAGGGTGGCTTGGGTTTGGGCGTACTTGGCTTGCAGCTCAACCAGCTTCACGCGGGCCGAAATAAGGCTGGCCTCGCGGGAGTTGATAAGAAACACCGAGCTTTCCCCATTCTCGAAGCGGATTTGCTCGCCCTGGCGCAGACGCTCGGCGTTTTGCACCACCTGCTCCTGCAAGCGGAGCTGCTCCCGCAAGGCTTCCCAGTCGTTGGCCACGGCCCGCACGTTGGTCTGGATTTCACGGGTGTCCTGCTGAATGTCCAGCTCGGTTTCGACAAGCTTGATGCGGTTGAGCTGGAGCTTGGCCCGCTCCTGGCGCAGCAGCAGCGGGTAGGCAAAGCTCACGCCCAGCTTGTAGTTGTTTTGGAGGTAGGTGCCGCGCAGGCTGGCATTTTTCTCGGGGCTGAAGGGCTGGCCGGCTTGCAGCAGGTTGTAGTCGATGGAAAGCTTGGGCAGGAGCTTGTTGCTGAGCAGGCGCCGCTCGATGCCCAGCTGGTTAAGCTTGGCGCGGCTTTTTTGCAGGTCCGGATGAATCTGCTGGGCCAGCCGGGCCAGGGCGGCCACCGTGTCGGGGGGCAGGGCGCGCCAGTCGGCGGGGCCGGGCAGGCGCTGGGGTCGCACGGCGGCGGGCAGCTCCCGCGGCTGCTGCTGCTCGTCCCAGAGGTAGTTGCTCAGCAGCAGGGTGGCGTTGCGCCACTGCACCCGCGCCTGGCTCAGCGTAGCCAAGCGGTTTTGCAGCTCGGTCAGGGCCTCCACCGAGTCGATGGCGGCCAGGTCGCCGAGGCGCACCCGCTCCCGAATGGCCCGGAACCGGATGTCGGCCAGCTCCACGTTTTGGCGCAGCAGCTCCTGGCGCTGGTAGCTCAGGCTCCAGTCCCAGTAGTCTTTGGCGGCTTGCAGCACCAGCTTGTTGAGGGCGCTACGCCGCTCGGCTTCGGCCAGCCCTTGCAGGGCCTGAGCCTGGCGCACGGCCGCCCGGCGCTCATCAATCAGCAGCCCCTGGGCCAGCGGCACCGACAGCCCCAGGTAGCTCAGGCCGGTGGGGGCAGTGTAGTTCTCGGGGTTGACATACGGGCCCACGCCCCGCTCAAAGCCGGCTTTTACATCCAGCCCGTACCACACCGGCACGCGCAACTGGGTGTCCCAGTCGTGGAAGTACTCCTTGCCCCCGAAGGTTTTGCCGTAGTACTTGCTGGCCACGGTGGGGTCGAGCACGCCGCGGGCAAAGCGGATTTCCTGGCGGGCCCGCTCCGGCTGCAAGCCAGCCTGCCGGGCTATGGGGTGGCGCAGGGTTACGTAGGTGAGCAGGTCGGCCAGGCTGAACGTGCGGGCCGTGTCGGGCAACACCAGGGGCCGCGCCACCAGGGGCTGGGCGCCGTCGGTGGTGAGCTGGCGGGCCCGTTGCAGCACCTGGCGCTGGGCCTGCTCCCGCGTGAGCGGCGGCTGGGCCGGGGTGGTAGCCTGGGCCACCGCCTCCATCACGCCGCCGGCCAGCAGCAGCCAGGCACGTAGTACTATTGAGCGTATTCCGGTCATTTAGCGTCGTCCTCGTCAGCGTCGGCACTGGCCGACTTGTCTGCCTTGCCGGCACCTTTGCCGGACTTGGCCAGCGCCGCATTGGGGTTGGCCACGAAATTGGGCGGGAAGCCGTTGAGCTGGCGCCACAGCTCGTACCAGATGGGTACGTCATCAAGCAAGGCCCAGCCGTACACGCCGGAACCCACGCGCAGGGGCTTGGGCCAGGGCTCCTGCTCCGGGTCGGGCGTGACGAGCACGCGGTACTGGCCCTGAGAGTCGATGTTGTCGATAACGGCCACTACGCCCCCGAACGTGCCGAAGCTGGTGCCGGGCCAGCCGCTGAACACCAGGGCCGGCCAGCCATCAAACTGCAGCCGCACCTTGCGGCCCACGCTCAGCAGCGGAATGTCCATGGGCTTCACGTACAGCTCGGCGGCCAGCTGCGGGGCATTGGGCATAACCGTCACAATGGGCTCCCCTTCCTTCACAATCTCACCCAAGCCTTCCTTCAGCGCCCGCACCACGTAGCCGTCCTGCGGGGCCGTAATCTGGTAGAAGGCCGAGCGGATGCTCAGGTTAGCCAGCTCGTTGCGCATCTTGGCAATCTGCCCTTCGGTGTCGAACTGGTAGCCGGTCACGGAGCGGCGGTCCGACTCCGACTTGGCCAGCTTGTCCTGGTACTCGGCAGCCAGGGAGGTCAGCTCCAATTGGGCGTTGGTGAGCTGCTGGCGGCTGGAGGCCAGCTTGTTTTCGGCCGATTGCAGCTTGGCCGTGGCCTCCTGGAATTTTAGGCGGCGCTGTTCCAGCTCGGTCAAGGACTTCAGGCCCTGGCGGTACAGCTCTTCCTGGCGCTCCTGCTGGCGCTGAGCAATGATGAAGTCGTTGCGCACCGCGCGCAGGTCAGCCTCGTCGGAGTTCACCTTCAGGCGGCTCTGCTCCACGTAGTTACGGGCCTTGTCGAGGCTCACGCGCAGGGCGTTGCGCAGAGCTTCCTGCTGCAATTGCAGGGCTTTGTCTTTGGCGCGGTTTTCCTGTAGGGAGCCAACTTTGGCGTCCAGCTGCTCGCGGGTACGCTCTACCAGCTGGGGGTCGAAGTACTTTTCCTTGATTTCGGCAATGTCAACCAGGGTGTCGCCTTTTTTCACCAGCTGGCCCTCGCTCACCCGCCAGCGGGCAATGCGGCCGGCAATTACGCTGGGCACGGTCTGGGGGCGGTCCTGGGGGCGCAGGGTGGTGAGCACGCCCGTGGAACGGATGTTCTGGGTCCAGGGCAGGAAGCCGGCGGCCAGCACAATCAGGCCCAGCCCGGCGGCCCAGCGGGCCAGGGTGCGCCCCGCCCGCGGCGTCTGCGTATGCCGAAACGAGCGGAAGCGCGCAGTTAGCGGATTGGTTTCCGCAAGCGGATTTTCAGCGAATGGCATGAGAGTAGGGACTTAGGGTCTTGGGGGCTTAATTTTTTTGACTTAAGTTCCTGGGGCCTTGGTTGATGTTCCGCAACGCAGTCGTTGTGTATCGAAACAGCATCTAAGTCCCCAAGACTCTAAGCCCCTGAAATTCATACTAACAACTCATTAAACTCCGGGCGCTGCATCACCTGCTCCCGGGGGCCGTCGACCAGCAGGGCGCCGTCGGAGAGCAGGGCCACGCGCGGGCACATCTGCAACACCCGCACGGCGTTGGAGGCCACAATGACCGTCCAGGGGTTTTCGGGGGCCAGCAGGCGCTGCAAAATGCGTAGCCGCTCGGCCGGCTCCACGTTGGGCAAAAATAAGTCGAGCAGCAGCAGGCGGGGGCGGCGCACCAGGGCGCGGGCCAGCAGCAGCTTCTGGCGGGTGCTGTCGGCCAGAGGCGTGCCGATGCCCAGGGGCGTACCCAGCCCCTGGGGGCGGCCATACACCTCTTCGCGCAGGTCCACCAGTTCCAGGGCCCAGTTCACGTCCTCGGCCGTAATGCTGGGCTGGTTGAGCGTAATGTTCTCCAGCAAGGTGCCGTCGAAAATCTGCTGGTGCGAGATATTGTCGCCGACCTGCTGGCCCAAGGAGTCAGGAGCAATGTCTTGCAGGGCCAGATTGTCGTAGGCCACCACGCCGGTGTACCCCTCGTACTGACCCGCCATAATGCGCAGCAGGGTGGTTTTGCCCGAGCCGTCGAAGCCAGCCAGGGCCAGATGCTCGCCCGGCGCCAGCTTAAGCGACACGTCGCGGATGGACTGCTTGGTGCCGCCGGGGTACTGGTAGCTGAGGTGGTGCAGCTCCACGCGCATACCGGTTCGGGTGGCGGGCAGGGCCAGCTTGGCGCCGCCCTTGTCGGTTATTACCGGCACGTCGAGCACGTGCCCAATCTTGTCGAGCGAGGTTAGGGCGTCGTACACCACGTCCAGCTTCAGCAGCACCTTCTCCACGGCCGAAATGGTGAGGATGATAACAATTTCGGCGGCTACAAACTGCCCGATGTTGATCTGCTTGCTGATCAGCAGCCAGCAGCCAATGGTAAGCAGGGCGGCCGTGATGAGCACCTTGAATATCACGAAGCCGAAGTACTGCGTGAGCAGCACCTGGAAGTGGCCTTGCCGGGCTTTGAGGTAGCCTTCCACCAGCCCGTCGGTGCGGTCGAGGGCCATTTCCTGGCGGGGCGGGTGGCGGAAGGTGTACACCGTGCGGGCTACATCTTCCAGCCAGGCCACCACCCGGTACTTGTACTTCGACTCGGTGAGGCTGGTGCTCAGACCCCGCGGGCCGGTGAGGCGCAGCAGCAAGGCCAGCAGCAGCACCAGCAGCACCCCAAACGCAATAAAGATGGGGTGATAAAAGGACAGCAGAATCAGCCCGAACAGAATTTGCAGGGCCGCCGCCGAAAACTCCACCAGCATGGTAGCCAGGCCCTTCTGCAACGTGGGCGCGTCGAGGAGGCGGTTCATTAGCTCCGGCAGGTACTGGCCATTGAGGGCTTCGGTGCGCACCCGCGGCAGGCGCACGGCAAAGTCCAGGGCTACCCGCGCAAACAGGCGCTGCTGAATAAACTCCACCAGGTACACCTGCATGATTTGCAAGCCGCCCACCAGCAGCGTGCCCAGCACAATAAAGGAAATGAGCACAATCAGGGACGTACTCACGTCGCCGCTGCTCACAAACCCAATCACCGACTGCACGCCCAGGGGCAGCGACAGGTTGATGAGCCCGGCCAGGGCCGCGTACACGTAGAGGTAAGTAATGTCGCGTCGCTCCGAAGCCAGCAGCCGCAGCAGGCGCTGGCCCGGTGTAAGCGACGAGGAAAGCAAGTCGGCCATGTAAGGTTTTCGGTTTAGGGCTTTTGGCTGGTGGCTATTCGCTTTTGGCTGGTAATTGGGCGTGCGCAGCACAGCCCCCATCAACTACCAGCCACTAACTACAAACCACGTGTCCTTAGCACAGGGCCGAGAAAGCCAGGTTTTCCAGGAAGGTGTAGATGCTTGCCTCCAGGGCGGGCTCGGCCTGGGCGTCGGTCAGCGACGGCAGGTGCTGGGCAAAGAACAGCTGCTTGCGCGCCGACTCCAGCAAAGTGCTGACCAAAGCGTGCGGAAAGGGATAATTGGGGTTGATTTCGGTTACTACTGACACAATGTCGTTGGCCAGGCGCTTGTACTCACGAAACAAACCGGCCCGATTGTCCTGGTCTACCTCGCGGGTCAGATACGACTTCGAGGCCTCGTTGATGACGATGCGGTACAGGGCGGCCTCATCAAGCTCGATGGTGGCGGGGTCGTCGTGGTGGGCGCGGGTGATGATGCGCAGAATCAGGCGCAGGCGCTCCTGCGGGTCGGGTATGTTGTGAGTGTGGAAGCGAATCTGAAAGTTCAGCCAGGCCCAGTGCCACGACACCAGGTACACCAGCAGGCGGTGCTTGTTTTCAAAGTAGCGGTACAAGGACGCCTCCGTGGATTCGATGCGCTGAGCCAGCTTCTTAAAAGTAAATTGCTCGAACCCGATTTCGTCAATCAGCTTCACGCTTTCGGCTACCAGGCGGCGGCCCAGGTCGGTGTCCTGCGGGTCGCGCAGGTACAGTTTTTCGTTCAGGTCGATGCGCAGTAGGGTGCTCATGGAATGGGCTGAAGGTACGATAGAAGACGAGGCTAAGCCGCGGCTATGATAGGTTTACTTTCGCCGGCTACAGCAACAATACTAACTTCAAACAAAAGGTTTATTTCTCCGCAAAAAGCTCCCGCGTTCAGAGCAGCACAACCACCAGCCCCGCCCCACTGGAACAGCAGCCCGAGGTAGCAACACCCAACCAGCGTCCATTGCTCCCGGCTCCCGGTGAAATCCTGCTTGCCTTGCTACTCGCCCTGGCCCAGGGAAAAAGCCCGCTCCCCGTCCAGCAAGTACAGATTTTCGGTTTTGATGATGAACACGTTGTCGGCGGCGAGGCGCTGTTGCAGGGCCAGCACGTCGGCAAACCGGACGGGCGAGTAGCCGGGCTTCTCGCCACTGGTCGAGGCCGCAGCCGCCACGAAGCGGCAGCGCCAGTGGTCGGTGCAGAACGTTTCGGGGTGGCCGTCGGGGTACACCTTCACGCCGCGGTTGGTGATGAGCTTGAGCTTCAGCAGCGGCCCGGCCACGGCCTCCAGCTGCTGGCCCAGCTGCCCAGGCTCGTTGCCTTCCCAACGCACGAAAATGTCGGTGCCCACCAGCTGCTGCACCGCGGAAGCCCGCTGGTAGAGCGGCGCGGGGGCCGCCGGGGGCAGGGCCGCCGCGCCGGCCGGCATGGGCGTGAGCCGCTGGGGCTGGCGGCCCAGGCGTTCAATCACAGCATCGGCAAAGCCGACGGTGGTGACTTTGGCCGTGCTGGTTTCGGGGCGGTAGATGTCGGCCGTGTGCAGGCCGTCTTCCAGGGCGCACAGCCAGGCGTTGTGCACGCGGGCGGCTACCTCGTTCTGGCCCAGGTGGATAAGCATGAGCACAGCCGCCTGCAACAGCCCCGAGGGGTTGGCCACGTTCTGGCCCGCAATGTCCGGGGCCGAGCCGTGGATGGCTTCAAACAACGCCCCCTGGTCGCCGATGTTGGAGGAGCCGGCCAGGCCCACCGAGCCGGTCAGCTGGGCTACCACGTCGGAGAGGATGTCGCCGTACAGGTTCAGGGTCACCACCACGTCGTACCGCTCGGGCGTGTCGGCCAGGCGGGCCGTGCCGATGTCGATAATCTGGTGGTCCTGCACGATGTCGGGGTACTCCTGCCCTATTTCCATGAACACCCGGTGAAACAGCCCGTCGGTGAGCTTCATGATGTTGTCCTTGGTCATGCACGTGACGCGGCGGCGGCCGTGGCGGCGGGCATACTCGAAGGCGTAGCGCACGATTTTCTCGCAGCCCGGCCGGCTCACCAGCTTCAGGCACTGAATAACTTCGGGGGTCTGCTGGTGCTCGATGCCGGCGTACAAGTCCTCCTCATTTTCGCGGATGATTACCACGTCCAGGTTGGGGTGGCGGGTGGCCACGGCCGGAAACAGGGAGCGGCAGGGCCGCACGTTGGCGTACAAGCCCAGGGTTTTGCGCAAGGTCACGTTCAGGCTTTTGTAGCCTCCTCCCAGCGGGGTGGTGATGGGTGCCTTCAGCAACACCCGCGTCTGCCGCAGCGACTCCCAGGCTTCCGGCGCAATACCCGAGGCGTGGCCGGCCTGGTATACCTGCTCGCCTACCTCAATAAACTCGGGCTCGAGGGCTGCCCCCGCCGCTTCGAGAATACGCAGGGTCTGGGTCATGATTTCGGGGCCGATGCCGTCGCCGGCCGCCACGGTGATGCGCGCTTTGGGTTGCATACTGCGGAATGGGTGGTAAAAGTGAAGGGTAGTAAACGCTGTCTGGATGCGGAATCCGGCGCAAATGTAGGCAAACTATTCATTTTAATAGCAATACTATCAAACAAAATAGTTTGCTCTGAAACACCGCTACATCTTCCCGGTGCCATCTGCGTACCTTTGCCAGGCAGCTGGCTTTTTAAGCGGGCCTTCGGCTGCCTGAACTCACTGGCCTGCTGACCGGCTTCCTCTCCTATGAGGCACTTTTCCTATTTGCGGCTGTGGCTGGTAAGCGTGGGCCTGGCCAGCGGCCTTGCGGCGCTGGCCCAGCAGCCAGCTCCCCGCTCCACCACGCCCCCGCCGACTACCACGCGCAAGCCGGCCGTGCCGGCCCCGGCTCCCGGCTCGGTGGTGCGCCCTGCCACTTCCGCCAAGCCGCCGACTACCCCGGCGGCTAAACCCGTGCCGGCCACCGGCTCCAAACCGGCCACTACTACCAAGCCCGGTGCCACCGCGCCAGCTACCACCGCCAAACCGGCCGCTGCTCCCGGCGCTACTCCGGGCCCCAAACCTGCCCCCGTCCGGCCGGCTGGGCCGCCCCTGCCGCCCAACCTGGGCTCCCAGGACCCGAACACGCGCTACCGCAACGGCAAAACGCTGCTTGACCAGGCCCGCTACGACCTGGCCCTGACGGAGCTAGAGCCGCTGACGGCCCCGGCCCGGCGCTTTGCCAAAGCTCCCGAAGCCGCCTACCTCTACGCCGTGGCCGCCAGCCGGGCCCAGCGCTGGGCCGAGGCCGAGCAAATGCTCAACCTGCTGCGCACAGAGTACGCCCAGTGGCCTGGCCTGCCCGATGCCCTGTTTTTGCAGGGGCAGGTGTCGTTTGAGCAGGGCGACTTCGACAACGCCCTGCGGGTGCTGGCCCAGCTGCCGCCCGACCGGCTCGTGGCCGAGCGCGACAATATGAAGGCCGCCTACCTGCCGCGCGTCAAGGACAAAACTGCCTTCCAGAGCCTGCTGCGCACCTACCCGCAGGATGCGGTGCTGGCCCGCGCCTACGCCGACAAGCTAGCCAACGGCGGCTGGTACCAGGACGCCGACCGGGCTCAGCTCGACCAGCTGATTGCGCAGTTTCAGCTGGACCGCGCCCGGTACACGCCCCGGCCCCGCCCGGCGCGTAAAGCTTCCTATAACATTGGCGTGCTGCTGCCGTTCGAGTTCGACGACCCGAGCTGGGAAACCCGCCGCAAAAACCAGTTTGTAACCGACCTGTACGCTGGCTTGCGCCTGGCCCAGGACTCCTTGCAGCGCGAGGGCCGGCCGGTGCAGCTTTTTGCCTACGACACCGGCGCCGACACTACCCAGCTCAAGCAGCTGCTGGCCCTGCCCGAGCTGGCCGGCATGGACCTGATTATCGGGCCGGTGTACAAGTCGGGCAGCAAGCTGGTGGCCCGCTGGGCCCAGCAGCGGCAGATTGCCTGCGTCAATCCCCTGTCGCAGGACGGCACTCTGGTGCTCGATAACGCCTGGCACTACCTGTTCGAGCCCAGCACCACTACCCAGGCCCGGCAAGCCGCCGAGTTTGCCTTCCAGCGCCTGGGTGGTCCGCACACGGCCGTGGTGCTCTACGAAGACACCAGGGACGAAGCCGCTTTCGGCCAGGCCTACAAGCAGGCTTACGAGGCGCTAGGCGGCAAAGTGCTTCAGCTGCGCCGCCTCAACTCCGACGTGGACGAGTCCCTGGCTGCCGGCTTTGCGGGCCTCGATTTGAAGACCGTGGGTCACTTGGTGGTGGCTTCGGATGGCAAGAAGGCCGGGCCCTACACGCTGAGCGTGCTCAAAGCCCAGGATGCCCGCCTGCCCCTCGTCACGTACGCCTCCTGGCTCGACAACCCGCGCGTGAGCCTGGGCCAGCTCGACGCCCGCGAGGTGTACTTTGTGCACCCTAAGTACCTGGATAAGACCAACCCCGGCGTGCAGCGCTTCCGCCAGCTCTACCTCCAACGCCAGAACCTGCCGCCTTCGGTGTTTGCCTTCACGGGCTTCGAGCTGCTGTATTACTTCGGCAACGTGCTGCACCAGCACGGAGCGGCGTTTCAGCAGCCCCTGGCCAACAGCGGCCCGGTGTCGGGGGCCTTGTTTCAGGGCATCGGCTACCCCGGCGGCGCCCACGACAACCAGTACGTGCCTCTCACCAAGCTGGAGCGCCTAGAAGTGGAAGTGCTGAACCCGGTGGGCATCCGGTAGGTTATTCCTCCGCCCCCAGGGCTGAAGCCCTGGGCTACGCAGCGGGTCGTTCATTTCCGCTGACTAGCCCAGGGCTTCAGCCTTGGGTGCTCTGGTCCGCCTCACTCCAACTATTCACTCCTGCCCGAAACTACGGCTTCGGGCCCCACGCTTTTCTATGGAATCTACCACCTCCACCCCTGCCACCGACCTCTCTCTCGTCGCTTCCGACGCCCTGTTTACGCGGGCCAAGCAGCACATTCCGGGCGGCGTCAACTCGCCGGTGCGGGCCTTCCGCGCCGTGGGCGGCCACCCGGTGTTTATGCAGTCGGCCAAGGGCGCCTGGCTGACCGACGTGGACGGCAACCGTTACCTGGACTTCATCAACTCCTGGGGCCCGATGATTCTGGGCCACGCCCCCGACGTGGTGCTGGACGCCGTGCAGCAGGCCGTGCAGGGCTCGTTGTCGTTTGGCGCCCCCACGCGCCGCGAGGTGGAAATGGCCGAGCTGATCAAGCAGATGGTGCCCAGCATCGAAAAAGTGCGCCTGGTCAACTCGGGCACCGAGGCTACCATGTCGGCCATTCGGGTGGCGCGGGGCTACACCGGGCGCGACAAAATCATCAAGTTTGAGGGCTGCTACCACGGGCACGGCGACTCCTTCCTGATTGCGGCCGGCTCCGGCGCCCTCACCCTGGGTGCCCCCGACTCGCCGGGCGTAACCCAGGGCGTAGCCCAGGACACGCTCACGGTGCCTTATAACAATCTGGCCGCTGTGGAGCAGATTATCGACGCCAATCCTGGCCAGGTAGCGGCTCTGATTCTGGAACCGGTGGTGGGCAATATGGGGCTGGTGGCGCCGCAGCCGGGCTACTTGGCCGGCCTGCGCGAGCTGTGCACTCGCCACGGCATTGTGCTCATTTTTGATGAGGTGATGACCGGCTTCCGCCTGGCCCGCGGCGGGGCCCAGGAGCTGTACGGCATCACCCCCGACCTTACCACTTTGGGCAAAATCATTGGGGGCGGCATGCCGGTGGGCGCCTACGGAGGCCGTCAGGACATCATGAACCAGGTGGCCCCGGCTGGCAAGGTATATCAGGCCGGCACGCTTTCTGGCAACCCCATTGCCACGGCCGCCGGCCTGGCCCAGCTTACCTACCTCCAGGAGCACCCCGAGCTGTACCCGGAGCTGAACCGCATCACCACCCGCCTCGCCGACGGCACCCGCCAGATTGCCGCCGACCTGGGCCTGCACTACACCGTCAACCAGGTGGGCTCCATGTTCAGCGTGTTCTTCACCAGCCAGCCCGTCACCGACCTCGACTCGGCCAAAACCTCCGACACCGAAGCCTTCGGCCGCTACTTCCGGGCCATGCTGCACCGCGGTATCTACCTGGCCCCGGCTCAGTACGAGGCCCTGTTCGTCAGCACCGCCATAACCGACGACCTGGTGGACCTCTACCTCACGGCCTGCCGCGAGTCCATGCGCGAGGCGCACGGGTTGTAATGTGCAGAATGTAGTTGGAAGGTGCGAAATGTGGGCAATGAGGTCCTGCGCTACGCTCAGAGTGACACGACCTCATCGCCCGCATTTCTCACATTCCAACCACATTTCACCTATTTTTCACATTATAAATTCTGCGACCTTTGCGGCAAACCCGATTGCCGCTATGCCCCTTTCCCGCCCACTGCTTTCCTTGTGGCTTCTGCTATGGCTGATTGTGCCGGCCACCCGGCTAGCCCAGGCCGAAACGCCCGCCGCCGCCAACAAGCGCCTGTTCGACCGCACCGTGGAGGAGCTGAACTTCCGGACCATGGAAACCGTGTACGACAAGTCGTTTGCGCGGGGCAAGTTTCCGGCCTCGCTGCGCACGGCTAAGGCCCGCAAGGACTTCGACGCCTTCCCCGGCCGGCCCGACTTGCAGAAGCTATTTCAGAACTATAACGGCGTGTCGGAGCGGTTCAAGAACCGCTTCGGGCAGGGCCGCACCGACTTGGCGGAGTTCGAGAAGCAGCTGAACTCCATTTTGGTGGACCGCAACTTCGAGTTCTTTATCCGGGTGCTGCCCCGCGACGAGCGGGTGGCCTTGATTCGCAGCTTGCAGCGGGTGATTCAGCAGGGCGCGGCTCAGTTTAACGCTTCCGAAGACCCTGCCCCCGAGGACCTGGCCGCCGATGGCGCCGCCGTGCCGCCCGCCGATGGAGAGGCTACTACGAGCACCCCGGACGCTGCCGCATCGGCTCAGGAAGAGGCACAGCCCCAGCCCGAAGGCAACCTGGCCTCTACGCCCACCTACGCCCCGCCCCGCGCCCTCGACAACGCGCCCCGCCACGACTGGCTGGATTACCTCACGCTGCTGTGCGCCGGCGGCTCCCTGCTGCTCACCCTGTTTCTGCTCACCAGCGTGCTGCCCGACCTGCGCGCCCGCCTCGACGCCCTGGCCGAGGACCTGGAGCAACGCCAGACGACCCGCCCGCGCCGCCCCACCGGCCTGCCCGAAGACCGGTATGACGATGAATAAGATGAATAATTAGTAACTAAGAAGTAGTAATTCATAATCCGTTGTGCGGGCCTTGTTGGTAGGCAGCGACGTTTTAGCACTAATTCTTCATTACTAATTCTTAAGTACTAAGTAAAGGAATATGATTCTCACCGACCAGCAGATTCTCGCCGAAATAGAGCGGGGCAACATTGTCATTGAACCGTTTGAGCGAAGCTGCCTCGGCACCAACTCCTACGATGTGCACCTGGGCCGCTACCTGGCCACCTACCGCGACACGGTGCTGGACGCCCGCAGGCACAACCAAATCGACACGTTTGAAATCCCCGCCGAGGGTTTCGTGCTCCAGCCGAGCACGCTCTACCTGGGCGTCACCGAAGAATATACCGAAAGCCACGCCCACGTACCGTTTCTGGAGGGCAAGAGCAGCGTCGGCCGCCTGGGTATCGACATCCACGCCACCGCCGGCAAGGGCGACATTGGCTTCTGCAACACCTGGACCCTGGAAATCAGCGTGTCGATGCCGGTGCGGGTGTACCACCTCATGCCGGTGGGCCAACTCA
The DNA here is from genome assembly GCF_025979885.1 of Hymenobacter sp. YIM 151500-1. Lineage (NCBI taxonomy): Bacteria > Pseudomonadati > Bacteroidota > Cytophagia > Cytophagales > Hymenobacteraceae > Hymenobacter > Hymenobacter weizhouensis. Next base: position 1,665,675 of record NZ_CP110139.1, read on the forward strand.
TCTACTTCGCCGTGCAAGGCAACGTGGAAACCTTCTACAACCGCAAAGCCAACGCCAAGTACAATGAGCGCACGGTGAAGCCCGTGGAGTCGATGATGTGGAAAAACAAGTTCTAAGCGCTGGTGGCCTCACCCCTAGCCCCTCTCCGGGGGAGAGGAGAACTTGCTCTAGCTCCTGGAAATAAAAAGCTATCCTCCATCTTTCCCGGAAAGGTATTAGGGATGAGGCCATTAACGCCAGAGCTTGCAGGAAGCTACTTTTAATCCTCTCCGTAAACTCCCTGGCACTGTTTTTCGTTATCTGGGCAGCACTGGTGCGGCTGGCTGGCTTGTTGGCCCACTGGTTTTGTCTGACTTTGACCTGATAACGATAATGAGAAAGCAACTTGCCACCGCCGCTCTGCTCCTGGCTGCCACGTGCAGCGCGCAGGCCCAGCAAAAGCCTTCCCCTGAGCCGCAGGATAACACCAAACCGTCGCCGCGGCTGAACCCGGTACAGGCCCATGCCCGCCGCCTCTCCGACCAAATGGCCCGCGACCTGCGCCTGAATGGCTATCAGAAAACCCGTCTGCAAGCCATCAACGAGGATAAGCAGGCTAAAATCGTGGCTATCAACCAGCGCAACGCCGGCAACACCAAGCTCATTGCGGAGCAGTGTAACGCGGTGTGCAAGGAGCGCGACCAGGAGTTGCAATCGGTGCTGAGTACCAACCAGTACAGCGCGTATTACGATTCGCGCAAGCAGTACAACACATTCAGCATGGACTTCCTGACCCAGCCAGCCAACGCCATCTTCGTCAAGTCGGTGCAGAACCCGCTGCCCGCCAGCAGCAACGGCGCAGTGCTTACGCCGGGCCGCACAACGGAGCCTACGCCCCGCACGCGTTAGCGGCAACTCAATTAGTAACCCAGCAAAAAGCCCCGCCGGATGCATCCGGCGGGGCTTTTTGCTGGGTTACTACAGGCTTAACGTTGCTTCCGCTCTTCCTCCTCGATATGCTCGGAGAGGGCCCGGCACAGGTCGCGCATCTTGGTGGCCATTACCTGGTCGTTGGTGGCCGTCAGAATGGTTTCGGCCATGGAGCCGATGGTGTCCACCACAAAATACTTCATGGCATCCACGGGCATATCCTTGGTCCAGAGGTCAATCTTCATGGTGCCATTCTGCGCCCGGTCCCAGATGGCCACGTTGATGGCCTTGGCAAAATGGATATCAGGACCCGCATCGGTAGCCGACCAGCTGATGGCCTCGGGTACTTTCTGGTCATCGAGGGCAATGCTGAAGCGGATTTCGGACTTCTTCATGGAAATGAGTGAATGAGCGAATGAGTGGGTGAGTGAATGGAGCAGATGAACCTTTTTCATTCACTCATCCACTCATTCGCTCATTCACTCATTTGAAAAATTACACGTAGTTGTTCAGCATCACCGGCATGACCAGCATGAGGATGCTTTCATTGTCGTCGGGGGTGGTGGGCATGAGCAGGCCGGCGCGGTTGGGGGTGCTCAGCTCCAGGGTAATTTCCTCGGAGTCGATGTTCGAGAGCATTTCGGTGAGGAACTTGGCGTTGAAGCCGATTTCCATGTCCTCCCCGTCGTACTGGCAGGCCAGCTTTTCGTTGGCTTCGTTCGAGAAGTCGAGGTCTTCAGCCGATACCGTCAGCTCGGAACCCGCCAGGCGCAGGCGCACCTGGTGGGTGGTTTTGTTGGAGTAGATGCTGATACGGCGCACCGAGTTCAGCAGCTCCTGGCGGCTGATGATGAGCTTGTTAGGATTCGATACCGGAATAACGTTCTCGTAGTCGGGGTACCGCTCGTCGATGAGGCGGCACACGAGGCGCATCTGGTTGAAGGCAAAGAAGGCGTTGGAGTTGTTGAACTCCATGCGCACGGGCGTAGCCTCGGAGGGCAGGGCGCCTTTGAGCAGATTAAAAGCCTTGCGCGGAATAATAATGTTGGCCGTTTGGCCGGCGCCCACGTCGGAGCGGCGGTAACGCAGCAGGCGGTGCCCGTCGGTAGCCACGAAGGTTACCTGCGCGTCGGCCAGCTGCACCAGGATGCCGGTCATGGCCGGGCGCAGCTCGTCGGTGCTGACGGCGAAGATGGTTTTATTAATGGCCCGCGACAAAGACGAGGACGGAATTTCCACCGGAGCCGAGCCTTTCACTACCGGCACGCGGGGGAAATCGGTGGCGTTTTCGCCGGCCAGCTTGTAGCGCCCGTTGGAGCTGGCAATTTCGATGGTGTAGGTTTCCTCGTCCAGGGTGAAGGTGACGGGCTGGTCGGGCAGGTTTTTCAGGGTATCGAGCAGGATGCGGGCCGGCGCGGCAATGCGGCCACTGTCGCGGGCTTCCACGGGCAGCTCGGTTATCATGCTGGTCTCCAGGTCGGAGGCCGTAATCGTCAGCTTGCCGTCCTCGATTTCAAAGAGGAAGTTCTCCAGAATCGGCACCACGGGGTTATTCGTAACCACGCCGTTGATGCTCTGGAGCTGCTTGAGCAGGGCGGAAGACGAGACGATGAACTTCATACGGAGGGGGTGTTTCGCGCTTGGTTGGGTAGAAGGCAAAGATAGGGAACGAAGACGGGGTTTTCTAGCGGCTCAAGTGGTGTCCAGAAGTCATCTGTGCAGCTAAATCACCACGGTGGCAGGTCGCTCTGCCTGATTCGGCACGTGGCAGCTCAAACAACACTCTCTGCTGTTTTCTGCAATCAGAAAACTAACTTGGACACAGAGTTCAGAACTCAGCAGAGTGAAGTAGCACACTTTCTCGGGGCGACAACAAGAAGTCACATGCACGCCTTTGACGGCAGCATCCGTTTTTCACAAGAACCATTTAGCTGGCAAAATTCTTACTTTGTCAACAACCTAGCCTTGTATAAAACATGAATAAGCAAACTGTATTGGCTGCGGTCAACGCCTTGCCAGAGGAAATTGAATTGGATGACTTAGTTGAGCGCTTATTGCTAATAGAAAAAATTGAAAAGGGCCGCGAGCAGAGCCGAAAAGGCGAAACCGTATCGCACGAAGAAGTAAAAAGCTTGGTGCAGACGTGGTTCAAATAAGGTGGACCAATGCAGCGCTGGAGGAGTTGAGCGCCGTCCGCGATTTTGCTATGCAGATTTCTCTGAGCTACGCCGAACAGCTCATTACTCGGATAATTGCGAAAACAGATATGCTGGCGCAGTTCCCGATGGCGGGACGCATGGTACCTGAATATCAGGATGAAACCATTAGAGAGGTAGTGGAGGGAAACTACCGCATCATGTACGAAGTGCTCAGCGCGACTCGCTTAGACATCACGCATGTGCATCATTCGGCTCGCCCACTACCACCTGTTTCCTAGCCTCTAGTTTTATTCTAAAACCGCGCGTACTTCCGCTTCCGCCGCCACGCGCGCACAGCCCCGAACAGGCCCAGCAGCGCCAGCGGAGCGGCCAGGTTCAGCAGTTGCCAGCGGCGGCGCTCCTCGGCTACGCGGGGCTTATCCAAGGGGCGCAGGGTGATTTGCTTGCCGCGCACGGCAATCAGGCCCGACTCGTCGAGCAGGTAGTCCACGGCGTTGAGAACCAGCTCGCGGTTGGCGAATTCGGTGTTGGCGAGGCGGTCGAAGCCCAGGCGGAAAGGGCGGCCGGTTTTGGGGTCCACCTCGTTACGCACGAAGTCGCCATCGGAGACGACGAGGATTTTGGCCGGCTTGGCGTTGGGGCTGGTTTCGGGGAGGAAGCGGGTGGTGCCGGGCTCGGCGCGGTTGGCGTAAAGGGAGCGGAACTGGCCTTCGAGCAGGTAGCCCACGGGCTCGAATTGGGCCTTGTACAGCTTAGGGTCGGGGGGCAGGCGGGCGTCGTTGAGGTTGATGGGCACCGGCGCGGGCAGCACGCGGGTGTAGCGCGAAGTAAACAGCAAGGGCGTTTTGCGGATACCCACGGCCTTCACCGTGTCAAGGCTGCTCACAAACTTGGTGTACACCGCGTCAAGGTTGCGGGTGATGGGGTGCGGGCTGAAGTTGTTGATCAGCGGATAAAACTGCCAGGGCATGGGCTCCACCTTGGGCTTGTCGCCGAGGGCACCCGTGACCAGCGGAATGACGCCGGAGTTGAGGTCCAGCAGTAGGTCGGGGTTGACGCGCACGCCGTAGCGGAAGAGCTGGTCCTCCAGATTGAGCTGAAGCGGAAACGACAACATGCCGCCGCGGTTAGCGCTGTCGAGGTTGACGCGCATGGCATCCACAAAGAACAGCGCGTTGCCGCCCTGGGTGATAAACTGGTCGAGCTTAAACTTCTCCGGCTCTGAATACGCCGTGGCCGGCTTGGCCACGATGAGGGCGCTGAGTGTTTTCAAATCCTGGGGCCTAGACTGGGCCAGGTTCACCCGAAATACGTCGTAGAACTGGCCCAACGAGCCGATCAAGTCGCCGGCTTCCTGGTTGGTTAGCTCGCCGTGGCCTTCTACCACCCCAATGCGCTTGCGCTGGCCGGGACTGAGCTTGCGGATAGCGCTAGCCAGCTCGTATTCAAGGCCTTCGATGCTTTGGTTGAGGCGCACGTCGGCGGGGGCGGCCTGGTTGCCGCGCAGCAGGAGCACGTTTTCTTCCTTGCCGCCCGCGGCCACGGTGGCCCAGGGGAAGATGATTTTTTCGACCCGCTTGCCGTTCTCGTTGGCGCCCAGGTTGGTCGGCCGCAGCCCCTTCTTAAGCAGCGAGGCGTAATACTCGTTGCGGGCCTGCTCAGTGCCAGCCGCCGAGGGGTCCACGAACACGTAGTGCAGGTTGGCGCCACCATACACCTGCATTTCGTTCAGCGTCTCGCGCACCGACTGCTGCAAGCGCCGAAAGCCCGGCGGGAAGTCGCCCTCCAGGTACACCGTCACTGTCACGGGCTGCCGCAGGTTCTGCAGCAGCGCCTTCGTGGCCCCCGACATGGTGTAGCGCTTCTCCTCCGTCAAATCAAGGCGGAAGAAATAGAGGCCGCCCAGGAAGTTGAGCAGCAACAGCAAGCCCACAACCAGCCCAAAGCGGGTCAGGTCGCGGCGTTTGCGGGTAGAAGCAGTGGATATATTTAGTTGTTCAGACATGTGGTTCCGTAGACCCCTCCCCAACCCCTCCCCAAAAGGGAGGGGCTTTTCGTTCTGCTGTTGGTAGCAGAGCATCTAACCGGGCAGGCAATCGTATGTGCTATGGCTATAACTAGAAGTCCATCCCTTTTGGGGAGGGGTCACCAGTTCCGGCTTTGCAGCACCAGGCGGGTAGCCAGGAGCAGGCCGGCAATCAGGCTGAAGAAGTAGAGCAGGTCGCGGGAGTCGATGAGGCCTTTGCTTAGGTCGCGGTAGTGGGCGGCAATGCCGAGCTGGCTGATGTAGTAGGCCGGGGCCCCGTCGAATACCGAAGCCAGCGAATCGAAGCCGGAGTACACCAGGAAGCAGCCTACCACGGCCACCAGAAAGGCAATGATTTGGTCGCGGGTGATGGCCGAGGCAAACACGCCGATGGCGGCAAACACGGCCGCCAGCAGAGCCAGACCCAGGTAGGAACCCACCGTGGCGGCCGAGTCGATGTTGCCGCGGGGGTTGCCGAGCTGGTACACCGAGTAGTAGTAGAGCAGCGTGGGCACCAGGGCCAGCAAGGCCAGCAGCAAGCAGGCCAGGTACTTGCCTCCGATTATTTGCCCATCGGTAAGCGGGCGGGTGAGCAGCAGCTCAATAGTACCGGCTTTCTTCTCCTCGGCAAAGGTGCGCATGGTCAGGGCCGGAATCAGAAACAGGAAAATCCAGGGCGCCATGTTGAACAAGGTCTGCAGGTCGGCAAACCCGTAGTCCAGCACCGAGCTGTCGGGGAACACCCACACAAACAGCCCCGTGGCCACCAAAAACACCCCCAGCACCACGTAGGCCACCGGGGAGTTGAGAAAGGAATTGAATTCTTTGCGAAGAATGGCGAGCATAGAATGTGGCGTAAGCTTCAGCTTGCGCCGTCGGCCGCCTGAGTTCGGCTGACGGTATTGGGTGGGTAAGAAGGTGATGCGGCCGGCGCGGACGGGCGCAAGCTAAAGCTTACGCTACATGGTCAGCTGCTGAAACACTTGCTCCAGGCTTTGTTCTTCCTGCCGCAGGCCCAGCAGCACCCAGCCCTGGGCGGCGGCCAAGCGCGAAATGGCCCCGCGCTGGTCGGCGCCGGCGCGGGTGCGGATGCGGTAGGTGGCACCGGTTTCGCGCTCGGCACTCAGGATGCCGGGCAGGGCCAGCAGCGGCGCCGGGTCGATGGGCTGCTCAAACTCGGCCCGAATGATGATTTCGCCGGCAGCGCGGGCGCCCAGCTCCGCCACGGGTGAGTCGGCGACGAGGCGGCCCCGGTTGATGATGACGGCTCGGCTGCACAGGGCGGCTACTTCGGGCAGGATGTGGGTGCTGAAGATGACGGTTTTATCTTGGCCCAGCTCCCGGATGAGGCTGCGGATTTCGCCGATTTGATTCGGGTCGAGGCCGGTGGTGGGCTCGTCGAGGATGAGCACGCCGGGGTCGTGCAGCAGCGCCTGCGCCAAGCCCACGCGCTGGCGGTACCCCTTCGACAGGGCCCCGATCTGCTTGTTCTGCTCCCGGCCCAGCCCTACCCTATCCACCAGCTGCTGCACCCGCTGGCGCAAGCCGCTGCCCCGCAGCCCGTGCACCGACCCGATGAATTCCAGGTACTCGTGCACGTACATGTCCAGGTACAAGGGGTTGTGCTCGGGCAAATAGCCCACGCGGCGGCGCACTTCCAGCGGGGCCGCCTGCACGTCGTAGCCCTCCACCACGATGGTGCCGGCCGTGGGCGGCAGGTAGCCCGTGGCCATCTTCATGGTGGTGGACTTGCCCGCCCCGTTCGGCCCCAGGAAACCCAGGATTTCTCCCTTCCCAACCGAGAAGCTGATGCTGTCCACAGCCGTTTGCGGGCCGAAGATTTTGGTGAGTTGCTGAACTTCTACCATGAATTGGTTTTGGTGGATGGTTTTTGGCGGGTGGTTTTCGGGTTCATACGAACAACCAAAAATCACTCACTAAAAACCAAAAACTCACTTCTTCGGCTGTAAGGGGCGCATTTCAATATCCACGAGGTGGAAGTTGAAGGGCGTTTCCAGGGCGTAGACGATGGTAGCGGCAATGTCCTCGGGCTGCATCATGGCGTCGTTGGCCTCGGTGCCGGGGATGTCATCGAAGAAGTTGGTTTGGGTGGAGCCAGGGTAAAAGCAGGTGACTTTGATGCCATCCTTGCGCACTTCCTTGAACACCGACTGCGAAAAGCCTCGCACCGCAAACTTAGTGGCGCAGTAGCCGGCCATCTTCTCGATGCCCGTGGTGCCGGCAATGGATGAGATGTTGATGATGTGGCCCAGCTGCTGGCGCTTCATCTGCGGCAGTACGGCCTTGGTGCAGTAAAACAAGCCGTGCACGTTGGTATCGAACATCAGCTTCCAATCGTCCGACGAAAAGCCGTCTACCTCGCCGGCCACGCCCAGGCCGACGTTGTTCACGAGCACGTGAATTTCCTGGCCCAGCTCCCGCTGCGTGTTCATCAGGGCCTCCTGCACGGCCACCTCGTCGCGCACGTCGCACCCGAAAAACTGGAACCGCTCGTGCGTGAGGCCCTCAGGAGCGGTGCGGCCCCAGCCGGCCACCACCATGCCTTGGGCCAGCAAGGCCTCGGCCGTGGCCCGCCCAATTCCTTTGCTGACGCCCGTGATAATGGCTACCTTGCCGCGTATGTCCATGGTTCTAGTTGATGACGTGGTTTGCAATGAGGACGCAAGGTAACGCCCCCCGGCGGCTTTTACGTGCGAAACGCACCACGGGGCTGCTCCCGCTGCTGGCCTTGCTGCTGGCCGCCTGTAGCAAAGAAAACGAAGCCGGCTGCTTCACCAGCACCGGCAGCATCGTGACGGAGCGCCGCAGTCTGCCCCCATTCAACCAGCTCACCACCTACGACAACGTGCAGGTGACCTTGGTGCAGGACACGGCAACCTACGCCGAAGTAAAGGCTGGCAAGAACCTGCAAGAAGACATTCGCCTGACGGTCGAGAACGGCCACCTGACCGTCCGCAACACCAGCCGCTGCAACTGGGTGCGCCGCTACGACACGCCCCGCGAAGTCACGCTGCACGTGCCGCGCCTGCACGGCCTTTGGCTGTGGGGGCAGGCTGACATCCGCACCCAGGGCACCTTCCGCGCCGATACCATCTTCTACCACCTCACCGGGTCCGGCAACTACGACCTCACCGTGGACAGCCGCTACCTCTGGCTCGACCAATACGAGCTGGGCGACATCCGGGTGCGGGGCCGCGCCGACGAGCTGCACCTGACCGTGGGCGGCAAGGGCAGCACCTACGCCCAGGGCCTCACGGCCCGCACCGCTGACTTCCGCACCAACCAGTTCAGCACCGGCAACGCCCACCTTACCGTCACCGAGCTGCTCAGCGGCATCCACGCCAGCCTGGGCACCATCTTCTACCGCCCGGCCCCCACCCTGCGCACCGAGGTGCAGGTAACCGGCAAGGGCAAGATGCAGGCGGAGTGACCAGGACCTCACCCCCTCCCCAAAAGGGAGGGGCTCTAGTTCTAGTTTGTTAGAGCTAGAGTCCCTTAATTGGAGAGGCTAGGGCTGGTTGATGGTAGTTGAGCAGTAGGCTAATAGAACATCAGCTAAAAACTAGCGCTAGAGCCCCTCTCCTTTTCGGAGAGGGGTGGGGGTGAGGCAACTAGAGCTAGTTCCCCCTCTCTTGTGGAGAGGGGGCTAGGGGGTGAGGTTTACAAGTCCCCCAGCTGCGGACGAATCAGTAGCTCCTCGACTACGGCTTGGGGCGAGAGGGAATAGGTGGCGAAAACGGCTTCGGCTACGTCCTCGGCGCGGATGAATCGCTCGGCGGGCAGGTCCACGCCTTCCCAGCTGGCGGTGAGCGTGGCGCCGGGCAGCACAGCCGTGACGCGGATGCCCTGGTCTTTCAGCTCCTCGCGCAGGTTCTTGGTGAAGCCTAGCAGGGCGTGCTTGGCAATGCCGTAGGAGCCGCCATTGGGATAGGGCGTGATGCTGGCCGTGGAGCAGATGGTAAAAATGTGGCCCGCGCCCTGGGCCAGCAGGCCCGGCAGCAGGGCCAGGGTTACATCGTAGGCGCTGAGCAGGTTCACAGCCAGCATCTGCCGCAGCTGGGAGCCATCCTGAGGCTCATCTTGCAGACGGCCGGGCAGAAAGGAGCCGGTATTATTGATGAGGACATCCACCGAGCCAAGGCTCTGCACAAAATCGGTGAAGCGCCGAGCCTCGGCTTGCTGGCTGAGGTCGGCGGGCAGGGTGTGGAGCACGGCATCCGGTAGTGCTGCGCGCATGGCTTGGTGCAGAGCCTCCAGGTCGGCTCCTGAGCGGGCACAGGTCACGACCGGGTAGCCCGCCTGCAGAAAGCGCCCCACCAGTGCCCGCCCGATTCCTTTACTTCCGCCCGTGACAACGACAATATTTTTTTGCATTCCTTTGATTGCTGAATCTGATTTTACGTATGCGAGGCGGGTTGTTGAGCCGGCCGGCTCCGGCCGCTGCCTTCACCGCAAGTTTCCGCTTTTCTTTTCTGTCTTTCACGCATATGGTCAAAACCTTCGGTGAATTCCTGCTCTTCATACAGAGCATGCTCACGCGGAAAGAGCGTTTTAAAGTGCTGTGGCAGCGCACCATCGACGAGTGCATCCTTATTGGTATCGATTCGGTTTTCATCGTGGCCATTGTGTCGGCCTTTATCGGGGCCGTGACCTGCGTGCAGATTGCCTACAACCTCACCAACCCGCTGATTCCCAAGAGCACCATCGGCTACATGGTGCGCGAAATGACGATTCTGGAGCTGGCGCCCACCATCACCAGCATTGTGCTGGCCGGCAAGGTGGGCTCCAGCATTGCGGGCGGCCTGGGCACCATGCGCATCACCGAGCAGGTGTCGGCCCTGGAGGTCATGGGCATCAACTCGGCCTCTTACCTGGTGCTGCCGCGCATTATTGCGTCCATGCTCATGTTTCCGCTGCTGGTTATCCTGGCCATGTCCTTGTCCATCATCGGGGGCTACTTGGCCGGCACGCTTACGGGCGCCATCGGGGCCCAGGAGTATGTGGAGGGCTTGCGCACTGATTTTATTCCTTATAACATCCTATTCGCGCTGATTAAATCGGTAGTGTTTGCTTTCCTCGTATCGGCTATATCGTCGTTTAAAGGCTACTACACCCAAGGTGGCGCCCTCGAAGTAGGGGCAGCCAGCACCACGGCCGTCAACAACTCCATCATCGCCATTCTCGTGGCCGACTTCGTGCTGGCCGCGGTGTTGCTATAAGGAGGGAAGTAGGGTCTTGGGAGCTTAGGGACTTAGATTTGTTCTGACCAACTTATGGTACATAGCTCGTCGCTGAGGTTAGCCCAAAAACCAAGTCCCTAATCCCCCAAGACCCTAAGTCCCTAAGAAATGATTGAAGTTCATAACGTCCAGAAGTCCTTCAATGGCAATCCGGTGCTGCGGGGCATCACCTGCACCTTCGAGACGGGCAAGTGCAACTTGCTGCTCGGCGGCTCGGGCACGGGCAAGTCGGTGCTGCTGCAGTGCATTGTGGGGCTGATGAAGCCCGACCTGGGCTCGATTACCTTCGACGGCACCATGTTCACCAACAACAAGGTGAATATCCGCCAGGAAATCCGAAAGAAAATCGGCATGCTGTTCCAGGGCTCGGCCCTGTTCGACTCCATGACGGTGTACGAAAACGTGGAGTTTCCGCTGAAGATGCTTACGCCCGACATGACCCGCGAGGAGCGCCGCGACCGGGTAGAGTTTTGCCTGAAGCGCGTGGGCCTCGAAAACGCCGGCCCCAAAATGCCCTCCGAACTATCCGGCGGCATGAAGAAACGCGTGGGTATTGCCCGCGCCATTGCCCCCCACTGCACCTACCTGTTTTGCGACGAGCCCAATTCCGGCCTCGACCCGCTCACCAGCATCAAAATCGACGAACTCATCCACGAAATCACCCACGAGTACAACATCACCACCGTTGTCGTCACCCACGACATGAACTCGGTGGTAGAAATCGGGGACCATATCATCTTTCTCTACAAAGGTCTGAAGCTCTGGGACGGCAACAAGGATGAAATTCTCAACGCACAAGTACCTGAGTTAAAGGAATTTATTTTCAGCAGCAGCCTGGTGCGCGCCGCCAAGAAGGTGGACGAAGAAAGCGAAGGCGGCCTGGAAGCCTTAGCCTCAGAGCCCTTATCGGAGCTGTAACCCCACGTCAGTGCGAGCGGAGCGAAGCAATCCGTCCCGTTCGGAGTGACAAACGCTGGCCTACTGAAAAGCCCCTGCATTCGAGTGATGGCAGGGGCTTTTTGTTAGGCTGTTTGGCTTCTCTTTTCGGAGAGAGAGCCGGGGAGCGAGGCCCAACGTCGGGGCAGTAGAGTAGGTCAAAACTTGTCACCTTGACCAGGACGGACTGCGTCGTGTTACAGCCTCGCAATGACTCTTACCATCCTTGCCGCTGGCGCAGCTCGGTGATGTGGGCCAGGTGATGGCGGCCGTGCCAGGCGTACATAACCAAGGCCTGGTCGAGGGTGAAGGTGCGCTGGGAGCCGGGGTGGTAGAACGTCCGCTGCCACTGCGCCTCGGTGAGGTTGCGGAGCAGGATGGTCCAGCGAATGTGCAGGGCTTCGAGCAGGGCCAACGACACCGCCGGAGGTGTGGCAGCCACGTCGGGCAGCTCTGCCCAGAGCTGTTCCTCGTAGGGCCGAATGGTAGGCACGTCTTCGGTGAGGGCCAGCCGCATTCGGGTGTAGGCATTCAGGTGAGAGTCGGGCAGGTGATGGATAACCTGGCGCACGGTCCAGCCGCCGGGGCGGTAGGGCGTGTTGAGCTGGGTGGGCGTGAGGCCGGTTACAGCAGCGCGCACCTGGTCCGCTAGCAGGACAATTTGGGCAATGTAGGCGGTGCGGGCGCCCCGGTCCAGGGGCTCGTCGGGCAGCACGGCAGAGCCGATGGGGTAGCGCAGGTCGGGAGCAGCAGCGGAGGAGATAGGGTTCATCGGGAGGAAGACGTGCAGAACAAAACCGAGGCAGCAAGGTAAAGCAAAACCCCAGCTCCTCCGCTCATGGGAAAAGCTGGGGTTGCGGCGGCAAGCAGCGGGATTTACCCGTTACGCTTGTTCAGCTCGTCGCGGATTTTGGCGGCTTTTTCGTAATCCTCTTTTTCCAGGGCCTGAGCCAGCATCTTGGTCAGCTCGTCCAGCGACACCTGCCCGCTGGGGTCCCGAGGTGCTGGTGCCGCGGGGCCGCTGCTGGTGTCGTCATCCTCGTCCTCGTCGTCCTCATCCGAATCATCGTCGGCGTTTTCGTCGAGGTCCGAAAGAATAATACCGGCTTCGCTGAGCACGCTTTCCACTGTGAAGATGGGCACCCCAAACCGCAGGCCAATGGCAATGGCATCGGAGGGGCGAGCATCCAGCTCAAACGTGCTGGCTCCGTCGGAGCACACGATTTTGGAGTAGAATACGCCTTCCTTCAGGTCGGAAATCACCACCTCCAGCACTGCCACGTGCAGCTGCTCAGCAAACGACTTGAACAGGTCATGGGTGAGCGGGCGGTTGGGGTTGATTTTCTCTATCTGAATGGCAATGCTCTGCGCCTCGAACATGCCAATGATAATCGGCAAGCGCCGGTTGCCGGTTTTCTCGCCCAGAATCAGGGCAAACGACCCCGACTGGGACTGGCTGGACGATAGGCCTAGAATTTCGAGCGGAATCTTCTTCACGAATGAGTGAATGAGTAAATGAGTGGATGAGGGAATGAAAGGTTTAACGTGAAAAAAGCGAATGAGTGACTGTCTTACCAGTAATTCACTCATTCGCTCATTCACTCATTCACTCATTAGCTGAGTTCCTTCACGGCCTGCGTGAGCTTGGGCAGCACGTCGAATACGTCGCCCACGATGCCGTAGTCAGCGGCTTTGAAGAACGGGGCTTCGGGGTCTTTGTTGATGACCACAATTACCTTGGACGAGTTAACGCCGGCCAAGTGCTGAATGGCCCCCGAGATGCCGCAGGCAATGTACAGGTTCGGCGACACGGTGATGCCGGTTTGGCCCACGTGCTCGTGGTGGGGGCGCCAGTCCACGTCCGACACGGGCTTGGAGCAGGCCGTTGCCGCGCCCAGGGCCTTAGCCAACTCCTCGATGAGGTGCCAGTTTTCGGGGCCTTTCATGCCGCGGCCACCCGATACCACTTTGTCGGCCTCGGGCAGGAGCACGCCGCCGGCCTGCTCCTGCATTACTACTTGCTTGGGCGCATCGGCAAAGTCGGCGTCGGTGAGCTGGGCCGAGAAGGACTGCACCTGAGCGGTTTTGCCGGCCTCGTGCTGGGCTTCAATGGAGTTCTTCTTTACGGCCAGAATTTTCCGCTCGCCGGTCAGTACCACGTTGGCCAGCGCCTTGCCCGAAAAGGCCCCGCGCTTCACCACAAACTGGTCGCCGCTGATCTGGGGCAGCTCCACCACGTTGGTAGCCAGGCTGGCACCCAGGCGTACCGACAGGCGGGAACCCACGGCGGCCCCGATGTTGGAGTTGGCCAGCACCAGCACTTTGGCATCTTCCTGCTGGGCCGCGGCGGCAATCAGCTTGGTGTAGGCGCCGTTTACAAAATCTTTCAGGCGGGGCTCGGCATCGTAGAGCACCTTGCTGATGCCCTGCTCGCCCAGCTGGGCCAGGCTGGCCTCGGTGGCTTCGCCCACGGCTACGGCCGTGGCCGTGGTGCCCAGCATCTGAGCTACCTGGCTGCCGTAAGTGGCCACTTCCAGCGAGGACTTTTTCACCTCGCCACCATCACATTCAACTACAACTAGTACAGACATTTTATTAGACATGAGACTGTTAGACATGAGAAGTGAGACAGACGACTTACGCTTGGAAGACATGAAGCAGAACCGGCGTCTGTCTCACTTCTCATGTCCCCAAGTCTCATGTCTCCTTAGATTACTTTCGCTTCTTGGCGGAGCAGGCGGATTAGCTCGCCGGCGCTTTCGGCGGGAATGAGCTTGACGCCTTCTTTTTTGGGGGGCAGGGCGTACTCGGCCACGGCAGTGCGGGGCGCGTCGCCGACGGGCTCCACCACTTTCAGGGGCTTGGTGCGGGCCGTCATGATGCCGCGCATGTTGGGGATGCGAGGCTCGCACATGGGCTGCTGGCAGGAAGCCACGAAGGGCGTCTGCACCTCCACGATTTCCTTGCCGCCTTCGATTTCGCGCTCCAGCGTGGCCGTGTTGCCGTTCATGTCGAGCTTCATGGCCGGGGCCACCGTCGGGATGCCGAGCAGCTCACCCACCATGCCGTGCACCTGGAAGCCGTTGTAGTCGATGCTTTCCTTGCCCATCAGAATCACGTCGTAGCCACCTTCTTTGGCGATATGGGCAATCTGCTGGGCCACGAAGAAGGCGTCGCGCGGATGAGCGTTGACGCGGATGGCATCGTCGGCGCCGATGGCCAGGGCCTTGCGGATGTTGGGCTCGGTGTCGGCCTCGCCCACGTTCAGCACGGTGACGGTGCCGCTGCCGGCGGCTTCCTTCAGCTCGATAGCGCGGGTGAGGGCGTATTCATCCCACGGATTAATCACGAACTGCACGCCGGCCTTGTTGAACTCTTTGTTGTCGGGCGTGAAGGTGATTTTGGTGGTCGTGTCGGGCACGTTGCTGATGCAAACGAGAAACTTCATCTACGGCTGCTTATATGGAGGAGAAAATAGGGGAAAGTCCCAAATTTGGGGCGAAGATACTCAAAATCCTGCCCGATGGAAACCGCACCAAGCCGCTTGCAGCAACTGCTGGCCTTCTACGAAGAAGACCCCACGGACCCGTTCACGATTTACGCGCTGGCCACCGAGTACCGGGCCTCGGAGCCGCTACGGGCCATGGACTACTACCAGAAGCTGCTCGCCGAGCACCCCGATTACGTGGGCACTTACTACCACGCCGGCAAGCTGCTCCAGCAGCTAGGAAATCCCGAAGAAGCCGAAAAGGTTTACCGCACCGGCCTCAGCGTAGCCCGCCGCGCCGGCCAGCTCCACGCCGCCAGCGAAATTCAGCAGGCCTTAAACCAGCTGCTGGGCTTGGATTACGAGGATGACTAGGCGTAATGCTTAACTTCTGCGCGGCATTATGAGCAAAGCGGGTATTCTCTGTTTCTAGGCTAATTCAGCGTCAGAAACTCACGGAATAGCTGCGTACCTCGCCCCGGCTAAGCAGCAGCGAGTCGGTGCTGACGCTGAAGGGCACGTAGGAGGAGTTGCGAAACCGCCGCACCTTGATGCGCAACAGCTGCTCAGCGGGCACTTCCACGGTTTTGGGGCTGTAGCCACTTCCCACTGCCGGGCTCGCAAAGCCGCTACCGGTTCCGCCGTAGCCGTTGCGGCCTGGTCCTGGCTTGAACGTTATATCAATGTCGAGTCTGTCATTTCCCTGCATGGCAGCGGGATTGGTGAGAGTGCAGGTCAATGTGGCGGGCCGGGGCAGCCAGTACGTCGGCGCTGTAACGGTTGTGTCGCGCTGCTGGGGGGCGTTTATATGGGCAACACCTACTCCGTAATAGTACTGATTGTGGATATCAACGTCCAGGTACCCAGTTTGCAACTCCTCGTCGCTCAGGTTGTAACGTAGGACGTAGTTGCCATTGGCATCAGTAGTAGCACTAGCTTTGGCCCGCACATCCATGCGGCCAAAGAAGCCATACCCTTTAAACCAGACTAGCTTCAGGGGTAAGCCCTGCAATGGCTCTTGCCCATTGCCCGTCAGGAAGCGGCCTTGCACGGTGGTGCAGCCCGCCCGGCACCGGTTCAGTTCTTCCTTTTGGCAGCTACTCAGGGTGACACTACCTGCTATTCCAACACTGAAAATAATAGCAATTCTGAGGCACTTCATGTGTACAGTAGGCGGTTTTGAATAGAAAGAGTTTAAAAAGCAGTTCGAGACCGAGTAACATCTGAGGCAGGTCCTTTCCTAACTGTAGTAGGTCTACTCAAAAATAGCATTCGTGCTAGACGTTGACCAGTTTTATCCTCCCTGTTTACAGACAAAATTGCCGTTAATCTGACTTCTCAAACCATGTATATTCGATAACCAAAAACCGTATTTGCAGCTTGTCAGGCCACTTCTATTCATATCAATTCTCCGTAACGTTCGGCTATAACCTTCCTCTAAACGCTGTATATGAAGAGTAACGCATTATATGTGTTTAATCTATCTGACTTTTAAAACAGTGTTTGAGAAGAAGCCAGCACCAGCGCACGGCTCAGTGCCACCAAGTCGGCGCAGCGGTTACCTTTGGTTTATCCATTGATTTCTTTTCTTCTTTCCATGACCAAAGCTTTCCTGCTGAGCCTGGGGCTGCTGGGCGCCGCGCCGGCCCTGGCCCAAACGCCGGCCACCTCTGCCCGCCCCGACTCGGCAGCGGCCCTACCCTACCGCGAAACGGCCCGCAAAATCAACGCCTTGGTGCACACCCGGCTGGATGTGCGCTTCGACTACACCAAGCGCCAGCTGCTGGGCAAGGCCTGGCTCACGCTCCAGCCTGTAGCCTATGCCACCGACTCGCTGCGCCTCGACGCCAAGGGCATGGACATCAAGTCGGTGACGCTGGTGGACGGCAGCAACACGCAGACGCTCAAGTATCAGTACAACCAGGAGCAGCTCAACATTCGCCTGGGCCGGCTGGTGGCACCCAGCACGCCTTACACGGTATACATCGAGTACGTGGCCAAGCCCGACGAGCTGAAAGCCAAGGGCAGCGCGGCCATTACCGATGCCAAGGGCCTGTACTTCATCAATCCCGACTCGACGGAGAAAGGCAAGCCCCGCCAGATTTGGACCCAGGGCGAGACGGAAGCCTCGTCGGCGTGGTTCCCAACCATTGATAAGCCCAACCAGAAAACCACTTCGGAAATCAGCATGACCGTGCCGGCCCGCTACGTAACGCTGAGCAACGGCCGCCTCGACACCCAGCAAAACAACCCGGACGGCACCCGCACCGACACCTGGAAGATGGAGCAGCCCCACGCGCCCTACCTGTTTATGATGGCCGTGGGCGACTTCCGCATTACCAAAGATACCTGGCGGGGCAAAGAAGTAAGCTACTACCTGGAGCCGAAGTACGCGCCTTTTGCCAAGCAGATTTTCGGCCACACGCCCGAAATGCTGGAGTTTTTCTCGAAGCGCCTGGGCGTGGAGTTTCCCTGGAACAAGTACGCCCAGGTGGTGGTGCGCGACTACGTGAGCGGGGCCATGGAAAACACCACGGCCACCATCCACGGCGAGTTTGTGCAAAAAGATGCCCGGGAGCTGCTCGACGCCGAGTACGACAACGGCGAGTCAGTTATTGCCCACGAGCTGTTTCACCAGTGGTTCGGCGACCTGGTGACGGCCGAAAGCTGGAGCAACCTGACGGTGAACGAGTCGTTTGCCGACTTCTCGGAGGCGCTGTGGGCCGAGCACAAGTACGGCCAGGAAACCGGCGACGCCCACGCCTACCAGAACATGCGCAACTACCTGCGCAGCCCCAAGGACGCGCAGAAGCAGCTGGTGCGCTTCCACTACGCCGACAAGGAGGACATGTTTGACCTGGTAAGCTACCAGAAAGGCGGCCAGATTCTGACCATGCTCCGCAACTACCTCACCGATGACGTATTCTTCGCGGGCCTAACCAAATATCTGACCGACAACAAGTTCGGCACCGGCGAGGCCCACCAGCTACGCCTGGCCCTGGAGGCCGTGTCGGGTCAGGATTTGAACTGGTTTTTCAACCAGTGGTACTTCGGCGCGGGCCACCCCGTCGTGACCATCGACTACAGCTACGACGCGGCCCGCAAGGAGCAAACCGTGACCATCAGGCAAACCCAGCCGGGCCCGGCGTTTCAGCTGCCGCTGGCCGTGGATGTGTACGTGAACGGCAAGCCCCAGCGCCACCAGGCTATGCTGCGCCAAGCCACCGAAACCTTGCGTTTCCCGGCCGCCAGCCGGCCCCAGCTCGTCAACGTGGACGCCGACAAGGTGGCGCTGTGGCAGAAAACTGACAATAAGCCCTTCGAGGAGTTTGTGTACCAGTATCAGCACGCCCCGCGCTACATAGACCGGCGCGAGGCCCTGGCCGCTGCCGCCCAGCGCCCCGCCACCGACGCCAAAGCCCGCCAGCTCCTGCTTGCGGGCCTTTCGGACAAAAACTCCACCCTGCGCCAAGTGGCTCTAGCTGGGCTCAAGCTCGACGACAAAGCCGTCCAGAAGGCCGCCGCGCCGGTGCTGCGTCGCCAGCTGGCCCAGGAGAAAAACCCCAGCAACCAGGCCGCTTTGCTCGGGGCGTTGGCCCAGCTGAAGGATAAGAAGGACGAGAAAACGTTTAGCCGCCTGCTGCAAAGCAGCCAGTCGTACACGGTGCAGGGCGCGGCCTTGCAGGGCCTGGCGGCGGTGCAGCCCCAGCAGGCCGTAGCCCAGGCCCAGCGTCTTCAGCCCGAGGCTCGAGGCCAACTCACCAGCGCCGTAGCCAGCGTGTACGCCGAGCACGGCGACGCCAGCACCTGGGCCTACGTGCGCGACCAGTACGACGCGGCCGGCCCCCAGGGCAAGTTCCAGATGCTGGAGAGTATGCTGGGCTTCATGGTGCGCCTCAACGACCCCACCGTGCTGCGCGAAGGCGTGGAGCGGATGCAGCAGATAGCCGTGAAATACAAGCAGTACGGGGTGGCCGAACCCATCCTGGGTATGCTTGATAAACTGCGCCAGTCCAAACCCGCCGACCAGCAACCCGTGGTGGAGCAGGCCATGAAGACCATTATGGACACAAAGTAGAATCGCAGATTGGGCAGATTAAATTGATTTCGCGGATTCTGTTTGCGCGTTCCGCCTGATTTACTGTCTGATTTGAATGTCCTGTATTTCTGAAAAAGGGCCCGGCGCTGTCGGGTTTTTTGTTTGTAAACGCCCTGTGCTTTTCATGATTTTCACGTAAAAAGTGGGTTCTAGCAGCCTTGGATACGCATGGCTGCAGAAAACCACACTTGCAGGAAATAGCCAAGCCCCGGCGGGGCGACACTTATCGTTTGCAGATGATGGTGTCGCTCCGCTGGGGCTTTGTACACGAAATGAGCACTGGTCTCTACCGACATGCTGCCCCGCTGGGGCTACCAGTCTCATGTCTCACTTCTAACCTCTCACTTCTATACCTAAGGCTGTACCTGATCCGGCGCAATGCGTGTGGGCGTTTGCTGGCCGCTGATGATGCCGGCGGCGCTGCGGCCAATGGCCGTGATGACGGCCGTCATGTTGGGTAGGTCCAGGCTGTCTACCTCGTCGTCGACGGAGTGGTAGAGCTTGTCGGTCGGAATCTGGTCGGTGCTGATGGTGTGGGCCGGCACGCCCAGGCGGGCCAGCGTGGCGTTGTCGGAGCGGTAAAACAGGTTTTGCTCGGGGTACGGGTCGGGCTCGAAGCTGAACAGAGTGCCTTTGAGGGTGGCTTGTAGCAGCGGGCCGAAGTTTGACTTGTCGAAACCCGTAATAAAGGCCGTGTTGGGCCCGAACTTAGCCTGCTTGCCAATCATCTCGATGTTGAACATGGCCACCACCTGCTTCGGGTCGAGGTGCTGGGCAAAATAGCGGGAGCCGAAGCCCCCGATTTCTTCGGCTACGAAGGCCACGAACACCAGCGTGCGGGCGTTGTTGTTTCTCTTTTTGAAGTACTCGGCCAGGGCCACCACGCCGGTTGTGCCGCTGGCATCGTCGTCGGCGCCGTTGGCAATGGAGTCGCCCTGCACGGGCGGCAGCACCCCAATATGGTCGTAGTGAGCCGAGAAGATTACCTGCTCGGCGGCGCGGGCCGGGTTGCGGCCGGGCAACACCCCCACCACGTTGCGCAGCTCCACGGTGCGCGGAGCGGTGTTGGCGGCCACCTGAAACTTGATTTTACCGCTGGCAGTGGTGGTTTCGGGCACCTTCGACAAGGCCACGACGGTCGAATAGGGGTTACCTTCCTTGTCGTAGCGCAGGCTGCCCCGGCGCACCCGCACCACCAGGCGCCGGAAGTCGGCTTGGTGAGCGGGGTCGAGCAGCACCACCAGGTTTTCGCGGGGCAGCAGAATGTCGCGCAGGTGCTGCTGGGGCTTGTCCTGTGGCCCAATCACCAGCACGCGGGGCGCTCCTTCGTCTTCTTCCGACCAGTTCAGGTGGGCGGCGTGCGAAATCAGCACAAGCTTTTCTTTGGGCACCGGCACGTTGTTGAGCGACATAAACAACGCCACCGTCCGCGACTCGTAAGCCGGAAACGTCTGCGCAAACCCTTTGAGGCCCGGCAGCGGCTGCAACCCGATGCGCTCAAACTCAGAAACCAGTATATCGGCTGCTTTCTGCCCACCCGGCGTGCCCGAGGCCCGGCCCTGTAGCTTGTCGGAAGCCAGGGCCCGCACCACCCGCTCCACCGTTGCGCCCGAAACACCCGCGTCCGGTACCCGCAAGTGCTTGCTCTGCCCCGCTGCCGAGTAGGCAGAATAGGCTAAAAGAAATATGAAAATGATTTTTTTCATGCCCGAAAGTACACGTTTTGCCGGTTTTGTACGGGAAGCAGTGAGTGAGCCGTCTGCTACTGCGCCTAGGCGTCTTCTGCTGTGGCAGCCGGTGGCGTTACAAGGCGAAGCAAACAGCTCCTGGTCCCGATTCAGCCTGCAACCACCGCAGATAACGGCCTAACGAACAACGCCCGCCGGAGCTTTCCGGCGGGCGTTGGGGCATTTGCTTCAGGGTTTGTCTCGGCGTGCCAGCCAGCTTTCTGTACCCAGCTTGTTTTCAGGAGGCTTGCTCTGCGGGCTGTTTAGCAGGCGTTTACTTCGGGTCGGCGGCGGCCAGCACGGCGGCCCACTCGGCTTCGGTTTTGGCGGCGGAAGCGTTGGGGGCACTTTTCAGGGCCGGGGCCAGCTCGGGGGCGGCAGCTTGCAGGGCTTTCAGGCTGAGCTTCACGGGCACAGCGCTGCCATCGGGGCGGCGCAGGTAGTAGGTGGGGCGGTCCAGCACCTCGTCGAAGCGACGGTCGGCGCTGTAAGCACCCTGGTAATCAGCTTTTTGCACGGCTTTGGCGTAGCGCTTCAGCAGCGTGTACTTGCCTTCGTGCAGCACCTCCACGTAGTCGGGGCGCTGGGTGGGCACGGGGGCCTCCTCGAAGCGCCGGAACAGGCGGCGCCGGCCGCCGGGCTCCTCCAGCTCAAAGCGCACCACCGTTCGGTCGTCCAGTACCAGCGAGTCGGCGGGGCGGTTGACGGGGCGCATGAGCAGGCGGCGGTTTAGCACGTCGTACTTCAGCGGCACAGGAGCCAGGGGCACCTTGCTGGTGAGCGTGATGCGGGCCGGCAGCCAGCGCGGGTCGGCGTAGGGCGAGCCAATGGTGCCGTAGGCTTCGCCGCGGGGCACCACGGCCGGCGAGCCGGCCACCAGAGAGTTCAGGTTGGCTTGCGCCGCCGTGCCCGACTGCTCAATGCTGGGCTGCTGGGCCAGGGCGGCCAGGGGCAGCAGGCCGGCCAGCAGTAGCAAGCCAGTGCGAGGTAATAGTAAACGAGTCATACAATAAACTACTAGACGAACAGTGTATGGTAAACGCCGCCAATCTAGCAGTTTATCGGCACTCAGTAGGCTTTCTGCCAGAAAGCAACGGTGAGGCTACTTGCCGCGGGCGGAGTCGGCGAAGTCTTCGAGGTTATTTCGGCCGATAGCCTGGCCGCCGCTACTTCCCATTACGCGCAGAACTGTTAAAAACGGCAAACTCCGTTGGCGGCTCTGTCAACGGAGTAGTCTGCTCTTTGAATATTTTCGGCTAGCCCAGCGTCAGCACCAAATCGTCGGCGTTGACTAGGGTGCCTTCGGGCAGGTTCACGACCTGGATGGTGGCGTCGTCGGGGGCGGTGATGGTGGTTTCCATCTTCATGGCTTCGATGATGAACAGCGGGGCGTTTTTGCGCACCGCCTCGCCGTCTTTCACTAGCACCCGGCTCAGCAGGCCTTGCAGCGGGGCGCCCAGCTGGCGGGGGTTGGCGCGGTCGGCTTTGGGGTGTTGCACCCGCTTCACTTCCACGCTGGTGTCGCGCACTTCCAGGTTGCGGGTCTGGCCGTTGAGGGAGAAGAAGATGGTGCGGTTGCCGTCCTCATTCACCGGCCCGATGCTTTGTAGGCCCACGATGATGCTTTTGCCGCGGGCAATGTCGATAATGGTTTCCTCGCCCAGCTGCAACCCATAGTAGAACACCGGCGTCGGGATGATGCTCACCTCGCCGTACTGCTGCTGGTGCTGCCAGTACTGCTCAAACACCTTGGGGTAGAGCAGCCAGGAAAGCAAATCGGTGAACTTGCCGCGCTGCCCGAACTTCTGCTCAAACCGCTGCATCTCCGCGTCGAAGTCCACCGGGGCCAGGTGCTCGTTGGGCCGCTCAGTGTAGGCGGACTCGTCCTTCAAGATGGCCTTTTGCACATCCTGGGGCCAGCCGCCTTCGGGCTGGCCAATGTCGCCGCGAAACAGCTCCCGCACCGACTCCGGGAAGTTCAGCGCCGGGCCTTTGTCGAGCACATCCTGGGTGGTGAGGTTGTTGGAGACGAGAAACAAGGCCATGTCGCCGACCACCTTGGACGAGGGCGTGACCTTCACGATGTCCCCGAACAGCTGGTTGACGTCGGCGAAGGTCCGTTTCACCGTCTCAAACTTGTCCAGCAAGCCCAGCGAGGCGGCCTGGGGCCGTAGGTTGGAGTACTGCCCACCCGGAATTTCATGCTGAAACACCTCCGAAGTACCCGCCTTCAGCCCCGACTCAAACGGGTAATAGTACTCGCGCACGGTTTCCCAGTAGTTCGAGAATTCATTGAGCGAGAGTTGGTTGAACTCCCGCTGCCGGGGCTGCCCGCGCAGCATTTCTACCACGGAGTTGAAGTTGGGCTGGGACGTGAGGCCCGACAACGAGCCCAGGGCCACGTCGATGACATCCACACCGGCTTCCACGGCCTTGAGGTAGGTGGCGGCTTGCAGGCTGCTGGTGTCGTGGGTGTGCAAGTGAATGGGCAGGCGCACGGTGTCGCGCAGGGCCGTAATCAGCTCGGTGGCGGCGTAGGGCTTGAGCAGGCCGGCCATGTCCTTGATGCAGAGGATGTGGGCCCCGGCGTCCTCAATCTGCCGGGCCAGGCGCAGGTAGTAGTCGAGGTTGTATTTCTGGTTGCGCCGCGGGTCGAGCAGGTCGCCGGTGTAGCAGATGCAGGCCTCGGCCAGCCGGTCGGTGCGGTTACGCACGAAGCCAATGCAGGCTTCCATGCCCTTCATCCAGTTCAGGGAGTCGAAAATGCGGAACACGTCGATGCCGGTTTCGGCGGCCTGCTCCACAAACCGCTCGGTGAGGTTGTCGGGGTAGGCCTTGTAGCCCACGCCATTGGCCCCGCGAATCAGCATTTGCAGCAGGATGTTGGGTACGGCGGCCCGCAGCTTAGCCAGCCGCTCCCAGGGGTCCTCGTGCAGAAAGCGCAGGGCCACGTCGAAGGTGGCGCCGCCCCAGCACTCCAGCGAAAACGTTTGGGGGTGCATCCGGGCGTACCGCTCGGCTACTTTCAGCATGTCGAAGGTGCGCATGCGGGTAGCTAGCAGGCTCTGGTGGGCGTCGCGCAGGGTGGTGTCGGTGTAGTGAATCTGCGGGTCCTGGCGGAGCCACCGGGCAAACTCCTCGGGGCCCAGCTCGGTGAGGCGCTGCTTGGTGCCGGGCGGGAATGCTGAGGCCGGGGGCAGTACCTGGCCTTCGGGGGCGGCCGGCGGAGCCTGAAAGCTCCGGGCGGCATCCCAGCCGCGGGGCGCGTCCACTTCGGGCAGGCGGGGCTTGCGCAAGTCACGCTTGGGGTCCACGAGGCCGCGCACGTCGGGGTTGCCGTTCACGATAACGTCGCCGAGGAAGCTGAGCACCTTGGTGGCGCGGTCCTGGCGGGTTTTGAACTGGAACAGCTCCGCGTGGTCCTTGATGAAGTCCACGGTAGCCTCGCCGGCCATAAATACCGGGTGGGCAATGATGTTCTGCAAGAACTGGATGTTGGTGCTCACCCCGCGCACCCGAAACTCGTCCAGGGTGCGGGCCATCTTCTGAGCGGCTCCGGCCAGCGTAGGCGCGTGCGTCGACACTTTCACCAGCAGGGAGTCGAAGAAGGGCGACACCTTGACGCCGGTGTACACCGAGCCCTGGTCCAATCGAATACCGAAGCCGCCCGCCGAGCGGTAGGCCGTGATGGTGCCGTAGTCGGGCTTGAAGTCCTGCTCGGGGTCTTCGGTGGTGATGCGGCACTGGATGGCGTACCCGATTTTCTGGGGCTTCTGCCCCTCGCCCAGCCCGATTTCAGGGTCCTGGAGGCGGCGGCCGTCGGCAATGTGGAGCTGGGTTTTGATCAGGTCCACGCCCGTAATCATCTCCGTCACGGTGTGCTCTACCTGAATGCGCGGGTTCACCTCGATAAAGTAGATGCGGTCCTGCTCGGGGTTGACCAGAAATTCGACGGTGCCCACGTTGTTGTACTGCACGGCCCGGCCCAGGCGCAGGGCGTACTCGTACAGCAGGTGGCGCATGTGGTCGGGCAGGTTCAGGGAGGGCGCCACTTCCACCACCTTCTGGTAGCGCCGCTGCACCGAGCAGTCGCGCTCGTAGAGGTGGGTGATGGTGCCGTGGTTGTCGGCCACCAGCTGCACCTCGATGTGCTTGGGCTGCTCTACGAACTTCTCCAGAAACACCGTGTCGTCGCCGAAGGCTTTCAGGGCCTCGTTGCGGGCCTCGAAAAAGCCTTTTTCCAGCTGCTCATCGTCCCGGATGACGCGCATCCCGCGCCCCCCGCCCCCGCTGGCTGCCTTCAGCATCACGGGGTAGCCGATGCGGTGGGCTTCGTCGCGGGCCACCTCGAAGCTAGTCAGGTCCTGCTGGGAGCTTTCGATGATGGGCACCTGGCACTGCACGGCCACACGCTTGGCGGCCACCTTGTCGCCGAGGGCCTCCATTACCTCGGGCCGGGGCCCTACGAAGGTGATGCCTTCTTCCTGGCAGCGCCGGGCCAGGGTGGCGTTTTCGCTCAGGAAGCCATAGCCGGGATGGATGGCGTCCGCGCCGTTTTCCTTGGCCACCCGCAGAATGCCTTCGATGTCGAGGTAGGGCCGCAGGGGCTCATCGTCGCGCCCGATCTGGTAGGCCTCGTCGGCCTTGTAGCGGTGCAGCGAGTAACGGTCCTCGTAGGTGTAGACGGCCACCGTGGGAATGCCCAGCTCGGTGGCGGCGCGCAACACCCGAATGGCAATTTCGCCCCGGTTGGCGACCAGTAGTTTGCGGATAGTATTCACGGAAGGCAGAAAGTTTGGTTGGATTTTGGAAGGCGCTGCAAACTACGGAAAGGCTGACTACACATCAGCGAATTTTTGCTAAATCTTATTTTTTCGCTAGCTAAAAGTGCATGAGCACATGCAACTTTTGAGAAGCAGGTAGTATCTGTAGCGAAGTCATGCAAGGCCGAGGCAGGCGCATAGGCTTCAGGCGCATTTCACTTGATGAAGAAACTACTTTCTTGCTGCATATTTCTACTGTATTGAAGCTATTTCCTGGGCATCAGTCTTTCTTGCTTTGCTTCTTGCTACTCAGCGCGGTAAGCAGCTTAGCGCAGTCACCTAGCCGCCTGCCGGGCCAAAATCCTCCTACATACTACGTCGGCACGGGTATAGGCAATGGTTTGGGAGTTGAAGCCGGACGGCTGTGGCCCCGGCTGGCCCTGCTGGGCCGGGTGCGGTACAAGTGGTGGGTACCGGCTTCCATCCGGCAGCACACCGCCCTGCTCGACCAATTCAATACTCGCTCCCGGCAGACGGAATATGCCCTGCTGGCCGGCTACCCGGTGCTGGTGCGCGGGGGCGGGGTGGTTATGGCCGCCGCGGGCGTTGCCTACGTAGCCGGCCGGCAGCTCGGGGAGCACCGCTACACCGAAAAAGGCTTCTTCACCGATTCGCACGTGTTCAGCTACACCCAGTATCGGGCGGTAGGTGTGCCGGTGCAGCTGAGCTGGATAGGCGCCACGCCTAACATCGGCAGCCGCTCCTCGGTGCGGGCCGGGGTAAGCCTCCAGGCCAATTTCAACCCGGTACAGCCGGATTTTACGGTTTTGGTCAATCTGGTTTGGTGCCGCCACCGAGTGCCGCCCGCTGCTTCGCTTTAACTTCTCGTACTGATATTCTCGTACTGATGCGCTATTTCGTCGCCGGCCTCCTGACTCTGCTCACTGCCTGCACCCTCGAGTCCGAAGTGGTAGAGCCCCAGCTGCCGACTTCCCCCATTGCTGGTCGCAGTACCCTGGCGTATCGGCAGGGAGGCCGGCCCGTCATTACGTTTGCTGGCTACAAGGGCCTGTTTAACAATGGCGAGCCTTCCGTTAACGCCCGCGTCGCGCCCGACAGTCTGCTGGTGCTGTACGCCGAAGAAGATACCAGCCCCAGTGGGTTGCCCGTGCTGCGGCGGCGGCTGGAGCTACACGTGCAGCGCTTTGGCCCACCCGGCCAGTACGGCGCTGCCCTGCTCTCCGACAGCTACTACCAGGAAGCCCGCCTGGTAGATGGGTCCTGGCAGGGCGGGCCCTTGCTTCGGCCGCAGCCGAACGCGCCCCAGCAGCTCACCCTGGGCTTCACCGATAAAGGCTGGATAACCGGCCGCTTCCAGCTGACATTCTTCGACCCGGCCATAGGCCGCACCGTGCAGCTGACGGACGGGTGGCTGGAGGTGGTGCCGCAATAAGCCACTCGCGTTATACCAGCTCTAGTTTTCCTGGTTGATCAGGTTAACAACGAGCTTGACCATCGTGTCCTTATCCTCAGGCTTGCTCTCAGCTATAAGTAAGGTCAAGGCCACCAGGGCATTATCCGCCAGCCGGCGCGTGCCATCGGGCTTGTAGAGGCAGTGGTTCTTGTCCATAAACCACACGAACAGAAAGGCCGCAATCCGCTTGTTGCCATCCGAAAACGAGTGGTTTTTCACCACGAAATAGAGCAGGTTAGCCGCTTTTTCCTCTACACTAGGGTATAGATCCTCGCCGCCGAAGCTCTGGTAGATGGTGCGCACCGAGCTTTGGAAAGAATCGTCTTTTTCGCGCCCAAACAGCACGCTGCCGCCAAACTGCTCCCGCAGGCTGTCCACGGCCTGCATTGCAGCTTCGTAGGTTAGCTCAAAGGGCGTGTCGGGTGAGGTGGCCGAGATGCGCAGGCGCTGGTGGTCGTACTGGTCGAGCACGTCGAGGGCGCGGGCATAGTCGCTGAGCACGCGCAGCAAAGCCGTGGTTTGGGCGGGCGTCAGCTCCTGGTGGTCGGCAATTTCGCCCTGGAGCTGGAGCAGGCGCTTGAGGTCGGCCAGCTGGCGGGCATCTTCGCGCAGGCGCTTTTCATTCAGCGCATAGCCCTGCACCAGATACTGCCGCAGCACCTGCGTGGCCCACTGCCGAAACTGGGTGCCTTTTTTCGAGTTGACGCGGTAGCCAACAGAGATGATGACGTCAAGGTTGTAGTAGTCGGCCGGGCGGCCATCCTCCGCCTTGCGCCGTTCCTGCCGCTTTTCACCGCCAAAATCCTCCTCCTGAAGCTGGAAAAGACTTCTGTGCATTTTTTGCACAGAAGTCTTTTCGTCCAGTTCCCCAGTTTGAAAAATCGTGCGCAAGTGCTTGGTTATCACACTTCGCTCCCGTCCAAACAGTTCCGCCATCTGCGCTTGGGTCAGCCAGATAGTTTCGTTTTGCAGGTGTACGTCGAGGCGGGTTTCGCCGTCGGCGGATTGGTAGATGAAGATGTCCGGGGTAGGCTCCATACGGTAGATAGCGGGGGTAAATTTGACAATTCGGCAAGATGCGCGTTTTGCCCGTGAAGCACAACAGCAACGCTACTATTGCCTTGTTGGGAAAGCTTGCCGCAAACCTTCCCGGCACGGCTCAGTTGTGTAGAAACCTTTTTATCTGACCTTCCTGCATGGAATTCCAAGGCAAAAATATCTTACTCGTGGGGGCCTCGTCGGGCATCGGACTGGCCACGGCCCGGCTGCTGCATAAGCTCAACGCTACCCTGTACACGGCTTCGCGCCGCCACTCGCCGGAGCTGGCCGAGCTGCCCACCCAGTTTATTGAGCTGGACGTGACCCGTCCCCTGGGCACGACCCTGGACGGCCTGCCCGAGGTGCTGCACGGCGTGGTGTACTGCCCCGGCTCCATCAAGCTGCGGCCCTTCGAGCGGATTCCGGTAGAGGATTTCCGGGCCGACCTGGAGCTGAACGTGCTGGGCGCCGTGCAGGTGCTGCAAGCCAGCCTGAAGCGGCTGAAAAAGGCCGGGGGCGCCTCGGTGGTGCTGTTCAGCACGGTGGCCGCCGACACGGGCATGAGCTTCCACGCTAGCATTGCCACGGCCAAAGCTGCCGTAGAAGGCCTCACCCGCTCTCTGGCCGCCGAGTATGCCGCCAGCGCCATCCGCGTCAACTGCGTGGCGCCCTCGCTCACCAACACGCCCCTGGCCGCGCCCCTGCTCAGCACCCCCGAGAAGATGGAAGCCGGCGCCAAGCGCCACCCCTTGCAGCGCATCGGACAGCCCGAGGACCTGGCCTACATGGCTACCTTCCTGCTCTCCGACCACAGCTCCTTCATCACCGGCCAAGTGCTGCCCGTAGACGGCGGGATGGGAAGGCTAAAATGAGACCTTAGACTGTGAGAGGTGAGAAGTGAGACTTCCGTTTTAGCGGATCTGATATCAGTACGATAGTCTCACTTCTCATGTCTCACTCTCTCACTTCTACCCACATGAAACTCACCCTCTTCTGGCACCGGCGCGATTTGCGCCAGCACGACAACGCCGGCCTGGCGGCGGCCCTGCAAAGCGGCTACCCGGTGGTGCCGCTGTTTATCTACGACCGGGAAATTCTGGACCTGCTGCCCAGCCGCCGCGACGCCCGCGTAACCTTTATTTATGACGAAGTGGAGCGCCTGGCCCGGCAGACGGAGCAGGCCGGCGGCACGTTCCTGGCTTTCTATGGCCGGCCCCTGGAGGTCTTTGAGGAGCTGCTGACCCAGCACGAAGTGGCCGCCATCTACACCAACGAGGACTACGAGCCCTACGCCTCGGAGCGCGACACGGCCGTGGCAGCTCTGGCCCAGCGTCATGGCGCCGCGTTTCAGGCCCTCAAAGACCAGGTTATCTTCGCCAAAAACGAACTGCTGGGCAAAAACGGCAAGCCGCAGCGCATCTTCGGAGCCTACCGCAAAGCCTGGACGGAGGCCCTGCGCGACGAGCACCTGGCCCCCTACCCTTCCCGCGACCTGTACACGGCTGAGCGCCTGGCCCGCCTGCCCGGCGCCGCGCCGCGGCCCACGCTGGCCGGCATGGGCTTCGAGGAGTTTCGGCAGGAAGTGCCGGCCAGTGAGCTGCCGCCCGAGAGCCTGGTGCGCAACTACCACAAAACCCGCAACACCCCTGGCCGCGTGGATAGCAGCACCCGCCGCTCAGTGCACCTGCGCTTCGGGACGCTGAGCGTGCGGGAGCTGATGCGGCAGGCCCGTGAGCTGAACCCTAAGCTGCTGGCCGAGCTGATCTGGCGCGACTACTTCATGATGCTGCTCTGGCACTACCCCTTCACGGCCACCGAAAGCTTTGAGCCGCGCCTGCGCCACGTGCCCTACCGCAACAACGAGGAGGAGTTTCGGGCCTGGTGCGAGGGCCGCACGGGCTACCCGCTGGTGGATGCCGGCATGCGGGAGCTACACCAAACCGGCTACCTGCCCAACCGGGCCCGGATTGCCGCCGCGGGCTTCTTGGTCAAGCACCTGCTCACCGACTGGCGCCTGGGCGACCGGTACTTCGCCGACAAGCTGCTGGACTACGACATGAGCCAGAACGTGGGCAACTGGCAGTGGATGGCCGGCACCGGCGTGGTGGCCGCGCCGTGGTTCCGCGTGTACAGCCCCCAAAGCCAGCTGGAGCAGTACGACCCCGACCTGGCCTACGTGAAGCGCTGGGTGCCCGAGTACGGCACTAGCGCATACCCGGCGCCCATCGTGGACCACAAGTTTGCGCGGGACCGGGCCATTGAAACCCTGCGGGCGGCGTACCGAGCGGCGCAGTAGATTTTTCGCGCAGTGTTTCGCAGTGTGCTGACGCCAGAACGACACTGCGCTTTTCCACTGCGAAACACTGCGCGAAACCCACCTGTTCTACTGTTATGGAAACCCAACCCGACCCGAAGGCGCGCATTAAGCAGGCCTACCTCGACTACGTACTGCGCAAGGGCACGCCGCCGGCCACTGTCTTCAAGCTTACCCAAAAGCTCGACCTGCCGGAGCAGGAGTTTTACCGCTACTACGCCAGCTTCGAGGTGCTGGAGCGGGACCTGTGGGCTGATTTTGGCCGCCAGGCCTACGACACGGCTTCTAAAGAGCCCGTGTGGGCCGGGTACGGTGCCCGTGAAAAGCTGCTGGGCTTCTACTACACCCTGCTGGAAGTACTGAAGCGCAACCGCAGCTTCGCCCTGAACTCCTTGCGCCGCTCCCTGCACCGCATGCCCGGCCTCACGCCCCGCGTGCTCGACGGGCTGCGCCAGGAATTCGAGGAGTTTGTAACGGAAATTCTGCGGGCCGGCCGCCAAAGCGGGGAGGTAGCTACCCGGCCCCTGCTCCAGAACAGCTACCCGCGCTTTTTCTGGCAGCAGCTGCTGTTTGTGCTCGGCTTCTTTGCCCGCGACGAATCCGTGAACTTTGAGCGTACCGATGCTGCCGTGGAAAAAGCCGTGACCCTCAGCTTCGACCTGGTGGGCCGCAACACGCTGGATTCGGCCACTGACTTTGTGCGCTTCCTGGTGCAGAGCCGCCGCATGTAGCACACGCTTTAGCTTGTGCCGTCTTGACCTTCGCCCTGGGTGGGAGGTTGCTCTGAAAAGTTGCTGATAGATGTATAAAGACGCGCCCCTCGGCGTTTCCTCATCCGCACCGCCTGCACGAGGCTTGTTCACAGCCGGTTGTTCAACGACGAGACGCAACTGTGCGTCTCCACAGTCTTTCCATGTCCGATTCCCCTTCTAGTACCCCGCTCGACTCTTTGCCAACCACCAAAGTGGCGCGGGCGGCTCGTTTCGCCAAAACGGGCCTGAGCGTGGGCGCCAACTACGTGAAGCACTACGCCAAGCGGGCCGTGGGCGCCGACAGCCCCACCGCCGACCTGCACGCTCAAAACGCCGCCGAGTTGTACGGGGCGCTGAGCGAGATGAAAGGCTCGGTGCTGAAAGTGGCCCAGATGCTGGCCATGGAAAAGAACATCCTGCCCGCGGCCTACGCCGAGCAGTTTGCCCAGGCCCAGTACCAGACTCCGCCGCTGTCGGGCCCGCTGGTAAGTAAGGCGTTTCGGGATGCCTTCGGAAAGTCGCCGTTTGAGGTGTTCGATGAGTTTGACCCCGCGGCCCGGCAGGCGGCCAGCATCGGACAGGTGCATTTCGCCCGCAAGGACGGTCGGGCTCTGGCCGTGAAAGTGCAGTACCCCGGCGTGGCCGCCAGCATCCGTTCCGACATCCGGCTGGTGAAGCCCGTGGCCCTGCGCGTGCTGGGCCTCGACGAGGCCACCGTGCGCCCCTACCTGGCAGAGGTAGAAACTCGCCTGCTCGAAGAAACCGACTACGCCTTGGAGCTGCGCCGCGGCCAGCAGCTAGCCACGGCCTGCGCCCATCTGCCCCACCTGGAGTTCCCACAGTATTACCCTGCACTTTCGGCAAACCGCATCCTGACCATGGACTGGCTGCCGGGCCAGCACCTGCGCGAGTTCCTGGCCACCAGCCCCAGCCAGCCGGTGCGCAACCAGCTCGGCCAGACACTGTGGGACTTCTACCAGTTTCAGCTGCACACCCTGCGCCAGGTGCACGCCGACCCCCACCCCGGCAATTTCCTGCTGCGCGCCGAGCACGGCGGCACGGTGGGCGTGCTGGATTTTGGCTGCGTGAAGGAAATACCCGCCGATGTGCACCGCCTCTTCACGGCCCTACTCGCCCCGGAAACTCTCCGGGACGAAGCCCGCCTCACGGCCCTGCTCACCGAAGCCGGCGTGCTGCGCCCCGACGATGCACCCGCCCGCCGCGCCTTTTACCTGAGCACCATGCAGGCCTCGCTGGAGCTGGTGGGCCGCCCCTTCCGCCAGCCGGTGTTCAACTTCGGTGACCCTGCTTTTCTGCAAGCCCTCTACGCCCTCGGCGACGACCTGATGCAGCAGCCCGAGCTGCGCCAGCAGCGGGAGCCGCGCGGCTCCGAGCACTTCATCTACCTCAACCGTACCTACGTGGGCCTGTTCGCGCTGCTGACTGAGCTGGGCGCCGAGGTGCGCACGGCTGCGGCCTAGAGGCAAGTACTAGCCAAACTTTCGGCCATTGGCCGCGTTACACCTGCCACCGGCAACGCTGGCAGCTACACACGTAGGTCGGCTTAGCCCTGCTTTCTTCCCTTCTTAACACGCTATGAAAAAACTCCTGACCCTGTGTGCCGCTCTGCTGAGCAGCATCACTTTAGCCACCGCGCAAACCACCCTGAGCTGCTGCACCAAGCCAGCAGCGGGCCACACTGCTACCGAGGCGTTTGCCATGCTGGCCTCCAGCGAAGACTTCAGCGGCGGCCACGATGCGCCCCTGCCCTTTACCTACCAGGGCCCCGGCCAGCTGGTCGAGTTCAACACCACCGACGGGCAAACCGGCAAAGCCTTTGAAATTAAGAGCAACATCCGCTCCGACAAGTACCTGCTGGTCATTCATGAATGGTGGGGCCTGAACGACTACATCAGGCAGGAAGCCGCCCGCCTGGCCAAAGCGCTGCCCGGCGTCAACGTGCTGGCCCTGGACCTCTACGACGGCCAGGTAGCCACTACTCCTGACGAAGCTGGCAAGCTCATGCAGGCGGTGAAAACCGAACGGGCCCAGGCCATCATCAAAGGCGCCCAGCTCTACGCCGGCCCCGATGCCCAGTTTGCCAGCATCGGGTGGTGCTTCGGGGGCGGCTGGAGCCTACAAGCAGCCCTGCTGGCCGGCCCCAAAGCCAAGGCCTGCGTGATGTATTACGGGATGCCTGAGAAGGACGTGGCCAAACTCAAAACCCTGAACACCGACGTGCTGTTCATCTTCGCCCAACAGGATAAGTGGATCAACCAGCAGGTAGTCGACCAGTTCAAAAAGGACATGGCCGCCGCCAAAAAAGACCTCACCGTCAAAACCTACGACGCCGACCACGCCTTCGCCAACCCGTCCAACCCCAAGTACAACAAGCCTTTCGCCGAAGACGCCCACGCCGCGTCGGTAGCCTATATCAAGAAGAATCTAAAGCTGAAGTAGGCAGCACGAATTGGCGCTGTGTTTTTGATTACGCTGATTCTGACGCCATAAAAAAGCGGCTCGTAATGTACGGGCCGCTTTTTTTACCGGTCAGGGTGTGCTTTCTTCTAGCTGATTTCTTAGCTTATGCAGGGGCGCTGCCGTACCTGGCCGCGGCCCGCGGCCAGAAACCATGGCCGTGAATCTGTGAAATCAACTTACTAAGCACAAGCTGTGATGCAACCTGCCGCCACCTCTCCAGTTCAGCACCTGCTCGATGAGTACGGTGAAAGCCACCAGAACCCGACCAACAAGCTGGTACACTGGGTGTGCGTGCCGCTGATTATGTTTTCGCTGCTGGGCCTGCTGTGGTCGGTGCCGATGCCGGCCACCCTGCGCAGCATCAGTCCCTGGCTGAATCTGGCCACGGCGGTAATGGTGCTGGCCGTGGTGTACTACCTGCGCCTATCGGTGCGGCTTTCGGTGGGAATGGTGCTGGTGTGGCTGCTGATGGCGGCGGCCCTGCGCGTAGTGGAGGCCGGCGCCGCCCTGCCGCTGTGGGCCGTGTGCCTGCTGGTGTTCGTGCTGGCCTGGGTGGGGCAGTTCTGGGGCCACAAAGTTGAAGGCAAAAAGCCTTCTTTTCTGAAAGACCTCCAGTTTCTGCTCATCGGCCCGCTCTGGCTTCTGCACTTCATCTACCGCCGCCTGGGGTGGAAATATTAAAAGCCCGCCACCACAGAAGAAGGCCTGGGTTCTAATGGCGTATGCCCTAGAACCCAGGCCTCTTTTGGTTGGCGAGCCGACCTGCCTCGGTCAGCGCAGCCCGCCAATTCAAACAAGCCAGTGGCGCAGAAACCGCCTCGCAGGCCGCCGCGGCACCGGGGTGCGCCCGTGAAAGCGGCAGTTGGTATCCCACCCCCACCTACTGCCTCACGGCCGCCACCCCGCTCACGAAGCTGGTTTCCACGCCCTGGTTTGTTGTGCTGGTGTTACTCCACTGGCTTCAGCTGCCAATCAGCAGCCAGCAGGGCCGACAATTCGGCTATGCTCTCGGTGAGCTGGTCCCAGGAGGGCAGCACGAAATACTGCTCCTGAAACCGCAGCTCCGTAAACTCCTGGTGCAGCACGGTAGCCAGGTCGAACGAGTGGCGGGTGGTTTCGTCGTGGACGCAGTGGTGCACCTCGCCCGCCGACGACAGCAGGCCGGCACCGTAGATGCGGGGCTGGTCGTCTTCGAGCACCAGTCCAAACTCCACCGTAAACCAGTACAGGGCCCGCAGGCGCTGCAAGGCCACGGCATCGTGCTGGTGGCGGCGCGCCACGTGCCCCAAAAACTGCAGGAAGTTGGCGTAGGCGGCATCGGTGAGCAGGGGCACGTGCCCGAACACGTCGTGGAACAGGTCGGGCTCGTCGATGAAGTCGAACTGCTGCATACTGCGCAGCCACACGGTAGCCGGAAACTTCCGCTCGGCCAGCAGGGCAAAAAACGTTGCATCATTCACCATGCCGGCCACGGGAACCACCGTCCAGCCCGTGCTCTGGCCCAGCCGCTCACTTACCTCCTCAAAGCTGGGAATGGCATTGCGGTGAAAGCCCATACGCTGCAGGCCGCGCGTGAAGGCCGTGCAGGCGCGCTTATGCAGCAGGGCCGTTTGGCGGTCAAACAATACTTTCCAGACCAGCTGGTCCTGGGCCGTGTACCGGTCGTAGTGTTGCTGTACCATAGTAGTAGGGCAGAAAAAAAGCCCGGCTCCTTGCGGAGTCGGGCTTCTGTGTGGTTTCTCGAAGATGAAGATGCATGTTGCGCTTCTAGCTTCCGTACCGGCAAAGCAGCCCGACCCCGTCCCACACAGGACGATTAATGGTTAGGGCGAAGCATTTGGCGGTCAGGTTCAACATACTGAAGGCAAATATAGAAGAATCAGGGAATAAGTTGTACGCCTCTGCGGTAAGTTTTTTTTCTCACCTGCTACGGAACGTGCTGTGTACAGCACAACCGGCCTATGGCACAAGCTAAAGCTTGTGCTACACTTCCAGTTCCTGCCGCAGCTCGTACACCCGCCGCAGGTTGCGAATCAGCCGCGCCGATTCCTGGAAGTTCAGGGTCTGCTGGCCGTCGGAAGCGGCTTCTTCGGGCTTCTCGTGGGCCTCGTAGATGATGCCGTCGGCCCCGGCCACGACGGCGGCCAGGGCCATGCTGGGCACGTAGTCGCGGATGCCGATGCCGTGCGAGGGGTCCACGATGACGGGCAGGTGGGTTTTCTCCTTCAGGATGGGCACGGCGTTCAGGTCCAGGGTGTTGCGCGAGGCGGTTTCAAACGTGCGGATGCCCCGCTCGCAGAGAATCAGCTTCTCATTGCCACCCGAAAACACGTACTCCGCCGACGACAGCAGCTCCTCAATCGTGCCCGAGATGCCGCGCTTAATAAGCACGGGCTTGTCTACGCCGCCCAGAGCATCGAGCAGGTTGAAGTTCTGGGTGTTGCGGGCGCCTACCTGAAACACGTCCACGTAGTCGTGCATCTCCTCTACCTGCGACACCTGCATGACCTCGGTCACGATTTTGATGCCGCGCTGCCGGGCCATCTGATGGAACAGCTTCAGCCCCTCCATGCCCAGCCCCCGAAACGAGTACGGCGACGACCGGGGCTTGAACACGCCCCCGCGCATGATGCGCACGTCGTTGTCCAGCAGGTGCTGCATGACGCTTTCCATCTGCTGCTCGCTCTCGATGCTGCACGGGCCGGCGGCCAGCGTGAGTGAGCCTTCCCCGATGCGCACCCCATCGCCGAGGTCGAGCACGGTGGGCCGCACCCGCCACTTGCGGCTGACGAGCTGGTAGTCGTCCGACACCTGATGGATGTCCAGAATGCCGGGCAGCTGGCCGATGGTGCGCAAATCTACGTCGGCCTTGCCGATGGCCACGAGGTAGTGGGCACGCTGGGTTTTAACTTCGGTGGTCTTGTATTTCAGGGCCTTAATGCGGGCTTCGATGTCCTGCTTGGCGTTTTTCTGAATGCCGGGGTCGAGGTGGATGATCATGTGCTGGCGTAGGTTCCCACAGAGGGCGCAGAGGTTGACGCAGAAGTCGCAGAACGTTCAGCACCCTCTGCGCAACCCTCTGCGTCCTCTGCGGGAAATTTTATTGAACGATAGAAGAAACAAAGCGCGCTGCGGCGGCCGGCGCGTCATCGGCGCCATCCAAGGCCCGAATCAAGGCGGAGCCGATGATGGCGCCCTCGGCGTGCTGGCAGGCCCGCTGGAAAGAGGCTTTGTCGGAGATGCCGAAGCCGATGAGGCGGGGGTTGCGCAGGTTCATGGCCTCGATGCGCTGGAAGTAGGCCTCTTGCACGCCCTCGGCTTGGGTATTAGCCCCGCCCGTGGTGCCGGGTCCCGACACGAGATAGAGAAACGAATCGGTCAGCTCGTCGATGCGGCGAATACGCTCCGGGGCAGTTTGGGGCGTGATGAGAAACACCGGCTTCAAGCCGTGGCGCTGAAAGACCTCCTGGTACTCGGCCACGTAGTCATCCAGTGGCAAATCGGGCAGAATGACGCCATCCACACCGGCGGCGGCAGCCTGGCAGCAGAAGTTTTCCATGCCGAACTGCAGCACCGGGTTGAGGTAGCCCATGAGCAGGATGGGCGTGTCGGGCACGAGCTGGCGCACGTCCTGGAGCTGCCCGAACAGCACCCGCAGGTTCATGCCGTTGCGCAGGGCCGCGGTGCTGCTCTGCTGAATCACGGGGCCGTCGGCCAGCGGGTCCGAAAACGGCATTCCGATTTCGATGAGGTCGGCGCCGGCTTGGGTCAAGGCCTGGATGAGCGGTACCGTGTCGTGCAGGCGCGGGTAGCCGGCCGTGAAGTAGATGTTGAGCAGACCGTTGGGCTTGCGCAGGAAGGCTTCTTGAATTCGGTTCATTTCTGATTTCTCGCAGTGTTTCGCAGAGGATGGCGCAGTGTTTCGCAGTGTTCAGACGTCAGCACACTGCGAAACACTGCGCTAACCCTGCGAAACACTGCGAGAAATGTTACTGAAGCTTTTCGGCGTACTTGAGGTAGGTTTCCAGGTCTTTGTCTCCGCGGCCGGAGAGGTTCACCACCACTACATCGTCGGGGCCGGCGCCGAGCTGGTCCAGGGCGGCCAGGGCGTGGGCGGTTTCCAGGGCCGGAATAATGCCCTCCAACCGGCTGCACTCGGCCACGGCGCGCAGGGCCTGTTCATCCTCAATGCTGATAAACCGCGCCCGGCCGGAGTCGGCCAAAAACGCGTGCAGGGGCCCGATGCCGGGGTAGTCGAGGCCGGCTGAAATGGAGTAGGGCTCGGTAATCTGCCCGTCTTCGTCCTGCATGAGCAAGGTGCGGGAGCCGTGGATGATGCCCGGCTTGCCCAGCACCGACGTCGCCGCCGAGTGCCCCGACGAAACGCCGTGCCCGGCCGCCTCCACAGCTACCAGCTGCACGCTGGGCTCTTCCAGGAAATGATAGAAGGCCCCGGCCGCGTTGGAGCCCCCGCCCACGCAGGCCACCACGTACTGCGGCAGCTCGGAGCCGGTTTTCTCCAGCAGCTGCCGGCGCATTTCCTCGCTAATCACGGCTTGCAGGCGGGCTACCAGATCGGGGTACGGGTGCGGGCCCACCACCGAGCCGATAATGTAGTGCGTATCAACGGGGTTGCTGATCCAGTCCCGGATGGCTTCGTTGGTGGCGTCTTTGAGGGTGCGGCTGCCGCTGGTAGCGGCGCGCACCTCGGCCCCGAGCAGGCGCATGCGGTACACGTTAGGCTTCTGGCGGTCCATGTCCACCTCGCCCATGTACACAATGCACTGCATGCCCATGAGGGCGCACACGGTGGCCGTGGCTACGCCGTGCTGTCCGGCGCCGGTTTCAGCAATGATGCGCGTCTTGCCCAGGCGGCGGGCCAGTAGAATCTGCCCCACCGTGTTGTTGACCTTGTGGGCGCCGGTGTGGCACAGGTCCTCGCGCTTCAGGAAGATGCGGGTGTTGTACTTCTCCGACAGGCGCTTAGCCTCGAATAGCGGCGTGGGCCGCCCTACGTAGTCGCGCAGGAGCTGCTGGTATTCCTGCTGGAAGTCGGGGCTATGCAGAATGGTGAGGTAGTTTTGGCGCAGCTCCTCCACGTTGGGATAGAGCATTTCGGGGATGAACGCGCCGCCGAAAGGGCCGTAGTAGCCGCGCTCCGTGGGTTGTTGGTAAGTCATAGTTGGTTTCTCGCAGAGGTTCGCAGTGGTGGCGCTGAGGTTCGCAGTAGCCGACCTCCGCGCACCTCTGCGGAAGCCTCTGCGAACCTCAGCGAGAAAGGCATCAGGTTCTCAATTCAGTAAAAAACTGCCGCAGCCGCTCCGTGTCTTTCACGCCGGGCGCGGTTTCAAAGCGGCTGTTCAGGTCCAGGGCAAACAAACCCGGCAGCCGCAGGTTCCGCAGCGCCGCGGCGTGGGTCAGGTCGAGGCCGCCGGCCAGGAAGTAGGGCACCGGTAGGTTATAGCCGGCCAGCAGGCCCCAGTCGAAGGCCGTGCCGTTGCCGCCCGGCTGCCTGCCCTGGGTGTCGAAGAGAAAATAATCGACGTTACCCAGGTAGGGCGTCAGCCGGGCCAGGTCGAACGTCTCCCCCACCGAAAACGCCTTAACCACCGCCACCCCCACTGCCCGAAGCGCCGCGCAGGTGGCGGGCGATTCGGCGCCGTGCAGCTGCACCAGGTTCAGCCCAAACTCCGCCACCCGTGCCAGTACCTCGTCCACCGGCGCATCCACAAACACGCCTACTTTCCGAATGGCGGGGGGCACCTGCGCCAGCGCCGCCGGGCTCAGCGTGCGGCCCATATAGCGGCCGGATTTCGGGTAGAAGATAAACCCCAGAAAATCGGGCCGCAGCGCCACAACGGCCGCCAGGTTGTCGGCCCGCGCCATACCGCAGACTTTGAGCAGGGGTTGAGGTGGCATTGGGTTAAGGTTTAGCTCTAGTCGCCTCACCCCCTAGCCCCCTCTCCGAAAAAGAAGAGGGGAATTAGAGTTAGAAGCTGCTAGAGCTAGTAGAACTAGATTTTAACTTTTTAGGCTAGTCCCCCCTCTCCACTTTCGGAGAGGGGGCTAGGGGGTGAGGCGACTAGAGCTAGCGAGTCTTGGCTACAGCAACGTCACGGCCTCGGTAGCGCGGAGCTGCTGCACCAGAGCGGCGCAGGCTTTTTCGGGGCGGGAGTGGCGCATGAAGGTTTCGCCGATGAGGAAGCCCCGGTAGCCCACGGCGCGCAGCTGCTCGATGTCGGCGGCGGTGCTCAGGCCGCTTTCCGTCACTTTCACAAACTCGCCAGGGATGCGCTGGGCCAGCTCGCCCGACGTGTCGAGGCTAACGGTGAAGTCGTGCAGGTTGCGGTTGTTGACGCCCACCAGGCTCGCGGCGTCGGGGTGCAGGGTGCGGTCTAGCTCCTCGGCGTTATGGATTTCGAGCAACACCTCCAGGCCCAGGCTCCGGGCCAGGCGGCCCAGGCCCAGCACCTCCTCGGCCGTCAGCACCGCCGCAATCAGCAGCACGGCATCGGCCCCGATGCTCTTGGCTTCGATAATCTGGTACTCATCCACCACAAAATCCTTGCGCAGAATAGGGCAGAAGTTGAAGCGCCTGGCCACGGTCAGGTCCTCGTTGCGGCCCCCGAAAAACTCCGCGTCCGTCAGCACCGACAGGGCCGAGGCCCCGGCCTGCATGTAGCCCAGGGTGGTGCGCTCCACCGGGGCGTGCTGGTTGATGATGCCCTTGCTGGGTGAGCGGCGCTTGAACTCGGCAATGATGCCGCTGAGGTCGTCGCGCAGCAGGTAGCGGCGCAGGCTGAGCGGCTGGGCCGGCATGTAGAGGCTTTGCTCCAGCAGCTTCACCGGCACCAGCTCACGCCGCGTGGCCACTTCCTGGCGCTTATGTTGAATGATTTTATCGAGAATGGTCATTTTTTTATTGAGCTGTAAGCCACAAGCTGCAAGCCTGGGTTCAGCTACTTAGTTGAAAGGTTTGGAGGATTAGACAAGGAATGTTGCGCAGGGCAGCAGGTGTCGGCAGAGTTGTAAACCAAAAGCTTGCAGCTTGAAGCTTACAGCTTACAGCTCAAAGAAACCAGCTCCCGCAGCGCCTGCCGGGCCCGGCCCGAGTCCAGGGACTCCCGGGCGGCGGCCAGGCTGTCGGTGAAGCTGAACTCGGGCTCCAGGCAGCCGATGGCCAGGGCGGCGTTGGCCGTCACCACGTCGCGCTGGGCGCGAGTGCCGCGGCCCTCCAGCACGTCCACAAACAGCCGCGCCGACTCCTGCGGGGTGCGGCCCCCGGCTAGCTCCTCGGGCCGGGTGGAAGCCAAGCCAAAGTCGGCCGCCGACACCACCCGCTCGCCCTGGGGCGTGGCCAGCTTGGCAGTGGCCGTGAGGGAAAGTTCGTCGTAGCCGTCGAGGGCGTGTACCACGGCGTAGCAGGTGTTGGTTTGCTGCAACAGGTAGTGGTAAATGCGCAGCAGCTCCAGGCTGAACGTGCCGGCCACCTGGAAGCGGGGCCGGGCCGGATTCACCAGCGGCCCCAGAATGTTGAAGAACGTGCGCACGCCCAGCTCCCGGCGCACCGGCCCGGCGTGGCGCATGGCCGGGTGAAAGGCCGGCGCGTGCAGAAAGCAGATGCCCGCCCGCTCCAGCTGCCGCTTCAGCACGTCGTTGCCGACCCCAAACTCTACGCCCAGCTGGGCCAGCACATCCGACGACCCGCACACCGACGACACCCCGATATTGCCGTGCTTGGTCACCTTGTAGCCCGCCCCCGCCACCACGAAGCAGGCCAGAGTACTGATGTTGAGCGTGTCTTTGCCGTCGCCGCCCGTACCCACAATGTCCACGGTGTCGTGGGTGCCCAGCTCCGGGTCGCGGCTCAGGCTCAGCAGAGCCTCGCGGAAGCCCGCCAGTTCCGGCACCGAAATGGGCCGCAGGCGGTACACGGCCATAAACGCCGCCATTTCCGCCGCGTTGGCCTCGCCCTGGCCGATGCGCAGCATGGCTTCGCGCGCCTCAGCATGGGTGAGCAGCTGCTGTTCAAATAGCTGGTTCAGAATCTGTTTCAAAATAGAATCGCAGATTAAACTGATTTTTAACTGATTTCGCTGATGATGTTGGAAGAGGAAAGGGCCGTCATGCTGAATCCCGCGAAGCATCTCTCTAGCTCTGGCTAACTCAATTGCGAGGACGGAGCAGGAGAGATGCTTGGCTTCGCCTTCCTGCGGTTCGGCAAGCGGCCACCAGATAGAGCATGACCGTTCTTTCCGTTCGGCATGAGGGTCTTCATACCTGCTCCAACCAATTGCGCAGCATCTGGTGGCCGTGCTCGGTGAGGATGGACTCGGGGTGGAACTGCACGCCGCGCACGTCGTAGTGGCGGTGACGCAGGGCCATCACCTGCCCGTCGGCGTCCACGGCGGTTACTTCCAGCTCCGCCGGCACCGACTCGGGCTGCACGCTCCAGGAGTGGTAGCGCCCGACGCGGAAGGTCTTAGGCAGGCCCGCAAACAGCCGGTCGTCGGCTACCACTTCGGCCTGCGTGGCCACGCCGTGCACCACGGCCGGCAGGTTATACAGCTCCCCGCCGAAGTTTTCGGCCAAGCCCTGGTGGCCCAGGCACACGCCCAAGATGCGCTTGGTGGGCGCATAGTGCCGGATAATTTCCGGCATCAGGCCAGCTTCCGAGGGCACGCCGGGGCCCGGCGACAGGAGCACAGCGTCATAGGCAGCCACGTTGGCCACGGCCAGCTTATCGTTGCGAATCACCGTGACGTTGTCCGTGTGGCCCAGCTCCCGCAGCACCTGCACCAGGTTGTAGGTGAACGAGTCGTAGTTATCGAGGACGAGGATGGACATTTCTTTAGGGGCTTGGGGACTTAGGGTCTTAGGTTTTTGCGAGGCGGTGCGGAGGCGCGGAGTTCCCAGGGCTGAAGGCCTGGGAACTCCGCGCCGCTATACCCCCTCCGCCTCCTTCAACGCCTTGCGCAGGGCGGCTAGTTTGTGGTGCACTTCGTTGAGTTCGGAGTGGATGTCGGAGGCGGCCACGACGCCGGCGCCGGCCTGGAAGTAGAGCTGGCTGGCCGTGCTCAGGAAGGAGCGAATCATGATGGCGTGGTTGAAGTCGCCCTGGAAGCCCAGGTGGCCAATGGCGCCGCCGTAGTAGCCGCGGGCCGTGGGCTCCAGCTCGTCGATGAGCTGCATGGCGCGGTGCTTGGGCGCCCCGGAGAGCGTACCGGCCGGGAAGGTGTCGGCCACCACTTGCAGCGGGCTGGCTGTGGGGGCCAGGGTGGCATTCACCTCGCTCACCAGGTGAATGACGTGGGAGTAGTACTGAATTTCGCGGAAGGTTTTCACCCGCACCTGGTCGCCGTGGCGGGCCAAGTCGTTGCGGGCCA
The DNA here is from genome assembly GCF_025979885.1 of Hymenobacter sp. YIM 151500-1. Taxonomy (NCBI): domain Bacteria; kingdom Pseudomonadati; phylum Bacteroidota; class Cytophagia; order Cytophagales; family Hymenobacteraceae; genus Hymenobacter; species Hymenobacter weizhouensis. The sequence continues at coordinate 1,708,487 of NZ_CP110139.1, forward strand.
AATCCACCAGCATTACGTGCTCGGCATTTTCCTTGGGGTCGTCGGCCAGCTGTTGGGCCAGAGCGGCGTCTTCGGCGTCGTGGCCGGTGCGGCGGAAGGTACCGGCTATGGGAAACAGGCTGGCCTCACGGCCCTTGATGAGCAGCTGCGTTTCGGGCGAAGACCCGAAGATTTTAAACGAGCCGTAATCGAAGTAAAACAGGTAGGGCGAAGGATTGATGGAGCGCAGAGCCCGGTACACGTTGAACTCGTCGCCCGAGAATCCTTGCTGAAACCGCCGGGACAGCACAATCTGGAATACGTCGCCGCGGCGGCAGTGCTGCTGGCCCTGGGCCAGTACCTTCAAGAATTCTTCGTCGGTTTGGTTGGTCTGCTCCTCCCCTACGGTCCGGAACTTAAAGTCGGGCAGGCTGGGGTTGCGAATCAGGTTTACCAGCCGCGTCAGCCCATCTTCGTCCACTTCGTCGCCAGCCACGGTGTGCTCAAACACGTGCAGCTCGTTGCGGAAGTGGTTGACGGCAATGACGTAGCGGTAGGTGCTGTACACGATATCCGGAATCTGCCCCGCTGGCTGCTTCTCGGCGCTCAGCGTCAGGTCCTCGAAGTACTGCACGGCCTCGTACCCTAGGTAGCCAAACAGTCCGCCCGTGATGAAGTCGTGGCCGGTGTCTTCGGTCTGGAAGCAGGCAGCAAACTCCTGGAGCCGGGCGAGGGCCTGCCGCGGGTCGGTTAGCGTTTCGGTTTGGGTAGTGTCGTCGGGAAAAGTAAGGGTCAGCTCCCGGCCGCGCAGCTCGAAGCGGGCCAGCGGGTCGAAGGCCAGGTAGCTGAAGGCATTTTGCTGGCCGTGGTAGTCGGAGCTTTCCAGCAGCAGGCAGTTGGGGTACCGGTCGCGCAGGCGCAGGTACAGGCCCACGGGCGTTACCGTGTCGGCCAACACGCGAAGGTGGCGGGTAGAGAGCTGAACGTGTTTCATGGCGGGCAAGTGAGGCAAGCTGGGGCCGGGCCACGAAAAAAGCCCGGCGGGGCGGCCGGGCTTTCTGTAGAGCGGTTGCGAAGGAGGTTGTTCAACTAGCCTTACTGCACGCACAGGTTGTCCCGTCCGGATTCTCCGTAGGGCCACCACCATGCTTGCTGAGCTGTTGAAAAGGTCATTGCCGGAAATAACAATTGGGCGTTGAACGCTGCAAATGTAACCCAGCTTTGGTAGCACGCAAGCAGACCAACCAGTTTTGCCAAAATTTTTCCATTTCCGTCCGCTGGCGCCTGGGTCGCTAGTAATAGCCGCCTCACTCCCACTCCTCTTCTCAACAGGAGAGGCTTTAGCTTCTACTTTCCTGTTCCTAGCTGACGTTCTACCGCTCCGGTCCACCACCCCCAACCCCTATTGCTTGCTACGCAATGCTTAATGCGCGGAATTTGCCAAGGAGGGGAGCTAGCTTTTAATTTTCTGGTTGTCAGGCTAAACAGCTTCTATTCCTTCATCAGGGTTTGGAACCCGGCTTGGCGGCCAGCCGTGAGGCGCAGCAGGTAGGTGCCCTTGGCCAACTGGCTCACGTCCACCGCTGCGCCAGAGCGGATCTTCTGGCGCAGCACCACGCGGCCGGCGGCATCAGTGAGTTCCAGGCGGGCCTCGCGCGAGGCGGCAGGCAGCTGCACCAGCAGCTTATCCTTGGCCGGGTTGGGGTAGGCGCTGAATGCCAGGCGGGCCGCGCCTTTGCGGGCACCGGCCACCGTGCCGGGTGCGTACAGCCATTGGTAGGCCGCCGCAAACTCCCGCTTCCAGAACCACTCGGCGTGCTGGCCGTCGGGCCGGGCCTGGTACGAGAGGTTAGCGGCTGGCACGCCGCCCTTCTGCAAAGCGTCGCGCATGGCCTGCATCAGCGGCACCATGGTCTGGCTTTCGGTGGTGCCGCTCACAAAGTAAAACCGCGTCTCGGGGTGGGCCGGGTGCTGAGCTACGTAGTCGAACAAGGGCCGCTCGGCAAACCAGAACGCCGGCGAAAACACGCCCACTTTGCCGTACACCTGCGGATACTTCAGGGCGGCGTAGACCGAAATCAGCCCGCCCATGCTGCTGCCGGCAATGCCCGTGTACTCGCGCCCCGTCAGGGTGCGGTAGCTCTGGTCGATGTAGGGCTTGAGGGTTTGCACCAGAAAGTCCACGTACTGGTCGCCTTGCCCGCCGCCGTACTGCGGGTTGTTCCAGGGTGAGTACTCGTTGAGCCGGTCAGGGCCGCCGTTGTCCACGGCCACCACAATGGCGCCGGTAGCATCCAGGCCCTGCTGCTGGAGCTGGCTCAGGGTTTCGTCCACGCCCCATTCGCCCGCAAAGCCGGTGCAAACGTCAAACACGTTCTGCCCGTCGTGCAGGTAGAGCACGGGGTAGCGTTTGGCTGGGGCCGTGGCGTAGTCGTTGGGCAGGTACACCCACACGCGGCGCGTACGATTGAGCTGGGGCAGCTGAAAGCTGGTGCTGACCACGCGCACATTGGGCTGCAAGGCCGTGCTCTGGCACGGCGTAGTGCCGCTGCCGCCCAGGTCTTTCCAGTTGGCCACTTGCAGCTCCACCGTAGCTGGCCCGCTGCCCACCGTGTAGCGCCGGTTCGGCAAGTCGGCGTGCTGGGCGTCCGTTTCCACCGATGCCCATGCCCCGCGGGTAAACTTGAACTCGAGCGTGCCCGTGACGCTGGCGGGCAGCGTAACCTGGTACGTGCCATCCGGACTGCGGCTGAGGGCGTGGGCTGAGCTAGCGGGGTTCCAATTGTTGAAGGAGCCGGCCAGGTGCAGGGTAGCCGACGCTGGCGTAGCGGCTGGCACGCGGGTAAGCCGAAAAGTGGTTTGCGCCTGACCCGCTGAAGCCAGCAGCAGCGCTCCGCTAAATAGAAGATGTCTCATGCAGAAAGTAAGGAAACTCATTTACGGTGTTTCGTAACCTGGTGACCTATAACGGGGCATAAGACAGAACTGTACGGTCTCGGCTGCACTCTTCGCTCGGGCTACTATACGTAGCGGAAATATTAAATAATTCTTGAGTGGACTTTTCCGGGAAACTGCCAGGTTAGCTTCGCACGCCCGCTGTCGTCCGTCCTACACTCCTCTTAAAAAGGAGACCAAGCCTCTACTGTAGCCAGCCTCCTACAGCCATCAGATGAGCCATTGTATACCCAAGCCAGATACACCTTCATTTTGTACAATAAATCTGGTAAAATCGACCAATACTCCATTGCAAAAAGCGCATCCTGAGTTGACCGTTCTGTATAAAAATGTGTGTCGATATTGAATACCTAGCTCACTCTAAATCACAATTTTTATCATCATTTTACAACTCCATTAACTGATAACTTGTGGGTGAAGTTATTAAATGAGCAATGTAGTAAGTATGCTGAAATCATTGCAGTAGTACTTAGCTGCTGGCAGTTAAGTCAACATAGCATCATGTTTCATCAATACTGACGTTGAACCGCTCACCACAATTCTTATTTCTTCTTGCATGCATGCGGGGCAGAAATGGTCTCTCCTTAACATTTCAGGAGCGGATGAGATTGGGGCAGTTTTTGCTGTTGAGCCAACCCTGGGTTTGTCCGTGTTGAACTGAAGCATTACCCGACGCGCAAAATACAATTATCACTATACCCAAGTTGTGGGGTAAAGCCATTGTTTTTGTGCGGGCCGACACTTTATCTTGCGCTACTTCTTAACGATTTGGTGATGTTGAACGAAGGCTGAAGCTAGGGCTATCAGACTTTGTCGGTCTCATTGACTTCCGCAAAGCCTTGTTTGGACCACCTGAATTCCCACTCCGGCTAGTCCGGAAAAATCCATTTCAACCCCTAACTCCTTTTCAATGAAACACCCTTATCTAGCGAAACTCGCGTTTCCGCTACTGTGCGCTGGCGTAAGCGTTAGCAGCGCCTACGCCCAGGGAGCCGGTACGGTGAGCGGCCGGGTCCTGGACGAGAAGAACCAGGGACTGCCCGGCGTAACCGTCCTAATTGAAGGCACCAACCTCGGCGGCTCCACGAACTCCGACGGTACCTTCTCTATTCAAAACGTTCCCTCGGGTTCCCAGACGCTTGTTTTGTCGTTTGTAGGCTACACCACCCGCCGTCAGCCCATTACTGTAACGGGAGGGCAGAACACCGAAGTAAGCACCGTAACACTGTCCGAAAACACTACCCTGCTGAACGAAGCCGTGGTTATCGGCTACGGCACCCAGCGCAAGCAGGACCTGACCGGCGCCGTAGAGCAGATTTCGGAGAAGCAGTTCGTGAAGGGCCAGGTGACCAACCCAGAGCAGCTAGTGCAAGGCAAAGTAGCCGGCTTGCAAGTAACTACCGGCGGCGGCGCCCCTGGCACGGCAACTGCCATCCGCATCCGGGGTGGTTCTTCGCTTAATGCCTCCAACGACCCGCTTATTATAATTGATGGGGTGCCCGTTGACAACCGGTCATTGGGCGGCGCTTCTAACCCACTGTCGTTGATTAACCCTAACGACATCGAGAGTATTTCGGTCCTGAAAGACGCCTCGGCTACGGCCATTTACGGTTCACGGGCGTCGAACGGTGTAATTATCGTAACTACGAAGCGTGGAGTGCAGGGTGATAAGCTTCGTATAAACGTTAGCTCTCAGAATTCCATTTCTGAGCCCCGCAATTATGTGGATGTGCTGAACGGATCAGAGTTTCGGGCCTTGGTGCAGGCTCGTGGCAACGCCAATCAACGTACGCTTACGGGCTTGGCCAGCACTGACTGGCAGCGCGAGATTCTTCGCACGGCCCAGACGACCGACAACAACGTGAGCCTGACGGGCGCCGTGGGCAAAGTGCCATTCCGCGTTTCGGGTGGCTATTTGGACCAAGAAGGCTTGCTGCTGCGCAACGACCTGAAGCGCTACACCGGCGCGCTGAGCCTCACGCCCGTGCTGCTCGATGGTAGCTTACGTGTGGACGCTAACGTGAAAGGCTCCTGGATTGACAACAACTTCTCGAACCAGGATGCAGTTCGTGACGCGGTACTGTTTGATCCGACCCAGCCAATTCGTTCCAGCAACCCTGCCCTGGCCCGCTACGGCGGTTATTTTGAGTTCCTGAACCCCGTTGACGCCAACAACCCCACTGCTCCACGCTTCGTCAATCCGCTGGCTCCGCGCAACCCTGTGAGCCGCATTGAGCAAACCCGCGACCGGAGTACCGTTAAGCGGAGCATTGGTAACATTCAGCTTGAGTATAAGCTGCCATTCCTGTCGGCCCTGAGCGGCGTAGTAAATGCTGGCTACGACATCCAGCAGGGTCGTGGTAGCCGCTTCCGGGCCGCTACGTCGGGCATTCTGGCTGGTGGCCGCCTCGGGCAGTTGGAGCAGTACCGCAACGACAACTACAACAAGCTGCTGGAAACGTACGCTAAGTACAATGCCGACCTGGGTCCCGGCCGCCTGGATCTGGTAGGCGGCTACTCCTATCAGGATTTCCGCTACCGCGACTACGTATTTGATGACCGTTTGCTGGACGGTAGCATCTTCAATAACCAGCCCGCCGACCGCCCCATCAATGGCAGAGAGTACTTTGACCCAGGTTACAACCTGCAGTCATTCTTTGGCCGGGCTAACTTCAACATCGGCGACAAATACCTGTTCACGGCTTCGTTCCGCGCCGATGGTTCCTCACGCTTCGCTGAGAATAAGCGGTGGGGATACTTCCCGGCTGGTGCGTTTGCTTGGCGCGTGAAGGGCGAAGAATTCCTGCAGAACTCAACGGCCATCTCGGAGCTGAAGGTACGCCTGGGCTACGGCATTACCGGTCAGCAGGACATTGGCTCTAACTATTACGGCTATCAAGCATTGTATATACCGAGCCGCAACACTGCTCAATATCAGTTGGGCACGGAATATATCAATACGCTGCGCCCAAGCTTCTATAACCCTGATCTGACGTGGGAAACTACCACTACCTATAACGTCGGTCTAGACTACGGCTTCTTCGATGGCCGGGTATCAGGTTTAGTAGATTTCTATCAGCGCGACACCAAAGATCTGCTGGCTCAGGTAAACGTGCCGGCTCTGGTAAACCTGTCCAACGCTGGTTTCTTTAACATCGGTAGCCTAACCAATAAAGGGGTTGAGGCAGTGGTAAATGTTGATATCGTACGCGGCGACAAGTTTAACTGGACGTTTAACGCCAACGGTAACTACAACGAGAATGAGATTACCGAGCTGAACGTAGGCAGCAACCCCAACTTCCAGGGCTATGAGCTAGGCGGTATTGCCGGCGGCGTTGGCAACAACATCCAAATCAACACGGTAGGCTTCCCAGCCAACTCCTTCTACGTGTACCAGCAGGTATACGGCGCCGACGGTAAACCGCTAGACGGCGTGGTAGTGGATCGTAACGGCGACGGTCAGATCAATAATCTGGACCGCTACCGCTATAAGTCGGCCCGGCCGGATGTTATTCTGGGTTTCGGTTCCAACGTGTCGTATGGCAAGGCCAACCTAGCCTTCACGATGCGTAGCAACCTGAATCAATACGTGTATAACAACGTTCGTTCGCAGTCCATCTTTGTACAAGGCCCCGGTGGATTCGTGAACAACGTTACCCGTGAGGTGTTCGATAACAATTTTACCAGCGGCAACCCGCAGGTAATTCAGTCGGACTACTTCGTGGAAAATGGCTCGTTTTTGCGTATGGAAAACGTAACGCTGGGGTACAATTTTGGCGACGTGTTCAAAGGCACGAACCTCAACCTATCCTTCGCTGTTCAGAACTTGTTCGTCATTACCGACTACAAAGGCCTTGACCCGGAAGTAGTTACCTTCCAAAACAGCTTCGGCTCGGTAACCCAGACGTTTGGTATCGATAACACGATTTACCCGCGTCCGCGCACGTACACCCTCGGTCTGAACATCGGCTTCTAATTCCCACTCAACAATGAAGAATACATTTATCCGCAGCGTTGCCACGTTTATGATGGCAGCTTCTATGCTGCCTTTGTCCTCCTGCTTGAACGACCTGGACCAGACTCCTTCGTTCCAAGACAGTTCGGAGTCGGTATACGGCGACCCGGTAAAAATTAAGGGGGCGCTGGCGCGTCTCTACGCCACGCTAGCCGTAAGCGGCCAGCAGGGTCCTGCCGGCTTGCCTGATATTCAGGGTATTGACGAGGGCTTCTCGAACTACCTGCGCCAGTACTGGAAAGCACAGGAGCTGACCACTGATGAGGCCATTATTGCCTGGAACGATGGTAGCCTACCCGACTACAACCGCCTGACCTGGAACGCCAACAACGAGTTTGTGCGCGCCATCTATGACCGGATTTTTTACCAGGTTTCGCTCTGCAACGAGTTTCTCCGGCAAACCACCGATGCTAAGCTGAGCGACCGGGGTATCTCGGGTGGAGAATTGGCCAATGTGAAAGCTTACCGCGCTGAGGCACGTTTCCTGCGTGCCCTAAGCTACTGGCACGCCATTGACATGTTCGGCAACGTGCCATTTGCCACCGAAGAGTCGTCGGTAGGTAGCACAGCTCCGCTGCAGCGTGACCGGGCTTTCATGTTCAAATACGTGGAGGATGAGCTGAAGGCCATTGAAGGTGAACTTCCTGAGGCCAGCACCAACGCGGCCATGTACGGGCGCGCCAATAAAGCTGCCGCCTGGACGCTGCTCGCCAAGCTGTATCTGAATGCTGAGGTGTATCTCGGTTCGGGCCAGCAACGCAACACTGACGCCGTAACCTACGCCAAGAAGATTATTGATTCGCGCGCTTATTCGCTGGCTCCGGACTACCGGCTGCTGTTCTTGGCCGACAACGACAAGAATGCGGGTCGCACGGAAGTTATCTTTCCCGTTGCGTTTGACGGCTTGCGCACTAAAACCTTCGGAGGCATGACCTTCCTGGTGCACGCAGCCGTCGGTGGCAGCATGCAGCCTAAGGATTTTGGCATCAACGGCGGCTGGTTTGGCCTGCGCACCAAGAAAAACCTGGTGGATGCCTACGACCAGGATGGCGGCACCGGCGCCACCGATAAACGCGCGCTGTTTTACACCCAAGGTCAGAACAAGGAAATCAGCGACATCTTCACGTTCACGGATGGCTACGCCGTCACCAAATACCGCAACGTGACCAGCACCGGCGCTGCCGGCTCCGATGCTTCCGGTGACTTCCCTGACACCGATTTCCCCATGTTCCGCCTGGCCGACGTGCACCTGATGTACGCCGAAGCGGCTCTGCGCGGTGGCACGGGCGCTACGAGCCCGAGCCCGCTGGAAGCCGTGAATGCTCTGCGTACCCGCGCGGGTGTTCCCGTCCTGGCTACCCTCAGCTTGGATGTTATTCAGCGGGAGCGGGCTCGGGAGCTGTACTGGGAAGGTCACCGCCGCACCGACCTGATTCGTTTCGGGCTGTACACCAGCGGCACGTACCTCTGGCCCTTCAAGGGTGGTGCCCGTGATGGCCGGGGGGTTGACGATAAGTACAAGCTGTTTCCCATCCCCACTACCGACCTGGTAGCTAACCCCAATCTGAAGCAAAACCCCGGCTACTAAGCTGAACGGTAAGACCGGGAACCAGTTGAGCTGGTTCCCGGTTTGTTTCGGAAATTTTACTCCCACACCATTTTAGTTTCACCATATGAACAACATGCTTACCCGCTTCCTTAGCATGGGCTTGATGGCCACCCTTTTTCTCTCGTCGTGTGACAAGGATGAGGACCGCGTGACCATGAACATGAAGGCTGCCCCAAAGCTCACGGCCTCGGCAACGACGGCTGGCCTTGTCAGAGCAAATGCGGCCAACAATGCCGTTACGTACTCTTGGTCTGCCGCTGACTTCGGCTACCAGGCCGCCGTAGCATACACGCTCCAGTTTGCCAAGGCTGGCTCAAACTTCGCTTCCAACGTGTACGAAGTGAACGTTGGGCAAGCACTGAGCAAAACCTTCACGGTTGAAGAGCTGAACAACGTGTACACGGGCGTGGACTGTAACTCAGCCAACAAGCTCACCAAGTTGGATGTCCGGGTCAGGGCGTCCATTAGCCCCGCTATTGGTAGCACGTCGGCCTTGTCTTCTATTGAGGCAACTCCGTATCCGGCCCAGGCCCTTCCTGCCGACGCCTGGGGCATCATCGGTTCGGCTACTGCTGGTGGCTGGGACCGTGACACGGATATGACGTACGACTTCTGCACGCGGACGTGGAAGATTACTATTGCGTTGACTGGTGATGAGTTTAAATTCCGCGCTAATGATAAGTGGGATTTGAACTTGGGTGACGATGGAAATGATAAAGAACTGGAGCCCAACGGCGCCAACATCAAATCACCCGGTCCTGGTACTTACGAGGTAGTGTTAGACTACAACGCTAAACCGAAGGCGAAGTACACTATCACAAAGAAGTAGCACATCCTCTTTACTTAAAAAAAAAAGCCCCGCAAGCGTCAGCTGCGGGGCTTTTTTTGTACCTGAACGATGATAGCACAACAGCTCTCCTTACCATCGTGAGCTACTATCTGTGCCGCTGCCTCTAATTATATTATAGGCAGACTGCTTTCACTAAAGCAGTTGCATCAATCATACTCCCGCTGGTGCTGCACTACTGCCGGTGGCCTGCCTATTTGCTGACGGGCTTCCGCTTCAGCCATACTACTGATTTCTGGAGCATTGGCTTGTATAGTTGCTTAAAAAAAAAAAACGGGCCTACCCCGCATGAGGTAGGCCCGTTTAGATGAGCTGTAGTAGCTACAAACGAATTCTTCTCGCCAGATTAGAAGATTACCACCTTCCGGGCAGAAGCGGATTCGCCGACTTGCACCCGCACCATGTAAGTGCCGGCTGTGAGGCCAGTGCGTTCAATCTGGGCGGTGTGCTGCCCTACGGCGGCTTTGTCGCGGCTGATGGTGCGCACGGCGCGGCCTACCATGTCGGAAACGGTGATGGTAACCGGCTGGGCGCGGTCAGCCACGGTGTAGTCCAGTTTCAGGTTGCTGTCAACCAGCGGGTTCGGGTACGCCCGGAAAGCAATGCGGGCGTCGTCGGTTTTACGGTTGCCGAGCACCGTGAGGGTGGTGGCCGTTACGACTAACGTGCCAGCTTGTGTGCCGGGAATATTAGCGAAGTTTACCGAGGAAGCAGCGCCTAGGTTAGTGGCAGCAGTTGCAGGAGGATTGGATTGCGGAATGAAGTCCGTCGACAGGAAGTCGCCGTCTTGGTTGTTCTGCACGGCAAAGATGCGCACCGTACCACCAACAGCCGGAATGCCCATAGCAGTACGGCTTACCGAAATTTCCAAGCCATTGCTGGGAGCATTGCCGTTAGTAGAGAAGCCCGGATTCGACGACAGGTTAGCACTGGTGGTATACGCTACCTGTGCGCCAGCAAAGCCAGCTAGTGCGCCCGAAACCGAAGAAGCGGGTACTGTGGCCGCTGTGCCATTGAGAGCCAGGGGCGTAGTGCCCGTCAGGACCTGGGCCGTGGCAGCAGTGGCCGAAGTGTAGGCTACTCCTTCAATTCGTGCCTCGTTGGCGGCGTTGGTGCCTTTGATGGCTACGGCCAAGTCAGCCGCCAAATCCAAACGAGCAGTCATGCCGTTGAAAGAGGTGCCGGTTGGGGTGGTTACAGCAGGTAAAGCAGTGCCTACTGGTACACCATCTACCCCGGGACGGTCAATGAACAGCTGAATGGAGTTCTTCAGGTCAGGACCGGTTTGGAGCGTGCCGGCAACGAAGAAATACAGGTTGTTAGCATCAGAAGCAGCGTAGAGTGCCAACAGACCGGCATCACCGAAACCGCGGGGACCCGTGAAGCGGCCTACCAGCTGATAGCCGGTAACTCCAACTTCAGACGCAGCCAGTTGGCCATTAACTGTAATGGGGGCTTGCGTTTGCGCCTTCACGCCCAGGGAAGCAGCCGTGAGAGCACCTGCTGCAGCTAGAGTAAACAGTTTTTTCATAGGAGAAAAGTGAAGTGAAAAAGGTAGAAAGTAGAAAAAAGTGAGAAAAGAAAAAAGGTAATCAGCACGTACGAAACCAATTCTATCAAGTTGTAGCAATGGTTTCTATACGTGTAGCAATGAACAATATTCTCGCAATATATGCCATAGCTGCAGCCGGAATTCTGAAAAACACAAAATTTTACAAGCCGCAAGCGTATGCCACGCCTGTTATCTGCGCTTTGGTCAGCCAACAGCTCAAGAGCTGCGGTACACGCCACACTAGCAGGAGCTCGTTCTTCTCTTCTATCCCATCGGTGTGAAGCAATTTTCAATCTGCTTTTCTGCCTGCTACGCTACCTATTCTGGTCAGCCTTCGTAGTTTGCACCTGCTAGCGTATTTCTCACCTTTCTGGCTTATGGGCCGGATTCTCTCACTACGACTTCGATGATACTCATTGCCGACGGCGGCTCGACCAAGTGTAACTGGTGCCAGCTGGATGAAAGCACCGGCCAGCGGGTGTACTTCAACACCGAGGGCTACAACCCCGACTTTGTAAGCACGGCCGACATTGTAGCTTCGCTCACCCAGCACCTGCCCGAGGCACTAAACCGGGCGGCCGTGCGGGAGGTGCATTTCTACGGGGCCGGCGTATCCAGCCAGGCCAAGGCCGACGTTATCCGGCTGGCGCTCCGGCAGTTGTTCCCGGCTGTGCAGGAAATTGCCGTTACCGAAGACCTGCTGGCCTCGGCCCGCGCCCTGCTGGGCCATAAGCCGGGTTTCGCGGCCATTCTGGGTACGGGTACCAACTCCTGCATCTACGACGGGCAGCGCATCACGCACAACGTGGATTCGCTGGGCTACTTCCTCGGCGACGAAGGCTCCGGCTCCCACATCGGCAAGCGGCTGCTGCGCGACTACCTGCGCGGCCTCATGCCCGAAGGACTGCCCGCCGCCCTGCAAGAAACCTACGGCCTGGGCTCCCGCAACGACATTCTGGACCGGCTCTACAACCAACCTTTGCCGAACCGCTTCCTGGCTTCGTTTGCCAAGTTTGCCTACGACCACAACAACGTCAGCTACTGCCGCGACATCGTGCTGGAAAGCTTCGAGGCGTTTTTCCATAACCTGGTGCGCCACTACCCCAACTACCAGCAGTATACGTTCAACTGCGTGGGCTCAGTGGGCTACAACTTCCGCGACGTGCTGGCGCAGGTGGCCCAGCAGTACCAGATGGAAGTCGGCAAAATCATCCGCTCCCCCATCGACGACCTCGTGAGCTACCACCTGGAGCTGGTGAAATGAGTGAATGAGTGATTAAGTGAAGTACTGTCGTCCTTCACTTTCCCCTCCTCATCAAGCAAAAACCCCGGCCTCCTTACTGGAAGCCGGGGTTTATTTCTTCTTAAGGCGGCTGAAACCTTTTACAAGCTCAGCCGTCCCGTTGCATCTGTGCAATCAGCTAAAATCTGCACAATCTGTGATTACACAATCTGTGATTATTGGTTTTGAACTACGAGGCGGGCCGTCTGGATTTGCTCGCCGGCTTGCAGGCGCACGAGGTACACGCCGTTGGCGAGGTCCTGCACGGGTAGCTTCAACTCCTGGGCGCCCTTAGCCTGGCGGCCGACGCTGAGGGTGCGCACGGTAGCACCCAGCACGTTTTGCACCGTGAGGCTAACCGGGCCGCTGATGGGCAGCTCGTAGCGCAGGGTGGTAACGGCGGCAGCGGGGTTGGGCTCCGAGGTCAGGCGCAGGGCGGCCGTTTCGCGGGGGCGGCCCGACGACAGCACCGTGCCGGCCGGCTTGGCAATGCGGCGCGAGGTGTACACCGTGTACTGGCCGGGAGCCAGCGTGATGGGCGCCGTGCGGCCGGCTTCGGTGATGGTGACGGCCTCGCCGGTCAGGTAGTTGTACCAGGTGCCGGCCGCCTGGAATGTGGGGTTGACGGTGGCTTCCCGCACGTCGAAGTTGCCGACAATGGTGACGTTCAGGCGCGGGTCGGTGATTTGCAGCTTCTTCACGGCGCCGGCTACGTCCTGCGTAAACGTGGCGGGGTCTTCAAAGGCGGGCTCCTGCACCTTCAGCGCAATCAGGCTGCGGTACACGTCGTAGAGGCGGCGGCGGTTGGGGTTCTGGTAGTAGTTCCACACGGGCGCCTTGTTGCTCAGCTTGCACCGGTCGTTCGGGTAGGGCGTGGGCACGGTGCCGTCGGGGCACTCGAAGATGGACTTGTCGAAGCCCAACTCACCGAACTGCCAGATCATCTTGGGGCCGGGCACCGTGAAGAAGAACGCGCTGGCCAGCTCCATGCGGGCCAGGGCCGTGTTCAGGTCCTTGGTCGAGTACGAGCCCTGCACGTTGCCGAAGGCCAAGTTCTTGTACATCAGGCGCTCCTCGTCGTGGCTTTCCATGTAGGCCACCAGGTCAGGCTTAGCGAAGCCGCGCGTGGCGTGGTAGGCCCGGCTGGTGTTCGACTTGCCATTCTCGTTGTAGCCCATGGTGCCTTCGTTGTAGGCGTCGGTCATCTTGCCCCAGAGCATCAGCCCCAGGTCCGACAGGGCCTTTTCCTCGGAGTCTACGCCCAGGTGCTCCAGAATCGGAATAACATTGGCGTCCACGCTCTTCATGAAGTCGGCGTAGTCTTTCCAGATGTCCACGCGCGACTGGTCGTACTGGCTCCAGTCACCTACACCAGTTGTAACCTTCTGGGTGAAGCCTTTGCTGAGGTCGAAGCGGTAGCCGTCTACGTTGTATTCTTTCAGCCAGAACTCCATCACGCGCTTGCTGAAGTAGCGGGTGTAGGCGCTTTCGTGGTTGAAGTCGTAGCCTACGTTGAAGGGGTGGGTGGCATCGGCGTTAAACCAGGGGTTGTCCTTGGGCTTGCCGTTCTCGAAGTACAGCTGCACCATGGGGCTCTGGCCGAACGACTGGTTGAGCACCATGTCCAGGATAACGGCAATACCGCGCTTGTGGGCCTCGTCGATGAAGCGCTTCAGCTCGTTTTTGGGGCCGTAGTACTTGTCGGGGGCGAAGTAGAAAGACGTATTGTAGCCCCAGCTTTCGTTGCCCTCAAACTCGTTCACGGGCATCAGCTCAATCACGTTCACGCCCAGGCGCTGGATGTACTTAAGCGTGTCGGTCAGGGTCTGGTAGTCGTGGCGGGCCAGGAAGTCGCGCACTAGCAGCTCATACACCACCATATCAGTGCGCTTGGGGCGCTGGAAGTTGGTGGTCTGGAAGGTGTAGCCGGGCGCATTGCTTTGCAGCACCGACACCAAGCCGGTGGTTTTGCCCGTGGGGTAGGCTTTCAGGTTCGGGAAGGTAACGGCCGGGATAAACCGGTCGTTGTTGGGGTCCAGCACCTTTTCGGTGTAGGGGTCGGGGATGCTGAGGCCATCCACCAGGAATTGGTAGGCGTACTCCTGGCCGGGCGTGAGGCCGTCAATCTGCACCCACCAGCGGCCGTTTTCGGCGTCGGTGGCGGCAGTTTTCTTCAGCTGATACGCCACGCCCGGCTGCCAGTCGTTGAAGTCGCCGATGGCGTATACATTGGTTTTGCCCGGAGCCGTCAGGGTCAGAATAGCCGAGGCCCCGTTGTTGATGTAGGTTACGCCGTCCTTCTTGGCGCCGGCCGGCAGGGCCGCCGTTTGCGTGGCCGGGCTCACGAACAGCCGGATTTCATCCGACACCGTGGTTGTACCGTTGGTGGCCGTCAGCCGCACCACGTTCAGGCCTTGCTGGGTGATGGTAACGTCCTTGGTCAGGGAGGTAGCGTTGGTTTGCTGGTCTACCTGCGTGCCGTTGAGCGTGAGGGTGAGCGTGGCCGCCGCCGAGGCTTCGCCCCGCACACTGACCACGGCGTTCTGGCTGACGAACTGCGTAGCACCGCCCGTAGCCGGGGCCGTGATGCGCACCGACAGGGCCGTGTTCTGGGCCACGTCTACCAGGATGTCCCGGCCGCCGGTGTCCTTGCCTTCGGGTGAGCCGTTGGCCCCGCGAAACACCATGGCCAGCTTCAGAATCTTGTCGGTGACCGGCAGCTTGTCGTAGTAGGTGCGGGGCGTGAGCGTGATGGTGTACAGGTTGGGGTTGGTGGCGCTGCGCGTCATCTTCTCCTTCGGAATGGGCTGTGAGAAGCTGGTGCCCACCACGGCTTTCCAGTCGGAGTCGCTGGTGCTCTTGTCGGAGATGACGCCGGTCCAGATGTAGACGTCGCCGGTGTAGTCTTTCAGTCCGGCCGTGCCCTTGGTGGCATCGAAGGTGAGCGTCACCTGGTCGTTTTCGGTGAAGAACACCGGGTTGGCCGTTACTACCTGGGCCTGCGCCGCCGGCAAGCCCGCCAGCGTCACCACCCAGAGCAACAGGAGTCGAAGTGCTTTCATGCAGATGAAAAAGAGAGTAAAAAGTAGAAAAGAGAAATTGACAACAAAGAGGGCCCGGTCGCCGTCCGAGCCCAGAGAAAAGTCGGGAAAGATACGCACGGGCTGCGTGGGCAACCAAGCTACCGCCGGGTTTTGTTTGTAGTTTTGCCTTTTGTGGGAGCCGCCGTTTCTTTCTGCGTTGGTGCATGCCGCAGCTGGCTGGCTGCCGCGCTGCTGCTGAGCCTGGCCGGCTCGGCCGCGGCCCAGGCTCCGGCCCGGCCCGGTCCGCTTTCCGGCCGTGCGGCCACGCCTCCTCCCCTCGCCCAGCTGGCCCCCGACACCCTGCTGAAGTCCCCACTGAGCCGCCGCCTGCCGGTGCTGGCCGGGGGGCTGGCCGTGACCTATCCGGCCACGCTGTACGGACTTAGCCGGGGCTGGTACACCGGCGAGCGGGCACCTCTGCACTGGTTCAACGACTGGCCCGAGTGGAAGCAGCTGGACAAGGCCGGGCACTTCTGGGGCGCGTTTCACATGAGCCGCGGGGCCGTGGACATGCTGGGCTGGGCGGGAGTGCCCGACCGGCGCGCCCTCTGGTACGGGGGCTTCGTGGGGTTTCTGCTGCTGAGCCCCATCGAGCTGCTCGACGGCCGCGACCCGCAGTACGGCGCCTCGGCCTCTGACTTGGCGGCCAACTTCCTGGGCTCGGCGGGCGTGGTGGGGCAGCACCTGGCCTGGGGCGAGGTGCGCCTCATGCCCAAGTACTCGTTTCGGACCACGCGCTACGCCCGCCAGCGCCCCAACGTGCTGGGCCGCAGCCTGGCCGAGCAGTTTCTCAAAGACTACAACGGCCACACCTACTGGCTGTGCGCCGACGTGGGCGCCTGGCTGCCGGCCTCCTCGCGCTGGCCCCGCTGGCTCCAGCCGGCCCTGGGCTACGGCGCCCAACAGATGGTGTTCAACGACCCCGACGCCAACGCCGCGCTGGGTCTGCGCTCCTACCGGCAGTTCTACCTCAGCCTCGACGTGGACCTGCGCCGCATCCCGACGCGCTCCAAGCTGCTCAAGCGGGTGTTCTACGTGGCCAGCATCTTCCACCTGCCCGCCCCGGCCCTGGAGTGGAACCCGCGCCACGGCCTGCGGGCGCACGGGTTGTATTACTAGAGGTGAGAAGTGAAAGGTAAACCTGCTGAAGTTTTTTGGGTGGCTGTTGGGAAACGAAGGCTGCGCTGCTGAAGGCAGCATTTCTACCGCTTCGTTTGCGTGATTTGGAAGCTGTCCGTCGAGACGTTAAGAACGGGGTAGCGACACGTCCTTTTGCGTCGCTACAGCTCCACGCTGCCCTGATACCCGGCTACTAACTTTAAGAGCTTCAACGATGTGCTGTGGGGCTGCGAATCCTCTGGGAAGGCGCGCAGCTTGCACGTGGTTTTTTCGCACTGCTCTTAGCTGAGGAAGCTGCCACAGCCGTACTCGTTAGCCGAGAAGCGAGAAGCAGGAAGAAGCAGGCGGAAATTTATTTCCGGACCAGGACCAGCGCCGGGCTACCTTTGTTGCTTGCTTGACACGAATTTGCTTACCCCTGACGATATGCAAGTAGGAGACAGAGTGCGCCTGCTCACCGGGCGCGAAGAAGGCATCATCACCCGCCTGCTCAGCGACGAGCTGGTAGAAGTAGCCATTGACAACGACTTCACCATTCCGGTGTTGCGCCGCGAGGTAGTGGTGGTAGCCGCCGAAGAAACCAAGGCGTTCGGCGAACGGGCCGGGGTTATGGAAGCTCAGAAAAAAGCTGCCAGCACTGGCGCTGCTCGCGCCGCCAAAGCGGCCGGCGTGCCCGAGGCCCCGGCAGCCGCCCCATCTGCCGCTCCCAAAACCGAAGGCCCCGCCCCGATACCAGCCGCCAAAAACGCCCCCACTACCGTGCAGAAAGGCCTGTATCTGGCCCTGACGCACCAGTCGCCGGAGCTGCTGGCCGTGCAGCTCGTCAACCACACCGACCGGGACGTGCTGTTTACCTTCGGCGAGGAGCGCCAGGGGCAGTATCGGGGCCTGATAGCCGAGAAGCTGGCGGCCAAGTCGGCCAGCCGCCCGCTGGGGCACTGGCACCTCAAGGACTTCGACCAGTGGCCCGCCGCCGTGGTGCAGCTGCTGCCCTTCCAGCTGAACGGCACCACGGCGTATGAGCTGCTCACCAAGCGCCTGCAATTCAAGGCCGCCAGCTTCTACACCAGCCGCCAGCCCAACGTGCCCGTGCTTCAGCGCGAGGCCTACCTGTTCCAGCTCGACGAAAAGCCCGCCGCCCCGGCTGCCGTAGCTCCCGAAAAGCTGGCCGAAACCCTGCAAGCCCAGCTTTCGGGCAACGCCCCCGCCAAGCCCGCCGCCCTAGCTCCGCCGCCCCAGCCGGCCAAAGCCATTGTGCCCCCGCCCCACGAAGTAGACCTGCACCTGGAAGCCCTGGTGCCAGAAGGCGCCGAAGGCCTGAGCAATACGGCCATCCTCAAGCTCCAGCTTGACGCCTTCGAGGATGCCTTGAGCCGGGCCCTGGCCACCAACATGCACGAAATCGTCTTCATCCACGGCTCCGGCAACGGCACCCTGCGCAAAGAGCTGCACAAGCTCCTGAGCCGCAACCGTGACATCAAGTTTTTCGAAGACTCGCGCAAAGAAAAGTTCGGCTACGGCGCTACCCTGGTGCGGCTGAAGTAGGGCCTCCAGTCGCCCCTTGCGGCTCAAGCTCTAGGTGCCTCACCCCCCACCCCCTCTCCGAAAAAGGAGAGGGGGCTCTAGTTTTAGTTTTAAGCGCAAGAGCTAGTTTTTCTGCTTGCCACCAGTCGTATGCATCAAGCGAGGGTGGCCTGGGGGTGATTAATGCTAGTAGAACGTCAGCTAGAAAACTAGAGCTAGAGGCCCTCCCCCTCGAAGAGGGGTTGGAGTGAGACAAACTAGAGCTAGTCCCCCCTCTCTTTTGGAGAGGGGGCTAGGGGGTGAGGTCCCCGGCCAGGGTCCGTACCTTGCGCCTCGTATGAAACTACTGTTACTTCTCGTTGCTTCCCTCCTACCCCTGGCCACGCTGGCTCAGCCGCTGCCGGTGTCGCGCACCATTCAGGCCACCTACCAGAAAGGCACCCGCTCCGAAACCGGGCAGCCTGGCCCCAACTACTGGCAAAACTCCGCCGACTACGACCTGAATATTAAGTTCGACCCGGCCACTCGCTTTCTATCGGGCACCGTCACTATCACCTACCACAACAACAGCCCCGACACGCTGCGGCAGCTGTGGTTTAAGCTCTACCCCAACCTCTACCAAAGGGGTGCCGCGCGGGCCAGCGGCATAAAGCCTGAGGATGTGGGGGAAGGCATGAAGCTGGAAAAAGTAACGGTGAATGGTCAGACTGTTACGTTCAGCAAGGCCCAACCCCAAGGCACTGATTTTACCGTTGGTGCCCCGGTGATAAAGCCCATTGCCCCGCGTCAAACGGCCCAGGTTTCCATCATCTACTCCTACATGCTCAACAAAGGCTCCCACACCCGCACTGGCGAGGTGGAGCCGGGGCACGCGGCTTTCGTGGCCTACTTCTTCCCGCGCATCACCGTCTACGACGACATCGACGGCTGGAACCGGCACCCTTACTTAGGCTCCCAGGAGTTCTACAACGACTTCGGCACGTTCCGGGCCGCCATTACCGTGCCCCGCAACTTCGTGGTGTGGGCCACCGGCGACTTGCTCAACGCCGACCAGGTGCTGAGCCGCCCCTACGCCCAGCGCCTCCGAGAAGCCGAGCAGAAGGATGCCGTGGCCACCATCATCGGCCCCGAGGACCTGAAGCGCGGCAATATCACGGCGCCCAATGCCCAGAACACCTGGCGCTTCGAGGCCCGCAACGTGCCGGATTTCGCGTTTGCCACCGCCGACAGGTACGTGTGGCAGGCCAGCAGCCTTGTGGTAGACCCCGCCACCAAGCGCCGCACCCGCGTGGATGCCGTCTACAACCCCGCGCACAAGGACTACGAGGAAGTGGTGCACTTCACGCG
This sequence comes from Hymenobacter sp. YIM 151500-1, assembly GCF_025979885.1. Lineage (NCBI taxonomy): Bacteria > Pseudomonadati > Bacteroidota > Cytophagia > Cytophagales > Hymenobacteraceae > Hymenobacter > Hymenobacter weizhouensis. The sequence goes on from NZ_CP110139.1 coordinate 1,727,799, forward strand.
CCAAACCGTGGAGGCCATGAGCTACACCTTCCCCAAGTGGCCTTTTCCCTACCCCCACGAAACCGTGTTCGACGGCCTCGACCAGATGGAATACCCCATGATGGCCAACGACAACCCCACCGCCACGCGGCAGGACGCCATTACGCTTACCACCCACGAGGTCTTCCACACCATGTTTCCGTTCTACCTGGGCACCAACGAAACCAAGTACGGCTGGATGGACGAGGGCTGGGCCACCATGGGCGAATGGCTGATTTCCCGGCAAATTGACCCCAAGCTCGATGACGACTATGGCGTGCTGCCCTACGCCGCCGGCGCCGGCACTGAAGCCGACGTGCCCATCATGACCCTGAGCACCCAGCAAACCGGTACGGCCTTCTTCCTCAACTCCTACCCCAAGCCCGCCCTGGGCTACTACTACGTCCGCGACCTGCTGGGTGAGGAGCTGTTCACCAAAGCCTTGCACCACTACATCCGCACCTGGCAAGGCAAGCACCCCATGCCCCACGACTTCTTTAATTGCATGAACGCCGGGGCGGGCCGCAACCTCAACTGGTTCTGGCGTCGCTGGTTTTTCGAGGGCGGCTACCCCGACCTGGCCATCGGGCGCGTCACGCGCACCGCTACCGGTTACGAAGTAGTAGTAGAAGCCAAAGGCAGCAAGCCCGTACCCATCGACCTCACCGCCACCTTCACCGACGGCACCACTCAGCAGCTGCACCGCACCGTTGCCGTCTGGGAATCCGGCGCCACCTCCGTCATCATTCCTGTTCCCACCAACAAGGTTGTCAAGCAGTTCAAGCTAGGCAGCACCTACGTCCCCGACAGCCACCCGCGGGATAATGTGTGGGTGGGAAAATTGTAATATCGCACTATGCTACAATCATACAGCCTTCTCCTGACTATAGCCTTCGCGTTTTATCAACCTGGAGCCGTTTATCAGCCCAAATACGCCTCTTTCTCTAACCTAAGGTTTAAACACCAAGCTATACAGCGTTTCAGACCGGTGCATAATATAAAAAATGGTCCTGATAAATTTACAACTTGTATAAGACTTCCCGCCCATTTCATAAAAGACTATGTTAAGTCTGCATCAATGATTTTTTCTGGCAAATTGGTGTCTGTCTCCAACACAACCGAAATGGATTCTTCCTCCGGTAATGTCTCGGTTAACATCTATAAATTTATTCCTGACAGAGTTTGGCGAGGTATGCGAACTGACACAATCCAACTAAGAAGTCCTACGTACAGTGACCTCTCGGTGCTGGTTCCAGGAAAAAGGTATCTGTTTCTAATCCAAAGTACCTATATAAACCAATGCGACCCAATTGATGGAGATTTTACTGATGAGTTGAAAGAACTGGACAGACTTTTTAAAAAGAAGTCATACAGAAAAAATCAAACTGCAAAACGGTAACCTTATCTAACCTTGCGTGGTGAGATTCAGGCATGCCCTCTCGTAAGTAATTTTAAGCTCACATTGCTCTGAATTACTATCAGGCTGATAGCCTTTAGACGTAGCGAGAAAACCAGCTAATAGCTTCCTAACAGCACCTCTTAGCTAGGTAGAACATTGTTAGGAAGCCAGCCGCTGCTCTGGAGCAAGCGTGGCCAGCACGATTTTCTCGGCGGCAATGCCGGCTTCCGTGAGTTCTTCCGATAGGTCATGCTCCGTGTTATTTCGGTGAATCCACACGTAGCCGTCACGCAGTTCGACATCCTGAATGACAGCGTAAAAGTTTTGGCCGTTAAACCAGCCCGTACGCACCACCAAAAACCGGTTATGCGTCACGTCCTCCAGCAGCACTTCCCGAAGTTCCGGTACAGCGTAGGCGGCTGTTGGCGGCAACGTCAGGACGCTGCGGATGGCTTGTTGCCAGGTGGCTAAGGGTTCCATTGCGTAATGGTTTCGGTGAGGGGGTCAAACACCAGCAGCTTCATGTTACTGTCGCGGACGATGGTACGAATTACGTCATCGTGGAAGATTGTCTGGTAGGCATATTCCGAAATAGCCAGGTAGAGCGGGCGGGCGGGCTCGAAGCGGTTGAGCAGCTCCCGGTATAGCTGGTACTGGCCGTAGCTTTTCTGATACTCACTTACCACCGGCCGACCGGCCAAAAAGTTTTTTACCTCCACGGCTATAATGATGGCGCTGTGGCCCTGCTCTGCCCGCTGGGCTCCTAAATCCACCTCTACGCGCGTATCCGCAAATGGCAAAATCAAAGGCTCATGCGTGATAGTCCAGCCGTCTTTTACTAAAGCCCGCCGCACGCAGTCGTGGTAAAAGTCTTTTCTGGCCATCAGCCAAATATAGACACCGCTCATGCTCCACCGAAAATAATCAGTGTCATCAGCGTTAATCACAAAAATCAGCGCTTTACCTTTGCCCCCAGTGATGGGTCGCCCCACCGCGGCGGCGCTTCGGCGGCGACGAGGAAAGTCCGGGCAACGCAGAGCACCCTGCTTCCTAACGGGAAGGACGGCGGCTGGGAACGGCCGCCGGACAGCCAGTGCCACAGAAAACTACCGCCCGGATAGGGTTTTGGGGACTTAGGGTCTTAGGGGCTTGGCTTGTTGAACGACAACCAAGCTCCCAAGCCCCCAAGCCCCTAAGACCCTAACCAGGTAAGGGTGAAAAGGTGCGGTAAGAGCGCACCAGCGGCTGGGTGACCAGTCCGGCTGGGTAAACCTCAGGGGTTGAAAGACCAAATAAGCTGGCACGTGCGCTCTTCGGGGCGTGCACCGGGCGGCTCGTCCGGCGCCAGCGGGTAGGTTGATAGAGCCTTTCCGCGAGGACTGGCCTAGATAAATGGTGGGGCCACCTTCGCAAGAGGGCGGACAGAACCCGGCTTACAGACCCATCACCCGGCTACAGGAACGGCCGCCGCAGCTTCGGGTGCGGCGGCCGTTTTGGTGTAGTCGACGGCGGGCCTCGGGCCGGCTCAGCCACTGTGGTTTCTACCTATTTTCTTCCATCCCGCTGCTTACAACCAATTGTTTTGGAGCGGCCGGACGTCCAGGAGACTCTCTACAAACGGTTTTGGACAGCCGGACGTCCCAGGAGCTTTTCTACAACTGGTGTAAAGCAACCGGAAGTCCCAGCAGCCCAGCCACACTCGTTTTCGAGCTTCTTTTCTGTCCGGTTGCTTTACGCCAGTTGGTTTTGGACAGCCGGACGGTAAGCGGGGTTCGGGCTACATTTCGTTACTTTCGGCTTCCAACTCACTTGCCTATGCCCCGCATTCTTATTATCGACGACGAAAAAGCCATTCGGCACACGCTGAAGGAGATTCTCGAGTACGAAAACTATCAGGTCGACCAGGCCGAGGACGGCCCCACCGGCCTCGACATGCTCATCAAGGACAAGTACGACGTGGTGCTCTGCGACATCAAAATGCCGAAAATGGACGGCATTGAGGTGCTGGAGCGGGCCCGCATCATCGCCCCCGATGTGGCCTTTATTATGGTGTCGGCGCACGGCAACGTGGAAATGGCCGTGGACGCCACCAAGAAGGGCGCCTACGACTTCCTGCAAAAGCCGCCCGACCTGAACCGCCTGCTCGTGACCGTGCGCAACGCCCTGGACCGCACCAAGCTCGTCACCGAGACCAAGACGCTCAAGAAGAAGATTGCCAAAAGCTCCGAGATGGTGGGTAACTCGGCCGCTTTGGGCGCCGTGCGCAAGGCCATTGAGAAGGTAGCTCCCACCGACGCCCGCGTGCTCATCACCGGCCCCAACGGTGCCGGCAAGGAGATGGTAGCCCGCCAGCTGCACGAGTTGAGCACACGCAGCAGCGGCCCCATGATTGAGGTCAACTGCGCCGCCATTCCGTCGGAGCTGATTGAGAGTGAGCTGTTCGGGCACGAGAAAGGCTCGTTCACGTCGGCCGTGAAGCAGCGCATCGGCAAGTTTGAGCAGGCCGACGGCGGCACCTTGTTCCTGGACGAAATCGGCGACATGAGCCTCTCGGCCCAGGCCAAAGTGCTGCGCGCCCTCCAGGAAAACAAGATTACCCGCGTAGGCGGCGAGAAAGAAATTAGCGTGAACGTGCGCGTGCTGGCCGCCACCAACAAAAACCTGCTCCAGGAAATTGCCGACCGTAACTTCCGCGAAGACCTCTACCACCGCCTCTCCGTCATCCTCATCCAAGTGCCCGCCCTCAACGACCGGCGCGAGGACATTCCGGAGCTGGTGGAGAAGTTTCTCAAGGACATTGCCGCCGATTACGGCTCCAAGCCCAAAAAAATCGAGCCCGCTGCCCTTACCTACCTCCAGGGCCTGGACTGGCGCGGCAACATCCGCGAGCTGCGCAACGTGGTGGAGCGCTTGGTCATCCTCAGCGACGACACCATCTCGGAAGCGGATGCTAGGGCGTTTGCGGGGAAATAAGGACCTCATCCCCACTCCTTTCCAAAAGAGAGGGGCTCTAGTTGCCTCACCCCCAACCCCCTCTCCGAAAAAGGAGAGGGGGCTCTAGTTTTAGAGCTAGTTGCTAAAAAGCAAGAACTAGAGCCCCCTCTCCTTTTTCGGAGAGGGATGGGGGTGAGGTCACACCATCTGATTACACCCGCGCACGTCCGAGTTATCCAGCCGGCCCAAGACTTCAAACGTGCCATCCGGGTGCATACGGGCCAGGTCTTTGGTTTCGAGGAAAGCGCAGGAATCTACGTTGGCCAGGTCGATGACGTTGATGGCGCCGCTGGGGCGGGTGCTGGACACGGAGAACGGGTCGGAAGGGTCGCGCAGGAGCACGCGCAGCTGAGGCGGGGCGTGGAAGCGGCCGTCGCCGAAGCTGTAGGCCTGGCTCAGCAGCTCGGTCATGCCGTACTCGGAGTGGATGCCGGCGGGGCCGAAGGCCTGTTGCAGCTCGGCGTGCAGCTCCTCCCGAATCATCTCGCGGCGGCGGCCTTTCATGCCGCCGGTTTCCAGCACCGTGAGACCTTGCAGTTCGGGGCGGCCGGCGTGGGCGGCGGCAAAGTCCAGCAGGGCGTAGCTCACCCCCAGCAGCAGCACCCGGCGCGCAGGGCCCTGCCGGGCCTCGGCCAGGGCACGGAGCAGGGCGGCGTGGTCGTGCAGGAAAAACGCCTCCTGCCGCTGCCCCGACTCGCGGGCGAAGTGCTCCACCATGGCTACTAGCGACGAATTGCCCTGCTCCAGGTACGATGGTAGCAGGGCCAGCACCGTCCATTGCCGCAGCGGCCCGTAGTAATGCTCGAAGATGCGGGCCGCGTGCTGGCGGTAGAGCTGTGGGTCGCGGATGAAGTGGTGGCTGCGCTGCTGGCGGGTGGTGCCGCTGCTCAAGAACGTTTCCTGCGGCTCCCATTCCGCGGGGTTGGTGCGCACGTCATGGGTTTTGAACAGCTCGATGGGCAGAAAGGGAATGTCTTCCACCCGCGCCACGCCGCGCAGGTCGCGGCCCAGGGCCGTGAGGTAGTCGCGGTAGGGCGGGCAGTGGGCGGCCTGGTAGCGGAACAGCGCCAAAGCCGCCGCCTCGGCGGTGGCTGCTGTAAGGCGGGGCAGCTGCGCTAGAAAGTCGGCGCGGAAACTCATTCGGAAGCGGATAGGTTAGCGAGAAAGAAACAATGGGGAGGCCACTTCGTTGAGAAGCTGTATCTTCCCCGCCAAGCCGAAACCTGGGTCGAGGGTCGCCCTCCTGCTTTTTATGCTACTTGTCATGATGCAACTTCGTACGCTACGCTTGCCGGTGCTGGGGGCCTTGCTGGCCCTGGGCGCCACCTCCTGCCTCAACGCCCCCGACTACTCCGACACGCCCGAGATTAGCATGAACCGAGTGGAGTACACCGTCGAGTTTGACCAAGACCGGCAAGTGGATTTTGACAGTTTTAACATCATCGTTGACTTCAAGGACGGTGACGGCGACCTGGGCCTGACCAGCGACGAAACCAACCCACCCTACAGCCGATTTCAGGCCGATGGCGTGACGCCAAACCGCTTCTACAACAACTACTTTGTGCAGATTTTCCGCCGCAATGGCCGCGGCGAGTGGGAGCCCTTCATTGCTGACCCCGCCAACCCCAGCAACAACTACGACGGCCGCTACCCCTTGCTCAACCCCGATGGACGAAAGCAGCCCCTGCGCGGTGATTTATCTTACAAGGCCATTCGGTTTGCCCGCGGCTTCCTACCATCGGGCTCCACCTACCGCTTCGAAATCACCATTGCCGACCGCAACCTCAACGAAAGCAACACAGTTACGTCGGAGCCTGTGACCATTAAGTAGATCTTAAAACTGCCAGAACTGTCATTCCGAGCAGAGCGAGGAATCTGAGTTACTCACAAGAGAGTAATTCAGATTCCTCGCTCTACTCGGAATGACAGTTTTAGCCGTTAGTAAATAGCCGGAAAGCGCTTGGGGTCGGCTTCCTGCATCAGCTCGTACACGGCGTCGAACACGTCTTCGGGATTGGGCTTGGAGAAGTAGTCTCCGTCGGAGCCGTAGGGCGGGCGGTGGGCCTGGGCTGAGAGGCAGCGCGGCTGGGAGTCGAGGAAGCGGTAGGCACCCTGCTCGTCGAGCACCTGCTGGAGCATGTAGGCCGTGGCCCCGCCGGGCACGTCCTCGTCGGCGAACAGCACGCGGCTGGTACGCCGGATGGAGTCGGTGATGACGTGGTGGATGTCGAAGGGGAGCAACGTTTGCACGTCAATCACCTCAGCCGAAATGCCGACTTCGGCCAGCTGCTTGGCAGCATCCAGCACGATGCGGCACATGGAGCCGTACGTGACGATGGTTACGTCCTGGCCGGGGCGCAGAGTTTCGGGCACGCCCAGGGACACCGTAAACTCGCCCACGTTCCGCGGAATCCGCTCTTTGAGGCGGTAACCATTCAGGCACTCAATTACAATGGCCGGGTCGTCAGAGCGCAGCAGAGTGTTGTAGAAACCGGCAGCTTGGGTCATGTCGCGCGGCACGCACAGGTGCATGCCCCGGATGGCGCCCAGAATCATTTGAATCGGGGAGCCGGAGTGCCAGATGCCCTCCAGGCGGTGCCCGCGGGTGCGCACGATGAGCGGGGCCTTCTGCCCGCCCTTGGTGCGGTATTGCAGGCAGGCCACGTCATCAGAAAGAATCTGGATGGCGTAGAGCAGGTAGTCGAGGTACTGGATTTCGGTGATGGGCCGCAAGCCGCGCATGGCCGCCCCAATGCCCTGCCCCACGATGGTGCATTCCCGGATGCCGGTGTCGGTGACGCGCAGCTCGCCAAACTTCTCCTGCAAGCCCGCAAACGCCTGGTTTACGTCGCCGATGCGGCCCACGTCCTCGCCGATGGCGAAAATGCGCGGGTCGCGCTGAAAGTTGGCGTCGAAGCAGGCTTGCAGTACCTCGCGGGCGTCCACCTGGGGCGCGTTGGGGGCGAATTCAGCTTTTACTTCTTCGATGTTCAGGGCCGCTTCTTCGCTCTGGCTAAACAGAAAAGAGTTGTAGCGGTCGGCGTTGTCGGCCAGGGCTTGTTCGAGCCAGTGTTGCAGGTCGCGGCGGGCTGCGCTGCGCTGAGTGCGCACCTGGCGCAGAGCGCGGCGCACGGTGCGCACCAGGTCGGCGCGAATGGGCGCGGGGTTGTGCTCCAGGGGCTCTACCAGCTCGTGCAGCTTGTTTTCGGTGCCGGTTTCGGCCACCAGCCGGTTGAGCAGCTGCACTACTTCGTCGCGCTCCTGCTTGATGGGGTTGGAGAAGGCGTTCCAGGCGGCGGCGCGGGCCACTTTTACGGTTTCCTTGGCCTCGGCTTCGATGTGGTTTAGCTCGTCTTCGGTGGCGTGGCCTTCCTGGAGCAGCCATTGGCGCATTTTCAGCAGGCAGTCGTGGGCTTCTTCCCAGCTCAGGCGGTCCTTACTCTTGTACCGCTCGTGGGAGCCGGAGGTGCTGTGGCCTTGCGGCTGGGTTACTTCCTGCACGTGAATGAGCACGGGCACGTGCTGGGTGCGGCACACCTCGGCCGCGCGCTGGTAGGTGTCAATCAGGGCCGGGTAGTCCCAGCCTTTCACCCGGAAAATCTCGAAGCCCTGCTCCCCTTCGCCCTCACGCTGGAAGCCCTTCAGTATCTCGCTGATATTCTGCTTGGTGGTCTGGTACTCGGCGGGCACCGAAATGCCGTAGTGGTCGTCCCACACGCTCACCAGCATCGGAATCTGGAGCACGCCGGCCGCGTTCAGGGCCTCGAAAAACATGCCCTCGGAGGTGCTGGCGTTGCCGATGGTGCCAAACGCCACCTCGTTGCCGTTGACGCTGAACTGCGAAAACTGGTGCAGCTCGGGGTTGTGGCGGTAGAGCTTGGAGGCGTAGGCTAGGCCCACGAGGCGGGGCATCTGCCCGCCGGTGGGCGAAATGTCGGCCGAAGAATTTTTGCTTTCCGTCAGGTTCTTAAAGCGGCCATCTTCGTCGAGCAAGCGGGTGGCGAAGTGGCCGTTCATGGCCCGGCCGGCGGTGGCGGGCTCGGCCTCTGCGTCGGGGTGGGCGTAGAGCTGGGCGAAATACTGCTGCAAAGTCAGCTCGCCGATGGCCAGCATGAAGGTCTGGTCGCGGTAGTAGCCGGCGCGGAAGTCGCCGGGGCGGAAAGCGCGGGCCATGGCCAGCTGGGGCAGCTCTTTGCCGTCGCCGAAGATGCCGAACTTGGCCTTGCCCATGAATACTTCTTTGCGGCCTGCCAACGAGGCCTGCCGGCTTTCCCAGCCCAGGCGGTAATCGTGCAGCAGGTCTTGTTTGCTGAGGGTGGCGGCAGACGCCAGTACGTCGGCAGTGTCGGCGGTGGGCATAGCGAGGCAGCGGGTGGGGTTGAAGCCGGGAAACTACGGGTGGGGGCTGCCTCCCGGAAAAGCAGGCCCCCAAAAGTACGGATTTCGGGCCGATGCGGACAGGGGCGGTTTTGTGGTTATCTTTGGGAGTGGTTTCCTAGTGTAGTGCCAAGGACCTTACCACGCTTGAACGACTGTTGTTGAGCTGACTTTAGCCCGCAGAGGACGCAGAAGCTTGCGCGGAAGACGCTGAGCTGTTCTGCTGTAGGTATGGTTTCGCTGCACGCAGAATGACAAAGAGAAAACTACGTCCCCAAGACCCTAAGCCCTTAACACCCTACCAACTATGAAACATCTACTTTCCTTCCTGCTGGCCCTGCTGGTGGCGGGCGCCGCCCACGCTCAAGGCGTGCTGACCTTCGAGAAAGAGCTGCACGAGTTCGGCAGCGTGCCCGAGGGCACCATGGCTACGTACGAGTTCAAGTTCAAGAACACCGGCAACCAGCCCGTCGTCATTGCCAACGTGCAGGCCAGCTGCGGCTGCACCACCCCCGACTGGACCAAGACGCCGGTACTGCCGGGCAAAATCGGCATCGTGAAGGCCGTGTACAGCAGTGCCGGCCGGCCGGGCATCTTCAACAAAACCATTACCGTGACCAGCAACGCCGCCACGCCCAGCACGGTGCTCACCATCAAAGGCAACGTGCTGACCAAGGAGGAGATGAAGAGCAAGCTCACGCCCCAGCAGCTGGCCCAGTCGCCCCGCCTGACGCTGGACCGCACCACCCACGACTTCGGTAAGCTGGAAATGGGGCAGTCGGCCACGGCACGGTTTACGGTGAAGAATACCGGCAAGCAGCCCCTGGTGCTGGGCACTATTACCTCGTCGTGCTACTGCGTGGGCTACAAGCAGGCTCCGGCACCTATTCAGCCGGGCCAGAGCGCCGTGCTGGAGCTGGTGTACGCCGACCGGAAGCTGGGCCAGCTCCAGGAGCCCGTTACCATCAGCAGCAACGACCTCACCGGCGACGCCAAGCTCACCCTGAAGGCAAACATTGTGAAGGACCTGAATGCCGCCAGCATGGTGAAAGAAAGCGGCGCCTCGGTGCCGTTTAAGTAAACCACCGTCATTGCGAGGACGCAGGACGAAGCAATCCGTCCTTCTCCAAGCTCTAAACTCTGACCTACTCAAAAGCCCCTGGCGTCTGCATGACGTCAGGGGCTTTGTGTTTGTCATCTGACTGCCCTTTCCCTAAAAAAAGAGAAACTAAGGGCAAGAAGGATAAGGCTTTTGAGCAGGTCAGAGTTTTTTCCCCTGAGAAGGACGGATTGCTTCGTCCTGCGTCCTCGCAATGACGGAAGCGTAGCTTATCTTTGTCTCACTTTTTCACACCACCCATCTTCACCACCCGCATTCAGCCATGATTATCGGCGTTCCGAAAGAGATTAAAAACAACGAAAACCGCGTGGGCCTGACGCCCGCTGGCGTTGCTGAGTTCCGCAAGCACGGCCACCAGGTGTACGTGCAGGCTTCGGCCGGCACGGGTAGCGGCTTCGAGGACGCCGAGTATCAGCAGGCAGGCGCTACCATCCTGCCCACCATTGCCGACGTGTACGGCCAGGCCGAGATGATTGTGAAGGTGAAGGAGCCGATTGCCGAGGAATACCCGCTCATCAAGGAAAACCAGCTGCTGTTCACCTACTTCCACTTTGCCAGCAGCGAGGAGCTGACCCACGCCATGATTGAGCGCAAGGCCGTGTGCCTGGCCTACGAGACGGTGGAACTGCCTTCCCGCGCCCTGCCCCTGCTTATTCCGATGAGCGAGGTGGCCGGTCGTATGGCTCCGCAGGAAGGTGCCAAGTACCTGGAAAAGCCCCTGAAAGGCCGCGGCATTCTGCTGGGTGGCGTGCCCGGCGTGAAGCCCGCCGAAGTGCTGGTGCTGGGCGGTGGCATTGTAGGTACGCAGGCGGCGAAAATTGCCGCTGGCCTGGGCGCCCGCGTCACCATCATGGACATCAGCCTGACCCGCCTGCGGGAGCTGGATGACATCATGCCCAAGAACGTAGTGACCCAGTACTCAAACGAGTACAACATCCGCGAGGCCATCAAAACCGCCGACCTCATCGTGGGCGCCGTGCTGATTCCGGGCGCCAAGGCTCCCCACCTTATCACCCGCGAGATGCTGAAGACCATGAAGCCCGGCACCGTGCTCGTGGACGTGGCCGTGGACCAGGGTGGCTGCATCGAAACCTGCAAACCTACCACCCACGAAAACCCCACCTTCATCATCGACGACATCGTGCACTACTGCGTGGCCAACATGCCCGGTGCCGTACCCTACACCTCCACCCTGGCCCTGACCAACGCCACGCTGCCCTACGCCGTGAAGCTGGCCAACCTGGGCTGGCAGGAAGCCTGCCGCCGCGACGAGGCCCTGCGCCTCGGCCTGAACGTGGTAGGTGGCAAAGTAGTTTACAAAGGTGTAGCTGACGCCTGGAACCTGCGCCTGGAGGCCGTAGAATCGGTGATGGAAGAGGCGGCTGTTGTTTAATTAGTAATTGAGAATTAGTAAGTAAGAATTGGGCGTTCTGGCGGCGTGATGCTGCCGGAACGCTCAATTTTCTTTACTATCCACATTCTGACTGTCCTGATTAAGCGAAACGAATCAGCAGGTGTCAATTACTCATTATTAATTCCTACTTATTCATTCTCACATGAAAGGCATCATCTATACCGGCGGGGAGCTGACGGACTTGGTGAGCTTTGCGCGGCTTCCCTCCTACTTGCAGGCGTTTTTGCGGGAGCAGAATGGGGTGGTAGCCTACTTCGGCGGGCTGCACCTGCGGGGCTGCGTGCAGGAGCCGGGCTGGCACTCGTTGGCCCAGGCTTGGCAGGGCGCAGCCGCTTTCTGGCGCACCTACGATGCCGTGCTGGAAACCGACGTACCGTTTGCCCAGGACTGCGTGGGCAACCAGTTTCTGCTGCGCGGCGACGCGGTGCTGTTCCTGGACACTGAAACCGGTGAGCTGGCCGACCTGGAAGTGGACTTCAAGCACTTCCTGTTCGGGGCCGAGAAGTTCCCGCTGGATGCCCTGGGTATGGAGCCGCTGCGGGCATTTCAGCAGCGGGGCGGCGGGCTGGCGCCGGGGCAGCTGCTGCACCTCTATCCGCCCGTGTGCGTGGCCGTAGCCGGGCAGCAGCCGCAGGCGCAGCCTCAGTTGGTGGCGGAGCGCCTGGCCTGGCTGGCCGCTTTCTACCGCCAAATCAAAGACCTACCCAGCGGCCAGCGCATCAAGCTGGGGTAAAAAAGCTGCAAGCCGTAAGCTACAGGCTGCAAGCTGACGTTGAGACATCAGCTTGCGGCTTACAGCTAGTAGTCTATAGCTTTACTAAATGATTTCTCCGCTTCTGCGCTTGTTGCTGCACCGGTTTCTGCTGGTGCTGGGCGTGTATGTGCTGCTGCGGCTGGGCTTCTACCTGGCCAACTATGGCGTGTTTCGGGAGGCTACGGCCGGGCAGGTAGTGCTGGCGTTCTGGTACGGCTTGCGCTTCGATATTGCGGCCCTGCTGCTGCTGAACGTGCCGTTTCTGCTGCTGTCGTGGGTGCCGAAGTTCGGGCGCGGGTGGCAGGGGCTGGTGCGGGGCGTGTACCTGACGCTGAACGCCACGGGCATTGCTCTGAACCTGATTGACACCCAGTATTTCAAGTTTATCGGGCGGCGCACCAGCAACGAGCTGTTCACCATCACCGGCGACATTCAGCGGCAGGCCGGGCAGCTGGTGTGGCACTACTGGTTTCTGCTGGTGCCGTTCGGGGTGCTGTTTGGGCTGGTGTGGTACTTCTACCCCATGCCCACGGCCGCCGATGCGGCGTATTACCAGAACCCGGCCGGGCGGGGCCGGCGGGCGGCCTGGGCCGGCGCTGAGTTTGCCCTGCTGGCTGCCCTGGCGGCCTTAGGCATTCGGGGTGGCTTGCAGCTCAAGCCCCTGCGCACGGGCCACGCCTTCATGCAGACGCCGCCCGTGCTAGGGCACGTGACGCTGAACAGCACCTATACTTTCCTCAGAAGCCTGGGCTACGAGCCCCCGGAGCGCCGCGCCTATTTCGCTTCGCCCCAGACTCTGCGCCGGGCCCTGGCCGCCCGCCCGCCCCGGCCCCGCCCCGGCTCCGCCCGCCGCCCCGACAACGTGGTGATTCTGCTGGTAGAAAGCTTCTCATCGGAGTACAATGGCATCGAAAACGGGGGCGGAACGAGCTACACGCCGTTTTTCGACTCGCTGGCCACGCGGGGGCTGCTGTTTCGGCACCACTACGCCAACGGGCGCCGCTCCATTGAGGCCCTGCCGGCCGTGCTGGCGGGGCTGCCGGCTTTGCTGGAAAACTCCTTTATCACCTCCAACTTCCAAACCAACGAGCTGCATGGCCTGGGTGAGCTGCTGGGCCGAGCGGGCTACGCCACCTCCGTGTTTCACGGGGCCCAGAACGGCACCATGGGCTTCAACACGTTTGCCGGCAAAGTGGGCATTCAGCAGTACTACGGGTTGCAGGAGTACCCCGGCGGCGCCCAAAGCCCCGACTACGACGGCAACTGGGGCGTTTTCGATGAGCCGTACTTGCAGTACTTTGCCCGGCAGCTGGGCCAGCAGCGGCAGCCGTTTTTCTCCACGGTGTTTACCCTCACCTCGCACGAGCCGTTTCCGGTGCCGCCGCAGTACCAGGGGCGGTTTGCGCCGGGCCAGCTGCCCATTCACGCCTCCATCGGCTACACCGATTTTGCCCTGCGCCAGTTTTTCAAGACTGCCTCTCAGCAACCTTGGTACCGCAACACCTTGTTTATCCTGCTGGCCGACCACACCTCCCAAACCCTGCGGCCCGAGTACCAGAACACGCTGGGCGCCTACAAAACCCCGCTCCTGCTCTTCCACCCCGGCCACCCGCTGCCTGCGGCCAACGTGGAGCGCATCACCCAGCACGCCGACGTGCCCGCCACCGTGCTCGACTACCTGAACGTGCCCGCCCAGGGCCAGCTGCTGCCCTTCGGCTACTCGGCTTTCGACGGCGGCACCACCGGCCGGGCCCTGTTTCTGAGCGGCGGCAGCTACTTCCTCGTTCACCGCGACTACGTGACCGAACTCACCGCCGACAATCGGGTGCGCCTCTACCCTTACCAGCGCCACCAGCTGCCCGCCACTCCCCTCCAGAACCCCGACCCGCAAAAGCTCCGCCAGTACGGCGACGAGCTGAAAGCCTGCGTGCAGTTTTACATCAACGGGTTGGCGGATAACTCGCTGTACCGGTGAAAAAGCCTCAAGCTGTAAGCTACAAGCTGCAAGCTGATGTTCTGATAATGAGAATTAGAGCTTGCAGCTTGTAGCTTACAGCTTTAGGCTCCTGGAAACCACCGCCAGCAATTCCAGCGCCTCGGCGTAGGTGGGGATGAACGTGAGGGCCTGGGTGGTGCGCTCCAGGGAGTGCACGCGCCAGCAGCAGTGCTGCACGCCGTTGGTGGCCAGCAGCAGCGGGGCGCCTACCGTCTGGTTGTAGGTGGCAATCTGCATGGCTACGGCGGGCGTGAGAGGCACGGAGGCTGCCTTGCACTCCACCAGCAGCAGGGGGCGGCCGTCGGGGTCGAGGGCGTGCAGGTCGGTGCGCTTGCGGCGCTGGTTGTAGACGTGGCTGCGCTCCAGGCTGAGCAAGCCTTTGGGGAAGCCCAGGTGGTCGATGAGGTAATGCACCACGTGCTGGCGCACCCATTCTTCGGGCGTGCACACCACCTGCTTGCGGCGCAGCACGTCCCAGATGAATATAGTTTCGCCCGATTGCGTAAGTTTGTGGGCGAAAGGCGGCAGGTTCAAGGCTTGCATCACCTCCAAAGGTACGGCCCCCGGACTTCGTTTCCGCTTTTCACTTCCGTACCGTCGAACCCGAACCACACCGGGGCCGGCGGTTTTTTTGTATAGGAACTTAGGGTCTTGGGGGTTTAGGGACTTAGAGTTGTTCTGGCGATTCATAGTCGATTTTTAGAACGACGCTGGTGCAAAGAGACATCAGAACGCAAACTAAGACCCTAAGACCCCAAGCCCCTAAGTTCCTAACCAAGTCCCCAAGTCCCTAAAAAATGAAAACCAAATCTGACATTGTCGAAAACTGGCTGCCGCGCTACACGGGCGTGCCGCTGAAAGAGTTTGGCCAGTACATTCTGCTGACCAACTTCATCAACTACGTGCACATGTTTGCCGAGCAGTTTGATGTGGAGGTGCACGGCTACGACAAGCCCATGCAAACGGCCACGGCCAACGGCATCACCATCATCAACTTCGGCATGGGCTCCCCCATGGCGGCCACGGTTATGGACCTGCTGGCGGCCATCAAGCCCAAAGCGGCCCTGTTTCTGGGCAAGTGCGGGGGCCTTAAAAACAAAACCAAGCTCGGCGACCTGATCCTGCCCATTGCCGCCATCCGCGGCGAGGGTACTTCCGACGACTACCTGCCGGCCGAAATTCCGGCCCTGCCCTCGTTCCGGTTGCAGCGCGCGGTAAGCAGCATGATCAAGAAGCACGAGAAAGACTACTGGACCGGCACGGTGTACACCACCAACCGCCGCGTGTGGGAGCACGACGAAAACTTCAAGGAGTACCTGCGCCAGATCCGGGCCATGGCCGTGGACATGGAGACGGCCACCATTTTCGTGGTCGGCTTCGTCAACGAAATTCCCCACGGCGCCCTGCTGCTGGTTTCCGACAACCCCATGACGCCCGAGGGCGTGAAAACCTCGGAGAGCGACAAGAAAGTGACTACCGAGTTTGTACGGTCCCATCTGCAAATCGGCATCGACTCGCTGCTGGAGCTGAAAAACTCCGGCGAGTCGGTAAAGCACATGCGGTTCGAGTAAATCACAGATTGTGCAGATTAGTCTGATTGCACAGATTTCTGCGTAGCGGCATAGCGCACCCGCTTCCCGTTTCCAGTGAAAGGCACGCTTTTCAGCGTGCCTTTTTAGCTTTACCGGCCGCAGCTAGCAAACCACCTCTTTCTTGTTGCTCGTCCTTCGCCGCCAATCAGCGAAATCCATTTAATCTGCACAATCTGCGATTCTATGCTCCCCCGTCTCCGCCCGCTCCTCCCCTTGCTGCCTGTGCTTAGCAGCCTTGCAGCCTGCCAAAGCACCAACCGCCAGTCCGCCGACCTGCTCGTGTACAATGCCACGGTATACACCGTAGATTCGGCGTTCAGCAAGGTCCAGGCGTTTGCCGTGAAGGATGGCAAATTTGTGGCGGTAGGCTCGGCGGCGGAGCTGCGCGGCAAGTTTCAGGCGAAACAGGAAATCGACGCCCAAGGCCAGTTCATCTACCCTGGCTTCTACGATGCGCACTGCCACTTCTACCGCTACGCCCTGGGCCTGCGCGACGCCGACCTGGTGGGCACCGCCTCCTGGGCCCAGGTAGTGCAGCAGCTGCAACGGCAGCGGCAGCAGTACCCGCAGGCCGTCTGGCTCACTGGCCGCGGCTGGGACCAGAACGACTGGCCCGTCAAGCAGTTTCCGAGCAAAGACACCCTGGACGCCCTGTTCCCGAACACGCCCGTATTCATCGTGCGGGTGGATGGGCACGCGGCGCTGGTCAACCAGAAAGCCCTGGACCTGGCCGGCGTCACGGCGCGCACTCCCATCAGCGGGGGCGTGATTGGGCGCGACGCGCGGGGCCGCCTTACCGGCCTGCTCGTGGACAATGCCGTGGACCTGGTGTCGGGCAAGATTCCGGAGCCGACGGCCGCGGAGGCCGAAGCGGCGCTGCTGGAAGCCCAGCGCCGCTGCGTGGCCGTGGGCCTCACCAGCATGGCCGATGCGGGCCTGGAAAAAGCCAACGTGGACCGCCTCGATGCCTTACAGCAGCAGGGCAAGCTCAAAGTGCGCCTCTACGCCATGCTGGCGCCTACGAAAGAGAACAAGGATTTCTACCTACGGCGCGGCCCCGTGTTCAAGGACCGGCTTACAGTGTGCTCATTCAAGGTGTACGCCGATGGGGCCCTGGGCTCCCGCGGGGCCTGCCTGCTCCACCCCTACTCCGACCGGCCCCAGGAAACCGGTTTTCTGCTTTCCTCGGTGGCAGAGTTTCGGGCCTTGGCGAAAGAGCTGGCGGCCAGCCGGTTCCAGATGAACACCCACGCCATCGGCGACTCCTCGAACCGGCTTTTGCTCGACATCTACGGCGAAGTGCTGCGCGGGCAGAAGGACCGGCGCTGGCGCATCGAGCACGCCCAGGTGGTGAGCGGGCCCGACGTGGCCAAGTTCGGGCAGTTCGGCATCGTGCCTTCGGTGCAGCCCACCCACGCCACCTCTGATATGTACTGGGCCGGGGAGCGGCTGGGCCCGGAGCGCCTCAAAACCGCCTACGCCTTCAACGACCTGCGCAAGCAATACGGCCAGGTAGCCCTGGGCTCCGACTTCCCGGTGGAAGACATCAACCCGCTGTTCGGCTTCCATGCCGCCGTGGCCCGGCAGGACGCTAAGAACTACCCGGCCGGCGGCTTCCAGATGGAAAACGCCCTGAGCCGCCCCGACGCCCTGCGCGGCATGACCACCTGGGCCGCCCACGCCGCCTTCGAGGACCGGCAGAAAGGCAGCATCCGCCCCGGCCTCGCCGCCGACTTCGTGGTGCTGAACACCGATTTGCTGGAAGCCCCCAAGGAAAAGCTGCGCGCCGCCCAGGTACAGCAAACCTGGATAGCCGGCGAGCAGGTGTTTAAATTGAAGTGATGGGGTGATGGGGTGACGAGTAACAGGTAACAGGTAACAGGAAGAACGTCATGCTGAGCTTGTCGAAGCATCTCTACCGAGGGTACCTCTCCTCATGTGCAGACGAAACGGGAGAGATGCTTCGACTGCGGCTACGCCTTCGCTCAGCATGACAGACGTGTTACCTGTCACCTGTCACCTGCCACCTGTCACCTGTCACCTGTCACCTGTCACCTGTCACCTCTTCACACGCTGGGCGAGGCGGCCTTTGCTGCGGGTGTAGCGGCTCGGGCGTTTGGCGGGTGGGGTGATGTTGGGCTCTTCGGGAAGCGTCAGGGGCAGCAGCACCCGGCTGGCGTAGGTGCGGCGGCCGCTGCGCAGGGGAGTGGGCTTGGTCCGGCTTTGCCGGTAGGCAGCCCAGAGCCGCTTGGTGGTTTCGGCGGCCAGCGGGGCATCGGGCAGGTTCAGGGGGCGGATTTCCTTCAGGCTGCCTTTGCTGCTGAATGCCAGATCCAGCAGCAGGGGCTGCCCCGTAGCCAAAGCGCGGCGCAGGCGCGTGTGCAGAGGCTTCAGGACCAGCCGCAGGCGCCGCTCCCCACCCGGAAACGAGGGCACCACCAGGGTGCGCGGCAGTTGCAGCTCGTTGCCTTCGGGCAGCACCCCGGCGGGCCAGTTCAGGACTTTGCGCCAGTCGAGGCTGAGCGGGTAGATGGCCGGCACCTCCCGCTGGTGGTAGCGCTGCTCGGCCAGGGGCGGGGCGTGCAGCAGAATGTCGCGCAGCCGGTCGTCCACGCTGGCGTCCACGCGCGTCTCCAGCAGCACGTCCTCGATGGTGCCGTCGGGGGCGGCGAAAAGAGTGAAGATGAGCGGGCAGTTATCGGTGGCAAACTGCACCAGCAGCGTGTCTTTACGGGTTTCGCGGCGCACGTGCTCCAGAAAACCGGAGTTTAGAAACGGGTCGTGGCATTCGATGGGGCTGTAGTAAAGCACGCGCCCGTTTCGGCTGGGCGTCTGCCCCACGGCTGGCAGGGCGGCTACCACCAGCACCCACAGCCACCACAGCTTCACTTTAGTACTTTGCACAGACGCACGTAGCCACATAGTAGTACCAAAAAAGAACCGGAGAGTACAGCTTTTGCTGGGCCTCCGTTCCTAAGGTAGCAGAAATATCAATTTAGCCATCCGCCCAAACGTCAAAATCCCTGCTGCCAGCTGGCAGCAGGGATTTTGTACTATGCAACGGCTAGCGCCACACTAGCACGAGTCGCGGCGCGGCTCAGAAGCTGCCCTGCTCGTCGGCGGAGGGGCCGTAGATGCCGGGCACGGGGATGTCGAGCAGGCGCAGGTACACCGTGAGCTGGCCGCGGTGGTGGATGCTGTGGTTGAGGCCCATAATGCGCAGGGCGGCACCTTTGGGGCGGTCCATGAGCACCTGCTCGCCGCGGCGCAGCTGAAACGAGCGGGTCAACTGCTCGTCGCCGGAGGCGTGCAGAACCCGGCGCAGGTTGGCGCTGTATTGGTCGAAGCGGGCCAGTAGCTCGGCGGAAGTAGTGGGCGTGGGCGGCGGCTTGGGGGCGTTGGGGTCGAGAAAGTCGCGGTAATCGGCCTGCACCATCATGGTCTTCATGCCCAGCAGGTTCACGATGTGCGCTGCCAGCTTGATGAGGGGCATGGATTTAGGGTGGGGCACGTAGTCGAACTTATCCTCGGGCACCCGCTCCAGCACTTTGCGGGTGTGGGCCAGCTCATGGTCGAGTTCGGCGAGGATGTTTTGTTGGAGGGAGGACGTGTGCATGTTGGGTGGTGAGGAGTGAGTGGTGAGGTGGTGAGTGGAAAAGAATGGTCATGCTCCATCTGGCGTCCGCGCAGCCGAAGCATCTCTCCCGCTTCGTCCTCACGATTGAGTTAGCCAGCGCGCGAGACGCTTCGGCTGCGCGGACGCCAAACGGAGCATGACGGGCTAACGACTTACTTTATCTTCTTCGCTACTCTTCGGTTTGACAACCGGCTTGGATGACATGCCACTACCGGCCCGAGGCAGGTATGCCCACGTTGGGGGTGGCGGGCGGCGGGGCCAGCGTGGCGCCGGCGGGGGCCGGTGCTTCGCGCAGCTTTTTGCCGCGCAGGCGGAAAAGAAACAGCAGGCCCAACACGAAAAACACGATGAGCGACAGGATGCTGTTACGCATGTTGCCGGTAATCTGGGCAATGATGCCGAACACGGCCGTCCCAATCACGATGCTGAGCTTTTCAGTCACATCAAAAAAGCTGAAGAAAGCGGCCGTGTTGGGCGTGTTTTCGGGAATGATTTTAGAATAAGTACTGCGCGACAGGCTTTGGATGGCTCCCATAGTGAGGCCGATAACCGAGGCCAGGGCGTAGAAGCTCCAGCCGGCCTGCACGTAGTAGCCGGCCACGCAAATCAGCATCCAGATAAACACCGACCAGCTCAGGGCCCGGGTGTTACCGATGCGCTCCGAGAGCTTGGCAAACAGATAAGCGCCCACAATGCCCACCAGCTGCAACAGCAAGATGGTCAGAATCAGGGCCGAGCTGGGCAGCTTCAGCTCCTCGTCGCCGAAGATAGTGGCGACGTACATTACTGTTTGCACGCCCATGTTGTAGGTGAAGTAAGCCAGCAGAAACTTCTTCAGGTTGGGCAGATACTGGAGCTGGTCCCATACCTTACCCAGCTCCCGGAAGCCGTTGAGCAGCCAGCCCGAGTCGGAAACGGCGCCAGCGGGACGGCCGGGGTCGGCGGGCAAGGCGCGGAAGGGAATCTGGGCGAAGCCTACCCACCAGATACCGGTGAGCAGAAAGGCTAGCCGTGTGGCAAAGCCTTCTTCCAACCCCAAAGTTTCGTGGCCCATAATCAGCCCCAGGCAAAGTACCAGCAGCACCACCGAGCCGATGTAGCCCATGGAAAAGCCCCGCGCCGACAGCGCGTCGAACTTCTCCTCCGACGAAATCAGCGGTAGGTAGGAGTTGTAGAACACGATGGAGCCCGAAAAGCCAATGGTGGCCGCAATGAACACGAACGTGCTGATGGTGAGCGTGTCGGGGGTGAAGAAGAACAAAGCGGCGCAGGAGGCCGCGCCCAGGTAGCAGAAAATCTGCATGAACAGCTTTTTGCGCCCCGAAAAGTCGGCCAGGGCCGTGAGAAAGGGGCTAATGAGGGCAATCAGCAGGAAGGCGGCCGAAATGGCGTAGGTGAGCAGGGACGAGCCGGGCACCTGGAAGCCCAGGAAGTCCACCGGACTCTTGCCGCTGTCGGTGTTTGTGGCCTGCTTCACCATGGCGCCCCAGTAGATGGGGAAAATGCTGGACGTGATAACCAGCGGGTACACCGAGTTGGCCCAGTCGTAGAAGGTCCAGCCCTGGGTGATGCGCTTGTCGTCTTTGGGAATGTTGTCGAAAGAAGTATCGGGCACGGGGGCCGCGGCAGTTGTCATAACGCGCTAGTTGAGGTGTGACAGCAGGAAGATAACGGGATTCGCCGGATGCCGTTGCCGGGCTGGATCAACCAGTCATTACGGATTTGTTACGGCGCGAGGGCCGCACGCCGTTTGGGCGGCGCCTGCGGAACGGCTACTTTTGACAGCCGCCAGTGCGCGGCGGGGCGGGGCTACAAGTTGCCCTCCCCCGTATCCTTCTCTACGTATGCCCTCCTCTTCTGCCTCCGCCCTTCGGCACATCCCCGGCTCCCTGGGCCTGCCCGTGCTCGGCGACACGGTGGGGTTTCTGACCCGGCCCGTCGAACTATTCAACGACAAGCAGCGGCGCTACGGCGACGTATTCAAGGCCCGGCTGTTTGGGCGCACGGCCGTGTACCTGCTCGGCGCCGAGGCCAATAAGTTTGTGCTCGTGGAGCAGGCCCGGCACTGCTCCAGCCAGGAGGGCTGGCGCTTCCCTATTGGCGAGCTGTTTCACGGCGGGCTGATGCTGCGCGACGGCGAGGAGCACAAAAGCCACCGCGGCATCTTGCAAGCGGCCTTTAAGAAAGAGCCCATGCGCCAGTACCTCGGCGTGATGGCGCCCATCATCGAGCGGCGCCTGGCCGAATGGGGCCGGCAGCCCACGCTGCGGGTGTTTCCGGCCGTGAAGCACCTGACCCTGGAACTGGCCGGCAAGGTGTTTTTCGACCTCGACTTCTCCCAGGACCTGGCCCGCCTTAACCAGGCCATGGCCGACCTGGTAGCCGCCGCTACCGCGCCGGTGCCCTTCAACCTGCCGTTTACCCAGTACCGCCGCGGCATGCAGGGCCGCGGGCTGCTCCAGGAGTACTTCGGGCGCGTGCTTCAGGAGCGCCGCCAGGCCCCGGCCGCCGACATGCTCAGCCACCTCTGCCAGGCCGAGGGCGCCGACGGCCAGCGCCTCACCGACGCCGAAATCGTGGACCACCTCATCTTCTTCCTGATGGCCGCCCACGACACCACGGCCAGCACCCTCACCAGCCTGTTCTACGAGTTGGGCACCCACCCCGACTGGCAGGAGCGCCTACGCGCCGAAAGCCAGGCCGCGCACCCCGCCACCGGCCCCGTAGAGCAGGCCCACTTGGGCCAGCTAGAGCAGCTGGGCTACGTGCTCGAAGAAACCCTGCGCCTGCACCCGCCCCTGATTCTGATTCCGCGCCAGACCACCCAGGAGCTGACCTACAACGGCTTCACCATTCCGGCCAACACCCACCTGAGCGTGCTGCTCTACCACAACCACCAGAACCCCGCCTACTGGACCGCGCCGGACCAGTTCGACCCGCTACGCTTCGCGGCCGGGCGCCAGGAGCACCGCAAGTGCCCGTTCGGCTACGCGCCGTTCGGGGCCGGCCAGCACCACTGCCTGGGCTTCGCCTTCGCCGACATGCAGGTGAAGCTGGTCATGCACCACCTGCTGCGCCGCTACCGCTGGCGCCTGCCCGCCGGCTACCGCGCCGACTTCGCCAACATCCCCATCCAGCACCCCAAAGACGGCCTGCCGGTGCAGCTGGAAGTATTGCATAGCTGAGCTAGCCAAGTAAATTTATTGGTGTGGTGCTGCAAATCGCTCCAGAATTGTGGCACCGCACACCACGCGCACAGTTATTTCTGCGACTGGTTAGCTTGGCGCAGCAGAGCCGCATACGCAACCTCCGTATCCACGTCCACGGCACCGCCCGCGAAGGGTACGGTGGCTACCAGCTCGGGGTGTTGGCGCAGCAGCTGGGCGGCGCCGGCCGCGTCGGGCAGGGCGCGGAGCAGCATCACGGCCTCCTCGCTGAATAGGACCGGCACGCCCCGCACGCCCTCATACTCCGACGCTATAATCGGCCGGCCGGTGCGGGCGGCCGTGGCGTCCAGCTCCCGCAGCAGGGTCGGCGTTACGAGGGGCTGGTCGCAGAGCATCACCGTAACAGTGGTCCAGTTGGTGCACAAACTATCGAGCATGGCCAAGCCCATTTTCAGCGAAGCCCCCATGCCCCGCTCCCACCCCGCGCACCGCACCGGCGCCACCAGTAGGCCCGTCAGTTCCGGCAGCAGCTCCTCGTGCACGGCTCCGGTTACCACTACCACGGGCGCGCCGGCAGCTGCTTCCACGGCGGTTTCGGCGGCGCGGCGCAGCAGGGTTTGGCCTCGGTACGGGAGCAGCTGCTTGGGCCGCCCCAGGCGCGACGAGGAACCCGCGGCAAGCAGGATAACGGCAGAGGGCATAAGTAAAAGCCAGTGTTACAGCAGTTGCGGGAATAGTTGCAGAAACGCGCCCCTTGGCCCTCCTGCGGGTCGCGTCTCCACGTTGAACGACCTAGCACATCCTGCCGATGCGGCCGAGGAGACGCGCCTCGCAGGAAGGCCAAGGGGCGCGTTTTCTCACACCAGGCGCAGTGAATGTGGACAGGTACTGCTTAAGCGCTAGCGTTATAACCCGCATACGGCATCTACCCGCCCTTCGGCTACCAGCGGCCCGTTGGCCTGCAAAGGCGGGTGGATGGGATGCGGTGAGTCGCGAAGAAAGCCGGCGGGGCGGCCGGTGAGTACGGCCTGAATTTCGGCCACAATGGACAGGGCAATTTCCTCGGGCGTCTCGGCGCCCAGGTTCAGGCCGATAGGGCTGTGCAGGCGGGCCCGCAGCTGCTCGGCAGCGTCGGGCACTTCCTGTTGCAGGTCGGCGAGCAGACGCTCGTACTTCTTGCGCGGGCCTAACAGCCCGATATAGCGGGCCGAGGTGGCCGGCAGCAGGTGGCGCAGCACAGCCCGGTCGTAGTGGTAGTTGTGGGTCATGAGCAGGGCGAAGCTGCCGGGCTGGTGGGGCTCCTCCGCCACCTGGGCCAGGGGCAGCACCCGCACGGCGTCGGCCTCCGGGAAGCGGGCGGGCTGGGCCTGGGCGGGGCGGCCGTCGAGCACGGTCACGCGCCAGCCCAGGCCAGCCGCTAGGCGCACCAGAGGCTGCACGTCGTTGCCGGCTCCGTACACGGTGAGGCGCACTGGGGGCCGCAGAATTTCCAGGCTGACGCGCACAGCCCCAGTAGCGGCCGGGTAGTGGCGGGTGGCCGGCTGGCCGGCGGTCAGGGCGGCGCGGGCATCGGCCAGCACGGCGGCGTACAGCGCGGAGTGCTCCGGCAGCGTGCCGTGGGCGGCGCCATCGGCGGTGAGCAGCAGGCGCTGGCCTAGCCGGGCTTCGGCGGCGCCCAGACTAAACACGGTAGCCACTACGGCCGGAGCTTCCACGCCCTC
The DNA here is from genome assembly GCF_025979885.1 of Hymenobacter sp. YIM 151500-1. Taxonomy (NCBI): domain Bacteria; kingdom Pseudomonadati; phylum Bacteroidota; class Cytophagia; order Cytophagales; family Hymenobacteraceae; genus Hymenobacter; species Hymenobacter weizhouensis. The sequence goes on from NZ_CP110139.1 coordinate 1,751,988, forward strand.
GGCCCAGCGGCGCAGCAGCTCCACGGGGTTGGCGGGGTCCCGGAAGTCGAGGGGTTCGAGCAGAATCTGCACCACGCCCTGGCAGCCCAGCGCGGCCCCGAACTGGAGGTCGTCGTCGGGGTCGGTGGAGTCGTAGGTGACGACGGCGGGGCGGCCCTGCTCGATGGTGCGGCGGGCCCGCTGGCGGGCGTCGCCTTCGAGGCAGCCCCCGCTGATGGCCCCAGTCAGCTGGCCGTCGGCCGTGAGGAGCATCCGGGCGCCGGGGCGGCGGTAGGCCGAGCCCTGCACATCCACCACCGAGGCCAGGGCGCAGGCCCGGCCGGCGGCGCGGTGCTCGTCGTAAGCACGCAACAGGCGTTGGAGTTCAGTCATGGGGATAATCTGTAGCAACCCTGTACGGAACTGCACAACGACGGTTTGCGCAGATGGCGCTGAAGTTTTCGCGGAAAACGCAGCAGCGGGCTACCCGGAATCCGGCAGCGCGAAGTAAATGTGCCCCGCTAAGCAGGTTGGCGTAGCACACGGGGCCGCCCTCGTTGCGGCAGGGCTAGGCTTCGTTGCGGAAGTACCAGCAGTGGAGCCGCTGCCTGATATTGCCGCCGAGCGGGGCCGCATTGAGTACCTGCGGGGTAGCGGCGTGGGCCGTAGCCTCGGTGAGGGCCCAAAGGGCGGTGCGCAGCTCGGCGTTCCGCTCGATGGCGGCCAGCGTGACCAGGGCAAGTACGTCGAGGTGGGTGCTGTCTTTCCCGCCACCGCGGATGGCGTCGAGCTTGGGCAACTTGAGCACGTTCACTACTTAAGCGGGCGGCAACAGGTGCTCTTTCATCCACTCCAGCGAGTCCACGCCCCCGGCCTTGAGCACGGCGGCCGACTGAGGTTTGACTGAAAAAAGCACCATACTGTTCTGCCTGAGCCCCATAGTACAGAGCCTTCCTAGGCCTCATGCACACCATACTATTGCGGACGGCCTTGCTCACGCAGGCGGAGGCGCGTCGGCGGGAGAAGCAGGCACGATGGAAATGACGCCGTTGATTTCGAGGATGGCGTACTTGATTTGGGCCATGCGCTCCAGGCCGTGCGACTGGCGGGCGGCGTTCAGAATGTCGGCCTCGTCGACTTGGAGCTGGTGCAGCAAGTCGGGAACGGGTCGGCCGTGATGCACAATAACCACCGGCAACCCTTCCAGTAGGCGCTGGAGCTGCGGCGAGCGTTGCTTGAGCAGCGACAAGCCCAGAAACAGCATCGACAGCGTAACGATTTGCAGCAGGGCGTTGGTCATGGAGTTGTCTTCGCCGAGCAAGGCATTTTCCGAGACATTGGCAATAATGAGCAGCAGCACCAGGTCGAAGACCGAGCTTTGCGCAATGGCCCGTCGTCCTACCAGCCGGAAAATCAGCAGCAGTACCCCGTATACAATCACCGCCCGCAGAACCGATTCCATAGCTTTTCAGAGAATGAGTGAGAATGCCAGCCCGCACCGACCCGACCATCAGGGATAGATAAACTGCCGGATGCTGAGCGTATCGGGCCGGCCCACCAAGCCGATTTTTCCGCGCAGGAAGCCGGTTTTCTCGGTGCTGAGGTAGAAGGTGACGTCAACGGGCTGGCGGGCGTCGGTGAGCCGGAACACGAACACCACGTGGTCGGCGGCAGTGAGCGTGGCTTCGGGAATGGGCGACAGGCCGTCACCGGCCACGCGGTTCAGGTAGTCTTTGCTTACCCACAGCCGCACGCGCCCGTCGGCATCGGCGGTGCCGGGCGCCACAAATACCTTGGTGAGCAAGGGGGCGTCGAGGCGGCCAAACCGCTCGTACTCCACCCGGAGCCGGCCGCCGGGGTGGGTAGCTTGGGCGTGGCTCAGCGGCCCCGACCCAAACAAGCCCAGCAACCCGGCCACCACCACCAACGCCAGCACTACCCACGCCACCCGCTGCACCCGGTAGGAACGCCGCTGAAACTCGTCTTCCGCGTCGATTTCCAGCCCGGCGTAGCGGTTCGGCTTGTTGTGCATAGCGTTAGGTTTTCAGAGCGGATGGCAGTGCTTGCACTAACGAGCCAGGAAAGCAGCAGGTTATGCCCGCACGACGGAGCATACTTCATAAAACCAGAACTGGCGGTGAGCTGCACCCAAGGGCAATAAAAAAGCTCCTGCCGGAGCAGAAGCTTTTTGGAAGTAGCACACGTCGGCGCGGGGCCGGTGAGGCTGGCTTAGCGGTTGGCCGGCTTTTCGGCCTTCACTTTCACCTTTGCTTTTTTGCCTTTGGTTTCGGCTTTCATTTTGCCATCCTCGGTCTTCACCTTTACCTCGCTATCCGTGGCAGCCGTTTTGGTCGAGTCGCCCTGTGCCGGAGTGGTTGTCGTGGTTGTGGTGGAGGTGCTGGCCGGAGTGCCTTGGGCGGGAGTACCCTGGGCATACGCAGTGCCCGAAACCAGTGCTACAGACAGCACTACAGCAGAAAACAGGAACTTCTTCATAGGGAGTAGGTTGGTTGATGAGCCCGCAGTTTACCGGATAAATTTTTACCACGGCAGGATTTTGCGAGTAGAATACAATTCTGCTCTTCCTTCCAGTGCTTCACTTAACCAGCTAAAACCAGCCTAATCAGGCCGCAGGCTTCCCTTCCCCTACCCTATGTTAAGAAATTGTTAAGTCAATTTCGGCCCGCTCTTTTCCGCACGATACCCTATTAGACACTACAAAGCCCGGCCGCACTCGTGTGCAGCCAGGCTTTTGCTACTGTAGCAACTTCGGGCGCAAGGCCCGAGGTGGGTGAGGCTAGCGGGGCGAGGTGGTAGAACCCGTGGTGCTACCGGAGGTGGTGCTGCCACTGGTAGTGCCCGACGTAGTGGTGCCGGAGGTGGTAGTGCCGGAAGTAGTACCCGAAGTGGTGCTTCCCGAGGTGGAAGTGCCGGTGGTCGTCGAGCCCGATGTGGAGGTGCCGCTGGTGGTACCACCCGAGGTGCTGCTACCCGACGTGCTGCCGGAGGTGCTACCCGATGTAGTGCCCGTTCCCGAAGGAGAAGTGCTGGAAGTAGCGCAGGAGCTAAACAGGGCACCGGCGCAGCAAGCTACCGTGAGCAAGGGCAACGCCAAAGCAGATTTCGTGGTCTGTTTCATAGAAGTAAGGTGTAGGTGCAACATGCGCACCCGCCCCTTCAGGCCGGGTACGAGCTTCCCTTACGTAAACGTGTAGTGTTGTGGCTGGAAAAAAGCTAAAAATCTGCTTCGGCCTCCTACCCTAGCGGCGGGTAGTGCTCCACCACCGGGCCAGTTAACCTGCCCGGAAAACAGCGTTTACAAGCTCTGGACGACCATTCAGGTTGTACGCAAAAGCTGCCGGCCAGCTATCCGCGACGAATGCCCCGCGCAGTCTGTGCCATTCAGATGGGGGTGGCGCGCAGGCGCAAGGAATTGGTAAGCACCGATACCGAGCTAAGGGCCATGGCGGCGGCGGCCAGCATGGGGGAAAGCAACCAGCCCGTGAACGGGTACAGCAGGCCCGCCGCCACCGGAATGCCCAGCGCGTTGTACACGAAGGCGAAGAACAGGTTCTGGCGGATGGTGCGCATGGTGCGGCGCGACAGGCGCAGGGCCGTGACAACGCCGTGCAAGTCGGGGCGCATGAGGGTGATGCCGGCCGTTGCCAGGGCCACGTCGGTGCCGCTGCCCATGGCCACGCCCACATCGGCCTGGGCCAGGGCGGGAGCATCGTTGATACCGTCGCCGACCACGGCCACGGTGCGGCCTTCGGCTTGCAGCTCCCGCACTTTGCTGGCTTTGTCCGGGGGCAATACCTCGGCCCAGAAGCGGCTGATGCCAACCTGCCGGGCCACCTGGGCGGCGGTGTGGGCGTTGTCACCGGTCAGCATTATCACTTCTAAGCCCTGGCGCTGCAAGTCCCGGATGGCGGCGGCGCTGGTGTCGCGCACGGTGTCGGCCAGGGCCAGCACGGCAACGGCCGCGCCCCCAATGGCGGCGCCCAGCACGGTGCGGGCCTGGGTTAGCTCCTGCTCGGCCACCGCCGCCAGGGCCGGGGGCAGCACAATGCCTTGCTCCCGCAGCCACCGGACGCTGCCAATCAGCACCGGCTGGCCGAGCACGGTGGCTTCGGCCCCGCGGCCTGGGTGGACCCGGAAGCTGGTGGCTTCCCGGCGGTCAGCCCCCTGCTGCCCGGCGTAGCGAACCACGGCCGCGGCCAGCGGATGCTCGGAGAGGCGCTCTACGGCCGCCAGCCGGGCCAGCGTGTCGGGTGGGGCACCGGGGGCCAGGGTGCAGCTGGTCACGGCCGGCTCGCCGCGGGTGATGGTGCCGGTTTTGTCGAGCAGCACAGTATCGACGCGGTGAGCTTTTTCCAGGGCCTCGGCGTGGCGGATGAGCACGCCCAGCTCGGCGCCCCGGCCCGTGCCTACCATGATGGCCGTGGGCGTGGCCAGGCCCAGGGCGCAGGGGCAGGCAATGATGAGCACGGCCACGAAATTGACCAGGGCCAGCGGCAGGCGCACGGCCGCCGGAGCCGCCAGCAGCCACACCCCGAGCGTAAGCACGGCAATCAGCACCACCACCGGCACAAACCAGGCGCTGACCGTATCGGCCAGGCGTTGGATGGGGGCGCGGCTGCCCTGGGCCTCTTCCACCAGCTGCACAATGTGGGCCAGCAGGGTGTCGGCGCCCAGCTTGGTGACGCGGAAGCGGAAGGAGCCGGCGCGGTTGAGCGTGGCCCCGAGCACCGGGTCCCCGGCTTGCTTCTCCACGGGCATACTCTCGCCGGTGAGCATGCTTTCATCGAGGGCGGAGTGGCCGTCGAGCAGCACGCCGTCGGTGGGCACTTTCTCGCCGGGGCGCACCACCACCACGTCGCCCAGGCGCAGCTCTTCCACCGGAATGTCGGCTTCGTGGCCGTGGCGCACCACGCGGGCGGTTTTGGCCTGCAAGCTCAGCAGGGCCCGTAGGGCCGCCGAGGTGCGCTGCCTGGCCCGGCTTTCCAGCACCTTCCCCAGCAGAATCAGGGCAATGATGGTGGCTGTGGTGTCGTAGTAGACCTCGGGCATGAGGCCCTGGCGCATAAACCAGTGCGGGGCCACGGTGGCAGCCGCGCTGTACAGAAAGGCCGCCCCGGTGCCCATAGCCACCAGCGTGTCCATGCTGGCGGTACGGTGGCGCAGGCCGTTCCAGGCGGCCACGTAAAACTCCCGGCCGCTGTAAAGCACCACTGGTAAGGTGAGCAGCAGCAGGCCATAGTTGAGCACGGGCATGGAAACGCGCTGGGCCAGGGCCGGCCACAGCATCAGCATGCTCAGGGGCATGATGAGGGCCGCCCCCACCGCCGCCACCCCGAAGCGCCGCAGCAGCTGGCGGTAGGCGGCGGCCCGGCGCCCGGCCAGCTCTTCGTCGGCGGCCAGGGGGCTGGCGGCCGGGGCGGCGGGCTCGTGCACCTGGTAGCCGGCCTGCTCCACGGCGGCCTTCAGACCGGCGCGGTCTATGTGGGTGGGCAGGTACTCGACGGTGGCTTTTTCGCTGGCCAGGTTGACGGTGGCCCGCTGCACGCCGGGCGTGCGGCTCAGGGTGCGCTCCACAAACGCGGAGCAGGAGGCGCAGGTCATGCCCTCAATGACGAGGGTGGCCGTTTCGGTGGGCGCTGCTGGTTCGGCAGCGGCGGCAGGGCGGGTAGGGTGGGCAGGATGCATAACACGGATACTTGAGTAGCTACAGCGAGGCCCAAAGGGCCCCACCAGCATCTACAAAGAAACCCGCCGAAACATCCCTGCCCTAGCCAGGATTCGCGCCCAAAGGTGTAAGATTTCGCGCCCTGCTACCCTCCCAGCCGCTCTGGAGGCCGGCCCGGAAGTATAGCCCCGGAGTTACGCCGCCACCGGGCAGTGCCAGCTAGGCCGCCTGTAGCTCGGCTTCGTAGTAGCAGTCCCAGTAGCCGTCGTCGAGGCGGTACACGTTGAGGCGGCGCACCAAACCCGTATGCGGATGGCGGGCTTTCACCTGGCCCCGCCAGATAACGGTGCGGGCCAAAGCCGACGGCGCGGGTTGCACGGGCTGCCCTAGGGCGTACATGAAGGGCGTGGGTTCCAGGCCGCCCGCAGCAGGCACACTTGCGCCGGAGGATTTACCCTCCTGCTTGGGCGCGGCGGGAGTTGCCGCGCCGCACGTTTCTTCGTGCCACGCCAGCGGCTCGCCACAGTGCGGGCACAGGGAGGCGTCGAAGTCGGGAGCGGGGTGGGCTGCTGCCTGGGTGGCAGCGGAGTCCAGGAGGGCAGGTGCAGCAGCTTCGCCGGCCTGGGAAGTGTCGAGGACAAGAATTTGCGGGCTTTTTCTTTTGGCAGTCATACCCAACTGGCTAAAAGTTTAAGCTAAGGTAAGCAGTGCTAATTGTTTTGGCAAAGCCCTGCCTCTCAGCGGCCCGTTGCTCTCGCCTGGCCGGCTGGCTGGCCTAGCTCAGCGGCACGGCCCTGGCCTGCTTAGGGGCCTGGCCTGAACTGATGCAGGCCGTGCTTAGCCCAGGCGGAAGGCGCACGGCTCACCCGGTTCCCAAAAAAGGACTGCGCAAACTCAAAATGGGTTATACAGAATGGCTTAGCTTGGAAACTTCTCGACGGTAATTTTCTTTTTAATACCCATTACATTGTGCGTAGGCGCAAGCCGCTAGCTAGGTGTGGAGGTGGGATAGTGTGGTGAAGAGGAAGTGTGGTTTTGTTTCAACTGGTGAGTGCCCGGCCGCTTCGGTGGCCCGCGCCCTCGCTCACAAACAAGCAGGAGAATATGCGGACCCTACTGGTGGACGACGATTATACCAGCATCTTCCTAACCAAGAAGCTGGTGCAGGATGCCGGATACGAGCAGAAGTTTCGCGCTTTCCAGTCGTCGCCGGAGGCGCTGGAATACGTGCTGACAGCTGGGGAAGATGAGCTGCCCAACCTCATTCTGCTCGACTTGTACATGCCCGTGCTGAGCGGCTGGGACTTTCTGGCGGCGCTCCAGCCCTACCAGAACCAGCTCCGGGGGCGCTGCCTGGTGTACATCCTCACCTCCTCCCTGGCCGGGACGGTTGCCGACCGGGCGCGGGAGTTTTCCCTGGTCGGCGGGGTGATTCACAAGCCCCTGGATGCCTTGCAGCTAGGCGCAATCCAGGCCCGCGCCAGTAGTCAGCTAGAGGAAACGTAGCCGCCCAGCGCAAGGCTGCACTAGGCCTGGCAAAAAGCGGGGTGTAGGCTGGTCCTGCCTCATCCGGCGTCCGCCCGTGAGCTTGGCAGCGTCTTGTTGCAGGCCCTGTCTCCGCTCGGGGTGGTGTTTTGTCGCGTGCCTGCCTATTCTGCCCGCGCGGCCAGCAGGGCGGCCACGTCGGTTTCGGTAAGCGCGGGGGTAGCGCCCCGGTGCGTGGCTACCAGGGCCCCGGTGGCGCAGGCGAAGCGCAGGGCCGCGCCGGGCTCCTGGCCCGTGAGCCAGCCCCTGAGCAACGCCGCCAGAAAGGCGTCGCCGCTGCCGATGGTGTCCTGTACCTGCACGGGCACACCGGGGGCACGGTAGAGCTGGCCGTTGGTGTAGAGCAGGGCTCCGGCGGCGCCTTTCGTGACGCACACGGCCTGCAGGCCGAAGCGGCGGGCCAGCCCCGCCACGGCCGCGGACTCGTCGATTTCTGCCCCCAGCCAAGCCATGATTTCGTGCAGCTCGTGGTGGTTCATCTTCACCAGATCAGCCTTTTCAAGCAGGTGCTGCACTACTTCCGGGGTGTAGTGCGGGGGGCGCAGGTTTACGTCGAACACCTTGAAGCGGGCGTGCTCCAGCAGGCGAAACAGCGTGGCGCGGGTGGTGGCCTGCCGGGCGGCCAGGCTCCCGAACACCACCGCCGTGGCCTGCTCCACCAGAGTTTCCAGCGCGGGCGTGTATTCCAGGTAGTCCCAGGCCACGGGCTGCACAATCTCATACGTCACCTCCTGGACGTCGTCCACGTTGGCCTGCACCACACCGGTGGGGTACGCTTTGTCGCGCTGCACACCGTCAGTCCGCAGGCCTTTGGACTGGATGAATTGCAGCAGCTCGGTGCCCAGCTCATCGTCGCCGACACGGCTGATAAGGTCCACGGCCAGGCCGAGCTGGTGCAGGTGCACGGCCACGTTGCAGGGGGCGCCGCCCGGCTGCTTGGCGGTCGGCAGCACGTCCCAGAGCACTTCGCCAAAGCAGACAAGTTTGCTAGACATGAGAAGTGAGAGGTGAGAAGTGAGAGGTGAGAAGTGAGAAGTGAGATATGGGAGGTGAGATATGGGAGGTGAGATATGGGAGGTGAGACAGGAGAACCACAGTCCCAGCGGGGCGACATATCGGTAGCAACCAGCAAGCATTAGTTGTTCAAAGCCCCAGCGGGGCGACACAATTATCCGCAAACGATAGGTGCCGCTCCGCTGGGGCTTACACCGGGTACAGACCCAGATTTTCTAGATTTTCTACCGATATGCCGACCCTCCGGGGCTGCGTTTCTCCTGTCTCACTTCTCACTTCTCACCTCTCACCTCTCACCTCTCACCTCTCACTTTTCCATCAATGCAGTATCAGCGTCTTCTCGAGCTGCTCCAGGCTGGTGCCTTTGGTTTCGGGCATCAGGCGCCACACGAACAGGAGCTGGAGCACCATCATGGCGCAGAAGAAGGCAAACGTGTGGCCGCCGCCCAGCCGCTCGGCCAGGTAGGGGAAGGTGAAGGCAATGCCGGCCGCCATCACCCAGTGCGTGGACGAGCCCAGGGCCTGACCTTGGGCGCGCACCGTGTTGGGAAAGATTTCGGAGATGAACACCCAGATGACGGCGCCCTGCGAAAAGGCAAAAAAGGCAATGTAGACGAACAGCAGCACCGGCACCAGCAGGCCGCCCAGGGCGCTGAAGTCCTGGCGGTAGAAGGCTGCCGCCACCAGCCCCAGGGTGGCAATCAGCCCGTAGGAACCGATGAGCATGAGCTTGCGCCGCCCAAACCGGTCGATGAACTGCCGGGCCAGTAGGGTGAAGGCAAAGTTGACCAGTCCCAGCCCCGCCGACGACAGCAGGGCCGACCCTTTGCCCAGGCCGGTCATCTCGAAAATGCGCGGGGCGAAGTAGATGATGGCGTTGATGCCTGACACTTGGTTGAAGACGGCAAACAGCACGGCCAGCACCACCGGCCCGCGGTATTGGCGCGCAAACAAGGACCGGCCGCCTTCCCTGGCTTCGTCGGTGGCGGTGGTGGTCCGGATGGCGGCCACGTCCTGGTCGGCGGTGGCGGGGTTGATGAGCTGGAACACCCGGCGCCCCTCCTCCACCCGGCTCCGCCCAATCAGCCAGCGCGGACTTTCCGGCACCCGGAACAGGAGCAGGAAAAACACGGCCGCCGGCAGCACCTGCACGCCCAGCATCCAGCGCCAGTCTTCCGCGCCCGCGCCCGTGAGCAGGTAGTTGGACAGATAGGCTACCAGAATGCCCAGCACGATGTTGAACTGGAACATGCTCACCATACGTCCCCGCGACTCCGGCGGCGACACCTCCGAAATGTAGAGCGGCGCCGTCACCGACGAGGCCCCCACCCCCAGCCCGCCCAGAAACCGGAACGCCAGAAATGCCCCCCAGCTACTCGTCAGGGCCGCACCCAGCGCCGACACAAAGTAGAGCACGGCAATCCAGATGAGCGTCTGCCGACGCCCCAGCCTATCGGACGGAATGCCCCCGAAGATGGCCCCGAACACGGTGCCAATCAGGGCAATGGAAACGGTGAGGCCGTGCTGCACCGGCGTAAGGCCCCACACCTGCTGCACGGCCCGCTCGGCTCCGGAAATAACGGCCGTATCGAAGCCAAACAGAAAGCCCCCCAGCGCCACCACCAGGGACCAGAAATACACGCTGCGGTTTTTCATGCTGCCAAGAGTTGTGGTGAGCGGTTTGAGAAGTCGGTTAGATGGTGGCTGGCGGGCTGCGCATGGCAGGCTACCGCTCGCGCGTCAGCACGTGAGCGGCTCGCCTCCGGCGACCTTCAGATTGGCAAACGGATGCCAGATGGCGGCGGTTCTACTCGCCCGGCCGCCTGCCAGCTCCGAGGCGGGAGGCAAGCTCAGCACTAGGCCAGCGCCCTGCTGAGCACTGCTCTTCAAAAGATGCCTTACGGAACTTCTCCGCCCGCTTGCCGAGCCTGGCCGCTAGCCAGCCACCGGCCGAAACTCAACCGGAACCCCAACCGGCGGACGGCGTAGGCAAGTTTCGGCGGCGGCTGGCTACCCGGAACCCGCGCCGCCTTTCTGCCGGCCCAGGCGGCATTATCTATCCTCTGGCTCTCAGCTGCTTACGACTGCCGGGTCAGCCGCCACAAGCAGCCGGCCCGCGGCAATGGCGGCCGGGTAGCCGGCACTTGCCCAACCTATTCTTTCTATTTTTTCAACTTCTTCCATGACCCTCAACTTTGCGCGCCTCCTGCCGGGGCTGGGCCTGCTGGCTGCCTGCGGCGGCTCTGCCCAGCCGGAAAACCAGCAAGCCGCTGCCTCCACTCAGTCTGCCGCTCAGGCCACCACTGCTTCGGCGCCGGGGCAGCCCCTGCGCTTGCCGGGGCCCGACACCACGCACAAGGCCAAAAAATTCAGCCAGGTTATCGGCTGGCCGGCCGGTAAGAAGCCGACCGGGCTGGCTGGGTTTACCATTGTCCGGTACGCCGGGGAGCTGCAGAACCCGCGGTGGATTTACTAGGCACCCAACGGCGACATCTTCGTGGCCGAGTCCAACACGGTGGAGCGGACGTCCACGGCTAAAGGCGAGAAGAAACAGGGCCTGAAGCAGGCCAAATCCTTGCAGGAAAGCAGCGCCAACCGCATTACTCTGCTGCGCGACGCAAACCGGGACGGCCAGCCCGAGGTGCGCGCAACCTTCCTGACCGGCCTCAACCAGCCTTTCGGCATGCTGGTGCTGGGCAACTATTTCTATGTGGCCAACACCGATGGCCTGCTGCGCTTTCCCTACCAGGCCGGGCAAACCAAGCTGACGGGTACGGGCCAGAAAATCCTGGACCTGCCGGTGGGCGGCTACAACAACCACTGGACCCGCAACCTGCTGGCCAGCCCCGATGGCTCCAAGATTTACGTGTCGGTGGGCTCCGCTTCTAACGTGCAGGAGCACGGGGCCGAAACCGAAATCCGCCGGGCCGACATCCTCGAAATCAACCCCGACGGCTCGGCTGAGCGAATCTACGCCGCCGGCCTGCGCAACCCCGTGGGCATGGACTGGCAGCCCGGCACCGGCCAGCTCTGGACCGCCGTGAATGAGCGCGACGAGCTGGGCGACGAACTAGTGCCCGACTACATTACCAGCGTGAAGGCCGGCGGCTTCTACGGCTGGCCCTACGCCTACTTCGGCCCGAACGAGGACCCGCGCCGCCAGGGCGAGCGGCCCGACCTAGTGCAGAAAACGCTGGTGCCCGACGTGCGCCTGGCCGCGCACTCGGCCTCGCTGGGACTGGCTTTCTATGACCAAAATGCCTTCCCGGCCAAATACCGCAACGGCGCTTTCGTCGGCCAGCATGGCTCCTGGAACCGCTCCACCTTCTCGGGCTACAAGGTGGTGTTTGTGCCCTTCGAGAATGGCCGCCCCGCCGGGCCCGCCGAAGACTTCCTGACCGGCTTTCTGACCGACGACAACTCCGGCAAAGCCTACGGCCGTCCCGCGGGCGTGGCGGTTCTGAACGACGGCTCCCTGCTGGTAGCCGACGACGCCGGCAACACCCTCTGGCACGTGCGCGCCAGCTAGGACAAGCAGCCGGGCGGTGGCCCAAGCCAAGCCAGCCGCTAAAGCCGCCGCCGGGCAGCGTACGGATCTACCCGCACACCAGACCATCCTGCTTCGCCGGTGCTTAGCAGGATGGTCTGGCCGCTTTTCAGGATTTCCCGTGCAGCTTGCCCGGAGCCGAGCTAGGCGCCCTCGGCCACCAGCCGGACGGTGATGCCCCAGGGGTCCTGGGCCAGGGCGGTGCCGTCCGGTGAGTATTCTACCCGGAACCCCGCCTGGCGCACACTGTCGATGGTAGCCGCCAAGCCGGCCTCGTCGGGCAGCAGCCATTCCCAGGTGAGCAGCTTGGCATCGTCGGCGGTGGCGACGGGCGAGCGGGCCGCCCAGGTGTTGACGGCTACGTGATGGTGGTAGCCGCCCGCTGCCAAGAAGCTGGCCGTGGGCAGGCTCCACAGCGTTTGAGTCAGGCCCAGACCCGCGTGGTAAAATGCCTGAGCCTGCGCCAGGTTGCCCACGTAGAAATGCACGTGGCCGATGGTAGTGCCCGCCGGCAATCCAGCCCAGGCCTCGGAGCCTGCCGCGGCCAGCACCTGCGGCTCCTGCAAGGGCTCGATGGCACTCAGAATTTCGCCGGCCGGGCTCACCCGCCACTCGCTGCGGGGTCGGTCGCGGTACACTTCGACGGTCAGGCCGTCGGGGTCCACCAGGTAGAGGGCTTCGCTGTACAGGTGGTCGGAGGCGCCGGCGTGCACGCCCAGGGAGCGGGCATGGCGCAGCAGCCGGCCCAGGTCGGCTTGGCTGGGCAGCAGCACGGCATGATGATACAGGCCCAGCCGCCCGCCCTGGGGCACGGGGCGCACGCCCGGCTTCTCAACTAGCACCAGCAGGGGCCGCTCGTCGCCGGCCGCCCCCAGGGTAACCCAGCGTGCCGCACCGTCCGTCGAAACAGCAAGCTGCCGAAAGCCAATCACGCCCTGGTAAAAGGCCAATGACCGCTCCACATCAGCCACCTGCAACGTAACGGTCCCAATCCGCGCCGGCTGGGGCGCCTGAAAACCAGATGGGTGCCGGCCAATCTGCTCAGGGGTGCGCGACGGGTAAGGAAAAGCCGCGTCATTTCTCATGGTGAAGGCCATAGCGGAAACAGGTATCGTTACCAGAGTAGAAGGTGAAGCCGGGCCAGATGCCGCGCCAGAAGCTCCAACGGTAACTTCCCGTACACCGTTACGCCGCCACCGAATCGTCGTCGAGCACAGCCTAAACCCAGGTCCAGGTTTTCCTAAGCCAGCCACCGGCCCTACCGGGCGTACGCATTTGGTAGAAACCACCGTAGAAGAGTTGCCGGGGCGGAAAGCTGGCCGCCGGCGGCTGATGCGCACCGGTTCTGCCGGCGCGCTTCTTCCTTCCTCAAATCACCTGGCGAATCACCCGCGTGATGCCGTCGTTTGCGTCGTAATGCTATGAGTCACGAAGTAGCCCCCACTGCCCGACCCCTCAGCTCCCATCAAGACCTGAATGCCCAGGAACTACAGCGGAAAGGTTTCAAGGCGTACCAAGTCGACACGGCGGTTAACTCGGGGCCGGTGTACCGCCGCCGGGACTTCTACAAGGTGGCCCTGGTAACCAGCCCCTGCGCCGTGCACTACGCCGACCGGAGCATTGAGCTGAACGGCGCCAGCCTGATGTTTGCCAATCCGCACATTCCCTACTCTATCGAGCTGCACGCCCCGCGGCTGACGGGCTACTCCTGCCTGTTTACCGAGGCCTTTGTGAAGGAAAACGACCGGTCGGAGAGCCTGCACCAGTCGCCGCTGTTCAAAGTCGGGGGCACGCCCGTTTTCCACCTCCACGCCGAGCAGGCCACCTACGTCCAAGGCATCTTCCAGAAAATCCTGGCCGAGCAGGACACCGAGTACCTGTTCAAAAACGACTTGATCCGCACCTACCTCCAGCTGCTCATCCACGAGGCCCTGCGCATGCAGCCCACCGAAAGCTTCGTGCAGCACAGAAACGCGTCGTCCCGGATTACGGCCCTGTTTCTGGAGTTGCTGGAGCGGCTGTTTCCGGTGGAAAGTCCCGGCCAGGCGCTGCCGCTGAAAACCGCCCAGGATTTTGCCAACCAGCTCTCGGTGCACGTCAACCACCTGAACCGGGCGGTGAAGGAAGTTACCGGCAAGCCCACCACCGCCCACATTGCCGAGCGGGTCATTGGCGAAGCCAAGGCCCTGCTGCACCACACCTCGTGGAGCACGGCCGAAATTGCCTACAGCCTGGGCTTCGAGTATCCCACGTACTTCAACAACTTCTTCAAGAAGCACACGGGCACCACGCCGCTTGCCTTCCGTCGGGCTACCTGAGCGTGGGGCCGGCAGCGTAACCAGTCGGTAGCACGCGGGTGCCCAACCTACTATCTGCAAGGCCACAGAGTATACTTATCAAACCAATTAGTAAGAGTTTCAAACAATACTTGGGCTTTCGTAAAAACGGGAGTAACTTCCTCGTTGCCAGCTGGTATACTCAGTACATGGGTGCGGCACCAACGGGCCAGCTGGCGTTTCGGGCGGCGGCACCAGCATTCGGGTACCCATCCTGGTTGTCCCCGCGGTCTGCATCTGGCATGAGCTGATCAGCCAGAACAGGTCGGCTTGACTTACGCTCCCGGTCCGCCGCAGTTCGCTCCCGCCAGGCGTCGGCTGTTGGGCTCTCCTGGTTGACTTTCGTTTCTGCTATCCTCATTCGCCATGCAGTCTGATGTATTTCCCAACGCGGACCCGCCGCAGCCGGCCGACAACTCGCGGCGCTCGTTCATGAAGCAGGCCGGCGGCGCGCTCGGCCTGGCCCTGGCCCCGCCGCTGGTCGGCCAGGCCGAACGGCTGACGGCCTACGCCAAGGTTATCGAGGGCGCTACCGACATCACCCTGCGCGTCAACGGCCAGGCCCGCCCGGTACGGGTAGAGCCGCGCGTGAGCTTGCTGGATGCTCTGCGGGAGCACTTGGACCTGACCGGCACCAAAAAAGGCTGCGACCATGGCCAGTGCGGGGCCTGCACCGTGCACGTGGATGGCCGGCGCATTCTGTCCTGCCTGACCTTGGCCGTAATGAGCCAGGGCAAGGAGATTACCACCATCGAGGGCCTGGCCCAGGGCGAGCAGCTGCACCCCATGCAGGAGGCCTTCCTCAAGCACGACGGCTTCCAGTGCGGCTACTGCACCCCCGGTCAGATTATGTCGGCCGTGGCTTGCGTGCAGGAGGGCCACGCTACCACCGACGCGCAATGCCGCGAGTGGATGAGCGGCAACCTGTGCCGCTGCGGCGCCTACCCCAACATCCTGGCCGCCGTGCGTGAAGTGGCCGGCAAAGGGTAGAAGTGAGATAGAAGAGGTGAGAAGTAAGGTGTGGGCGTCAACCAGCATCGGACTTGCGAGCCTTTCACTGCCCAGTCTCGCCTCTGCCTTCTCATCCCTCACCTCTACACACCATGAACAACTTCAGCTATACCCAAGCGGCTACGGCTAAGGAGGCCACCGGCCGGCACAAGGACACGCCGCAGGCGGCTTACATTGCCGGAGGCACTACGCTGCTGGATTTGATGAAGGCCCACCTGGAAGAGCACCCCCAGCTCATCGACATCAACCAGCTGCCCTTCCGCGGCGTTGAGCAGACCAAAGACGGGCTGCGCATCGGGGCGCTGGAAAGCATGAGCGCGGTGGGCGAGCACCCGCTGGTGGTGCAGCAGTACCCGGCCGTGTCCCAGTCCCTGCTGCTGGCGGCCTCGCCGCAGCTGCGCAACATGGCCAGCATCGGGGGCAACCTCTTGCAGCGCACCCGCTGCGGCTACTTCCGCGACCCGGCCTTTCCCTGCAACAAGCGCGTGCCCGGCTCGGGCTGCCCGGCCTTGGAAGGGGATAACCACAACCTGGCCATTCTGGGCGTAAGCGAGAGCTGCATTGCCAACTCCTACCCCGGCGACCTGTCGGTAGCCCTGGCGGCTTTTGATGCGGTGCTCACGCTGGAAAACCCGAAGGGCAAGCAGCGCCGCGTGCCGCTCACGGACTTCTACCTGCTGCCCGGCAACACCCCCCACAAAGAGACGGTACTAGAACCCGGCGAGCTGATTGTGGCCGTGACCATTCCGGCCGCGGCGCACGCCACGCGCTCCACCTACCTGAAAGTGCGTGAGCGGAGCAGCTACGCCTACGCCCTGGCTTCGGCCGCCGTGGGGCTGGACGTGCAGGGCGGCACCATCCGGACGGCCCGCGTGGCGCTGGGTGGGGTGGGCGCCCAGCCCTGGCGCAGCCGCGAAGCCGAGCATGTGCTGACCGGTGCGCCGGCCACTGAGGCTACCTTCCGCGCGGCAGCGGCGGCGGCCGTGCAGGGCGCCCGGCCACGGGAGCACAACCGCTTCAAGGTAGAGCTGGCCCAGAACACCCTAGTGCGTGCCTTACAGCAAGTGGCGTAGGGGCGCGTTGTACGCGCCCACTCTTTGGTACAGCATTCCTACTCTTTTGCACGACGCTCCTGCTTGCCCCCGGCCACGGAGCCGCTGATTTGCATTTGAATTTACTCTCGTGCCTGGTCGTGCAAGCGGCCGGGCGCGTGCAACGCGCCCCTACCATGAACACCGAACCACACTTCTTTGAAACCAACGCCGCGCCGGGTGTTGTCGGGCAGCCCCTGAACCGCGTCGATGGCTGGGCCAAGGTGACCGGTCACGCCACGTATTCGGCCGAGTACAACCAGCTGCTAGGTCTGGTGCACGCCGTGCTCAAAACCAGCGACGTGGCCAAGGGGCGCGTCCAAAGCATTGATACCCGTGCGGCCCAGCGGCAGCCGGGCGTGCTGGCCATTCTCACGCACGAGAACCTGCCTAAGCTGGCCAAAACGCCCAACACGCCCGAGAACAAAGCGGCCCTGAATGCGCCGATGGGCTTTCTGCCCATGACCTCGGACCAGATTCACTACGCCGGGCAGCCCGTGGCGGTAGTGGTGGCCGATACGCTGGAACACGCCCAGTACGCCGCTGCCCTGTTGCAAGTAAGCTACGCCCCCGAGAAGCCCGTGTCCTCGTACCAGGACCCCAAGGCGCAGCTCTACATTCCGAAGAGTATCCGCGGCTACCTGCCCGGCGTCACCAAGCGCGGCAATGCGCAGGCCGCGTACCAGAGCGCCCCGGTGCAGCTGACGGCCACCTATACCCACGCCACCACCCACCACAACCCCCTGGAGCCGGGCGCCACCACCGCCCACTGGGAAGCCCCGGACCGCCTGACGGTATATGACACCACCCAGGGCGTGTCGGAAACGCAGAAGACGCTGGCTTTGATGCTGGGCCTTGCGACCGAGCAGGTGCGGGTGGTCAATAAATATCTCGGTGGCGGCTTCGGCTGCAAGGCCTGGGTGTGGCCCCACGTGGTGCTGGCCCCGCTGGCGGCCAAGGCCGTGGGGCGGCCGGTGAAGCTGGTGCTCACCCGCCCGCAGCAGTTCACGGGCATGGGCTTCCGCGAAGAGCAGGAGCAGACGCTGCGCCTCGGCGCTACCAAGGAGGGCAAGCTGCTGGCGCTGGTGCACGAAAAGACGTCTACCACCTCACCCTGGGAAGACTACGCCGAAACCAACAGCCGCATTGTTAACATGCTCTACGCCTGCCCCGCCTTTGAGGCCACCTACCGCCTGGGCCGGGCCAACGTGATGACGCCGACCTCCACCCGCGCCCCCGGCGACATGCCCGGCTCGTTTGCCCTGGAGTGCTCCATGGACGATCTGGCCTATCAGCTTGGCCTCGACCCCCTCCAAGTGCGGCTGCTGAACTACGCCGAGAAGGACCCCACCAACGGCCACCCCTGGAGCAGCAAAAGCCTGAAGCAGTGCTACCAGCGCGGCGCCGAGCTGTTTGGCTGGAAAAACCGCAACCCCCGCAACGGCCAGACCCGCGACGGCAAGCACCTGGTGGGCGTGGGCATGGCCACGGCTTCCTACCCGGTGCACAGCTCCCAAGGCAACGCCCGCGTGCGTCTCTACGCCGACGGCCGCGCCGTGGTGCAGGCCGGGGCCACCGACCTGGGCACCGGCACCTACACCATCATCACCCAGGTAGCGGCCGACGCGCTGGGTTTGCCGCCCGAAAACGTGCGCTTCGAGCTGGGCGATACGGTGCTGCCCACCACGCAGTGGTCGGGCGGCTCCACGGCCGCGGGCCGGGTGTCGTCGTCGGTGTATCTGGCGGCGCAGGAGGTATGGCAGAAGCTCATTACAGTGGCGGTGGGGGACAAAAGGTCGCCGCTGTACAAGGCCAAGCCCGCCGACATAGTGGTGGAGAAAGGCCGCCTCCAGCTGAAAGCCAAGCCGGCCGCCGGTGAGACGTTTGGCGAGGTGATGAAGCGCGCCAACATGGGCGACGTGGAAGGCAGCGCCCTGGGCCGCTACGGCAGCGCCTACGAAGGCCAACTCTCGTCGGCCACTGCCGACATGAACAAAAAGGAGGCGCCCGTCGAGCACTCCATGCACGCCTTCGGCACTCACTTCTGCGAGGTGCACGTAGACCCTGAGCTGGGCACCGTGCGCGTGACGCGCTGGGTGAGCGTAATGGCCGCGGGCCGCATCCTCAACCCTAAAACCGCCCGCTCCCAGGTCATCGGGGGCAGCATTTTCGGCATCGGGGCGGCCCTGATGGAGCAAACCGTGCGTGACCCCCACCTGGCCCGCTACACCAACGCCAACTTGGCCGACTACCACATCCCGGTCAATGCCGACATTCCCGACATGACGGTGGAGTTCATCGACGAGCATGACCCCCACGTCAACGCCATGGGCGTGAAGGGCATCGGTGAAATTTCCATTGTGGGGGTGACGGCCGCCGTGGCCAACGCCTTCTTCCACGCCACCGGCCGGCGCCTGCGCGACCTGCCCATGACGCCAGACAAGGTGCTGAACGCCCTTCGCCAACCGGCTTAGCACCATGTCACAACCCGCCTTTCGGACAACGGCGCTAGCCATATTGCTCCTGCCTTGCGTGCCGGCGCAGTTTTGGTGGTCGACGCGCTTACGGCCCGGCCGCAAGCCACCGTCACCATTTCGGCGTTAACGGCCAAGGGCGATTTACCCCGGCTGCATCACGCGCTAGGCGACGCAACGGCCCGGATGCAGGTCTGACCGTGAACGAGGAAAAGAAGTGCTGGTGTACCACGCCGCAGCCAGCGCCGCGAAGTGTGGCTTAGGCCCTCAGATGCAAACCTTCAGCTGAGCTTCCCACACGCAACCAAGCCCGCACGACCCAGACCACCCCGAGAAGCGAAACCCGGTTGCAGTAGCCGGCCCCTGCACCGTACCCCAGTAAAACAAAAACCGCGTTTCTGAACCAGAAACGCGGTTTTCAGCAGAGAGGATGGGATTCGAACCCACGATGACCTTTTGGGCCATACACACTTTCCAGGCGTGCTCCTTCGACCACTCGGACACCTCTCTGGATGCTGGGAAGTGGAGCAAAATAACACCCGATTTTTGGGATACGCAAGTTTCCGCCGCCCGCAGTCCTGATTTCGCGGCCGCACGAGTACCCCGGAGCTGGGCGCTGGCAACGGCAGAACGATTCCCAGGCCAGTCGTTCGGGCGGGCCGGGGCGGGGCTCCGGGGTACCCCTTCGTTTATATCGGGGTGATTTCGCCGCGCAGGTCCTGGCCGAGCAGGCGGCGGGTGGTGGCTTCGTCGCGCTCCAGGCCCAGCACAAACATGAGCTTGGTGATGGCCGCTTCCACCGTGATGTCGTCGCCGCCGATGACGCCCAGCTCGGTGAGATGGGAGCTAGTTTCGTAGCGGCCCTGCACCACGCGGCCCTCCTCGCACTGGCTGACGTTGAGCAGCTGCACGCCCCGCTCGCGGGCCGCGCGCAGGCACTCCACAAACCAGGGCGCCGTGGGGGCGTTGCCCGAGCCGTAGGTTTCGAGCACGCAGCCGCGCAGGTCGTCGGCGCCGAGCTGGGCCTGCACCTGGCGCTCGGTGATGCCGGGAAACAGCTTGAGGATGGTGACCCGGTCGTCGAGGCGCTGGTGGGCGCGCAGGGGCGCGGCGGGCAGCAGGCGGATTTGCTTGTCGTTGAACTCCAGCTCGATGCCGGCCTTGGCCAGGGGCGGGTAGTTTTCGGAGCGGAAGGCGTTGTACTGTTGGCTTTCCACCTTCTTGGCCCGGTTGCCGCGGATGAGCAGCTCGTTGAAGAACACGCACACTTCGGGCACGCGCACGGTGCCGGCCCTGGGGTAGCGGGCGGCAGCCATTTCGAGGGCCGTTACGAGGTTGCGGCGGGCGTCGGTGCGGATGCGGCCCACGGGCACCTGGGCCCCGGTGAACACCACGGTTTTGCCCAGGTTTTCGAGCAGGAAGCTGAGCGCCGCCGCCGAGTAAGCCATGGTGTCGGTGCCGTGCAGCACCACGAAGCCGTCGTAGCGGGTGTAATTGTCGCGGATGAGGGCGGCCAGCCGGAGCCAGTCGGCCACGGTGATGTTGCTGGAGTCGATGGGCGGGCCCAGGTTCACCACGTGTACCTGCATGTGCAGCTGGTGCAGCTCGGGCATCTTCCGCCGAATGTGCTCGAAGTTCATGGGCACCAGCTCGCCTTGCTTGTTGTACGCCATGCCGGCCGTGCCGCCGGTGTAAATAACCAGGATAGAAGTTTCGAGCAAAGTGATGGGGTGATGGGGTGATGAGGCGAAGATAAGCAGAACGTCCTGCTGAGCTTGTCGAAGCATCTCTTCCGCTTCGTCCTCCCGATTGAGATTAGCCCGCGGGAGAGATGCTTCGACAAGCTCAGCATGACGTTCCTTCTTACCTGTCACCTGTCACTTGTTACCTGTCACCCCATCACCTTGTCCAAACAGCTCCTGGGTGGTGCGGGTGGTGGCTTCGGCTACTTCTTCCACGTCCTTGCCCAGCAGCTCGGCCACGCGGTGGGCCACCAGGGGGAGGTAGGCGGGCTCGTTGCGCTTACCGCGGTGGGGCGCGGGGGCTAGGTAGGGGCAGTCGGTTTCGAGCAGCAGGTGCTCCAGGCCCACGTGGGGCAGCACCTGGTCGAGGCCGCCGTTCTTAAAGGTAGCCACGCCCCCGATGCCCAGCTTGAAGCCCAGGCGAATTACTTCCTCGGCCTCGGCCAGGGTGCCCGAAAAGCAGTGGAACACCCCGCGCAGGGTGCCGTCCTGGGCGGCCGTTACCAGGTCGGCGGTCTGGCGGAAGGCGTTGCGGGTGTGCAGCACCACGGGCAGGCGGTGCTGCCGGGCCATAGCCAGCTGGATGCGCAGGGCTTCCTGCTGCTCGGGCAGGTGGCTTTGGTCCCAGTACAGGTCGATGCCGCACTCCCCTACTGCCGCAAACGGGCGCCGGCCCAGCCAGTCTTCCACCTCGTAAAGCTGCCGCTCGAAGTGCTTGCCCACCGAGCACGGGTGCAGGCCCATCATGGCCTGGCACTGCTGGGGGTGGCGCGCTTCGGTTTCCAGCAGGGCATCAATGCTGGTGTGGTCGATGTTGGGCATGTAAATGGTCCGGACTCCGGCCTCCAGGGCCCGCAGCAGCATGGCTTCCTGGTCGGGCTTGAACTGCTCGGAGTAGACGTGGGCGTGCGAATCGGTCAGGTGCATGGGTGCAAAGGTAGTAAGCCCCACCCCTGCGGTAACTGCCTAACCTGCCGCTGGCAGCGTTATGCTGCCGCTGGCATGACGAGGGGTTCATTGCCGGGAGGGGAGGGGGCGGGCACGGGCGCTTGGAAGGAAATGCCGGTGCCGTGGCCGGGGCGGGAGCGGATGGATAGGGTGCCGCCCAGCAGCTCGACGCGGGAGCGGATGCTGGCCAGGCCCAGGCCTTGCCGGCTCTGGGTTACGTGCTCGGGCTCGAAGCCTACGCCGTCGTCTTCCACACACACGTACACCTGGCCGTCGGCGCGGCTTACCTCCACGAATACCTCCCGGGCCTGGGCGTGCTTCATTACGTTGTTGAGCAGCTCCTGCACCATGCGGTACAAGGCTATCTGGAGCGTGGCGGGCAGGGGCTCTTGCAAGCCGTGCAGGTTCAGGTCGACGGCCAACTGGTGGGGCGGAATGCGCTTTACCAGGTCCTGTAGGGCCGCTTCCAGCCCAAAGTCTGCCAGGATGCCCGGCGTCAGCTCAAACGAAATGGTGCGCGTGGCCCGGATGGCTTCCTCGAGCAGGCGCTGGCTGGCCTGCACGGGCTCGGTTGGGGCCAGGCTGGCCATGCTCAGCTTGGTGGCGTACAGCAGCTGCCCCACGCCGTTGTGCAGGCTTTCGGCAATGCGGCGGCGCTCCTCTTCCTGGGCTTTCAGAACGGCTTCCAGCACCAGCTGCTGCTGGCGGACCTTGAGCTGGGTGGCCTCGGCCTGGAGGCGGGTTTGCTCGGTTACGTCGTGGAGCACGAGCAAGGCCCCGGCGCCCTCGGGCAGGGGCAGCGGCCGGGCATAGAGGTCGAGCCACACGCCGCCGGACCGGCTGCTGTAGTAGCCCAGGCGCGCAAAGTCCTCGCCGCCCAGAACCCGCTCCACCAGGGCTTGCAGGGCATCGGGGGCCGGCTGGCCCAGCAGCTGCGACACCTCCGGGAGGCTCAGGCCCAGCACTTGCCCGGCCGCCAGGCCCGAGAGCCGCTCGGCGGCCTGGTTCCAGGCCAGCACCCGCCCCTGGGCGTCCAGGGCAATGATGCCGTCGACGCTGTGCGCGAGCAGGCCCTGGATAAGGTCCCGCTCGTGCTGCAATTGCAGGCGCCGCTGCTCCGATTCCGTCACGTCGATGGCAAACACCACGCCCTGCTGGCGCTGCTGGTCGAAGAAGCCGTAGTTCTGGAAGTACACGGCCTGGCCCTGGTACTCGGCCGAGCCCAGGAAGTTGATTTGTTGGCCGGCCAGCAGCTGGCGGGTGGGCTCGATCAAGGTCGGAAACACGTCGAACACGCTACGGCCGACCAGCTGATTGTCCTGCACGCCCACGCGGCGCAGCCCCTGCCCTACCAGCTCCAGGTACTCGCCCTGGGGCGAGAGGCGGCCCAGCACCACGGGCATGTTGGCCACGATGTGCTCCAGCAGGCGGTTTTTGTAGCTCAGCTCCTGCTCGGCTTCGCGGCGGGCCGTGATGTCGCGCACCAAGCCCAGCAGGCGCCCGCCCCGGCGAGCTTCGTCGGTGAGCACCCGGCCGGTCATGGTTACGTGGCGCACGGCCTCGTCGGGGCCCGCCAGCACGCGGTACTCGGTTTCCAGAGCCGTCTGGCCGGGGCGCAGGTTGGTTATCAATTCCAGCAGGCGGCCCTGGTCGTCGGGATGCACCCGCGCCAGTACCTCCTCCGAAGGCACGGGGTTGTTCCGGAATGGATGGCCGAAGATGGCCTGGGCCCGCTCGTCCCAGTACAGCTGGTCGGTGGTCAGGTTCCAGTCAATCACGCCCATGGCCGAGGCTTGCAGGGCATCTCGCAGGCGCTCCTGGCTTTCGCGCACCAGGGCAGCGGCCCGCTTCGGCTCGGTGATGTCGCGCCAGGTGGCGTGCACCAGGGGCGAGTTGCTGCCGGTTTCGGGAATAACGGTGAGCAGAATGTCGGTCCAGAGCTCCTCGCCAGTGCTGCGCAGCCGTACCCACTCGAAGCGGCAGTGGCCAATGCGCAGGGCCTGCTGCCAGTAGGCTTCGGCCAACACCGCCGAGTGTTGGCCGCCGGGCTGGATTTCGGGCGAGAAAGCGGTAGCCGGCTGGCCCAGCAGCCGGCTTTTGTCGGGGAGTGCCAGCAGGTGCAGCGCGGCTTGGTTGCAGTTCGCGAAGCGGTTGTCGCGCATAAGCAGCATCCCGTCGCTGTTGGCTTCAAACAGGGTCCGGAAGCGTTGCTCGCTCAGGGCCAGGGCTTGCTGGGTGCGATGCTGCTCCGTGATGTCGAGCAGGGCCAGGTTGCACCGGGGTTCTTCCAGATGAGCCGGGTTAGGCGCCACCGTGCCTTCCAGATGGGCCACGAAGGGGGTGCCATCGTCGCGGCGCATTTCCAGCACGGTGGTCTGGCGCTGCTCAGAGGTTAGCACGGCCTGCACAAAATCAGCGAAGGCGGTGCGGTGGGTCAGGTTTACGAACAAAGCCAGCCGGCGGCCCAGCAAGTGCTGGCGCACGGTGCCCAGCAGCTGGCTGGCCCGCAGGTTGAGCTGCTCGATGGTGCCATCGGGGCGCAGGGAGCAGTAGCCCACCGGCGCAAACTCGTAGAGGTCGACGTAGCGGGCCCGCGACGTTTCGGCGTCAACCTGGGCCAGCAACAGCTCCTCGTACTGCATTTCCAGCTCAATCTGGTGTACTTGCAGCTCCTGCACCAGGCGCTGTACCTCAGCCGAGACGTCGGCTGGCAGACCTTGCGTTACTAGCTGGCGGCGCTCGGCCTGCTGGCGCAGGTCGCGCAGGGCCTCGTGGGGGTTGGCGTACGGGTGCGCCGATTCGCTAGGGTCGTTGGTTGTCATAGCGGTAGGGAAAGAAGAACGGACGGCTACCTCCGGACCTTCATCCGCGACGCAGCTGGAAAATCAAATTGATTAACAGAAATATACTACGAAGCGGGATAGAAAACCGGTAGTTTGTTCTGCTGCGCAGGTGGCGCAGTACGCCAGGGTGCGCAGCCGCAGTCGAGCCGGAGCTAAGGCCGGTCCTGCTACATCGGGCGTCGACTTGTCGAGCAAAGGTCGCCGCAGGCAAGCAGCTCACGTGCTGACGCTAGAGGCTAATCGTCCTGCTTCATCTGGCGTCCGCGCAGCCGGAGGCGAAGTCGAACCGTAGGAAGGCGTAAGCCAAGCATCTCTACCGCTTCGGTGCAGTCGTCAGAAATTACCTCCAGTAGAGATGCTTCGACAAGCAGACGCCAGATAGAGCATGACAATAGCACTACAACGAAGCGGGAGAGATGCTTGCCGGCGGCGACCTTTGATTGGGCAAGCTGGGCAGGACGATACCATGTCACTCCCAGCACGCACGCCGCGTCAACGTCGTGTCGCAGGACCAGCTAGTCACTTCCACTCACTGAGGCGGCCGCCCCGAAGGCTGTACACGTTGCGTTACGGGGCCGGAGTTTTTAGGGTTTCTATGCTTTCAATGCCCAGCAGCACCCGGCCGGTGGGGCTGCCCTCGTGCAGCACGCAGCGGCCGTAGAGCAGCAGCCGGCAGCGGCCCCGGCCCGGTAGCTTCACTTCCAGAGGCAGGTGGTCGAAACTGGTAATGGTGCAGTCGGCGTCCAGTAGGCTTTCCAGGTGGCGACGCAGGTCGCGCTGGTTCCACTCCGAGCCCAGCAGCTCAATCGGCACGCCGGCCAGGGCCTCGGTGGTGGTGCCAAGGGCGGAGGCAAAGGCGCGGTTGCTGAAATAGATGCGCAGGTGCTGGCCAAAAACTACAACAGGTTGGATCAGGGTTTCCTGCATGCTGGTGGCAAAGTAGGCGGCTTCCTGCAAGCGGTTTTCCAACTCTTTCAAGCCCGTTACGTCGGTGAAGGTGATGACGGCCCCGCTGATGTAGTTGTCGAGGGTGCGGTAGGGCAAAATGCGCATAGTGTACCACTCACCGTTGGTGGTTTGAATGGTGGTTTCCAGGCTCACCAGCCGCTCCAGCACCTGCTGCACGTCCTGCACCAGGTAATTGTAGCGCAGATTGGAGGCAAAGTGGGTGATGGGCCGGCCCAGGTCGGAGGGCACCAGCGGGATAACGCGGTCCACGCGGGGCGTAAACCGCTTCACGGTCATGTCGTTGCCGAGGAAGATGATGGCTATTTCGGTGGCGTCGAGCAAGTTCTTCATGTCGTTGACCGATTGGCTCAACTCCTCGGTTTTGGCCAGGTGCTGCATGTTTAGGGTTAGCAGCTCCTCGTTCAGGCTCTGCATTTCCTCCTTGTTGGTCATGGCCTCCTCGTTGGTGCTTTGCAGCTCCTCGTTGGCCGATTGCAGCTCCTCGTTAGTGCTTTTCAGCTCCTCCAGCGAGCTGTCCATCTCCTCGACGCTGGTTTGCAGGCGCTGCTTGGTGTACTGTAGCTCTTCGTTGAGGGCCTCTACTGCGGCGTCGCGGCTCAGTTCGGCGCTGGGCACGGCCTTGCCCAGGCGTACCTTGCGCGGGGTAGGCTGGTCTTCAAAAGCCACCAGCAGCAGGCCGGCCAGTTGCTCGGGCTCGTGCAGGGGGCGCACGCACAGGCGCAGCAATTGGTAGCCACCATCGTGGCGCACCCGCACGTTGTCCACGGTTACGTCTTCGCGGCCCTGGATGGCCCGGTGCACGGCCCCGCTGATTTCAAAGTTCAGCTCCTCGCGGACCATGTCAAACAGGTTCATGCCGCTCAGGCCGGGGGCCGGCTCCAGGTAGCGGCCCGTGCGCCCGTGCACGTACAGGATTTCGCCTTTGGGGTTGATAACCACCGCCGGCGGAGTGTACAGGTTCAGCAGCAGCTTCTGGATAAGGCTGGCGAAGGTGCCGCCGTCGCGACGGGAAGCGGAAGAAGCTGGATTCATGAACAGAGGAGTAAGGGGCGCGGCCGTCGTGGCCGGGTGGCGCGACAAGCCCGACGGGAAACTGGCCAGCCGCGGCACCGTCACGGCCGCGTCGGTACGGCGCGAAATCTTCCATTTCAGGTCCAGGGGCTGAAACAAGTTCTGGAAGCCCGTCACGTTTTCGCTGGGCCCCAGAAACAGCAGGCCACTGGGGTTGAGGGCGTAGTGAAATACGGGCAGCAGGTTTTTTTGTAGCTCAGCCGAGAGATAAATCAGCAGATTGCGGCAGCAGAGCAGGTCCAGCCGGGTAAAGGGGGCGTCCTTGTTGATGTTGTGCAGGGCAAACACCACCACGTCGCGCACTTCCTTGCGAATCTGGTACCGGCCGTCGGCTTTGTAGAAGAAGCGCCGCAGCCGCTCCGGGCTCACGTCGGCCTCAATGTTTTCGGGGTAGAGGCCGGTACGGGCCGCGTCGATGCCTTCGGCCGAAATGTCGGTGGCAAACAGCTGGAGCTTGAGGTAGCGGCCGGGGTCGGCCTCCTCCAGCAGCTCCAGTAGCACAATGGCCAGGGAGTAGGCCTCCTCGCCGGTGGAGCAGCCCGGCGCCCATACCCGGATAGTGGCGTCGGTTTCCTTGGCCAGCACCAGGGGCCGCAAGTGGTTTTTGAGGCTCTCGAAGGCCTCAGGGTCGCGAAAAAACTTGGTTACCCCAATCAGCAGCTCCTTAAACAGGTGCTCCACCTCCTGGGGGCTTTCCTGGAGGTAGCGCACGTACTGGCCGAACTCCTTGATTTGGTGGGAGTTCATGCGCCGCTCGATGCGCCGGAACACCGTGTTGCGCTTGTAGAGGCTGAAGTCGTGCCCGGTTTGGGAGCGGATGAGCAGAAAGATTTTCTGGAGGGCGTGGGCCGGCTTGGTGTCCGACTCCTCGGCCAGCTCGCGCGGGGGGCGGGCCAGCAGGGGGCGCTCCACGTACTCCAGCAGCTTGGCCGGCATCTGCTCCGGAGGCAGTACAAAGTCCACAAACTCGGTGGCCAGGGCGGCCCGCGGCATGGCGTCGAAGGCGGCCGTGGCGGGGTCCTGCACCATCACCATCCCGAAGTTCTCCATGATGAGCTTCAGGCCCGTGGCGCCGTCGGAACCCAGGCCCGAGAAGATGATGCACACGGCCCGCTCGCGGGCGTCCTTGGCCAGAGTTTGCAGAAAGAAGTCGATGGGCAGGCGGCGGCCAGGGGGCTGGGTGGGCTGGAGCAGCAGCAGCCGCCCGTGCAGCACGCTCAGGTACCGGTCGGGCGGAATGACGTAGACGTGGTTGGGGCGCAGGCGCAGCCCGTCGCGGGCCTCCACCACCGGCATGGCCGTGAAGCCCTGCAACACCTGCACCAGCTCGCCGTCCTGGGCGGGCATCAGGTGGGTGACGACGACAAAGGCCAGGCCGCATGTGGCAGTCAGGTTCTGGAAAAACCGCTCGAAAGCTTCCAGGGAGCCCGCCGAGCCGCCCAGCGCCACAATGGAAAACTTGTACGCGACATCGGGCAGCCGGTCTTCGCCGGGCGCCACCAGGGCACCAGAAACGCGGGAATTGGGTGGGTCGAGGGCAGAAAAAGGCTCCATACTTCACAAAAGGCGCAACGACTACTGAACCTACGTAAAACCGCGGATGGTGCCGCCAGGTTCAGGGCCCAAAACTATCGAATTCGGCGGCTGAGTTGTGCCGTTTATAATTCGGCACCTTGCATCCAGGGCAGTTTCGGGAGCAGCCTACCCGCCCCTTGGGTCGCGCAGTGGCGAAACGTAGCCCCGGCTGCCAAGTCTACGCACGCTGCCGCACACGGCTCACAGCCCTTCCAGGCATGGCGCAGCGACGCCCCCGAAACGCCAGGGCGCGAGCAGTAGGGGCGCGGGCGGGGTGAGGGTGTGCTTGCGCACTTAGGGGTCTTTTTCCCACCGCAGGGCCGAGTGGTGCCCGACGTCGGTGCCGTTCCACTCCCGCCACGCCGCGGCCTGCCGCAGTTCGTAGACCCGCAGCGCGCCACTGCCCCCACCCGTCAGAAGGCAAAGCTTCCATACTGAGTGGAGCGGTGGCGTGCTGTGAGCTACTGTATTCTTATTCGGTGGCTTCGCAACAGAGCCAGTCAAGCTTACGACCGTCAGAGCAAGAAACTGAAAAGCGTATTGGCAGCAGAGTAAGTTTCCATACTGCGCTACACGGCTAAACGCACACAAACTTTGTGTTGGCAGGAGCAATTCTCCGCTTATCAATCCTCCGCCGATATTAGGCAGCGTGTTCTGTTTCAAACCGCTGTTTATAGGTGGCCTGCATTTCTGAAGACCACGCCGGCTGTAACGGACTAGTAAGTTGCCGCAGCAACTGGCGTAGATACGGCCCTCGCCACCGGCCCGACACGTCAAGTTGTTCCACCGCGTCCAAGAACCGCTGCCGCTCAGGCCATTGTTCAAAGTAGTACTTATTAAGGTACCGGTAGTTGTATTCGTGCAGCGGGTCGGCGGGGTCGTCGGTAAACCAATCGGTGAATATTAAGTTGGCTGGGTTTTTATAGTTTTCTATTACTGCCTCCGTGCCGCTGATATAACACGTGTGGGCGGCTTGGCGCCGCTCTCGTTCGGCCAAACGCGCCAGGGCTGCATCGTGCAGTGGGTGGGCGTCGAAGTGTTCGGTGTGGAACACGGCATCGTTGAAGATATAGAGCGGGTCGAGTTCATTGGGCACGAAATAGCTAAAGGCGACTGTGCGGGGTGAGTCGGTTGGCTCAACGGGCTGGCCGCACAGCGGGCATAGCGTTTTTCCTTCGATGTAAATTGCCATGGTAGTGCGCGTTGTTAATAATCGGAAACGGTAATCTCTGCTCCGTTTTGGTAGAGCGTCGTTCGTTGTCCGTCGTGGTAGACGTATTATTTAGATTGACCAAGAATTTCGAGGGCCTCACGGTCGGCTACGCTCGGCGTGTTAATGGCGCCGCGCGGCACCGGCGGGTGGGTGTGCCCAAACAGCACTTTCGTGTCGGCCGGCAGTATTATGCCCTTGCTCCCTCCCGACACTAAATAGGTGACGCCATCGGTGCGCTTGATAACAGCATGCTCTACGCCTTCGCTGAAAGTTAGGTATTTGGCCTCGGACACGATGCCGGCAATGGATTCGCCTTTAGTAATAATGCGCACAACCTGAGCCGGGCGCACATCCCCAGCAGCCGGAGTACCTATGATTAATTCTCTACGTCGGGATTTCTCTATTTCACTAGGCTGAGCCCGCAGCTCCTTGCTCGGCTCCACCGCCTGCACCACTTTCGGCGTGGCCTCCGCTGGCAGGTTCCACAGGCTGGGGGCGGGCAGCAGGGGCGGGGGTGGCGTCAAGGCCCGCTTGCGCACGTGGGGGTCTTTCTCCCACCACAGGGCCGAGTGGTGCTCGACGTCGGTGCCGTTCCACTCCCGCCACGCTGCGGCCCCGCTCAGCAGGGAAGATTGCCTTATGCTGGGCGGGGACGTTGGTGGACTGCCTTATTTCTGGCGGTTGACTCTGCGGCAGAGGCAGTTATGTTTCCGACGACATTAGTAAGACACCCCTTCTACTGGGCGGCCTCTACATAGGGGGTAAGCTTAGCACAGAAGTCGGCGAAGGAATCAGCGACGTAGTAGGTGTTGCCGTCCTCTTCGGTTGACTCCTCAAAAAAATGGGCGTGGTCCCAATAGTAAACACCTTTGTCTTCTCCGCTGGTGATGTAGGTTATCATTCCCCCGCCTGGATCAGTACCAATGATGACGGTTTTCTCTTGCAGTTCGTCGCCGTAATCCTTTGCCCAATAGGATAAGGTAAGAGCCCGGTTGCGGTGCGTGACTCCATAGAATACATCCATCATCACATGCTGACCAAGACCTTCGACAAAGAACCGGTCATCATCCACTCGGCCTCCATTGTTTTCGATTAGAAAGCTGCGATAATCGGCAGGCAGCGAAAAGCCAAGTTGCTGCTCTAATTCAGAAATAGCCGATTCCTCGTTTTTACCCCAGGATACAAAGGTCTTCATGGCTTCTTCTTATTTATTTTAGAACGGGTTGGTTTTGCTGGTGTCTGGCGAACGTCTTGTTTTTTTATGATGGAACGTGCCCCATAGTGGGTGAATCGTGCGTGTAAGTCCCTAGGCACTTCCTGCATAGTAGTCAAATTCTGGTGGTGATGCCACGTATTATCTTCCAGATTCCGACCAAGGGGAGCTAGTTTGTTAGCGGCTCTAAAATCGGCGTCACAATCACCGACCATATTAGGAATATCTATTTGTTGTCGTTCGTAGGAAGTAAAATCCGGAAAATGCCCCTCGTAGATAACCGAATTACACTCCCAATCGGTGTACCTCCAGTTGCCGTTGCCCAACTGTTCTATTGAACCGCCTTTACGATACCATTTAGCAACTGTGGGAGCATGTGGCGGTTTCTTCCGGGGGTTAAGGGCCGTCTTTGGTGGTTTCGGGACGAGCGGCGCGCCGGTCAGGGCGCTCAGCGCGGGGGAGGGCGGCGGGGCCTGGGGCGGGCGTGGCAGCGCCTCCGCTGGCAGGTTCCGCAGGCTGGGGGCGGGCAGCAGGGGCGGGGGTGGCGTCGAGGCCCGCTTGCGCACGTGGGGGTCCTTCTCCCACCACAGGGCCGAGTAGTGCTCGACGTCGGTGCCGTTCCACTCCCACCACGCCGCCGACAGGGCCAGCTCTAGCTCGTAAGCGGCCTCCCGCTCAGGCCGGCCGGGGCGGAAGCTGGTGCGGTAGAGGGTGCAGTGCGCATCGTAGAAGGCCAGGCGCCAGCGCACCTGCTCGCCTGCATAGATGACCAGCCAGCCGCTGCGCCGCAAGTGGCTGTCGGCGGCCCACTCGGTGAAGAAGCCGGCCATAGCGGCCAGGCCCACCAGCGTGAGGCGGATAGGCCGGTAATGCACCTCGCTGCTAGGCTGGCCGGTGTGGGCCAGGGGCTGCTCTAGGCGGCACCGGAACGTGACAACCGGCTCGGCCAGGCCGGCTACTTGGATTTCAGCATATAGCGCAAGCACGACGGATAGCATTGGTTAGCCTGCCAAAATAATCTTTTTTCTCCTGCGGGCGGGCAGGCTTCCAGAGGTTGCGCTTGGCGCAGGCCAGGCACGGTGGGAGCTGCTGGGTGGTTCGGGACGGGGGCGGCAAGCTCAACCAAAGCCTTTCTTGTTTTGCGCCCGTAGTATATTTCATGCCAGCCCTATTTCTTTTCCTTACCGGGCCCGGCTGGGCCCGCGCCGCTGGCAACGGCGCGGGTTGACTTCCTCTTCTATTTCCCTTCTCTCGTGTTGCTACCTACCCACCTCATCGTGCTAGGTGCCTCCGCCGGGGGCATGCCGGCCCTCACTCATCTGATGGGCCAACTCCCGGCCACGCTACCCGCGGCGGTGCTGGTGGTGCAGCACCTGGCCCCCGACTCGTCGGGGGAGGCGCTGGCGGCCCGGCTGGCGGCTCACTCCGCCCTCACGTGCCAGTTGGCCACCCACCTGGCCCCGCTGCGGGCCGGGCACGTGTACCTGGCGCCTCCCGACCGACACATGCTGGTCAAGGAAAACCGGGTGCTGGTGACGCGGGGCCCGCGCGAAAACAACTTCCGCCCTTCCATTGATGCGTTGTTCCGGTCGGCGGCCGTGGCCTACGGGCCCAACGTGGTGGGCGTGGTGCTGACCGGCATGCTGCACGACGGCACGGCCGGGCTGGACTTTGTGAAGCGCTGCGGGGGTATGGCCGTGGTGCAGGACCCGCACGAGGCCGAGTTTCCGAGCATGCCCGAAAGCGCCCTGCAAAGCGTGGCCATTGACTATGTGGCGCCCCTGAACCAGATGGGCGCTCTGCTGGCTGAGTTGGTGGGGGCACCCGCAGCGACGCCCTTTCTTATTCCGCCCGACTTGCAACTGGAAGCCGCTATTGCCGAACGCGTTGTGGGAAACACCGACGAAATCAACTCCCTGGGCCGCCAGGTGCCGCTTACCTGCCCCGACTGCGGTGGCGCGCTGTGGGAGCTGCCCCAAGGCCGGGTGCTACGCTTCCGCTGCCACACCGGCCACTCCTTCACCGCCGACTCGTTGCTGGACCGCTCCCGGCAGTCGCTGGAAGAAACGCTGTGGGTGGCGCTGCGCATGATGGAGGAACGCCGCAACCTGCTCACGAGCATGGCCAGCCGGGGCGAGGGGCAGTGGAGCGTGCAGCAGGAGGAGCGGGTCGAAGAAATCAAGGCCCACATCAACCGGCTGCGCGAGTTTCTGCTGAGCGGGCTGAACTCGGCCGATGACATAGCGGCCTCGTAACGGCGAGAGGTGGCGGCATCCGTATTTTCCGCAACGGGTGCGGTAAACGCGGGGTACTGCCTCCGAATAAGATGGTAATTTGTTGCTGTTAAGTTGTATTTTGATTGAGGCCGGCAACTCTGCGCTTCCGTTGTAACGTTGGAGCCAGAGCAGATGCAGGCGTGCCCGTTTGGGGCACCGGCCTGGTGCCTGCGTCTTTCTTTCCGGACATTCTGTTTTCGGCTGCTTTGGCAGCCAGCTGCCTCTTTTCCCTACCAAAACAACTTAGCCCGCTCCTTCTATGCTAACTGCTCCTCCCCTCTCCCAGGACATGCCCCTGGAACTTTCGCTCGACTCCCTCGACCTGGGTCACCTGACGTGGTGGCTGAACCACGGCCGCCTGCTGCCGCCGGTGCAGATCAACTGCCAGCAAGTGCGCTGCCGCCGCACGCTCGGTGTGGCCTACCTGGTGTCGCAGCTGCTGCGCCTGCGCGCAGCCGGCGCCACCGTGGTGCTTACCCACGTAGACGCCACCATGCGCCGCGCCCTCGACCGGCTGGCCCTCACGCCGCTGTTTTCCATCGTGGGCGCGCAGGACTAGCGCCGCGACAAGCGGAACGGATGCCGGCAGCCTCAGCAGACATCCCCGACAACAAGGCGGGCCCGCGGGCCCGCCTTGCTCGCGTTAGGAGCAGCTTGCCCCGCACCGTGCTCCGCCGGACTCGTGGCGCCGGTGCCGCTCGGTCCTCGGGCGTAAGCTGTTGCCGACCCGCGGCGCCCGTTCGGCGGCCCCGGAGGCCGTGCCTTCTCTTCCTCGCCTTCGGTCTCCTACGCCCGGTAAGCGCGGCCCTTCCACTCGAAGCGCAGCGGCAGCACCCGAAACAGCACCAGCCCCGTGCTGAGAGCCAGGGTGTACACCTCGAACAAGGGCAGCAAAGCCAGCGGCGCCCGGCGGCCCACCCTTCGGAAGCACACATGGGCCAGCAGGCCCTGCACCAGGAGCTTGCCACCCCACACCAAGGCAGCCGGCAGCGGCCCGGCCACCCAGGCCAGCACGGCCAGGGCCGGGTAAAAGCCGCCGTAAAGCAGCAGGCAGGCCTGGAGCCAGCGCGGCAGGGCCTCCACGCCCAGCAGCCAGCGCCGCCGCTGGTGCAGCAAGCCCCGCCAGGTGTACATGGGCAGGCTTTCGGCCAGCACCTCGGGGCGGTAGAGGTTGCGGTAGGTGAAGCCCCGCGCCAGCACCGCCCGAAACAGCTCGTAGTCCTCGGTGACGGAAAACGGCAGCTGCTCGTAGCCGCCCGTAGCTTCGTAGGCGGCCCGCGTCACGAGCATATTGTTGCCCATGGCCGTTACGGGCTGCCCCGCATCCGACACCACCTGCACCAGCCCCAGGGCCATGAGCCAGTCGAGCCCCTGGAGGCGGTGAAACAAACGCGGCCCCGTGACCAGCGTCAGGCCCGTGACGGTGCCCACGCCGGGCTGGGCGTGGGCCAGCAGACCCGTGAGCCAGGTGGGCGGCACGGCAATGTCGGCGTCGGTGATGAAGAAGTAGGCGGAAGTGGCGGCGCGGGCCAGGTGGGCCAGCACGTTGGCCTTGCCACGGGCCTGGCCCAGGGTAGTCGTAATGGGCACCACCCGAAATGTACCCGCGTAGCCGCGCATGGCTTCCGCGGCCACGGCCGCGGTGCGGTCGGTGGAGCCGTCGTCGCCGAGCAGCACTTCCACCAGCTCTGGTGGGTAATGCAGGCCCCGCAGGCTGGCCAGGCACCGCCCGATGGCCGCTTCCTCGTTGCGGGCCGCCACTAGAATGCTTACCCGCGGCAAGGGGGCAGGCAGCGGCCCCGGCTGGGCCCCACGCTGGCGCACGAACAGCCCACTAGATAGGAGCAGCAGGCCAAACCAGCCCGCGAAATAGAAAAGCAGCAGTGTCATGCAGGCGCAAGGTACGCACCCTGGCCGGGGACCTTACCCCCTAGCCCCTTCTCCAAAAGAGAGGGGGGACTAGTTTGTAGCTCTAGACTAGAAAGCTAAAACTAGAGTCCCTCCCTCTTGGGGAGGGGTTGGGGTGGGGTTACTAGTCCCCTCTCTTTTGGAAAGGGGGCTAGGGGTGAGGTCCACTACAGCCGCTCAAACCGAAACCCCTGCGCGGCAAAGTGGTCCAGGTAACGGGGCAGCACGTAGCGGAGGTTGCGGCTGGCTTTCAGGCTGTCGTGAAACACGACGATGGAGCCGGGGCGCGAGAGGCGGATGGCCGTGGCCAGGCAGGTAGCCGGGTTGAAGTGCTGGTCGTAGTCGCAGGTCAGCACGTCCCACATAACTACTTGGTGAGTGGCGTGCAGAGTCTGGGCCAGGGGCCGGGTGATGCGGCCGTAGGGCGGGCGCATGAGGGGCCGGACTTCGGGCTGCAGCTCATCCAGCAGGGCCTGGCACTGGGCTACGTCGCGCAGGTAGTGCGGGCGCGAGTGAGTCCAGCCGCTGATATGGTAGTAGGTGTGGTTGGCGAGGCGGTGGCCGCCGGCCAGCACGGCCTGGGCCACGTCGGGGTGGCGCCGCAGGTTGTCGCCCACGCAGAAGAACGTGCCGCGGGCATCGTAGCGGGCCAGCTGCTCCAGCACGAAGGGCGTTTCTTCGGGAATGGGCCCGTCGTCGAAGGTGAGGTAGAGGGTGGGCGGCTCGTCGGCCGGCATCTCCCAGAGGCAGTCGGGCAGCAGGCGCCGCAGCGGGGCCGGCATTTGGAACAGTCGCACGTGCGTAGCGGAATAGGGTTAGTGGCAAAGGTAGCCTGGGAAGCGGCAAGCTGTAAGCCACACGCTGCAAGCCTCAAGCTGCAAGCTTCAGGCATGGTCTAGCTTGCAGCGTGTGGCTTACAGCTTGCCGCTCACTAAACTAACTGCTTCCCACAGGGCCTGGGCGCTCTGGTCCCAAGAGAAGCGCTGCACGTTCCGGAAGCCGCGCTCCACCAGGGCGGCGCGGTACGCGGGGTCCTCATGCACCTGCTGCAGGCCAGCGGCAATGGACTCAACCTGAAAGGGGTCGACGAGGCAGGCGGCGTCGCCGGCTACTTCGGGCAGGGAGCTGCAGTTGGAGGT
This sequence comes from Hymenobacter sp. YIM 151500-1, assembly GCF_025979885.1. Taxonomy (NCBI): domain Bacteria; kingdom Pseudomonadati; phylum Bacteroidota; class Cytophagia; order Cytophagales; family Hymenobacteraceae; genus Hymenobacter; species Hymenobacter weizhouensis. The sequence continues at coordinate 1,787,568 of NZ_CP110139.1, forward strand.
GATGACCGGGGAGCCGCAGGCCTGAGCCTCGATGATGGGAATGCCGAAGCCCTCGAAGTAGGGCACGTAGGCCGTGCCCAGGGCCGCGGCGTAGAGCTGCACCAGCTCGTCGTCCTGCACGCGGCCCGTAAGGTGCACGTCGTGGCGGAAGCGCAGGTGCTGGTAGGTGTCGAACATGGGCCCGGCTTTCCAGGCCGTGCGGCCCACGATGAGCAGCTTGGTGGCCGCGCCGGTCTGGGCCTTGAAGGCGTCGAAAGCCCGCAGCAGGTTCACCAGGTTTTTGCGCGGCTGCAAGGCGCCCACGAATAGGAAATACGGCTTGCCGGCGCTGAACCGGTCCCGTGTGGCCTGCTGCACGGCGGCCGGCTGGGGCCGGAACCGGGCGTCGGCGGCGTTGTACACCACGCTGATGCGGCTTTCGGGCAGGCCGTAGGTGCGCACCAGGTCCTGGCGCGTAGCTTCCGACACCGCCACCACCCGCTGGGAAGCCCGCGCAAACCGGGGCGCGAAGAAGTGGTAGTACTTGCGCTGCACCAGGCCCACGTCCTGCGGAAAATGCTCGAAGGCGAGGTCGTGCATCACCGTCACGCGGGGCACATGGGTGTTGAGCGTAGTGAAGCCGTCGGGGCTCAGGAACACGGCCGGGCGGTGGCGGCGCAGCCAGGCAGCCACGGCGCCTTCAAACCAGGCTACAAACAAAAACGGGTGCCGGGCCGGCGGAAACAGCACGTGCGGCACCACATTCGGCCCGAACAGGTAGCGCGCGTCGTAGGGCCTGTCGAACAGGAAGTGAAACGTGTGCTCCGGGTGGGCCGCCACCATGCGCCGCAGCGTCTCAAACGTAAACCGCCCAATGCCTTCCAGCTGGTCCCCCGGCAACAGAAAACGAGTATTGACGGCGAGGTGCATAGCTTGTTCGGGGCTTCGTTTTCGTGCTGTTTGCTACCAGTATCTTAAATCAGGCACCCAACTGGGTGACGTGGCTGATTTTACGCGGCGACGGTAAACAACCGTGGCAACCAGGAGTGCATCACTTCTACGCGTGGCGTGAGCCTGGAAGGGTGGATGGCTGAAGGGGTAGCTGTTGATTCTATCATTGTCATTTTCGCCGGAGCCCTTGTAGCTGCCGCAACTCGGCAGGACGCACAACGCGCACAGCCAGCACCAGCACCACGAAAAGCAGGCCAGCCAGCGCCGTTTCCACCATCCAGTGCAGGTGCGCTACGTGTTGCAGCGCATACCAGCCCGCCCCCAGCCCAGCCAGCAGGCTCAGCAAGCGGGCCAGTGTGCTCCAAGGCACCGGCACACCGGCGTGGCGCTGCACCAGCCATACATACCCCACCGATACTAAGGCCGCGCAGACTAGCGTGTTCCAGGCCGCAGCTATGGCACCAAACCGCGGCAAAAACAGCAGATTCAAGCCAATATTCAACAGGGCACTCAGGGCCACCAGGCGGTTCACGGTGCGTACGTAGTGGGTGCTGTTGAGCAAGGTTGCGTACAGGGCAAAAAACGCGTGCACCAGCACGTTGACAAACAGTACCTTCAGGCACCACGCCATGCGCGCAACCTCGGCCGCCGAGCTGTGCTTGAACTGCCAGAAGAGCACTTCGCCCCGAAACAGCACAAATACGCAGACAAACAGCATGGGTATCGTGACTATCCGCTGCCCAAACCACAGCAGTTCCCGCTGCTCGGCCGGGCGGTGCGTGGCGCCGGAGAAGCGGGCAAAAAACAAGGGCAGCACGGTCCAGAGGTACATCATCACCGCATCCACCCAGCGGTAGGCCCCGGCATAGTAGCCCGCTTCATCGGCCGAGGCCAACCGCTCCAGCATCACCATATCCACCCGCTCATTCAGGCCATACAACAAGTTCATTACGGCAAACGGCACGGTTTCGCGCAGCACGCCGCCGGCCTGCTTCCACTGCCAGCGGTAGCGGATGCGGCCAAACAGGCGCGTCATCAGCCCGTAGAGCAAGGCCACGGTAAACCCGGCCGCCGCTACCCGCACGCCCACGTAGCGCTCCAGCGTGAGGCCCAGGGGCAACAGGGCCGCCACCAGCCCCAGCAGCAGAAACTTCTCGAATACCGACAGCACGGCGTCGGTGTTGAAGCGCTGCTGGGCCTGCAAGGTGCCCCGCAAAAACTGCCCGTACTGAGTTAGCAGCAGGCTGGCACCCACGGCAGCCAGCAGGCCCAGCGTGGCGCCGCGGTAGCCCAGCATCCAGCCCAGGCCCACCATAGCCCCCAGGGCCACGCCATTCAGCGCCCCGCGCAGGGGCAGGATGGTAGGGAAATACTCCGCCAGAAAGCCCGGCTCGGCCGCCACCCGCTTCACGCTATAGTGAGTCAGCCCCAGATCCGACACCGTGGCCAGCACCAGCGTGAGGGCCGACAAGGCCGTGAACAGCCCGAAAGCCGCGTGGCCCAGGCGGTCCTGCACTACATTTTCGAGAATAACCCACCCTGGCTTTATCAGCAGGTTGAGCAGCACCACGAGGCTGATGTTTCCGAGGAAGCGTTTGATGCCGGACCAGAATTAGAGCAAGACCATACGGGCAGGAAAGCTGGTCTCCAGCCCCAAAAAACACGAAGCCAGGTGCCACGGAGGGCAAAACTACGCAAATCTGTATGGACCGAAGTCCGAACGGCCGCTCATTTTTCCTCTATCTTTGCCAGCCTCCGCACGTGGTGCTTTCACTTTCCAGGTTCGGGAGCTGTACACATCTATGTTAGAACGCACGTATTCTTTGCTGGGGTTGTGGCCCATTATTGATCGTTGGAAGAAGTTGGTAGGGACGGCACTGGCCTTGGCGCTGGTGGTCAGCCTGGTGGTGGCCCTGCTGCTGCCCAATATCTACACTTCCACGGCCGTTTTCTTTCCTACGAACCCTCAGAGCACCGACCCCGACCGGATTGTGGACGGCGAAAAGCTGGAGCTGGAAAACCGCACCGAGGACCTGGACCGCGTGATTACCATCGGCGAGTCGCAGCCAGTGGCTGAGCTGATGATCCGGCGCTTCGACCTCTACAACCACTACGGCGTAGGCCAGCCCGGCGAAGACAAGGCCGATGAAGCGGTGCTCAAGGAGTTTAGCGACAACCTGGGCATTGTGCACAATGAGCGCGACGCCATTGAGCTGACGTTTCAGGACACGGACAAGCAGCTGGCCGCCCGCATGGCCAATGCCATGGTGCAGGTTATCGACTCCATCAACCAGCAGCTGACCCTGGAAAACCGCCGCAACGTGCTGGGCCTGTTCAAGCAGCGCTACGAGTTCCTGAACGGGGAGTTTGAACGCTCGCGCCGCCAGCTGGTGCAGGCCCGCCGCCGCTACGGCATCTTTAATGAGGAGATGCAGTCGCGCTACCTGGCCCGCGAAATTATTGAGATTGAAAGCAAGCTGCGCCAGGCCGAGGGCGGCAGCGGCAACGCCGGGGCCCTGCGCCGCTCCCTGCGCGGCCTCACCCAGGCCGACGGCGGCAACGTGGTAAACCTGGAGAACTACACCCAGGGCCTCGACTCGGTGAAGATGTTTACGGCCCGCCTCGAAGACCTGCAAGCCCGCCTGGTAAAGGCCCGCGGCGACTACGAAATTGCCGATGTGGCCATCCGGGGCAAGCTGTCGTCGCTGTACGTGGTGCAAAAAGCCTACCCGGCCGTGAAGAAGAGCAAGCCCGTGCGCTGGCTGATTGTGGTGGGAGCCGTGGCCCTCACGCTGATGCTGTCGGTGGTGCTGATTACGCTGCTGGAGCTGCTGCGCCGCACGCAGCGGCCGGTTTCGCTCAGCACGGCCGCATGAACCGCCTGCTAAATCAGCTATGGCCCCCGGACACGGCCCAGCGGGTATTTGTGGGGTTTGTGCTGGTGCTGCTGGTGGGCGGTGCCGCCGCCCTGCTGCTGAAAACACCCCTGCCCCTGCTGCCCGCCGTGCTGCTTCTGGGCCTGCTGCTGGTGCTTATCGACTGGCGCCTGGTGTTCTACTTGCTCTTTGCCTCCCTGGCCTTTGCCCGCGAAATAGCCATGCCCGGCGGCCTGAGCCTCGACGTGCCCTCCGAGCCCCTGATGCTGGTGCTAACGGGCTGCGTGGGGGCCGCGCTGCTACTGGGCTACGGGCACCTGCCGCGCCGGGAACTACTGCACCCGGTTATCGTCTTGCTGCTGCTGCTGCTGCTCTGGTCTATTACGTCAACTTTCTTTTCGGTTGATACAACCAAGTCGGTTAAATACCTGCTGGCCAAAATCTGGTATCTGGTACCGTTCATTCTGGGCACGTGGCTGATTGTACGCCGCCCTACCGACCTATGGCGGGTAGCGGGGCTGTACGTGGGCAGCGCCTGCATTACGGTCATTATTACGGCCGTTCGTCACGCCTCATCAGGCTTTTCCTTTGATGGCATTAACCCGGCGGCGTCCTGGTTTTACCGTAACCACGTCATTTATGCCACGGTGCTGGCGCTGCTCTTGCCCTTTGCCCTGTACGGGGTGCGGCGCAGCCGGGGCTGGGAGCGGACGGCGTGGCGGGTGGCAACGGGCCTGCTGCTGTTTGGGCTGCTCACGGCTTACACCCGGGCTTCCCTGCTGGCCTTGCCGGTAGCGGCCGTGTTTTACTGGGTGGTGCGCCTGCGCCAGATGCGCCTGTTTCTGGTGGGTGCCGTGGCGGCGGCCCTCACTGGCTCCATCTACTTCCTGAGCGAGAATACCTACCTGCTCTACGCCCCCGATTTCGAAAAAACCGTGTTCTACGGCGACGACTTCGAGAAGCACCTGGAGGCTACCTACAAGCTGGAAGACGTGTCGGGGATGGAGCGGGTGTACCGCTGGGTGGCCGCCGTGCGCATGGCCGCCGACCGGCCCCTGGTGGGCAGCGGCCCCAGCACCTTCTACCCCGAGTACAAGCGCTACACCGTGCGCAGCTTCCGCACCTACGTGAGCGACAACCCCGAGAAATCCACCACCCACAACTACTTTCTGCTCTTGCTGGCCGAGCAGGGCTTTCCGGGGATGCTTCTGTTTATGGTGCTGCTGGTGGTGGCCCTGCTGATGCTAGAGCACCTCTACCACCGCACCCTGCCCGGCTCCGAGCTGCGCTACATCACGCTGGCTTGTGGCCTAAGCTTCGTCATCATCGTCTTTCACCTGCTGCTCAACGAGCTGGTCGAAGTCGATAAAGTCGGCTCGTTCTTCTTCCTAAATCTAGCCGTGCTGATCCGGGTAGGAACGTGGGTGAGATATGAGAAGTGAGATATGAGAAGTGAGAAGTGAGAAGTGAGAAGTGAGAGGTGAGAAGTGAGACAGGAGAACAGCAGCCCCAGCGGGGCGACATATCGGTAGCAGGTAAGAGCCGGGAGAACAGCCAGCCCCAGCGGGGCGACACCCCTCGTTGAACGGTTGTGTCGCCCCACTGGGGCTTTGCTTTTTTACTCCTCTTTTTCTACCGATATGCCGCCCCGCTGGGGCTGCCGGTCTACTGTCTCACCTCTCACTTCTCATATCTCACCTCTCACTTCTCACTTCTCACCTCTCATATCTCACTTCCCTACTTAAACCGACAGCTCAGAATCGTGATGTCATCGGCGAAGCCGGTGCCGCTGGTGTTGAAGGCTTCGATTTCGCGGAGCAGCTCACGGTGGACGGTGGGCAGCGGGGCGTAGCGGTTGTGGCGGAGCACCCGGAGTACGCCTTCCTCCCCGAACTCGTTCTGGTTGGTGTCGAATACTTCGGTGAGGCCGTCGGTGTAGGTGAGCAGCAGGGTGCGGGGCGGCACCTGGATTTCGCCCACCTTGAGCATGGGCAGCTCGTCCATCACGCCCAGCATAATGGTGCCGTCTTTGAGCACGAGCAGGGGCGCGTCTTCGCCGAGCAGCAGGGGGTCGTTGTGGCCGGCATTCACGTACTGGAGGCGGCGGGTGGCGCGGTTGTAGAGCCCGAAGAAGACGGTGATGAACTTGTCGCCGCCGGCATTGCGGAAGATGAGGTTGTTCAGCTCCTGCACCACGGTGGCTAGGTCGGCCTGCTGGCGCAGCAGGGTGCGCAGCCCAGCCTGGAAGTTCGACATCAGCAGGGAGGCCGCCACGCCCTTGCCCGACACGTCGGCCACGCAGAACAGAAACCGGTCGGCGTCGAGGCTCACCACGTCGTAGTAGTCGCCGCCCACGGCGGTGTGGGGCACGTAGGAGGCGTGCACGGCCACGCTGCTGTCGTTGGGCAGCTTGCGCGGGAAGAGCATGGTTTGCACCTCCTGGGCAATTTCGATTTCCTTGCGCATGGCCGCATCCGCCACGCGCTGCCGGGCCAGGCGGCGGTTTTCGATGGCTCCCACCAGAATATTGCTCAGGGTTTGCAGAAAGTTGGTGGCTTCCTCGCTGGCATAGTCCTCGTGCACGTTGCCGATGAACACGTAGGCCAGTACCTCGCCGTTCTGCACCACCGGAATAACGGTTTCCAGCAGCTCCCACTCGGGGCTTACCTGAAAGCTGGTCATAGGGCAGGGCACCGAGCGGCAGCCCGCCAAAACGCTGGACGGCAGCGGCAGCGTACGGAAATTGGGCAACCCGGCCCCAAACGAAACGGTGCACACCCACTGACTTTCCTCTTTCACGTAGAGCACCAGCCGCCGGATGGTCAGCTGACCCAGGAGCGTAAACTGGAATATTTTGTAGAGCGCCGCTTCGGTAGAGTCCTGGTTAATGGCCTGGGTGATTTCCAGCAGAGCGCCCAGCTCCCGCTCTTTCAAGAACAGTCGTTTTTCGGGGGTAATGGTGGGCATATGTAGAGTAGGGACTTAGGGTCTTAGAGGATTAGGAACTTAGAGGAACGTCACGCTTCATCGGGCGTCCGCTCCGTGAAGCATCTCTCCTGCTTCGTTCTCACGATTGAGGTTAGCCAGCAGGAGAGATGCTAGCCTGCGGCGACTTCCGGTTCGACTCCGGCTGCGCACCCTGGCTTGATGTGTTCCCTGCTTAGCTGGACAGTTTACTTGTTACCATTCACCACTTATCCTAGCGGAGTTTTGGGGTCGTAGGCGTCGCGCAGGCCGTTGCCCAGCAGGTTGAAGCTAAGCACCAGCAAGCTGATAGCCAAGCCCGGCAGCAGGGTCAGCCACAGGCCGGCCTCAGTGCCAAGCAGTTGGAATCCTTCGTTCACCATGAGGCCCCACGACGGCGCGGGCGGCTGCACGCCCAGGCCCAAAAAACTCAGGCCCGCCTCCAGCAGAATGGCCGCCGCAAAATTGCTGGTGGCCAGCACAATCAAGGGGCCAGTCATGTTGGGCAGCAGGTGGCGCCAGATCAGGCGGCTCTGGGGCAGGCCCAGCACCCGGCCGGCTTCCACAAAGGTTTTTTCACGCAGGCTGAGCATCTGCCCGCGCACCACGCGGGCCACGTCCACCCACATAGTCAGGCCCACGGCCACAAACGAGGTCCAGACGCCCTTGGAGTCGAGGGCCAGGGAAATGGCAATGACCAGCATAATGCCCGGAATGCTCCACACCACGGTCATCAGGCCCAGCAGCAGGCTGTCCACCCAGCCGCCCACGTAGCCGGCCACCGCCCCGATGGCCATGCCCAGCACCACCGAAATCAGCACGGCCACCAGCCCAATGCCCAGGGAAATGCGGGTGCCCAGCAGCAGGCGGCTCAGCTGGTCGCGCCCGGCTTTGTCGGTGCCCAGCCAGTAGCGGCGGTGCGTTACAGCCTGCTCGACAACCTGTTGGCGGTTTTCGGCCGGTTCTGCCGCCAGCTGCCGAAGCGCCACCCCCACCTCGGCCGGAGCCGCCGCGCCAGCCGGCCGGTAGGGCACATAGGGCCGCACGTACACCGAATCGGCGGTGACCCGGAAGCGGGGCTCGATGGGCAGGTCCTGGGTAAGGGGCGGCTGCCCGCCCCACCAGCGGGCCAGCAGTCCGCGCCGAGTGGGCCGGATGGAGTCGGGCAAGGGCACGGGCAGCACGTCCACGCGGAAGCCGGGCGGCTGTTTTTGCAGCACCACCAAGCCGTTGTTGGCCGAGGGCGAGTTGTCGGGCAACATCCAGTAGCCCAGCAGGGCTACCAGCGTGCACAGCACAATAAAGCCCAGGCCCAGCATGGCGGGCGGGTTGCGCAGCAGGCGCTGGCGCACGTAGTAGCCCGGCGGCCGGGCCGGCGGCGCGGAAGGTGGGGCCACGGGTGCCGCCATTAGCGGGTGTTGTGTTGAAGCAGGCCTTCTTTGGAGGCCAGAAAGTAACAGTCGCGCACGATGGCGCCGAAGGAGCTTTCCTCGAAGGCTAGCTCCGTGTCGGGGTCGGGCCAGAAGCTGCGGATGAGGCCCTGTTCCAGCAGGCTCCGCAGGTGGCGCTCCAAGGTGGCCGGGGCCAGGCCGGTTTTCTTGCTCAGGTCGGCGAAGGAAGTGACGAAGTACAGCTCGTCGAGAATGTCAAATTCAGCGTCGGTCACGGGCAGCGGCGGGTTTTGAGCAAAGGTAGCACTCGAGGCGGGTTGTTCGGGTGCCTGGGCCGGGTACGTGCGGGCGTTGTTTCTCGCTGAGGCTCGCCGAGAACTTCGCTGAGGTTATTCGATCAGTACATAGGTGCTTTGGGCTACAGCATGATCAGATTCTACATAGGCCAAAATCTGCTTAATTTCCCGGTCGCTCAATTGAAAGCTGGGCATTTGCTGCTTCTGGTACTGATTGAAAACTTTCACGGCGTACTCGTCGCCGCTGGCTACCATCTTACTGGAATTTTTCACCCAAGGAATCAACCAGGAAACGGGGCGGCGCTTGGTGATGCCATGCAAAGCGGGGCCTACAAGTACTTCCGTGACGGCATGGCACTGGGCGCAATTGCCTTTGAATAAAGCATCACCAGCTACGACATCAACAGGATTAGCGCCGGATGGAATTTTGGACTTGGCCTTGCTACCTAGCTCCACTCCGGTATAGGCAGATGTTGCCGCTTTGGCAGCGTCAGCTGGTTCAGGTTCCGTAAGCAGTCCGCCCACGGACAGCAGAAAAATACCCATCGTACACACCAACAACGCCAGCCCCACCGGAAACACGATTTCTAACCAGGATTTACTCATGAAATTATACAGGATTGGTACAGGATGAAGTAACAGCCCAACCTCAGCAATAGCAAGAATTTCACTGGGTTTTTCGAGCGGTCTTCTGCTGCCGTTACCGGGGCTTCTCCCCTACCCTTCGGCCCTTCCACTCGTAGCCGCCGCGCAGGCCCAGCAGCCCCACGGCCAGAGCGTAGGGCCCGTAGGCCAGCTGGAGCACCGGCACCCACCCCAGCCACCGGAGCCGCCCCAGAAACCGCAGCACCGGCCCCAGAAACAGCACATCGGCCGTGAGCTTCAGCGTCCAGGCTGCCACCACGGCGCCGCCCGGCGCGGCCCCGGCCAGCCACAGCCCCGCTCCCACCGGAAAGGTGAGGTTGCTCAGCAGCACCAGCACGGCCAGGCGGCGCGGGGCGGCGGCCTGGTAGTGGCGCCACTTGCTGGCCCAGCGTACCCGCTGCCCCAATAGCTGCCGCAGCGTAGGCTGGGCGGCGGTGCGCACCACGGCCCCGGCCCGCTGCACAAACCGGATGCTGCCCGGAAAGGCCGCGTGCAGCTTGTGCAGCAGAAACTCGTCGTCGCCGCTGGGCACGGCCTCGTTGCCGCGGAAGCCCTGCACGGCAAAGAAATCGGCGCGACGATAGGCCAGGTTGGCGCCGTTGCACATGGTGGGCCGGCCGCGGTAGATGCTGGCCGCGCCCACGCCCACCAACCCGGCCAGTTCCAGGCCCTGCAAGGCGGCTAGGGCGCCCCGCCCCGTCAGCAGCACCGGCCCGCTGATGAAGCGCGCAGCGGCATCGGTGGCTACGGCGGCGTACGCCCGCACCCAGCCGGCGGGCACGCGGCAGTCGGCGTCGGTGAGCAGCACCCAGGGCGCCCGCGCCGCCCGCACCCCCGCTTCCACGGCCGCCTTCTTGCCCGTGGGCGCCTCCGGCAGCTCCGCTAGCCGCAACAGCCGCAGCCGGAAGGGCGCTTGAGCCGCTGCTTCCAGTACCAGCGCCGCCGTAGCATCGGTGGAGTGGTCGTCGATGATGAGCACCTCGAACCCGCCCGGCACCGGCTCCTGCCGGGTCAGGTCCTGGAGTAAGTGCGGGAGGTTGGCTTCCTCGTTGCGGGCAGCAATGAGAATAGAAAAGGCGTGGACTTCACCCCCTAGCCCCCTCTCCAAAAGAGAGGGGGAACTAGAAACTAGCTCTAGCGTTCTAGCTGCCTCACCCCCCCGCCCCCCCTCTCCGGGGGAGAGGGGGGAGCCTGACGACGTGGTAGAACCAGAGCTAGTGCTTTCTAGAGCTAGTTCCCCCTCTCCCTTTGGAGAGGGGGCTAGGGAGTGAGGCGAACCAGGGCTAGGGGGTGAGGTCCACGCTTGCCGAAACCGAAGCATCTGCAGCAGATACACGGCATTAACCGCCAGCAGCGGCAAAGCCGGCAGCCATTTCAGCAGCGGCAGCATCAGGCGGCGGGCACCGGGGTGGGCCGGGCTTTTCGGCGTTTGCGCAGCACGCGTAGCCGCAATACAAACCCCAGGCCGGCGGCGCTGGGCAGAGCAATGTTGAGCACCCACAAGCTCAGGCTGGCGCTAAGCACCGGCAGCACCGGCTCATTCAGCAAACCAAACAAGTGAGTGGCCGACAGCTCCCGCACGCCCACGTCGGCCAGGGCATTGAGGGAGGGCACCAGGGACTTGAGCAGGAACGTGCCCGCCACGGCCGCCGCGCCCGGCCCCAGCGGGGCCTGGCAGCCGTAAGCCAGCAGCAGCAGCCCGAACTGCACTCCGAACACCGCGTAGCGCAGCCCCGAAATCAGCAACACGCCGGTTAACAGACGGGCCGGGTACGTGGGCATAACGGCCAGAAACGGCCGTAGCCGCCGCAGCACGGGCACTGCTGCCACGGCTCCTACCACCAGGCGCGAGTAGTACAGCGGCAGCAGAATTGCCGCGTTCAGCAGCACGGTGGCAGCCACCACGCCAGCCTGTACGGCGGGGTAGCCCGGCAAGGCAAACCGCAGCAGAAAGTACAGCAGCCCCAGCGTGCCGGCCGCCACCGTCACCACCAACTGGCAGTAGCGGCCCAGGAACACGGCCCCCAGGGCATCGAGGCGGCGGCTTTTCAGCTCCATGATGCGGCCGGCGTAGTCGCCCACGCGGTTGGGCGTCACGAAGCCCAGGGTAAGGCCCACCAGCACCGCCCGGAAGGCCCGCCGGAACGACACCGCCTCCAGATGCCGGGCCAGGCGCCACCATTTCCAGGCCTCCAGACCCCAGTTGAGCGGCACCAGGGCCAGGGCCAGCAGCACCGGCCCCCGCCCCTGCCCGCTGAGCGTGCGCGCCACCAGCCCCCGCCACGCGGCGGCCGTAGCGGCGTCGGCCACGATGGAGTGCCACAGCAGGCCCAGGGTAAGCGCGGTAACTAGCAGCTTGCCGGCCACCACCAGCCCGCGCCGCCGCGCCAGTGCGGGTTCTTCCGCGTTTTGGACGTAGTTTTGTAGGTGGGGCCTGGGCAACATGACGGCGGATTAACTAGCTTCGGCAAGTTACGCCATCAGGGGCCGAGAACAGCAACCAAGACCCCCTGAGCCCCCAAGACCCTAAGCTCCTATTCCCTTGATTCTGCCCCTTGCTTCCTCCGAACTGCTGCCCAAAGTTATTATGGGCGTCGACCCCGGCACCCAGGTCATGGGCTACGCGGTGATTGAGGTGCAGGGCCAGCGCGTAACGGTGCTGCGCTACGACGTCATCGACATGAAGAAGCTGGGCACCAACCACGCCCTCAAGCTGAAGAAAATCTTTGAGCGGATGGTGGAGCTGATTGAGGAATTCCTGCCCGATGAGCTGGCCATCGAAGCGCCCTTCTACGGGGCCAACGTGCAGAGCATGCTCAAGCTGGGCCGGGCCCAGGGCGTGGCCATTGCCGCCTGCCTTTCCCGCCAGATACCCTACGTGGAGTACGCCCCCACCAAGGTGAAGCAGTCAGTGACGGGCACGGGCACGGCCACCAAGGAGCACGTGGCCCACATGCTGCGCCAGACTTTGCAGCTGCCACCCGTGGAGCAGGCCTCCAAGTTTCTGGACGCCACCGACGCCCTGGCCGTGGCCCTGTGCCACCACTACCAGAAGGGCAACAACGTGAAGGCCGGCGGCAAAAGCTGGGGCAAGTTCCTGGCCGACAACCCCGGCAAACTGGCCGCGCCGGTGGCCGGCAAGAAAGTCCCGGCGAAGAAGAAGCCCGCAGCCTGAGCAGCCGGCTTCTTTTTGCTGATAGGAACGGTTCTTACGTCGGCCAGACGTCCGCAGTCCACCCCGAACGCCCTCGGACGCAGGGTGTTGTCGCCCGGTTCTACACTTCGGGCACCTCGATTTCGCCCCGCAGGTACGTCACGGCGTGGCCGCTCATCAGCACCCGGTCCTGGCGCAGCTCGCACCACAAGTCGCCGCCGCGGGCCGATACCTGGCGGGCGTGGAGGTGGGTTTTGCCCAGGCGCCCGGCCCAGTAGGGCACCAGCGTGGTGTGGGCCGAGCCCGTTACGGGGTCCTCGGGCACGCCCACGCGCGGCCCGAAAAAGCGCGACACGAAATCTACGCCATCGGTGCCGGGGGCCGTGGCAATAACGCCGCGGTACTCTACCCGCTCCAGCTGGGCTATGTTGGGGTGCAGGGCGCGCACCTCGGCCTCGGAGTTGAACACGCACACCAGGTCGGGGCCGGCCAGCAGGTGCAGGGGGGTGGCCCGCAGGCCGTCGAGCAGGCCGTCGGGGTGCGGGCCGAGGGGCTGGGGCGGCCGGGCCGGGAAGTCGAGCGTGAGCCGGCCGGCTTCGGCCTGGCTTACCCGCAGGGGGCCGCTTTTCGAGTGAAACACGATTTCGGGGCCGTCGAAGCCCAGATGGTGGTAGAGCACGTGGGCCGAGGCCAGGGTGGCGTGGCCGCACAGCTCCACCTCCACGGTGGGCGTAAACCAGCGCAGCTCAAACTCGCCGCCACTGTTGGCGCGGGGTACGAAAAAGGCGGTTTCAGCCAGGTTGTTTTCGGCGGCTATGGCCTGCATGGTGGGGGCGGGCGGCCACTCGTGCAGGGGGCACACGGCGGCGGGGTTGCCGGCAAACGGACGGTCGGCAAAAGCATCGACCTGGTAGAGAGGCAGCAGCATACGGCGGAAGCAGATGGCCGCGGGGCGGCGGTGGATACGTGCGTGGTGGCGAAGCTACGGCTTTGGCGGCTAGTATGCAGCGCTGGCCGGCCCCGCAAAATATTTTCGGGGCCGCGCAACCCACCCCGGAGCAGGCCGGTCATGGGGGCAGACTGCTAGGTGCACGACCTCCTTCCCGCTCCCTATCTTTCCACTCTATGGCCGAACCGATTGATGCGCTGGTCGAAGGTTGCCGGCGGGGCCGGCCCGCCGCCCAACGGGCCCTCTACGAGCGGCTGGGCTATCAGCTGATGGGGGTATGCCTGCGCTACTGCCCCTCCAGAGCCGAAGCCGAAGACGCCTTGCAGCTGACTTTCGTCAAGATTTTCACCCGCCTTGATCAGTTTCGCAACGAGGGCCCTTTTGAAGCCTGGGCCCGGCGGATTGCCGTCACTACCTCCCTCCACCTCTGGCACCAGCACCAGCGGCGCGGCCTCCACTTCGACACCCAGGAAGCCGAAGAGCTGCACCACCCCGACGGCACCCCGCTCGACCAGCTCTCGGCCGACGATATTCTTCGCCTGCTCAACACGCTGCCTCCCGGCTACCGCACCGTGCTGAACTTGTACGCCATCGAGGGCTACTCCCACGCCGAAATCGGGGAGTTGCTGGGCATTTCGGAAGGCACCAGCAAGTCGCAGCTCTCCCGGGCCCGGCGCCTGCTGGAGGAGCGCCTTCACCAACAGGCTTCAACTCCTTCATTGCCATGACCGACCACGACTCCGAAAAATTGTACGATGAGCTGCGCCGCCGGCTGGAGGGCTACGGCAGCGCGCCGCCCGAGTCCGTGTGGGCCGGGATTCGGCAGCAGGTGCCCGCCCGGCGGCCGCGGTGGCGGCCACGGGCGCTGCTTTTGCTCGTGGGCACGGTTGTTTTGGTTTGCCTCACGGTGGGCACGCGCCGCTGGCGGGAGCAGGCGGAGCGGCCCGGAGCCCGAGCCGGCGCCTCCCGCACTTTCTCAGCAGCCCCTACTGGTTCGGGTTCCGGCCTTGCTTATCCGTCTTCGCCCCCACCGGCTACTGCTTCCGCTCCAGAAATTTCTTTAGCTCCCGCTAAGCCGGCAGATGTTAGGGCAGCCAGTCCAGTCAGCCCACAGGTTTCCACCAAAGCAGCAGCCCCGGCAGCCCCGCCGGCTGCGGCCGAACAAGTCCCGGGCGGCACCTCAGCCACGCTACCTACTGCCGCCATACCCGCCATTGCTCCCACTCTGCCGTCTGGCGGCAGCCCCTCCGACGACCAACTACGCGCGCCGGCGGCCGAGGCCTTGCTTCCGGAACGGCACCCTGGCAAGCGTGTAGCTGCTGCCCGCCGCCCCCGGCGTTTCCGGGACACCAGCACGGCTGGCACCGGCCTACTGGCGTCCGCGCCGGGCCTGAAGGCTCCGCGTGCTGCGCAACTAGCAGCTGCCCGTAAAAGCCGGCTATTGGCAGAAAGCCCCGCCACCCGGCAGCGGAGCCGCGCCATTCGTGCCGAAAGCTCGTTGCCAGCTGACCGCCGCCCGTATGCTAGTGCTCCGCAAACTGCTGGCCGTGCCTGGGGTCAGCAGGAAGCCTTTAGCAACTACGAGCCGCTGGCTTTGCTCGTGGTGCGGCCTCCGCAGGCGGCGCCGGCACCGCCGGAGGTTCAGCCCATTAACCCGCCCACGAGCCGGCCTACGCGCCAGGAGCTGAACCTGCGCAACTGGAGCGTGCAGGCCGGAGCCGGGGCCGGCCTGACCTATCGGCTCCTGGGGCAGCCCCGCACGGCGCTGGAACGGCTGGAGCGGCCTGCCCTGGGCCTGACCGGGCAGCTGCTGGCCGCCTACGCCTTCTCGCGGCAGCTGACGGTGGCCGCGGGCCTGGGCTACGCCGAGTACGCTACTTCGCTGCGCTACCAGCTGAAGAAGGATTCGGTGGAAACCCTGGAGCGCCGGGAGTTTCGCAACGTGTACCGCTTCTTCACCTTGCCGGTGCAGGCCCAGCTGACGCTGCGGAGCACGCACCGGTGGCGCTACGGCCTGCTGGGCGGCGGCACGGTGGCCGTGTTTGCCGGGGCCCGCACCACCGAAGGCTCGCCCTGCAACTGCTCCCAGCGCCAGTGGAGTAGCGGGTCCGGCCCTTTCCGGACCACCAGCTTGCTGCTCACGGCCGGCGCCTTTGCCGGCTACCAGGTGGCGCCGGGCCGGTGGCTTACGCTACAGCCCCAGGGCCAGCTCTTTCTCACCTCCCTTACCGACCCGGCCACGGCCCGCGCCCCGCGCCGCCCGTGGGGCCTGGGCATTCAGGCCGGCTACAGCTGGGACCTGGCCCCGCGGGGTCGGTAGGGCGCTGTTTTGGTCTTTTTCACTTATTCATTTCTAACTGGTTATCCAATGAAACGATTCCTGCTGCTCGCTCTGCTTGCCCTGCCGTTGTTGCCCGCCTGCCAGTTTGACGCCGGCGTGGTGGCGTGTGAAGATGGCACTACCCCCGGCCCCAGCCCAGTGCCTCCCGCTACCTTGCAGGAGCTGCGCCAGCAGCTGGGCGCCCCCGCGCAGTCGTTCACCTACGACCCCACCCGCGTGAATACGTTCACCGGCGCCAAAGGCACCGTGGTAACCATTGCGGCCGGTGCGTTTCACCGCAACGGCCAGCCCGTGGCAGGGCCGGTGCCGATGCACGTGCGCGAGATTCTTAGCCGGGCCGACATGGTGCTGAGTGCCGTGCCCACGGTCTCGAACGGGCAGGTGCTCCAATCGGCCGGCGCGGTCTTCGTTGGCCCGGCCCAGGACTCCAGCTTACAGCTCGGCAGCAACTCCCAGATTCGGCTGCAAGTACCCACCCCGCCCAATGTGCCCCGGCGCGACTCCATGAGCCTGTTCGTAGCTCCGCCGGCTACAAACGCCACTGCCTGCTTTAACTGGCTGCTGAATACTACCCCAGGTTCTTTTCTTCGGCCCACGGCTGCCGGCAACGAAATCATCATCGGCAACGCGCTGTACAACCAAGGCATCCGCTGGTTCAACTGTGACCGGTTCTACGGCACTCCTGCGCCCGTTACTATTACCGTGAACGTGCCGGGCAGCAACATCGACCCACGCCGGAATACGCTGGTGTTTGCCGTGTTCCGGGCTTTCAATGGGGCGCTTCAGCTGTGCACCTTCTCCCCGCCCAACTCTTTCCAGGCCAGCAGGCTTCCGCTGGGACAACCCATTAGCGTCGTCGTCATTCGGACGGTGGATGGCAAGCTGTACTACGGCCGCCAGGATGGCACCGCCCAGGCCGGCCAGGTTTTCACCCCGCAGCTAAGCGAAACAACCACTACGGCGCTGGTAGCTAACTTGAACGGTTTATAGCCTGTTTGGCTTCCGGTTCAGCTTGGCTTACTGATAGTTGCGCTGCCACTACTTTCAAAAAAACGCCCAGAAGTTTGCGCCACTTCTGGGCGTTTTGCGTATTCCCCGAGTGAAGTACAACGCACCCGGAAATGAGCTGCTCCCCACACCTGAGGACGAATGGCCGGACAGCTCTTCAGCCGGCTGAGCTGCCGGCCCTAACGGCACAAGAGCCTGCGACGATTTGACCACAAAACGGCTCTTCTGCTATACCTAACGCCAAATAGGTAATATTTTGTGGATTAATAGGAATTAAATAAGTATTTTCTCGGAGAAATGTCCAATATTTGTGCTTCCCATCTCCTATGCCTCCCCATAGGCGCCCCAATTACGAGTGCTGCAAGAAACCTTCCTTTCTACTTTATGCCTGAAGTGATGAAAAAACTAGTACTTACGCTGGCAGGTCTGCTCGGAGCAGCCACCAGCTTGCTGGCCCAACTGCCCACCAATAGTTTCGCCGTCACGTCGGCTTGCCCCGGCAGTGCCCGGAATCCATCCGTGCTGAGCGAGGTGAATACAGATGGCACTCTCACTACTATTGGAAATATCCGGGCTGGCGGCAATAACATCATCGTAAACGGCCTGGGCTACGACAATGCTGACCCTACGGCGCTGTTTGGCATGCGGGTGATACAGCCTGTGACGCTGTCCAGCGTGCAGATTCCGCCCACACTCTACCGGATCAACCTGACTACTGCCCAGGCCGACAGCCTGGGACCAGTAACGCCGCCTCCTGCTCCCACCCTTCCCCCCGTTACCTTTCCAGAGTTCTTGATTGATGAGGTTGAGCTAACGTTCAACTTCATCGGAGACGGCGGACTTACCTCTAACTACTTTGTGGGCGGAGCTACCTTCCGCATTATCCTGGGCGCGGGCGGGCCCCGCGTCTCCGATTTGCGCTTGTACGTAGGGGAAGTGCAATTGCCCAGCGCTGGCGTCCGCGCCGTGACAGCGCCCGTGTGGCGCCAGTTGAATACGTCTGAACCAGGTACGGCAGCAGTTATTGCCGCCTATCAAGCGCAGGTGCAGGTCTTTGTTGCGGGAGGCGGCACGGGCACCGTGCCCGAGGGCGGTATTCAGGACTGGATATTCAATACGAGTACCGGAAGCTTAATCAGTTATCTAGGACAGGAAAACAAGTTTCTGACTATTACCAACCCCGGCTCTAATCCGGTAGCCATCACCACCACCCCGTCTGCTCCCATCAACCCTGGCGACAACATCGGTTCCATGTTCGCGGACCGCAACGGCAACGTCTACGCCGTATCGGCCGACGACGGCACCATTTATCGAATCGACCCCCTTACCGGCAACTTTACGGGACTCCAGTTCCCGAATGTATTGGGCTGTTACCGCGGTGATGCCGTGAGCTTGCCGGGTGCCTTGCCTCTGCCCGTACGGCTGGTTGGCTTCACGGCCCAGGCGCAGGGCAGCAAGGCAGCTCTCGACTGGACAACGGCCTGGGAGGAAAATGTGCGCGAGTTTCGGGTGGAGCGCCGCACCGATGCGCGCACCGCCTGGCAGGCAGTAGCTACCGTGCCGGCCGCCAATGCCGCCCAGGGCCGCCGCTACTCAGCCCTCGACCCCAGCCCGGAGTCAGGGCTCAACTACTACCGCCTGGCGGTTATCGACTTCGACGGCACGACCAGCTATTCGGAGGTGCGCTCTGTGGTGGTGGAAGCTGCTGGGGCGGCGCTGGCTTTATACCCCAATCCCACAGCGGGCGAGTTTACGGCCGTGCTGGGTTCCGCAGCTACGGGCCCGGTGCAGGTGCTGAACAGCCTGGGCCAGGTGGTGCGCGAACTGCCGGCTCAGGGCCAAACGGTAGTGCGCGGCACCCTCGACAACCTGCCCGCCGGCACTTACCTGCTCCGCACCACCGGCAGCCGTACCCCCACCACGCAGCGGCTGTTTCTGATGCGTTAAGTTTTGAGTTACCAGCTATAAGCCCCCAAGCTGCAAGCATGTTCTGGTAACTTGCTTGCAGCTTGGGGGCTTACAACTTGTAGTTCTACGTCCAGTACAGTACCGGGGCGTGGGGAAAGCGGCGCTGCCACTCGGCGTAGAAGAACTCCTTGAGCGTGCGCATGTCGTCGGGGCGATACACGTACTTCAGCCCCCCGAACTTATTGCGCTTCACGGCGCGGGTGCTTTCGTCGAAATCGAGGGCGTGGTTGGGGTACCACTCCTGGAGCACGTCGCGGGAGCCGGGCGTGAAGCGGTGGGTGATAAACTCCACGGTCAGGTCGCACGGGAAGTCGAGGGCCGCGGCCAGCTGGTCGAGTAGCTGGGTGTAGTGGGCCCGCCACTCGGGAATGGGCATGATGGGAGCCAGTACCACCCCCACCGGGTAGCCGCCCCCGCCCTGCTCCCGCGGCAGGGCCAGCTGGCGCAGGGCCTGGATGCGGGCCGCCACCGGCGCCGTGCCGCCCTCCATGCGCCGGGCCACGGGCTCGGCGTTGAGGCTGACGCGGGCCCGCGTACGGCCCTGGTGGGGAAGGTTGAGCAGCTGCTCTACGTGCTGGTACTTGGTTACGAAGCGCAGGTGCGCCCCTTGGCGCGGCCCGAAGTAGCGGATGCACTCGGCCAGGCTGCCAGTCAGGTGCTCGATGCCCAGCACGTCGGTGTAGCAGCTCACCTCGAAGGAGGTGACGCGGCCGGGCTGCTCGTACTGAGCCGTGTTCTGGAGCAGGCGGGGCAGGTTGGCAAACACCTTCACCACGGGCGGCCCTTGCAGGCTGCCGGCCAGGTAGCAGTACTGGCAGTGGGCCGGGCAGCCCTCGGCCAGGTTCATCTGCCAGTCGGCGGAGGGCGGCGTGGGCTGTAGGCGCAGGGCCCCGGCCGGGGCGTTGACCACGGCCAGCGTGTTTTTGGCGTTGCGGTACGTTTCGCGGGCGTCGGCGCCGCGCAGGCCGGTAAGGCGGTTGGCCTTGAGCACTTCAACGGGCAGGCCGTGGTCCTGCACCCGCGCGTAGATCTGCTGGCCAAACTCCTCCTGCAAAGCATCGGGCGTGAACAGCACCCGCTTCGGCAGCCACAGCTTGCCGGCTGGCGGCAGGTTCGGCGCGGAAGCCGGTACCACGGGCGGCGAATTCAGCACGGGAATCGGGTCAAACAACGAGGGAGTTTCCGGAGCGGATACCAGCATCAAAACGGCAGAAGTAGTGTCGGCTGGATAACACCCGCGGCTCTGCTTTAGGTCCTTCTCTTGACGATAATACCTGAGTTTTTCGGCATAGAAACGCATTTTTTACTGGTGCAGCTTCGCTGAAAGGGCTACCTGGCTGGCAGCTACTGGCGCGAGTTTAGCGCAGCGTAACTCGTGCCGACTATGCCGGGAGGCTGTGCCTCCCCACGCCAGAACGACCGACGCCTGCCCCCAACAGCCCGGTTCCGGTTTGCCGCTGGCGCGGCAGTGGAGGCTCAGCCTCCACCTCATGCGTAGGCACGAGTTACGCTGCGCTAAACTCGCGCCAGTCAAAACTGCTGTAGCTGGCGTGGCCTATCCTGCGTACAGGCTGACAGTCCACACTCTTTCGCCTGTGCCTGTATCCCTCTCCTCCATCTCCGCCCCGCTGATTCTGACCCTGCGGCTCGACCCGGCCGCGCAGGCTCACTTCGACGAGCTGCGGCAGCGCCACTTTCCGCCGGAGCGCAACTTCCTGGCCGCCCACGTCACGCTGTTCCATCATTTGCCGGGTGAGGAAGCGCCGGCCATTACCCGGTTCCTGACTGAGTGGGCCGCGAACCTTGCCCCCCTGACCCTGCGCGTGGCGGGCCTGCGCTTCCTGGGCCGCGGCGTGGCCTACGACCTCGCCAACGACGAGCTGCTGCGCCGGCACCGGGAGCTGCAAACCGCCTGGGCCGCTTGGCTCACGCCCCAGGACCAGCAGCGCCTGCGGCCCCACGTAACCGTGCAAAACAAAGTAGCCCCCGACGTGGCCCGCACCCTGCACACCCAGCTGGCCGCCGACTTTCAGCCCTTTGAAGTGCAGGCCACCGGCGTGCAGCTCTGGGCCTACCGGGGCGGCCCCTGGGAGGCGCTGCGAGAAGTTGCGTTTGGCCAGCCGGCTCCGGCCACCACCACAAGCAACAACTAAGGCTTCTTCGCCGGGGCAGCCGGCTTGATGGTGTGGGCCAGGGCTTTGAACTGAGCCACCGTAACGTCCCCGTTTTCCGGGGCAGCAATGCCTTGCAGCACCACGGCCGAAGACCCGATAATCGTCACCTGCTGATACAGCAGCACCGGGCGCCCCTGCTGCCGGGCCGGGCCCTCGGTTTCAAACGTTACCAGGTCGTTGACCTTAACTGAGGAGGTGCGGCGGGCGCGGTAGTCACTCAGGCCCGCCATCCGTTCCAGCTGCTCCTGGCTGATGTCGGCGGCCGTGCGGGAAGGATGGTAGGGCACGGTGCGAACGACAAGCACGGGGCCGCTGGCCGACTCAGCACTTCCACTCAGCGCATACTCGTAGCGAGTGGCACTGGCTTTTTTCAGCGTGAAGCCGGCCTTCTTCTCATCCAGCACAAATACGGCTCCGGCCGAGGGGGCAGCAGCGTTTTTCTCGTACGCCGCCGACAGCAAAGCCTGGCGCACGGCCGCGCCGGTGGCGGCGTCGGGGGCGGGGTAGCGGCCTACCAGCAGAGCGGCGAAGGTGGAGTCGCCGAAGAGCAGCTGCACCGAGGAGGGCGCCCCGGCCTGCTCCAGCTGTACCAGCCGCGCCGGGTAGCCTTGCACCGTTAACTCCTGAAAGTCAACCACCCGGGCTCCGCGGGCCTCGAAGCGGGCCT
The DNA here is from genome assembly GCF_025979885.1 of Hymenobacter sp. YIM 151500-1. Classification (NCBI taxonomy): domain Bacteria; kingdom Pseudomonadati; phylum Bacteroidota; class Cytophagia; order Cytophagales; family Hymenobacteraceae; genus Hymenobacter; species Hymenobacter weizhouensis. The sequence continues at coordinate 1,808,931 of NZ_CP110139.1, forward strand.
TGCCAAACCCGGCCGCGTGCTGGTAGAAGCTGGTGCCCGCCAGGTCCATCACCTGCACCACGGCCTCGCCCTTGCGCAGCCCCGTAAGCCCGGCCGATGGCCCAAAGCCCACCGGCGGCACCAGCCACACGTGCGTGCCCGCCACCTGCCGGTGCGCGGCCGAGGGCGCAGCCGAGGCTTGGGGTTGGGCCTGAGCCGCGGCAGCAGAGCCAGCCAGCACCACCATCCCGGCCACGCGGGCTATCCATGCTGCCTGTATCATCGGTTGTTTGTTTTGCCCTGGCCTGCCGCCCCCGCGGCGGCGGGCCGGGGCGCAAGGTAGGCAGCGGGGCGGGGCCGGGCAACTACCACGGCATGGCGGCCTGCTCATTCACAAACGACCTGAGCAGGTTGGCCAGCTCCTCGTCGCAGCCGCGGAAGCGGGAGGCCAGCTCCTCGGACTGTTGCAGGTCGAGGTAGCCCCGCACCCGCGTAAAGGCGGCTGGCTCCAGCGGCACGTACCCCATCGACCACTCCGTGAAGCAGCGCTGCGGAATGGGGCCATCGGCCAGCTTGACTACGTGCACGTGACGGTAGTTGCGCTCAATCCGCTCAAACAGGGCCTGCACTTCGGCCTCTCCGCCTTCGATTATCTGCAAAAACTGCCCTTCCGAGTACAGCAGAATGCCCGTAATGCCCTGGCTGTGGTTGTAGGCCCGCCAGTGTTGCAGCAGTTGCCGCAGCTCGGCGTCGGATAGAGGGGCGGTTTCGGCGCTTTGGTAGATGATGTGGTGCATAGCGTGACGAGAAAAAATAGGGGTGAACAGCCTGCTTACCTGGCTCCGCTCCGTTCTTTCTCGCCCGCAAGTTGTTCAGCCACATTCGGCGGCAATACTATATAGTTCTATTTTTTGTTTTATCAAAGCAATTTCAACGGCCGGATATGCAACGCTTCTGCTGGCCGCCTGCCGGCTCTGGCTTGTTCTGCGCGGCCGGCCGGCGGTACGGGGCGGGTTTGCGCGTTTTGGCTCGTACTTTTCGGGCTGATTATCCGGTTTCACCTCTGCTTCGTATGCGCGCCCTGCTCCTGATTGACGTTCAACCCGACTTTATGCCCGGCGGCGCCCTGCCCGTGGCGGGCGGCCACGAGATTCTGCCCCTGGTAAACGAGCTGCAAAACCAGGCCGAGCTGGTGGTAGCTACCCAGGACTGGCACCCGGCCACCCACCAGAGCTTTGCCAGCCGGCACCCCGGCCGCCAGCCCTTCGACCACATCAGCCTGCACGGCCTGCCCCAAACCCTCTGGCCCGACCACTGCGTGCAGGCCACGCCCGGCGCCGCCCTCCACCCCGGCCTCGACCAGCACCGCATCGAGGCGGTGTTCCGCAAGGGCATGAACCCAGAAATCGATTCGTACAGCGGCTTTTTCGACAACGGCCACCGCAAAAGCACCGGCCTGGCCGACTACCTGCGCGGGCGCGGCGTGCGGGAAGTGCACCTGGCCGGCCTCGCCGCCGACTATTGCGTGTACTACTCGGCCCTGGATGCCTTGCAGGAAGGCTTTGCCGTGGTGCTGCACGAGGCGGCCACGCGGGCCATTTCGGCCGAAGGCTACGCCCAGGCCCGGCAGGACCTGCTGGCCCGCGGCGCGCAGGTGCTATAGCAACAGTAAGACAGCGCCGGGCTATGCTTCCTCCGGTTCTGCTCCGGCCCGGCTTTTGTTTTCGCTGCTGAAACCCGGATAGTGAAGTAGGATAAAATCCGTTGCCGAAGCCCGGCAATGGCGAAGTATCTTTGCGAAAGTTGCACTTCGGCGGCAGGGAGTATGTTTTCCCTTTTTGTCTGAAGTTGCTTTTCTGTATATGATTCGCCTCGAATACTTCACCGCCACTGATTTCGACCAACTGATTTCCTGGATTGATTCGCCCCGCCTGCTCATGAACTGGTCGGGGCCGATGTTCAACTTTCCCCTCACTCCCGACAAGCTGAGCTGGTACCTCGACGGGGCCAACGACCTGGGCTCCTCGGAAGTCTTCGTTTTCAAAGCCGTGGATACAACCACCGGCGCCGCCGTGGGCCACATTTCCCTGGGCAGCCTGAGCCCGAAAAACCGCTCGGCTCGCATCAGCCGGGTGCTCGTGGACCCCGCCACCCGCAGCCGCGGCATCGGGCAGCAGATGCTAACCCAAGTGCTGCGCTTCGGCTTCGAGGAGTTGGGCCTGCACCGCATCGACCTGGGTGTGTACGACTTCAACGAGGCCGCCCTGCGCTGCTACACCCGCGCCGGCCTGCAAGCCGAAGGCCGCTCCCGCGACATCCTGCGCTACGACGACGAGTACTGGAGCCTGGTGGAAATGAGCATGCTGGAACACGAGTGGCAGGCCCGCCAAGCCGCCGTGGCCTAACCTGCGCCGCAGCAACGGGAAGCCACGTAGAGCACTGGCCGCTTGGCACAAGCGGCAGCACGGCCAGCCCCGGCGGGGCGGCATATCGGTAGAAACAAGCAGACGATATTCGTTCAGAGCCCCAGCGGGACGGCACCCATCGTCTGCGGACGGCTGCGTCGCCCCGCTGGGGCTTTCTATATCTTGGATGTTGGCTCTAGCTACCGACATGCCGCCCCGCTGGGGCTGGTTAGGCGGCAGCCGAAGGTAAACTACCGCCCCCAGAAAGCGTAGTACGGGCTACAGCCGCCTCGCAGCGGCGGCACGAAACGCGGACGGCCAGTGTTTCATGCCGCCGCTGCGCGCCAGCCGCTCCGCCTGGGAGGCCGCCGTGCCTGGGGCGCCAACATCTACACCTTCTCTGGGTTTGCCCGTTCTTTGGACGCCCTTTTTTCGACTACCGCATGAGCACTACCGAACCTTCTGCTCCCCTTTCCGCCGACGTGGTGCTGATTGGGGCCGGCATTATGAGCGCCACCCTGGGCATGATGCTCAAGGAGTTGCAACCCGACCTGACCATCGCCATTGTGGAGCGGCTCGACGTGGCCGCCGCCGAAAGCTCCGACGCCTGGAACAACGCCGGCACGGGCCACTCGGCCTTTTGCGAGCTAAACTACACTCCCGAAAAACCCGACGGCAGCATCGACGTCAGCAAGGCCATCAGCATTGCCGAGCAGTTCGAGCAGTCCAAGCAGTTCTGGTCCTTCCTGGCCGAGCAGTACCAGGTAAAGGAGCTGAGCCGCTTCGTTAACCACATTCCCCACCTGAGCTTTGTGTGGGGTGAGAAGAACGTGAGCTTCCTGCGCAAGCGCCACGCGGCCCTCACCCAGTCGCCCCTGTTTCAGGGCATGGAGTACTCCGAGGACCGCGCCACCCTGCACCACTGGATGCCGCTGGTGATGGAGGGCCGCGACCCGCAGCAGCCCGTGGCCGCCACCCGCATGGACCTGGGCACCGACGTCAACTTCGGTTCTTTGACTCGCGGCATGTTTACTCTGCTCCAGGGAAAGCCTGGCGTGAGCTTCCACTTCCACCACGAGGTAGAAAAGCTGCGCCAGAAGGAAGATGGCCTCTGGCGCGTGAAGGCCAAGAACCTGGCCACAGACGAGACCTTGAAAATCCGGGCGCCGTTTGTGTTTATCGGGGCCGGGGGCGGGTCGCTGCCGCTCTTGCTGGCCTCGGGCATTCCGGAGGGGCAGGGCTTCGGGGGCTTCCCCGTGAGCGGGCAGTGGCTGAAGTGCGTCAACCCCGAGGTTATTGCCCGCCACCACGCCAAGGTGTACGGCAAGGCCGCCGTGGGCTCCCCGCCCATGTCGGTGCCCCACCTCGATACGCGGGTGATTAACGGCAAGCAGGAGCTGCTGTTTGGGCCCTACGCTGGCTTCAGCACCAAATTTCTCAAGCAAGGCTCCTACCTGGACTTGCCCCTATCGGTGAAGCTGAGCAACATGCGGCCCATGATCATGGCGGGCCTCAAAAACATGCCGCTCACCAAGTACCTCATCAACCAAGTGCGCCAGTCGCCCGCCGACCGGCTGGCGGCCCTGCGCGAGTACCTGCCCCAGGCCCGGCCCGAAGACTGGCAGCTCGAAATTGCCGGGCAGCGCGTGCAGGTTATCAAAAAAGACGAAAAGGAAGGCGGCATCCTGGAGTTCGGCACCGAGGTGGTATCGGCTAAGGATGGCTCCATTGCGGCCCTGCTGGGCGCCTCGCCGGGTGCCTCCACCGCCGTCAGCATCATGGCGGGCCTGATTCAGCGGTGCTTTCCGCAGCGGGCCGCCTCGCCGGAGTGGCAGGCCAAGCTGCGCGAGATGATACCGTCCTACGGCCGCTCCCTGCACCATGAGCCGGAGCTGCTGGAGCAAGTTCGCAGCCACACCAGCGCCGTGCTCGGCCTCACGGCTCAGCAGCCGGCGTAAGGGCTTCGCTTTTTTCTTGCAGAGAACAAGCCTCAGCCTCCGTGCTGGGGCTTGTTTGCTTGTGGCGTATTGCTGGGGCCGGGCGGCAAGGGGCTGTACCATCGGAGCGTGTTCTACCTTTTCTCATCAGCTTTCACCAAAAGCTTAACATCATGGTAACACGGTAAATACGCCCGAAGCTGAGACAACGGAGTATCTACTTACCTATGCTGAAGGCGGGCCGCCGTACGGTTTCAGCGTAGCAACCTTGCGTGTTGGCACAGAGGAGACGGCGTAACGAAGTGAGGTATGTTTTCCCAACACAAATACGAGCAGCTGCTCCACCGCAACAACCTGATTGTGTACCTGCTCATGGGCACCGCCGCCGCTGGGGCGCTGTGGTACGCCGTATCGGCACACGCATTCTAAGCAGACTGTTTCCTGCTGGCACCTGATGACGCGGAGCTGCGCCCCGTGCCGCCTATGCGGGAGGCTCCGGCCTCCCTCGCCAGAACGAGACGCCTGCCTGTAAAGACGTGACCCTTGGCTACGCCTTCCTACGGTTCGCGTCTCCTCGTTGAATGACTAATGCTAGTGGCGCGGACGACGAGACGCAAAATCTTGCGTCTCTACACCTCGTCTTAGCGGCACGGACGAATGTAGGCCGGAGTTCCGCGCTATTGGGAGCGGGCTACTCACGCCCGCGCCACCACAGCATAAAGCGGGTCGGAGCGGCCGGGGGGCTGGGGGCTGCGGTCTAGCAGCTCGATGCTGTGCCAGCCGCCGGCAGCCTCCAGATACGTGCGCACCAGGGCCAGGTGGCCGCGGCTGTCGAGGGCGTGCCAGGCGGCAATGGCCTTGCTGGGAAAGCAGCGGTTGGAGAAGGTAACGACCACCGGTGCCCCCGGCTCCAGCACCCGGCGCAGCTCGCGCAGCACCTCCACGGGCTGGGTCAGGTAGTCTATCGACACGCAGATGGCGGCCCCGTTGAACTCCGCATCCTGGAAGGGCAGCGCGTGCTGTTGGTTGAGGTCCTGTACCACGTAGCGGCTCAGGCGCGGGTTGGCGCGCAGCTCCTGCTCGTTCATGCCCAGGCCCACCACGCGGCGGTACGCTACCTCGGGCGGCAGGTGGCTCACCCAGCTGCTCATCAAATCCAGCAGGGCGCTTTGGGCCGGAAAATATTCCCGGTACAGCTGCGTGACGGCCGCAATGGCCCGGTCGTCGATGTGCGTAACAAAGCGCGGCTGGCGGTAAAACTCGGCATCGGGCGTTTCGTCGAGGCGGCGGAAGGCGCCGGGAGGCAGATCAGGCGGCAAGGACTGACTCATGGAGGGTGCATAGGAGGTGGCTTGGAGTGTACTGCCACCCGGCTTTGAAAGATACGTTCTGCCGGAGCTGGCGTATCCGTGGGCGGCCGTTTTGGACCTGGCCAGCCAGCAAGAAAAAAGCCCCCTGCGCGGACAGGAGGCTTTTCGGGGTTCATGCGTGGTTACGGTCTGGCTTTGCCAAAAAACCACGACGGGGTGCGTGCTGCAACGGCGCTATAAAGCCTCGTACGTGTAGGTGTACACGTTCTTCTTGGTGGAAGCCACCACGCCCTTGTCCAGGAACACAATGTCTTCGGTTTTCTTGGTTACGTAGCCGGCGCTGTTAAGCTCGTAGGTGTACGTCTTGTTGGTCTGGTAGCGGTTGGTGCGGTCCTTGGCCGGGTCGGTTTCCTCGACGGTTTTCGACAGCAGGTTGCGACTTTCCGTACCCTTGTCCACGAACAGGTTGAGCACGTCCGGCACGGGGCGGCGGTTGAGCTTGGTCAGGTCGTAGGTGGCGCTGATGCGCGAGTTGTAGAAGTTGGGAGTTAAGACCCGGTTGCCGGCGGCATCGTAGCTGAAGACGCTGATGCGGGTGCTGAAATCGTCAATCTGCTCCCGCGTAATTTGGCCCGCGGCGTTGTAGGTGTAGGTTTTAACGCCAATTCCCTTCACGTCAATAATCTGGCTAGCGCGCTGGCTGCTGGCGCCGGTGCCCAGCACGTACTTTACCTCAGCGCCCACGCCATTCGTAAAGGCCGGGTTGCGGGCCACCACCTGCCCTGGCTGCGAGTAGTCGTAGTCGATATGCTGGTGGTAGGTACTGCCCTTGGCGACATAAAACCTAGACCCGTCGGTGGAGGCCAGCTTGCCGTCGGGGCGGTAGGTGAAAGCCGTGGTGTAGGTAATGGGGTAGTCAGTCCCGATACCTTCTTCCAGCTTGTAGGATGTCAGCCGGTAAGCGCCTTCCTGAGCCGCGGCTTGCGTCACAGCTTTCGGCTCGGCGGGCAGGTCTTGCTGCTGGCACGACCAGAGGCTGGTGGCGGCTACTGTGGCCAGCAAGGTGTTGCGGAAATGCGTTGTTTTCATAGTTGGGGTTTGATTGTGAGGTGATGAAAAAGAACGAGCACGTGTGAGCGGGGCCAAAGCCCTGTATCCGGCCACTCGGAGCATGGGCGTGAATGGTTGCCTACCCAGCAAAAAACTTTCCGCCCACCGGACTGCCAGGCCGAAGGAACATTCGCGCCCACAGCAGCACACCAGCCAGCTCGTTCAGCGGCAGGTCGGGAGTCCGGCTTTTCATCAGGCCAATGAAAGCGGGCCTGCCGATTCCCCATCAGCAGGCCCTTTTTCGCAAGGATGGCTAGAAGGCTACTCCCGCACCAGCTTCCACACGAAGTTGATGCCCTTGGCCTGGTCAGTTTGCAGGTCGAGGGGCCGGGTTCTGGATGGGGCGGCTTGCGGGGGCTGGTAGGGCTGCTGTTTGCCGTCGGCCGCCACGGTTACCAGGCTGCCGTAGGGGATGAACACGTACACCTGGTCGCCGGGCCGGGCAGCGCGAAGCAGGGGCGTTAGGTCGGCCTGGGGCTGGGTGATGAGCAGGGCCGGCAACACGGGCCGCCCCTGGCGGACAAGCGTGGCCTGGGCCTGCCTGAACCGGTAGCTGGCCGGGCTGGGGCAGCCCGGCTCAGCAGCTACTTGCAGCGTCACAGTTGGGGCAGGGGCGCTGCCGGTGGCGGGAATTTCCTGGCCGTTGCGCAAAAGCTTGAGAACAGGTACCGCGCACTTGGTTTGGGCAGCGGCCACCGAGGCGCAGGCCAGCGGCAGGAGTAGCAAAGGCTTTTTCAGCATACGTGGGTAGTGAACAGATATAACGATGAAAGGCGCCCGGCGCGTGTCGGGCAGAGTCGGCAGAGCGGCGGCAGTTGCGCCGGGTTGTGGGGGTTCAGCGCGGGCAGGCCGGGCCCGGCGCCAAAGCCACTAGTGTTGCGGATGAGCAGCCATCAACTCCCGATTTTTTTTGAACTAAGAATCATCTTATTCAACGTCGTAAATGAGTTTTCGTGGACTGCCAGACCGTGTTCATCGAATAATAACAGGTAGTTAATAGACTATTTTTCGGTTTCGCCGTATCTGCGCATGCATCGGCCGCCAGGTGTGCCGCTGTGGTTTTCCTTTGTCGAGTTTTATGCGCCGCTTTTCTACCCTTTTTCGTTTTCTGTTGCTCTTTTTACTGCTGGTAATCGGAGCTGCCAACCGTCGTCAGTCGTTCCCGAGCCTGCCCGAAGGCTTCTCCTTTTTCTCGTCTCCTCAGGCCCCGGCTCCGGCTCCGGTTAGCAGCTGGGAGGTACCGGTGCGACAGGTTAGCACCAGCCCTTCCCCGGCGTATTCCACCTCGGCGCTGTAAGCCCAGCCACCAGCCTTGGCAGCCAGAAGCTTACCTATTCTAAAACATACTCATTCAAGGGCTTGCCTGGCATGGCAGGCCCTTGGCGTGTAACTCAATCTGTGACTAGAAGAAGGTAGTGGAGCGCGGATATGGCCAGGCCGTTCTGCTTGATTCGGCGTCCGCCGGGCGGGGCCAGACGGCTGCTTTGGTAGCGTCGGTACGCGGGCAGAGCGTTTTGCCGGGCTTCTTGTAGTCTCCTGAACAGTTCCACCCAAATCTGTGCTATCCTATCAATCTGCCCAATCTGCGATTCACTTTTCACTCCGATTCGCGTAGAGTGGTTTCAACCTATTCTGAACGTGTATGAAACAAGTTGCCACTGGCGTCCACCAGCTTTCTATTCAGCGCTTCGTGAATGTGTACTTCGTCGAAGTGGGGCTGGCCGGCGAGTGGGTGCTGGTTGACTCGGGCCTGCCGGGGTCGGAGAAAACCATCATCGAAGCCGCCGACAAGCTGTTCTATCCCGGCACGCATCCGCAGGCCATCCTGCTCACGCACGGCCACATGGACCATGCCGGCTCGGCGCAGGCCCTGGCCGAGCACTGGAAGGTGCCCGTACTGGCTCACCCGCTGGAGCTGCCTTTCCTGACGGCTCAGGCCGTGTACCCGCCCGCCGACCCCACCGTGGACCGGGGCGGCTCCCTGGCTTTTGTGAGCCGGTTTTTCCCGCCCCAGTCGTTTCAGCTGCGCGACGTAGTGCAGGCCCTACCCACCACCGACGCCGACCAGACCGTGCCCTACCTGCCCGAGTGGCGCTGGCTGCACGTGCCGGGCCACGCGCCGGGCCAGGTGGCCCTGTTCCGGGAGTCGGACCGCACCTTGCTGGGGGCCGATGCCTTTGCCACCACCAACCACGAGTCGGTGCCGGCGGTGCTGCTGCAACAGGCCGAAATCAGCGTGGCCGGTGCCCCGTTCAACTACGACTGGCAGCAGGTGCGCCAGTCGGTGCAGCTGCTGGCGGCGCTGCGCCCTCAGGCCATTGGCTGCGGGCACGGCCCCGTGGTACAGGGCCCCGAAGCCACGGAGGGCCTACAGCGCCTGGCCGAAGCCTTCCCCATGCCCGCTCACGGCCGCTACGTGCACGAGCCGGCCCGCCTCGATGCCAACGGCGTGGCCTACCTGCCCCCCGCCCCCACCGACCCGCTGCCGGGCCAGCTCAAGGTGGCCGCGGCCGGGGCGTTGCTGTTGGGCAGCGCGGCGCTGCTGCTCCAGAAACAGCGGCGGCGCAACCAGAACAAGTACCCCCAGCCCCAGCCGCGGGAACCGCGCGTGAGGCGCACGGGTAAGGCACCGCAGTAAAGCCCCACAAGGTTACACCGGGCCGCGAAGCTTTGCTTCGCGGCCCGTTTTGCTTCACTCGGCTGCCGGTTCCGGGGGCGGGGTGCTGCCGGCCTGCTGCACCTGCACATTCCCGTTGGTGGTGCTGGCCCGGAGCAGGGCTCCGCCTTTGCCCAGGGTGGCTGTCAGGCTGCGGGCCAGCACCTGCTTGCGGGTGGTGGGCAGCTCGGCCGTCACCCGGCCGCGGGTGGTGCGGGCTACTACCGTGGCCGAGTACGTAGCCGGCAGCAGCCAGCTGATGTCGCCGGTAACGGTGCTGACGTCGAGGCCAGGGCCTTCCCAGGCCGGGCCGGTGAGGCGAATGACGAGGGCGCCGGTGGTGGTTTTGCCCCGCACGTCGCCGCCCACGCCCGTGAGGTCCAGCCGGCCGGTGGTGGTTTCGCAGCGCAGGTTGCCCTGCACGTTTTCCAGGCTGATGCCCCCGGTGGTAGCCAGCAAGGTGAGGCTGGTACGGGTGGGCACCAGCACCTCGTAGCTTACCTCCCAGCCCTCGGTTGAGGCATTGGCCCGGCTGGCGCGCAGGGTGTGGTGGGGGGTGCCGATGCGCACGGCAGCGGCCAGGGCTTTGGCGGCTGCGGCGGTGGCAGCCCGCCCCACCACCCGCGCCCTCACCCGCACGGTGGTGCCGTTCCAGCCCCGCACAGTGATGCTCCCGCTGGGGCAGGCGTCCACGGTGAGCGGGGTGCCGGCGGGCGGGGCGGGCAGGCTCAGCTCCCGGATTTCACAGTGCCGCTTCTGCAAGGAGCTTGGCGGAACGAGGCCGGTGCAGGTAAGCGTGTAGCCCGGCTGCTGGGCCAGGGACGCCCCCACCGACGCCAGCAGCAGCCAGCTAAGAAGCAGCCAGAACCTCAGAAACGCAGCCTCGCCACCCCGGTGTGCTGGAAGCGCGGCGCCTGGGAGGGGCGTGGTAGTAGCGGAACAAATCGGCTCGGGCGGGAAAGTCGGCATAAGCGAATATAAGATGCCACGGCCGCTTCTGGGTTTGTCGGGGCCAGTTGTCAGGTGGGCCGGCGCCGCGGTGGCTTGTAGCGGCGTGGTGGGAGAAGTACCTTGCAGGATGCCGTACCGTTTTCTTCTCGTCGTTGCCTTCAGCCTGAGCAGCCTGGCCAGCGTGGCCCAACGCGCGCCGAAAGCCATTCCGCGCCTGGCGCCTTCCTTTTTCACCACCTATACCTACCTCACCTACACCATTCTCGACAAAGGCACCAGCCCCGAGCCGATGGCCGCCTCCGGCGTGGGCGGCACGCTCACCCTTCGCCCCAACGGCACCTACCAGAAGCGGCTGGTGCTGGCCGGCAACGGCGGCTCCATACGCTTCGACCAGGACGGGCGCTACACGTTTGCCGGCAACCGCATCAGCTTCAGCTACACCACCAAGCAAGGCCAGGCCCGCACCGACCAAGGCACGTTCCGGCTGCGCAACGGCCTGCTCACCCTGACCCTGGAAGGCTACCCCGCCGGCAACCAGAGCACCTACACGCTGAAAGCGAATGAGTGAATGTGGAAATGAGTGAATGAGTGAATGAGTGAATGTGGGAAATGTAAGAGGCGGTTGGCGCTGGCTACAAGTAAGTCAGTGCGGTGTAGAGACGCTACAGCAACCTCGGCCAACCGCTTTCAAGGAATGTGGAGCTGTGGAGACTGAGGTGCTGTATGTTCTTGCGTTGCGCCCGGCCGGGCATTCTGCTAACTTGCGGCCCCTTTCGGCCCCACCCCGCCGACAGAAAACTCACTCATTCTCTCATTCACTCAATCACTCATTTCATAGATGGGACGCGCGTTTGAATTCCGCAAAGGCCGCAAAATGAAGCGCTGGGACCGGATGTCCAAAGACTTCACCCGCATTGGCCGGGAAATCGTGATGGCCGTGAAGGAAGGCGGCCCCAACCCCGACGCCAACGCCCGCCTGCGCACGGCCATGCAGAACGCCAAGGGCGTGAACATGCCTAAAGACCGGGTGGAAGCTGCCATCAAGCGGGCCAGCAGCAAAGAGGAAAAAGACTACAACGAGGTGGTGTATGAGGGCTACGCGCCCCACGGTGTGGCCATCGTCATCGAAACGGCCACCGACAACCCCACCCGCACCGTGGCCAACGTGCGCATGTACTTCAACCGCGGCAACGGCGCCCTGGGCACGGCCGGCTCCAGTGACTTCACCTTCACCCGCAAGGGCGTGTTCAAGCTGGCCGCCGACGGCCTCGACCGGGACGAGCTGGAGCTGGAGCTGATTGATGCCGGCGCCGAAGACGTGTACGAGGACGTGGAAGAAGACGAGCAGGGCAACGAAAAGCGCCTCATCGTGGTCGAAACCGCCTTCACCGACTTCGGGCAGATGCAGAAGGCACTGGAAGAAAAAGGCCTCAACGTCATCAGCGCCCAGCTTCAGCGCATCCCCAACGCCACCGTGCACCTGGAGGGCGAGCAGCTGGACGAAGTGATGAACCTGATTGAGAAGTTCGAGGACGACGACGACGTGCAGGCCGTGTACCACACGCTGGCCTAAGTGTCATTCCGAGCAGCGCGAGGAATCTGGGTCAAGTAGCAGAGGCTAACTTAGATTCCGCGCGCTGCTCGGAATGACAGGCAGCAGCGGGCCGCTCCGGGTGGGGCGGCCCGCTGCTGTTTTCGGGCGGGCAGGACAACGAGACCCTGATTTAGTGCCATCTTGCCGGCTGGTTGCTTCGTTTACCGCTTCGTTTCCGGCTCTATGCGTATTCTGCTGCTTGTCCTTGTATTACTGTGCAGCTTACCCAGCCGGGCCCAGCAAACCGAGCTGGCCGACCTGCTCCGCCAGAAGCACGTGCCGGGCATTCAGCTGATCTACACGAAGAGCGGCAAGTCTACGGCGTACGTGCTGGGCTCCCGCCACAACGGCGCCGCAGCTGCCGTCGATGCGCACACCACGTTTCAGGCGGCTTCCCTGGGCAAGGTGGTGCTGGCCTACACTGCTCTGCGCCTGCACGACCAGGGCCTGCTGGCCCTGGATAAGCCGCTGCTCAGCTACCACAACTACCCGCGCCTGCGCACCCAGCCCCAGGCCGGCCGCATCACGGCCCGCCTGGTGCTGACGCACACCTCGGGGCTGCCTAACTGGGCAGAAAACCCGCTGGGCAGCGGCTGGAGCACCTCGGAGCTGCGGCTGCGCTTCCCGCCCGACAGCTGCTGGAACTACTCGGGCGAAGGGTTCGTGCTGCTCCAGCAAACCCTGGAGCACCTGACGGGAAAGTCGTGGGAGGCCCTGGCCCAGCAGGAGGTGTTTGGGCCGCTGGGTATGCGCGGCAGTAGTTTCGAGTGGCAGGCCCGCTTCGCCCAGAATGCCAGCTTCGGGCACGACAAAACGGGTAAGCCCACCGAAATCCGGCGGTTTACGCCGGCCAACGCCGGATTCACGCTGCTCACCACGGCTGCTGACTACAGCCGGTTTGTGCAGGCCCTGCTGATGGGCACCGGCCTCTCTGCTGCTTCTCGGGCGCTGCTGACCACTCCGCTGACTGCCGCCGACCGGTGCCGCCGGCCCACCCGCCCCACCGACCCGTTTATTGCCTGGGCTGCCGGCGTGGGCCTGGCCACCACCAGCCGCGGCCCCGCCCTCTGGCACTGGGGCGACAACGGCGACTTTCAGGGCTTTTTCATGGCCTTCCCCGCAACGCAGGAAAGCGTGGTGTTTTTTACTAACAGCGCCAACGGCCTCCAGCTCACGGACGACGTGCTGCGGTTATTTTTCGGGCCGGGCCAGTACCGGGCCATGCAGTGGCTGGCCGAAGACAACTAAGCAGCGGCCGGGGCAGCTGGTTCGGGGCGGGAAAGATGGTGGCTGGTTTGTCGGAAAAACCCAGCAACTTAGGTAGCGTCTTTTCTGGTTTTCCTTTTCTCGTGCTGGTTATGCTGACACACGTACGCTACGCCCTGCTGCTGCTACTCACGGCCGCCTGCTCCTCCCCCAGCCCTGAGCAGGCGGCGGCCCCCGCCCTCACCGCCTACTTCCCGCCCGCCGACACCACGCGCCTGCAAACCGGCGGCGTGCAGCTGGTAGCCGTGAGCACACCCAAAGGCAAGTTCAACGTCTGGACGAAACGCATTGGGAATAATCCGCGCATCAAGCTGCTCTTGCTCAACGGTGGGCCGGGCGCTACGCACGAGTATTTCGAGTGCATGGAAAGCTTTCTGCCCCAGGAAGGCATCGAGTTCATCTACTACGACCAGCTGGGCTGCGGCAACTCCGACAACCCCAAGGACACCAGTATGTGGAGCCTGCCGCGCTACGTGGAGGAGGTGGAGCAGGTGCGCCAGGCCCTCCAGCTCGACAGCAGCAACTTCTTTCTGCTGGGCCACAGTTGGGGCGGCATTCTGGCCGCCGAGTATGCCCTCAAGTACCAGCAGCACCTGAAGGGCCTCATCATTTCCAACATGATGATGAGTTGCCCCGCCTACGACAAGTACGCCGAAACGGTGCTGGCCAAGCAACTCAAGCCCGAAGTGCTGGCCGAAATTCAGCAGCTGGAAGCCCGCCAGGACTTCCAGAACCCGCGCTACATGGAGCTGCTGATGGCTAACTTCTACACCGCGCACGTGCTGCGCCGCCCGCTGGACCAGTGGCCCGAGCCCGTTAACCGCTCGTTCAGCAAGATGAACCAGTCCTTGTACGTGACCATGCAGGGCCCCAGCGAGTTTGGCATCAGCGGCAAGCTGGCCCGCTGGGACCGGACCCACGACCTGCCCAAGCTGCAAGTGCCCGTGCTCAGCATCGGCGGCCAGCACGACACCATGGACCCCGAGCACATGCGCTGGATTGCCACCCAGGTGCCGCACGGCACGGCCCTTATCTGCCCCCGCGGCTCCCACATGAGCTTCTACGACGACCAGCCGACCTACATGCGCGGCCTAATCACGTTTTTGAAGGGCGTGGACAAGGGCCAGAAACAAGTGAAGCTGTAGTATCTGTTTATATCTATTTATCACGCATGGTAAATAGCGCGACTTGACTATTTTGCAGCGTATTCATTCTCCTCTCTTACTTCTATTACTTATGCGTATTCCCTCCCACCTCCTGGTCTTCGTACTGTTCTCCTTAACATTGCTGTTAGGAGCCTGCAAGAAAGAGGAAGCCGAGCCTCAGACCGGCAATCTGGTAATAAGCTTTAAGTTCAACCAAAGCCTAAGCCAGGCTTACTACCGATTGTATACTGAGCAGGGATGGGCCAGCAACCGCCCGGTCAGCCCCCTGCGGGAAGGGCAGCTGGGGGTGGCGGCTCCCAACACGACAACCACTGCCAAGGTAGAATTAAACGACCTGAACGCAGGCAACTATGTTTTTGTGCTTGGTTCCAACCAATGGTCGGTGCAGGTGACAGCGGGCAAGACCAACAACGTATCTAAATAAGGCCAGTTGCGGTGGGCCGGGCAGCCGTTAGCCCGCTTTTCTGGCGGACTGCCCGGTCGAAGCAAGCGGCCGTGCTGGCCGGCGGCGGTAGTGCTGAACGATTGCTGTTGGGTGTTGATAAGGACTGGAAGCAGGTGGCGTTATAACAAGAAAACACCAGGCCGTCGGGATGAAAAATACAGTGATAGTAGCCGGGGTAATAGCCCTGAGTTCTTGGGGGTTTGCTGCCCAAGGACAAAACCGCCACACTGTTTTCAAGGACGCTGCGGGCAATGCTACCACCTACATTGCCCACTACGACGCCGTGTTTCGGGGCACGCACAAGAGCATCTACGACAAAAAACACAACACCCGTACGCTGGTGCCGCTGCCGGCCGCCGAGTTTGCCCAGGAAAAAGCCCGGACTGCCCAGCGCATTTTGTGGACGCAGAACCTAGGCCGGCCTTTTCCTCCTTTCGTAGCCACCACTTACGCTGGCCAGCGCATCAGTTCTGCTGAATTGCAAGGCAAGGTGCTGGTGCTTAACTTCTGGTTTGTGGGCTGCTCAACCTGCGAGATGGAAATGCCGGAGCTGAATGATGTGTACGCCACCTACCACGGGCACCCCGACGTCGTATTTCTGTCGCTGGTACGCAGCAAACCCGCGGTGGTCACCTCGTTCTTGGCTGCAACCCCCTTTCACTACCCCGTCGCGTCTTTGACTCCGGAACTGCTCACGCAGCTCAAGCCCCCGGCTTTTCCTACCAATGTAGTGGTTGACAAGAGCGGCCAGTATTCATTCGAGAGTGTGGGCGGCGGAGTTGGGGGCGTAGGCTTGCTGAAACGAGCTATTGCGCAGGCACTCCGCTAAGTATGTTTTTGGTGGGAGGCCAGTTGGGGTCGCGGCCCGGCTTTGCGCTTCCGCGTATCTTTGCGGCCCGCCAGCACTTGCTGGCGGGTCGTTTTTTGCTTTTAAACCCGCCCGCATGCCCACCCGACTTAATAAATTTATCAGCGACAGCGGCCTGTGCTCCCGCCGCGAAGCCGACCGCTACATCGAGCAGGGCCAGGTGACGGTGAACGGCAAGCGCGCCGCGGTGGGCGCCCAGGTAACGGATAAGGACCGAGTGCTGGTAAACGGCAACCTAATTGAGCCTCAGGCTCAGGCAGAGGCCGTGTATCTGGCTTACAACAAGCCGCCCGGCGTGGTGACGACCACCGCGGCCGGCGTGCGCAACAGCATTTTGGGTGCCATCCACTTCCATGGCCGCCTGCTGCCCCTGGGCCGGCTCGACAAGGACGCCCAGGGCCTGGTACTGCTCAGCACCGACGGCGAGTTTGTGAACCGGGTGCTGCGCTCGGGCCGCCTGGAAAACGAGTACATCGTGATGGTAGACAAGCCCATCAGCGAGCCGCTGCTGGCGGGCGTGGCGGCGGGCGGCGGCCAGCCTGGCGCGGCCGCTCAGCAGATTCGCGCTCAGAAAGAAACGCCGTACATCTTCCGCATCACCCTGCTGCACGACTCGGTCCGGCAGATTGAGCGCTGGTGCGAGCAGTACGGCTACAAGGTGGTGCAGATGGAGCGCATCCGCGTGCTGAACGTGGAGCTGAAAGGCCTGGGCCTGGGCGAGTGGCGCGAGCTAAAACCCCGGGAGCTGCAAGCCCTGCTCGAAACCGCAGGGCCAGCCAGCAGCCCGGCCCCGCGCCGCCGCAAGCCCGCCAGCACCGCCGCGCCTGATGCCGAACAGCCGGCCCCGGCGGCCACCGGCAAAGCCCGCCGCCCCGCCGCCTCCCGTCCCGAAGATGCGTGGCTGGAGCTGCCCACTGAGCCCCGCAAACCCCGCAAATCCAGCCAGGCCCGCCCCTCGGGCCAGCGCCGGGCGGGTGCTCCTGGTGCCGGCCCCGCCGGCCCGCGCAGCGCGGCAACACGTAAAGGCCCCGCCAGCGGCAAACCCCGCCGCACCGGCACCACTCGCCCCGCCGCCGCGTCGCCCAAAGGCAAAGCAACCGGACGGAGCCGAGGGAAGAAGTAGTGAGGTAATAAGGTAAAGGGTGACAAGGGACAGGAAAACCGTCCTGCTTCATCTGGCGCCCGTTTATCGAACCGAAGGTCGCCAGATGAAGCAGGACAATACCACTTGTACAACAGTACGCCGGATGCTTGCCCGCTTTACTTTATCTGCTCATCTTTATTTCTGCCCGTGCTTACCTCTGACCAACTACTCGCCCAGCGCCTTCAGAATCAGCAAGTAGCGGCCAGCCACTGCACCCAACCTGCCGAAGTGGCCGCGCGGCTGGGCGGGCTACAAGCGCAGGAGTACACCCAGGTGGGGTGGGCATTTGGCGTGCGGCTGCCTGGTGCCCAGGCCGCCGACATCGAGCACGCGTTTGCGGCGGGCACCATCGTGCGGACCTGGCTGCTGCGCGGCACTTTACACGTGGCGGCTGCGGAGGATGTGCGCTGGCTACTCGCGCTGCTGGCGCCGCGCCTTGTCCGGATGGCCGCGACGGTGAACACGCAGCGCGAGCTGGACGAAGCCATGCTGCGCCGAAGCCAGGATATCGTGAGTCGGGCTCTGGAAGGCAGGCGCCACCTTACCCGTGGCGAGCTAACGGCTGCCCTGGCTCAGGCCGGTATAGCGGCCACCGGGCCGCGGCTGGCGTCTATTCTGCTACGGGCGGCTCTTGACCAGGTTATCTGCTTAGGTCCGCGCCGGGGCCTCGAAGCTACCTTCGTCCTGCTGGATGAGTGGGTGCCCGGCAGCCGCCCGCGGCCACGGGAAGAGGCCCTGGCTGAACTGGCCCGGCGCTACTTTATCAGCCACGGCCCCGCCACCGTGCCAGACTTTGCCTGGTGGGCCGGCCTGACGCTGGGTGAGGCCCGAGCAGGCTTAGCAGCTGTACAAACAGCTCTCCAACATGCCCGCCTCAACGGCCAGGAGTATTGGTTTCCGGCAGTATCAGCCGCGCCCACGGCTCCGAAGGCTTATTTGCTGCCGGGCTTCGATGAGTATTTTCTAGGCTATAAGGACCGGACCCTGTTGCTCGATGCAGCTTACATTCGGCGCGTGGCTTCGAGCAATGGCATATTCAGTCCGCTTATCGTGGTGGATGGCCGGGTGGTTGGTATCTGGAAGCGGACTGTTAAAAAGGAGGCTGTGGTCGTGGAGTTGCAGCCGTTTCAGCCGCTGGGCGTAACCGAGCAGGAGGCTATTGCCTTAGCAGCGGAGCAGTACGGGCAGTTTTTGGCAAAAAAGCCGCAGGTGCTGACTGCTGCTGGCGTTTAGGCAATTCTTCAGCCGTGAGCTGACGCACAGTAGTGGTGCTTCGTAGTGAGAAACGAATTTTCGGGCTACACTTTCGCCC
Organism: Hymenobacter sp. YIM 151500-1; assembly: GCF_025979885.1. Taxonomy (NCBI): domain Bacteria; kingdom Pseudomonadati; phylum Bacteroidota; class Cytophagia; order Cytophagales; family Hymenobacteraceae; genus Hymenobacter; species Hymenobacter weizhouensis. The sequence goes on from NZ_CP110139.1 coordinate 1,827,074, forward strand.
CCATTCTTATTCTGGCTGGCTGCCGATGCCGCCTGAATCGGCTTCTCCCGTATCTTGCGGCTCGCCGCGCAGCTGTAGGCTCCGGCGGGCCGCCGTCGTTTCGACCGGCTTCTTTCCACTGCTATTTCGCCACCGAACCTCCCACCCATGCTCCGTACCGACTGGACCCTCGACGAAGTAAACGCCATCTACCACCAGCCCGTGTTGGAGCTGGTGACGCAGGCAGCGGCCGTGCACCAAGAATTTCAGGCTACCGGCGAAGTGCAGGTGTGCACCCTGCTGAGCGTGAAAACCGGCGGCTGCCCCGAAGACTGCGCCTACTGCCCCCAGGCCGCCCGCTACCACACCGGCGTGCAGGCCCACAAGCTACTGCCCGACGCCGAAGTGCTGGCTGCCGCCCAACGAGCCCGCGACGCCGGCTCCACCCGGTTCTGCATGGGCGCCGCCTGGCGCGAGGTGCGCGACAACCGTGACTTCGACCGGGTGCTGAATATGGTAACCGAAGTAAACAACCTGGGCCTGGAAGTGTGCTGCACCCTGGGCATGCTGAACGAGTACCAGGCCGAGCGCCTCAAAGAAGCCGGCCTCTACGCCTACAACCATAACCTCGACACCAGCCGCGAGAAGTACGACGACATCATCACCACCCGCACCTACGACGACCGGCTGAACACCCTGGAACACGTGCGCAAGGCGGGCATTTCGGTATGCTCGGGCGGCATCATCGGGCTGGGCGAGACGGATGAGGACCGCGTGGCCATGCTGCACACCCTGGCCACCCTGCCCCAGCACCCCGAGAGCGTGCCCGTGAATGCCCTGGTGCCCGTGGAAGGCACGCCCCTGGCCCAGCAGCCCCGCGTGAGCGTATGGGAAATGCTGCGCATGATTGCCACGGCCCGCATCCTGATGCCCCGCACCATGGTGCGCCTCTCGGCTGGCCGCCAGGAAATGCCCGTCACCGAGCAGGCCCTCTGCTTCCTGGCCGGCGCCAACTCCATCTTCTCAGGCGAAAAGCTCCTGACCACCCCCAACCCCGACTTCGACGCCGACAAGCACATGTTCGACCTGCTCGGCCTCAAGCCCCGCAAGTCGTTCAAGGACGTGCCCGAGGGCGCTGTAGTACTGGGCCGGGAGCTGGTGTAGCCCCACCCCAACCCCTCGCCTGTAGGGAGAGGCTCCAATTCTGGCTTTCTAAAAAACTAGCTTTTAGAGCTAGAGCCCCCTCTCCCTTTTCGGAGAGGGGGTTGGGGGTGAGGCAACTAGAGCCCCTCCCTACCGGATTCTGCGCAGCAAGCGGCGTGGATTGGGACTAGCCTACCTGAACTCAAAACCTTCTTGCCGCATGCGTTACCTGCGCTTTCTTCTCGTCGCATTGCTGCTTGGGCCGGCAGGGTGTTGCTTTGGGGCGCGGGTAGATACGCTGGACATTCCCAGTGCGGTGATGGGCAAGACCTACCGCGCCACCGTGGTGCTGCCCGCCGCCTACGCCAAGCAGAAAAAGGCGGTGTTTCCGGTGCTCTACCTGCTGCACGGAGCCACCGGGCACTTCTCGGACTGGCTGACGAAGACGCCCGACAAGCTGCTCGTGCACCGCCTGGCCGACCAGTACAACCTGTTGGTGGTGATGCCGGAGGGCGAAACCTTCGGGTGGTATCTCGACAGCCCCGTCAACAAAGGCAGCCAGTTTGAAACCTACCTGACCCAGGAAGTCATCCAGAAAATCGACAACACCTACCGCACCGTGCGCCGCCGCGAAGGCCGCGTTATTACGGGCTTGTCGATGGGCGGGCACGGGGCCCTGTACCTGGCCACCCGTCACCCCGACCTGTACTGCGCCGCCGGCAGCATGAGTGGCGCGGTTGACATCAACACGGCCAAGTGGCGGCTGAATCCGGAGGAAGGCAAGCGGGTCGCGGCGCTGTTTGAGCCGATTTTGGGTCCGCTGGGCCCCACACCCGCCGCTACGCTGGCGCCGTTCACCGTGCTGCCTCTGGTGGATAAGATGAGAAGCAACGGCCTGCCGCTCATTATTGACTGCGGAGTGGATGATTTTCTTATCGAGCCCAACCGGGAGCTGCACCGCCGCCTGGTGTACAACGGCACCCCGCACGAGTACACGGAGCGCCCCGGTGGCCACACCTGGGAATACTGGCAAAACTCCCTGCCCTACCACGTGTTGTTTTTGCATAAAGTATTACAAGCCAACGCCGTTACCGTTCCTTAAGCCTTCTTCCTGCGTCGTAGCCAGCTTTCTTTAGCACGAACGGCCTGTGCTGCTTCTGGCGGGTAGCTGTAGCTGTTGATTTTCTCTGGTTTGGCGCGGCGGTTTTTCTGTTGATGTCTACTTCTCCCCTCTACCAGCGCCTGGCCCGGCACCTCGCCCAGCGCGAAGCAGAGGGCACCCGCCGCCGCCTCACGCTACCCGCGGCCGGGCTCGTCGATTTCAGCTCCAACGACTACCTGGGCCTGAGCCGCCACCCGGCTGTGCACCGGGCGCTGCTAGCCGCCACCCAGCAAGCGGCCGGCAGCAGCGGCTCCCGCCTGCTCACCGGCAACTCAGCGGCGGCCGAAGCCCTGGAAACGCACCTGGCCCACTTTCACCGCGCCGAAGCAGCCCTGCTGTTCAACTCCGGCTACGCGGCCAACTTGGGCTTTTTCGCCGCCGTGCCCCGCCGCGGCGACACCATCCTGTACGACGAGGCCTCCCACGCTTCGGTTAAGGACGGCATCCGGGCCTCCTTTGCCACGGCCTTCAGCTTCCGGCACAACGACCTGGCCGACCTGGAACGGAAGCTCAGCCGGGCTTCGGGTGCCGTGTTTGTGGCCGTGGAGGCGCTGTACTCCATGGACGGCGACACGGCCCCGCTGCCGGAGCTGGCCGCCCTGTGCCGGGCGCGGGGGCTGCATTTGGTGGTGGACGAGGCCCACACCAACGGCCTCTACGGCCTGGCCGGGGAAGGCGTGGTGGCGGCGCTGGGCCTTGAAAACGACGTGTTTGCCCGCATTCTCACCTTTGGCAAAGCCCTGGGCAGCCAGGGCGCCGCCGTGGCCGGCCCGGCTCTGCTGCGTGACTACCTGCTCAACTTCAGCCGCCCTTTCATCTACACCACCGCCCTACCCCCGCTCACGGTGGCCGGCCTCACGGCGGCGTATCAGTTGCTACCGGGCCTGCAAGCCGAGCGGCAGCGGCTGTTTGCCCTGTCCGACTATCTGAAAACCCGCCTCAATGCCGTACCTGGCCTGCACGTACCGCCGCAGAGCCACGTGATTCACCCGGTTTTCTTCACTCACTCGCCCGGCCCCGCCGCCGTGCGCCAGGTGGCCGCCACCGCCCAGCAAGCCGGTTTCGACGTGCGGCCCATCGTGGCGCCCACCGTGCCCGCCGGCACCGAGCGGCTGCGGCTCATCGTGCACAGCTTCAACACGGAAGCGGAAATTGACGGGCTGGCGGCGCTAGAGGCGGCGCTGTAACAGACGCTGAGTATGGTTATTGCGCAGTGTATGGCGGTTTCGCGAACCGTGTATCCACCGACTGCCTGTAGAGACGCGACCCTTCGCGTCTCGTCGTCCGCGCCGTTTGCCCGTTCATATTCAACAGGGGCCATTCAACGAACGGACGCGAAGGGTCGCGTCTCTACAGGCTGGGTATACTGTTCACAAAACTGCTGTAAGAAGAGCACATAAAATTTTCTGTCATCAATAACTAGATTTTTAAAACAATGAGATTTCAAAAAATCAGGGGCATTAAGAGAAGAAACAGAAGTATTCGCAAGTGGGTGAGCAACAACCTAACCTGTCGATTTGATATACTGGAAAAATATCACGAAGACCATTGCGACATTGTAGTTCATCCCTGGTGCGATATTTCACTAATTAATAGTGCGATTCCCGTACCTCGTGGAGCAACCAAGCTTCTGATGTTGAAGGGTTTGATCGAAATATACCATGCTTGGAAGCAGCAATTAAATACGTATGGCGAACCTTATTACTTGAAGATATGGCTGTTTGAACCCAGGTTTGAGCTTTCAAGAGTTATGTGTGCTATTAATAGGATAAAACAGCAACGGGAATCAGAAATTACTGGCTTTCAGATAGGTGCATTGCCAAATAATGTTTTTACTTCTGCACAGCCCTATCTAAAAGATTTCACTTGGTCTCGTATAGACGACCAGGATTTTCACAGTAATGACGACCTGGGGACACCGGATAATTATGTGAGTTTTGACGCTTATTTAGAAGATAAAAAATGGATAGAAAAAATCATGAGCAGAACTCCACATACCATTACTAAACGCCAAAACAGTAATGGTACAATTAGCCTAATCTACGGTTTTCGCCGGGGCAGCTTGTGGGTAGGCGAGGCATAGCAGCGTACTCAAACAAACGCCGGTACCCACCCCACCATTTCACTATTCCCTTGGAAAAGCTCTTTATCACCGGCATCGGTACCGACGTGGGGAAAACCTTCGTCTCAGCCATTCTTACCGAAGCCCTGCAAGCCGATTACTGGAAGCCCGTGCAGGCCGGCCTGGAGCCCAGCACTGATGCCGGCACCGTGCGCAGCCTGGTCCAGAACCCTGTGAGCCGCTTCTGGCCCGAGCGGCACCGGCTGCACCTGCCTGCTTCGCCCCACGCCGCGGCTGCTGCTGAGGGCCTGACGTTGCAGCCGGTCGATTTTGAATTGCCCGCCACCGAAAATCACCTGCTGGTAGAAGGCGCGGGCGGCCTGCTGGTGCCCCTGGCGCCGGGTTTCCTGATTGCCGACCTGATTCAGCAGCTCGGGCTGGACGTGGTGGTGGTGTCGCGCAACTACCTGGGCTCCATTAACCACACCCTGCTCACGCTGGAAGCCCTGCATAGTCGCGGCATCCGGGTGCGGGGCCTCGTGTTCAATGGGGAGCCGACACCGGCCACAGAAAGCTTTATTCAACAACACACCGGCGTGCCACTACTGCCCCGCGTGCGGCTGGAAACCGACGTGTCGCCGGCCGTAGTGAGCCGCTACGCTGCGGAGTTCCGACAGTGGTTCAAGGAAATGTAGTTTTCTCGCTGAGGTGCGCGGGGGATGCGCTGAGGTGCGCTGAGTTGTTCTGATAATCTATAAGAACAGCTCAGCGCATCCCTCCGCGAACCTCAGCGAGAAATGGCGTCGGGGTTGGTTGTAGCTTTGTGCGGCACTTTCCTTTGCTTATGCCTACTCTTTCCGAACGGGACCACGCCGTGCTGTGGCACCCTTATACCCAGATGCAAACGGCCCCGCTGCCCATTCCCATAGTAAAGGGTGAAGGCAGCTGGCTGGTGGCCGAGGACGGTACCCGCTACCTCGACGGCATATCGTCGTGGTGGACCAACCTGCACGGGCACGCCCACCTGCACATTGCCCGGCGCGTGAGCGAGCAGCTGCACACGCTGGAACACGTGCTGTTTGCCGGCTTCACTCATCCGCCCGCCGTGGAGCTGGCCGAGCAGCTGCTGGCCCTGCTGCCGCGCAACCAGGCCCGCGTGTTCTACTCCGACAATGGCTCAACGGCCGTGGAAGTGGCCCTGAAAATGGCGTTGCAATACTTCCACAACCACGGCCAGCCCGAACGGCGCACCTTTCTGTGTTTTCGTGACTCCTACCACGGCGACACCTTCGGGGCCATGGCCGTGAGCAGCCGCGGGGTTTTCACGGCGCCGTTTTGGCCTTTACTGTTTGCGGTGGAGTTTATCGACGTGCCGGTGCTGGGCCGGGAGGCCGAGGTGCTGGCCCAGCTCGACGCCCTGCTCACGCGCCCCGATGTGGCGGGCTTTATCTTCGAGCCCCTGGTGCTGGGCACGGCGGGCATGGTACTGTACGAGCCAGAAATTTTAAGTGAAATGCTGCGCCGCTGCCACCACCGCGGCGTACTCTGCATTGCCGACGAGGTGATGACCGGCTTCGGCCGCACGGGTCCGCTGTTTGCCTCGGAGGAGCTAACGGAGCAGCCCGACATCATGTGCTTTTCCAAGGGCCTGACCGGTGGCACCCTGGCCATGGGCCTGACCACTTGCGCGGCTCCCATCTACGAGGCCTTTCTGAGTCAGGACAAGATGAAGGCCCTGTTCCACGGCCACTCTTACACCGCTAATCCCGTGGCCTGCGCCGCCGCTCTGGCGAGCCTGGAACTGACGCGGGCTGACGAATGCACCGAGCAGCGCCAGCGCATAGCGGCGGCCCACGCGGCGTTTCACCGGGAAATAGCAGGCCAGCCGGGCATCCGGGCTGTGCGGCACCGGGGCACCATCCTGGCCGTGGAGTACGACCCTGGCGAGGGCACCAGCTACTTCAGCCGCCTGCGTGACGCCTTCTACCAGCTGGCCCTGGACAAGCAGGTGGTGCTGCGGCCCCTGGGCAACGTGGTGTACCTGCTGCCGCCCTACTGCACTACCAATCAGGAGCTGGAGCTGCTCTACGCCGTGCTGCGCCGCATGCGGGAGCTGGTGCTCGACTTCACCCCCGCCCCCACCCTGCCCGAGTTTCTGCATGACTAGTGCCGACGAGGTGATTCTGATTCGGGGTCGGGGCCGGGTGTCGGCGCTGGGGTGGCGGCCGGTACCGGACGCTCCGGCCGTTTCGCCCTTCACGGCCCATTCTAGCGGCTTGGTGGTGGCCGCTTTGCCCGCCGCAGCCGAAACGGCTGTGGCCGAGCTGCGCCGGTCTCAGCCAGCTTACCGCCAGCTCGACCGGACTGTGCTGCTGGCCCTGCTGGCTGCCCGCCAAGCCGCGGCCGAAGCGGGGTGGCCGGCAACGGTGGCAGAAGCTGCTGCTGCCGTCTCACCTCTCACCTCTCACTTCTCACCTCTCCCACTGGCCGTCAGCATCGGTAGCAGCCGCGGCGCCACCGGCCGGCTCGAAGCGTTTCACACCGAGTTCCTGGCCGATGGCACGGTGTCGGCCGCCGCTTCGCCCCTTACCACCCTGGGCAACGTGGCCAGCTGGGTGGCCTTCGATGCCGGGGCGGCGGGCGGGGCCGCCCTCAGCCATTCCAGCACGTGCAGCAGCGCCTTTCAGGCTTTGGGCAATGCCGTAGCCTGGCTGCGGGCCGGTATGGCCACGCGCTTTCTGGCCGGCGGCACCGAGGCTCCGCTTACCGATTTCACCCTGGCCCAGATGCGCGCTTTGGGCATCTACTCGCCCTTTCCGGCTGCCGAGTGGCCGTGCCGGCCGGGCGCGGGCCGGCCGTCTACGTTCGTGCTGGGTGAGGGCGCGGCCGTGTTTGCGCTGGAGAAAGTTGGGCGGGAGCAGTTGGACCAGGAGCTGGTGGCCGGTCTGCGGTTTGTGTTGGAAGCCGTAGGCTTTGGGTTTGAAACCATAGCCAGCAAAACCGGTCTTTCCTCCGACGGCCAACACTTTCAGCAGGCCATCCGGCAAGCCCTGACCCAAGCCGGCCGCACGCCCCACGACGTAGACGCCGTGGTGCTGCACAGCCCCGGCACACCCGCCGGCGACGCCGCCGAGCGGGCGGCATTGCGGGCCGTGTTTGGCGCCGAGTTGCCGCCGCTGCTGTCGAATAAGTGGCTGCTGGGGCACACGCTGGGCGCTTCCGGCGCCCTGAGCCTGGACTTCGCTTTGCACGTGCTCGAAACCCAGCAGTGGCCCGCCGCGCCCTTCACTACGGACCTGGCGCCGGGCTCATCCCGCCCGATTCAGCGGGTGCTGGTGAATGCAGCGGGGTTTGGGGGCAACGCGGCCAGCGTGCTGGTAAGCCGGCTGCTGTAGAGACGCGGCCCTTGGCTACGCCTTCCTACGGTTCGCGTCTCCGCGTCCGCGCCGTTAGAACGGTACCAGCCGTTCAACGACAAGACGCAAGACGCAAGATGTTGCGTCTCTATACCGCCCTGTCGATTTGCGCTAAGCATCAATTCGCTACACAGCCTATCTTCAGGGCCGCAACGGTGCGGCTGCTCCTTACGTCTCTACCCCGTCACAACCAACCTTCCTATGCGTCGCGCTACCTTCTCTCTGCTGCTTTCCCTTGGCCTTGCAGCTTCGGCACTGGCCCAAACCCAGCCGGCTTCTACTCCTGACCCGCTTATCCGACAGATGGTGGAGGAAATTTCGGAAAAGAACCTGCGCGACGACATCGACAAGCTGGTGAGCTTCGGCACGCGCCACACCCTGAGCGACACCAAAAGCAAGAAGCGCGGCATCGGGGCGGCCCGCAACTGGGTGCAGCAGGAGCTGGAGAAGTACAGCAAAGCCAGCGGGGGGCGCCTGAAAGTAGTGCAGGACACGTTCACCATTAAGCCCGACGGCCGCCGCATCGACCGGCCCGTGCTCATGGCCAACGTCATGGCCACCCTGCCCGGCACCGACCCCACCGACAAGCGCGTGTTTATCGTGAGCGGGCACATCGACTCGCGGGTGTCGGACGTGATGAACGCCACGGCCGACGCCCCCGGCGCCAACGACGACGGCTCAGGCACGGTGGCCGTGATGGAGCTGGCCCGCGTGATGAGCAAGCAGCAGTTTCCGGCCACCATCATTTTCGTGGCGGTGCAGGGCGAGGAGCAGGGGCTCTACGGCTCCACCCACCTGGCCAAGCGGGCCAAGAAAGAAGGCTGGAACCTCGTGGCCATGCTCAACAACGACATCATGGGCAACTCCACCGGCCACGACCCCGAAATCAAGGCGCCCACCAAGCTACGCGTGTTCAGCGAGGGCGTGCCCGCCGCCGAAACGCCCGACGAGGCCAGGCTGCGCCGCACCCTGAGCAGCGAAAACGACTCGCCCAGCCGCAACCTGGCCCGCTACGCCCGCACCGCCACCCAGCTCTACGTGCCCGGCCACGAGGTAGTGCTGGAGTACCGCCCCGACCGGTTCCTGCGCGGCGGCGACCATACGCCCTTCAACCAGCAAGGCTTCACGGCGGTGCGCTTTACGGAGATGAACGAGGACTTCCGCCACCAGCACCAGGACCTGCGCCAGGAAAACGGCACCGAGTACGGCGACCTGGCCAAGTTCATGGACTTCGCCTACCTGCGCCGCAACACGGGCGTCAATCTGGCCATCTTGGCTAACCTGGCCCTGGCCCCTCCTGCTCCCGAAAACGTGGGCGTGCTCACCGCCGAACTTACCAACCGCACCCAGCTGCAATGGCAGGCCCCCGCAGCCGGCGAAAAACCAGCCGGCTACTACGTGCTTATGCGCGAAACCAGCGCCCCGGAGTGGCAGCAGAAGTTCTTCGTGACGGACACCAAAGCCGAGTTGCCCTTCAACAAGGACAACTACATCTTCGGCGTGGTGTCCGTTGACGCCCAGGGCCACGAGAGCCTGCCGGTGCTGCCCAAGCCGGTGCGGTAGAAAGCAGACGTATCCACTTCTTGTTCACTGCAAGGCGCAACCATCAGGTTGCGCCTTTTCGCTGTTGGAGCCTGGCCATCAGCTCTGGGGTCTGGCGTGTTCAAGGGTAGCTCATGCACAACAGCTTTCTGACCAGTGTAAACCAAGGTTACTGTGTCGTATCCTCCCTCCTCACTGAGAGAGCAAAAGGAGATAAGCTAGTGGACTTTTCAATTTTTATGTTCTTATATCAATATTTATTTGACTTAAATGAATACTAAGCCTACTTTCACGAGGGTCGTTTGTCTGCTGAAAATATCTACTCTCCACTAAGGCAACCTTTCTAGGCTAAGGGTGCTCACCCATACAGTGTTCTGTTTCACTTTCTATAATCCTTTTCTTTCTATGAAAAAAACTGTACTTACCGCGCTTAGCGTGGTCTGCCTGAGCTTGAACGCCTGGGCTCAATGGGTAAACCAACCGATTACTTTCGCTAACCGCCGGGCAGTGCCTCTGCTGTTGAGGGTGGTGGATAACTCCACTGTGTGGACTGTCGGTGAACCTGTGGAAGAGGGGTATGCAACTCCGCAGCTAGCACGCACAACGGATGGCGGCCAAACCTGGACGGTCACCACCTTGCCCGTAGATGCAGCAAACCGGGAAAGCGTTACCGGTCTTAGTGCTATCAGCGCTTCTACCGCTTGGGTGGTTACGTCCATTATCGACGGTAATGGCGGCCGAATTCTGCACACCACCGACGGCGGCCAGACCTGGACTCCGCAGGGTACGGGTACGGCATTCGTTAACTCTAGGAGCTTTCCGGGCTTTGTTCATTTCTTTTCGGCTACCGAGGGCGTAGCAGGCGGAGAGCAGCTTACCGCAACCGGCAGCTTTGAGCTATACCGCACCACCGATGGCGGCCAGACCTGGACACCAGTAACCGGGACTCCCCCGAGCCTGGAAGATGAGAGTTTAAGCGTGTTTAAACCCACGGTGGCTGGCAACTCCATCTGGGTTCTTACGGATGAAGGCCGGGTACTTCGTTCCCCCGACCGGGGCCTTACCTGGACCATCACGCAAGTGCCGGCAGCAGGTGAGCCCACGGGACTGGCCTTTCGGGATGAGCAAAACGGGCTACTCTCAGTTCTCGACGAGGACGGTACCCAACACGGCCTGTTTAGCACCACTGATGGCGGCCAGACCTGGACGCAAGTCACCTACACCGGACCCCTGCACGGCATAGGCCTGAGCGCTGTTCCTGGCACCAACCAATACGTTTCTACGGGCAGCGACCTTGGCAATGACGACCAAGGCTCGTCCTATTCTCGTGACAACGGGCAGACGTGGGTGGCGCTGGAGAACACCATCAACCACCTGACGGTAAGCTTTATCAGCCCCACAGTAGGCTGGTCAGGTAGCATTGGTTTTGAGAATGATGACGATATCGTAGGCAATGGCGTAAACCGGTTTACGGGCACGGTCCTTACTACTCGGTCGGGGATTGATGCTGCGCTTCAGGCCAGTTTACAGGTAGTTCCCAACCCGGCCTTGGGCGGCCACACGACGCTACGTGCGCCCCGGCCGCTGGGTGGTCCGGCCCAGGTGCGGGTACTGGACGTAACCGGCCGCCTGGTTCGTACGAATACCTGGACCGGCACTGCTGCCCTCGATCTGGACCTTAGCCGGGAGAAGGCAGGCGTATACCTCTTGGAAGTAACAACCAGCGCCGGCACGGCCCGCCAGAAGCTGGAGGTTCAGTGAAGCGTCGCCACCTCGCGGCCACTTTTCGCACTAGCCCTGCTCCCGCCCTGGAGCAGGGCTTTTTCTTGTTTGTTGCCGCCCGGAAATGAGTTGTTGGGAATGCCGCTCTAACTTAATTCATGGGGTACGCATCAATTTTTTAGGGCGACTTTTGGAAGTAAGGGCCAGCGCACCCGTACTTGCGCCCGCAAATCCGGCTAATTGGCTGACCGTTTTTCACCCAATGACCTGCTCTGTACGCTCTGCTGTTGCTCCGTTGTGGCCGATACTGGCTGGTGGGGCGGGCACGTGTATGCTGGTCAAGAAATGCAAGAAACGGTTTCCGGCCTGACCGTCGCACCTGCTTGTTGCATCCTTAACTGCTTCAACTGAACCTCCTAGCGCCGGTCCTGACCCAGGGCCGGCGCTTTTTCTGTACTCTCTACCCCTATGAAAGTTCTCAAGTTTGGCGGCACGTCCGTCGGGTCGGCGCAGCGGATGCGCGAGGTGGCCGGGCTAGTTCATGCCCCGCAGCTGGGGCGGCGCATCGTGGTGCTGTCGGCCATGAGCGGCACCACCAACGCCCTGGTAGACATTGCCCGCCTGCTGTATGCCCAGGACGTGGCCGCCGCCACGGCCGGCATCGAGGCCCTGCGCCAGCGCTACCATGACGTAGCCCAGGAGTTGCTGCCAGGCGGCCACGCGCCGGCCGCCATTGGGCAGCTTGACCAGCACTTTCAGACCCTGCTGGACCTGACCACGGCCCCGCTGTCCAGTGACGGGGAGCGGGTGATTCTGGCCCAGGGCGAGCTGCTGAGCACCCTGCTGTTTCACCGCTACGTGACCCAGGTACTGGGCCACCCGGCCGTGCTGCTGCCAGCCCTCGACTTCATGCGCCTCGACCAGGATGATGAGCCCGACGCGGCTTACATCCGGGAGCACCTGGCCGCTACGCTGGCCCCGCACGCGGCCCAGCAGCTATTTATTACCCAGGGCTACATCTGCCGCAGCGCCCAAGGCTCCATCGACAACCTCAAGCGCGGAGGCTCCGACTACTCGGCTTCGCTGATTGGAGCGGCCGTGGAGGCCGAGGAAATTCAGATCTGGACCGACATCGACGGCCTGCACAACAACGACCCGCGGGTGGTGCCGGGTACCTATCCCATCCGGGAGCTGTCGTTTGATGAGGCGGCCGAGCTGGCCTATTTCGGGGCCAAGATTCTGCACCCCAGCTCGGTGCTGCCGGCTCGTCAGCACGGCATTCCGGTGCGCCTCCTGAACACCATGCAGCCCGATGCGCCCGGCACGCTGATTTCCTCGCGCACGGGCTCCGAAGCCATCAAGGCGGTGGCCGCCAAGGACGGCATTACGGCCATCAACGTGAAATCAAGCCGCATGCTGCTGGCCCACGGCTTCTTGCGCACCCTGTTCGAGGTGTTTGAGCGGTACCGCACCTCCATCGACATGATTACCACCTCAGAAGTGGCCGTGTCCCTGACCATCGACGACCCGGCCCGCCTGCCCCAGATTCTGGAGGAGCTGCGCCGCTTCGGCACAGTAGAGGTGGATGAAAACCAGACGATTATTTGCCTGGTTGGCAATCTGCTGCAAGATGCCCACGGCGCCGCCCACGCTGCTTTTGCGGCGCTACAAGACATTCCGCTGCGCATGATCAGCTACGGCGGCTCACCCAACAATATCAGCCTGCTGGTGAACACCGTGGATAAGACTCGGGCGCTGCTAGCGCTGAATGAAGGGCTGTTTCGGAAGCCCAGTCCCTAGCTGTAGTCGCCTCACCCCCAACCCCCTCTCCGAAAGGGAAAGGGGGCTCTGGTTCTAGCTTATAAGGCTAGAGGCCCTGGGGTGGTTGACAATCATCCGCACTTCTTCTCTACTTTTTTACCTCTAAACTTCAACCACCTCCATACTAGCTCTAGAAAGCTAAAAACTAGTCCCCCTCTCTTTTGGAGAGGAGGCTAGGGGGTGAGGTCCACGTCATATGCCCTTTCAGCTACCCCAGGAGCTTGCCTCCACTCCTACCCCGTTTTACTTCTACGACCTGGCCCTGCTGGACCGAACCCTGGCGGCGCTGGCTGCGGCTGCCCGGCCCGGCGGCTACCAGGTGCATTACGCCCTCAAGGCCAATTCTAACCTGCCGATTCTGGAGCGCATCCGGGCGGCGGGGTTGGGGGCCGACTGCGTGAGTGGCGGCGAGGTGCAGCGGGCCCTGGACGCCGGTTTCGCGCCGGGCCACGTGGTGTTTGCGGGCGTGGGCAAGTCGGATGCGTCGGTTAACCTGGCGCTGGCGGCTGATATTTTCTGCTTCAATGCCGAGTCGGTGCAGGAGCTGGAGGTGCTGGGTGAGCTGGCCGGCGCCCAAGGCCGCAGGGCGCGGGTGGCCCTGCGCATCAACCCCAACGTGGACGCCCTGACTCACCCGCACATTACCACGGGCTTGGAGGCCAACAAGTTCGGCATCAGCCTGCAAGACCTGCCCGCGGTGATTGACAAGCTGGCCACGCTGCCGCACGTGGAGCTGGTGGGCCTGCACGCCCACATCGGCTCCCAGATTACGGAGCTGCCGGTGTTTGGGGAGCTGAGCCGCCGCCTCAACGAGCTGCAAACCTGGCTCGAAGACCGGGGCCACCGCCTGCCCCACCTCAACGTGGGCGGGGGCCTGGGCATCAACTATCAGCAGCCCGACACAGAGCCGATTCCCGATTTCGCGGCCTATTTTGGCACGTTTGACCGGCACCTGGTGCGGCGGCCGGGCCAGCAGGTACACGTGGAGCTGGGCCGGGCCGTGGTGGCGCAGTGCGGCACGCTCCTAAGCCGGGTGCTCTACGTGAAAGAAAGCCAGCAGACGCGCTTCGCCATCCTCGACGCGGGCATGACCGAGCTGATCCGCCCGGCCCTGTACGGCAGCCACCACCACATCCAGAACCTGAGCAGCCAGCTGCCCGCCCAGCCCTACGACGTGGTGGGGCCCATCTGCGAGTCGTCGGACACCTTTGGGCGGGCCGTGCTGCTCCCCGAAACCCGCCGCGGCGACCTGGTAGCCATCCGCTCCGCCGGCGCTTACGGCGAGGTCATGTCTTCAGCCTACAACCTACGCGACAAAGCCGAGGCGGTGTATCGGTGAATGAGTGACAGGTGACAGGTAACAGGTGACAGGTGACAAGAAGAACGTCATGCTTCATCTGGCGTCCGCTTGTCGAAGCATCTCTACCGCTTCGTTGCTGATGCCTGCTTTGAGGCTAACGATTGAGTTAGCCAGCGGGAGAGATGCTTCTACTTCGCCTCCGGCTACGCTCAGCATGACGTTCCTTCTTACCTGTCACCTGTTACCCCATCACCCCACCAGTTCACCACTTCCAGAGCACCGTCCATTTGCCTAGCTTCTCCTGCTTCTGGAAATGCTGAAGCAGCCAGCGGCGCTCTGGCTTCAGCTCCCCTTTCACGAGCAGCACGGGGTGCTGGCGGAGAAGAGAATCGAGGGCGGGACGCTGGGTGGAATCCTGCAAGTCGAGCAGGGTGCGGCGCCAGGCGGGGGTGGCCTCGAACTGGGTTTCGCGCCGCAGGTTGTGGTTGCCGTCGTGCAACGACACGGGCAGTTGGCCCAGCTCGAAGGCCAGGGACGGCAGCAGCTCATCGTAAACCAGCACCGGGCGGCCCGTGAGGTGGTGCTGGCGCAGCAACTGGGCCAGCGGGCGGCTGCCGTTGAAGGCCAGCTCGTTTTGCTGCAGAATAGGCTTGACGGACAAGAGCAACAGCCCCGTGAACAGCACTGTAGCCACCAGCAGACGCGGGGCAATGCGCACCTGGCCCCAGAGCGTGAGGGTGAGCACCAGCAGAATAACCCCGGCCGCCGGCCAGGCCGCCGTGCGCGGGTGCACCTCGAAGCCTAGGTCCAGCACCGTGGTCAGGATGGGCAGCACGCACAGCGCCGCCAGCAGCAGCCCATAAAACGCCACGATGCCCACGTACCAGCGGTGCAGCGCGGCCTCGGTGCAGCGGCCCAGGTAGTACACCGTGAGCAGAGCCAGCCCTGGAAAGATGGGCAGCACGTAAAGCAGCAGCTTGGAACTGGATAGCGAAAAGAACACCAGCGGCACCAGCACCCAGAATACCAGCACGTTCTGCCACGGCCGGGGCACCGAGGCCCAGGGCGTGCGCGCGGCCCGCGCCACCAGCGCCACCGACCACGGCAGCGAAGTAGTCGGCGCCAGCACCACGTAAAACCACCACGGCTTGCTGCGGTTGAACGTGGCGGCGTTGGCAAACCGCTCCACGGTGTGCTCCACCAGGAAGTAGCGCACAAACGCCGGGTTTTCGGCCGCCAGGTAGAGGTACCAGCTCAGCCCTACCAGCACAAACAGCCCGAAGCCCAGCACGTGGTGCACCGTAAACGGCCGCCGCGCCTGCCCCCGCCGGAAGTAAAAGCCGAGCACCGCCATCAGCGGCAGCACGAAGCCCACCGGCCCTTTGGTCAGAAATGCCAGCCCCAGCCCCACCCAAAACAGGTACAGCCACCGCGCCCCGCCCGTATGGTAGTAGCGCAGGATGCCGTAGGTGGCCGCCAGCTCCAGCGTGGCCAGGTACACGTCGGTAGTCACGTTGAGGGCCGAAATAAGCACTACGGGCAACGTGCCGTACAGAACAGCCGCGGCCAGGGCGCGGGCCCGGTCGCCTTGAAAAAGCAGCAGACCCAGGCCATATACCAGCACCACCTGCACGAGCACGGCCAGCACCGGCAGCAGCCGCACGCCCAGGGCGCTTTCGCCGGCCAGGCCCAGGCCCGCAGCCGTCAGCCAGTACGTGAGCGGGGGCTTATGAAAGTGCTGAATGCCCAGCAGGCGCGGGTGTAGCCAGTCCTGCCCGCGCAGCATTTCCCGCCCGATTTCAGCGTAGCGGGCCTCGGAGGTTTCCAGCGGCCCCCAAGTGCCCAGCTGAAACAGGAAGGCCCCGCCCAGCACCAGCAGAAACAGCCAGAGCCAGCGGCGCGAGGTCATCGGAAAGGGCATAGAAAAGAAGAGTTGCAGCCGAAGAAACCGCCGCGAAGGTAGCCAGAAAGCGGGCTTACGGCGTTTCGGCCGGGGGTGGCCCTGGAGGCGTATCGGACGGCGGCTCTTCTACGCGCTTACTGCCCAGCACAATGAAGACGACTCCGATACAAATAAAAGCCACGCGCTTAGTGCTGGTAATTCCCAGAATAAGCCAGA
Source organism: Hymenobacter sp. YIM 151500-1 (assembly GCF_025979885.1). NCBI lineage: Bacteria > Pseudomonadati > Bacteroidota > Cytophagia > Cytophagales > Hymenobacteraceae > Hymenobacter > Hymenobacter weizhouensis. Next base: position 1,843,340 of record NZ_CP110139.1, read on the forward strand.
CAATACCCACGTAAAACAGCGGCGTGAAGCGGAAGCGGCGTGATGTCGACATACGCCAAGATACGGCTACGCAGCTGACTTTGAGCATCTATCCGATATCTGACGGCCTATCAGGCTGTGTTTTTGCAGAAGCTGCGCAGAATTCAGGTGTCCACACGATGCGCAACTCCGCAAGAAATCGGCAGGCCCGTGGGAAGTGCCGCGGATACCATCGACCTGCGCCAGCTGCTCCCCGGACGACAGCACCGCCGGCTTGGAGTAAGCTGGCTGGCTTCTTGCCCCGGCGGCTGGGCTGGGTGCCCGTAACGGTATTCGCTGGAGCCCTTTCATTTTATCATCTTTGAAGGCCTGCCTGAAACCCTGGTGTGCAGTACGGAGCCGCGCCCGGTTTCCGCTGTGCAGTCTTGGTCAGGTTGTTCAGGCTTATACATTGGCTGACTATGCTGAAATTCTTACTTGCGCTCCTGCTGCTGACTCCGGCGGCCACGGCGTGGGCCCAAACCGCTGCGCCGGCCTCGGGGCGCACTCTGCTCGTAGCCAGCCTGGGCCGGGCCTCCTATACCAACCATGGCTGGCCTGGCACGGCCGTAAGCTTTGGGGTCGAGCGGCGCCTGTCCGGGCAGTCCTGGTTCAGCGTGCAGCCGCGGCTGGGCGGCTTCTGGACCGACGCCGCCAGCCGGGAGCCCGACAAACGCCCCGGCGAAAAATGCGCGGTGGGCTTCATCGAGGCCGTAGTGGCGGTGCGCACGAGCCGCCGGCCGGAGCGGGTGGCTTTCCGGGCCGAAGCCGGGCCGGCGTTTTTGGTTGGCCGCGAAATCAGCGTGTACCGCTACCCCGGCAGCTACCTGAACCCCGACGGCCTTACTACGACAGTCGTTACCGAAACCCAGTTTGAGCGCCGCCGCATCCGTCATCCTGGTTTTACGCTCGGGGTAGGGGTAGATGCTACCGTGCAGCAGCGCCTGTACCTGGGCGCCGGCATCGAAAGCCGCACCTACTCCTACTTCCCCGGCGACCTGCTCAGCGCCACCGTGCGCGTGGGCTACGTACTGCCCTGATTTACCGGCATGAAACTACTTTTTACGGCTGGCTTGCTGTTGCTTGCCTCCATGGCCAGGGCCCAGGCACCACCCGGCCCACCTACCCGCACCGCTCGCAACCAGCTACTGCTGCTTGGTGGCGGCGTAGCGGGCCGGGTGCCGGGGGCGTTTCGCTACGCGGCGGCCGGCCTGGGCCTGGCCCGCACCAGCCAGTGGCGCTACCCCAACGCCGAGTACGACTCCGATTTTACGATGGGCCTGCGCCTAAGCCTGGGCCGGCAGCAGCCTCGCCCCGGCGCCTCTCCCACCCAATCTGGGTGGGGTCTGAACCCATACGCCGCTTCCGATGGACGCTTCTTCGGGCTGAGCTTGGGCGTTTGGCTGGGCCGGCTGGGTGACTTCCGGGCTGAGGGCACCCGGCTGGCCCGGATAGTACCGCAGGTGCGGGCCCGCGCCGGGCAGCTCGGCAGCTGGCACGGCCTGCTCAGCTACGCCGACCACTTCACGGGCCTAGGCAACCCACCTGTGCTGCTGGGCGGTGGCTATGGCGGCCTGTGGCGGCAGCGCCTTACACTCCGAGCCGGGGCAGCCGTGCCTACACTGGCGCCCATGGGCCAAGAGGTGCAGCTCTACACTGAGGCGGGGTTGCGGCTGGGACAGGAAGGCACCGTGGCCTGCCTGGTGCAGCCGGCCTTGTCGGCAGCGGCTTCCGGTCAGGTGCATCTATACGTTGTATGGCCTTTATAAATTATAGTATAAAGCCCATTAATTCATTCTTTACTTTCTGTAAGTAAGATAGTTACGTAAATAATTTCTCACTCAAAAAGTCTGACCACTCTGTGTTTTGGTTGGACAAACAGCACACTGACCTTGTACTTTAGCAGTGTTATTTATGGGCCGCTCTTACCGCGGCCAGTATACTAAGTTGATTTTATGTGTGCATTGTAATTGGTGTATTCAAGTGATGCCCGCTGCCGTTTGGCGGCGGGCATCCTTGTTTTTGAAGCGGTTGAGGAAGTCATCTAAAACATACCGGACCGTCATGCTGAGCCCCGCGAGCATCTTTACCGCTTCGTTGCAGTCGTCAGAAGTTAGCCAGAGGTAGAGATGCTTCGGCTGCGCTCAGCATGACGATCCGGTATGTTTTAGATGACTTCCTCAACCGCTTTTTTGCCTCCTCCTAGCCTTTGTTGCTTCTGATAGCTTGTTGTACTACGTCGAAATGCAGGCATTTCCAGGCCGCGGATGCAGCTCAAAGCAGTTTACAGCACACAAAGACTACCGCCCATTACTATCAATCAAGCTCCTTTGAGCTGCATTCTGTGCCGAAGGGAAGAGCCTGTCTGTGAAGAAAACCACAACAGGTTCTACACTTTCTCCGGCATGAGAATGTGGTCCTCGAAGTTGCCGCGCAGGGTTAGCTCGTTGCCCTGGGTGACTGCCTCCACTAGCAGACTCCCGCCTACGAAGGCGCCCTTCCACGACTCGCCCAGCCCGCCGAACACCTCTTCCCGGTCGCCGCGGGAGCGGAGCTGGTTGATGCCCACTTTGAAGGCGCGCACCTCTTTGGCTGTGCGCCGGACCCACTGCTCGTCGTCACTGGCTACGGCGGCTACCAGGGCGCCATTCGAGATGTTCATCTCGCCCACCAGCTCTTCCACCCGGTCTACCAGCACAATAGAGTCGATGGGGCCGAAGGGCTCTTTGAAATACAGCTCGCTCTGGCGGGGCAGGTTTACCAGGGCCCGCGGGGCGCGGTAGGCGGCGCGGTCCTGATCGGGCAGAAACAGGCTGTCGTCCAGCTTACCTTGCAGCAGGGGCGTAGCGCCGGTTTTCAGCGCATCATCGTAGAGGCGGTCCAGCTCCTCGGCCTGGCCCCGGTGGATAACGGGCCCGAAAGCCAGCTCCGGCAGCTTATCGTCGGGGCTGTCCACGAGGGTGGGGTTGCCCACTTTCAGGTGGCGCACCGTTTCCCAGTACGTTTCCAGAAACTGCGGAAACAAGCGCCGCTCCACCACGAAGCGCACGTAGGCCGTGCAGCGCTGCTTGCCGTAGTCGTAGCCCTTTTTGAGCTGGTCGGCCAGGGCGGGCCAGTTGGAGAAGTTCCAGATGCCGTAGGTGTTCACGCCTTCCATTTCCAGCATGTAGCGTTTCTGCTTCTCGCTAAGGGCGTCGGCAATGTTGCGGCCGTTGTAGCGCCCACCCACGAAGCTGAGGCAGTCCACCGCTTCGTGCTTCACCAGTACGTCGCTCAGCTCGCCGCCGGGGCCGCTTACCAGCGTCACGGGCAGGCCGCAGCGCCGGGCCACGGCAAAAGCCAGGCTCAAGGAAATAAAGCCGCCGTCGGTAGGAGTTTTGGCAATAACGGAGTTGCCGCACAGCACCTGCACCAGCACAGCGTGCAGCAGCACCGACATAGGGTAGTTCCAGGAGGCAATATTACTGACCAGTCCCAGCGGCTGGCGCTGGCCCAGCATGCCTTCAATATGGTCCACGTACCACTGCACGCCGTCGATGGCCCGGTCGATGTCGGTGAAGCCTAGCTTGTAGGTTTTGCCGATTTCCCAGATGAGCAGCTTGCCGATCAGGTCGGCCTGGGGGCGCAGCTGGTCGAGGCAGTCCTGCACTTTGGCGCGGCGCTCATCGAGGTCGGTGGCGGCCCAGGTGGCGGCTTCCTGCTTGGCAAAGATGACGGCCCGCAGGGCAGCCTCGTGGTTGAGCATGGGCAGGCTGCCCAGCTCGGAGCCGTCCACCGGGGAGCGGAACGGGCGCGGCTGGCCGGGCTCCTGCCAGCGGCCTTCTAGCAAGTTGAGGAAGCCCGCGCCGTCGGGCGTAAAGATTTCGGGGGTAACCTGCTTGGCCTGGCGAAGCAAAACGTCAAATTCTACCTGAGGCGAAACGATTTTAGGCATGGTTGAGGGAAAGCGGATAGAACAGAACCTGTCCGCGCCTGGCGCGGACCCAAAGGGTATAACTCCCACCGGCCCGAATGGTTACGCCCGGCGCTGGCGCCCCGGCAGCTACGGCTGGCCCCGGCACAACCACCAACAAAAAAAGAGTGCGGGCCGGCCCGCACTCTTTTCCCAGGCTACTTTTGTGTGTCTGCGCACCCTACTATCTGCGGGCAGACCTGCACTCAGGTGTGGAGGCTCAACTGACCGGATTAGGATTAAATGGAGTTGAGGAAGGAGAGCAGCGCGTCGCGCTCCTGCTTGCTCATTTCGGTTACAATCTTGCGGGAGTTGGCTCCTTCGCCGCCGTGCCACATAATGGCTTCCAGCACGTTGCGGGCGCGGCCGTCGTGCAGCAGGTTGGTGTGGCCGTGCACGGTTTGCTGCAAGCTCAGGCCCCACAGCGGGGCCGTGCGCCACTCGCGGCCCGTGGCCAGAAAGTCGGGGCGGTTGTCGGCCAGGTCCGGGCCCATGTCGTGCAGGAGCAGGTCGGTGAAGGGAGCAATCAGCTGGTTCGACACCTCGGGGCGGCCGGGCAGCGTACCCGTTCGCATGGCCGGCACGTGGCAACTGGTGCACTCGGCCTTCACAAATAGCTGGGCACCCAGCTGCGCCTCGGGGCTGTTGTTGTTGCGGATAGCCGGCACGCCCATCGTCTGGGTAAACACGGTCAGGTCCTTCAGCTCCTGGTCACTCATGTTGGGCAGGCCCGAAACCGCCGTTTCGCCGGGCTCAATCGGAAATACGGTAGTGGTGATGCCCATGTCGCCGTTGGCGGCGCCGGCGTTTTGCTGGCGCAGGCTGGGCTGGTTGGCCTTCCAGCCAAAGCGCCCCAGGCGGGTCATGCCCAGCTCTTCGTCCCACACGCGGTTAGGCCGGCCCGATACACCGTTGTTGGTGTTGTTGCGGGCAAAGGCCAGAATCGTGGCTTCCGGCACGGCTTCCAGCAGGCCCAGGCCGGTTACCTGGGAACCCGTGCGGGGCGACACCAGCGTGCCGGCCGGCAGGTCGCGCGTGGTCTTCACGAAGGTGTAGGTGGGCCGGCGCAGGCTCACCGAGGTACCGTCTTTGAAGCGCAGGCTGGGCTGCTCGGTGTAGCGCACAATGAAGTTGCCTTCGTCGCTGGCGCCGCGCACATCATCCTGGGCGTCTACGCCTTCCACTACTTTCAGGGGCTGGATTTGGTCGCCGAAGCCGGGCACGGGCATTGGCTCACCGTGGGGGCCGGTGACGCCGGGCACGCTCACGCGGAACAGTAGCTGCGGCGTCAGCACGCCGGTGGTGGCATTCACGCGGGGCAGGCCGGCACGGCCGCCGCCCAGGTGGCAGCTTTCGCACCGTACGTTATTCCACAGCGGGGCTACTTCGTGCAGCGTGAACGTGCGCTGGAAAACCGCCTTGCCGTTCATGTGCTCCGTCAGGGCGGCGCCGGCCAGGTTGGCCGCCGGCTGAATCAAGCCGAGGCTGGTGAAGTTGCTGACGGTGGTGGCCCCCCCGGCGGCAGTGAACGTAGGAAATGCCGCTGCCCAGTCTATCTGGTCATCATCATCCTCGTCGTCATCCTCGTCATCGTCGTCTTCATCATTAGCCGACATAGCTACCTTCAGCGGTTCCGGCTCCTCTAGCTCGGGTTTTTCGCAGGCAGTAACAGCGGTCAGAACAGCAACGCAACCGGTAAGCTTCCAGAGAGTAGGGGTTTTCTTCATACAAACGTGCTAGGGTAAAAGAAGAGCGAAAGAGAAGCACCTTATTATTCTATTGAAACAATATTAGATAAATTATAAATGCGCTACCAACTATGTAAAACTAAACTTCCTGCTTACATCGAAAGACATCTATTGAACAAATCTGTCATCCAAGACCTGTTGCCCCTTGCCAGGCTTCACTGTTATCCAAGCGCGTCAAGTGCAATAAGACTGCTCTGCTTTTGCTCACGGTAATTACTGCCTACGAAGGCCGGGTAAATTTCTACAAAGCAGCTGAGCGCGCAATTGGACAAAGCCAACAAATCCGACACTCATAAGGCCGGCCGCCTGCGCTACCAAAAGCCAAAATGTTGTAGCTTCTTACACGTAGTCACTCAGCCGCCGCACCAGCCATAGCACGGCGCTCAGCAACAAACTCACCAGCAGCATAGAGGCCAAGGGCGCGTAAAAACGAAAGCCCGGCCGCTCCACGCGAATGTCGCCGGGCAGGCGGCCAAACCAGCTGAACAGGCTGCCACCTCCCAGCCACAGAAAGGCCCCCAGCGCCACGAGCAGCAGCCCCAGCAGGACCAGTAGTTTTCCAGTTTGCATGGCAGATTGAACGGCGACCGGCGCGAAATGATGCCTTCCGGAAAATGTTGCGCCTCCACGCTCAACCGCTGAATGCCTGGGCTTGGCGGCCGAGAAGACACTTCATGCAGTTTTGCGCAAGGGGTAGGCTCCGGTCCGGCTGCTTTTTCCGCCGCCAGACCGGCGCGTGTACTGGCTACGAACCGGCTCTACCAGTAGCTCATTGCCGTTACAGCTCTGCCTGCCTCCCACATCCTGGAGCTCTGGTGTGACATGTCACCGAATCGGGAAGGAAGTGGCACCGGCTGCCTGCGTACATACCTGCCAATGTCTAAGTTAATCCGTTGTTTATAAGCACATTGAAGCCCCATTGACTTCACTCAGGCCCTCTGGCATAGCTGTTGAAAATCGGCCTTACCCAACCTAACCCACCACAGTTATGAAACACAACTCCACCGCTTTTCTTGTTGCTGGCTACTTCCGGCAGGCGCCCAGCCGCCTGGTAGCTTGCGTCGTCCCGGCCGGCCAGCGCCGTGCCGTACAAGCCAGTGCCGGCCCAGGTCTCAGCAGCAGCTTCTGCCTGGTTGCCGGTGCCCGGCTCGGCTTGCTGCTGCTGCTGCTTACGCTCGTTGGGCTGGTTACGGCCTCGGCCCAGACCACTTTCCAAAACCCGGTTAAAAGTGACGCGGCCGACCCCCACATGACGTATTATGAAGGGCATTACTACCTGACTTACACCCGCGGCAACAGGATTGCGGTTTCCAAGGCCCGGAGCGTGGCGGGGCTGGCTACGGCTCCCGAAACCACCGTGTGGACTGACAACACCCCAGGCCGGTGCTGCAACATATGGGCCCCCGAGCTGCATTTGCTTAATGGCCCCAATGGCCGGCGCTGGTACATCTATTACACGGCCGACGGCAACGACGGCAATTACCATCAGCACCGGATGCACGTGCTGGAAAGCAGCGGTACCGATCCGCTAGGCCCCTACCAGTACAAAAACCGGCTGTACGACCCCAATGCCGACGACTTTGCCATCGACGGCACGGTGTTTACCAAGGATGGCACCCTGTATTACGTATGGTCGGGCGGGTGCTGCACCAGCGACCATATCTACCTTGCCCGGATGAGCAACCCCTGGACGCTGGGCAGCCAGCGGGTGGAGCTGGCTGCTGTGGCCTACGACTGGGAGCGTCACTGGGGGGCCGTTGTGGAGGCCCCGGCGGTTATACAGCGCAATAGCAAAACCTTTATCACGTACTCGGGCAGCCCGTGCTGGTCGCCGAACTACACGCTGGGCCTGATGACCAACACCAACGGAAATATACTGGACCCCGGCTCCTGGGCGCGGTCGAGCACGCCGGTCTTTGGGCGCTCGGACCGCAACGGGGTGTACGGGCCGGGGCACAACGGCTTCTTTAAGTCGCCGAATGGCGCCGAAGACTGGATAGTGTACCATGCCGTTGCCGACCCCAACGGCGCCTGCAACCCCAGCCGCACCGCCCGGGTGCAGCAAATAACCTGGCGGGCCGACAACACCCCTGTTTTTGGGGAGCCTGTCACAACCTCAGCGCTTCTACCCCTGCCGGCCGGCGACCCCGGCACTGCCAACGGCATCGTATCGGGTGGCACGTACAAGCTGACGCACAAGGGCACCAACCAGTGCCTGGACGCGGTAAACAACAACCGGGAGCCCGACGACGTGATTCAGTACACCGACAACGGCAACGACGCCCAGCGCTGGATTATCACGCTGGAAGCCGACGGCCACTACAAGCTGCGCCACAAGGGCACCAGCCAGTGCCTCGACGTGCTGAACAACAGCCCGGAGCCCACCGACGTGGGGCAGTACTGGGACAACGGCAATGATGCCCAGCGCTGGCGCATCGACGACGTGGGCGGCGGGTTCTACAAGCTGACGCACAAGGGCACCAACCAGTGCCTGGACGTGTACAACAACTATCCTGACCCCGGCACCAACGTTATCAAATACTACGACAACGGCAACGACGCCCAGCGCTGGAAGCTGGAGCTGCTGGAGCTGCCGGCAGGAGCCGCCCGCCCGGCCCTGAGTACCGCTTCGGCAGCTGCTTCGGCAGCCAGCAGCCGGCAGCTGGTGGTTTCGCCCAATCCTGCCACGCAGCGCATCACGGTTAGCCTCCCGTTCAGGGCCGGCTCCCCGGCGGCCATCACCCTGCGCGACGTGCTGTCGAAGCGAATCATACAGCAGGAGCACCACTTGCCAACGGCCGCCGCGCCCCTGGAGCTGAACCTAAGCGGCGTGAAACCTGGCGTGTACCTGCTTCAGGTAGAGCACCTAGGCGTGCTAAGCAGCCAGAAAGTAGTGGTTCAGTAGTGCAGGAAATGAGGTGAACGGTAACGGGTGACAAGTGACAGGTGACGAGGTGGTAAGCCGGTTAGCCCCAGCGGGGCGGCATATCAGTAGAAACCGCGGGTAATGATAGCTGAAAGCCCCAGCGGGGCGACACCAAGTTGTGCTGACATCAGGTGCCGCCCCGCTGGGGCTTTGCCGGTCTAGTGGGCAGACTGTACTACCGACATGCCGCCCCGCTGGGGCTACCCGGCACCTGTCACCTGTTACCTGTTACCTCATTTCCTGCACTCATTCACCAGCCCTCACTTACGCGAATTTCTTCCAGCATTTTGTACACTCTGCTCAGCTCAGGAGTGCCTTGCAGGCCGTAGTCACGGATGCGCTTGACGCTGCCGTTGGCGTAGGTGATGGTAAGCGTGGCCGTTTGGTCGTCGGTCCACGGTACGTCATACGAGTCGCGCAGGGCCGGGAAGTTGGCGTAGTTGAGCAGTTGGGTGATGTCGTTGATGGTTTTTGGGGGCAGCGTGGCTTGCGCCTGGCCTTCGCGCCGGGTGAAGCGCAGGCCGGTGAAGTCGGCTTTTCGGCTGGTCACGTCAAGGGCCAGCTGGTACGCCGGGCAGGTGCCGAAGCAGCCGGTGGTTTCGTAGTGCAGGCGCGTGATGCGGTAGTCGCGCGGGGCGGGGTTATAGTTTACAAAGGCGCCGAAGCGGTACACCAGCGTATCCGGCGGCAGCCAGCTGTTCTGGCTTCTTTCTCCGGTGGTGTCGGGCTGCTGCTCCCGGTGCAGCAGCACCGGCTGCCGGCCGAGCATAACTAGTCTGGTTTCCGAGCAGCGGGCAGTGCTTGTGCGGGTCAGAAAGGTAATCTGGGGTGGGGCCTGGCCGGCATTGATGAGGCCCAGGGTAACGGGCCGGTGCCACCGTCCAAACACCAGCAAATCAAGTTTGCCGTCCTGGTTGAAATCCTGCTTTACCCACGCCGGCTGGGTGGCCCCGTACGGGCGGTTGCCGCAGGCACGCCGGGCCCAAGTTAGAGAATCGTCAACGGCAAACTGACTATCAAACGGCTTGAGGCTCCGCACCAGCGCCTCCACTTCCCGGTTGGTTTGCACAGTCTCGATGCGAAGCTGGGGCGGGAGGCCGGTAGCCGGCGCGGCGGTAGTGCCAGAGGAAGAAGGCAACGCAGCGCGGCGGGTGCACGCCAGCCCCGCACCGAGCAATAGAAGAAAAAGCAGCGTATGTGCCTGCATGTCAGTGGTAAGTGTTGAAGCTATTTAGGAAGTCAGTAGACCGTCCTGCTGAGCGCAGCCGGAGGCGAAGTCGAAGCATCTCTCCCGCTTCGTTGCAGTGCTATTGTCATGCTGAGCTTGTCGAAGCATCTCTACCGCGGGCTAACTCAATCGTTCAACGAAGCGGGAGAGATGCTTCGGCAAGCGGACGCCAGATGAAGCATGATGTTCCGGTATGTTCTTTCGACTTCCATAAACCGCTTTACTATCTGCTGCTGATGCGCGCAGCCCGCGTCTCCCCTACCCTTTCCCGAACACCGGCTCAATCCGGCCCTCTGTTCCTACCTGCAACGCGGCTTCGTACCGCTCGCCGGTGCGGCTGGAAATGAAGCCGCGGATGACGCCGGTTTTTCCTTTGCGCAGGAGCTGCTGTAGCTGGGCGTCGGTGAGGGTTTTGCCGCCCCACTCAAAGGGCACCCGGAACTGGCAGTCCTCGCGGAAACGGGAGCAGCCCCAGGCACTTTTGCCGCGCAGCATCTGGCCCAACCGGCACACCGGGCACGGAATCTGGCCGGGGTCGGAGGGCGTGGTAGGCTTGCTTTCGGCGGCGCGCAGCAGCTCGGGCTGGTGCTGGGCATTGAGGCGGATGGCGGCGGCGAATTTCTGGCCGCCATCGTCCAGAAAGCCCTGCATCACCTGGGTGCGGCCTTTTTTCAGCAGGTCACTTACTTGCTTGTCGGTGAGCTTCTTGCCTTCTACCTCGGCGGGCAGGCGGAACAGGCAGCCCTCTTTCCAGCGGGAGCAGCCGAAGGCCGACTTGCCCCGCAGCACGTGGCCGCTGCCGCAGGCCGGGCACGGGCCCAGGCCTTGCGTGGTTGAGTGGCTGTTGGTTTTTAATTGATGGGTATTGGTGCCAGTGGTGCCAAGCGTCGCGGCGGGTTTGCCGGGCCCTGCTACCGGTATTGCCGCCGAGGCCACCGTTACGGCCCGGCCCGAGCCGTCGTGCTTTACTTCCAGCACCATTTCGCGCACCAGCTGCTTCAGCTCGCCCAAGAACTGCTCGGGGCTGAGCTGGCCGCCTTCAATCTGGCGCAGCTTCCGCTCCCACTGCCCCGTCAGCTCCGCCGACTTCAGCGTGGGGTTGCGAATGAGGCCAATCAGCTCGACGCCGGTGGGCGTGGGCACAATTTTTTTCTTGTCGCGGCGGATGTAGCCGCGCTTAAACAGCGTCTCGATAATGGCGGCGCGGGTGCTGGGGCGCCCGATGCCGTTTTCCTTCATGGCCTGGCGCAGCTCCTCGTCGTCCACGTTGCGGCCGGCGGTTTCCATGCCCCGCAGCAGCATGGCCTCCGAGTACTCGCGCGGGGGCTGGGTCATTTTGGCATCGAGGCGGGGCTTATGCGGGCCGCTTTCGCCTTTCTCGAAGCTGGGCAGCACGGTATTTACTACATCGTCTTCCTCTGGTTGTTGGTTGTTGGCTTTTGGTTGTTGGCTGGGGGCCTGCTGCTTCTCCGGGTCGCCGTACACCACGCGCCAGCCGGGGTTGAGGATCTGGCGGCCCCGCACCCGAAAGATGCGGCCGGCAGCCTCGGCCGTCACGGTCGTGTTCGAGACTTCACAATCGGGGTAAAACGCGGCCAGGAAGCGTCGCACGATGATGTCGAACACGCTCTGCTCGGTGCCGTGCAGGCCGCCGACGCTGGCACCGGTGGGGATGATGGCGTGGTGGTCGGTGACTTTCTGGTTGTTGAACACCTTGGTGCTCTTGCGGATTTTGGCGGCCAGCAGCGGCGCCGTGAGGCCCGCATAGCCGCCCAGCCCGCGCAGGATGCCCGGAATCTTGGGGTATTGGTCGTCGGGCAGGAAGGTGGTGTCTACGCGCGGGTAGCTCACCACCTTCTTCTCGTAAAGGGCCTGCACCGTCTTCAGCGTGTCCTCGGCCGAGAGGCCCAGCTGGTTGTTGCACTGCACTTGCAGGGAAGTGAGGTCGAACAAGGCGGGCGGGGTTTCCAGGCCTTTCTTGATTTCGACGCCCGTTACTGTGAGCGGCGCGTCTTTCACCTGGGCCAGGGCGGCGTCGGCTTCCTCCTGAGTCACGAAGTAGCCGCGGGCCTTCAGGCGGGCTTTTTCGTCGGGCTCATCGTCGTCGGCTTTGCCTTTCTTGGGCGGGGCCACGTGGCTGAACAGGGTGCCGCGGTACTCGGTGCGCAAGACCCAGTAGGGCTCGGGCCGGAAGTTCTGGATTTCGTGGTAGCGGTCCACGAGCAGGGCCAGCGTGGGCGTCTGCACCCGCCCGATGCTGAGCACCTGGCGCTGGCCGGGGGCATATTTGAGCGTGAACAGGCGCGTGGCGTTCAGACCCAGCAGCCAGTCGCCCACGGCCCGGCTTTTGCCGGCCTGGTAGAGCGTATCAAACTCCGAGCCCTCGCGCAGGTTCTGGAAGCCCTGGCGAATGGCTTCTTCCGTCAAAGACGAAATCCAGAGGCGCTTAATGGGCTTGCGGTACTTGGCTTCCAGCAGCACCCAGCGCTGAATCACCTCCCCTTCCTGCCCGGCGTCGCCGCAGTTGATGACTTCCTCGGCCGAGGCCAGCAGGTTTTTGATGACGTTGAACTGCCGCACCACGCCGTCGTCGCGGCGCATGAGCTTGATGCCGAACTGCTCGGGCAGCATGGGCAGGTCGTGGATGCTCCAGCGTTTCCACTCGGGGCGGTAGTCCTCGGGCTCCCGCAGCTGGCAGAAATGCCCAAACGTCCAGGTGACCTGGTAGCCGTTGCCCTCGAAGTAGCCGTCCATCTTGCGGGAGGCGCCCAGCACCTGGGCTATTTCGCGGGCCACGCTGGGCTTTTCGGCAATGCAAACCTTCATCGCAGATTGAGCGGATTAAGCAGATTACACGGATTTTAGTTTTCCGCGCGGTGGTGAATCAACAAAGATAGGCCAGGAAAAGGTCGGGCAGGGAGAGGCGGCAACCTGATCTATGGCTGCTCTGACGGCGGCGCCTCTGTTTCCGAAGCTCAAGGGGCCGGCCTTTCTTTTTAAACCTGAGGCAACCCTTTCGGCGGCGGCGCCGAGTAGCCTGGGGCAGGCGCTCCGCTGCTTGGGCGCCGTGGGTAGTTGCTGGCCGCCTGCTTCCTCCTACTGGTTCACCCTCCTTCTCCTCTGCCACTGAAAACAGACCTCCTCCGCATTGCCCGCCCCGGTGGTGCAGGCCTGGCGTCAGGCCGTTGACCTGCCCTGCTCACCACAACCTGAAAAGCAAGCTTGCTCACTCACTCTTTCCTCATCATCACTTCCCTCACTTCGGTATGAAAACCAACTTCCCTGCCTTATCGAGAAATCTGAGCTTCGCCCTGCTGGCCGGCTTGTCGCTGGCGGCCTGCGAAAACACCGAGCCCCGGCCCGCTGCTTCCGCCACCGCCCCGGCCTCGGCCGATGCCCGCCTGAGCCGCCCGGTTCGCCCGCAGCGCAACTCCTTCGTGCCGGGCCACTACCGCGCCGAGAGCGTGCTAAAAAACGAGCCCACCCAGATTGTGCTGGGGCTGACGACCAAAGCCAACACCCCCGACGTAACGCAAGCCCTGGAATCCGCCATGCAGCAGTACAACAGCCTGAACCTGAACATCACCTTCGTCCGCCAGGGCGCCGCCTCGGGCGCGGGCCAGCAGTACTTCGTGACCATCGACGACCAGAATGCCCCCGTCATCAGCAACAGCGGCATCAGCTTCTCCAACTACAGCGCCGATGCCACCACGGGGGACTTTATTTCGGCCAGCCAGTTTCCGTTTCAGATTAACGGCAACCCCGACAACGTGGAGCCGGGCCGCACGCTGCAAGTCAATACGACCTACGCCCTGGCCAAAGGCGGCAGCTACCTGATCAACCTCTTCCTCAAGGAGCTGGGCCACGTGCTGGGCGTGGAGAATACCGACATCCGGGGCTCCCGCATCCGGGGCACCGACATGATAGACGTCAATTACACGGCCAACGGCATCCGCTACCAGAAAAACCAGCTCAACGGCACCCCCGTGCTCGTGCCCGAAACCCGCTCCACCACCGCCGACCCCACTTCCGTGTTCACCGTGGGCGGCTCTACCTATAGCCCGGCTCCGGCTAGCCTCAACGCCAAAGACCAGCTGGTGCTGCGCCTGCTCTTCGGCAAGTAAAAGCACCAATCAGTAAAACCGGACAGGCCCTCCTCTACCCTTTCCAGCGGGTACGGGAGGGTTTGTTTGTTGGGTGGTGCCTCAGTTCCCGTACCTTCGCTGACCTCACGCCTACTGCTATGCTGAACTCTCTGCGCATTCAAAACTTCAAGTCCTGGAAGGATACCGGCGACATCCAATTCGGTAGCATCACCGGCTTCTTCGGCACCAATTCATCCGGCAAGACCAGCATCTTACAGTTTCTTTTGATGCTGAAGCAGACCGTGGAATCGTCGGATAGAGCACAGATTTTGAATTTGGGAGACGAGCGTTCATACGCAGAGTTAGGGACGATGCATGATATTATTCATAATCATGAGAGCCACGATTACATAGAATTTAAAATAACTTATAATAGCTCTTACCCTGTATTACTTCCTGCCGAAACAGAGCTTGACGGTGTACATATTGGAGATATTGAATTTAAAGCAATTATTGAAAAAAGTGATGATGAGACATCTCTTATTCAATTTCAGTACCTGTTAGATAACAAGTCATTTGGCATCTCTCAAGACCAATCTACAAATGAATTTTATGTAGATATACATGGTATAGAAATGGAAGAAAATGAACATATATTTCCTAACATAAACGACCCTTATAAATTCTATGGCTTTCCAAATATATTATCATTTTATTACAATAAAGGAAATGTTTTTAACGATCTGCCAAGCAGCCTACAGATGCTATTTGACAAATTTTATTATTTAGGCCCCCTTCGTGATTACCCTAAACGCCTATACACCTGGGCTGGAGAAAAAACACAAGGAGTTGGTAATCGTGGTGAAAGAGCTATTGCAGCTTTGCTAGCTTCTCGAAATCACCCCCGATTGTCTTGGATAAGCATGGGGACTGGGAAAGTACGTCGCTCTTTAGAAGAGCACATAGCCTACTGGCTCAAAGAACTCGGCCTCATTCACTCCTTCGCCGTTCGCCCCATTGCCCCAAACCGCAAGGAATACGAAGTACGCATCAAGCGCACCGCAGAATCCGCCGAGGTATTTCTGACCGATGTAGGCTTTGGCGTTTCGCAGCTGCTGCCGGTGCTGGTGCTGCTGTTTTATGTGCCGGAGGGCTCTACGATTATTCTGGAGCAGCCGGAAATTCATTTGCACCCTGCGGTGCAGGCGGGCTTGGCCGATGTATTTATTGACGCTATCAAGCGGCGTAACGTGCAGATTATTTTGGAAAGCCACAGTGAGCATCTGTTGCAGCGCTTGCAATTACGTATGGCGGAGAAGGGCCTCAATCCTGAAAAGGAATTTGATTCAACTAAAGCAAATCTGTATTTCACATCCATAGAACAAGGTGAGTCTAAGCTTACGCCTTTACAGCTGGATGAATATGGAAATATCAATAATTGGCCCGACGGCTTCTTTGGTGATACGCTGGGCGAAGCCGCCGCCATGATGAAAGCTGAAATGAAACGTAAAATGCATCAGTAGAAAACCGATGCATTACATTATTGATACGAACGTACCTGTTACAGCAAATGGAAAATCTGATGCAGGCCCGGCTTGCGTTAAGGCCGCAGCGGAGCGACTTGAGCAGCTTAAGGCTGGCGAAATACTGGTGCTGGATACTGCATTTATCATCCTCAATGAATATGACAGGAACCTGAACTCCATTGGTCAACCAGGCCCAGGAGATGCTTTCTATCTATGGGCGTTACGCCAGCGCAACAATCCGGCACGCTGTGAGCAGGTCCCACTACAAACCGACCCCGACGGCAGCTTCACCGCCTTCCCCACCGACTCTGACCTAGCCGGTTTCGACTCCTCGGACCGCAAATTTGTGGCGCTGGCCCTTACCCATCCGGCCCGCCCGGCCATTGTCAACGCCACCGATACCGACTGGCATAAGGACCTGGCGGCACTGCAGCGCCACGGCGTGACAGTAGAGTTCATTTGTCCGGAAGAGATGAGCCGTCAGCGTCTTTGAGAAAACCTACTTCCGCACCAGGCGCACGGTGGCCACGCAGCGGAAGCCCAGCCAGTTTTGCGGGCCCTGGTAGGGCTGACGGCTGCGGAGGGTGAGGCCCTGCACTGAAGTTTTGAATGAGCCACCCTTGGCCAGGCCGGGCGTGGCCGTCATTTCGGCCACGTTGCCGATGACGTGCAGCACGCCCAGGCCGTTGGGCGGGCCGCTGGTGGCGGCGTGCAGCGGAAAGGTTTCCCTGGCCGGGGCGCAGAAAAACACCTGGTTGGAGCCGGCCAGGTAGTAGTTCTCTTTCAGATTGAAGGGCAGCTCGTAAGCGGTTTCCGCGGCCGGGTGCGGCAGGTGCTGAGCGTCGAGGCAGGCCACGAGGTCGTCGGCGGCGGTTAGGGGCAGAGGTTTGGACTTGCGCGTGGGCCGGGTCTGGACTAGCTCAAACGGGCGCGGGCCGGGCGGCAGGCCCCCGGCGGCGGCTTGCTCCCACTCGGCTTCGGTGGGCAGGCGGTACTCCACGGTCACGGTGTAGTCGCGCAGCTCGGGGTGCTGCTTGCGGAAGGCGGCGCTCTGGAAGTAGCCGCGGCTGACTACGGCGCTGCGCCAGCGGCAGTAGGCGCGGGCCTGCTCGTGGGTAATGTTGGTTATGGGGTTGGTACGGTTAGTTGGAATCCAGAAAAAAGGCTGTACTGCTTGCCCCGTGTCTACGCTTGTTGAAACCCACTTTGTAGTATCAGGCAGTTGACTGCGGAAAAACTGCGCCGAGGAGTCACGGCGGATGAAGTGCAGGTACTCCAGCCAGTGTAGGTTGGCTACCTCGGCTTCGTCCACGAACAGGTTATCGGCCAGGCGTACCGTGCCGGGCGGCTCGGGCAGCGGTGGGGTGGTTTGGGCGCGGCTGAAGTCCGGCCCGCTGACCAGCAGCGCCGCGCCGACGGCGGCAGCCCGGTAAGGCAGGTAGTTGGGTAGTTTCATGCAGAGGCGGGCCAGGCAGCAGCGGCGGCTTGCGCCGGAGCAGCCGGGAAATCCGGCCCCGAAGATACGCACGGCCGCGCCAGCCACCAGGCACGTTTCCGGCGGCGGCCGGCGTTGTTACGTAGGTCTGAACTCATTCTTTTTCCTGATTGCGGCATGTGGTGGATTTTCTCGTTGCTGGCAGCCGTGGCGGCGGCCGTGGTGGTCACGTTGTCGAAAGTGGGCGTGAGAAACGTGGAGCCGAGCGTGGCGTTTGCCGTGCAGTCGGTGCTGATTGTGGCGGTGGCCTGGGGCGTGGTGGCCTGGCAGGGGCACCTACCGCAGGTGGCCCAGATGGAGCGGCGCACCTGGCTGTTTCTGGTAGCGGCCGGCGTTATTACCTGTCTGTCGTCGCTGCTTTCCTTTCAGGCTCTGAAGCTGGGGCCAGCCTCGCGCACCTCATCGTTCGACAAAATCTCCCTGGTGTTTTCCATTGTGCTGGCGGTGCTGTTTCTCAAGGAGAAGATTACCTGGCAGGTAGTGCTGGGCGCTGCCCTGATGGCTGCCGGCGCCCTGCTCATTGCCTTCACCCGCCCGGCAGAGTAAGCACTTTCCTGGCCGTATTTTCCTCAGCCAGCCATTGCTACAACCCGCTTCCGGCGCCCGGCTGCCCTGCTCTGCCAGGTGGCGCAGCAAGTGTTGGTTGGTGGCGTGGGGCCGTTGTCGTTTTTGTCCCGCGCCCTCCGCCCAGGCAGCGGGGCGGCTTGCTCGTGTCTGCTTTCTGCTCATAGGCGTTTCAAGAGGTTGCCCAAGGCGCCTTGGCAGAACATGCTAGTGAACTCCCCCACAGCTTCTTGGCCGAAAGCGCGGCTCTGACAATATGCAGCAACAAGAATAATTATAATATTTCAATTTTTATTTTCACTTTCAGTTGAAAGCAGTGTGTACCACCTAATGCTACTACTCCTGAAATCTGCCTGCCACGTAGCAACCGTTTAGCCGAAGCAGCTCGCCCTTTTGATTCAATGCCAAAAAGTTACACCTCTACGGTATGCAAACTAGGGCCTGGGTTGGCGGCGGCTGGCTACCTTTAAGTTGCTCCTCACCGGCTTGTACCCATCTGTTAAAAGTTATACTACAGCTTGGGCATCTGCCGACGGGGCTTTCTGCTCTTCCATCACCAACCAACCGCATGAAGCACCGTTTCTTTCTCCTCCTGCTGTGGCCCTGGCTATGGCTGTTGCCTGGCCGGGGGCAGGCTCAAACCACCGTGTACCCGGCCGGCGCAGGCGTGGTAAACGTGAAAGCAGCCCCCTACAATGCTAAGGGCGACGGCACCACCGACGACACCCAGGCCCTGCAAAAAGCCATTACTGATAACCTGGGCCGCACGATTTACCTGCCCGCGGGCACCTACCTGGTCAGCAACCGCCTCGAAGCCAGAAGCGCCGACGGCAAGTGGAACTGCGGGCTGCGCCTGATTGGTCAGAGCCAGGCCAGCACCATCATCAAGCTGAAAGACAATGCCGCGGGCTACAACGCCCCAGCTACGCCGCGGGCCGTGGTGTACACCGCCTCGTCGCTGTTTGTGGAGCAGCCCTACGGTGGTGGCAAGGACTATCCCGGCCTGGGCGAAGGCAACGAAGCCTTCAGCAACTACGTGCAGCACCTGACCGTGGATGTAGGCCAGGGCAACGCTGGCGCCATCGGCCTCGACTACCTCTGCAATAACGTGGGCGCTGTGCGCGACGTCACCATCCGGGGCAGCGGCTTCACGGGCCTGAGCTTGCTGCGCAAATGGCCGGGCCCCTGCCTGGTGAAAAATCTAACGGTGCAAGGCTTCGAGTACGGCATTCAGGCCGACCACTTTCAGTACAGCATCACCCTGGAGCACATTACGCTCAGCGGCCAGAGCAAGGCGGGCATCCGCAACGTCGACAACGCCTTGTTCATCCGGGATTTGCGCAGCACCAACTCGGTGCCGGCCGTGCTCAACAACGCCGGGGGCAATGGCTTCGTGGTGCTGGTTGATGCGGCCCTGCAAGGCGGGGCGGGCGGCGTCAGCGCCATTGAGAATACCGGCAAGCTGCTGCTGCGCAACGTGCGGGCCGCCGGCTACCGCTCGGCGCTGGCTTCGGGCGGCGCCGTAGTGCCGGGCGTCACCCTGGCCGAGTACACCTCGGAGCCGGCCCGCACGCCGGGGGCCGGCGGCTCGGGGGCCACGCTGAACCTGCCGGTGCAGGACACGCCCGAGTATGACGAACCCACCCTGACCAACTGGGCCAATGTAGTGGACTACGGCGCCAACCTTAGCTCCAGCGACTGGAACGACGACTTCCAGGCCGTGCAGGCGGCGCTGAATTCGGGCAAGCCAGTGGTGTACCTGCCGGCCGGGCGCTGCTTTATTTCGGGTACGCTGCTGGTGCCGCCCACGGTGCGCAAGGTTATCGGCTTCGGCACCACGCTGGCTCCCACCTGGGCCGCCTTTCCTGATGCGGCCAACCCCAAGGCCCTGTTCCGGGTGCAGGGCGCGGCGGCCACTCCGGTTATCTTCGAGGGCTTTGGCATCGACAAGCTGCACCAAGGCTCGCCCCAGCCTGGCCTCGTGGGCTGGGAAAACGCCACCACGCGGGCCGTGGTGCTCAAAGACGTGAGCGTGGGCGAAAGTAAATATGCCTACCGCAGCCTGCCCGGCGCCGGGCCCCTGTTTATCGAAAACGCCGTAGCCGGGCAGTGGTACTTCGGGCCGGGCCAGCAGGTGTGGGCCCGCCAGTACAACGCCGAGGGCGGGGCCCAGAAAATCACCAACGACGGCGGCCGGCTCTGGATTCTGGGCTTGAAGACCGAAGGCGGCGATACGGTGATTGAAACCAAAGGCGGGGGCAAAACCGAGCTGCTCGGCGGCCTGCTGTACCCGGCAACCAACGTAAGCAGTGCCGACGTAGCCTTCACCTCGACCGATTCGGAAGTGTCGCTGTCGTTTGTGACGGTGGCCTATTCCGCTGGGGCCGACTACGCAACCCACATTCGCGAAACCCGCGGGGGCAGCACGTACACGCTGGGCCGCGGCCAGCTAACGGGCCGGGGCATTGGCGTGGTTGTGCCGCTGTACAGCAGCGCCCGGTCTACGCCGCTGGCGGCCACCACCGCCACCCCCGCCGCTGCTGCTCTGGCCTTGTACCCTAACCCGGCCCGCGAAACTGTGCACCTGCGCGACGCCCCGGCTCTGACCGACGTGACCCTGCTCGATGGCCTGGGCCGGGTGGTGCGCCGCTACCCCACCGGCACCCCCTACCTGAGTGTGCGCGGGCTGCCCACCGGCTTGTATGTGCTGCGCGCCACAGCCCAAGGCCGGCCCCTAAGCCGCCGCCTCGTGGTGGAGTAAGCACCAGCCGCCACAAAAAACCGCCGTAACCAATGGCTACGGCGGTTTCACAGTAAAAGCGTATTCTTTCCGGCACTATCCCCTGCTGATGGCAGCGGCGTGAAAGCCAGCAAAGAGTATCCGATTTTGGCGCCGCCTCTTCCCGGAAGTCAGCTTCTTGTAAATCAGCTTCGGGCTTTCTACCCTTGCGTGGTGGGCTGCTCGGCTTCGGTGGCGTAGATGCGCTCTATATCGGCCAGCACCTCTTCGGCATCGGTTACCAGCGCCTTTAGAAGACCCTCCTTGAGGTCGTAGACGAGGCCATGAATCTGGGGCGGGTTGGGGCCTTTGCGGGCGTTCTGGATGATGTTGGTTTTGGTCAGGTTGCGCACCTGCTCCATGACGTTCAGCTCCACCAGGCGGCGCAGGCGCTGCTCTTCATCGTCGATGGCTTGCAACTCGGCATCGTGCAGGCGCACCACGTCGCGGATGTTGGTCAGCCAGTTGTCGATGAGGCCGTGCTGCTTGTTGCTGGCCGCCGCCGCTACGCCCCCGCAGCCGTAGTGGCCCACTATCAGAATAACCTGCACTTTCAGCACCTCCACGGCGTACTGCACCACCGACAGCAGGTTCATGTCGGTGGGCACTACCAGGTTGGCAATGTTGCGGTGGGTGAACATTTCGCCCGGCACGGTGCCGGTAATGGCGCTGCCCGGCACCCGCGAATCGGAGCAGCCGATGTACAGGTAGCGCGGCTTCTGACCCTGGGCCAGCTTCTCGAAATACTGTGGGTCCTCGGCCCGCTTGGACTCTACCCAACGGCGGTTTCCTTCCAGAATGTGTTGCATATTATTGAATGAGTGGGAAGTAAGTGACGTGAACAATGAAAAACCCTGGCTCAGCTGCCGGGCTGGCGGCCGGCTTAGTGGCCCAGCACTTCCACCTGCGGAATGCCGCGCAGCTCCAGGGTGATGCCCCGGCCGGGCGCCGACAAGCGGAAGTTCTCAATAGCCTCCAGCACGTCGTAATCGATAAAGGCTGAGCCGGTGCCGTCGATGACTACGCGGGAGTTGGCCGGCAGCTCGTTCAGCACCTTAATGATGCTGGCCTTATTCAGAAACGATACCTGCTCGGAAAGCTGAAGCCGGATGGTGTCGGGCTGGTCGGTGGCCGCCTCGTGCAGGTAAAACGCCGACTCGTAGTTGGCCTTCAGGATGTAGAAGATGCCGATTACCAAGCCAATGGTGACGCCCTTGAGCAGGTCGGTGAAGAGGATGGCAATGATGGTGACGATGAAGGGCAGAAACTGTTGCCACCCCAGGCGCCACTGGTTGCGGTACAAAGCCGGCTTGGTGAGCTTGTAGCCCACCACCAGCAGCACGGCCGCCAGCGCCGACAGCGGAATTTCGTTGAGCAAGGGAGCCAGAAACAGCAGACTGGCCAGCAGGAGCAAACCGTGGATGAAGGCGGAAAGGCGGCTTTGGGCCCCGGCGTTGATATTGGCCGAAGAGCGCACAATAACGGCCGTCATGGGCAGGCCGCCCAGCAGGCCGCTGCACAGGTTGCCCACTCCCTGGGCCAGCAGCTCCCGGTTGGTGGGCGTCACGCGCTTCTGCGGGTCGAGCTTGTCCACAGCTTCCACGCTGAGCAGGGTTTCCAGGGAGGCCACAATGGCAATGGTGAGGGCCACGGTGTAGGTGGCCGGCCGGGCAAAAGCCGACCAGTCGGGCAGGGTGAAGATGGTCAGAAAATCCTGCCAGGAATTAATATCCGGCAGCTGCACCAGGTGCTCGGGCCGGATGCGGATGGTGGGCACCACCGAGCCCAGCAGGTGGTTGAGCCCAATGCCCAGCACCACGACCACCAGCGCCCCCGGTACCAGCCGCAGAAAGCCGCGGCTTTTCCCAGCCGTTCTTTCCCACACCAGCAGCAGGCTCAGCGACAGCAGCCCCACCAGCGCCGAGCCCCAGCTGATGGCTTGGGCGGCGGAAGCAATGGCCGTAAACGTGTTCTGGCCGTTGAACTCCAGAAAGGAAATATCCTCGAAGTAGTCGGTATCAGCCCCCAGTAGGTGCGGAATCTGCTTCAGGATAAGAATGAGGCCGATGGCAGCTAGCATCCCCCGGATAACCGACGACGGGAAGTACAGCCCGATGATGCCGGCTTTGGCCAGGCCCAGCCCGATTTGCACCGCCCCGGCAATGACGGTGGCGGCCAGCACGGCCTCAAAGGAGCCCAGGGTTTGGAGGGCACTGACCATGATGGCCGTGAGGCCGGCCGCCGGCCCGCTCACGCTCAGCGCCGAGCCGCTTACCCACGACACCAGCACCCCGCCTACAATGCCGGCAATGATGCCCGACAGCAGCGGCGCCCCCGACGCCAGGGAAATGCCCAGGCACAGCGGCAGCGCCACCAGAAACACCACCAGGCCGGCCGGCGCGTCTTTGCCCAGCGTTTTCCAGAATGGACCGGGCGCTGATAGCCCGGTCGGGGGCGAGGCCTCGGAGGCCGGAGCAACTTTCAACATACAGGAGGGGAATTGGAAGGAGGGAAAAGAACGGAAAGCCTGCCCGGCCCAGCCGAAGGCTGGTGCTGGAGGTATACCAAGCCTTTGTAATATCGGGGAAAAGCTGGTGGAAGAGGTGCAGCTGATTAAGAAGTCACCAGCTGCCTTGGGTAAAAGGCACGCTTACTGGTTTAGGTTTCAGTGGTTCGGCTTTCTTTGCTTTGGCCTCATCCTCAGCCAACCAATAGCTTCATCGGCACTCTATACGTAAATCTTCTGCCCTAACGTGGCAACTGAAGAGCCAGCCCGGCGAAAAGCACCGAACAGCAGCGGTGAAACACCGAAAGCCCCCGCCGGGCGACACCCCTCGTTTCTGAACGTCAGGTGCTGCCCGGCGGGGGCTTTCAGCAAAACAGGGAATGGCGCCCGTAGCGGTGTGTTGCCCTATTGGGGGCGTAGCTCCCGCCTTTCCTGGGGCGGCCGGGCCGGCGGCTTACATGCCGAATGAGCCCAGCGAAGGCCGGTTGGTGGGTTCCAGCAGGGTAAGTACGCCCCGGTAGGCGGTAGTAGCCGCAATTTGCAAGAGGCTGAGCAGGCCGCTTTCCGCCAGCTTGTCCCGCACCACGGCCGGGATGCCGCACCAGTACACCACCACGCCCTTGGTCCGGGCCAGCTGGTCGGCGTTCAGCAAGGCCCGCTGGCCCTGCCAGGTCAGGCTTTCCAGCTGCTCACAGTCAATCCAGACCTGGGTGCCAGGGGTTTCCGTAAGCACCTGCTGCATAGCTTCCTGCAAGTACGCTGCATCTGTGCCGTTGCAGCACTGGCCCTGCAGCCTCAGGGCCGCGGTGCCGCGGTGTCCGCCCGCATAGATTTTCAACATCCTCGTCTCCATGACTTTCCCGTCAGTTGTGGGTTGCCCCTCATCTGTCCGGTAGTAAAGCTACGAGCTACTGCTGGCTTTATCACCCTCTGAAACGCGGAATTGCAGGTGCGATTTATCCGTATTTTTTCTCCGTATTTATCTCGCGCCGTGCACATTGCGGCGGGGCCCGGCAGTGCGGGGCGCCGCTGCTGCTCTTCACGAAATCAGGCCCTGAGTGACGGCGTATTTCACCAGCGCGGCGGTGTTTTTGACCTGGGTTTTCTCGATGATGTTCTGGCGGTGGGTTTCGATGGTACGCTTGCTGGTGAACAGCCGGTCGGCTATTTCGTTGGTGGTGAGGCCTTCCGCAATCAGCTTGAGCACCTCCGTTTCGCGCCTCGACAGCAGGCCGGGCGGCTTCCCTTCGGGGTTATGGTCGCTCGTATTGTGCAGCGCGCGGAGCTTGTCGAGCAGGGTCAATCCAATTTCCGGACAGAGGTGCTGGCGCCCAGCGGCCACCGTGCGAATGGCGTAGACAATTTCGTCGCGGCCCGCGCTTTTGAGCACGTAGCCGGCGGCCCCGGCTTCCCGCATTTGCCGCACGTACTGCTCGTGGTCGAGCATGGACAGTACCACCACGCGCACGTTTGGGTAGCTTTGCTGCAAGCGGCGGGTGGTTTCAAAGCCGTTCATTTCGGGCATGTTCATGTCCATCAGCACCACGTCGGCGCTGGTGTGGGCCAGCAGCTCCAGCAGCTCCAGACCGTTGCCCGCCTCCCCCACCACCGTCAGGTCGGCTTCATCTTGCAGCAAGGACCGGACTCCGTCTCGAATGATAGCGTGGTCATCCACCAGAACTACTCGAATCATACAATAGGGCAATAGGGCAAAGCAAAAGAAGCCTTCAGTGAAGCAGCTCAGGAAGTCGGCCAAAACGTGCCGGCACAGCCTGCCGCCGAGCACAGCCGAAGCATCTCTGCGGTTTTTGGCGGCGCGGAGGCTGGATGCAGCAGGACGGTCTTTCAACTTTCCAAACAGCTTCCCTACCAGCTTGACGCGGCTCACCCCAAAAAGTTAGGTTCAGCTTAGCCCGGCAGGCGTATTTTCAGCACCGGCGCCCTGGGCAAATACGGGGCCAGCCTGCCCGGCTCGACCTCAGGGGAAGGGCCGGGCAGGCGGAGCAACGCTGTGGGGGCCGCCGGCTGGCGGCTAGCTGGCCGCCGGCAGCGTGAAGTGGAAGGTGCTGCCCGCGCCCAGCTCACTTTCCACCCACAGGCGGCCGCCCTGGGTGGTGATGAACTCGCGGGCAATGCTCAGGCCCAGGCCCGAGCCGCCCCGGTAGCCGGCCGGGCCGGGCACCTGGGCGAAGCGCTGGAAAATCCGGTCGTGGTGCTCGGCGGCAATGCCGGGGCCGCGGTCCTGCACGCTCACCTGCACCACGCCGCCAGTGGCGTCGGCCCGCACGGTCAAGAATTCCTCCGGGGGCGAGTAGCGGATAGCGTTGGCCAGCAGGTTGATGAGCACCCAGGTGGTTTTCTCGACGTCGGCGCGCACGGCGGGCAGGGTGGCCGGCAGCTCCAGGGCCAGCCGGATGCGCTTGTCGTCGAGCTGGGCGCGCACGGTGGCCGTGGCAAAGCGCACCACTTCGGCCAGGTCGGTGGGGCGCAGGTCGAGCTGGATGCCGGCCCCGGCGTCGAGGCGGGCCACGTCGAGCAGTTCGCCCACCATGCGCTGGAGGCGCTGCACCTCCTGCCGGATGCTGGCCGCCACGCGCTGGCGCTCCTCGGCGGGCAGGCGTTCATCCTGGAGCAGGCGCAGGTTGATGTTGATGCTGGACAGGGGCGTTTTCAGCTCGTGCGACACGGTAGCCAGGAAGTTCGACTTGGCCTGGTCGAGGCGCTTGAAGTCGGACACGTTGCGCAGCGTCAGGATGGAGCCCACGAACTCCATCTTGTCCAGGGCCTGGTTGAAGCTCACCACGTCGTTGATGGCCAGGCGGTAGTACACTTCCTCGCCGTTCTGGGCCAGCGTGAGCAGGGGCGCGGCCTCCTGGGCGCGGCGGGCGGCCGGCACGTCGAGGTGGCGCAGCAGCTCCCGCAGCAAGTCGTTTTCCTGGGCTAGCTCGTCGGCGGGGCGGCCCACCAGGCGCTCCACGGGCAGGGCCAGCAGCTGAGCCGCCACGGGGTTGGCCAGCAGCACGCGGCGGTGCTCGTCAATCAGCACCAGGCCCTCATCAAGGTTGTTGACGATGCTGGCCGCGCGGTTGCGCTCGGCCAGGAGCTGGGCCAGCGTGGAGGCGCGGTAGTCCTGGAGCTGCACCAGCAGGCGGTTGAAAGACCGGGCCACGGCCCCAAACTCGTCGTGGCTTTCCGTCGGCACCGAGGCCGAGAAGTCCTGACGGGCGGCGTTGTCGATGCTGGCCGAGAGCTTGCGCAGGCCGCTGACGGCGGCTTCGGGCACGCTCAGCACAAACATCAGGGACACGAGCAAAGCAAACGTGAGCATGGCCAGCACGTAGCGGCTCTGCTGGGTGGCGGCACGGTTGGCCGCTTCGTTTTTGCGGGTAAGGGCCTGGGTATTTACCTCAATCATGCGGTAGGTTTGGCCGCGCAGCCGGCCCGCCAGCGCGGGGCCGGGATTCCGCTCATAGGCCGCCAGGGTGGCCGTGAGGCTGTCCACCACTTCCCGCTCGCCGGGCTCGGTGATGTTGCCGGCCTCGCGGGTGAGGGCCGCGCGAAACTGCGGCAGCCCGGCCGGCGGCGCGGCGGCCATCCGGTCCAAGGCGCGCAGCATCTGCTGGCCCAGGTTCACGGAGTAAAAGTTGTCCTGGAGCACGTTGCGCGAGCTACGGTCGAGGCGGTTGAGCGAGTACAGCGTGTACGCACTCACGCCCACCAGCAACAGCAGCATGGTTAGAAATGCCAGCGTGATTTTGGTTTTGAGGGACATTTTTTAGGGACTTAGGGTCTTAGGGGCTTGGGGACTTAGAAGTTGGGGGTTAGGGAAATTTCATTGGCTCTGTCACGGTGAATAAAGGCCAAGTCCTTAAGCCCCCAAGTCCCTAGGCCCCTCCTTCAATAACTCACCAGAAACACGTCAATGTCGAGGCCGGAGCGGGCTGCGGCGCGCACCAGGTCCTGGGTGACGCCGCGGCGGGTGACTTTCTCCCACAGGCTTTTCTCGCCCGTGACGCCGCACACCAGCAGGTTGGCCTTTTTCTCCTGGGCTACGCGCATGATTTCGTCCACGATGGCGCCCTGGGCTTTCACGCGCAGGATCTGGCCGCCCAACTCCGTAGCCAGCTGCAAGTTGTTGAGCAAGTGGCGCTGCTGGGCCAACCCGATGCGGTCGGCGGCTTCCCGGGGGCGCTGCACGTAAAGCACGTACCAGGCCGCCACCGAAAGGCGGTCGGCGAGGCGGGAGGTTTTGCGAATGATTTCGCGGGCGGCCGGGGCGTTGGCATTGATGCAGGCCACCAGGCGGTCCTGGTTGCGGCGCTCGGGGGCTATGGGCTGGGCACCACCGGCATCAGTTTCAATCTGGCGGCCGAGCAGGTTGGCGACTTCGCGCACGGCCAATTGACGCAGCTGGAGCAGGTTTTCGGCCCGGAAGAAGTTGTTGAGAGCGGCCGGCACCTTCTGCGGGTCGTAGATTTTGCCTTCTTCAAGGCGGGCCCGCAGCTCACCCACGGTCAGGTCGACGTTCACCACCTCGTCGGCTTGGCGCAGCACCTGGTCGGGCACCCGCTCGGTTACGTCCTGGCCCGTAATCTTCAGCACTTGGTCGTGCAGGCTTTCCAGATGCTGCACGTTCACGGCCGTAATCACCGAAATACCGGCCCGCACCAGCTCTTCCACATCCTGCCAGCGCTTCTCGTTCTTGGAGCCCGGCACATTGGTGTGGGCCAGCTCATCGACCACCACCACGGCCGGGCGGCGCTGCAAAATAGCTTGCGGGTCCATTTCTTCAAGGGCGCGGCCCTTGTAGTACAGCGTTTTGCGGGGCACCGTGGGCAAGTCGCGCAGCTGGGCCACGGTTTCGGAGCGGCCGTGGGTTTCCACGTAGCCCAGCACCACGTCTACGCCGTGCTGGCGCAGGTCGCGGGCTTCTTGCAGCATACGGTAGGTCTTGCCCACGCCGGCAGCCAAGCCCAGATACACCTTGAGCCGGCCACGGCGCCGCTCCTGCACCAGCCGCAAAAACCGCTCAGCCGACTGGTCGCGCACGTCTTCTTCGGCTGAGGTCATGGGGAGGTGATGAGGTGAATGGTGATGAGGTGAATGATGCCAAGCAGAACGTCATGCTGAGCGCAGCGGAGCGGAGTCGAAGCATCTCTACCGGGGGTAACTCCTGACGTGAGGACGAAGCAGTAGAGATGCTTCGACTCCGCTCCGCTGCGCTCAGCATGACCGTTCTTGGCGTAACCTGTTACCTGTCACGTTCTACCTGTCACCTCATCACCATCCACCCCATCACCTCCTATCCTAGAACGTCAGGCCCAGCAGGCCGGTGAGGGTGGTGTTGGTGCGCACTAGGTTGTCCTGGCGCTCAAAGGCTTGGTTGGGGGCGCGGAACTGCTTGCCTTCCAGGCGCAAAATCACGCGGGGCACGGGGTAATAGTCGAAGCCCAGGGAGTAACCGGTGGTGCGCAGGCCGCCGGCCGGCGTAGCCGTGAGCACGCCGGCCGGGTCGTGGTAGTATTCGAGGCGGCCTACGGTGGCGGTTTTCCGGCCCAGGCGGCGGCGCACAATCAGGGCGCCGCCGTGCCAGCGACGGTAGCCGCGCCGGCCCTGGCCCTTTTCTTCCCAGCCCACGTCCACGGCGCCGGCCAGCTTCCACTTCTCATTAGGGTCGTAGGTCAGGTAGAAGTCGTGGAAGTAGCGCAGGCGCCGACCGATGGAATCGGGCTCGTTGCGGCCCTCACCCAGGAAGGTACTGGCGTTGAGCAGCCACTTGCTGGTGGGCCGGAACTGCACCTGGGTGCCCACGGCCATGTTCTGGTTCTGGTCGCGGATAATCTGCCAGCCGTTGAGCACCAAGGCCGAAAACAGCCACTTCTTCTCCGTGTCGTAGGTGAGCTTGGCCCCGGCCTCGTAGTAGGGCGAGTTGTCGGCCATGATGGAGCGGGTCAGCGTCAGGTCGTCGCGCGAAATAGGCCCTTCCAGCCCGATATGGGATAGAAAGATGCCCGCGTCGAGCCAGAGGCTGTGGTTTTTGACCAGCTTCACCCCGCCCCAGGCCTCGTAGATGTTCTTGAAAATCTGGGGTTCGGGGGCGTAGTTGGCGTCGGGGTAGGAGCCGGTTTGGATGGCGAAGGTGCCGCGTACCCGCTCGCCCTGGTAGCGCGCCCCCAGCAGGGCAATGTTGACGGCAATCTGGTTGTGCAGGTTTTCGGAGTAGATGAAGCCCGGCCGGCGCAGGTCGGCGGGGTTGTTGAAGTCGTAGCCGTAGTACACGCCCACGTAGCCGAAAAAGTCGGGCTTGGCTTCGGCCTGGGTGGTGGCGGGCGGCACAGGGCTCACGGCGCGGGCCGTATCGGGGGCCGGCACCTGCTGGGCCAGGGCCGGAGCGGCAGTCGTGAGGAAAAGAGAAAGGGCGAGTACATGTAGCTTCATGGCCGCCAAGATACACCGTGGACCGGGGTGGGGTTAGTCCCGCTGCAACTGTAGCTCCGGGCGGGGCGGCATGTGCAGCGGCACGTTTTCTACGGTGTAGGTGCTGTTATCGAGGCCGAAGCTTTCGGTTTCGGAGGAGCCCAGGCGCTTAAGCCAGCCGTGCAGGCGCAGGGCCAGGCGCTGCCAGCCGTGGAGCAGGTATTCGTAGGGCAGGGTTTTGTTGAGGATGATGAACTGGAAGTCGCCGGCCATGTCCTGGCCGCGCAGGCTTTCGTAGCGGGAGGTAATGTCCACTTCCTTGTTCTGGACCAAATCCGTGACTACCTGCCGGAACATGTAGTTCAGGGCGTGGTCGACGCGGAAGCCGAGGTAGAAGTCGATGCGCACCAGCTCGTTGGGCAACATGTGTGTGACGTGGTAGCGGCGGGTGTAGGGGTCGTCGGTGGTGTGCACGTGCACGAGGTAGTAGACGTCGGCCCGCTTGGGGCGCTTCTTGAAGATGCTGTGGATGATGCCGTTTTCCACCCGGCGCGGGTCATCGGACTTGGTGAGGTACACCAGGTGCGTGGCGTACTTGGGCACGGTCTGGTCGTTGCTCAGCTCTTTGAGCAGGGGCAGGTACTCGGCCAGGGACGTAAACTCGGTCAGCTCGTTGCGGATGCGCTGGCCGGCAATCCAGCTCAGCATCACCACCAGCAGCACGCCCGCCAGCAGCACGCTCAGCCAGCCGCCGTGGGTGAACTTGGCCAGATTGGCCACCAGGTAGGCGCCCTCAATAACGAGGTACAGCCCAATCAGCCCCGCAATCCACACCCAACTCACGCGCTGCATCATCAGGTAGTAGGCCAGTAGCACGGTGGTCATGAGCATGGTAATGGTAACAGCCAGCCCGAAAGCGGCTTCCATGTTGCCGGACTCGCGGAAGTAGAGCACCACGCCCACGCAGCCCGCGCACAACAGCCAGTTCAGGCTAGGCACGTAAGCCTGACCGCGCAGCTCGGTGGGGTAGTTGACCTGCACCTTGGGCCAGAACCGCAGCCGCAACGCTTCAATCACCAGCGTAAACGAGCCCGAAATCAGGGCCTGCGAAGCAATGATAGTGGCCAGAGTGCACAGGATGATGGCCGGCAGCAGGGCCCACTCCGGGATGAGCAGAAAGAACAGGTTTTTCTCGCCCAGCGGGGCGCCCTGGTGGCGCAGCAGCCAGGCACCCTGGCCCAGGTAGTTGAGTAGCAGGCAAATCTTGACAAAGGTCCAGGAGCCGTAGATGTTTTTGCGGCCCACGTGGCCCATATCGGCGTACAGGGCCTCGGCGCCGGTGCTGCACAAAAAGATGGATCCCAGCAGCCAGAACGCACCCGGCACCTGCGTGAGCATCTGCAAGGCGTAGTGCGGACTGAAGGCGCGCAGGATGCTCGGCTCCTGCACCAAATGGGTAATGCCCAGCACGGCCAGCATGGTGAAAAACACGGTCATCACCGGCCCGAAAAACCGGCCGATAATCTGCGTACCGAACTGCTGAAACGCGAACAGCGCCACCAGAATGGCCACCACGATGGGCACCGTGTCGAGGTCGGGCTTGAGGATGCGCAGCCCTTCAATGGCCGAGGCCACCGAAATAGGCGGGGTGATGATGCCATCGGCCAGCAGGGCCGCCGCGCCCACCACGGCCACCAGGTAGAGGCGGCGCGTGGGCAGGCGCCGCAGCCGGGCGTACAGGGCCAGAATGCCGCCTTCGCCGTGGTTGTCGGCGCGCAGGGCAATCAGCACGTACTTTACGGTGGTAAGCAGCGTGAGCGTCCAGATGATGCAGGAAATGGTACCCAGCACCACGGTTTCCGTTACGGGCTGCTTCACGAACACGCCCCGCACGGTATAGAGCGGCGAGGTGCCGATATCACCGTACACGATGCCCAGGGCCACCAGGGTGCCGGCCGCTGTAAGACGGGTGTGCAGGGTAGATGAGGAGCCAGGAGTAGATTGTTGCATGTAAAAAGCGGGGATACTTATAATCTGCGCAACCAACATAGGCAGGCAGCCGACCGGAGTATCCGGCTCTAGCTGGTACCCGGCGCACTCGCGCCACGCTGCAGCAGTTCGGCCGTACGTTGTAACTGCCGCGACTGTTGGAGCAGCTGTTCTACTAGGCGGCGCTGCTCAGCATCGGCGGGTGCGGCAGCGGCCGAAGCCTGGCCTGGGCGCTGGTGGCTGGTTACTACTTCCAGAGGGCCTTGCGCGGTGAGACGCGGCGTGCCATCGGCGGTTTCGTAGCCTTCGAGGCGGTTTACTAACTCGTTGAAAGCCTGTGCCACGGGCGCAAACTCGTCGTTGGGGCGCACAGGCAGGCGCTGGGCGTAGTCGCCGCCGGCCACGCGCCGAATGCCGGCCGTCAGCTCCTCCACGGGGCGGGCCAGGTAATCGGGGAAAGAAAAAATAAACGAAAGGGTAATCAAAATACCCACGGCCGCCAGCAGCCCCAGCGTGCCGATGGTGCGGTTGGCAATGCGGCGGGTGGCGGCGCTTCGTTTCTCAATGGCCTGCAGGTTCAGGGTGGCCACACGGGCTATGTGCCGGCGCAACTGCTGGTAGCCGGCAGCCTCGGCGCCGGGCGCCGCTTCGTACTGCCGGAAAGCAGTGGCCAGTGAGTCTACCAGTTCCCGCTCACCCGGCTCAGTGATGTTGTTTTGCTCGGCGGCCAGGTAGCGCGTAAACGTTTGGCGGGCCTGCGCATAGGCCGGCGACGCCGGCTGGCTGCCGGCGGGCCGGGCCTCGCGCATGTCGGCCAGGGCGTCGGCCATGTAGCGGCTGTAGGCCACGGAGCGGTAGTTGTCCTGCAGCGAAACTTCCGAGCTGCGGGCCAACTGCAGCAGGAAGTAGGCCCCTACCCCGCTCAACAGCAGAATAATCACAAACAGAAAACCCAGGCCCAGCCCGAGCTTTGATTTGAGCGTGCGTGCCATATGATAACGGGTTGAAACAGTGAGCGAATCGAAGGGCCTACTTGCTCACCGGCACCTGCCCGCGGAGGAGCCGGCGCCGGTGAGGCAGGCAGCAGTTACAGGCGGAAGTTGACCGAGCCGATAATGCGGTTCTCGGTTTTGCGCAGGTCAGGCTGCCAGTTGGCGGGCAGGGGCTGGTCCACGTAGCCGGTAGGCGAGGTGGTGCCGCCGCGGCCCGTAAAGTAGGGTACGTTGGCGCGGCGGTGCAGGTACTCCAGGCGGAAGGTCACGAAGTCTGAAGGCATGATGTCCAGCGTGCCGGTGGCTTCGCGGGCCGTCAGCTTGCTGATGTCAGGGTCGGTAAAGCCCACCACCGAAGGATTAAAGCTCAGGTAGCGCGAGGGGTTGGTCACGAAGCCCACGCGGGCGGTGAAAGCGGCCTTATTCTTGGCAAACCACACCCGGTTGGCCAGCGACGAGCCGAACATGTAGGCGTCTTCGCGTGGCAGCCCGCCGCCCCCGTCCTCGAAGCCGTAATGCGTGTTCAGGCTGAAGCCCGCCTGCGTGATGCCGCGCAGCTGGCCGGCCGGCTTCTTGTAGTAGCGCGCCACGATGCTATTGTCGTGGTGGAAGCGCACGCGGCGCGGGTAAGCGGCGCGACCTAAACTCAGCGAGTCGGTGCCGGGCCGCGAGTCCTTGCCCAGGTAGAAGTTGGCCACCAGCTGCAGGTTTTCAGAGGGGCGGTAGTAGGTGCTGGAGCCCACGCCGGGGCCGCGGTTGAAGGAGTTGTAGGTCTGCCAGCCATTCAGAATCCAGATTTCCTGCTTCAGGTTTTTGGTGGGGAAAGCCTGAATGCGCGCACCCTGGAAATAG
The DNA here is from genome assembly GCF_025979885.1 of Hymenobacter sp. YIM 151500-1. Taxonomy (NCBI): domain Bacteria; kingdom Pseudomonadati; phylum Bacteroidota; class Cytophagia; order Cytophagales; family Hymenobacteraceae; genus Hymenobacter; species Hymenobacter weizhouensis. Next base: position 1,876,417 of record NZ_CP110139.1, read on the forward strand.
AACGGCGTGAAGTCGCAGACCATGCTGCGCTGGTAGTTCCAGTTTTCCTGCATCACGTAGCTTTCCAGCCCGATGTAGCTCATGAAAATGCCCAGCTCTACGTTGATGCCGTACCACTTGTTAAAGTGGTAGCCGGCGGCGGCTTCGCGGATAAACTTCAGGTTGCCGGTGCCCGTGTTGCGCCCGCGCAGCACCGAGCCGTCGGTTTCCTGCACCACGTGCAGCATGGAGCCGGTTTGCAGCCACAGGCGCCCGATGGCGTTTTTGTAGTTCGACTCGATGCCGATGGTAGCCAGAGCCAGGGAAAACTCCTTGTGGCGACCGGTCACGGCCGAAATCGTCTGGGTGTTGTCAATCGGGTTGGCGAAGTTGTAGTTGAAGTAGCCATCCACGAGGGCCACGCCGGTGAGGATGGTTTCGCCGTTCTGGTCTTTAAGCTGGAGCGGAAAGTTGCGCTGGCGGTTCTGGCCGTTCACCCAGGTCAGGTCGTAGCCGTCGAAGGGCACTTTGGCGGGCGTGGCCGTGGTGGTGTCGGCGGTGGGGCGCTGGGCACCGGGGCGGGTTTCGGTGGTTTGGGCCAGGGCCGGCAGGGCAGCACCCGTCGCCAGCAGCAGGGCAGTCAGCTTTTTACCGAAGGCGGCAGGTTGGGAAACGTGTTGCATAGAGAAGGGAGAAGAGAAAAAAGGGATATTCTAAAAGGAAGCCAGTACGGCCAGCTCCAGCAGCAGCCAGAGCACACCCAGCAGCAGAAAAAGGTAGACGGGCCGGAAAGCGCGGCGGAAGTGGCGGTGCGCCCGCAGCCGCAGACGTGCGGTAGTTGGCATAGAAAGGAGGTTAACGGGTGGAAAGCTGGTCGAGCGCCAGGTTCAGGCGCAGCACGTGTACGGTAGCTGGACCGAAAGCGCCACCGCTCGTATGCTGCGCCACCAGCTCCCGCACCCGGCCGGCCTCCAGGCCGCGGGCCCGCGCCACCCGCGCCACCTGCACCAGCGCCCCTTGAGGCGAGAGGTGCGGGTCGAGGCCGGAGCCGGAGGCCGTGAGCAGCTCGGCTGGCACCTGGGCCCGGCTCACGCCGGGGTTCTGCCGCAGAAACGTATCCAGCCGGGCCTTCACCGTGGCCAGGTACTCGGGGTTGCTGGGGCCTTTGTTCGAGCCCGCCGAGCCGGCCGCGTTGTAGTCCACCGCCGACGGGCGGGTGTTGAAGTACTCGGGCCGGCTAAACTTCTGGCCCACGTTGGCAAAGCCCACCACGCGGCCCTGGTGGCTGATGGTGACGCCCGCCCCGGCGCCGGGCGCCAGCTGGGCGCCGGCCCATACCAGCGCAGGGTACACGATGCAGCACAGCACTAGCAGAGCCAGGGTAAGGCGGAAAGCAGGGAGCAAATGGTTTTTCATGGTAGTGTTATTTTGAAAGGCGGTCATGCTCCATCTGAAGTCCGCGCAGCCGAAGCATTTCTACTGAGGTAATCAAATACTAATGCAACGAAGCGGTAGAGATGCTTCGGCTGCGCCTCCGCTCAGCATGACGTTCCTATTGTTTTTCAACCCGTTACAAAAACAGCCCTACCAGCAAGTCAATGACCTTGATGCCGATGAAGGGCACGATAACGCCGCCCAGGCCGTAGACGAGCAAATTGCGGCGCAGCAGGGCGGAGGCCCCGATGGGCTGGTAGGCTACGCCCTTGAGGGCCAGCGGCACCAGGGCCGGGATGATGACGGCATTGAAAATCACGGCCGACAGAATGGCTGACTGCGGCGACTTCAGCCCCATGATGTTCAGGGCGCCCAGGCTCGGAATGGCCACCATGAACAAGGCCGGCACAATGGCAAAGTACTTGGCCACGTCGTTGGCGATGCTGAAGGTGGTGAGCGTGCCGCGGGTCATGAGCAGCTGCTTGCCGATTTCCACCACTTCGATGAGCTTGGTAGGGTCGTTGTCCAGGTCTACCATGTTGCCGGCTTCCTTGGCGGCCTGGGTGCCCGAGTTCATGGCCACGCCCACGTCGGCCTGGGCCAGGGCGGGGGCGTCGTTGGTGCCGTCGCCCATCATGGCCACTAGGCGGCCCTGCTGCTGCTCGCGGCGGATGTAGGTCATCTTGTCCTCGGGCTTGGCTTCGGCAATGAAGTCATCGACGCCGGCCTTCTCGGCAATGAAGCGGGCCGTGAGCGGGTTGTCGCCGGTGACCATCACCGTTTTGATGCCCATGCGGCGCAGGCGCTCAAACCGCTCCTGAATGCCGGGCTTGATGATGTCCTGCAGCTCCACCACGCCCAGAATCCGGTCGTTTTCGCTGACCACCAGCGGAGTGCCGCCGTTCGAGGCCACGGCATCGACGCGCTGGGTGGCTTCGGACGGGAAGGCCTGGCCGGCGCGCTGGGCCAGCTGCCGGATGGCGTCGGAGGCGCCCTTGCGGATGCGGGTGCCATCGGCCAGGGTCACGCCCGAGGAGCGGGTTTCGGCCGTGAACTTGATTAGCTCAGCCCCTTGCAGGCGGCGCTGCTGGGCGGCGGCGTCGAGGCGGCGGGTTTCGCCGGCCAGCTCCACAATGCTCTTGCCTTCGGGGGTTTCGTCGGTGAGCGAGGCCAGGGTGGCGGCTTCCACCAGCTGCGCCTCCGTAATGCCCGGCGCGGGCCAGAAGTGGGTGGCTTTGCGGTTGCCGATGGTGATGGTACCGGTTTTGTCGAGCAGGAGCACGTCCACGTCGCCGGCCGTTTCCACGGCTTTGCCGCTTTTGGTGATGACGTTGGCACGCAGGGCGCGGTCCATGCCCGCAATGCCGATGGCCGAGAGCAGGCCGCCAATCGTGGTCGGAATCAAACACACGAACAGGGCAATAAACGAGGCAATGGCCAGGGGCGCGTGGGCGTAGCGGGCAAAGGGCTCCAGCGTCACGCACACAATGACGAACACCAGCGTGAAGCCCGCCAGCAAGATGGTGAGGGCAATTTCGTTGGGCGTTTTCTGCCGCGAGGCGCCTTCCACCAGCGCAATCATCTTGTCCAGAAACGACTCGCCCGGCTGGGTAGTGACGACGACCCTGATGCGGTCCGACAGCACCTTGGTACCGCCCGTGACGCTGGATTTGTCACCGCCCGCCTCCCGAATCACCGGCGCCGACTCGCCCGTAATAGCCGATTCGTCAATCGTGGCCAGCCCTTCGATGATTTCGCCATCAGTGGGGATAATCTCGCCGGCTTCCACCAGGAACACCTGGCCTTTCTGGAGCTGGGAAGAGGAAATGGTGCGCACCGTGCCCCGCTCGTCCACCACGCGGGCGGGCGTTTCCTCGCGGGTTTTGCGCAGGCTTTCGGCCTGAGCCTTGCCGCGGGCCTCGGCAATGGCCTCGGCGAAGTTGGCAAACAGCAAGGTCAGAAACAGCACCATGAATACGGTGAAGTTGTACCCGAACGAGCCCTGGGCCGGGTCGGGATTTATAAGCAGGCCCAGCGTCACCAGCAGCATTACCACCGTCCCAATTTCCACCGTGAACATCACCGGGTTGCGGAACATGGTGCGCGGGTCGAGCTTCACGAAGGCCTGCTTGATGGCTTCGGAAACCAACGCGGGCTGGAAAAGGGACTGTTCTTTTGTAGACATGAGAAGTTCTGTCGGGCGCCTCACCCCCTAGCCCCCTCTCCGAAAAGGAGAGGGGGAACTAGCTTTTAGTTTTTAGAGCTAGTTCGGAGGGTGTACTTGGCGAAAAGACGAAGACTAAAAAGCTAGAGCTAATCCCCCCTCTCCTTTTCGGAGAGGGGGCTAGGGGGTGAGGCGACTAGAGCTAATACAGGGAGAAATGCTCGGCCAGGGGGCCCAGGGCCAGGGCCGGGAAGAAGGCCAGGGCGGCAATGATGACGATGACGGCCAGCACCATCACGCCGAAGGTGGCCGTGTCGGCGGGTAGGGTGCCGGCGCCTTCGGGCACGTACTTCTTGCGGGCCAGCAGGCCGGCAATAGCCACCGGGCCGATGATGGGCAGGAAGCGGGCCAGCAGCAGCACCACGCCGGTGCTGATGTTCCAGAACGGGGTGTTGTCGCCGAGGCCCTCGAAGCCGGAGCCGTTGTTGGCGGCCGAGGAGGTGAATTCGTAGAGCATTTCGGAAAAGCCGTGGTAGCCGGGGTTGGCCAGCCAGCCGGCGTACGCCTGGGGGTTGCCCACGTAGGTGTGGGCCGCCAGCGCCGTGCCGGCCAAAATCAGCAGCGGGTGCAGCAGCGTCACGATGACGGCAATTTTCATTTCGCGGGCTTCGATCTTCTTGCCCAGCAGCTCCGGCGTGCGGCCCACCATGAGGCCGGCAATGAACACGGCAATAATCAGGTAGGCGAAGAAGTTGAGCAGGCCCACCCCGCAGCCCCCGTAAAAGGCGTTGGTCATCATGCCCAGCAGTTCCATCATGCCCGTCAGGGGCATGTGCGAGTCGTGCATGGAGTTCACCGAGCCGCAGCTGATGACGGTATTGGTGATGCCCCAATAGGCCGAAGCCGCTGCCCCAAAGCGCATTTCCTTGCCTTCCAGGGCGCCCAGCGTTTGGTCGATGCCCAGGGCGCTGATGGCGGGGTTGCCGTGCAGCTCGTAGTACACGGCCGGGGCCAGCAGCGCCAGGAAGCCCACGGTCATCACCCCGAATACCATGTAGGCCAGCCGGGGGCGCCGCAGGTAAAAGCCCAGGGCAAACACCATCGCCACCGGAATGATGACGAGGGCAATGTTCTGGACGGCGTTGGTGAGGAAGTTGGGGTTTTCGAGCGGGTGGGCCGAGTTGGCCCCGAAGAAGCCGCCGCCGTTGGTGCCCAGCTCCTTGATGGCCACCATGGCCGCCACCGGCCCGCGGCTCACCGCCACCGAGTCGCCCTGCACGGTAACGAGCGGCTGCTTGCCTTGCAGGGTCATGGGCGTGCCGTTGAAGGCCAGGAGGAGGGCCACCAGCAGGGAACCCGGCAACAGCAGGCGCGTCAGGCTTTTTACAAAGTAGTCGTAGAAGTTGCCCAGCCGGTCGGTGGCGCGGGTTTGCAGGGCGTTGAACACCACCACGGCCGCCGCAATGCCGGTGGCCGCACTCACAAACTGCAAAAAGGTGATAACAAAGAGTTGCGAAAAATAGCTGAGGCCGGTTTCGCCGGAGTAGTGTTGCAAGTTGCAGTTCACCAGAAAGGAAATGGCCGTATTAAAAGCCAAGTCCGGCGTCATCGAAGGGTTGTGGTCGGGGTTGAGCGGCAGGCTGCCCTGGGTGCTCAGCACCAGCATGGCCAGCAGAAACCACACGAGGTTGATGGTGAGCAGGGCCACCAGGTGCTGCTGCCAGGTCATGTCGCGCCGGGCGTCGATGCCGCTGAGGCGAAACAGGCCGCTTTCCAGGGGCCGCATAAAATCCAGCAGGTTCTTCTCGCCCCGGAACACGCGGGCCAGGTAGCGCCCCAGCGGCAGGGCCAGCACCAGCGTGAGCAAGTAAATAGCGCCGATGCTGAGTAGTTCGTTGAGCATGAGTGGAAGTTGAGCCCCACCCCAACCCCTCCCCTGCGGGGGAGGGGCTCTAGTTTTAAAAACTAGTTTTCTAAAAAGCTAGAACTAAGAACTAGAGCCTCTTCCTACCGAGGAGGAGTTGGGGTGGGATGATTAGAATTTTTCGGGCTTGAGCAGCACGTAGCAGAGGTAGCAGAACGTGACCACCGACAGCGCAAACAGGGCAATCATCATGGCGGAAAGCAGGATAGGCGGAGGGTCAGATTCGCTCGAAAAAATCAACCGATTTATAGAAGAGCCAGAAACCGGTGCAGCCGGCGGCGGTCAGGAGCAGGGTCGTCAGCATGGGCAGCGGGAAGGCTGAGTGAAGGGCTGGGGCCGTTAGGGCAGCATGTTGGCGTGGGGAGCATGGTAGGCCCGGTACAGGCGGGCGGGCATCAACTGGCGGGCCAGCTGGGTGTGGTGGGTGCTGCCGTCGAGGTGGAGGCAGTGCAGGTACACGTTTTCCACGGCCCGGCTCAGGCCGGCGTCGCACCGGTCGAGCAAGTGGTCGGCCGTTTCGAAGCAGCGCCGCAGCAGGGCCAGGCGCCCCTGGTGGGCTGCGGTGCGGGTGAAGGCCGCAAAGCAACCGAGCTGCTGGTACACGCTTGCGGCGGTAGTTGGAGTTTGCAGTTCCGGGCCCAGCTCGGGCAGGCTTTCCAGCAGGTAGGTCGCAGTTTCGGCAGGAGAAATCATGGGGTGTTGGTTAGGTAAACGCCCCCGGCGCGCGGCCGAGGCCTTGCCAGGCGCGGCTGCGCCGCGGCAAGGCCAGCCGCAATCTGGCTGCGCGCCAAATTGCCTGAAGGCTCGTGCCTGCCCTACCCAACCGTTATGCCAGCGTGGAGCTGCGAAGCGCAGCGTATTGTACGTCAACCACCTACACTGCCCTGCCCGCCCTCCCGCAAAACGCAACCGAGTCATTCTGACCCGGTGCGTCGGTCAGAATAACTCGGTTTGGAGAAGCCTTGCGGGAGCTGCAAGCTGCTGTTCTGACGAAAAGCTTACAGCTTGTGGCTTACAGCTTGCAGCTTCCGCAGGGGAAAGGGTTACAGCCCGTACTCCTGAATCTTGCGGTACAGGGTTTTGGTGCCGATGCCCAGTTGGCGGGCGGCTTCCATCTTGTTGCCGCCGGTGTCGTGCAGCACCTGCCGAATCTGGCGCTTCTCCATGGTGCGCAGCGACTTATCGGCGGCTTCGTCCAGGCCCGCGTCGGGCGTGAAGTAGTGCAGCTCGGCGGGCAGGTCGTCCACGGTCAGCGTGTCACCGTCGGCGAGAATGACGGCGCGTTCGAGCACGTTTTTCAACTCCCGCACATTGCCTTTCCAGTCGTAGCGTTGCAGCTCGCGCAGGGCGGCGGCGTCGAGGCCGCGCAGGCGGCGGCGCAGCTTAGCGGCGTAGAACTGCAGAAAGTACTGGGCCAGGGGCTCGATGTCGGCGCGCCGCTCGTTGAGGCCGGGCACGGGCACCGTAAACACCGAAAGGCGGTAGTACAAGTCGGGCCGGAAATGGCCTTCGGCGGCTTCCTGGCGCAGGTTACGGTTGGTGGCGGCCACGATGCGCACATCCACTTGCACAGGCTTCACGTCGCCGAGCTTGGTGAAGGTCTGGGTTTCGAGCACCCGCAGGAACTTGGCCTGCACATTCAGCTCCAGCTCCCCGATTTCGTCCAGGAACAAGGTGCCGCCGTGGGCTTCTTCCAGCAGTCCGCGCTTGTCGGCCAGGGCCCCCGTAAACGCGCCCTTCCGGTAGCCAAACAGCTCCGATTCCAGCAAGTCCTTCGGGAAAGCCGAGCAGTTGACGGCCACAAACGGCTTGCTCCGGCGCGGGCTAGCCTGGTGGATGGCCTGGGCAAACAGCTCCTTGCCGGCGCCGGTGGGGCCTTCCAGCAGCACGGTGCTGTCGGTGGAAGCCACGCGCTGGGCCAGGCGCTTGGCCTCTTGCAGGGCCTGGGAGTGCCCAATCATGCTCTCGAAGCTGTACTGGGCACCCACTTTCTTTTCCAGATCGGCCACGCGGCGCTGGAGGCGGGCTTTTTCGGCGGCGCGGTCTACCACTACCACCAGCTGGTCGTCGGAGTCGCCTTTGGTCAGGTAGTCGAAGGCACCTTGCTTCATGGCCCGCACGCCGTCGGCAATGGTGCCGTAGGCAGTCAGCAGGACGACTTCGGCCAGCGGGGCCACTTGCTGGTAGCGCGGTAGCAGGTCGAGGCCGTGGCCGTCGGGCAGCTTCACGTCGCTCAGCACCACCAGCACCTCGTCGGCGTGCTGGCGCAGTTCCTCCAGGCCGCGGCGGGCGTCGGGGGCCGTCAGCACGGTGTAGCCTTCCAGCTCCAGCATGCGCGCTATGGCCTGGCGCAGGTGGGTTTCGTCGTCGATGAGCAGCAGGGTACCGGTGGGCATAGGCAGAGCTTGGCAGCAAAGGTGCTGTAATCAAACGAAAAACCCGCTCTACAAGATGTAAAGCGGGTTTTGATGGGCCTACATAGTGGAGTATCGAACTTTTTGCCCAAAGATAACGAGCAAGAACTGGGAAAGTATTGGCGCCAGGATTTAGAGGCTATTGCATTTTTTAGCCGGGCGATAGATCTAGAACTTTATACCACTTCGCCGGAGGAGGGCGCCGCACAATGAAGGCTGCCGCTACCTCCCCTTCTACCAAGTCGCGTGCCCTCATCGTACCGGCTGAGGTACTAGCGCTGGAAGACATTACCCTCACGGCCAAACTCATCTTGGCCGAAATAATCGACCTCTACAAAGTCAGGAAACACGTCTTTGCCAGCGACGAGCACTTCGCCACCCGGCTCGGCATCGGCCTGCGCACCGTCGGTGACGCCATCAAGCAACTGCACGAACACGGCTTACTAGGGTGTGTCTGAAAAGTGCTGGTGCTTAAATTAGGGGATGGCAGCACGATACGAGTTGAATGACGGGCAGTGGGCGGTAGTAGCGGCCGAGTTGCCGCCGCAGCGCACGGGTCGGCCGCGACGCGAGGACCGGCTGGGGTGGAACGCCTTGCTGTGGATCTTGTGCACGGGCGCGGCGTGGCGGGACTTGCCGGCGCGCTACGGCCCGTGGCAAACGGCCTACGAGCGGTTCCGCCGTTGGTCAGCCGACGGCATGTTTGAGCAGGTGTTGGCCGCCCTGCGCTTGTGCCTGGACGCAGACGGGCTGCTCGACCTGGACACGTGGCTGGTGGACTCGACCACGGTGCGCGCCACGAAAAGCGCGGCCGGCGGGGCGAAAAAAAAGCCCGCTGCCCCGGGCGCAGTCGCGGCGGGCTGCCCAGCAAGCTGCACGTGGTGTGCCACGGGGCGGGCACGCCGCTGGCGCTGCAACTCTCGGCCGGGCAGCGCCACGACGCGCCACAGTTCCAGCCCTTGTGCGAGCAGGTACACGCCCGCCGCGCCAGCTCATTGCCGACCGCGGCTACGACGCCCGGTACATCCGCCGCTGGCGGCGCCGGCGCCGCATCCGCGCCGTCATCCCGCGGCGCCGGCCCGCCACAGGACAGCATTGCCGCCGGCGCGGACGGCCGCCGCACATCGAAGCGCAGCGCTATGCCCGTCGCAACGTGGTGGAGCGCTTCTTCGGCTCGCTCAAAGAGCACCGCCGCGTGGCCACCCGCTACGACAAACACGACCAGCACTTCCTCGACATGGCCGTGTTGGCCTGTATTCGCCGCATTTTGCAACGCCACTTTTCAGACACTGCCTAGGTAGTACATGGCCTCTTCGTAGCAGCAGGGGACAAAATGACGCTAACCCCTGCCAGCACCCGCCGCGCATCAGCTCAAATCAGGGCTTCCACACAATAGGCACGTCGCGCAGGGTTGCGGTAACCTTGCGCGCTAGGCGACCCTTCCCTAGGTCCGATAAGAAAGCAAAGTTGGGGGGTACTAAACGCGTATGGGGCCCAGGAAACGGAGAGTACGGCACGCCAGGGCCTGACAATGGCGGTAAGAACTAGGAGTTGGAGTCTCGCAACAGTTAGGGCCACAAGCAACTCGGGTGGGCGGCCCTTGGCGGGGCGGGGCAGTCGGGGGCGTTTCCCCCCGAAGGCTACCGGTTCGGCTGAAGCGACGGGAAGCGAATCTTGCACGGCCCCCCCCGAGGATTTGCCGGCAACTGCGGTTTTACTTCTACTTTTAACTGATTTCGCTCCGTCTCTTTCGTCGTGCCGAACGTGCCGGCCCCCGGCCGCTGCGAGCGGTTCGTTCCATCCGCTGCCCTTGCCCATGCTTACGCCTGCCGCCGCTGCCATCGCGCCCGCCGACACCCTCCTGCGGGACCTACTCGCCGTCTCGCTGACCGGCATCATCTTCTACACGCCCCTTTACGACCCGGCCGGTTCGGGCGACATCGTCGATTTTACCTTCGAGTACCTCAACCCGGCAGCCCAGCGCATGATGGCCATGCCGGAGGTGCCCACCGTGACCCACAACCAGCAGTGGCCCCACAGCCGGGCCCACGGCACGTTCCAGTTTCACGTCGAGGCCTTTGTCTCGGGCGAGCCCCGGCACTACGACATTAACTACCAGGCCGACGGCTACGACAACTACTACCGCCTCGCCGCCCGCCGCTCCGGGGCCGGGCTGCTGGTGAGCTTCACCGACACGGCCGACCAGCCCCGCACGCCCGTGGAAGCGGCCCTGCGCGCGAGCCAGGCTGCCGAGCAGGCCGCCCGCGCCGAGGCCGAGCAGCAGCGCCAGCGCTTTTACGACCTGCTCATGCAGCTGCCCGCTCAAGTGGCCGTGCATGAAGGGCCCGACCAGGTGTTTACCCTCGTCAACCCTGGCTACCAGCGTCTGGCACCGGGACGCGAATTAGTGGGTTTGCCTATCCGCGAGGCTTGGCCTGAGCTGGTCAGCCAAGGCATCCTGGATATGCTCGACCACGTCTACCAGAGTGGCGAACCGTTTAGGGGCCGGGAGCTGCCTTTCCGGGTCGATGTTGCGCGTACAGGCCAACTGGAGCTGGTTTACTTCAATGCCTTTTTTCTACCCCTGCGCGACGCCCAGGGCCAGTTGCACGGCGTACTCAATTTTTCCTACGACGTGACCGAGCAAGTGCAGGCCCGTGAGCAGCTGCAACAACTCAACCAGCAACTGGAACTCCGGGTGCAGGAGCGCACCCGCCAGCTCAGCGAGCAGCAAGCCCTGCTGCGCCAGATTCTGAGCCGCGTGCCGGCTTACATCGCCACCCTGAGTGGTCCCGAGCACCGCTACACCTTCTTCAACGACGCCTACAAAGCCCTCTCGGGCGGCCGCATCACGCTAGGCGCGCGCGCAATCGACGTGTTTCCCGAGATTGTGCCCCAGGGCTTCCTGGCGCTGCTCGACCAAGTCTACGCGAGCGGCGTGGCGGTGAGCGGCACCGACACGCCCGCCCAGCTAGTCAACCCTGCCACCGGCCAGTTGGAGCCTCTCTACGCCGATTTCTTTTACCAGCCCCTCTTCGACGAGCACCAGCAGGTATGGGGTATTCTGGCGTATGTGCAAGATGTCAGCGAGAAGGTGGAGGCTCGCCAGCAAGTGCAGGCCCTTAATGAGCAACTGACGGCCATCAACGAGGAGCTGAACGAGAGCAACCGCCAGCTCACGCGCACCAACGTGGATCTGGACAACTTCATCTACACGGCCAGCCACGACCTGAAAGCGCCCATCACCAACATTGAGGGCCTGCTGCTGGCCCTGGAGCAGGAGCTGCCCGCCGCGGCCCAGGTCGGCGACGTGCCCGAGATGCTGCACCGGATGCAGGGGGCCATCGAGCGCTTCAAGCGCACCATCGCCCACCTGACCGACATCTCGCGCCTGCAAAAAGAGCACGGCCAGCCCAGCGCCCCGGTGCCGCTGGCCGCCCTTATTGAGGAAGTCTGCCTTGACCTCACGCCCCTGCTGGCCGAAACGCAGGCCCGCCTCAACGTGGACGTAGCGGCGTGCCCGGCCGTCACCTTCGCTGAAAAAAACCTGCGCAGCATCGTGTACAACCTGCTCAGCAATGCCCTCAAGTACCGCTACCCCGACCGCGCGCCCGAGGTGCACATCCGCTGCCGCGCCGAGGCGGGCTACCAGGTGCTGGAAGTGCAGGACAACGGCCTGGGCTTGGACCTGTCTCAAGGCCAGGAGCGGCTGTTTCAAATGTTCCAGCGCCTGCACACCCACGTCGAAGGCACCGGCATCGGCCTCTACATGGTCAAGAAAATCGTGGAAAATGCAGGGGGCCGCATCGAAGTGGAAAGCCAGCTCGGCCAGGGATCTACCTTCCGCGTGTATTTTCTCCGCTAACGCCGGCGCGGCCCCCGCCGGCCCGTACGAAGCCCAACCGTGCCCAAACTCCCCTGCGTGCGGCTGGTCAACGACGACCCGACCACCAACTTCCTCAATTGCAAGCTGCTGCTGCGCCTCGGTGTCCCCGACCACGTGCTCGTGGCCCGCCACGGCCAGGAGGCCCTGGACCGGCTGCACACCCAGTGCCGGGCGCAGCCGGCCGACTGCCCGGTGCTCATCTTTCTGGACGTGAACATGCCCGTCCTGAACGGCATCCAGTTTCTGGAAGCCTACCAGCAGCTGCCGCCCGGCCAGCGGCGGGCCGTGGTCGTAATCATGCTCACCTCCTCAGTCAGTCCCCGCGACCAGCGGCGCATCGACCATTCACTGGACGGCGGGGGTTCGTTTGGTGGGTGTGCGCTTTTTTCCTCACACTTTCGCTTGTTTCGCGCCCCACGGTTTGGCGATACAGGAATTGAACGACCAAACGGTGGAGGTCGCCGCGCTGGGTTCCGCGTTTCAAGCCGTGGCAGCTCAGCTCGTCGATTGCTGCGACCCCATGGCGGCCATCGCACGGTTGCAACGCTATTTCCTGGCTCACTTGCGCCATCACCCCCCGGCAACCTTAGGCCAGCAGTACTTAAGCGCTGCCGTGCCCTACATTCTGGCCAGACAGGGCCGGGCTGACCTGGACAGTCTGGTGCGCAAGCTGGGGGTCAGCCACCGCTACCTAGAACAGTTGTTTGCCTGCCGGGTAGGCGTCAGCCCCAAATACTTTTGCCGCATCATTCGCTTCCAGCAAACGTTCCGGTGGCTGGCGCGGGAGCCTCGGCTCACGGCGGTTGCCCTGGCCTGTGGGTATTACGACCAAGCGCATTTTATCCGCGACTTTCGCCACTTCACCGGGAGTACCCCTTCCGCCTTCGTGCGAAATGCAGGCCCCATCAGCAAACAGTTGCGTAAAGCCTTTTTGCTCAAGCTGCATTCCCAGCTGAACAATACCCAATTGGTAGCTTGGCTTCGCAAGCGCGGAGTAGGACTATCGGAAAAGCTACTAACCCAAACCTTTCGCAACTCATTTTATTGCGGCCTAATCAGCTCCAGTCTGCCGGATGGTGAAGTGGTGCAAGGACGCCATCAAGGGTTGATTAGCGAGGCGCAGTTCCTTCAACTCAACCAGCTGCGGCAACAGCAGGAACACGGACATGCGCACGCTAAAGAAGTGCCCACCGTTCCGCTAAAGCATCATGTGCGCTGCCACCGCTGTGGCAAGTTCCTGACGGGCTACGAAGTGAAGAAGAAAGGGCTATGGTACTACAAATGCAACACCATGGGGTGCAAACTCAACATTGGCGCCCGGCAGTTGCACCGTGCATATCACGATTTGCTCCAAACGTACACGTTGCCTACGCACTTAGTAGCGCCGCTCAAGAGCATTACCGCAAGCCTTTTTCATCAGCTGAACCAGGAAGGCGCGCAGAAACGCAAAGCACTACATGCGGAGCTGAAGAAAGTCCAGCAGAAGTTAGAGAAAATGGAAGAGCGTTACGCCATTGGCGAACTCGACCCCAATGTCTACGAGAAGTTTCGCCGCAAAATTACAGCCGAAGAACTCCTGCCCGTGCAGCTCGAGTACCAACGCCTGGCAACAGATGTATCGAACCTCGAAGCGTACACCAATTTCGCCGTTGAAACGGCAGCTGACTTACACAGTGTGTGGACCAAAGCTGATTTACTTACTCACCAACAACTACAACAGATGATCCATCCAAATGGAATAGCCTTCGCGCCCGAATCAGGACTTTATCGAATCGGTAGAGCCAATGTCATTTTTGACACAATTGCCTCACTTACAGCGCGTAGCACCAAACAAAAAACCGGACTTACCACCTCAAAAGATGATAAATCCGGTTTGGTGGGCCCAACTGGAATCGAACCAGTGACCTGCTGATTATGAGTCAGCTGCTCTAACCGATTGAGCTATAGGCCCAGTGCGAAACTTCCCTTTTGGCGGTTGATTTCGACTAGGCAAACTTCGACTTTTGCCGGCGGATTTGCAAGCTGGTGCCCGCCGGCTCGCCCTGTTTTTCTACGAAACCGGCGTCGCGCGGCTGTACCGGGCGCGTGCGACGCGCCCCTACTATGCCTAAACTGCCCAATCTGCTTTTCGACTTCGGGGGCGTCCTCATCAACATCGACTATAGCCTCACGCTGGCGGCCATGCGGCGGCACGGCAGCACCATTGAGTTTACGCAGGCGGCCCAGGCTGAGCTGTTCGACTTGCTGGAAACCGGCCGCCTTACGCCCGAGGAGTTCCGGGCGGGGCTGCGCCAGCACTACGGGCTCAGGGCCACCGACGAGGAGCTGGACGCGGCCTGGAACGCCATGCTACTCGATGTGCCAGCCGAGCGCCTGGCCCTGGTGGCCGAGCTGCGGGCCCAGGGCCACCAGACGGCTTTGCTGTCGAATACCAACCAGATTCACATCGAGGAAATCAACCGGCGGCTGAAGACGCAGTATGGCTTCGGGCACGGCATTGCTGATTGCCTGGACCGGGTGTTTTATTCGCAGCAAGTAGGCCTGCGCAAGCCGGGCGAGGAAATTTTCCGGCACGCCCTGCGGGAGATGAACTGGAAGGCCGAAGAAACGTTGTTTATCGAAGACAGCCCCCAGCACATTGCTACGGCCCGCCGGCTGGGGCTGCGTACCTTGTTTCTGACTCCGCCCCTAACCCTGCAGGACGCCCTGCCCGCCGCGCTTCGTGCCTTTCCGCAAGAATACTCCGCCCCCACTCCAGCCTGATGCTCCGGCGCCGGGTTTCTTTTCTGAAGACGACCAAGCCGCCGCCGACGCGGCCTTCACCCGCTACGAGCGGCCCGCCCGGCCCCGGTGGCTGCGCTACGGCCTGCACCTGCTGCTGTTTCTGGCTACACTGCTCACCACCACCTTGGCCGGCGTGACCTTGACGGCGGGCACCGTGGATATAGTGCCATTTCAGGTGTTGCTGCTGCCGGCGGCCCAGCGGTGGCAGGTGCTGGAGCCGGGTCTATGGTTTTCAATTCCCTTCCTGGGCGTGCTGACGGTGCACGAGTTTGGGCACTATTTCGCGGCCCGCTATTACCGCATCCGCGCCACGCTGCCCTACTTTATTCCGATTCCGCTGGGTATCGGCACCTTCGGGGCGGTGATTCGCATCAAAGACCGGTTTTTTTCGCGGCGGGAGGTTTTCGACGTGGGCCTGGCCGGGCCGCTGGCGGGACTAGTGGTGGCCGTGGGCGTGCTGGTGTACGGCTTCACCCACCTGCCGCCGCTGGAATACCTCTACAGCATTCACCCCGAGTACCGGTTCTACGGCACAGACTATGCCCGACACGCCTACCAGGCCGGGCACCCGGTGGTGCTGGCTCAGCCCTTGCTGTTTCAGGGCTTGGCTGCTTTGTTGGCCGACCCGGCCCGCCTTCCCCATCCCGACGAACTGCTGCATTACCCGGTGCTGATGGCCGGGGTGCTGGCTTTGTTCTTCACGGCCCTCAACCTGCTGCCCATTGGCCAGCTCGACGGCGGCCACATCGTGTACGGGCTGCTGGGGCTGCGCCGGGCGGCGCGGGTGTCGGTGGCCTTATTTATCGGCTTTATTTTTTACGCTGGACTAGGGTTGTTTACGCTGCGTTCCGACACCGACACGTGGCTGTACGGGGCGCCGGCTTACGCGCTCTACCTATTTCTGGTGTTTCGGCGGACGGTGCCCACCGTGCGGCGGGCCTTGCTGCTGGGTGGGGGCGTGTGGCTGGGGCAACTGGCGTTGGCCTCGGCTGTGCCGAGCCTGGAGGGCAACCCCGGCTGGCTGTTGTTTGGGCTGCTGCTGGCCCGGCTTACGGGCATCTTTCACCCGCCTGCCCCCGACGAACGGCCACTTTCCCGAGGCCGCCGGATGCTGGGCTGGCTGATGCTGGTTATTTTTGTGCTCTGCTTCGCCCCGTCGCCGCTGGTTTTTCGCTAATACCTTATCTGCCTGCCGGCCACTGCGCCGGGCCAGGCTCTATAGATGACCGTTTCGCAATTTTCTCAGTCTCAGTCTCTGCGCGGCTCTACGCTGCTGTTGTTGCGCCAGCACGGCCTGTACGTGAGCCAGCGCAACCGCCGCGGGGTGGCCTGGCTGGAAACTGAAATTCCCTACGAAGAGCTGCTGCCCATTGGGCTGGAATACGCGGGCCCGCCGCCGGCCGCGCTGCCGCGGCCCCTGTTCTGGGTGTTGGGCTGGCTGCTGATTCAGCTGATTCGCGCGGCGCTGCCAAACCGTCCAGCGGCTCCCGACCTACCCGTGGCTCTACTGGTGGGGGGCACTTTGCTGGTGGCCGTGCTGGTAGCCTATTGGTGGCGGCTCCGTAGCCGCACGGTTACGCTGAACACCAACCGCATCCGCCTCACCCTGCCCGACCGGCCCGGCCAGCGCCCGGCCCTGGAGGCTTTCACCGACGAGCTGCGCCGCCGCGCCCACGGCTACCTGCGCGAAGAATACGCCCAGGTAAACCCGCTGGGCCCCATCGAGCTACAACTGCACCGCCTGCACTGGCTGCACCGCCTTCAGGTGCTCAGCCCCCAGGAGTTGCAAGCCCTCAGCACCCGCCTCACCGGCCGCCTCTCCCTTGACCCGCTCAAGCTCATGGGCCAGGACTTGGAAACGCCGTATGTAAATTAAGTGTAGACCTGAGACCGTGAGAGGTGAGAAGTGAGACTCTGTTCAATGCCTCACTCTTTTAACCCACTTTCTGCTCACAACAAAAAAGACGCTCTGATGAGCGTCTTTTTTGTTGAAATAGATTGTCAGAACGAAGTCTCACTTCTCACCTCTCACAGTCTTAGGTCTACTCTAGCGCCGTCACGCCGGGTAGCTCTTTGCCTTCCATGTATTCGAGCAGGGCGCCGCCGCCGGTGCTGATGTAGCTTACTTGGTCGGCGAAGCCCAGCTGGTTGACGGCTGCCGCTGAGTCGCCGCCGCCGATGAGGCTGAAGGCGCCTTGCTGGGTGGCTTCGGCAATGGCCTGGGCTATGGCCTCGGTGCCTTTGGCGAAGGCCGGCATTTCAAACACGCCCATGGGGCCATTCCAGAGGATGGTTTTGGACTGGCGCACCACCTCGGCAAACGCCTGAATGGACTCGGGGCCCAGGTCGAGGCCCATCCAGCCGTCGGGAATCTGGTCGTTCGGGGCCACGCGGGTTTGGGCGTCGTTGGCAAACTTGTCGGCAATGACGCTGTCGGTGGGCAGTACCAGGTTTACGCCCTTGGCTTTGGCTTTTTCAATGAGGCTGAGAGCCAGCTCCTGTTTGTCGGCTTCCAGCAGGGAGCTGCCGATGCTGCCGCCCTGGGCTTTGGCAAACGTGTAGGCCATGCCCCCGCCGATAAGCAGATTGTCGACTTTATCGAGCAGCTTTTCGATGATGAGAATCTTGTCGGAAATCTTGGCCCCGCCCATGATGGCCGTGAACGGCCGCTCGGCTTGCTCCAACACGCGCTTGGCGTTGTCCAGCTCGCCCTGGAGCAGGTAGCCGGCCACCCGGTCTTCGGGCGCGAAGCTTTCGGCCATAACGGCCGTGGAGGCGTGCTTGCGGTGGGCCGCCCCGAAGGCATCGTTCACGTACACCTGGCCGAGCTTGGCCAGTTGGCTGGCAAAAGCAGCGTCGCCCTTCTCCTCTTCCCCGTAGAAACGCACGTTCTCAACCAGCAGCACCTGGCCGGGTTGCAGGGCCTGAGCTTGGGGTTCGGCCCGGAGGGCGTCGTCGGCGAACTGCACCGGCTGGCCATACTCCTGGCTAAGGCGAGTTACCAGGTGGCGCAGCGAATATTTGTCCTCGGGTCCACCTTTGGGCCGGCCCAGGTGGGAAAGCAGCACCACCGAGCCCCCATCCTGCAGAATCTTCTGAATGGTGGGGGTGGCCGCCCGGATGCGGGTGTCGTCGGTGATGGTAAAGCTCTTGTCGAGGGGCACGTTGAAGTCTACGCGCACCACGGCCCGCTTACCGGCAAAGTTGTACTGGTCGAGGGTTTTCATATGCGAAGGAGAAGTTGAGTATGGCCTTGTACGGCGCGAATGTAGCGCGAAGTCCGGCTTCGCGCCTACGGCCCACCTTCCGGCGGCTCGTTGGCGCCGCCTGGTTCTTACCGCTCCTGCCCCACCAGCAAGGCTCCGAACCGGCTGGCTCCGGCCGCCGGGGTGAGGCGCAGCACGTGGTAGCCAGCTGCCACTAGGCCCAGGTCCAGCGGCAGCTCGTTGGCGCCGGCGCGCACCGTGGCCGTGCGCGTCAGCACCACCCGGCCCAGGGCATCGAGCAGCTCCAGGCGCACCGGGCCCGCGGCGGCGGCTTCGTAGCGCACGGCCGCGGTATGGGCAGCCGGGTTGGGAAACACCTCCAGCGCCGCGCCCTGGGCAGCCGGGCGGCTAGTGCCCGTTACGGTGCCGGCCGCGTGCTGGCGCAGCAGCACCACCGACGAGTACGGGGCCAGCGTGAGGCTGCCGCTGTAGGCTGCGTTGCGCACGTCCACGTACCGGGCCCCGGCGGGCAGGCTCACTGTGCGCGGGGCAGCCGTGGCGTTGTACTCGAACCGGATGGAATCGGCTATGCTGGCCGCGGTAAGCGTGGCTTCCTGCACGGCTACGTTGTCGAGCCACACCTGCTGCGGGTTTTCAACCACCGTGAAGGCAAGGTTGGCCGTGGGGTCGTCGGCAGTGGGCACCAGCGCCACCTCCACTTGCTGCTTGGCGGGCGTGAGTTGCACCCGGGTGCGCGGGGTCAGGTCGGCGTAGCTGCCGGCGCCGCGCTTGAGGTAGACTTCCACAATGCGGCTGCCGGCCGAGCAGGCGGCCTCAAAACGCACGGCGTACCTTTTGGCCTGCTGCACGGAGCCAATGCGCGTTTCGGCCGTCAGGATGGCATCGGCCTGCCCCGAGGCGGTGCCGAAAGCCAAGCGCAGGCTGCCCCCACTGCCGAGGCGGTTGGTGTTGTCCCAGGTGAGCTGCCCGTTGCCGGCCGAGCTGTAGCCACTCCAGCCCGCGCTGTTGCTGCCAAACTCCCCGTTGCTCAGCAGGTTGGGGCCGGTGCGGGCATCCACCCGAAAGGGCCGAAACGTGACGGGACTGTTGTGGGAGCCGGCATCCTGCCCAAAGGCAGCCTGCCACTCCGCCAGCGTGTAGGTGCGGTTGATGTGCGGCCCGGTGTTGGGGCCGTTGGGCGCGGTGCGGTACGAGGTGCCCACTTTCAGCAGGTCGTCGAAGGGCCGGGCGTAGTAGTTGCCGCCGAACGTGCCCAGCGTAGCCAGATTATTCGTCGACGTTTCGTACCAGGCCACCCGGTTGCCGGGCAGGGAGCTGAACAGGATGTTACTGCGCACCTGCAAGCCGCTGAAGCCGCAGCTGCCCGCCGGGGCCAGCAGCAGCTGGGTGCTGTTGTCGATGCAGGTGTTGTCGTGGACGTTGATGCTGGTGGTGCCGTGCAGGAAAATGCCGCTGCTGCGGCAGTAGGCCACGGTGTTGCTGCCCACTTCCACGTTCATCGTGCAGTCGTCGAGGTAGATGCCGTGGCCGGGAATGTAGCTGAGGTTGTCGGTGCCTTCGGGGGCTCCCACGGCGTTCAGCACCAGGTTGCCCAGAATACGGGCGTTGAGGTTGGTGCGCGGGGGCGAGCCGCCGTTCCAGGTGTAGATGCCGCCGCCATCGTCCTTGGTCATGGCAAAGTTGCGGATGACGTTGTTACGGATGGTGATGTTGTCGGTGAAGTAATAGGACAGGCCCACGTAGCCGCAGCTGTCGAGGGTGTTGTTTTCGAGCAGGGCGTTGGTGCTGCTGCCCACGTTGAGGGTAAAGTACTGCCCGTCGCCGCTTTTGCCCCGGCCGGCCACCAGGCCCGTGTTTTGGAGCGTGTTGCCGCGCAGGGTTACGTTGGTGTAGCCACTCACGCTCAGGGCGTTGTTGTTGGTGTGGTTGATGAGGCAGTTTTCCAGCAGCACGTCGGCGCCAATGCCGTTCAGGCGCACGGCGTCTTCGCCCGCCCCCACCACCGCCACCCCGCGCAGCATAAAGCCCGACACGGTTTCGGCGTCCAGGTTGAAGTTGAGCCCGTGAGCAATGGTGAGGTTTTCGAGAGTGATAAACCTCTGATTATGAATGCGCACCACCACCGGCGCCACCGTGGCTTCCACTGCTCCCGCGGCCGGGCTACTGGGGCTGTAGAGGCGAATTTTGCGGGTGGCGGCGTTGTAGTACCACTCCCCGGCCTGGTCGAGGGTAGCCGGGTGGTTCTGAATGAAAAAGCCCCACCGGTCCTTCAGGCCGTAAACCGGAGCGGCGGCCAGCGTGAGCGTGGTACCGCTCTGGGCCGTAATGGCGGCCCGGTCCAGTATCCACCGCTCGGTGCGCAGCACGGCTTCGCCCCCACTCCAGTTGGTGCCCGCCGCGCCCGACAGCTGGGCGCTGCTGAACTGGGTGGCGCTGGCGTGAGAGTCCACCGTCAGGTAGCCCTTGTTGGGTGCGCTCAGGTTGGGGTAGCGCCCCAGGGGCAAGGCCCGGCCGCCCGCCACCACGCTCGTAACAGTGGGGCCGCAGCTGGCGCAGGAGGCTTCCCAGAGATTGGTGCCCACGCTGGTCCAGCCCGACAGCGGCGCGGCCCCGCTGAGCACGGGCGCCACGCCGGTACCGTAGGCCCCAAACGTAAGCGGGGCGCCGCTGTTACCGGAGCGCGTGATGGTCAGCGCCCCCCGAAACACGTCGCCGCGCCGAAAGAGCACCTGGTCGCCGGGTTGCAACTGGCTCATTACGGCGTTGAGCTTGGTCAGGCTCTGCCAGGGCGTGGCAGCGTTCTGGGCCTGAGCGCCGGTGCGGGCATCGTCGCCATTGGCCGCGAAATAGTACGTTGCGGCGAGGACTTGCACGCCTTGCATCAACGTCAGTAGCGTAAAAAGCAGCTTTTTCATGATTCACACTCAGTTATAAAAAGGCAAGAACACTTACACATACCTTCCTCACTAGCGTCAAATGTAATTATGGCAAGCTACCCGCTTAGCAATGGCAAAGCAGAAGCGTAAATTTTATACTGAACCTCTCCACCAGAACGCACCGCCTGCTTGCTGTAGAGACACAACATCTTGCGTCTCCTCGTTGAATGACACCGCCGGAATAAGCGTGCAGACGACGAGACGCAAAATGTTGCGTCTCTACAGCAAGCAGGCGTAGGATGGATGCTCGCACTGCCAGTCTATGCGTACCCTTTGCAGCCGCTCAGCTTACAAGTTGGCTGAACACGCACGGCACAAGCTCCAAAGCCTACAAAGCGTATGCTACATCCCCGTACCTTTGCGGCATCTATGAAAATTGGCATCTTCTTCGGCGGCCCCTCGCGCGAGCGGGAAATTTCCTTCGCGGGCGGCCGCACCGTATACGATAACCTGGACAAGGCCCTATTTGAGGCCGTGCCGGTGTTTGTGGACAGCCGCGGCAACTTCATCCTGCTCGACTGGCACTACATCTACAAAGGCACCATCCGCGACTTTTACCCGCCCGTGTCGGCGCTGCCGCGCACCGAGCTGCCGGTGCAGATGTACCTGGAAAGTTTGGGCGAGCTGAGCTCGGAGGAGCAGGACCGCATCATCTCGGAGGTAGGCCGCCAAATTCAGCCCCAGGAGCTGAGCAGCCTTGTGGACTTCGCATTCCTGGCCCTGCACGGCCCGGCCGGCGAGGACGGCGCCATTCAGGGCCTGCTCGAATGGTACGGCATCCCCTACTCTGGGTCGGGCATTCTGCCTTCGGCATTTGGTATTGATAAGATTGCCCAAAAGAAGCTGCTCAAGGCCCTGGGCCGCCCCACGCCCGATTTCCGCCTGCTCACGGCCGAGGAATGGGACGCTGCCGACCTCCAGGCGGCTCTCGGTTACCTGGTGCGGGAGCTGGGCTTGCCGCTGGTGTTCAAAGCCCCGCGCCAGGGCTCCAGCATCGGGGTCAGCATCCTGCGCCAGGCCGATGTAGCCCAGTTCCAGGCCGCCGTGGAGCGCAGCCTGTTCCGCAAAACCGTAACCCGCCCGGAGTGGCAAAGCCTCACGGAAACCCAGAAAATCCAGTGGCTCCAGCAGCTTGTGGACATCCGGGAAGGCATCGGGTTGCCGGTCGTGCTAGAGGGTAGAAGTGAGAGGGTAGAAGTGAGAGGTGAGAACTTCACAGACCACAACGAGCCAAAAACCGAAAACCACCAACCAAAAACCACTCAGCTCATCTACCAGCCCGAGCACCTGCTGCACGCCCTGAACGAGCGGCTGCAAACGGCCGAAGCCGTGCGCCTGACCAGCACGGAGGGCGAGACGCAGGTGCTGGTGGAAAGCTTCGTGCAGGGCCGGGAGTTTTCGTGCATTGTGGTGGAAGACCCCGACGGCAACCCGCTGGCCCTGCCGCCCACGGAGATTGTGAAGGGCGAGGAAATGTTCGACTACCGCTCGAAGTACCTGCCCGGCCTCTCCCGCAAAATCACCCCCATCGACCTACCCGAGGCCGACATCCAGCGTATCCGCGAGGCCTGCGAGGAAATGTTCCGCACCTTCGGCTTCCAGGTGTACGCCCGTCTCGATGGGTTTATTTCAATGAAGAATGAAGAATTAAAAATTAAAAATTATCCGGGTGAGGCAGAAGAGCAGCCAACAACCAATAGCCACCAACCACCAACCACCCAGATTTTCCTCAACGACCCGAACACTACCTCGGGCATGTTGCCGGCTTCGTTCTTCTTCCACCAGGCGGCGGAAATCGGGCTGAATCCTTCGCAGTTCCTGACCTACCTGATCCGTACCTCGCTGGCGGCGCGGCGGCGGGCGGGGCTGCGGCCGGTGAAGCTGGCGCAGCTGCTGGCGCGGCTAGATGCGGCCGTAGCGGCCCGTGCCCACGAGGAACGCACCCGCACCAAGGTGGCCGTGATTATGGGCGGCTACTCCTCGGAGCGCCACATTTCGGTGGAAAGCGGCCGGAATATCTACGAGAAGCTCAGCTCCTCGGTGAAGTACGAGCCGATGCCGGTGTTCCTGACTGGCAACAGCCAGGGCTTCCGCCTCTATGTGCTGCCCATCAACGTGATGCTTAAGGACAACGCCGACGACATCCGTGAGAAAGTGGAGCACCTGGAAGCCGGCCACGGCCTGCACCCGATTCTGGAGCGGATTCGGCGCGAAGCCCAGGCCATTACCAGCACCTACGCCGGACAGCCCACGGCTCAGCCGCGGCGGGTGTCGTTCGAGGAGCTGGCCGGGATGGTGGACGAAGTGTTTATTGCCCTGCACGGCCGCCCAGGCGAGGACGGCGCCCTGCAACGGGAGCTGGAGAAGTACGGCCTGCCCTACAACGGCTCGGGCGTGGAGTCGAGCAGCATCACCATCAACAAGTTCGAGACGAACCGCCGCCTGCGCCAGGCCGGCCTGCGCGTGGCTGAGCACCGCATGGCCAGCCGCCTGGAGTGGCAAGCCGACCCCGAGGGCTTCTACCGCAGCCTCGAAACCCAGTTCCGCTACCCCTTCATTGCCAAGCCCGCCGACGACGGCTGCTCCTCGGCCGTGAAGAAAATCAAGAACCGCGCGGAGCTGGAGGCCTTCACCCGCCTCATCTTCCGCGACCAGGAAGACCTCACGCCCCAGGAAGCCACCACGCTCAGCCTGGGCTTTAAAGAGGAATTTCCGCGCAAAGACGCCTTCCTGGTCGAAACGCTGATTGACCGGGACGGCGCGGCTCACTTCCTCGAAATTACGGGCGGCCTGCTCACGCACTGGAGCGAAAGCGGGGAGTTGCAAATTGAGGTGTTTGAGGCCTCCGAAGCCCTGGCCACGGGCGAGGTGCTGAGCCTGGAGGAGAAGTTTCTGGCCGGCGAAGGGCAGAACATTACGCCCGCCCGCTACGCCCCGGAGCCCGCGGAGCGCCAGCGCATTTCGGAGGAAGTGAAAAAGGAGCTGCGCCGGGTGGCCGAAATCCTGAACATCCAGGGCTACGCCCGCATCGACGCCTTCGTGCGGGCGCGCCAGAACGGGGCCGTGGAGGTCATTATCATTGAGGTAAACTCCCTGCCCGGCATGACGCCCGCCACCTGCATCTTCCACCAAACCGCCCTGGCCGGCTACACGCCCTACGACTTCATCGACCAGATTTTGGAGTTTGGGAAAGAGAGAAGTGAGAGGTTAGAAGTGAGAAGTTAGAAGTGAGACAGAAGAAGCGAGAAGTAAGACTTGTTCTGCTTTTCGCACATTCACTTCTTCCGTCGCCCCTCTGACCTCTAATCTCTGACTTCTCCCGTCTCACCTCTTACTTCTAACCTCTCACTTCTCCCATAGAATGTCTTTTCTGCGCTCTGATACGCCCGTCGACCTGCTCAAGCACGTGCTAGTGATGCTGCTGGCAGCGGCCCTGCTGGTATTCGGGTTTTTTTACGTGTACCTGCCTATCACCACCAACCACGGCGAAACCATTGTGGTGCCCAAAATTACGGGCATGAACCAGGCCGACCTGGATGACTACCTCGACGAGCGAAGCCTGGCCTACTTCGTGGACGACAGCACCTACAACGCCGCCATTCGGCCCGGCACAGTGCTTACCCAGGAGCCCCGCCCCGGCGACAAGGTGAAGGAAGGCCGCAAAATCTACGTTTCGGTGGCTATGAAAAACCCGCCGGTGATTAAGATGCCCAAGCTGACCGACGGCTCAGTGAAAAACGCCCAGATGATTCTGAAAAGCTACGACCTGGTGGTGGGGCAAATCAAGCTGGTGCCCAACATCCAGCAGAATGCCGTGCTGAAACAGTCGGTGGGCGGCAAGGAAATAGCGCCCGGCGCCCCCATTGCCAAAGGCACCCGCGTGGACCTGGAAGTGGGTGACGGCCTGGGCAACCAGGAATTCCCGGTGCCCAATCTCGTGAACATGCCCGCCGACGAAGCCATGACCCTGCTGGCCGGCCAGGGCCTGACCGTGGGCGAGAAATTCTACCAGCCCGCCGAGGAAGGCCAGGCCGAAGGCACCGTGGTGCGGCAGCGCCCCGCCCCCAGCCCCGGCACCACCATCCGCATGGGCCAGCTCGTGGACCTCTGGATTGCCGGCAAAGAGCCCGTGGGCGCCGTCGAATAGCCACTAGCCACTGCTCGTGCACTATCATCAGGAAAGGTTCGTTGTGTGTCGCAACGAACCTTTTCCTTTGAACGAGTGAAGGTAGGCTCTGGCTTACGTGAACTGTCATTCCGACGCAGGAGGAATCTGGGTTACTCACTAGATGTCAAACCCAGATTCCTCCTGCGTCGGAATGACAGTTCAGATGGTTTGTTCTGGCGGGCCGGGGTCCAGTTTCCGGGCACTCGTTTACTTCCTTGTCTTTACTTTGCTGGCATGTCTTCTTTTTCCCGTTATCTGCTGAGTCTGCTGGGTGGCCTGGCCCTGCTGGCCGGCACCGCGGCCCCGGCCCAGGTGCTGGTACGTCCCTTGGGGCCTGAGCCTACGCCCGAGCCGGCGCCCACGGCTGGTACTGCGCGGCGGCCTACCGCGCTGGCCTTGCCTTTCTTCGATGATTTCAGCAGCCAGCGCGAAGGCCGGCCCAGTGTGCAGCGCTGGGAAACCGGGGGCGGCACCCTCGTCAACAGCCGGTTTGCCCGGCGGCCCCCGTCGCGGGGCGTGGCCACCCTGGATGGTCTCGATGCCGCCGGCCGCTCCCGTGGCCCCGTGTCGCTGATTGGCGACGCCGACTCGCTGGTGTCGCAGCCGCTGGACCTGAGCCAGCTGGGGCCGGGCAACAACGTCTACCTCAGCTTTTACTGGCAGGCTGGCACGCTGGTGGGGCCGCCCGCCCCCAGCGGCACGCGCCCCATTGCCTTGTACGTCGATTTTCTGGACCGCAGCGGCTTGTGGCGCGAGGTGTGGCGGCTTAACAGCCGCGGCGACACCACCAACTTCCGCTTCAAGGCCCTCCGCCTCGACCAGACCAGCTACTTCCACAACAGCTTCCAGTTCCGGTTCCGAACCACCGGGCAGCTCTACAACCGCCGCGACGCCTGGAGCATCGACTACGTGCGCCTGGACCGCAACCGCACCGCCACCGACTCCACCTTCCGCGACATTGCCACCAGCCGCCCCCTGCCCAGCGCCCTGCGCCGCTACGCGGCCATGCCCGCTACGCAGTTCAACCGCAACCCCGCCCAGGAGCTGGCCACGCGCACGGTTACCACCATCAACAACTTCGACATTGGCCCGGCACCCACGCCCATTACCTGGACCGGCACGCTGGAGGTGCTGCCGGGCGGGCCGCGCACCCAGTTTCTGGCCGGTGGCCGCTCCCTCGACGCCAATGCCCGCCAGCAGCCCGTAATCGGCAACCCCAGCACGGCCGCCGTGCCCACTACGGCCACGCCCAAGGTGCTGCGCCAGCGCATCACCCTGCTCACCAACGAAACCAACCCGCTCACGCTGCCCAACGACACCATCACGCGCCTGACGGAGCTGAGCGACTACTACGCCTACGACGACGGCACCCCTGAGGCCACCATCACCCTGCCGCCCACGTCCACGGGCCCGCCCAGCTACCTGGCCCTGGGCTTCGACCTCAACCAGCCCGACCAGGTGCGGGCCATCCGGCTGTATCTGGTGAGTGCGGCGGCGGGCCGCACCATCACGGTGAATGTGTGGGACGATGCCAACGGCCAGCCGGCCGCCACGCCCAAAGCCACCCAGGCCGTCACTATTCCGGCTAATCTGCCGGCCGGGCAGTTTCTGGAAGTGGCCTTCCGGCAGCCCGTGCCCGTGAGCGGACGGTTTTATGCCGGCTTTGGCGAGGCCCCCACTCAGCAGAACGTGGAGCTGGGCTTCGACCTGAACAACGCCACCCCGGTGGGGAGTCTGTTCGTCAACTCGTTGGGGGCGTGGTCGGTAGTGCGCACGGCTTCTGCCACTAGCCCCGAGGGGTCTATGCTGCTGCGGCCGGTGCTGGGCAGCACCACCACGTCCGTAGCCCCTGGTGCAAACACTACGGCCGGGCCACTGCTCTACCCCAACCCCACCCCCGATGGCCGGGTGCAGGTGCGCGGCTCCTACGTGCACGCCACCGTGCTCGACGTGCGCGGCCGCGTGGTCTGGACCCAACCGTCTGCCCAAGCCGGCCAACCTACCCTGGAGCTGCCCCGCTTGGCTGCCGGCGCCTACTTCGTGCGCCTGCGCCTGCCCGACGGCCGCCAAGCCACTAAGCCGCTGCTGATTGGGTGGTAAAATGAGCGGGAGTGGGGAGGTAAATCGTGGTCTTGATCTGGTGTCCGGCGCTAGCCGAGCCCAAGGCCAGCGAAGCCAGGGCTTTTTTGGCGCCTGAGCACCCACACCGGAACAGCTACCGCATGGACGGTGGCTGCCCAAGCCGCTGGCCTGATGCGCCACATGCTACAGCCGACAGCTACCTTTGCGACACCTTTCACCGCACTACCCCATCACCTTCTTATGAACGACATCACTTCTGCCGAGCTGAAAGAGCGCCAGGCGGCCGGCACCGCCCCGGTCATCATCGACGTGCGCGAAACCTGGGAAAACGCCGAGTCCCGCATTGAGGGCAGCCAGAACATCCCGCTGGGTGAGCTGCCCGGCAAGCTGGAGGACCTGGAAGAGCTGAAGGACCGCGAAGTAGTGGTGCATTGCAAGGCTGGGGGCCGCTCCGCCTCCGCTAAAGCCTTCCTTATCCAGCAAGGATTCCAGAACGTGCGCAACCTGCTAGGAGGCATTCAGGACTACCAGCAGGCGTAAACCTGTGCGTGGCTTTGTGCTTATCTTATAGCCTCTACATTGTGTCCATGCCGCTCTTCGCTTGCCGAGAGCGGCATTTTGCTTTTCAAGAATAAGTGCTTTAGGATGCTGGAAAGGCAATTTGATTGCTTGCAATTGAATTGCCGGAAATAATCCTTACGTTTGCGCGCTCCTATGACTTCTCCTGCCTCCTCTGACGCCAGCCTAGAGCTACTCAAACTGGACAACCAGCTTTGTTTTCCGCTGTACGCCGTGTCGCGGCTGATGACCAAGGCCTACCAGCCCTTCTTGCAGGAGCTGGACCTGACCTACCCGCAGTACCTGGTGTTGCTATTGCTCTGGGAACACGGCGAGCTAACGGTTAAAGCCCTGGGCGACAAGCTTCTGCTCGATTCCGGCACGCTCACGCCCCTGCTAAAGCGCCTGGAGCAGAAGCAGTGGATCAGCCGCCGCCGCGACCCGCAGGATGAACGGTCCGTCATCATCAGCCTGCAGCCGGCCGGCCAGGCTATGCAGGCGCAGGCCTGCCAGATTCCCGAGCAGATTTTTGCTAAGCTCGGCATGGAGCACCCGCAGTTTGAAGCCCTCCGCACTCAGCTCCGCACGCTGCTAACTCAGCTGAGTTAGGCGTACTTCGCTTTTCCCCATTTCCTCTTATATGAAACTCGTCGAAAAATTCTTCACGGCCCAGGCCAAAGCCACCGGTGGCCGCGACGGCCACGTAACCACCAACAACAACGTGCTGGACGTGGACCTGAGCACGCCCAAAGAAATGGGCGGCCCCGGCAAACCCGGTGCCACCAACCCCGAGCAGCTGTTTGCGGCCGGCTACTCGGCCTGTTTCGAGGGGGCGCTGGCCGTAGCGGCCCGCCAGGCCGGCGTGAAGCTGCAGGACGTAACGGTAGAGGCGTTTATTGGCTTTGGCAAAATGGAGGATGCCGGCTACGGCATCTCCGCCGACCTGCACGTGAATATTCCGAACGTAGACCAGGCCCAGGCCGAGCAGCTGGTGCAAGCCGCCCACGGCATCTGCCCCTACTCGCGCGCCACCCGCGGCAACATCGAGGTAAACCTCAGCACTACAACCAATCCGGCCTAGCTCTGCTCTTCTGCTCGTTTTCACACACCTATGCCAACGGCAGCTCCACCTGGGGCTGCCGTTTTTGTTTCAGCGGCCCCCTCACCGCGCCAGACACTCCAGGCGGCCATCGGCGGCGTAGCGCAGCGTCCCCAGCTCCACCAGCTCCCGCAGCAGCTCCGTAACAAGGCTGGCTTGGCCGGGCGCGAACTGGGCCAGTACCTCGCGGGGCGTTTGGGGGGCGGCGCGCAGCAGGTGCAGCAGCTGCTCCCGGAGTGCGGCCGGCGCGGGAGCGGCCTGGGTGGCTTTTTTACGGGCCAGGCATAGGTCGCACACCTTGCAGGCGGGGGCATCCAGCTCCCCGAAATACTCCAGCAGCAACTGCTGGCGGCAGCGCCCCCCGGCGGCGTAGCGAATAACGGCTTCGGTTTTGTGCAGGGCCAAGTCGCGGGCCTGGTGGAGGCGTTTCTGCTCCAGGGGCAGCTGGGCGGCGTCGTAGCGCGGAGTGGTGAACAGGGCCTGGGGCGAGTCGTGGCGGGGCTGGTACTGGATGATGCCGGAGCGGTGCAGAAACAGCAGCATCTTGCGCACATCGGCCACGCTCAGGCGCAGGTACTGGGCCAGGCTGTTTTCCGAGATGCGCTGAAAACCCGCGAACAGCTCGCCCCCGTGCATCCGCAGCAGGCTTTTGATGAGCTGGTCGTGCTGGGCATTGGCCACCTGAAACTTGTACAGGTCGGTGTGGTCGATGGGAATGTGCACGCGGGCGGGGCTGTTGACGGCCTCGTTCAGCTGCACAAACCCTTCGCGCTCCAGCAGGCGCAGGGAGTTGTGGGCGTCGAGGGCCCGGATGCGGTAGGTTTCGGCAAACTGCTGCATGTCGAAGTCGAAAGCCACCAGCTCGCCCCCGCCCACGGCCGTGCGCGAAAAGTTAGCCAGAGCCTGGTACACACGGCGCACCGTGTCCAGGGGCGGATAGCTCTGCTGGGTGCGGCGGCGCAGCTCGTCGGCGTCGGTGGGGCCTTGCAGCAGCACGGCAAAGGCGTATTTCTCGTCGCGGCCGGCGCGGCCCGCTTCCTGATAGTAGGCTTCGAGGTTGTCGGGGGCGTTGAGGTGCACCACCAGGCGCACGTCGGGCTTGTCGATGCCCATGCCGAAGGCGTTAGTGGCCACCATGCAGCGGGTGCGGTTCTGCATCCAGTCCTGCTGGGTGCGGGCGCGCTGCTCGGCGGGCAGGCCAGCGTGGTAGGCAGCCGCCTTCAGCCCGTGCTGCTGCAAGAAGGCGGCCGTGTCTTCGGCCAGCCGGCGGGTGCGGGCGTACACAATGCTGGTTTTTTCCGGGCCCACCCCGCGCACCACTTCCAGCAGGCGGCGCAACTTGTCTTCGGTGTACAGCACCGAGTACGACAGGTTGGGCCGGGCAAAGCTCTGCTGAAACACGCGGTGCGTGGGCCCGAAGGCCAGCTTCTCCACAATATCCTGGCGCACCTGCTCAGTGGCGGTGGCCGTGAGGGCCATGCAGGGCACGCCTGGCAGCAGCTCCCGCAGCTCCCGGATGCGCAGGTAGGGTGGCCGGAAGTCGTAGCCCCACTGCGAGAGGCAGTGCGCCTCGTCCACGGCCAGCAGGCGCACTCGCATCTTGGGCACCCGCGCCCGAAACATGTCGGTAAGCAGGCGCTCCGGGCTTACGTACAGGAACTTCACCGGCCCGTACACGCAGTTGTCCAGGGTCTGGTCGATTTCCTGGTGGCTCATGCCCGCGTACACGGCTTCGGCCTTGATGCCGCGGCGGCGCAGGTTTTCCACCTGGTCCTTCATCAACGCAATCAGCGGCGACACCACCAGGCACAGCCCCTCCCGCGCCAGCGCCGGCACCTGAAAGCAGATGCTCTTGCCCCCGCCCGTGGGCAGCAGGGCCAGCGTATCCTGCCCCGCCAGCACCGCCCGGATAATGTCTTCCTGCAACGGCCGAAACCGGGTGTGGCCCCAGGTTTGGCGCAGTATGTGCAGGATGTCGTCGGTGGGCTGAATCGTCACGGGAAGTAGGCGTACATCGGCCGACGAAGGTACCATCCAGCTACCACAACCATAGGTCGGTTTGCGCTACGTGCGGCTTTTTCTATCAATCTACTGATACTCTGCCGGATAGTTCAGCTATATATTCGATATATCGAACATAACTTATGATTAATTGAAATAAAAAAAGATGTTATGACTATTTTTCTATTTAAAACTTCCTATATTATCGCAAAATCTACCAACCGTCCATCTATCTCACCTTTCACAACCATCTGCCACTTGCTTTAAACTCACACCTAGTTCACTTACGCATGAGCTTACAATTACTCACCGAAGGTACTACCTTGGCTCTGTACCACGACACTGAAAACGGCTGGCTCTACGCCGATTGGCAGGGCGAGCTTACCTTACCTACCGTGCAGGAAAACTGCCTGACTATTGCCCAGTATTTCTTGCAGGGAGATTACCGCCAAGTATTGAATGATAACACCAACGTGGTGAGTGTCAGCGCGGATATTTCGCCCTGGCTGGCCTCGGAGTACCTGCCCTACATTGTCTTGGGCGACGTCGACCACATTGCCTGGGTGTACTCGCCCATCCTGAGCGCCCAGTGCTACACCGATTTGGCCGTGTACGCTCTCAACTCGCCCGTCGTGGCCTTGTTCTCGGACATGGACGCGGCGTGCAGCTGGCTGAAAAGCGCCCGGTTCCGGCACCCGACCTCCGCCGACGACCAGGGCCCGAACATGGAGCGACTCGCGCGGCTACTCCAGTCCCGGCACGACACGGCCTCGCTGATTGAGGTAATGGGAACCCGAGGCATTCACCTCTACCCCACCGAAAACCTGTAACGCACAAAAAAGCCCGGTCCTGACAGGAACCGGGCTTTGTGTTTAACACGCCAGCAGCTTAGGCGGCTGCGGCAGTCTGACCGTTTTCACGGTCTTCGATGGCCTTCTTCAGCTTGGCAATGGCCTGCGTGGCACGCTCCTCGTCCAGACGGTTGATGTTGAGTAGCATCTTAGTCTTCTCGGGACGGGTGATAACCGGGTGGTTGAGCAGGCGGATAATTTCCTCCTTCTGCGATGTCGTGGCGTAAGCCGTAACCGGAGCTTCGGCCGGAGCAGGCTCGGCGGGCACGGCCTTCATGGCCGGAGCAGAAACTACGTCAGCCACGGGAGCCGGAGCCGGCGACACGGTGAGGGCCGGCTGGGCAGCGGAAGTGTTGCCGCCGTACTCCATTTCCTCAGCCGGAGTAGGCTCGTAGCCGGCAGCGCGAATAATCCAGGCCAGGATGTTACGGTACGCCTTGCCGATGGCGCGAGTCTGGGCCATGCTCATGATGGCAAACTCCTGGTAGAACTTCTTGCCCTGCTCTTTATTGGAGCAAATAGCGAAGCCCGCACCCACCGTGTGGCCCGACTTAATGTCGAACAGCGTCACTTTGGCCTGGTACTTAATCTCGGTGTCGTTCGACACGTTAATAACGTGGTCGACGATGGGCACGATGCCCAGGCGCGAGCCGGCGTACTGCCAGCCCTCCACGTTTACGTAGTCTTTGCCCTGCACCGAAGTGCTAAGCTTGTTCTCCTTGATGAATTTGGCAAGGTCCGTCGCCAGGTGCAGCGTCTCGTCGGAGCGCGAGATGTCATAGCTCTCCACTTTGGTCTTGCGAACCTGCTCTTTGGTGGTCTTGATTGCTTCGCTCATGGCGTCTTTCCTTTAGTGTCCTGTAGTACCGTTGTATGTTCTGGATGTATAACCTTTCACGCGCGCGAAAGGTGCAAAACATAGCCGGTTTTTGATGATTTTTTCACGTTGATTATCAATCTATTACAAAACACTTTTCCAAAAACAATAGCCAACTAAGTTTCTTGGAAAACAGCCTTGTATGTAAGACGTAAACGCAGGGCATTTTAGGCTGGTTTCTGAGTAGGAACCTATATACAGGTAACGCGAAGTTGTACTTCGCGAGGCGTCCGCGCCGTGTGGTTACTACCCCAACGACAATGTTCGAACGCCTCGCGAAGTAGAATTTCGCGTTACATCTTTTGGCAAGTGGTGGTGTGGCTTCTCCCTCAAACAAAAACCGCCGCTGAAACCAGGTTTCAGCGGCGGTTTTTCAACTTGTCAGCTCGGTTTACTGGCCTTCCCAGATGTTGCCGTCCTTCATGGTAATCTTGCGGTCAGCCATTTCGGCCAGCTGGTCGTTGTGGGTGACGATGACGAAGGTTTGGCCCAGCTCTTTGCGCAGCAGAAAGAAAATCTGGTGTAGCTCCTGGGCGTTCTGGGAGTCGAGGTTACCGCTGGGCTCGTCGGCAAAAATGATTTCGGGGGAGTTGATGAGGGCCCGGGCCACGGCCGTGCGCTGCTGCTCGCCTCCGCTCATCTCGCTGGGCTTGTGGTCGGCGCGACGCTCCAGGTTGAGCATGCCCAGCAGCTCGCGGGCCCGCACGCGCGTTTCTTTCTCGGAGCGCCCGGCCAGGTAAGCCGGCAGGCACACGTTTTCGAGGGCCGTAAACTCGGGCAGCAGGTTATGAAACTGGAAGATGAACCCGATGTGGCGGTTGCGGAACCGGGCCAGGTCGGAGCGGCCCAGGGAGCTGACCGAGTGACCATCAAACAGCACCTCGCCCGAGTCGGGGTTGTCCAGGGTGCCCAGAATGTGCAGCAAGGTGCTCTTCCCTGCCCCCGACGACCCAACGATGGACACGATTTCCGACTTCTCAATGGTTAAGTCGATGCCTTTGAGAACTTCCAGCGTGTTGTAGCTTTTGCGGACGTTGATGGCTTGCAGCAAAACGGAGCGAGGGTGAAGTGAGCTGGGAAAGGGAAACAAATCTACAAGTTGCCCGCAAGATTTCGTCAGGCGGATACGCGTAAACCCGGCTGCGTGGCTGGCTGGTTTCCCCAATAAAAGGGCCTGACCCGTTGCTGAACGTAACCACGGCCGCCCCGAGCAGCCCGCTAAAGCGGCCTTGCCAGGTGCCTGAGGGGGGCCGCTGCGCCGCAGCCAAACTAGGCAGCGGCACTTTGGCAAGCCAGTGCTGTTTACGGAAGCTGGCTACAACGCTACGCCCGATGCTGCCACCCAGCGCTAGAATCATCAAGCCGCGCTGTTGCCCGCCGGCACATTGACTTCACTCCGCAACGCAAGCCCGCGGGGCGGGCTATGGCGCGCTGATACGGGGTGTTATTTAACTGATTTTGAGGTGTTATTTATCTGCGGCCCTGCGGCCCTCGCTCATTTCCCAGCTCCTGATTTTGACAGCTTTCGGGGTAAAAAAGTTGTGATTATTCGTGTAAATCACTTCATAAGTAGTTTATAGTCAGCACTTACTATAAAAATACAATGGTGATTTAGTTCTACATTTCGGCCGTCTACAGTGGTAGCGCGGTGCCGTTGCTATGCCCGTAGCGCAACGTTCAGGTAAGCCGGACTCTGCCGGGCTGCTCTTCCGCACCTTCTGCATGTTCACCCAAACACACAACCATATGAAAACACTCTTCACTACGCACCGGGGTACCAGCCTTGCTCCACCCGTTCGCAGCAACCGATTGGTTGCGCTACTCACGCTGTTACTGGCATTCTTTGCCCATCACGCCTTTGCGCAAACCGCCTGTGCGCCGGCCTGGAATTCTTCCGCTGTTTACTTGAACGGTGCGCAGGTTTCCAAGGATGGCAATAACTACACGGCCAAATGGTGGACCCAGGGCGAAGACCCCGTTGCCAAAAGCTGCCCCGACTGTGTGTGGCGGCTGGTGGGCCCCTGCGGCACCGGCTCACCCAATACCCCGCCCTCGGTAAGCCTGACCGCCCCGAGCAACGGCGCTTCCGCTACGGCGCCGGCTACCATTACTATCGAGGCCAATGCCACCGATAATGTTTCGGTGGCGAAAGTGGAGTTCTTCAACGGCACCACCAAACTGGGTGAGGACACCTCTGCCCCCTACACCTACAGCTGGGCCGCCGTGGGGGCGGGCACGTACTCCATTACGGCCCGCGCCACCGACAACCAGGGCGCCACGGCCACCTCGGCGGCCGTAAGCGTGACCGTAGCCAATGCGCCAAGTACCGCACAGGCCATTCCGGGCACCATTCAGGCGGAAAACTACGCGGCTATGTCGGGCATCGACACCGAGCCCACTACCGACACCGGCGGCGGGCGCAACGTAGACTGGTTTGAGACCGGCGACTGGGTGGAGTATGCTGTCAACGTAGCCACGGCCGGTACCTACACCGTCGGTTTCCGGGTGGCCAGCGCCACGGGCGGCGCCACCTTGCAGCTGCGCAACAGCGCCGGCACCAGCCTGGGCAGCGTGAACGTCGAAAACACCGGCGGCTGGCAAAATTGGGTGACGCGCAGCACCACCGTGACGCTGCCAGCCGGCGCCCAAACCCTGCGGGTGTACGCCGCCGCCTCCACTGGCTGCAACCTCAACTGGATATCTTTTGCTACCGGCAACACCACCAACCCGCCACCTACGGTCAGTTTCACGGCCCCGGCTACCGGCGCCACGTTCACGGCCCCGGCCAGCATCACGCTGCGCGCCAGCGCCTCGGACGCCAACGGCAGCGTGAGCAAGGTGGAGTTTTTCAACGGCACAACCCTGCTGGGCACGGCCACGGCTGCGCCCTACACCTATACGTGGACGGGCGTAGCGGCCGGCACCTACACGCTCACGGCCCGCGCCACCGATAACCAGGGCGCCACTTCTTCGGCTACCGTTTCCGTTACGGTGAACAGCGGCGGTCCGACGACCAGCGGCCTGCCCTCGCACATCATGTCGGGCTACTGGCACACCTGGAACGGCGGGGTTCCGTTCATCAGGCTCCGCGACGTGAATGCCGGCTGGGATGTCATCAACATTTCCTTTGCCGAACCGGTAGTTCCCGGCAGCACCGACGGCCGAATGAAGTTTGTCATCAGTGGCCTGACGGTCGACTACACCACGGCCGACTTCAAAGCCGATGTAAAGGCCCTGCAAAGCCGGGGCAAGAAAGTGGTGCTGTCCATTGGCGGCTACGAAGGGTTCTTCTCGCTGGGCTCGGCCGGGGCCGTAACGCAGTTTGTGAACGACATCAAGGGCATTGTGAACGAGTACGGCTTTGATGGCATCGACATTGACACCGAGCAGTCTTCTGTCACGTTCAACGGCGGCGCGGACCCCGATTTCAGGAATCCGACTTCCCCGAAAGTCGTCAACATGATTTCGGCCATCCGGCAAATCGTTGACGCGTATCCTTCGACCTTCATCTTGTCGTGGGCGCCCGAAACGTTCTACTTCCAGATGGGCCGGCAGTGGTACGGCGGCAGCAACGGCAACGTGGACACCCGCAGCGGCGTGTACATCCCGATGATTCATGCCCTGCGCGACCGGACCACCTACGTGCAGGCCCAGCTCTACAACTCCATGCAGATGCAGGGCAACGACGGCGTGATGTACTCGATGGGCACCGTGGAAGGCATCGTGGCCATGACCGAAATGGTCATCCAGGGCTTCACCGTGGGCGGAGGTCCGCTTTTCCCCGGCTTGCGCCCCGACCAGGTAGTTATTGCAGTGCCGGCTTCGGCGGGCGCCGCGGGCAGCGGCCAGATTGCCAACGCCGGGTTGCAGGAAGCCTTCCGCCGGGTCAACAGCAAATATCCGGGGCTGCGCGGCATCATGACCTGGTCCATCAACTGGGATGCCTACCAGAACAACAACTCGTTTGTGACCAGCAACGGCGCGTTTCTGCGGAGCCTGCCCACCTTCACATCGGCCCGTAGCCAGGCCGGCACCCGCGCGGCGGCGGGCAGCAGCACGCTAGTCGCCGAGTCGACGGTGTATCCCAACCCGGTGCTGGCCGGCAACCGGCTGGCCGTGGACCTGGGCGCCCAGTACCGCACGGTGCGGGTGGTCTTGACGGACCTGGCCGGCTACGAGCTAGCGGCGTACGACCTGCGCCACGTGCGCCGGGCCGAGCTGGTGTTGCCAGCCTACAAAGGGGTGGCGCTGCTGCGCGTGGAGGCCGACGGCCACATCACCACCAAGCGGATTTCAATCAACTAGCGGCCGGAGCCGTGGGTAGCTGCTAGCAGAGAGGGGGCCTTGTTGCGCAGGGCTCCCTCTTTTGCTGATGCTTCAAGCGGTTTCACTTCTTTCCAACCACCTCTACACCTTCTTCAGCTATGAAAACTACCCACCGGCCCAAACGGGCCGCCCGCCCCCCACGAACGGCGGGCAGCCGTGCTCGGGTGGCTTACTCCGGCCACGCCAAGACCCTGACCAGAAGCCTGCTGCTGATGCTGGCCTTGCTGGCCGGAGTGCCCTGCCGGGGCGTGGCGCAGAACAAGCCGTTTCCGCAGCAGCTGACGTATCCGGGGTGCATCAAACCCAACCACGTACCGCAGGCCACGCTCAACGCCGACGTGCTGGCCTACTACACCTACTGGAAAGGCAAATACCTCAAGCAATCAGGGGTGAATGCCGCGCACTACTACGTGGCCGCGGGCAGCACCGGGGGCAGTGCCAGCGCCGTCAGCCAATCGGAAGCGCACGGCTACGGTATGGTCATTACGGCCCTGATGGCGGGCGCGGACCCCAGCGCCAAAACGTACTACGACGGCTTGTACCGCATGTACGACACCCACCGCAGTGTGAACAACCGCCACCTCATGCAGTGGCAGCTGTTTGCCGACGGGCGCAGCGCTCCTATTGGCTCGGCTACCGACGGCGACATGGACATTGCCTACTCGCTGCTGCTGGCGCACTACCAGTGGGGCTCGGCGGGTAGCATCAACTACCTCGACGCCGCCCGGAAAATGATTACCAATGGCCTCGAAGCCAGCTGTGTGTACAGCAGCACGCTGCGCTTGGGGCTGTCGGATGACCCGACCAGCGACTTGCTGAGCACCCGGCCCTCCGACTGGATGTTTGACCACATGCGGGCGTTCCGGGCGCACACCAACCGGGCTATCTGGGACCAGCTGGCCGCCAATCTGTACTCGGTTTACAACACGATATACGCTAACCACTCGGCCAACACCGGGTTGATTTCGGACTTCGTGATGTATGACCCGCCCCGGCCCGCGCCTCCGGGCCAGCCGCAGGCCGACGAGGGCAGCACCACCGGCGACTATTACTACAACGCCTCGCGGGTGCCGCTGCGGCTGGTACTAGACCTTGCGCACTACGGCACTGCGGCGCCCAAGCCGTTTCTGAGCAAGATGGTGGCGTGGGCCAAAACCACCACCGGCAATGACCCGACCAGGCTTCAGGCGGGGTACAAATTGACCGGCGCTCCGCTTCCCGGCGCCAACTACCCATCGGCCGTGTTTATTTCGCCCATGGTGGCGGCCAGCGTCATTGACCCCGCCAACCAGCAGTGGCTGAACAGCGGCTGGAACTACATGAAGGCCGCCAAGGAGGGTTATTTTGAAGACAGCTACAACATGCTGTGTGTGCT
This sequence comes from Hymenobacter sp. YIM 151500-1, assembly GCF_025979885.1. NCBI lineage: Bacteria > Pseudomonadati > Bacteroidota > Cytophagia > Cytophagales > Hymenobacteraceae > Hymenobacter > Hymenobacter weizhouensis. Next base: position 1,914,502 of record NZ_CP110139.1, read on the forward strand.
GTTCGTGTCCGGCAACTGGTGGGTGCCCACTGCCACAACCGCTCCTGCCAACCAAGCTCCGTCGGTTGCGCTGGCGGCGCCGGCTACCGGGGCCACGTTCACGGCCCCGGCCAGCATCACGCTGCGCGCCACCGCCACCGACGCTGATGGCACGGTTGCCAAAGTAGAGTTCTTCCAGGGCAGCACCAAGCTGGGCGAGGACACGAGCAGCCCGTACACGTTCAGCTGGACCAACGTGCCGGCCGGCAGCTACTCGCTCACGGTTCGGGCCACTGACAATCAAGACGCTACCACCTCTTCGGCGGCCATGACGGTGACTGTAAGTGGCGGCAACTCGTGCACTGCCCCCGCGTGGTCGGCCACGGCCGTGTACGTGAGCGGCAACCAGGTGGCGCGCAATGGCAGCCTGTACACGGCCAAGTGGTGGACCCAGGGTGAAGACCCGACTACCGCCAGCTGCCCCGACTGCGTGTGGCGGTTGGTGGGGCCCTGCGGCGGGGCTCGTTGGCAGGCAAGCGCCGGCGCGGTGGTGAGCGTGTACCCCAATCCGGCAGCCGCCCACCACCGGCTCACCGTGGATCTGGGTACTATTCGTCCGGAAGCGCAGCTGGTACTTACCGACTTGCAGGGCACCCAGCTAGCCACGTACTCTTACCACCAAGTGCGCCGCGCCGAACTGCCGCTGCCCGCTGCGTCCAGAGGCCTGTTGCTGCTGAAAATAATTACCGGGCAGGAGGTTGTTGTTAAGCAGGTTGAGGTCAGGTAGGCGGCGTTTGAGGAAGCGGTGTGCTACGTAGAGCACGGCCAGCTGCTATGAGCTGCCGGACGCCTAGGCAGCGGTTGGCGCTCCGCTATTGGTTGGCTGGCCGATGTAGAGACGCGCCCCGTCTGGCCTCTCGACAGGTAGCGTCGTCAACTCTTACAGAGGCTATGGCGCTGCTACCGTGCAAGGAAGGTGAAGCAGGCCCGGTTGTAACACTGGGCCGGAAGCGGCGTGGCGCAACCAGCCGGCACGCTCCGCCGACGGCGCACACCGCCGGGCCTGTTCGTATCCCCACCAATTTTCCCTACTTTCGCAGCCAGAAACGCTAGGAAAGCGCAGCTAAAACCCACCCCCAACCCAGACCTCATCACTGACCTCTATGAACATTCACGAGTATCAGGGCAAAGAAATTCTGAAGCGCTACGGTGTGCGCGTGCAGGAAGGCATCGTGGCTGACACGGCCGAGGAAGCCGTAGAAGCCGCCAAGCAGCTGACCGAGCAAACCGGCACCAGCTGGCACGTCATCAAAGCCCAGATTCATGCCGGTGGGCGTGGCAAAGGGGGCGGGGTGAAGCTCGCCAAAAACCTGGACCAGGTGCGGGAGCTGGCCGGCAACATCATCGGTATGCAGCTCGTGACCAAGCAAACCGGCCCCGAAGGCCGCAAGGTGCACAAGGTGCTCATCGCCCAGGATGTGTACTACCCCGGCCCCTCGGAGACCAAGGAGTTTTACATGAGCGTGCTGCTGGACCGCGCCTCCGGCCGCAACGTCATCATCTACACCACCGAGGGCGGCATGGACATCGAGGAAGTAGCCGAGGCGCATCCCGAGAAGATTCACAAGGAGTACATTGATCCGCGCGTGGGCTTGCAGGGCTTTCAGGCCCGCAAAATTGCCTTCAACCTGGGCCTGGAAGGTGAGGCCCAAAAGGAAATGGTGAAGTTCGTATCGGCCCTGTACAAGGCCTACGACGACACCGACTCGGCCATGTTCGAAATCAACCCCGTGTTGAAAACCTCGGACAACAAGATTATGGCCGTGGACGCCAAGGTAACTCTGGACGACAACGCCCTCTACCGCCACAAGGACTTCGAGGCCCTGCGCGACACCAACGAGGAAGACCCGCTGGAAGTGGAAGCCTCGGCCTCAAACCTGAACTATGTGAAGCTCGACGGCAACGTGGGCTGCATGGTAAACGGCGCCGGCCTAGCCATGGCTACCATGGATATCATCAAGCTCTCGGGTGGTGAGCCGGCCAACTTCCTCGACGTGGGCGGCGGCGCCAATGCCCAGACCGTGGAAGCCGGCTTCCGCATCATCCTCAAGGACCCGAACGTGAAGGCCATCCTCATCAACATCTTCGGCGGCATTGTGCGCTGCGACCGGGTGGCCAATGGCGTAGTGGAGGCCTACAAGAACATCGGCGACATTAAGGTGCCCATCATCGTGCGCCTGCAAGGCACCAACGCCGAGGAAGGTGCCCGTATCATCGACGAAAGCGGCCTGAAGGTGTACTCGGCCGTGCTGCTGAAAGACGCCGCTCAGAAGGTGAAAGAAGTGCTGGCAGCGCAAGGCGCTTAAGAACCGAGAAATAGAAAGTAAAAATTGGCTGTTCAACGATTCCTAAGTGGGGCGTTGAACAGCCAATTTTTATTTTAGCAAGACAGAGCTGTACAATTCGGCATGCGGGCAGGCGCCTGGCTGGCTTAGCTTCAACTCAATTATACCTTGCTTATGAAACTCTTGCTTGCAAGCCTGCTGGTTTGGAGCTTGCCACTCGGTGCGGCAGCGCAGCTTTCGACGCCAACTGAAGCGCTTTCCTTCGCCGCCGAACCTGATGCGCGAGGTCCGTTCTTGTTTCAACGGAGCACGCCCGCCGACGACTACCTGACCGCGCTGCGCACCACGTATCGCCTGGATTCGGTGGCAGCGGGCGCAACCACCGACTTGGCGCGGGTGCAGGCGTTGTGCGCGTGGGTGAGCCGGCAGTGGAAGCACAACGGCACCAACGAACCCAGCAAGTCCGACCCGCTCACCATTCTGCGGGAAGCTGCTCAGGGCAAACAATTTCGGTGCGTGGAGTACGGTATTGTGCTGAGCGGGGCGCTGGCGTCGTTGGGAATACCGGCGCGGGTGCTGGCCCTGAAAATGGCTGATGTGGAAACGCGCAAAACAGGCGCTGGCCATGTGCTGACCGAAGTGTGGTTGCGCGACCAGCAAAAGTGGGTGCTGGTAGACGGGCAGTGGGACGTCATTCCGTTTTTGAACGGAGTACCACTCAATGCCGTGGAGTTGCAAAAGGCATTGGCCGAGCGGGCGCCGGGCTTTACGGTCCAGTCGCCGCGCGGCACTACAGCCCAGAAATACGCCCGCTGGATTCAACCGTACCTCTACTATTTCGACATCAATTTTGACCAGCGTTTCGGCACCAAAACCGAACGAGGTGCGCTAATGCTAGTGCCGGCCGGAGCCAGCAACCCGACGGTGTTTCAGCGCAAATACCCACTGAAACACCTGACGTACACCAATTCGGTAGCCAGCTTCTACGCGTCGCCGGTGAAGCAGTAAAGAGTAAGCGCTGGGCCGTTCGACCACCTTCCACTGGAAAGTTGCTGAACGGCCCAGCGCTTATTCTTTACTTAACTTAGACAGATGCGGCGTTCTGCGTTTCCTGCACGCCGCCTTTGTCGGCTACGCCGGCGTTTTCCTGGGCATCTACCGAAATAGCCTCGCCTTGCACGCGCAGCTCCACTTCCATGTTGCCGCGGGTACCCACTGAGTAAGGACAGATTTTGTGGGCCTGGCGCACCATTTCGATGGTTTTCTGCTTGTCGAAAGATTTCAGGTCCACGTCGAGGATGGCGGCGAGGCCGTAGCCTTCCCCTTCCTGGAACAAGGTTACGCTGCACTTGACGGAGGTTTCGGGGTCGAGCCGGTCGCCGGCACGCTGGGCAATGACTAGCAGAGCCTGCTGGAAGCAGGAAGAGTAGCCAGCTGCAAACAGCTCTTCGGGGTTGGTGGCGCCTTTTTTGCCGCCAAGGCCTTCGGGCACCGACATGTCGAGGTCGATGATGCCGGTGCTGGAGCGGACATGGCCGCTACGGCCGCCAACGGCTTGCGCTTCAGCGGTGTACAGGTTTTTCTTTTCAGTCGTAGCCATATGCTATGGATGTGAGGTTCAGAGTATGCTAGGGTAAACTACTTTCCAGGGGCGAAGGTTACGCTCGGCATTTCCAAGAAAATGGCGCTCCGGGTTTGGCGGCCCTAGTTTTTCTGTCTAGTTTTGCCGCTCACTACCGGTGGCGTAGTACAACGGATAGTATGGGAGTCTCCGAAGCTCTTGATCCAGGTTCGATTCCTGGCGCCACCACACCTTGAACCCTTCAGCGGCTCGCTGAAGGGTTTTTTGTTGCACCAGCGGGGTAAGTAGCAAAGCACAAGGACGAGTTTACGGATGGTGAAATCTTAACGCCAAGAACCTTCGTATATGGCCCAGTTCTCTCAACTTTTGCATTTCAACCCCCCTCTCCCATGAACAAGTATCTGCTCTCTACGCTGGCTTTGTCGTTTGCCCTATCGGCTGGCTCAGCCACCACCGCTCTGGCTCAGGGCCGCACCAAGACCAAATCGGACGACGAAAAAACCAAAGTGAAAGAAGACGGCATGACCACCAAAACCAAGGTGGAAGATGACGGCAAAGTAAAAGTGAAGGCGGAAGCCGCCGACGGCAGCAAGCTGAAATCCAAAACCAAGCCCCGGGAAGGCGAAAAAGGCCGTGGCATGAGCAACGCCAGCATGGGCGCCTCGGCTGGGGTGATGGTGGGCGGCGCCATGATGACGCCCGACAAGGACATCGTGGACAATGCAGTTAACTCGTCGGAGCACACCACGCTGGTAGCGGCCGTGAAAGCCGCTGGCCTGGTCGAGACGATGAAAGGCGCGGGTCCTTTCACGGTATTTGCCCCCACCAATGCTGCTTTTGACAAGCTGCCCGCCGGCACCGTCAACACGCTGGTGATGCCCGAAAACAAGCAAAAGCTCACCACCATTCTGACCTACCACGTAGTGCCCGGCCGCCTGATGGCCAACGACCTGAAAGATGGCCAGACGCTGACCACCGTAGAAGGCGAAACCCTGATGGTGCACCGCAAAGGCAACACCGTAATGCTGCACGACGCCAAAGGTGGCATGGCCAACGTGACCATTGCCAACGTGGTATCGAGCAACGGCGTCACGCACGTTATCGACGCGGTGCTCATGCCCACCAAGTAAGCTTGTAGCCTGCCACTAGGCAGCAGTAAGTGCATAGAAAAAGCCGGTCTACGCGTGGTAGACCGGCTTTTTTGTGATTAGCGGAAGTTGCTTACGCGGCCAGCAAGGACTGGTATTCGGGGTGGCGCTGCACGTAGCCGGCCATAAACTCGCAGCTGGTGCGCACCCGCAGCTGCTGGTCGCGGGCGTAGGCCAGGGCGGTGCGGGCCAGCTCCTGGGCTACGCCGCGGCCGCGCAGCCCTTCATCCACGTAGGTGTGGTTGAAGTCGATGACGCCGGGGGCCGGCAGGCTATAGGCCAGCTCGGCCGTGTACCCATTGCGCGTTACTGAAAACTGCTGCTCGTCGGGCTGATGCATGATGGAAGAGGACATGGGAAGGAAGGTAGGGCAGGGTGAAATAAGGTAATCAGGCGTAGGGCAGTATACGGCCGCCACATTTTTTGGCTGCCAGCTTAACCGTAAACCGGCCGGCCTGCGTATGCAGGGGCACTGCCGACGCCACAGGGTGTCGGCGGTAGCGTATTCCCCACTTCATTTTGCCTGTATCATGTCTGCTACTTCCCCCACCAACAACTTTTCCGGTGACCAGTCCGGCAACGAAAACGGCGACAACCAGCACGCCCCCAACCGCCGCGAGGGAGACCAGCCGGTGGCGGGCCAGCAGGCCGGCGCCGACGCTGCCGTGCCCAACACGGCCTCTGGCACCCCTCAGTACGGCGACTTCGGCCACGCTCCTACTTCAGCCACTTCCGCCCAACAGAGCACGCCCGCGCAGCCTTCGTTTAACACCTCTAGCGCCGAGGGAGCGGCGGCGCCGTCGGTGGCGTTTCCGGAGCAGCGCGGCAGCGTGCCCCAGAACCTGGACCCCGCCGGAGCCCGCCGCGTAGCCGACGCCGAGTACGAGGAGCAGCGCGAGGGCTGGGCTAAGGACGACCCGCGCTACGGTGGGGGCACCCGCAACTGGGCCACCAACGAGCCCGCCAACCGCAGCACCGGCCCCGCCAACGACGACTACGACTCGGAGCGCGACAACCCCAACGACGGCAGCAACGACAACCCCGACGAGTTCAGCTCCCTGCGGCCCGACGAAGGCCGCGGCATTCCCGGCAAATAAGCTTTTCGCCACCTCTTTACTAGTTACCTTATGGCTACCGAACCCAACCAGGACCCCGCCGCTGCCCTCGACCCCAACTCCGGGGTGAACCTAACGGAGGAGCAGCGCAAACACCGCGAGCAGCTGTACGGCTACAAGCGCGACGAAGAAGGTACCCTCGACACCTCAGCCCGCCTGGAGCAGGAAACCATTGGTATTCCGACGGACAGCCGCACCACCGGCCCCGACCCGGACTCCGAGTCCCGGCCCGATGAGCTGCTGATTCCGGGCTTCAATAACCCCATCGACGACAACAACCGCTAGCTCTCAGTTGCCTAAAGGCGGCAGAAGCCCCAGTGAAAGCCCCGGCTGCGCATCAGCAGTCGGGGCTTTTTGCGCAGCTGGGCTACTGGCCACAACTACGCGGTGGCTTATCTGCGCACCAGTGATTTGGGGGGCGGCGGCCGGCCCTGGCACGGTCCGAATGTAGCGGCAAGCCGCATTTCGTCGTATACTACTGCTGCAATCTGCCCTTCCTCTCCTCCGCCTCACTCCTACCTTTCGCCCATGCCTGCTCCCTTCCTCGTTCTGGCCGACTTCACTCCGGCCGCCGACAATGCCTTGGCTTACGCAGCGGCGCTGGCCGCTACGCAAGGAGCACCGCTGGTTTTGCTCCACATTCGCCGCGAATCCCTGCTCGACCCGGACGCCTTCACCGGCAGCATTCGCCACCTGAGCGAGGGGCAGGTGGCCGCCGCCCTTGCCGAGCGCACCCGCACGCTACCAGTGCCCGCAACGGTGGAGTCGGCCGTGGATGGGATTGAGGCAGCCGTGGACGACGCCGTTCGTCGCCATGCCCCGGCGCTGGTGGTGCTAGGCAAACCCGACACCGAATCGACGCCCGACGAGCTGGTGAGCAGCACCACGCTAAAGCTGCTGCGCGCCACGCGCACGCCCCTGCTCGTGGTGCCGGCCGGCAGCACCGCCGCGTCCGTACCGCCCCGCCGCATCACGCTGGCCGCCGACAACGAGCCGTTTGACCTGAAGTCCCAGTTGCAGGGAATGCACGAGCTGCTGAACCACTTGCAGCCCCAGCTGACGGTGCTTCATGTGGCGGCTCCCGAAGACGACGACACCTGTGTTCCGGCCCTGCAAGCGGTACAAGCCAGCGGCCTGCTCAACGGCCTGCCCGCGGCCCAGGGCCACAGTGTGCGCCACCGCCGCCTGCCCGAGGGCATTTTGCAGGGCGCTGCCGATACCCGCGCCGACTTGCTCCTGCTTATTGCCCGCCGCCGCAGCTTTCTGGGGCAGTTGTTCAACCGCAGCGTCACCGCCCAAGTTATCCTGCACGGCCGCCTGCCCATCCTGCTGCTGCCGGCGTTGGACTGAATGGAATGAATAAATGATTGCTGTTGGCGACGACGATGCTATCTGACAACCAATCCGCCGCCAGACTGAGCCACGTAGCCGGGCGCATGCTGTGTAATAACATGGCCGGCGAAGAAGACCTGCACGACCTTGGCACCATCCCGGCCATTTGCCAAGCTGCCCGCACCGGCGGGAATGCAGCTTAAGTGCGCTATATGCTTGCAGCTTGCGGCTACCAGCGTGTAGCTTTCGGTATGGATGCTTCTTTGATTTCAGCGTTGGGCCTGCTGGCGGCTTCGCTCACAACTATTGCCTACGTGCCCCAGGTGGTGCAAACGTACCGGGCCCGGTCGGGGGCGGGTTTGTCGCTGCCCATGTTGCTGCTGTTTTCTACCGGGGTGCTGTGCTGGCTGCTGTACGGCTTGCTGCGCCACGACTGGCCGGTGATTCTGGCCAACGCCGCCACCCTGTCGCTGACCGTGCCCCTGCTGCTGATGAAGCTGCGCTTCAAATAGCCTCTGAGCCGCTACAGGCGCGGCCGGCGTGCGGGGCAGCTTCGCGCTATAGTGCCACGGCAGCCTGCACGCCGCCGTAGAAATTGCGGCCGGGCGCGGGCTGAAAGTAGCGGCCGCCGAAGGCGTTGAGGTCGTTGCCGAGGCTGTAGCGGCGGTCCGTGGCATTTTCCACGCCCCCGAACACGTCGAGGCCCAGGCGGCCCAGGGTGCGGCGCCAGCCGGCGCGGCTGCCAAGGGTCCAGTAGCCGGCGGCGTACTCGGTATTGGCGTCGTTGAGGGGCAGGCGGGCTTGGTGGTTGATGGTGGGGTTGAGGTAGACCCCCCGCGCCTGGCTGAAGTCGAGGCCGGCGGTGAGCGTGTGCGGGGCGGTGCCGGTGAGGCGGTTGCCGCTGAAATCCTGCCCGCCGCTTTCGTAGCGCCCGAAACGGTAGTGGTTGTAGGCGTAGCTGGCCCAGGCCCGCAGGCCGTACGTGCCAGCATCAACCGCGGAGCGGGCAGCTTGCGGCTTGGAGCGTGGAGCTACCATCTGCCACAGCCAGGCACCCACGGCGGCTTCCAGGCCCCGCTGCCGGGTGGTGCCGGCGTTGCGGAACAGCTGCACGCCCTGCTCGTTGGTGTAGCTGGTAATAGTCTGGCGCTGGCGCAGGTCGTAGAGGGCCAGGTCGTAGGTTAAGCGCTGCTGCCAGAGCTTGCCCCGGGCGCCCACCTCGTAGCTGGTGCCGCGCTCGGCCTGCAAGGCCCGGTTCAGGGAGCCATCCGAAGGCCGGATTTCCTCGTCGGTGGGCGGCGAGAAGCCGGTGCTTACGCTGCCGTACACGGCCAGAGTCGGCCCAAATTCGCGCAGCACCGCCACCCGCGGGGCCAGCTGGGGCCGGAAGTCGCGGCGCAGCTCGTAGCCCTGGGGCCGCGCCGCCGCATCCGACACCCGGCCGATGCGGTAGCGCAGGCGGTTGTAGCTGGCCCCCACGGTCAGCAGCAAATCGGCGGGCAGCTCGTAGTCGGCCTGGGCAAAGGCAAAGCCGGTGCTGGTCCGGATTTCATCGTCGTAGCGCAGGGGGCCGGGCGTGCCGGCGCGGTTCTGGTAGTTGCGGGAGTTTTCAAAGCCGGTCTGGCCCTCGGCGCCGGCTTGCAGGCGCAGGGTGCGGCCGGCCAGGGCCGTACGGTAGCTGGCCACTACGCGTCCGCCCCCGCCCAGCAGGGTGTTGCGCTCAATATCTATCAGAAACGGCGTGCGCACCACGCTGCCCGTGCCGTATAGTGTGGAAGCCAGTTGCAGCCGCTCCGAGAAGCGCACCGTGTGGGTGCCGCCCACCAGGGCCGTGCGCGAGGCGTAGCCGGCCCGCTGCTCCACGGTGCCCGGCGCGGTGGCCGTGGCGGGGCGAGCCTGACGGGGGTTCTGCTCGAACTGGGCGCGGGTGAGGCTGCCCGGAATCTGGTAGTCGAGGTCGGTGTAGAGCAGGTGCAGGGCCAGGGTGTGCCGGTCGGCGGGCTGCCACTCCCCGTCCAGGGCCAGCACGCCGCGGCGCAGGGCGCTGTTTTGGCGGTAGCCGTCCTGAAGGGTTTGGCGGGCATACTGGGCCCGTACGTAGCCGGTGGCGGTACCCTGCTCCACGGCGGCCGTGGTGCGCCGCAGCCCGAACGAGCCAGCTGTGAAGCCCACCTGGGCGCGGGCTTGGCCGGGAACGGGGCGGCGGCTTTCCAGCAGCACGGCCCCGCCGGTGCCGGCCCCGTACACGCTGCCCGCTGGCCCTTTTATCACCTCCAGCCGCCCAATCAGACTGGGGTCGAGCAGGTTGAGGGGTGTGGTGCCCCCGGCCTCGGTGAAGGGCAGGCCCTGGTAGTACACCTTCACGTTGCGCACCCCAAACGGCGAGCGGAGCGTGCTGCCCCGCACGCTAAGGCGGTAGCTGGCCGTGGCCCGCTCCTCCAGGCGCACCCCCGGCAGCGTGTTTACGGCTTGGGTCAGGGCGTTCTGCGGAAACCGTTCCAGCACGGCCGCGTCTATCACGCCCACGGCCGCTGCGGTGCGCCGCAATGGCAGCTGCTGGCCGTAGCCCGTCACGGTGGCTTCGGACAAGGCTACGGGCTGGCGTAGAGTATCGGGGGCCAGGGCCGAAAGCGGCGGGGGCGTTTGGGCCAGGACAGCCGCGGGCAGCATCAGAAAGGAAACGACAAGGCAAGGACGCATCAGCATACACAAGGAGTTGAGGAGGCTAACCGCAAAACAGCCTTGCGGGTTAGGTTGAGCTGCCATGTAGCGCGGGCTTCCGCCCGCCGCTCGGTGGTGTCGTAGTAGATGGCTGCCTTGTGGGGGCTGCGGCTTACAAGCCGCGCTACTTCCAGCTCTGCCGCTTATTTTTCAGCTACTATTCCTACTGTGCTATGCTTTACATTCCAATCCCCCGCCGCTCCCGCCGCCGCTTGCTGTTTCCGCCGGGTCTGCTGGCGCTGGCGTGGCTGCTGTGGCTGGGCTGCGCGGCGCTGCCGCAGATGCGGGGGATGGAGCGAACTTATGTGCTACAAATAAGGATACCTAATTCTAGTATTTGCAATCTGTTTACAAACAACCCTTTAATTACACGAGAAGGCATTGATCCTTTCTGTTACTCGCAGAAAAGATTGGACAGTCTATTCAAACTTAATGGTTACAATCTGTTTTTGTCTGGCAACTTATGGCAAGACTATTACCATTACCGATTAGCCAGCAACCTGGCCGTCCAACCTACCAATAGGGACATTTATATCCGATTACATTTTCCTCAAATAACTACTTATTCCCATTTCGTGCAGTTTTTTGATCAGCTGACGGTGAATGATTTAAATCATTATTGGTGTGACATGCGCCAAGATTCAATTCTCTTACATATAGTCAACCTAAGACGATACCATGTTAGAAATACGAATGCGTTCCTAGATACAACTCGACTAGCACCCATATTGGGGTGCGGAACGGCTGTTGATATTGAAGGTGGGAGGCAACCACGCATCGTGCTTACTTTAGAGAAGACGTTATCGACCCTAATTCTCTCCCCCGACTGGCGCAATTCTACGCTGCTGTTGCTGCTGATGGGTCTTTTGTCGCTGAGGCAGTTGCGGCGTCATGGGTTGTAGAGACGCGACAGTTGGAGTCTCCCCGTTGAACGACACCGCCTGAACAAGCGTGCAGACGGCGTAGACGGCGAGACGCAAGATGTTGCGTCTCTACACCTATTACAACGCCCAATGACAACCTCAACCAATAAAACGCAGTTGAACAGATTTTCCCATTCTGTTCAGCTATGCACCTGCTTTCAACCTCCCTCGCAACTTCCTTCCTGCTGCTCGGCAGCCTGGCCGCTTCAGCCCAAAACGAGTACAAACAGACCGTGAAAGACGGGTACGCCGTCAACGTGTTTAAGCCCCAATCCGTGGAAGCCACCGACGCCCGCGTGGCGGGGCTGAAGGTGCCGGCGGGCTTCACCGTCAGCAAGTTTGCCGAGAAAGTGGGCAAGCCGCGCATGCTGGTGGTAGCCCCCAATGGCGACGTGTACTTCTCGGACCGCGACCAGGGCACGGTGACCCTGCTACGCGACACCAACCGCGACGGCCGCGCCGACCAAACGGTCGAAGTAGCCCGCCGCCCCGACCTGCACGGGCTGGCCCTGCAAGGCAACCGGCTCTACCTCACCTCCATCCGGGAGCTGTACGCGGCCGACATCAAGGCCGATGGCACCTTGGGCGAGCTGAAAACCATCTACCAGGACCTGCCCGACGCCGGCCAGCACCCCAACCGCACCATGCACTTCGGGCCCGACGGTAAGCTCTACCTCTCCATCGGCAGCACCTGCAACGCCTGCGACGAGCGGAACAAAGAGCAGGCTACCCTGCTGCAAGTAAACCTTGACGGCTCGGGCCGGCGCGTGTGGGCCAAGGGCCTACGCAACACCATCGGCTTCGGGTGGCACCCGCGCACCCAGGCCCTGTACGGCTTCGACCACGGCATCGACTGGCTGGGCGACGAAGACCAGCGCGAAGAGCTGAACCAGCTGCGCGAAGGCGCCGACTACGGCTGGCCCTACGTGTACGCCGACGGCAAAATTCCGCCCCATCCCCAGCCCGCCAACGAAACGCCCCAGCAGTACGCCGCCAAAACCGCGAAGCCCGTGCAGCTCTACGACGCCCACGCCGCCCCGCTGGATATGCTGTTCTACACCGGCAGCCAGTTTCCGCAGGCCTACCGCCACGATGCCTTCGTGACCATGCACGGCTCCTGGAACCGCGCCCAGCCCAGCGGCTACAAAGTGGTGCGGGTGCGCTTCAACGAGCAAGGCCAGCCCACCGGCTTCGAGGATTTCCTGACCGGCTTCCTGGTCGACAACAACAAAGCCCAGTTCGGCCGCGTCTGCGGCCTGGCCCAGCACACGGATGGCTCCTTGCTGATTACGGACGACTCCAACGGCATCATCTACCGCGTGGCGTATGCTGCGCCAAGTGGCAAGAAGCGCGGGTAGGACCTCACCCCCTAGCCCCCTCTCCAAAAGAGAGGGGGAACTAGTTGCTAGTTTGCTAGAGCTAAAAGTTAGCTCCCTTGCTCAGCTGAGGAGGTACCAGGGGTGGTTGATATTGTTAGAACGTCAGCTAAAAACTAAAAGCTAGAGCCCCTCTCTTTTGGAGAGGGGTTGGGGTGAGGCGAACTAGAGAAAGCCAGAGCCTACTCCCTTTTCAGAAAGCAGCCAGCGTGAGAAACGAACTACCGCTATTTTGCGGCTTGTTCGCGCTAGGCATGAAAAAACTCTCCCGCAACCTGACCGTGCAGGTGCTTACGGCCATTGCCCTGGGTATTCTGGTGGGGGCGCTGTTTCCGGCGGTGGGGGCCAGTCTGCAGCCGGTGGGCGACGTGTTCGTGCGGCTCATCAAGATGCTGATTGCGCCCATCATCTTCCTGACGGTGGTGCTGGGCATGGGGAGCATGGGCAGCCTGCGGCAGGTGGGGCGCGTGGGTGGTAAGGCCCTGCTGTACTTTGAGCTGGTGACGACGCTGGCCTTACTCATCGGGGTGATGGCGGCCAACCTGCTGCAACCCGGCACGGGCATCAACACCCGCGGCGTAGCCTCGCAAGCTGCCGCCGCCCAGCAGTACGCCCGCCAGGCCGCTGGCATGGACTGGGGCGCCTTTTTCCTGCACATCATCCCAGAAAGCTTCGTGGGCGCCTTTGCTCAGGGCGACGTACTGCAAGTGCTGGTGGTGGCCGTGCTGGTAGGGCTGGCCCTGAGCCGCACCCCGCCCGCGGGCCGCGCGGCCCTGCTGCCGGCTCTGGAGCAGCTCAGCCACTTGTTTTTCGGGGTGCTGGGCCTGGTCATGAAGCTGGCTCCGCTGGGTGCTTTTGGGGACTTGGCTTTTACCATCGGCACGTACGGCCTGGCCGCCCTGCTGCCTCTGGCTAAGCTCATGGGCACCGTCTACATCACCATGGCTGTGTTTGTGTTTGGGGTGCTGAGCGGCATTGCCTACCTGTACCGGTTTAGCTTGTGGCGGCTGCTTACTGCTCCGATTTTTCCGTATGCCTACTCTCTCCCCTGACCTGCGCAAAGCCCTGCTGCAACTGCCGCAAAAAGAAAAAGACCAGCTTCTCACCCGCCTCGTGGCCCAGGATGCCGTCCTGACTGAGCAGCTCAGCTTCCGGCTGCTGGAAGGCGACGATGCCCTGGAGCAGCGCCGCCTGCGCCTGCGCCAGCAGATTGACGACCCCGTGCGGGGCTTTCACCAAACCCCCAACGACCTACTGGTCATTGTGCGCCAGCTGCACGCCCGCCTCGCCTACCACGCCAAAATCACGGGCGACACCCTGGGCGAGTTGGAGCTGACTATCCGGCTGCTGCTGCACGTGTTTCGCCACCAGCCCGAAGCCGTAGCCCGCCTGCACGGCCCCACCCAGCCCCTGCTCCAGCACCTGGCCCGCCGCACCCAGGAAGTGCTGCGCCAAGCCGATAAGCTCCACGAAGACTACCACGTAGAATTCGCCCAGTCTATCAACGAGCTACTGACCCTGCTCTACGCCTCCGCCGCGGCGCCCCTAGCTAGAGAGCTAGGTGTTCCGAGGCAGTGGTGAGTAGTAGAGGTGGTGAGTAACAGAACAGTCATGCTCCATCTGGCGTCCGCTTGTCGAAGCATCTCTCCCGCTTCGTTGCAGGTGTACGTTTTGATGCTGACAATTGAGATTAGTTAGCGGTAGAGATGCTTCGGCTGCGCTCAGCATGACATTCTTCCTGTTACCTGTCACCTTCTCACCATCTCACCGCAACGCCCGAAACTCGATAGGCAGGGCGTAGGAGACGCGGATGGGCTGGTCTTGGATGGTGCCCGGCGTCCACCAGGGCATAATGCGGACCAGGCGCAGGGCTTCCTCGTCGAGGCCGTAGCCGACGCCTTTGATGACTTCGGCGTCGCGGATGCGGCCTTTTTCGTCCACCACGAAGCGCACGTGCACCTTGCCGGAAATGCCCTGCTGCAAGGCCTCCTCCGGGTACTTGGTGGAGCTGCGCAGAAACTTCTGAAAGCCCGCTTCGCCGCCCGGAAACGACGGCATCACGTCGGCCGTGAAGTACACCTGCACCGGGGCTGGCGCGGCAGCAGCGGCGGCGGTGGGTTCGGGCTGGAGGCTGGTATCGGCCAGCACCACGGCGGGGCCACTCTGGGCGTGGGCGGCACTCCAGCACAGCAAGCAGTTGAAAACCAGAATGTAAAAACGCAGCATAGACCGGGATTAGTGAAGGGACAAACAAAGCTAGTTGCCCGGCTCAGCGCCATGGTAAAGCCTACGTGAAGCTTGCGTTATGCCTGTGTTGCCCGTGCAAGCAGGTATCCTTTAAGCACAAAAAGCAGTACACAGAAGAGTCATTTCCCCTTTTGCCCAACCCTTGTCCGCTATGTCTTACACGCCGACGCCCGAACATATGCGCGCGCCCCATCACCTCTCCGACGCCGAGCTGCGCCAGGCTCTGGAGGAGCTGGACGCCAAAATTCAGACCCTGCGCAACCGTGCTCACGCCACTACCGCGGGGTCCCAGAACACCTACCACCAGCACGCCGACGCCCTGGAAGCCAAGCGCGCCCGCCTGGCCCAGCAGCTCGGCCCCTCCCGCTCCGCCGACACCCCCGCCTCCGACTCGGAGCGCAGCACCTGGGGCGAAATCTGGCGCGGCATCGAAAACCTGCGCAACGACTTGCGCAATATCATCTGAACCACGGATTACCCGGATTCCGCGGATTTAGGTGATGGCTCGGTTTATCACCTCAACGGGGAAGGCTCGTCAACAGGCGAGCCTTCCCCGTTTTTCGGTCTACTGACTGCCTCATCAGGTTGGCTGCCGGGAAATGGGTGTTTGGGAATAGATGCCTGGCTGATTGGCGGGAATTACCGAACTGGCTCCGGCTGGCTACCAACTTCCGCCACTACAGTCCGACGTTGCAGAAGGCGCCATCACCAAAATCTGCGAAATCCGGGTAATCCGTTCAATCCGTGGTTCAGACCGTTTGGCTGGGAATTTTACCGTTCGCTGAAAAGCTGTTTACGGGGTCTAGAGGCAGGAGTAGGTTTGAGCATTCTTTCACTGCTCAACCTACTTTCTGCCATGAACTTGACTACCGCCCTTCGCCCCTTGTGCGCTGCCCTGCTGCTGGCTGGTGCTACTGCTCCAGCCGTAGCTGCTTCGGCTGCTACGCCTACATTGGCCACCCGCCCGGTTGCCGACAACCCCGCCGCGCACCCCCACTTCCAGGTGCGGGTGGTGGGCAAGGGCCGGCCCATGCTGCTAATTCCGGGCCTGACCTGCCCCGGCGCGGTGTGGGACGAAACCGTGGCCCGCTACCAGCGCCAGTACGAGTGCCACGTGGTGTCTTTGGCCGGCTTCGGGGGCGTGGCGCCGGCCAGCACTACTGATTTGCTGCGCACCGTCCGTGACGAGCTGCTGGCTTACATCAGCGCCCAGAAGCTGCGCCAGCCCATCGTCGTGGGGCACAGCCTCGGCGGCTTCCTGGGGTTGTGGCTGAGTGCGACCCGCCCTGAGGCCATTGGCCCGCTGGTTATTGTTGATTCCTTGCCTTTCCTGGCGGCCATCCAGAACTCCAGCCTCACGGCCGAAACGGCCCGGCCCATGGCCGAAGGCATGCGCCAGCAGATGAGCCAGGGGGCTATGCCCGCGGCCCAGCGCCGCCAGGTGCTGGCTTCCATGATAACCGACACGGCCCGCCAAACCCAGGCCGGGCGCTGGGGCCAGGCCTCCGACCCCGCCACCGTGGGCCAGGCCATGTACGACCTCTACACCACCGACCTACGCCAGAACGTGGCCCGCATTCAGCAGCCGGTGCTGGTGCTGGGCGCCTGGGCCGCCTACCAGCCCTACGGCGCCACCCTGGAAAGCACCCGCGCCATCTTCGCCCAGCAGTACGCCCGGCTGCCCCAGCACCGCATCGAAATGTCCCAGGCCGGCCGCCACTTCCTGATGTGGGACGACCCGCAGTGGTTTTTCCAGCACACCGACGCTTTCCTGAAGCAGCACGCCGTGGCCAAAAAATAGAAGACAACTATCCACTTATTTAGCGGCCCCGCACACCGGCCCGAGATGCTGATTTTCAGGTCTGACTATCGTTGCCCAGCCCTTTTTCCCTTATGTCTCCTCACCAAACCATTGACGCGCTGCGTCTGGAGCTGTCCGTAAAAGCCAAGAACGGCCTCGATTTCATCGTAGCCGCCAGCGTGGTGTGGGCCGCCATTGCTTTCGTCTGGACGCTGCCCAACTCCCCAGGCCTGAACGGCTTCATCACCTTCTTTGTGGGCACCCTTACCCTGCCGCTGGCCTGGCTGCTGTCGAAGGTATTCGGCACCACCTGGACGCTGCCGCACAACCCGTTGCAGCCGCTGGGCCTGTGGCTGAACTTCGCGCAGCTGTTCTACTTCCCGTTTCTCCTGTTTATGTACAGCAAGTATCCGCAGCACTTTCTGATGACCTACGGCATCATCACCGGGGCCCATTTCTTTCCCTACGCCTGGTTTTACCGGGCCCCGGCATTTGCCTTCATGGCCGGGCTGATTCCGGTGGGCTGCCTGGTGCTGGGCCTGCGCCTGACCCCCGCCGACCTGTACCTGATTCCGGTGTTCATCTCGGGGGCTTTGCTGGTGCTGGCGGGGTGGCTGTGGCTGGTGTACCGTAACCGTCAACCCGCGGATGCCTCGGTTGTCGCCAGAGAGGTTGCGTAAGGCGGGCCGGGTGGCAGTGCCGCGCCCCAGCCGGGCATTTTGGGTGTGCCAGCTCGTGGGCTGGACGCTGTACGGCGGGTTCAACCTGGCTTTGTTCGCCGTGTTTGTTCGGTTTTCGCGGGATGCGGTGCTGATTAGCGGCGTCATTGCCGGCACCTTGCTGCTGCTCAGCCACGGGCTACGCTACTTTATCCGGGCGCGGGGCTGGGAGCAGCTGGCGCCGCTGCCCCTGCTGGGGCGGCTGCTGGGGGCCAATCTGGGCCTGGCCGTGCTCAGCCAGCTGCTCATCTGGGCGCTGATTATCTGGGTGGTACGGCCGGCCCCTACCGGGCAGCCTTACGGCTGGGGGCAGTTTCTGGGCTACGTGCTCAACGTCAACTTCGTGCTGTGGCTGTGGTGTGGCTTCTATTTCGGCTGGCACTACCTGCGGCGCTTCCGCCAGGCCGAGGTAGACCAGTGGAAGCTGGCCGCCGCCGTGCGCGAGGCCGAAATGCGCACCCTCAAAACCCAGCTTAACCCGCACTTTCTGTTCAATGGCCTCAACAACATCCGGGCCCTGGTGCTGGAAAACCCCGCCCGCGCCCGCACTATGATGACGCACCTGTCGGACTTGCTGCGCTACTCCATTCAGCTCAGCAGCGCCGAGCAGGTGCCCTTGCGCCGGGAGCTGGAAATTGTGCGCCACTACCTGGAGCTGGAAAGCCTGCAACTGGAGGAGCGCCTGACCTACTCGCTCGACGTGGACCCGGCCGCCCTCGACGTGCTGCTGCCGCCCATGACCTTGCAGCTGCTGGTCGAAAACGCCATCAAGCACGGGCTGGCCCCGCGCCCCGCGGGCGGCACCATCCGGCTGGCGGCCCAGCTCGACGAAACCGGGGCCCTGCGCGTAACCGTGCGCAACACCGGCCGCTACCACCCCCAGCCCGGCCACGATGGCGTGGGTGTCCGCAATGCGCGGGAGCGGCTGGCCCTGCTCTACGGCCCCGCCGCCCGCCTCGACCTCCACAACTCCCCCACCGAACCCGACACCGTAGAAGCCCAGCTTTGCGTGCCTGTTACGCCCTTGTCACTTTGAGCTTGCCAAGGACCTTCTCACGACAGCACGAGTCGTTCGACAAGGTGTTAGCCCGCAGAGGACGCAGAAGGTTGCGCGGAAGGCGCTGAGCTGTTCTGGTGTGGTCGTGCTGACGTAAGAAGGCCCTGCGCAAGCGCCCCAGATAAAGGACGACAAACGTGTTACTTGTCACCTGTCACTATTCACCTTATCGCCCATCACCTCTCCCGTGAAGGTTTTACTTGTTGATGACTCCCGGCTGGCCCGGACCGAGCTGCGCCACTTGCTGCGGGCGTTTCCGCAGGTGGAAGTGGTGGGCGAGGCCCGCCACGCGGCCGAAGCCCGCGCCTGCCTTGCGGAGCTGCGCCCCGACGTGCTGCTGCTGGACATCCACATGCCCGGCGAAACCGGCTTTGAGCTGCTGGCTTCACTGGAAACGGCCCCGCACGTCATCTTCACCACGGCCTACGACGAGTACGCGCTGCGGGCATTTGAGGTCAACGCCCTCGATTACCTGCTGAAGCCGGTGCAGGAAAGCCGGCTGGCCGCGGCCCTGGCCAAGGTGCAGCCCCTGCTGGCGCCAGTCGCGCCGCCCGCCCCGCCTACCGCCGAAGCGGCTGCCCCGCTCACCGAGCACGACCAGGTGTTTGTGAAGGATGGCGAGCAGTGCTGGTTTGTACGCCTTTCGGAGGTGCGCCTGTTTGAAATCAACGGCAGCTACACCCAAATCTACTTCGAGCAGCACCGCCCCCTGATTCCGCGCACCCTCCAGCACCTGGAGCAGCGCCTCGACCCCAAGGTGTTTTTCCGGGCCAACCGCCAGCAAATCGTCAACCTGAAGTGGATTGCGCGGATAGAGCCCTGGTTCAGCAACACGCTGAAGCTGCACCTGCGCGGCGGACCCGAGGTGGAAGTGTCGCGCCAGCAGTCGGTGCGGTTTCGGGAGCTACTGAGTTTGTAATCAGGGAATATTCTTGCACTTTGCCGCACCTTTTTCAGGGCAGAAGCAGTACAAGTCCCATTCGCCATCCACCACGGATGAGGTGGCTTTTGGAAACCGTTTTACGCTCTGCTTCTGATGAATTTTCTACGCCTGTTTGCCCTTCTCAGCTTCCTGTTGTCGGCCGCATCCTGCTCGCAGGATGCCATGCTGGAAAAGCCCCGCGAGTACCGCACCGTTACCGCCAAGCCCGAGCGGCGCTCCAACGACAAGTCCCGCTTCCGCAAGGAGCACCACCGCATCGGCCTGGGCATCGACCTGAATGCCCGCAACCCCTATAAATACCGCACCGTCAACGCCCCCAAGCCTTACAAATACAGCCGCCCAAAGTAGTAGGGTAATGAGGTGAGCTGGTGAGTAACGTGGTGATGAATAAAAAATACTTTTGCTTCATCTGCTGCCCGCTTGTCGAACCACAGCATTTCGCACCGGTTCTCGCCACAGCGGTTTCCTGGGCTGCTTTATCAACTGACACAGCAAGAACGCCCGCTTTTCCATGATGGAGAAGCGGGCGTTCTTGCTTCGTCTGGCAACCTTACAGCCGCTGCTATTTGCCCAGGTAGAAGCCCAGGCCAATATCCCAGGTGCGGTTGCGGCGGTAGTTGTTGTCGTCGCCGTTGGCCTGCACGTCTACCAGGCCTAGGCCGTAATTTCCCACCAGAAAAATCTGGTCGGTAAACTCGTAGCCGGCCTGGAAGTTGACGCCGGCGTCCAGGGACTTGTAGTCGTCGGCTTCGTTGTTGCCGATGGCAATGTCGCGGGTGCGGCTACCGCTGACGCCCAGTACCGAGCCGGTTTCTTTTCGCCGCCCGCCCAGGAGAAGGCCCGCGTATGGCCCGGCTCCCACCAGCACTTTGCCGGGGCCAAGCTCCGCTTTGAAAGCCAGCGTCACGGGTAGGGTTAGGTAGGAAAGCCGGTCTTCCGTATCGAAAGTCACCACGTTAGGCAGCGCCGCCGAAAAGTTGGAGCCCTTGCGCGAAAACAGCAGCTCGGGCCGCAACGCAAAATTGTCGCTCAGCTCCAGCTCCGACGTGAGCCCCACGTGATACTGTGTAATCTGTTCGTTTTCAACATTTTGACCAAAAATGCGCTGCTCCTGATTAGCCAGGTTGACGCCGCCCCGGACGCCGACGCGCTGGGCCTGAGCCGTGCCCACGCCGAGGGCCAGCACGACGCCGGCCAGAAGTAGTTTTTTCATAGGAGTAAGGAAGAAGGGAGAGATGAAAACAAATGACGGGCAAAAATAGGGCTGGGGCCGTTCCCGCGTGGCTTACTGAATCTGCACGGTGCGGGGCAGGGCCTGGTAGCGCCCGATGCGGGAGCCCCCGGCGCTGCTCCCCTGCTGCAACGGCAGGATTTGGGTGCGGTTCATGAACGCCTTGCCCTCTCCGCTCAGCACCTGACTAATTTTGTTGGCCTCCAGGATGAGGCTCGTGGCGCCCGGCACGGTGGTTTGGAAATACTGGAGCGGGTCGCTCTGGCCGGGGCCGTCCAGAATTACGTCGAGTATCTCCGGGGTGCGCAGGGGCTGCCCGTCCCAGGTTAGGGTATAGGCGCTGGTTTTGCTGAGGTTGGTGAAGGAAGTCGGAAACTCGGCCGGCAGCAGCCCGCTCACGGTGTTCACAAACGAAGTGCCGGCCACGTCTTTGTACGTGAACGTAGCCTGGGCGCGCTGGCCGGCGTACTGCTTCTCGTAATAGTTGAGCAGGGGCACGAAGGCCAGGGCATCACCATCGACGGTGACGGTGGCAGGACCGGTCAGTTGCAGGGCCGTGCCGGCCGCATTGCCGAATTTGAAGGCCGCGCGGGCGTAGGTTTTGTCTTCGGCCCGGTCGTACACCAGCGAGTACTCCGTGTAGATGCGGTCCTGGTTGACGTTTTCCGAGTCTTCGGCCTGGCAGCTGGTAAGGACGGGCGCGGCGGCCAGGCTCAGCAGCAGAGCGGTCAGGAGGCGGGAGAACAAGTGTCGTGTTGCTTTCATGGTGGGCAAGGAAAAGGTGCGAAAGGTGGATGATGGCAGCGCCTTTGCCAAACTTGGTGCCACATCTGCGCCCCTGCTTCCCAAACGGTGCCCCCTACCTGCTCCCGCCCAGCCTGGGGCAGCTTGCCTGTTCAGCCTACTTGTTATCTGGTACTACGGCGGGAAGATGTACTTTTTCCAACTCTTTTATCTTAAAATCATACATTTAGCCTGCCTCCTTTCCTGTACCGCGCCTACGTTCCGTGAAAAAGTATTTCCCCTTTATTCTAGCCCACTACCTGCTGAGCGGGGCCCTCCTGACCGGCCCAACGGCCGCCACTGCTTCCGACATTGTGGAGGTGTTGCCCCTCACCAACCGCGTGCTGCTGGTGCATTTCGACGACGGCACCGTGCGCCACCACCAGCGCGGGGAGCAGCGCACCAACGAGTGGGTGCTGGCTCCTGCTCCGCTGAACCTTGCCCTGGCCACTGCTCCCGGCACCTACTCCCTGGCCAGCCCCGATGACGGGGCCTACGCCCCGGCCAAAGCCCCCACGCAGGTAGGCCGCAAAACCAAGGGCACTCAGTTTGCCTGGCTGTGCCAGGCCTACAACAACGGCTGCCTCAACACCAGCCCCGACCGCGCCCACGAGCATTGGCTGTACCTGACCCTGCCCACGCCCTTGCAGCCCGGCCGGCGCTATACCCTGAGCACGGGCGCGCTGGCCACCAACGGCGCCACCTGGAGCTTCACCTACGACGACACCCGCCTGCGCTCCGAGGCCGTGCACGTCAACAACGTCGGCTACGCGCCCGAGGCCCCGGCCAAGTACGCCTACGTGTACCACTGGATGGGCACGCAGGGCGGTCTGAGCCTAGCTGGCTACGCCGGGCGGCCCTTCCGCCTGCTCGATGCCGCTACCCGCCAGGCCGTGTTCAGTGGCACGCTGGCCTTCCGCAAATCGGCCACCAACGAGGAGTTTGCCTACGCTGGTCAGTCGCCCAACGGCAACCTGCTGGGGGCCGAGGTGTACGAGTGCGACTTTTCGGGCTTCCGCACGCCGGGTGAGTACGTGGTATCGGTGGAAGGCGTGGGCTGCTCATTTCCGTTCCGGATTGCGGCCGACGCCTACTGGGAGCCGTTTTACTGGACCATGAAGGGCATCTACCAGCAGCGCAGCGGCCTGGCCCTTACGGCGCCCTACACCGACGCGCCCCGGCCGGTGCCCCACCACCCCACCCTCACGCCGGGCTTTGCCGGCAAGCTCAAGTACACCACCACCCGCCACTACGACCTGACCAGCTCCGACGGCGTGGCGGCCGACAAGCCCACCCTGGAAGCCGGCCTCAAGGGCAACCTCACTACCTGGGGCTGGTACCAGGACGCCGGCGACTGGGATGCCTACTTCCAGCATGCCAAGGTGCCCTCCTACCTGCTGTTTCTTTACGAAACCAACCCCGCCCGCTTCACCGACAACCAGCTCAACATCCCGGAAAGCGGCAACGGCCTGCCCGACCTGCTCGACGAAGCGGCCTGGCTGATTCGCTTCTACAAGCGCACGAAAGACGCCATCCGGACGGCCGGGTACGGCACCGGGGGCGTAGGCGGGGCGCGGGTGTTTGGCGACCTGTGGGGCGAAGACACCCGCCCGGACGGTACCACCAAGGCCTCCTGGGAAGACACCGACCGCCAGTGGGTGATAACGGGCGAAGACCCGTTTATGACCTACAAGTACGCCGGCCTGGCCGCCCACCTGGCCTACCTGCTCCATACCCAGGGCCTCACCGACCCCGAGGGCGTAAACTGGCAGCAAGAGGCCCTGGACGCCTACGCCTGGGCCAGCGCCCACGTACGCCTCGGCGACGAGGTGCCCAAGTTCGATTACAACCTGCGCCAGATTCGGCTGTACGCCGCGGCCAGCCTGTACCGCCTCACCGGCACGGCCAGCTTCCATCAGCAGCTGCAAACCGACGTGGCCGCCGCCCAGTGGAACAGCACCACCGTGCTGGAGGGCGACTGGCAGTTTCCGGCCTGGGTGTACCTGCGCCTGCCGGCGGGCCGCGCCACCCACGCCCCCACGCTGGCCGCCACGCTGGCCGCTTTCGTGCGCACCGGCGACTTTCTAATGCTCGACTTCGTGGACCGACGGGCCTGCCGCTGGGCCGGCAACTTCTGGCAGCCCATGAACACCGGCCAGTCGACCACGCCACACGCGGCGGCGGGCGTGATGGGTGCCGCCACGCTGCCCACCACCGACGCCACCCGCGCCGCCAACTACCTGAAGTACACTTACACCACGGCCGACTACTTTCTGGGCACCAACCCGCTGAACACCACCTGGATAACCGGCGTGGGCGAGCGGCACCCAAACGAGATATTTCATCTCGACTCCTGGTACAGCGGCACCGGCAAAACACGCAAGGGCGTGGTGCCCTACGGGCCCTGGCAGCGCGACGTGGCGCTGGGCCCGCCCGGCCCCTGGAACAACACCTGGCCGTACTCTACCCTGGTTCCGGCCATCGAGCAGTGGCCCGGCCACGAGCAGTGGTACGACCAGCGCAGCTCCCCGCTGTCGGCGGAGTTTACGGTGTGGCAAACCAACGCCCTGGCAGCCTTCACCTACGGCTTTTTGTGGGCCCAGGGCACGGGTGGCACCCGGCTGGCGGCCAGCCCTGCTGCACCCGCCGCGCCGGCCTCGGCGCTGCGGGCTTACCCTACCGTGTTCGGTGCCTCGCTCACCGCTGAGTTTGCCGCACCTAAGGCCGGAACAGTGCAGCTGCGCCTGCTCGATGCCCTGGGCCAGCCCCGCTGGCGGGGCCGCTACGCCGCCACGGCCGGCCCCAATACCTGGACGCTGCGCCTGCCGGCCGCGGCCAGTGGCGTCTACATTCTCGAAGCCGAACAGCACGGGCGTATCAGCCGGCAGCGGGTGGTGCGCGAGTAGCGGGCTGCTGAGGAGGTACCGCTTCTGCGCTGGGGCCCGCCGCAAGAAAAAAGCCGTCAGATATGCTCTGACGGCTTTCCTTTTGCTAAATAAGCTACTCAGGCTTACGCTACCGGCTCGCGGAAGCCTACCCAGGTAAAGCGCTTAATCACAAACTCGGGGTTGGTGAAGGAGGCGTTGCCGGCGGGGTTGCCGCCCGTCACGTGGAAGTCGGAGAAGCCGGCGTTCTGGTTCACGTAGATGCCGCCGGTCAGGTTGAAGCTCACGGGCGTGCCGGCCAGGCTCATTTCGTCCATGATCTGCTCCTTGATGTCGGGGTTGGTGGTGTAGGCCCCGCAGCTGATGGCGCCGTGCTCCCGGGCCAGCTGGGCGGCCAGCCGGATGCTTTCCTGGGTGTCCTTGGTCTTAATCACCAGCATAATCGGCCCGAACAGCTCCTGGCTGAACTGCTCCACCTTGCTCGAGTCGATTTCGTGGATGCTGGGCGAGCAGGTGCGGGCGTTTTTGAAGGTGGGGTTTTCGACGGTGCCGTGGGCCAGGATGCTGCGGCCACCGTCGAGGGCCAGCTGCTGCACCCGCTCCTGGGTGGCTGGGTTCTGGATGGCCCCGAACACGTGGGGCGCGGCCTTGGGGTTCTGGGCCAGCCCCTGCACGGCCTGGGCCAGCTTCTGCACCACTTCCTCATAGGGCACCGGCTGGCCGGCCACGGTGATACCGCCTTCCGGAATGAAGAAATTTTGCGGGGCCGTGCACATCTGCCCCGAGTACAGGCTCACCGAGAAAGCCAGGTTCTGCACCACCTTGTCCAGGTCGTCGCAGGAGTCGAGGATGATGGAGTTGACACCGGTTTTTTCAGTAAACACCGTCTTGCCCTTCAGGCTTTCGATGTAGTCGCCGAACTGGGAGCCGCCGGTGTAGTCAATCAGCTTCACGGCGGGATTTTCGGCCAAGTCTTTGGCGATGAGCCGGTCGTCGGCGTCCACGGCCAGCTGGCAGATGCGCGGGTCGAGGCCGTGCTCGGCCAGCACGCGCTGCACTTCGGCCACTACAATGGCAATGGGCAGCACGGCTTTGGGGTGGGGCTTCACGATAACCGGGTTGCCGGTGACCAGCGAGGCGTACATGCCGGGCACGGTGTTCCAGGTCGGGAAGGTGGAGCAGCCGATAACCAGGGCTACGCCCTTGGGCACGGCCCGCCAGGTTTTGTGCAGGCTGAGGTTGTACTTGCCCATGGGCTTCTCCCAGCGGGTTTCCTCCGGGAAGCGGGTTTGCTCCTCGTAGCCGGCCGCAATGGCCTCCAGGGCGCGGTCGGCGGCGTGGGGCCCCGAGGCCTGAAACGACATCATGTAGGCCTGGCCGGTGGTGTGCATGGTGGCGTAGGCAATTTCAAAAAACCGCTGCCGCATGCCCTCCAGGCTTTCGGTGAGCAGGGCCGCGCGCTGGGCGGGCTTGAGCTTGCGCCACTCTCCAAATACCTCCTGGGCGTTGCGCACCAGGGTTTCGGGCGAGTAGAACGGGTAGGTGATGCCCAGCGGCGCCTGCTCGTAGGGCGACTCTTCCTGGCCCACCCAGGCTTCGGGCTCACCTTGCTGCAACTCGGCGAAGGGCTGGCTGCGGCGGGCTTCAAAGGCCGCGCGGCCCTGGGCGTCGGCGTCGGCGCCGTAGATGTCGGGGGAAGGGTTTTCGGGGAAGGCGGCGTAGAACGTGCGCCCGTGCAGGGCCTGTACGGCGGCCTCGAGGGTGGCCTGGTGTTTCTGGGTGGTTTCGGTCATAGCCGGTGGGGAAGAAACAGGATGAAACGGGTGTAGCGTACGGCAGGGCTAGCCGAAAAGCTCGGCGGCGGGGTGGCCCTGGCGTTTCAAGAGTGGCTAAATTTACGCAATCAGCCCCGAACCGCCCGCACGGCTGCCCCGGCGCGGACGGCGTGTTTGGCGTTGTTTTGGCTTGTTGCCTGACTTCCTGAGCCGTTACTGGCTTCCTTAGCCCTGCCTATGCCGCATTCTTTACGTTGCTTTTTGTTTGTGCTGGGTGCTTGCTGGCTGCTGAGCGGGCTGCCGGCGGCGGCGCAGGCCCCGGCCGCGCCGCCCACCGTGCCGGGCCGCCTGGTGTTTAAACTCCGCCCGCCCTACATCGAGCCGGCTCAGGTGCCGGGGCTGCCGGCGGCCTTGCAGCGCCTGGGCGCCGGCCAGCCTCAGCCCAAATTCCCGCGCAGCCAGCCGCCCGGCCCCGACCAGCCTGGCGCCGTGAACCTGCGCCTGGTGTACCAGGTGGAGCTGCCGGCCGGTGCCTCCGTAGCTGCCGCCTGCCGCCGCCTGGGCCTGCTGACCGAGGGCGTGGAGTATGCCGAGCCCCTGTACGTGCGCCAGCCCCTGCTCCAGCCCAACGACCCCCTGGCCGACTCCCTGCGCGCCGACGGGCAGTACTACCTGAAAAACATTCAGGCCTACCGGGCCTGGGACATCACTCAGGGCGACACCAGCCTGGTCATCGGCATCGTGGACGGGGGCACGCGCTTCACCCACGAAGACCTGGCCACGCAGGTGCAGCTCAACCGCCAGGACCCCATCGACGGCCTCGACAACGACCAGGACGGCTACGTGGACAACTACCGCGGCTGGGACTTTGCCGACCAGGACAACGACCCCTCCCGCGACGCCAGCACCGTGCACGGCATTCTGGTGGCGGGCTGCGCCGCCGCTGCCCCCGACAACGGCCGCGGCATTGCGGGCGTGGGCTTTCGGTGCCGGTTTCTGCCCCTGAAAATCTACCCCAGCACGCCCACGGGCACGTTTGGGGGCTACGAGGCCATTGTGTACGCCGCCGACCACGGCTGCCGGGTCATCAACCTGTCGTGGGGCGGGGTGGGCGGCCGCTCCCGCTTCGAGCAGGACGTTATTACCTACGCCGCCGTGAACCGCGACGCCGTGGTGGTGGCCGCCGCCGGCAACACCCCCGCCGAGCTGGACTTCTACCCCGCCTCGTATGAGCACGTGCTGTCGGTGGCCACGCTCACGCCCACCGATGAGCGCAGCCCCAGCGCCACGTTCAGCCGCCGCGTCGACTTGTCGGCGCCCGGCACGGGCATCCTGACCACCCGCGGCAACACCGACTCCGACTACGTGGCCGTGGGTGGCTCCTCGTTTGCCGCGCCCCTGGTGGCCGGAGCCGCGGCCCTGGTGCGCACCCGCTTTCCGCAGTACACGGCCGCCCAGGTAGCCGCCCAGCTGCGCCGCACCTGCGACAACATCGACGCCCGGCCCGGCAACGTGGCCTACGTGGGCCGCATGGGCGCCGGGCGCCTGAACGTGCGCCGGGCCGTAGCCGAAGCCGGGCAGGTTTCGGCCCAGGTAATCAGCCAACGCCCGGCGCCGGCCCGCCCTGGCTACTCCCCCGGCGACACGCTGCGCCTGACCGTGGCCGTGCACAACCTGCTGCGGCCCGTGGCGGGCCTGACCGTGACGCTCACTTCCCTGTCGGCCCACCTCACCGTGCGCCAGGGCGTGTTTGCGGTGGGCAGCCTGGCTACGCTGGAGCAACGCAGCAACTCGGCCGCGCCGTTTCGGCTGGTGGTGGCGGCCGCCGGCGTGCCCCTGAACACCCGCGCCGTGCTGCGCTACCGCCTGCACGATGCAGCCACCGGCTACCAGGAAGACCAGTACGAAACCATCCTGCTCAACCCCGATTTCGTGGTGCTGGACGCCGGCGACCTGCACCTGACCCTGACCAGCCGCGGCCAGCTGGGCTACGACGGCCCCGACCTGGGCGCGGGCGTGAGCTACCAGCCCTACCGCAACGGCGCGCCTCTGCTCTACGAAGGCGGCTTGCTGGTGGCCACGCCCCCGGCGCGGGTGTCGGACAACCTGCGCAACGACCGGCGCAGCCTCGACCAGGACTTTTTCGCCTTGGCCCAGGTGCAGCGCCGCGCCCCCGCCGCCCGCGCCGACCAAGAGGCCTTCGGAACCTTGCGCGACTCCCTGCCCTCCCTCACCCAGGGCCGGACCGTGGGCGTGCGGGTGCGTCAGCGGGCCCTGGCCTGGGCCGCGGCCCCGCACCGCAACTACGTAGTGCTGGAGTACACGCTCACCAACCTCACCGCTGACACCCTGCGCCCCCTGCACGCCGGCCTGTTTCTGGATTGGGACCTGCCTCCCGACCCCGGCCATAATGTGGTGGCCTGGGACTCGGTGCGGCGGCTGAGCTACGTGCACGCGGCCACGGCCCCCGGAATCTACGCCGGGGTGCAGCACCTGGCCGGGGGCCAGCCCACCGTGTACGCCCTCGACAACCAGGCCCCAGCCGGCACCGCCGTGCGCCTGGCCGATGGCTTCAGCGCCGCCGAAAAGCTGCTGACCCTGAGCAGCGGCACCCGCCAGGCCGCGGCCGGCGGCTCCGCGGGCACCGATGTGTCGCAGGTAGTGGGTGCCACCCTCCCCCGCCTTGCCCCTGCCGATTCTGCCGTCGTGGCCTTTGCCGTGCTGGCCGCGCCCACGCTGGCGCAGTTGCAGACGTCGGCCCAAGCCGCTCAGGCCCGCTACCAGCAGGTGCTGGAGGTTTCCGGGCCTCGGCGGGCAGCGGTGCGCTTGTACCCCAATCCGGCAGCCGATGTGCTGCATGTAGAGCTGCCGGTGGCAGACACAGGCGTAGTACAGCTGTTTTCACCGCTGGGACAGCTGCTGCTAGAGTGCCGCGCGGCGGCGGCTCCGCTCACGCTGCCTTTGAGCGGCTATCCGGCTGGCTTGTACATCGTGCGCGTCCTGACTGCGGCCGGTACTAGCACCCACCGCGTGGTGCATGTACCCTAGTTGCGTGCAGCTTACGCCCACCTTTCACTCTGTTTGCAGACCAGTTGCAGGTAGGCGTCAACTAGCATCGGTAGGGAATAAGGCTTTGCAAGCCATCTGAGCTATGGCGTGCTGAGGTGACTCGACTGGGCTTGCTGAAGCATGATGCCCCGACGGTTGCTACTTCACCTGCCACAGCTCCTCCCAGCACGTGGTGTAGGCCGGCGAGCAGTGCGCCTTGCGGCCAGCCCAGGCTGCTATGGGCGGGCCGGCCACGGCGTAGCGCACCGTGTTGCGGCCGAAGCGGCGGTTTAGGCCGTCCAGGGCCTGCATCAGCCGCTGCTGCTGTTGCAGCCGGGCAGGGTCAGCGGGGTTGAACAACGTAAGCTGGGGCTGGCCGGCGGGCTCCAGGCCGCTGAGCACCACGCCGGCCCGGACGTAGGCCGTGCCGGGCCGCCACAGTTGGCGCAGGCCCCGTAAGGCGGCGTGCAGCAGCTCCCCCGTGTCGTCGGTGGCCAGCGGCAGCGCCACGACGGAGGTATGAGTGGCGGGGCCTCGGCGGGCAGCGGCAAACCGGTCGGTGCCCAGCAGCACAGTGAGCAGGTTGGCGCTAAGCTGCTGGCGCCGCAGCTTTTCGGCGGCCCGCGCCGAGAAGGTGGCTACTGCTTCGCGCAGGGCGTCCCACTCGCGCTGAGGCTGCCCAAACGAGCGGGTGCTGGCCACACTGTGCTGCACCAAGCCTGGGGCGTCGTCGTCATCCTCGGCCGCCGGCTGCCACTCCAGGCAGGGCTGGCCGCGTAGCTCCCGCCACAGCCGCACGCCCACTACCCCACCCAGCTGCCGCCGCACCCAGCCCTCCGGAGCCGCGGCCAGCTCGGCGGCCGTGCCGATGCCAGCGGCCAGCAGCTTCGGAGCCAGGCGCCGCCCGATGCCCCACACATCGGCGACGGGCGTGGCGGCCAGGGCGGCAGCGCGCTCGGGCTCCGAGGCCAGCACCAGCACCCCGGCCGGAGTGCGGCGGGCCAGGCGGTTGGCTAGCTTGGCCAGGGTTTTGGTAGGCGCCACCCCTACGCACACCGGAATACCCACCTGCCGGCGCACGGCCTCCCGCACCGTGCGGGCCAGTTCCGCCAGGCGGTCGGCATCAGTAGGCAGCCCGCCCAGGTTCAGAAACGACTCGTCAATGGAGTACACCTCTACCTCGGGCACCACTTGGCTGAGCACCAGCATGACGCGGCGGCTCATGTCGCCGTACAAAGCGTAGTTAGAAGAAAATACCTGCACGCCGTGCTGGCTCAGCAGGGGCTTTACCTTAAAGTACGGCTCCCCCATTTTCAGTCCCAGCGCCTTGGCCTCGTCGGAGCGCGAAATCAGGCAGCCGTCGTTGTTGCTGAGCACCACCACCGGTACACCGCACAGCCGGGGCCGAAACACCCGCTCACACGAAACATAAAAGTTGTTGCAATCAACCAGGGCGTACATGGAAATGAGCAAATGAGTAAATAAGTGAATGAGTGACTGGGAGACTCGTTGGGGAAGTGACGGAGCGGGGCCGAAAGTCAGGACTGTCACTGTCCTGCTGAGCGGCGCCGAACTAGGCGCCGAACCGAAGGTCGCCGCTCAGCAGGACCTCTCTCAGTGCGCTCAATCCCTTATTTCGTCTGGCGCCACTCCCGCAGCGACACGGCAGCGGGCCGGCCCTCCAGGGCGTGAATGACGTGCGTGACGACACCCCACACTTCCAGCCGGGCGCCGGTGTGCAGCTCCAGGGGCGCGTACCGGTCGTTTTCCGCCTCCAGCCAGGTGCGGCCCGGCTGCTGGCGCAGGCGTTTCAGCGTCTGCTCCCCATCCAGCACGGCTACCACAATGCTACCGTCGCGGGCCGGCTGGGCGCGGTCTACGGCAATCAGGTCGCCGGGGTAGATGCCGGCGCCCGTCATGGAGTCGCCGACGACGCGGGCCAGGAAGGTGGACGCCGGATTACGGAACAGGTGGCGGGTAAGGTCGAGACCGGGCTCCTGGTGGTCGTCGGCGGGGGAGGGAAAGCCTGCCGGCACCGGACAGCCGTACAGGGGCAGCTCCGCCGGCAGCAGGTCAGCGGCGGGAATCGGGTATAGTAAGACAGCACTCATCGGCAAAATACCGGCGTCAGTAAACCGGTGCTGCTATTTACTAAATTATTTAGCAAATATACAAATCAAGGCTAACAAGCGAGCCAAAACAGGCAATACTAATCCAGAAGTTAGACCATCCTAAAAAACAGTTTAAATAACTCAAAAAGCCTGATTTAACGCCTAACTGAAGCCCAAATTTTCTACCAATTTTTTTAGTCAATCAGGCTACATATCCGTATCTTTGGATATGTCAAACGTCAAGCTTCCTTTCCCGCTTCCCGTGCAGCAATATGCCCGCTGCGTAGACACCAGCCGCCGTCCCGCCGACCACATCGGGGACTGGCCGGAGCTGGGCCATGTGTACCCCGTGCAGGTGCGTCGCAACGTGCGCACTGGTCAGCCGCAGGTACACGTGCTGGGGTTCTATGCCGAGCAGCCGTACGGCGCTTTTGCCCGCCACCGCTTCGAGCCAGTGGCGCAGGTGTGGCTTAATTAGAGCCATCCGTTTCCCGTTCGTCTGGTCCCGGCTGTTTCCGTCGTCAAGCGCGGAGACGGCCGGGTTTTCTTTTTCGAGCCCAACTCCGAACTGTGGTGAAGACCCGGCAGTGTAATAGCGCCAGGAGGTCGTCATAAGCTGTTCAAGAAGCTGCCACAACATACCGAACCGTCCTGCTTCATCTGGTGGCCGCTTGCCGAAGTAGAATAGACTTTACGCATCGGCCGCAACGGTGCGGCACCGCTGCCGCCAGTGCCAGCCCAGCAGGCCCGCCGCCAGCACCAGCAGCACCCAGTCGCCGGGCTCCGACATGCGCTGCTCATCCTCGCCAGCATCGAGGGCGGCGTGGCCGGCCAGCAGCTGCACTTGTTTGCGGCGCAGGGCGGCTTTTTGGGCGTCGTTTTCGAGGGCCAGGTAGGCGGTCAGTGGAGTGAGGATGCCGGCCCGGAAGCTGTGCTGCACAAGGCGCAGGCCGGCGGCTTCGGTGGTTTCGGGGTGGTGAAGCTGGGCCCGCCACAGGCCGTGCAGAAGCAGGCCGGCACGCCAGCTGCGGCGTTGAATGGTAGTTTCGGCTGCGGAAGGCTGGGCGGCGGTGAGCACCACGTCGGGCTGGTGGCTGGCGGGCAGGTAGGCCACGGGACGCTCGGCAGTAGGCCAGGCCACCACGGGGCTGGCCGCGGCGGGCCGGGCCACGGGCGCCTGGCGGGCGGCGGAGTGTTGCCAGAGCGAGTGCGGCACTAGCCGGCCGTTTTCGGTCAACTCGTAGAACTCGTCGGTGTCGGGCAGGGCGTGGCGCAGGTCGGCAAAGTCGGCGGGCAGGATGGCTTGGTCGAAATCAGCCGACACCACCACGAAGACGGGGTAGCGGGCCTGGGGTTGCTCGGCGGCCCGCACGAGCGTCTGCCGAATGGCCCGGTCGAGGTAGAAGCCGCCCGCAAACCGGTAGGCAGCTGCATGTTGTTCCAGCATTCCAAGGCTGTTGAGCGTGATTACTTCGGCGCCGGTCAGGCTGTATTGCGTATGCTGGTTGTTGGCCCCGTGCTGCTGTAGCAAGGCACTCATGCGCCGCCGGTAACTCTTCCACTGCGCTTCTTTGCCCGCCGACATATCCACGATGAAATGCAGGTAGGGCTGGCGCCGCGTCACGGGCAGCGCGGCCTTTTCGGCGGCACTCACGTAGGCCACGCCCTCGACGGCGGCCGGCCTCGACGCTCCTGGTTTCAACGGCTGGCCCAGCTGCACAGCGCGGCCATCCAGGGTGAAGGTGAGCGGGTCGCGGTGCAGGAGCTGAATGCCAGTGCGGCGCACCTCGCGCGGCCCGAACGGAAACACCCGCAACGCTAGGCGGTTACCGCTCAGGTAGTGCAGCAGGCCAGGGTCCCGGTTTTCGTTGCGAATCTGCGAGTACACCCAGGCCGCGGCCCGCTTTTCGGCCAGGATGCCCGGCTCGCGCCGCCCCTGCATGTCGAGGTAATAGTTGCTGACGAAGCAGCCGGCCGGCAGCTCGAAGGTGGTAGTATACTCGCCGAACTGGCCGATGGTGTCGGCGTTGGTCACGGTCAGGTCTACCCAACTCACCCAGGCGTGCTGGGCGGCATCGTAGTAGCTGCGGGCCGCGAGGCCGGTGAGCGTGGGGCCGGCTTCGGGGGAGCGAATAGCCAGGTTGGTGGTGGATGTGGCCACCGCAGCTACGGGCGAGGCGGTGAACCGGCGAGGCGCTTGGTTGAAAAACACCTGCGCCAGCGTACCGATTTTGTCTTCTGATAAGGTCAGGTTGTCGAGCACCAGCCAGTTGAAATAGGCCGACAAATACGGCAGGTGGGCGCCGGTGATGGAAGCGCTGCGGTTTTCCTTGTGCTGGCGCACCACGGCCAGCGTCTGGTGCAGGGCCACCGTATCGGGCAGGGTGGCGGGGCGCGTGTAGTTGGGGGTGTACACGTAGTCGAGGGCCTGGTGCAGGGCCGCGTGGTGGCGGCTGTAGTGCAGCGTGACAATCAGTGGCAGCACGGCCACGGCCGCCGTCAGGCCCAGGGCCAACTTGCGGCCCCCGAAAAACGGGCGCAGCGCGGCGTAGTCGTGGGCTAGCTCGCGCACGTGCACCACAAATAAGGCCAGCGGAGTCAGCAGTAGAAACCCCACCCCTGCCGCCACCACGGCCACCACTGACAGCGGTAGAAACGGCAGAAACACCAGAAAGAAGTACAGCGTGTAGGCCAGCAGCACTCCCCGGCCCAGGTACAGCGCCAGCCGTCCGCTTGGCCGGGCCGGCGCCGGCAGTAGCAGCAACACGGCGTTCAGTGCTGCCAGCCCGTACCACCATGGCCCGGTGAAGTCGCCAAAAAGGCCGCCGTCTCGCCAAAGCGAATCCCCTTTAAACAGCAGTCCGTTGTTTACAGCCAGCCCCAGCAGTGGCAGCACACCGGCAATCAGCAGCTTCCACACCCACTGGTAGCGCGCCCAATGCCCCGCCCGCCGCGCGGCCACAATGTAGACGCCGCGGGCCAGGGCTAGCAGAAATACCAGCGTGCCGGCAATGAGCACCACCACCAGCACGTGCCCCGAAAGCCGATGGTAGCCGCGCCACAGCGGCAGCACCACCTGCGCAAACCCGTACCAACCCACCGGCACGGCCAGCGCCACCCCGAAGCTGGGCAGCGCCCGGTGCGGCCGGTCGTCGGGCGTGAGGCGCAGCACCAGCACGGCCGCAGCATGAGCCAGCGTGGGCATCAGGAAGGTGCCGGCGTAGAAGGGCAAGTCGCCGGCCACCAGCCAGCGGGGCAGGCTGAACGGCAGCAGCTGGCCAAGAGAATGCCCGTACGCATACAGAAACGCAATGTAAAGGCCCAACGCTGCCAGGGCGTAGGCACTGGTCAGGCGGGCCCGGCGGCGGGTCAGCCAGGCGGCGTAGGCAGCGTGCAGACTGGCCAGCCCCACTAGCGCGGCCCCAAACCATTGCCAGAGCAGGCGGCTTT
The DNA here is from genome assembly GCF_025979885.1 of Hymenobacter sp. YIM 151500-1. Classification (NCBI taxonomy): domain Bacteria; kingdom Pseudomonadati; phylum Bacteroidota; class Cytophagia; order Cytophagales; family Hymenobacteraceae; genus Hymenobacter; species Hymenobacter weizhouensis. Next base: position 1,949,073 of record NZ_CP110139.1, read on the forward strand.
CGGGCGGCAGCTGGGTGCGGATGACGCGGTACTCGGCGCCAAGCAGCGCCAGCAGCACCAGAATGGGCAGGGTATTCAGCAGCCACAGCCACCGGGGATTAAGCAACGTGCGCACGGGACGAGGAGGAGTTGGAGAGCAGGAATAAAAGCCCGAAGTGGCTGACTACCAGAAAGAACAAGTACACCAGAGCGCCCTGGGCCTCGTGCAGCCACGCGGGCGGCGCCCCAAACGGCCAGGCTTGGGCCACGGCCACGGCCCCCACAATGCGGGCGGTATTCACCAGCACAGTCAGCCCCAGGTTGGCGGCCGGCAAGGCCAGCAGTACCGCCGCGCGCGGCGGCCGAATACTTTGGTGCAGGTAGTCGAAGGTGAACAGCAGCCAGCTTAGCAGCCAGAAGTTGCCCCCGGCGCACGACTTGTCGATGACAATGCGCAGGCCGGCGTGTACGTAGCCGCGGGCCGGCTCAAACTCCGAAGCCGAATTGAGCAGCAGGGACACCAGCGCATTGGTGGGCGCCAGCAAAAACCGCACGTCGGCGGTGCTGGCATGGGCGTAGAGTAGCTTGGCCATCAGAAAAACAGCCAAGGCAGCTGTAAAGAGAAGCCAGCGCGGAAATGAAAGCATACAACCAGCCAATGCTTATGCCCCAGCTCGACAAACATATATCAAAGCACTTTGTATTTCAAAGTTTGTGGACAATAATTTTACAGCAAACCCTCAGTAAAGGCCATGCATCCGTTTGAAGCTGTCCAGAAAGTCTTTCAGTACACATCAGCCCGTTATGCTGAGCGAAGGCGCAGCCGCAGTCGAAGCATCTCTACCTCTGGCTAATCTCAATCGTGCGGACGAAGCGAGAGAGAGGCTTCGGCAAGCGGACGCTAGATGAAGCATGACAGTTACCACTCCTGCGTTAGCACGCGAGATGCTTCAGCTCCGCCCAGCATAACGGTCTAGTGACTTGCTAAGCAGCTTCTTTCCAATCCATATGCAAAACTACTGTCCTACCGGACGGGGCTGCCGGCTTTTCGCTTTACCAGTGAGCTGGGCCACGGCTTTTTTCAGCGGGGCCGGCTCCAGTTCGGGGTAGTGCCAGAAGATGCCGTTGTCGAAAGGCGTCCAGAAGCAGGCGCGCTGACGAGCAGTTTTCAGGCCGTCGTTGGCCCAGCTGTTGCAGGTGTAAAAGAGGTTATAGGTCCGCTCGGCTTCGTAAAAGGCATCGTGGCGGCCGTAGCTGTGGCCCCTAATGTGCTGGGCCTCCCCCTGAGTACCGGGGCAGAAGCTGGTTTTGATGAAGTCAATCAAGCGGCCGTATTCCTCGCGGGTCAGGTAGAAGCGGGCGCACTCGGGGCCCTCCTCGGGGCGGTGGTGGAAGGTGACGTGCATGGCCGTAGTGCTCAGCCAGAACATGGCCCGGATGGCGGTGCTGGGCTTCAGCTCGGCCCAGGTGGGCGTGTTCAGGTAGAATCCTTTGTCGCCCCACCCAAAGCCCACGAACTGCATACTGCTGTCGGCGGCGGGCGTATCGGCGTAGCGCACGTACTGGCTCCAGTCCATCTGCTCGGTGCGCACGGGCACTACCAGGTCGGTGTGCACACCATTGGACAAGATGTACGCCTCGATTTTATCGGGGCCGGGCTGGCTTCGCTCCCCTACCGGAATGGCCGAGAGCACCACGGCCGCCACCCCGTACAAGGCCACGGCGCCCAGCAGGCCCCCGACGGTGTAGGCGGCTCCTTTGGCTATTTTCCGAACAATCTTGCGCATGGCTACGGCGGGGCTTGGGGTAAAATACGCCCTCATACGCAGAGCGGCGGAAAAAGCCGCATCGGACTTGTCTTTGCAGCTTTAGCTGCCATTACGTCCCGACCCAACGACCAGACCTGTTCTATTCTGGCCTCGCACCGTTATATCCAGAAAAACCCGTGTGTGGGGCGGCGTCACGGGCAAGTACCTAGCGCTCATTTCATCTCTTACCGATCTGTTGATCCTGTTATACTGCTTGGTACAACGGCTACAGAAGCCTAAGCTAGAGCAGATAACGGCTTAATAGTAATGTCAGCGGCATGTTCGGTAAGAATATTTACTTGCCCAACGCCTCAACTCTTGTAAGAACTGCCTGCCGCTCATAAGGGGTTTGTAGCTTTGTGGTAATTCTAACCCGATACTCCCCGGCCCGAAAGTTTCCGCTGTCACTCTGCGGGAGCCAAGTGGCCGGAATATCTGCCACAGCTTTGAGAAGTACTTTTTCGTAGCGGCTCGGATTGGAATTGCTGGCCAGCGTCAGGTTTGTTAACTGCCCAGTGCCGTCTATACTAAAAACAAATTCCGCTACATTATTCCGGCCAATAGCTACGATGGTAGCTATAACTTTATTCATGCTGTGATAAATTTCTGCTTCCAGCTGACTCTTACCGCCCACATACAGCACAGGGTGCGTATCAGCTGCTGAACCGGCTAGCTCTACTCCGTCAGCTTGTCGCCAATATAGAAGTTGATTGGTGAAATGATTTACCTTTTGTACTACCTGCTTCCGTGTATCATAGTACGTCCAAAGACCAATTCGCTTGCCCAGTGCATATTGACCATAGGCTTGTATTACAGCGCTGGTGTCCGTGATGTTGACCAAATACCCTGTGTTGGCATTGGCCGCACTCACTGTCGTTTGAGATAAGCCAGCAGAGTTAGGGGGCAAAAGCTGGTAATACGTCCACCAGCCTTCGGGCTTTCCCGCATGATAATTTCCTTTACTTATCAGTTTGTTCCAAGGACTATACTCACGAAATACCAGCCACTCGCCTTCCTTTTGGCCTTGATCGTAAGTACCTGACTCAAACATGACAACTCCAGCAAATACATTCTGCTGATACCGTGCATAGGGACCGTGCCGGATGTCTTTGTTAGTTATGAGCACACTGTACTCTTCTATATCTCTAGTCGTTGGATTCCGCCGAATTACTGGAATCGTTTCCACTTGGGCCGCAGCAGTTGCTGCCTCAAAAATGCTTAGCACAATTAACTGGAAAGAAGTTAATAGTCGTCTCATGCGTTGGCGTATAGTTTCTCTGCCCCAAACTACACATAAAACCGGCCGCCTCCCTTACAGGAAGCGGCCGGTTTCACTGGAAGCTGAAGCCCCGGTTACTTCTGCGACATCATGGCGCCGCCCGATTCTTTCATGCGAATCAGGTTCAGGGCCGAGCCGGCTTTAAACCACTCAATCTGGCCCTGGTTGTAGGTGTGGTTTACCGTAATAAGGTCCGTGTCGCCGTCGGCGTGGTGCAGGCGCACCTGTAGCGGCACTCCGGGGGCGAAGGTGGTCAGGCCGAGGATGTCGATTACGTCGTCCTCTTCCACCAGGTCGTAGTCGGCCTTGTTGGCGAAGGTCAGGGCCAGCATGCCCTGCTTCTTGAGGTTGGTTTCGTGGATGCGGGCAAACGACTTCACCAGCACGGCGCGCACGCCCAGGTGGCGGGGCTCCATGGCGGCATGCTCCCGCGACGAGCCTTCGCCGTAGTTTTCATCACCTACTACCACCGAGCCAATGCCCAGGGCCTTGTAATTGCGAGCCACCTGCGGCACCGGTGAGTAAGGAGTGCCCTGGGTGAGCTGGTCTTTTACCGCGTTGGTCTGGCCATTGAAGGCGTTGGTAGCCCCGATCAGCATGTTGTTGGAGATGTTGTCGAGGTGGCCGCGATACTTCAGCCAGGGGCCGGCCATGCTGATGTGGTCGGTGGTGCACTTGCCCTGGGCCTTGATGAGCAAGCGCAAGCCCAGCAGGTCGGTGCCTTCCCAGGGCTTGAAGCCTTCCAGCAGCTGCAACCGGTCGGAGTTGGGGTCTACCAGCACCTGCACGCCCGAGCCATCTTCGGCTGGGGCCTGGTAGCCGGCATCTTCCACGGCAAAGCCGCGCGGGGGCAGCTCGATGCCGCGGGGCTCTTCGAGGCGCACCTGCTGGCCGTCTTTGGCCGTCAGCGTGTCGGTGAGGGGGTTGAAGGTCAGGTCGCCGGCAATGGCAAAGGCCGTCACGATTTCGGGCGAGGCCACGAAGGCGTGGGTATTGGGGTTGCCGTCGTTGCGCTTGGCGAAGTTGCGGTTAAACGAGGTGATAATGGAGTTGGGCCGCTTCATGTCGTCCATGTGGCGGGCCCACTGCCCAATGCACGGTCCGCAGGCATTGGCCAGCACCACGCCGCCCATCTGCGCGAAGGTGTCCAGCAGGCCGTCGCGCTCCACGGTGTAGCGCACCAGCTCCGAGCCGGGCGTTACGGTGTACTCGGCCTGCACCACGAGGCCCTTGTCGGCGGCCTGCTTGGCAATGGAGGCAGCGCGGGTAATGTCTTCGTAGGAGGAGTTGGTGCACGAGCCAATCAGGCCTACTTCCAGCTTGGCGGGCCAGTTGTGCTCCTTTACGGCGGCGGCAAACTGCGAAATCGGCCAGGCGGCGTCCGGGGTGAAGGGGCCGTTTACGTGAGGCTCCAGCGTGCTCAGGTCGATTTCGATGAGCTGGTCGTAGTAGGCTTCAGGATTGGCGTACACCTCGTCGTCGGCGCGCAGGTGCTGGGCTACGCCCTGGGCCATGTCGGCAATGTCCTGGCGGCCGGTGCCACGCAGGTAGTCGGCCATCTTCTCATCGAAGCTAAACACCGAAGTGGTAGCCCCGATTTCGGCGCCCATGTTGCAGATAGTGCCTTTGCCGGTGGCCGACAGGGCGTTGGCGCCGTCGCCAAAATACTCGACAATGGCACCCGTGCCGCCTTTCACGGTCAGGATGCCGGCTACTTTCAGAATTACGTCTTTGGGAGCCGTCCAGCCCGAGAGCTTGCCGGTCAGCTTTACGCCAATCACCTTAGGAAACTTCAGCTCCCAGGCCATGCCCGACATTACGTCCACGGCATCGGCGCCGCCCACCCCGATAGCAACCATGCCCAGGCCGCCGGCGTTGGGCGTGTGCGAGTCGGTGCCGATCATCATGCCGCCGGGGAAGGCGTAGTTTTCGAGCACCACCTGGTGAATAATACCGGCGCCGGGCTTCCAGAAGCCAATGCCGTATTTGTTGGAAACCGAAGCCAGGAAGTCGTACACTTCCTTGTTTTCGGAGTTGGCGACGGCTAAATCCTGGTCGGCGCCGCGCTCGGCCTGAATCAGGTGGTCGCAGTGCACGGTGCTGGGCACGGCCACCTGGGCTTTGCCGGCCTGCATAAACTGGAGCAGAGCCATCTGGGCGGTGGCATCCTGCATGGCCACCCGGTCGGGAGCGAAATCGACGTAGGAAACGCCCCGCTCATACGCCTGCGAAACAGTGCCGCCGTACAGGTGAGCGTACAGGATTTTTTCCGTCAGGGTGAGCGGACGGCCAACGGCAGCGCGGGCCGCTTCGATGCGGGAGCCCATGCCAGCGTACACGGCCTTGATCATTTCTAAGTCAAACGCCATAATGCGAAAGGGAAAATTGTGGAGAGAACGGGCCTGTTGAGCACAGGTACGCAAATATAGGTGCCGGGTAGCGCGCAGCCCAAACTTTGTAGCGCATGCTTTAGCTTGCGCCGGCACCAGCCAGGTGGCCGGTGCTACCCACGCTTTTCAAACCAAACCGCCGGAACTGTAGTTTTGGCTCGAATCCATCAACGCTTTTCGATATGTCTTTCGTTTCCCTTTCACATACGCCCGCCACGCTGGGCCTGGGCCTGCTGCTGACGCTGGCCGCCTGCCAGCAGAACTCTTCTTCAGAAAAGAAAGCGGCTGCTTCGGCGGGTGCGAGCAGCGCCTCGCCCCTTACCGTGGGCACCTGGCGCGGCGTGCTTTCGGCCCAAGACCAGGAAATCCCGTTTCTGTTTGAGGTAGACGAAGCCGGGGGCGAACCAGTCGTGACGCTGCGCAACGGCGAGGAACGGCTGCTGCTCAACGAAATCAAAACGGCCGGCGACTCCACCACCATCCGCCTGGGCGTATTCGATGCCGCCCTGGTAGTGCGCCCCGCTGGGGAAGGCAAGCTGCAAGGTGCCTGGGTGAAGTACGACGGCAAGGAGCCGTACCGGGTGCCGTTTGCGGCTACTAAGGGGGAGCAGCCGTTGTTTGGCGGTTCCGAGGCGCAGCCGCAGTCGTTTGCGGGCACGTGGCGCGTGGCATTTAAGGGCGACGACGGCAAAACCTACCCGGCCGTGGGCGTTTTTGAGCAGCAAGGCAGCAATGTCACGGGTACGTTTCTGACTTCTACTGGTGATTACCGGTATCTGGCGGGCCAAGCCGTGAGCGACAAGCTTAACCTAACTACGTTTGACGGCAGCCACGGCTTCCTGTTTACAGCGCAAAAGCGTGGCAATGGCCTTAACGGCCACTTCTACTCCGGCAAGTCCGGCCACGAAACCTGGACGGCGACCCTCGACCCCAACGCCAAGCTGCCCGACGCTAACGCCCTCACTGGTATGAAACCCGGCCAAAAGAAGCTCGACTTCCGGTTCCCGAACGTGTACGAAGGCGGCTCCATCTCCCCTTCCGACCCCAAGTACCGGGGCAAAGTGCTGGTGGTGCAGATTCTCGGCTCCTGGTGCCCCAACTGCATGGACGAAACCAACTTCCTGGCGCCCTGGTACGAGAAAAACAAAGGGCGCGGGGTAGAAATCATCGGCCTGGGCTTTGAGCGCACCTCCGACCAAAAGGTTGCGGCCCAGAAGCTCCTCAAGATGAAGGACCGCCTGAACGTGGGCTACGACCTGGCCGTGGCCGGCGAGGCCAGCAAAGACGCCGCCAGCGCCGCCCTGCCCCAGATTCAAAAGGTGCTGGCCTTCCCCACCACCATCTTCCTCGACAAGAAAGGCGAGGTGCGGAAGATTCACACTGGCTTCTCGGGCCCAGGCACCGGCAAATATTACGAGCAGGAAGTGGCCGAATTCAACCGCACCATCGACCAGCTGCTGACCGAGTAGACCACGGATGTAAACGGATTTTGCGGATTGGTCGGATTTTGTGGATGGCTGGAAAACCAAAGGGCTTGCGCCAGCAAGCCCTTTTCTACGTCTTCGGGGTAGGTGTATCGGAGTGCCGGAGCTGTTGGGGTGCCGGAGCCAACACCACGCTCACGGCGCAGAATCCGTCGAAGCTGCGCCGTCCACAAAATCCGTGAAATCCTAAAAATCCGCTTACATCCGTGGTTTGGTTCGCTCCAACAGCACAATCGGCTCGTTGCGGTAGGTGGTGCGGGCAAACTCCTGAAATCCGGCCTTGTGGGCTACCCGCAGGGAGGCCACGTTGTCGGGGTCGATGATGCAGGTCATACGGGCGGAGGGAAAATGAGCACCGGCCCAGGCCAGGGCGGCTTGCACGGCTTGGCTGGCGTAGCCGCGGCCATGCACGCGCGGAGCCAGCGTCCAGCCGGCTTCGAGGGTGCCTTTGATGGAGGGAGTCAGGTCGCGCTGAAAGTCGAAGAAGCCCACGTTGCCAATAAAGCGGCCGGTAGCTTTTTCCTCTACCGACCACGCCCCGAAGCCCAGCAGCGCCCAGTGCCCCTGCTGCGCCAATAATCGGCGCCATACTTCCTCCTCATTCTGGGGCTGGCCGCCCAGGTAGCGGTAAAACGCCGGGTCTGCGGACATGCTGGCAAACTCAGGCAAATCAGTGACGTGCGGGCCGCGCAGCAGCAAATCGGCTGTTTCCAGCTGCGGTACGTGGCTGCCCGCGGACGATACTAAACTCAGGGGCTGTGTCATGCGGCAAAATAGCCAAACCCACGTTGCAGAGCCCTAACTGAACAACCCAGTGGCCAAAAATTCGGGCGAAGTGGCCGCGGCTCTGTAGCTACTTGCTGTTCTGCTACCCTAGTAATCGTAGAGAAGCCCCGGCGGGGAAGCATAGCGCCAGGCGCTCAGCGGCGCAGCCGGAACCGCACCCGAAAATCATGGCGGGGGCGCAGGGTAATCAGGGGCTGTAGCTCCACGGGCGGCTGGCCCTCCACCCACTCCACCTCGAAGCGGCGGACCACTTCCAGCAGCAGCAGTTGCATTTCGGTGAGGGCAAACTGGTTGCCGATGCACTGGCGCGGGCCGCCTCCGAAGGGCACGTACGCAAAGGGTGGCTGGGCGCCGGCTTCGGCCCCAAACCGTTCGGGACGGAATACCTCGGGGTCGGGCCAGAGCTGGGCGGCGTGGTGCACGCCGTAGAGGTAGGACGAAATCAGCGTGCCTTTCGGAATCGGGATGCCCTGGTATTCGTCGGCGGCGGCGGCCTGGCGGTCCATAATCCAGACGGGCGGGTACAGCCGCATGGTTTCCTGCACCACGTGCAGGGCGTAGCTCAGGCGCGGCAGGTCGGCGAAAGTGGGCGAGCGGGAACCCAGCACCTGGTTTATTTCGGCTTGCACCCGGCTCACCACCTCCGGGTGCTGGGCCAGCAGCAGCCACATCCAGGCCAGGGCGTTGGCGGAGGTTTCGTGGCCGGCCACCAGCAGGATAACCGCCTCGTCGAGCACCTGGGTTTCGGTCATGGCCTCGCCGCTGCTTTCGTAGCGGGCGTCGAGCAGCATTTGCAGCAGGTCGTCGGGGGCGGGAGTGGCCGGGTCGGCGGCCTGGCGCTGGCGGATGTAGCCCAGCAGAAGCTGGCGCAGCTCCTGGGCCAGCTGGTCGTGGTGGCGGAAGCGGCCGGCCAGGGCAAACCAGGGCCGCAGGTAGGGCTGCCGCACGCTGCGCACGTAAAACGCCTGCACGGCCGTGAGCAGCTCGGCCATGCGCTGCAATTCCGGCTCGGGCAGGTAGGAGCTGAACACCGACCGGGCCACAATGCGAAACGTCAGCCGGGTCATCAGCTCGTGGGCGGCTACCTCCACGGCTCCGCCCTGCCGGGCCGCCTGCTCCTCCAAAGGCCGCAGTCCGTCTTCGATGACGCTGCTCATCAACTCGGTAAGACCGGCTACGCGCTGGCGGTGGAAGCCCGGCTGAATCAGACGGCGCTGCTGGAGCCAGTAGCCGCCCTCGCTGGTCAGCAGCCCGTGCCCCAGGTAGCGGGCAAACCCCAGCGACAACGGGGACTTGGGGTAGTTGCGGTGGTTTTTCTGGAGCACGTGCTGAATCAGGCCGGGGTCGCGGGTGAGCAGGGTTTTGCGCACCCCGCCCAGGTACATCACCAGCGTGTCGCCGTGCTCGTCGAGGTAGCGGTTGAGCACCGGAATGGGGTTGGCGGCCAGGCGCAGGGAGTTACGCAGCGACGTGGCGCGGGGTATAACGGGCAACGAGCGGGAAGCGGCAGCAGGCATAGAATGCGGAGCATTGGGATGGAAGCCGTAAGGTACGGACAGGCCGCGCCCGCCACACCTTTTCGGCGCTTCGTGCGTACACCTTGCCGAGGCTGGCTCACGCTGGCCTTGGTATAGCTCCCCAACTTCCTTCTCCCAATAACCAACCCTGAACGCACATGTGGATTCAGCAACAGCCTAATACCCCCGCCCCGCTCGACGAATTGCAAGGCCGCACCGTGGGCCTCAAGTTTGAGTGCAACCAGTGTCAAACCGAGGTGTTTACCGACCTTATCGGCGTGCCGGCCCCCGACCACCTGGCCAACTCTATGGAAGACGACGGGCAGTTTGAGAAAGAAGAAATCAAGTGCCCCGGCTGCAATATGATCCACGAAATCACCGTGAAAAGCACCTTCGATGGCGTGTCATTCGATATATCGGAGGTGAAGCCGGAGAGCGTGGCCTACCAAGTACAGGTCTGAATCGCGGATTACGCGGATTTCCGGATTACGCGGATTTTGGTGACGAATACGTGCCGTGCTATGCAATTCGTGCTTTGCAAACAACGAGAGCTTGCCACAGGCAAGCTCTCGTTGTTTGCAGCCGCAGACCAAGCAGGTCGGTTATACTCGTCACCAAAATCCGGAAATGCGCGTAAGCCGCGATTCACTTTTCCCGCTCGATGGTGTAGTTGATGAGCTGTTCCAGCGAAGTGCGGGAGGGCGAGGCCGGGAAGGTATGCAGCACGGCTAGGGCTTCGTCGCGGTAGTGCTCCATGGTGCGGATGGCGTAGTCGAGGCCCCCGGATTTTTTCACGAAGTCAATCACCTGCTGTACCCGGTCTTTGCGGCCGTCGTTGTTTTTGACGTTGAAGATGACGCGGCGCTTGGTGAGCCAGTCGGCTTGCTGTAAGGCGTAGATGAGGGGCAGAGTCATCTTCTTCTCCTTGATGTCGATGCCCACAGGCTTGCCGATTTCGGCCGTGCCGTAGTCGAACAGGTCGTCTTTGATCTGGAAGGCCATGCCCACTTTCTCGCCAAACAAGCGGGCCCGCTCCACGGTGGCGGCATCGGCGCCGGCCGAGGCGGCGCCCACGGCGCAGCAGGAGGCAATGAGCGAGGCCGTTTTCTGGCGGATGATGTCGAAGTACACGTCCTCGGTGATGTCGAGGCGGCGGGCCTTTTCGATTTGCAGCAGCTCGCCTTCGCTCAGCTCCCGCACGGCGTTGCTCACAATTTTCAGAAGCTGGTAGTCGTCGTTTTCGAGGCTGAGCAGCAGGCCCTTGCTCAGCAGATAGTCGCCGACGAGCACGGCAATCTTGTTTTTCCAGAGGGCATTGATGCTGAAAAAGCCCCGCCGGTAGTTCGATTCATCCACCACGTCGTCGTGCACCAGGGTGGCCGTGTGCAGCAGTTCGATGAGGGCTGCGCCCCGGAACGTGGCTTCGGGCAGCGGGTCGCCGCCGCTGATTTTGGCCGTGAAAAACACAAACATGGGCCGGATCTGCTTGCCCTTGCGCTTCACGATGTAGCCCATGATTTTGTCGAGCAGCAGCTGCCGGGTTTGCATGGACTGGCGGAATTTCTGTTCAAATTCCTCCATTTCGGCGGCAATGGGCGCCTGTATCTGGTCCAGCGTAACGGTCATGCGGGTGTATTGGGCGCTGCAATGATACGGGGAATGAGTGAATGAGCGAGTGAGTAGATGAGTGACTGAGTGAATGCGTAGCCCCAGCGGGGCGGCATATCGGTAGAAAAGCGCCACCTCTTGTGTAAACCAAGTCCCAGCGGGGTGACACCCATCGTCAGCGGACGGGAGGTGTTACCCCGATGGGGCTTTAATCCATTTATGTTTGGCTGGTTTCTACCGATGTGCCGCCCTGCTGGGGCTACCCGTCACCTGTCACCTCATCACTTCATCACTTCATCACCTTACCGCGTATCTTCACCAGCATGTCTTCGCAGCTTACTTCCGTTGATTTCCGGCTAACGTGCAGCCGGCACAGGCGGCCGTTTATGGCCGATGCCCGGTTCGTGGCCGATGGGCAGCCTAAGCCGGTGGTGGTGTTTGTGCACGGGTTCAAGGGATTCAAGGACTGGGGGCACTTCAACCTGCTGGCCGACTACTTCGCCCGGCAGGGCGTTGTATTTGTCAAGCTCAACCTCTCGCACAACGGCCTGGTGGTGGGCGGCACCGGCGACCTGGAAGACCTGGAAGCCTTCGGGCGCAACAACTTTTCCCTGGAGCTGGACGACATCGGCGCCCTGCTCGACTGCCTGCACCAGCCCGGCCCAGTGGGCGTGCCGGCCGCAGAAATGGACCTGAGCCGGCTGGCGCTGGTGGGCCACAGCCGCGGGGGCGGCTTGGTGCTGCTCAAAGCAGCCGAAGACCCGCGCGTGCGGGCCGTGGCTACCTGGGCAGCCATCAGCAACGTGAACCCCGGCTGGCCGGAGGCGCTGCTGCAGCAGTGGCAAGAGCAAGGCGTGTTCTACGTCGAAAACAGCCGCACCAAGCAGCAGCTGCCCTTGTACTTTCAGATAGTAGAAGATTACCACCAGAACCGCCTGCGCCTCGACATCCGCCACAACCTGCGGCGCAAGCTGCGCCAGCCCCTGCTCCTGCTCCACGGCGACCAGGACGAAACCGTGCCCGTGGCGCGGGCCCACGAGCTGCACGGCTGGAGGCCTGCCGCCGAGCTAGTCATATTGCCTGGCGTGACGCACAACTTTGGTGGCGCCCACCCCTGGGCCAGGCCGGAGCTGCCCACTGAGGCCCGGCAAGCGGCGGAAATAACGGTGGAGTTTCTGCGGCGGGTGTTGTAGCAACAGCTTTAGCTCCGCTGACCTTGGGTTGTGCCGTCCGGTGGGTGTACGGTCAACCGGTTAGAGCGCGCTGCACACTTCCCACTACTTTTACCTTAGCTTATGTTAGTAGGTAGCCTGATCATGCAGGCGGCGAACGGCACAAGCTGAAGCTTAGCTACGCTGACCTCCGGTTGTGCCACATGCCTACTGCCTACCTCCTGCTCGGCTCCAACCTCGGCGACCGGGCCACCATCCTGCACAACGCCGTGCACCACCTGGCCGCCACGGCTGGCTCGGTGGAGGCAGCGTCCAGCTTGTACGAAACAGCCGCCTGGGGCCTCGAAGACCAGCCTGCTTACCTAAACCAGGCTGTCAAGCTCCGCACTTTCCTCTCCCCCACCGACCTGCTCACCGCCTGCCTGGCCACGGAGCAACGCGCCGGCCGCACCCGCCGCACCCGCTGGGGCGCCCGTACTCTGGACGTGGACATTCTGCTCTACGACGACCTTCTTCTCAACACGCCGCAGCTCCGGGTGCCCCACCCGCGCCTGCCGGAACGCCGCTTCGCCCTCACGCCCCTCGCCGAAATTGCCGCCGATGTAGTGCACCCGGAGCTGGGCCGCACGGTAGCGGAATTGCTAGCGGCGTGTCCGGATGAGCTGGCGGTGCGGCTCTATTTTCCGTCGTAAAGCCAGAGCGGACCCGCAGCCTTATGCTACGGGTCCGCTCCGGCTTTCTTCCTGACAGTTATTTACACCGCCGCCGAGCTAACCGCCATTTCCGGGGCAATCTTCTTTACCAGGCCTTGCAGCACCTTGCCAGGGCCGCACTCCACAAATTCGGTGGCGCCGTCCTGCACCATGCGCTGCACACTCTGGGTCCAGCGCACGGGGGCCGTGAGCTGGCGCACCAGGTTTTCTCGGATTTCGTCCGGGTCGCGGTGGGGGGCGGCGTCCACGTTCTGGTACACGGGGCAGATGCCGGCCGCGAAGGTGGTTTTGGCAATGGCCTGGGCCAGCGCCGCTTCGGCCGACTGCATCAGGGGCGAGTGGAAGGCTCCACCCACCGGCAGCGGCAACGCCCGTTTGGCCCCAGCGGCCTTCAGCTGCTCACAGGCCAGCTCAATGCCGCGCTGGGAGCCCGACACCACCAGTTGGCCGGGGCAGTTGTAATTGGCGGCCACCACCACATTGCCGGCGTCGGTGATTTCCTGGCAGATGCGGGCCGTGGTGTCGTCGTCGAGGCCGAGGATGGCGGCCATGGTGCCGGGCTGTTCCTGGCAGGCGGCCTGCATGGCCTGGGCCCGCTGCGCGACTAGTTGCAGGGCATCTTCAAACTTGAGCACCCGCGCCGCTACCAAGGCCGAAAACTCGCCCAAGGAGTGGCCCGCTACCATATCGGGCCGGAAATCGGGCACCACGGCGGCCAGGGCTACGGAGTGCAGGAAGATGGCCGGCTGGGTTACGTCGGTGCGGCGCAGGTCTTCTTCGGAACCCGTGAACATGCTGTCGGTCAGCGGGAAGCCCAGAATTTCATTGGCCTGCTGCATCAGGCGCTGGGCCGTGGGGTGCTGCTCGTACAAGTCGCGGCCCATGCCGCTGAACTGGCTGCCCTGGCCGGGGAAAATAACTGCTTTCATAAAGTGCAGGCTGTGCAAATGAAGTGGATTACGCAGATGCTATGCCGGCCACATGCTGCATTCTATGCTGCTGGCCCGGTTTGACTTTGGGCCGCAAGCTGCACAAATCAGCCGGTATGCCCAAAAATTAGTCTGCCACTCGTATCCCACGCAAAGCAGTTCCTAGCTGTAGCACCGGGGCATGTAGCGCGAAGCTTCCGTTTCGCGCTACAAGTCAAAAGACAAACAGAGCGACCCGTGTACACGAGCCGCTCTGTTTCAATTATTCCTTAAAGAAACCTTATCGGTTCAGTTGCACCCAGCCTTTGAAGGTGCGCTTCGTGCGGTTGGCGTCCCGGAACTCTACTTCTGCTTGGTAGAAGTACATGCCGTCCGACACCTTCGTGCCGCGGCCACCCTCGGAGGTACCGCCGCCGTCCCAATTGATGAGCGGGTCTTTGTCGCTCTCGTACACCTTGGTGCCCCAACGGTTGAAAATCTTTACGTTAGTCCGCTCAACGGGGCTGTACACCTTGGGCCGGAACGTGTCGTTTTTCTGGTCGCCATTTGGCGTGAAGATGTTGGGCAGCAGGAACAGCAGGCAGTTATCGTTGCAGGCAATGTTGGAGCGGGCACTGCGTACCCCGTTCACGTCCACGGCCTGCACCGCGTAGCACCCCTGCGCCGACTCTAGGCCGGTATGAGCATACGTGGTTTGGGTACCGGGCACCGTCGTCAGCACCCGCAGCGAGTCGGTGGCATTGGGGGCGTAGTACAGAATGTACGAGGCAATGTCACGGCCGCAGTCGGCGACGGGCTGGTTGCTCAGCGTCCAGCTCAGGAAATTCGTGAACCGCTGCCCGCCGGGCGGTGTGGCCGGCAGCTCAAACAAGCGGCTGGCCAGACTGTCGCAATTCGTGGGCCGCAGGGTCAGCACCGGCGTGCAGGGCACCGACTGCAAGGGCACGCACAGCTCTTGGCTCAGGTTGATAAGCGAGTCGGGCAAGGCGGCGTTGTAGGTGCCGTTGGTCTTCACGTAGTAGCAGTACACCCGGCCCTTCACCAGCGGGCTGGCCGTGGTGCCCCGGTCCGTGAAAGTGCCGCTGGTTGTCGTACCCGTCACTTTCGCCACCGGTACAAACTGCCCATTAGGCTCCCGGCGGTACACGGTGGTAGGCCGGCGCGAGTTGTCCCAGGGTACGTTGTAGGTCCAATTGAGCGTGATGGTGTTGCTCAGGGGTTGCGGAGTGGCATTCAGCCGGATACTGGAAGCCGGCCCGGCATTTTCCACGAGCACCGGTGAGCCGGGCGTAGGCAGCGAGTTGCTGAAAAACTCCAGCCGGTATGCATAGGCCGTCGTCAGGGTATTGACGCCGGTGTCCACGAAGGCCGTGTCGTTCAGGTCGGCGGTGGTTTTCACTTGCACGAAGGCCGCAGCGGCCGGCGACTGGCCTGGGGCCCGGAACAACCGGTAGCCCAGCGGGGGCAGGAAGCCGCCGCTGCTGGTGGGCTTGGTCCAGCGCACGGTAATCTGCCCGGCCGTAGCCGTGCGGTCTACTGTCACGTTGGTGAAGCGCGCCGAGCGGCCCGACAGCGTTATGCAGGCTTCCTGCGAGGCAATGCTCTGCCCCCCAGCCGGCAAGGCAAACTGCACGAAGATGCGGTAGCAATACGTCTTGCCTCGCTCCAGACCCTGGCCGGCCCGGTCGTCAATAAAGTTGCGGGTGCCTACGGGCACCGTCCCAATCTGCACGTAGCCCGCTGAGGCCGGAATACCCGTTTCGCAGGGGCCAGGAGTGAAGTTGCTGGGTCCTTCGCGCCGGAAGATTAGCATCTGGGCCCCAGGATTGGGGCAGCTGTAGGCGTCCCAGTTGAGCACGGCCGTGTTGCCCGACTGCGCCGCCCGCAGGTTGAGCGGTGGCGGCCCAATCACCCGAATGCTCAGCAGCCGCTCGTCAATCAACGCGGCCCCGCAGTTGTTGGCTGGCCGGTCTTCGGCCTTAAACAGTACGCGGTGCGGTTCCTGGCGGATGTCGAGGCAGCCCGGCGTCCAGCGGAACACGCCGCGGGCCCTTGCCGGACCAGTCTGCGTCTGCACGAAGCTGGCCGGCTGGGGCAGCATCCCGCCGAAGGCTAACAAAGTAACAGGATTATTCTCGGGGTCGGTGGCGGTAATAACCTCCTCAATGGGCGTGCCCGCTATTACGCAGCGCTCTGCGGGCACCGTAACAGTGGGACGCAAGTTGTTGTTCGGACCCACGGTAATCTGCATGTCCCGCGTCACGATACCGATACGTTGGGGCCGGCCGCCCGGTACTCGGCGCCATTCTTCCACCACAAAGGCAATGTTATAGTCGCCAATCTGCGAGGGTGCGTTCCAGACAATCTGGCCCGTGCGTGCGTCCTGCTGGAAAATGGCGGCTTCGCCCGGCCGCCCCACCGGCGGCCCCGCGTACGGCACCTGCACCGACCCAAAAAATGGGTCGTCGGGGTAGCGGAAGCTGATGGTTGTCTGGGGCTGGGGGCGGTTTACGTTGGGCGTCGTTTGCAGCAGCACGGCATCCACACCGCCGGGCACGTGCTGGCTGGGCACCAAACGAAACGCCAGAGAGTCGCCGTCGGCATCGGAGGCGGCGGGGTTGTGCAGAAATACCTGGCTGCGGCTGGCCCGGTCAAAAGCCGGGGCGTTGAGTACCGGGGAGCGGTTGATGCCCAGCGAGGGGTCGATGGTGATGCGGGTGGAGATGTAGAACGACTGTGTTTCAGAGGCGCTCATGTTCTTCACCCCGATGCTGCGGTTCTCCCCAATGTAGTGCACCGTGTAGGAGCCGGGTGCGTTGTAGGTGTGCTCAAAATAATACACGTTGCGAAACGTGGTACCATCACAGCCCACCGACGTCTTGCTAAAGCGCTTAACGGCCCGTACGCCCGAAAACTCCCCGTCCCCGAAAAAGATGGTCACGGCGTCTTCGTCCACGCTGGTGTTGACGTTGCTCTGGTAAAGCACCATCTTGAAAAAGATACGCCGGGGGTTGCGGGCGGCCGTGGTGTCGGTCTTAGCCTGAATGTCGCCGGCGCGCAAGTGCGTGGCTTGCGCAGCGGGCAGCATGGCCCCCCAGGCTAGTGCCACCAGCAGGAGCAACAGCAGGTATTTTCCCGCGCGGAGAGGTAGCGGAAGCATCATGTAGTCAAGTTATCGGAAAGCCGGAGAATTACCAGAACAACGACCTAATTAAAAACCCACAAGTCTTAACAAATTGTCCTTTTAATGGGTTATTAGATCAATGCTAGGTAACTAACGGAGTTGGCAAGGGATAGATTCACTGGAACGTGAAACTGCCCCGTAGATTGTTTCCTTCGCGGTTGGCACCTACCTTTGGCCGGTACAACCGACCCACCCAAACATTTCAATAGCTCTCTATGAGTTGGATTACCAAAACCTTTTCCAGCAGCATCGGCCGCAAGGTTATCGTAGCCATTACGGGCCTGTTTTTGTGCACCTTCCTGGTAGTACACTTGGTCGGCAACTTGCAGTTATTCAAGGATGACGGCGGTTTGGCCTTCAATACGTACTCCCACTTCATGAGCACCAACGGCCTGATCCGGGTGGCCGAAATCATCTTGGTAGCTGGCTTCGGTTTTCACATCTACGAAACCATCGTGCTGACCCGCCGCAACCAAACGGCCCGCAGCAGCAAGTACGTCGTCGACCACATCGAGCAGAATAGCCCCTGGAGGTCCCGCAACATGGGCCTGCTGGGCTCCATCATTCTGGTCTTCCTCGTTATTCACCTCTACAACTTCTATTGGCGCTTCCACTACGGCGAAGTCGGCCTGGATGCCGGCGGCAACAAAGACCTCTACGCCATCGTGGCTGAGTCCTTTAAGGTGTGGTGGTACGTGGCCCTGTACGTGGCGGCCCAGGCTGCTTTGTGTTTTCACCTGCTGCACGGCTTCGCCAGCGGCTTTCAGACTTTGGGGCTTACTCACCGCAAGTACACGCCCCTCATCCAGAACGTAGGCTATGCCTTCTCCATTCTGGTGTGCGCGGGCTTCGCTGCCATGCCGCTGTACTTCTTCTTTTTTAAATAAGTCCTAACCTCGTTTCTGCGATGATCCTGGATTCCAAAATTCCCGAAGGGCCGCTGGCCGAGAAGTGGGAGAAGCACAAGTTCAACGTCAAGCTCGTCAACCCCGCCAACAAGCGGAAGTACGACGTGATTGTGGTGGGCACGGGCCTGGCCGGCGCCTCGGCTGCCGCCTCGCTGGCCGAGTTGGGTTACAACGTCAAGGCCTTCACCTACCACGACTCGCCGCGCCGTGCCCACTCCATTGCGGCGCAAGGCGGCATCAACGCGGCCAAGAATTACCAGAACGACGGCGACTCTATCTTCCGCCTGTTCTACGACACCATTAAGGGTGGGGACTACCGGGCCCGCGAAGCCAACGTGTACCGCCTGGCGCAGGTATCGGTGAATATTATCGACCAGTGCGTGGCTCAGGGCGTGCCCTTCGCCCGTGAGTACGGCGGGCTGCTGGCCAACCGCTCGTTCGGGGGTGCCCAGGTGAGCCGCACGTTTTACGCCCGCGGCCAAACGGGGCAGCAGCTGCTGCTGGGTGCCTACTCGGCCCTGAGCCGGCAGGTAGCTTATGGCAAGGTAAAGCTGTATACCCGCAGCGAAATGCTGGACCTGGTAATTGTCGATGGCAGAGCCCGCGGCATTATTACCCGCAACCTGCTTACGGGCGAGATTCAGCAGCACGCGGCTCACGCCGTGGTGCTGGCTACCGGTGGCTACGGCAACGTGTTCTACCTGAGCACCAACGCCAAGTACTGCAACACTACCGCCATCTGGCGGGCCCACAAGAAGGGCGCCTTCTTTGCCAACCCCTGCTTCACCCAGATTCACCCCACCTGCATTCCGGTGTCGGGCGACTACCAGTCGAAGCTGACGCTGATGTCGGAGTCTTTGCGCAACGACGGGCGCGTGTGGGTGCCCAAGACCCAGGAAATGGCTGAGCGCCTGCGCGCCGGACAAATCCGGGTGAATGATATTCCGGAAGAGGAGCGTGACTACTTCTTGGAGCGCAAGTATCCGGCCTTCGGCAACCTGGTGCCCCGCGACGTGGCGTCGCGCAATGCCAAGCAGATGTGCGACGAAGGCCGCGGCGTGGGCGGTTCGGGCCTGGCGGTGTACCTCGACTTCGAGGACGCCATCAAGCGCAATGGCGCCGAGTGGGTAAGCCAGAAGTACGGCAACCTGTTTGCCATGTACGAGAAGATTACCGGCGAAGACCCCTACCAGCAGCCCATGCGCATCTACCCGGCCGTGCACTACACCATGGGCGGCCTGTGGGTGGATTACAACCTGCAAACCACGATTCCGGGCCTGTACGCCACCGGAGAGTGCAACTTCTCCGACCACGGCGCCAACCGCCTTGGAGCTTCGGCGCTGATGCAGGGCCTGGCCGACGGCTACTTCGTGATTCCCTACACCATTGGGGATTACCTGGCCCAGACGGCTCCCACACCGGTGACCACCCAGCACCCGGCTTTCCAGCAGGCAGAGGCCGAAGTGCACGCCCGCGTGCAGCAGCTGATGAGCATCAACGGCAAGCGCACCCCGGCCGAGTTCCACAAGGCTCTGGGCCACATTATGTGGGAGTACTGCGGCATGGCTCGCAACGCCCAAGGCTTGCAGCACGCCAAGCAGGAGATTCAGAAGCTGCGCCGCGAGTTCTGGACCGACCTCAAGCTCAGCGGCACCGACCAGGAAATGAACCAGATGCTGGAAAGCGCCGGCCGCGTGGCTGACTTCCTAGAGCTGGGTGAGCTGATGATTGACGATGCCCTGCAACGCAACGAAAGCTGCGGCGGCCACTTCCGCGAGGAGTACCAGACGCCGGAAGGCGAAGCCCTGCGCGACGACGATAATTTTGCCTACGTGGCCGCCTGGGAATACCAGGGTGACAACCAGGCCGAAGCCTTGCACCGCGAAGAGTTGGTCTTTGAAAACGTGAAGCTCACGCAGCGGAGTTATAAGTAAATTTTAGACATAAGATGATGAGACATGAGAAGTGAGACGATGTTCTGACTTCCAAGAAAACATACTAGAACAACGTCTCACTTCTCACTTCTCACCGTCTCACTTCTCTCAATACAATGGCTGGAAGTAACCCCAATGCCAAACCCATGAATCTGACTTTGCGCGTGTGGCGGCAGAAAAACCGCAACACCGAAGGTCGTATCGTTGACTATCAGGTAAAGGACATTTCGCCCGACATGTCCTTTCTGGAGATGCTCGACGTGCTGAACGAAGACCTATTGCGCCGGGGCGACGACCCGGTAGTCTTCGACCACGACTGCCGCGAAGGCATCTGCGGGTCCTGCAACCTGTTCATCAACGGCCGCGCCCACGGCCCGGAGGCGGGCACTACCACCTGCCAGCTGCACATGCGCAAGTTTTCCGATGGCGACACCATCACCATCGAGCCTTGGCGCGCCAACGCCTTCCCCGTCAACAAAGACCTGAGCGTGGACCGCTCGGCCTTCGACCGGATTATCCAGGCGGGCGGCTACGTGAGCGTAAACACCGGTGGCGCCCCCGACGCCAACGAAATTCCGATTCCGAAGGAAATTGCGGACCGGGCTTTTGAGGCGGCTACCTGCATTGCCTGCGGGGCCTGCGTGGCTTCGTGCAAAAACGCTTCGGCCATGCTGTTTGTCTCGGCCAAGGTAAGCCAGCTGGCGTTGCTGCCGCAAGGCCACGTGGAGCGCAAAACCCGCGTGGAGAACATGGTAGCTCAAATGGATAAGGAAGGCTTCGGGGCCTGCACCAACATCGGCTCCTGCGCCGCGGAGTGCCCGGTGGGTATTTCCCTGGAAAACATTGCCATCCTGAACCAGGAGTTTATCCTGGCCAAGGCTACTTCCAATAACCTTGCATAAAGGAGGCTTGTTGTAGAGCTTAGAAAGGCGAAACGGCTACCCGTTTCGCCTTTTTTTATTGTCTTCTCCTTCTTCCAAGAAGCCCTACCGTACATCATCCGTTGCCGTGGCTTGGCGCCCAACATTTCCTAAGCTTCTATTTTTCTGTGCTTCGTCTGGTTGTCGAGGTCTTACTTTTCCCTTCTCTGTACTCACTTCTGCTTAGATGATAACCATCATTTCCGGCACCAACCGGCCTCGCTCCCGCGCCCGGCGCGTAGCCGACTACTATTACTCCTTGCTGGCCCAGCAGGGCGCTCCGGCCCAGGTTCTGGACTTAACCGAACTGCCCCCTGACTTCACCGCCACGGCCCTTTACGCCGACACCGGCCGCCACGACGGCTTCAACCAGCTGGCGCGTCTGGCCGAAGAAGCCGACAAGCTGGTGTTTGTGGTGCCGGAGTACAACTGCTCGTTTCCGGGGGTGCTGAAGGCTTTTATCGACGGCCTCCCCTACTCCGGCGGCATCCGCGGCAAAAAAGCGGCGCTGGTGGGTCTGGGCAGCGGCAACCAGGGTGGCATCCTGGCCCTCAATCACCTTACCGACGTGCTGATGTACCTGGGCACGGCCGTGTTGCCCCAGCGCGTGCGCCTGCCTTTCATCGACCAGCACCTCACCGAAGACGGCGACATAACTGATGCCTTGTACCGGGACTTGCTCCGGGAGCAAGCTGGGCAGCTGGTGCGGTTTTAGGCGTAAACAGGTAGATAGTTATCTGAAGCAGCCGTAGATTATATCAGATAAGCCATATCTTGCCGCGTATTTGCTTTGTTCGTGCTGTTGGTATGGCTCGCTTTACCGCTCTGTTTTTATGCCTGCTTCTGCTGCTCCAGACGTTTAGTCGGGAGCTGCTGGTGCTGCATTACCAAGCGCGGAAGGTGGAAATTACGCGGCTGTTCTGCGTCAACCAGGACAAGCCGCGGCTGCACTGCAACGGCAAGTGCCACCTGCGCAAGCAGCTGAAGAAGGCCGCTACGTCTGAAAATGGCTCCCCGGATGCCGGGCTGGCCAAGGTCAAGTACGAGGTGCTGCCTCCGGGGCCGCGCTTCGAGCCCCAGCCCATGTGGCGGCTAGGCTCCGGCCGGGCTTCTTACGCGCCCAGCGTGCAGCCGTGCTACGCCTTTTCGCCTGTGCACGGCGTTTTTCATCCTCCCGCGTCGCGGGTCTGATTCGTGCCAGAGGCGCCGCCCCGACTGAGTGGCGCCTCCTACCCCTGTGCTTCATCTGGTGCAGCAGGGTTGTCGCCTTTTCAGTACCCATTCGACTCGTTTTCAAGATGAAACTCCGCACGTTTCTTACTCAATTTTTGAGCTTCACGCTTTCCGCTGCTGCGCTTACCGCGTGTAGCGACGACAAAGACGCCACCTCCGCTACGCCCGCACCCGGCACCCTCGACATTGAGGTAAGCCACGTGGTGGGTTCGGCCCCGCTCACGCTCAACAGCAGCACGTTCTACACTACCGCCAGCGGACAGCAATTCAA
This sequence comes from Hymenobacter sp. YIM 151500-1, assembly GCF_025979885.1. Lineage (NCBI taxonomy): Bacteria > Pseudomonadati > Bacteroidota > Cytophagia > Cytophagales > Hymenobacteraceae > Hymenobacter > Hymenobacter weizhouensis. Next base: position 1,971,188 of record NZ_CP110139.1, read on the forward strand.
GGTTTCAACCTTCAACTACTACCTGTCCAACTTCAAGCTGAAAAAGGCCGATGGCACCGAGTACGCCGCGCCGGAAAGCTACTTCCTGATCAGGGAGTCGGACCCGGCAACGAAAGCCTTCACGCTGAAAGACGTGCCGGCCGGCGACTATACCTCGCTCACGTTTACGCTGGGCGTGGACAGTGTGCGCAACGTGTCGGGGGCGCAGACCGGCGCCCTGGACCCCAGCAACGGCATGTTCTGGACCTGGAACTCCGGCTACATCTACACCAAGCTGGAAGGCTCCTCGCCCCAGGCCGGCGGCAACCAGCAGCTCGTTTTTCACATTGGCGGCTTCAAAAAGCCCAACAACACCATCCGCACCCTGTCGCCCTCGCTGAACGGGGCCGTGGTGCAGGTGCGTAATGGCCGAACGCCCACCGTTCACTTGCAGGCCGATGTGCTGAAGATGTTTACCGGCGTTACTACCATCGACTTCGCCAAGCTCTCGAACACGATGGGCGGGCCCAGTTCCGTGCTGGTAGCTGATAACCAGGCTGCTGGTATGCTCCGCGTCGACCACGTGCACGGTAACTAGCTCGGGCCGGATGTTTCGGAACCGATTGGTCTGGCTGGCCCTAGTGGGGCTGGCTGGGCCGCTGCTGGCCGCCTGCACGCCGGATGCCGACGTGGCGCCGGCCTGGGAAGTGCCGGGCGCTACTGTGCCGGTCAACTTCCCGGCGCCCGTGTACCCGGTGGATCAAAACCCGCCCACTCGGGAAGCGTTTGAGCTGGGGCGCACCTTGTTCTACGACCCGCGCCTCTCGCGCACCGGCGACATTTCGTGCGGGAGCTGTCATCAGCAGTTTGTGGCCTTTGCCCACCAGGACCACCGCCTCAGCCACGGCGTCGACAACCGCCTGAGCACCCGCAACGCACCGGCCCTGCAAAACCTGCGCTGGCGCCGGGAGCTGCTCTGGGATGGCGGTGCCAAACACCTGGAAACCATGCCGCTGGCGCCCATCACCAACCCCGTGGAGATGGATGAAACCTTGGACGGGGTGCTGGCCAAGCTCAACGCCGACCCCACGTATCAGCGCCGGTTTGAACAGGTGTTTGGCCGCAAGCCCATCGACTCGCAGCAACTGCTTAAAGCCCTGGCGCAGTTTACGGCAGCCCTCACCAGCAGCAACTCCCGCTACGACAAGCACGCCCGCCGCGAAGCCGGCGGCGAGCTGTCGGCGGCCGAGCTGCGGGGCCTAGCGGTGCTGCGCCAAAAATGCGCCTCCTGCCACGCAGGCGAGCTGTTCACCGACGAATCGTACCGCAACAACGGCCTGGACGCCGCCTTCGCGGCCGATTCGGGGCGGGCCGGCATTACGGGCCGGCCCCAGGATGTGGGGCGGTTCAAAGTACCGAGCCTGCGCAACGTGGCCCTTACGGCTCCCTACATGCACGACGGCCGCTTCCGAAACCTGCGCGAGGTGCTCGACCACTACGCGGGCGGCATGGTGGAGTCGGCGACGCTGGACGCGCAGCTGCGGCAGTCTGGTTCCCAGCCGGGCATTGCCCTGACCGAAGCCGAAAAAACTGATTTGCTGGCTTTCCTGGCCACCCTCACCGATGAGGCCTTTGTGCGCGACCCGCGCCTGGCGGAGCAGTAAGCTGCGCTAAGTGACTGGACCTCAACTACCTTCTTTTCCTCATGACTCGACTTTTCCTTACGGCGCTGCTGCTACTGGCTGGCAGCGCCGGCCGGGCCTGTGACATCTGCGGCTGCTTTATGGGCATCACGCCCTACGACAACCAGAGCAGCCTGAGCCTGATGCACCGCTACCGGGTGTTCAACGGCTACCAGCAGCACGGCCAAAGCCCGCAGTTCTTCCCCGCCGGCAGCCGCCCCTTTTTTCCGGCCCACCCTAACCGCACCGACGCCGACTTCCGCCACGCCCACAACGGCAACGCCGGCGACTTTGAAGTGTTTCGGGTGGTAGAGCTGCGGGGCAAGTATTTCCTGAGTAAGCGCGTGGAGCTGAACGCCTTCGTGCCCTACGCCATGAACTCGGCCCAGACCCACGGCCAGCAGCTGAACCTGGCCGGCCTGGGCGACGTGACCGTGTTTGGGGGCTACCACCTGATTCGGCAGATTGAGACGGCCGGGGTGCAGAGCCGCCTGGTGGTGGGCGGGGGCGTGAAGCTGCCCACTGGTGCTTACCAGCGCCGCAACGCCCTGGGCCGCCGCTACCCTACCCTTCAGCAGCCCGGTACCGGCACCACCGACGGCTTCGTGTACGCCACCTACATCGGCAGCTACCGCAGCCTGGGCCTGAGCGTGAGTTCCAGCTACCGCCGGGCCAGCCGCAACGCGCTGGAAGAAAGCCTGGCCCCCAGCACCACCACGTTTGCCAATCTGTTTTACCGCGTGGCGCTGGGTACCAACTGGCAGGTGTACCCGTCGGCGCAGTTTTTCTACGAGAAAACCAGGGGCGAAACCTTCGAGGGCCGCCTCACCGGGCAGCACGCCATGCACAACGCCCTGCTGGGTCCGGGGCTGGACCTGTACTGTAAAAACGTTTCGCTGAACACCAGCTTTCAGTTGCCCGTGTACACGGCTAGTACCAACCATCCGGCCAGCGCCGGCCGGCTGGTGCTGGCTGTCGGCTACAGCTTCAAGCAAACCAAGTACTTGTTGCATTAACCCTACCATGCCAAGCGGAACCGGGGCCTACTCCGCGGCGTTTGGCCGAAAGTACGTACCTTACCTCTGTGCTTTTCCGCAGTTTTTCTTCTCTTGCACGCCCTTGGTTCACGGCTTTGAAGCTGCTGGGAATGGCGTGCGGCGGTATGTACCTGGCGGCTTGCAACCCCAATGACCCGGACGAGCCGCAGCCAGGCCCCGATGTGGTGGCTACCACGCCCTACACGCTGACGCTGCCGGCCAATCTGCCGCAGAACGTGCAGGTGCCCGCCAACAACTCGCTGACGCAGGAAGGCGTGCAGCTGGGCCGCATGTTGTTCTACGAGCCCCTGCTGTCCCGCACCGGCACCCAGTCGTGCGGCACCTGCCACCAGCAAAGCAAGGCTTTTACTGATGGCCGGGCCCGAGCCTTGGGCGTGGACGGAGCCGAGCACCCGCGCAATACCATGTCGCTGGCCAACGTGCTGTGGGAGAAAACGCTGAACTGGGACGGCGCAGCTACCAGCCTAGAACAGCAGGCCCGCCTGCCCATCGAAAACCCGCTCGAAATGCATCAGTCGCTGGCCGAAGGGGTGCGTAAGCTCCAGCAAACCGAGCGGTATCCGCCCCTGTTCCGTAAGGCGTTCGGCTCTGCCAGTATTACAGAAGACAATGTGCTCAAAGCGCTGGCGCAGTTTGAACGCACGCTGATTTCAGCCAACTCCCGCTTCGACAAGTACATCCGCAAGGAAGGCTCCCTGACTCCCACCGAGCGGGCCGGAGCGGCGCTGTTCAACAATCATCCGGGCGAAAACGGGCTTTTCATTCGGGGCGGGGCCTGCCACCACTGTCACATCAGCGAAAACGGCTTGTTCAACTCCGACAGTTTCTTCAACAACGGACTGGACGTGAGCTTCACCGACCTGGGCCGGGCGGCCGTAACCAAGCAGGCCGCCGACCGGGGCAAGTTTCGGGCGCCCAGCTTGCGCAACATTGCCCTCACGGCCCCCTACATGCACGACGGCCGCTTTCAGACCCTGGAGCAGGTGCTCGACCACTACAACGAGCACGTGCGAACCACCAGCCCTGGCGTCGACCCCAACGTGCTGCTCTCCAACACCCCCGGCGGCACCCGGCTCGACCTCACCGCCACCGAGAAGCGTCAGCTCCTTGCTTTTCTGCACACGCTCACCGATTCTACTTTCATCACCGATAAGCGGTTTTCGGACCCGTTTAAGGAGTAGCTGATAGCGTACGGCAACGCCAGCAAAGCCATTGCGCGGCTACTGTTGCATCTTCGCAGCTCCGTTACGCAGCTGAGCGTCAAGTTGGCCGAACCTCTTCTTCTCTCATGAAACTTTCTTCTTCTCTCTGGAAGCTGCTCGTAGCCGGCCTGCTCACGGCGTGCACGGCCGCGCCTCCTGCCTCTCGCGGCCGTACTCTCAGCCCCGACCACGAAGTCGGTGAGCCCCGAAACATGCCGCCCGGCGCGCTGGATACCACTGCCGCCGATACCGTGCGCTAACAGCATAAGCCTGAAAAGCAACAAGCCGCTTCTATGACCAGAAGCGGCTTGTTTGTTGATGCGGCCAGCCTAGCTCAGTGGCTAGTGCTAGTCCACGTTGTCGTGCAGGAAGCGGTTGTCGCCCAGCAGCTCGTTGTCGTCCGAGAGGTTGAAACGGCTGATGTTCTGCTCCGACGACGGCACCACGTTTTCCAGCTTCACCTGGCGGCGCAGGTAGGCCGGGGTTTCCAGCTGGTCCTTGATGGCGTCGTTGGTCAGGCCGTTGCTCAGCTCCTGTAAGCGGCGGCGGCGCTCCTCGGCCCGGGCATCCAGGGAGGGGCGGCCCAGCGAATGGTGCGTAACGGGCGGCGTGGGCTGGGGCGCAGGCTGCTGGTACAGCACCGGGTCCGGAGCCGGCGTGGAAGGCGCCGACACCACCGGCGGCACGTAGCCCACCGGCGCCGGCGACGTTTCGAGGTCGAAGCGTACGGGCTGGGGCTCGGGTGCGGGGGGCGGGCCGAATGTGGGCACTGCGGGCGCGGCCGGCGTAGGCGGGGCATCCTGCCGGTCTTTGTCGAAGAGGTTGATTTGCGGCTCCGGGGCGGCGGGTGCCTCGGCTTCGCGGGCCACTACATTGGTAATGTTGTGCGCCTCGCGGGCAAAGCCGGTGGCAATAACCGTGACGCGGATGCTCTGGCCCAAAGTGGGGTCGATGCCGTGGCCGAAAATCACCTCGGCGTTCTGGCCAGCCTTGTCCTGGATGTACTCCGTAATTTCAGTCAGCTCATCCATCTCCAGCTCGGCCTGGTCGCCCGACATAATGCTGAGCAGGATTTTCTGAGCCCCGTGGATGTCGGTGTTGTTGAGCAGCGGCGAGGCCAGGGCCTCTTCGGCGGCCCGCTGGGCGCGGTTTTCGCCCTCGGTAATGCTGCTGCCCATTACGGCCGCGCCCGAGTCTTTCATGACGGTTTTCACGTCTTCAAAGTCCACGTTCACGTCGGCCGTTACCGTAATAATTTCGGCAATGGACTTGGCGGCCGTGCTTAGCACGTTGTCGGCTTTGGCGAAGGCCGAGCGGATGGGCAGGTTGCCGTAAATCTCGCGCAGCTTGTCGTTGAGGATGACCAGCACCGTGTCGCAGTTGTCGCTCAGCTCCTTGATGCCTTGCTCGGCCTGCTGGCGCTTTTTCTTGCCCTCGAACAGGAAAGGCGCCGTCACGATGCCTACCGTCAGGATGCCCAGCTCTTTGGCTACTTTGGCAATAACCGGGGCCGCCCCCGTACCGGTACCGCCGCCCATGCCGGCCGTGATGAACACCATCTTGGTGCCATTGCTCAGCAGCTCCCGGATTTGCTCCCGGCTTTCAATGGCCGCTTGCTTGCCCCGCTCCGGATTGGCACCGGCGCCCAGCCCTTCGGTCAGGTCGGCCCCGATTTGCAGGCGGTTGGGCACGGTGGATGAAGCCAGGGCCTGCTTGTCGGTATTGCAGATGACGAACTCCACGTCCTTGATGCCTTGGCTGAACATGTGGTTCACGGCATTGGAGCCGCCCCCACCTACGCCAATTACTTTAATGATGGACCTGGACTGCGCCGGAATATCGAAAGTAAAATTCATGAGGAGAGTCAATTAAAAATTAAAAATTGAGAATTAAAAATTGAGCAGAACCCGCTTTGCAACCCTTCCAAACCCATGCTCATTTTTTAATTTTTAATTCCCAACTTTCAATTGACGTTAATATTGTTTGTCGTCAAAGTCATCAATCAGCAACCCTTTGGTACGGCTGATAATGTCTTGGAAAAACTTGCCGGCTCCCGATGGTTTTTTAGGCTCCGGCTGCTGCGCAGGTTGTTGCGCGGTAGGCTGAGCCGGCGTGGCAGGCGTAGCGGTCCGCGCCTCGGGCGCCGGGCGGTATTGCTGCTCCGGCTCGTCCTGGCGCGGGGCCAGCCGGTCGTCGATGGAGCGGTAGCCGGCCAGCACCAGGCCCACCGTGGTAGCGTACATGGGCGACTTTACCGCTTCAATCTTGCTCTTGCCCAGGTGCTCGTTGGGGTAGCCGATGCGGGTGTCCATGCCCGTCACGTACTCGGTGAGCTGCACCAGGTTTTGCAGCTGGGAGCCGCCGCCGGTCAGCACAATACCGGCCGCCAGCTTGTCCTGGAAGCCCAGGCGCTGAATTTCGGCGTATACCAGCTCCACGATTTCCTCCATCCGGGCCTCGATAATGTAAGCCAAGTTCTTGAGGCTGATTTCCTTGGGCGCCCGGTCGCGCAGGCCTGGAATGCTCACGATTTCGTACTCGGAGGCTTCCTCGGCAATGGCCTTGCCGAACTTTACCTTGAGTTGTTCGGCCTGGTTTTGCATCACCAGGCAGCCCTGTTTAATGTCGGAGGTCACGATGTTGCCGCCGAAAGGCAGCACGGCCGCGTGCCGGATAATGCCGTCCTTGAAAATGGCTAGATCCGTAGTGCCGCCCCCAATATCAATTAGCGCAACGCCAGCCTCTTTTTCCTCCTCGCTTAGCACCGACATGCTGGAAGCCAGGGGCTCCAGAATCAGGTTGTCGATTTCCAGCCCGGCTTTCATCACGCACTTGTGAATGTTGTTGATAGCCGTGCTCTGGGCGGTGATGATGTGAAAATTGCCCTCCAGCCGCACTCCCGACATGCCCACCGGGTCCATGATACCCTCCTCGTAGTCCACCTTATAGTCCTGGGGCATGACGTGGATGATCTGGGAGCCGGGCGGCGTCACGAGGCGGTACATGTCGCTGGTGAGGCGCTCCACGTCGGCCTGGGTAATTTCGTTATCGGCCGACGCGCGCGTAATGCTGCCGTTGTGTTGCAGGCTCTTGATGTGCTGGCCGGCAATGCCCACGTTCACCACCCCGATGTTGATGCCCGACTGCTCCTCGGCCTGGCGAATGGCCTTTTTGATGGCGTCCACCGTCTTGTCGATGTTGGATACAATCCCCCGCACTACGCCCTCCGACACAGCTTTGCCCATGCCCAGAATTTCGAGTTTGCCAAACTCGTTTTTGCGCCCGACCAGCGCGCAGATTTTGGTGGTACCGATGTCGAGGCCGACTACAATTTTATCGTGTTGCATGGGAGGAGAGGAAGCGAGGGTTGCGGGTTGTTGCAGGAAGGTGAGCTTAATGCGCTATAAGGTAGCGTTTTATGCCTATAATTTTATTCGCAAATGATTTGATCTTTAAACTCTACGTTAACGCGGTGGTACGTGTCCCAGCCCAGTACTGGGGGAATTTGACGGTAAAATACCATCAGTTTTGCAAATTTTTCCGGAATATTCTCTGGAAAGCCAAATTCTACTCGTTGGTCGCCGACTTGCTGGGTAAAAGAAATTTTGCCGTTGGGCCCAATAAAAATTTCCGCTACCTGCCCGCGCCAAAACGTATTTTCGTCTACGTAGCGCAAAAATTCCAGATAGCGCCGCCCGGTGCTGTCCTGAAAAAACGCGGCCGGCAGCGGCTGCCCACCCAGCCGCGACACCGGCACCACCCGCGCCGTGAACAGCGGCGACAAGGGCAGGCGCTGCCCATCGGCGTCGAGGTAGCTGTCCTGGCGGGAGTCGGCGTGGACGAGGCGGGCAATGGGGCGGTTCTGGCGCACGTCGGCGTGCAGGTTGCCGGCCAGGTCGCGGTACACCTGGGCGTCCTTCACGAAGCTGTGCGCTTTGAGGCGGGCTTCCAGGGCTTTCAGGTTCAGGCTGGCGGGGTCGGCGCCTTCGAGGCGGTCTTCGCCCTGGCGAGTCAGCAGGGCGGTTACTTCCCGCTCGCCGATGAAGAAGTTGTTGAACTCGTTGCTGATGCGCACGATAACCCCACCCACCGGGCGGCGGGCCTGCTGCACGGCGGCAAACGCCCCCAGGCCCACTAGCAGCAGCAGGCAGGCGGTGGCAAACAGCAGGTTATTGGCTTTACGCTTCAGCTCCATTCCAGCGAATATCCAGAATATTCTTTAAACGAGGCACCAACTGGTCGATGTCTCCCGCCCCTACCGTGGCTAATACGTCAAAATTCGTATCGGTTTGGGCATTCTGCAAAATTTCTTCGCGCGTCTGTAACGACTTTTGGGGGGCAGTTATTTGGGATAAAATCAACTCCGACGTGACGCCGGGCATGGGCAGCTCCCGCGCCGGGTAGATGTCCATGAGCACCACTTCATCGGCAAGGCTCAGACTCTCAGCGAATCCGGGGGCAAAGTCGCGGGTGCGGCTGAACAGGTGGGGCTGGAAAATCACGCGCAGGCGGCGGCCCGGATACAACGCCCGCAACGACCGGAGAAAGGCCTCAATTTCGCGCGGGTGGTGGGCGTAGTCGTCCACGTACACGCGGGGCTGCTCGGGCGTGCCGGCCGTCAGGATAAACTCGAAGCGCCGCTTCACGCCGCGGTATGCCGCTACGGCCGCCCGCAGTTGCTTGGGTGTGAGGTCGTGGAGCTGGGCCACGCAGGCGGCGGCCAGCATGTTTTCCACGTTGTGGTAGCCGGGCACGGCCAGCTCCAGACCATCGACACTACCGCGCGGGCCGTGCAGGGCAAACCGGAACTGGTGGCCCTGGGCCGTGATGCCGGAAGCGTACAGCTCGGGGCCTTGCTCGGGCGTGAGGCCGTAGCGAATGACTTGCACGCCAGCCGGTGCGGCCTGAGCCACGCTGGGGTCGGCGGTGTGGTTGATGATGAGCGTACCACCGGGCTTGATCTGCTCCACAAACTGCCGAAACGACTCCACTAGCGCGTCTTTGTCGCCGTAAATGTCGAGGTGGTCGGCGTCGGTGCTCGTGACAATAGCCACGTCCGGGAACAGGGTCAGAAAGCTCCGGTCGTACTCGTCGGCTTCGACAACGACGGGGACTTGGCTGGTGGTTGGTGGTTGGTAGTTGGTGGTTGGCTGCTGATTCCGTTCAGTCAGTGAGGCTGAATTTTTAATTTTTACTTGGCTCGCGCCTTCCTGCGGCTCTTCATTTCTAATTCCCTCCTTCGGCAAAAGCAGGTTTGAGCCCAGATTTACCGAAATGCCGCCTAGGAAGGCGGCGCAGGGCACGCCGGCGTGGTGAAGCAGGTGGGCCACCATGCTGCTGGTGGTGGTTTTGCCGTGGGTGCCGGCCACGGCAATGGTGGGCCGGCCCTGCGTGAGCACGCCCAGCACCTGGCTCCGTTTGCGAATGTCGTAGCCCTGCTCCCGCAGCCAGGCCCACTCCTGGTGGTCTTTGGGAATGGCGGGCGTGAGTACCACCAGCGTATCGTCGCGGTTTTCGCGCACCTCCCGTGGAATATTCTCCACGGCATCCTCATAGTGCACGGCAATGCCTTCGGCGGCCAGCGCTTCAGTCAAGGGCGTAGGCGTTTTGTCGTAGCCGCTCACCGAGTGGCCGTTGGCCCGGAACCACCGCGCCAGCGCCGACATACCAATGCCGCCAATGCCCAGGAAGAAGACGTGCTTTTTCACCTTGTGGTAGATGTGAGAAATGGAGAGGTGAGAAACTGGAAACCGGGCGTGCTAGCTTTTTCTGATAAGAGCCAGCAGCTCGTCGACAATCGTAGCCGTGGCCTGAGGTCGGGCCAGCTGGCGGATGTTGGCGGAAAGCTGCTGCTGGCGGGCGGGGTTGCTGAGCAGGGCCAAGGCTTCGTCGTAGAGGCGAGCCGGGGCCTCCGCGTCGCGGACGAGCAGGGCGGCGTCCTGGCTGGTCAGGGCCAGGGCGTTCTTGGTTTGGTGGTCTTCGGCTACGTTGGGCGAGGGCACCAGGATGCTGGGCTTGCCCGTGAGGCACAGCTCCGACACTGACAAGGCCCCGGCCCGGCTAATCACCACGTCGGCAGCGGCGTAGGCCAGGTCCATGCGGCGCACAAACTCCAGGGCTTTCAGGTTGTCAGTGGCGAAGGGTGCGGCCTGTTTCTCAGCTTCCGGGAAGTAGGTTTTGCCGGTTTGCCAGAGCAGTTGCACGCCGGCCTCGCGAAGATGGGGCAGCGCGGCGGCCGTGGCCTGGTTGAGGGTGCGCGCCCCCAGGCTGCCCCCAATGACCAGCAGCACCGATTGGTCAGCATTCAGCCCGAAAAACGCCAGGGCTTCGGCCCGCTGCCCGTCGGCAATTTCGGTGCGCACGGGGTTGCCGGTCAGCACCAGCTTGTCGGCAGGGAAAAACTTGTCCATGCCCTCGTAGGCCACGCAGATGCGCTGCACGCGCCGGGCCAGCAGCTTATTTACCAGGCCGGCGTAGGAGTTTTGCTCCTGAATCAGGGACGGAATGCCGCGCGACGTGGCGGCCAGCAGCACCGGCGCCGAGGCGTAGCCGCCCACGCCCACCACGGCGTCGGGCCGAAACTTCTCCAGCAGCTTGCCCGCCTTGCGCACGGCCCGCATCACCTTCACCGGAAACAGCAGGTTGCGGGGCGTCAGGCTGCGTTGCAGGCCCGCTATGTCCAGGCCCACAATTGGGTAGCCGGCCTCGGGCACGCGGGTCATTTCCATGCGGCCGTTGGCGCCCACAAACAGGATGTCGGCTTCGGGGTGGCGGCGGCGGACTTCGTTAGCAATGGCCACGGCCGGAAAAATGTGCCCGCCGGTGCCCCCGCCGCTGATGATGAGTTTCATGTGGTAGTGGACCTCACCCCCTAGCCCCCTCTCCAAAAGAGAGGGGGAACTAGTTTTTAGCTTTCTAGAGCTAGAAACCGGACTTGGTGATGCGGATAGAAGAAAAGTGAGCTAGAAACTAGGAAACTAGTTCCCCCTCTCTTCTGGAGAGGGGGCTAGGGGGTGAGGTCAGGCGTATTGCGACACGCGCGGGATGCGGGGCGTGTCGTCTGGCTCCCCGGCCATGGGGCGGATTTCCCGCTCGCCACGGCTCACGGCCAGGATGATGCCGATGCTGATGCCGGTGAAGATAAGCGAGGTGCCGCCCATGCTCAGCAAAGGCAGCGGCAAGCCCGTAATCGGGCCCAGGCCCACGGCTACGCCCATGTTTACCATGGCTTGCAAGACCAAACTAAAGCTCAGCCCCGCCGACAGCAGCCCGCCGAAGGCCCCGTAGCTATTCATTACCGTTTTCAGCCCCCGGTACAAAAAGGCCAGGTACAGAAACAACACGAATACGCCGCCCACCAGGCCGTATTCTTCGATGATGATGGCGTAGATGAAGTCGGAGTACGGGTGGGGCATGATGTTGCGCTCCGTGCTCTTGCCGGGGCCTTTGCCGAACAGGCCACCGGTGGCCTCGGCAATGTAGGCGTGCTCCAGCTGAAACGGCACCGGCTTGCTTTTGTCGGTGAAGCTTTCCAGGCGCGACTGTACCGTTTTCAGGCGCTGCCCCGAGGCCAGCCCGATGCCCCCCACCACCACGCCAATGACCACCATCACGGCCATCTGCTTCAGCGGTACGCGGCCGATAAACATCAGCAGCAGGCAGGTGGCAAACAGCAGCAGAGCCGTGGAGGCGTTCGACAGGATAATCAGTCCGCAGATAATGCCCACCCAAATCATTACCGGCAGCAGCGTGGTCTTGAAGTCGTTGACGTTTTGCTGGCGGCGGCTGAGCATGGAAGCCAGGTGCGCAATCAGGGCCAGCTTGGCCAGGTCGGAGGGCTGAAAGGTTTGGTTGATGATGGGAATGGTCAGCCAGCGCGACGCATCGTTGAACGTAGTGCCCCCGAAGAAATAGGTGAACAACAGCAGCGGCACCGAGGCCAGCAGGGCGTAGAGCGAGATGCGCGAGTAGTAGCGGTAATCGATGCGGTGGGCCAGCCACATGAACAGCAGCCCCACGAAAATCAGGCCCGTGTGCTTGATGAGGAAGTACTCGGTGTTGCCGCCCATCTTCTTGTAGGCCAGCGTGCCCGTAGCCGAGTACACCACCGCAATAGAGATAAACGAAAACAGCAACACGATGCCCCACAGCACCGGGTCGCCCTTCAGGTTCTGCCGCAGCCAGTTGGTAATGGTTTCCATGAGCAGTAGGGGCGCGTTGCACGCGCCCGTAACGTTGGAGTGTACACTCAGAACGACAAATGCCGGTCGTTCTACCCGGCGGGCGCGTGCGACGCGCCCCTACAACTCAGCAACGGCCGCCGCGAATTGCCGGCCGCGGTCCTCGTAGTTTTTGAACAGGTCGAAGGAGGCGCAGGCCGGGGACAGGAGCACGACGTCGCCGGGCTGGGCCAGGGTGGCGGCGCGCTGCACGGCCTCGGTTATGCTGTGGGTTTCTTCCAGGTGCGGCACTACCGGGCCAAAGCTGGCCTTGAGTTTTTCGTTGTCGAGGCCCAGGCAAATCAGGGCTTTTACTTTCTGCTGGGCCAGGGGCAGCAGCGAGGCGTAGTCGTTGCCCTTATCGGTGCCGCCGGCTATCCAGACGATGGGCTGGCGCACGCCGTCGAGGGCAAACCAGGCCGCCTCTACGTTCGTGGCTTTGGAGTCGTTGATAAACTTGGCCCCATTCACTTCGCCCACGAGTTGCAGGCGGTGGTCGGCGTTGCGGAAGGTGCCCAGGCTCTGCTCAATCTGCTCCTTGCTCACGCCGGCCAGCCGGGCGCAGAGCACGGCGGCCAGGGTGTTCTGGCGGTTGTGCTGGCCGATGAGCACCGAGCGGGCCGTGCTGATTTCTTCCGGCGGGCAGCCCGGCAGCTCTACACGCAGCAGGTCTTCGGCGGAATAGAAGGCGCTGAGTCCGGCCCGCTCCTGGAGGCCAAAAGGCAGCCGCCGCACTAACTGGTTATCGGCCCGGAAGTAGCGCCCTATCATCTCATCATCGGCGTTGTAGACGAAGAAATTGCTGCCGTTCTGGCGGCGCATGATGCGCAGCTTGGCTTCGGCGTACTTCTGCATGGAATACTCGTACCGGTCGAGGTGGTCGGGGGTGATGTTGAGCAGCACCGACACCCAGGGTTGGAACTCGTAGGTATCGTCGAGCTGGAAAGAGCTTAGCTCCAGCACGTAGTACTCGTGCTGGTCTTCGATAATCTGCTCGGCCAGGGAGTAACCCACGTTGCCGGCCAGGCCTACGTTCAGGCCGGCTTCCTTCAGCAAATGGTAGGTGAGCAGCGTAGTGGTGGTTTTGCCGTTGGTGCCCGTAATGCCGATGCACTTGGCCTGGGTGTAGCGCCCCGCCAGCTCGATTTCGGAAATGATGGGCGTGCCTTTCTCGCGCAGGGCTTGAATCACCGGCGCCTTCTCCGGGATGCCAGGGCTTTTCACTACCTCATCGGCTTGCAGGATTTCGGCCAGCGTGTGCTGGTTTTCCTCGAAGCGGATGCCGGCAGCTTGCAGTTTCTGCTGGTATCTCTCCTGAATTGGGCTCTTGTCGGAAACGAAGACGGTGTGGCCCTTGGCCTGGGCCAGCAGCGCCGCCCCTACCCCACTCTCTGCTGCTCCTAAGATGACTATTTTAGACATGAGATTGTGAGACGTGAGAAGTGAGACAGACGACTGAAGATGAGAACAAAGAGTGGCCGACGGTCAGGCACGAACGACATTCGTCTCACTTCTCATGTCTCACAATCTCATGTCTCAGATTTAGCGCAGTTTCAAGGTTACAAGTGTCAACACTGCCAGCATAATGCCTACAATCCAGAACCGCGACACGATTTTGGACTCGTGGTAGCCGAGCTTCTGGTAGTGATGGTGCAAAGGCGACATGCGCAGCAACCGGCGGCCTTCGCCATACTTGCGCCTGGTGTATTTAAAGTATCCCACCTGCACCATCACCGAGAGGTTTTCAACTACAAAAACCCCGCATAATATCGGTATCAATAGCTCCTTGCGTACAATGAGAGCCAGCACAGTAATGATGCCGCCCAGCGCCAACGACCCCGTGTCGCCCATGAACACCTGGGCGGGATAGGAATTGTACCACAGAAAGCCCACGCAGGCCCCCACGAAGGCCGTGCAGAAAATAACCAGCTCCCCGGAATTCGGGATAAACATGATATCAAGGTAATCGGCCAGTAGGGCATTGCCGCTTACGAAGGCGAAAATGGCCAGCGTGCTGCCGATAATGGCCGAGGTGCCCGCCGCCAGCCCGTCGAGGCCATCGGTGATGTTGGCCCCATTGCTGATGGCCGTGACGAGAAAAATGACGATGGGGATGTAGAAGAAGGCGTAGTACTCATTAAAAAACTCGCCGGCCGTGGCAAACAGGTCGCCGTAGTTCAACTCGTTGTTTTTGAGGAAGGGCACTGTCGTAATCATCAGCTTCACATCCTGATACACGGTGCTGGCGTCCACGGCTGAGAATGTACCGTCGGCTAGGGCGTACTGACGCACGGTTACGTCGTTGGAGAAGAACAGCACCCAGCCCACCGTGAGGCCCAGGCCCACCTGGCCCAGCACCTTGAAGCGGCCGGCCAGCCCCTCCTTGTCCTTCTTTACTACTTTGATGTAGTCATCAATAAAGCCAATCAGTCCCAGCCACACGGTGCTAAGCAGCATGAGCACAATGTAGATGTTGTCGAGCTTGGCAAACAGCAGCACCGGCACCAGGATGGCCAGCAGAATAATCAGCCCGCCCATGGTGGGCGTGCCCTTCTTCTCCAGCTGCCCCTGCAAGCCCAGGTCGCGCACCGTCTCCCCGATTTGCAGGCGCTGGAGCTTCTGAATCAGGGGCTTGCCGAAGAACTGGGCAATGATGAGCGAGGTAACTACTGCCAGCGCCGCCCGAAACGAAATGTACTGGAACACCCCCGTGCCCGGTACATGATGTACTTTATCGAGGTAATTAAAAATGTAATACAGCATGTTGCAAGGGTCAGCAGTTGGAGGTCAGCAGGTGTCCAGGCTGCAAAGGTTTAGGATTTTTGGGGGAGGTCCAAGGTTATGTTTATGCAGATTTTGTGTATTCGGCTGAGAATCGCGGATTAAACGGATTATTCAGATTTCGCGGATTTTGGTAATTAAAGCAGCGTTATGGGATGCCGTAATCGAAATCCGCGAAATCTGAGTAATCCGTTTAATCCGCGATTCACTTACCCAGCATGTCGAACATTTCCTGTACTACCTGCTTGTCGTCAAAATCAGTTTTCACGCCCTTGATTTCCTGGTAGGCTTCGTGGCCTTTGCCGGCTACCAGCACAATGTCGCCGGGCTGGGCCAAGGCAATGGCAGTTTTGATGGCCTCGCGCCGGTCGGGGATAGTAAGCACCTTGCCCTGGTCGGCGGCGGGCACGCCGGCCTGCATCTGGGCCAGAATGTCGGTGGGGTCCTCGAAGCGGGGGTTGTCGGAAGTCAGCACGGCGCGGCTGGACAGCTGGGCGGCTAGCTTGGCCATAACCGGGCGCTTGGCGGCGTCGCGGTTGCCGCCGCAGCCCACCACGGTAATCACCTGCTGGCTGGGCTGGCGAATGTCGGCAATGGTCTGGAGCACGTTTTCGAGGGCGTCGGGGGTGTGGGCGTAGTCCACGATGCCCGTAATGCGGCCCTTCCCGGACACCACCGGCTCAAACCGACCGGGGGCCGACGTGAGGCCCGACAGCACGGTGAGCACCTCGGTGGGGTCTTCACCCAGTAGCACGGCTGCCCCGTAGATGGCCAGCAGGTTGTAGGCGTTGAACACCCCGATGAGCCGAAACTGCACCTCGCGGCCGTCTACCTCCAGGTGCAGGCCGTGCACGGCATTTTCGATGAGGCGGGCCCGGAACGTGGCCGCTCCGCGCAGGGAGTAGGTTTCGCGGCGGCCCACCACGTTTTGCAGCATCACCTGCCCGCGCTTATCGTCGGCGTTGGTGAGGGCAAAGGCCGACTTCGGCAGCTGGTCGAAGAAGCCTTTTTTGGCCTTGATGTACGCATCAAAAGTGCCGTGGTAGTCGAGGTGGTCGTGGGAAAGGTTGGTGAAGATGCCGCCCGCAAAGTGCAGGCCCGTAATGCGGTGCTGCACCACCGAGTGGGAGCTGACTTCCATAAACACGTGGGTGCAACCGGCCTTGAGCATGCGAGCCAGCAACTCGTTCAGCCGAATGGCGTCGGGCGTGGTGTGGGTGGCCGGCAGTACCTCCTCGTCAATCTGGTTCTGCACCGTGCTCAGCAGCCCGCACCGGTAGCCCAGCTCCCGGAACAGCTTGTGCAGCATGGTGGCGCAGGTGGTTTTGCCGTTGGTGCCCGTCACGCCCACCAGCCGGAGGCGGCGGGAAGGCTGGCCGTAGAACTCCGCCGCCATGCGGGCCATGGCCTCGGCCGAGTCGGGCACCTGCACATAGGTGGTGGCGGGGCTCAGCTCGGCGGGCAGGTCTTCGCAGACCACCGCGGCGGCGCCCTGCTCCACCGCCTTCGGAATGAACTGATGGCCGTCGGTGGCGGTGCCGCGCAGGGCGAAGAACACGGCGCCCGGCCCAGCCTGCCGGGAATCCAGCGTGAGGCTGGTAATGGACGCGTCGGCGGGGCCGTGCTGAGCCCGCACGGCAATGGCAGTGGTGAGGGCGGAGAGGGGAAACTGGATGTCCAAGGTGGGTTTCTCGCAGTGTTGCGCAGTGAAAAGGCGCAGTGTTTCGCAGTGTTCTAACGGTCAGGCTTTGGGCTTGGCCTTGGTTACGACGGCAGCCGAGTTGGGCGCGGCAGCTTTGGCAGCTGGCTTTTTGGGGCCGGAAGCCCCGGTTTCGGCCGGGGCTGGCGGGCCAGCGGGCTTCGGAGTGCGGCCATCAGCCAGGGTGGCCAGGCCGGGCGCGGGTGGGGCAGCCGGCACGGGGGCGGCGAGGCGGCCGCCGATGGGCTCCAGCTGCAACACCACCGTAGTGCCGCGCCGCACGGCCGAGCCGGCGGCTACCGATTGGGTTTTGACCCGGCCCGTACCCAGGGCGCGCACCCGCAGGCCGCGGTTTTCGAGCAGGAACAAGGCGTCGCGCAGGGTGAGGCCCTGCACGTTGGGCACCCGGCCGGGGCGCACGGGCATGGGGCGCAGGTTCAGGCTTTCGGCGTCGGAGTCGGCGGGCTGGGTGCGCACCCAGTCATCGGTGCCGGTGGCGCCGGTGTGGGTCACGCCCAGCTTGCTGAACACCAGGCTCAGCTCGTCCTGCATCCCGGCCTGCACCCGCGGCACCCTGGACTTGCGCACCGGGGCGCGGGCCAGCAGGGGGCGCTGCGAGGCGGCGTCGCGGGCCATGGCTTTGTCGGCCAGCTCCCGGAACACGGGCGCGGCCACGTCGGCGCCGTAGATGCGGCCATTCTTGGGCGAGTCTACCACCACAATGCAGGAGTACTTGGGGTTGTCGGCCGGGAAGTAGCCGCAGAAGCTGGTGGAATACACCTTGGTATAGGCGCCGTTCTTGAACTTCCAGGCCGTGCCGGTTTTGCCCGCCATCAGGTAGTCGGTGGTGCGGATGCCGCGGGCCGTGCCGTGCTCCACCACGCCCTCCATCATGGCTTTTACCTTGCGCAGCGTCTCGTCGGAGCAGATTTTGGGGTTGAGTACCTGGGCCTCAAACCGCTCCAGCACCTTGTCGGCCTGCTTGATTTCCTTCACGATGATGGGCTGAATCTTTACTCCGTTGTTGGCCACGGCGTTGTAGAAAGCCAGGGTTTGCAGGGGCGCCAGCTTCAGCTCGTAGCCGATGCTCATGGTGGTGAGCGAAGTGCGGCTCCAGCTTCGGTCGGTGGGGTCTTTGATGTAGGGCCGCGCCTCCCCGGCCATCTGGAAGCCCAGGGGTTTGTCGAGCCCAAACTTCTTCAGATAATCAGTGTACTTCTCGGGCGCCTTGTTGAACACCCGGTCCGTGAGCTTGGCCACCCCAATGTTCGACGACTTCTCGAACACTTGCTGCAAGGTAATACGCCCGTACGGGTGCGAGTCGGTCTTGACGGCCCCGCCGATGCGCATGGAGCCGGTGTTGCCGGTGTTGATGGTGTCGGTCAGCTCCAGGTCGGGGTCTTCCTCAAACGCCGCCATCATGGAGGCCAGCTTGAAGGTAGAGCCCGGCTCGGTGCGGCCCTGGTCGGCAATGGCGTAGTTGTAGTCTTCGCGGTACACGCCCTCGGCTACCTTGCCCAGGTTGGCCACGGCCTTGATTTCGCCGGTTTTCACCTCCATCAGAATCACTGTGCCGTACTGGGCGTTGTTGTCCAGCAGCGACTTGTACAAGGCGTTTTCGGCCACGTCCTGGAGGTTGATGTCGAGAGTGGTTTTGATGTCGTAGCCCGGCTGGGGCTTGACCTCGGTGCCGTCGTAGATGGGCTTGTTGCCGCCGGGCAGGCGCTCAAACAGGGCCTCGCCGTCCTTGCCGGCCAGGTGGCGGTTGAAGGTAAATTCCAGCCCCGCCCCGTTCTTGTCCTCATTCACGAAGCCAATGGTGCGCTGGGCTAGCCCCCCGAAGGGCCGGAACCGCTTATCTACTTTCTCGAAGATGACCCCGCCCTTGTTCTTACCGGCCCGGAAGATGGGCCACTGGGCCAGCTCCTTCTTCTCCTGATAATTGATTTGCCGGGAGTTTAGGCGAACATAGCGTGATTTTTTTTCTCTTGCCTCGTTAAGTCTGGTGAGATAGTCTAGCTTGGTCCGGTCACCGAAAAAACGGGACAGCATTAGCGCCAATGAATCAGCTTTCTGCTCAAATAGAGCTTCACTCACCACGCTCGGGTCCCAGGCCACCCGGTAGAAGGGCAGCGAGGTGGCCATGATGCTTTCGTTGTCGGAGAAGATGTTGCCGCGGGTAGCAAACACCGGCTGGTACACGATGCGGCGCTCCTGCTCCAGGGCGCTCCACTTGGCGCCTTCCTTGAACTGGATGTGGGCAATGCGCCACACCACGGCGCACGAAAACAGGCACACGCCCAGAAACGCCAGGCGGACGCGGGTAACAATGCTCTTTTTAACGTTTCCTTTCATTGCGGCGCGGGGCTGAACGATTGGAAGATGCGGCTTGCGTGGTTTCGGGTACGGCTGGCTCCCCGTTCACGTCGGTGCCGATGGGCACGGGCGGAGCGCCCACCTCAATGGAGTCGGACAGGGCCGGGCCGGCGGCGCGGCGCAGGGAGTCGGCTTTAGCGCGGGCTATCATGGCCGCCACCGAGTCGGCGGTCAGCACGGGCATGCGGTCCAGCTCGGCCTCGTCGAGGCGGCCGGCGGGCACCGTAATGCGGAAGGGCGGCGAGGAGCTTTCCACCAACCCGTAGGCCGCCACCTTGCGGGCCACCTCGCTCTGCTTGCTAGCCTCCATGTAGTCCGATTTCAGGGTGGTATAGTCGGCGCGCAGGTCTTCGGTTTCCAGCTTCAGCTTCTGAATGCTGCGGTTCATGCGCGTGGCGTAGTGCGTGTTGCCGATGTAGACCAGCGTCAGAAACATGATAAACAGCAGGTAGGGCAGAAACCGCACCGGCAGCCCCTCCCGAAACAGCCCATCTACCCGCGTGGCCCGCTCCAGCACCGAAAACACGCTCCAGGTGCTGCGCTTCGGCGGGGCCTGCCGGGGCTCCCGCGGTGGCTTGGGCGCCGGCTGCGGGGCTGGTTCCGGCTGGGGCGCGGCTACGGGCTCCACGGCTACGGGCGCAGCTTCGCGGGGCACGTTGGCGCGGGGCGGGTTGGCAGCTGGTTTTACTGTATTGAGAGCCACTGTCTTTGAATTAATAAGTAGTAATTGATAATTAATAATGAGGTGCTGACCGCCCCAGCACGGATTCTGGCAGCACACGGCCGCGTCGTCCGGCTTGGGGCCGGGCGCTGGCACTGCTGAACACAGGAGAGGCCGTAGTTCTTCATTACTAATTATTAATTCTTCATTGCGATGCGCAGCTTCGCCGAACGGGCGCGGCTGTTCAGGGCTACTTCCTCGGCCGTGGCTTCGATGGGCTTGCGAGTAAGCACCTCGAAGGGCAGGCTGGTGCGGCCAAACAGGTCTTTTTCGGCCTCGCCGTAGAACTTGCCCTTGGCCAGGAAGTTCTTCACCAGCCGGTCCTCCAGGGAGTGGTAGCTCATCACCACCAGTCGCCCACCGGGGCGCAGCACCTGGGCCGTCTGCTCCAGCATCTGCTGCAAGGCCGCCATTTCATCGTTGGCCTCAATGCGCAGGGCCTGGAATACCTGGGCCAGATACTTGTTTTCCTTGCCGCGGGGCGTGCACGGAGCAATGGCCTTTTTCAGGGCCGCAATAGTGGTAATGTTCTGCCCGCGCCGGCTAGAAACTACCGTAGCGGCTAGGGTGCGGGCATTGGTTACTTCCCCGTACATGCCGAAAATGCGGTGCAAATCGGCTTCGGAATATTCGTTGATGATGTCGGCGGCCGAGGTACCGCCCTCGTCCGGGTTCATGCGCATGTCCAGGGGCCCGTCGAAGCGGGTGCTGAAGCCGCGCTCCGGCGTATCAAACTGGTGCGAGGAAACTCCCAAATCAGCCAGCAGCCCGTCTACGGGCAGGGCGCCGCGGCGGTCCAGCTCCTGGTGCAGGTTTCGGAAGTTGCTGCGGATGAAGGTAAACTCCGGCCGGGCCAGCTTGTGGGCCTCCCGCTCGGCGTCGGCATCCTGGTCGAAGCTGTAGAGGTGGCCCTGCGGCCCCAGCCGCTCCAGAATGCGGGCCGAGTGCCCGCCCCCACCGAAGGTGACGTCCACGTAGCGGCCGTCGGGGCGCAGGTCCAGGGCCTCCAGACACTCCCGTAGCATTACGGGGCGGTGGTAGGCGGTGTCGTTGTCGTAGCTGGGGGCACTCATGCGGCCAGGGGGCTGCCGGGCCCAGGTTCGGTGGTCAGGAATTTTTGGGCCAGCTTCGAGAAGCTTTGCTGGTCTTTGATAAGGAAGTCGTCGTAGCGGGCGGGGTCCCAGATTTCGCAGCGGTTGCCCAGCCCCACGATAATGGCTTCCTTCTCGATGCCGGCGTAGCGGCGCATGGAGCCCGGCAGCATAAACCGCCCGATGGTATCCAGCTCCACCTCCGTCATGCCCCGGAAAAAGTTGCGCTGAAACTGTCGATACTCCTCATTAAACTCGTCCAGCGCCATTACCTTCTCATGAATCACCCGCCACGCAGCCCGCGGGTACAGCACCAGGCAGGGCTCAAACCCGCGCACCAGCACCAGCTGGTTGCCCGAAGCTTCGGGCAGGTTGGCCTTCACCTTCACCGGCAGCACCAGCCGACCTTTGGGGTCGAGCTTGCACTCGTATTCGCCGGAGAGCAGCAGGTTCATGGCAGGTGTGGAAAAGACAAGGCAACGGGATATAGCAAAAGTACGCATTGCTACAGAAAAGGCAACCACCTTTTACCATTTTCTACCACCTCACAAAAAGCCGTTTTTGAGCAGAGAAAAGGGTTTTTTGGAAATTCGCCTCCCGTGTAAAGGGGCAGATTGACAGAATGTCAGTTGACAATGGAATACAAGCTAAAGGCTAGTTCCTTTGCTTGGAAAGTGCGAGTTGATGGCGGTTAACTTATATATCTGGTTTCCAACTCTAGGTCGCCTCATCCCTACCCCTCTCCAAAAAAGAGAGGGACTTTAACTTTAGTATTCTAAAATTTAGAAACGGTTTTGCGGTTGCCGTAAGCACTTAAAGACACAAAGTGCCGCGTCTCTTAGCCCGGATCGTTCAGATTAACAACCAGTGTCGTCCAATGCTAAGACGTGGAATATTGCGTTTCTATACCAGCTCGAAATATTTTACTTGATCAATTAGAATAACGTAGTACATTTACATACCAAACGGTCGGTATATCAATGGATACACGAAATCATATCCTCCAGACAGCGTTGGCTCTTTTCCTTCAAAGAGGCTTTCGGGACGTGACTATGAAGGAGATGGTCGAAAGCAGTGGCCTGTCGAAAGGAGCATTTTATCACTACTTTGATAGTAAGGAGAAGGTGTTTGAAGAAGGAGTACGTGCTTTTTTCAATGCCTTCCAAATCGAGAATTACGACGCTCTCTCGGCAACCTCGCTGCAAGCGTTTTACCGCAACTGGGCCGAACGGATTGGTAAACCCGCCCGGCTGGCAACCATAGTAGGTCAGGACGACTTCAACTTTGAGGTCAACCACTACTATCTCATATTCGACGCCCTCAGACTCCTGCCTGACTTTAAGGCCGAGTTTAGCCAGCAGCAGGACCACGAACTGGCCGCATGGATAAAAATTATCCAGGTAGCGCAACGCACAGGCGAAATAAAAAGCGACATCAGCCCCCAGTGCCTCGCCAAGCTTTTCATCAGTACCGCTGACGGGGTCATTCTTCATTTACTAATCCAAAAAGGCTTGTCCAAGGTACAAAGCGAAGTATTAAAGCTCTGGGATGCTATCTACGCGCTTGTCAAAACATAATTTTTTTCTCAACTACATACCAAACGGTCGGTATGTCTCATAAACAGGTATCTCATGAACCAATCAGTTGTTATTTCGGGCGGCGGAATTGCCGGACTGGCAGCCGCCAACATGCTGCACAAGGCCGGCTATGCCGTCACCGTTCTCGAAAAAGCCCACGCATTCACGAATGCCGGCTACCTGCTCTCGCTGAAAAGCTTCGGCATTGATATCATGGGTGAGCTAGGACTGGAGGCCAATCTGGTGGCCGCTCAGGTTCCGGCAAGCTCGCTAAGCTTCCTGGATGCGAAGGGAAGACCTATCCGTAAGCTGAACATTGCCAGGCTACATCAGGAGGGGGGGCGCTCCATTCTCGTCCCCAGGGCGGGTGGTGAAGTCGATTCGCTGCACGGCTACTTCCTCGGGGTGCGCTCCATTCTCATCCCCAGGGCGACCCTTCACCGGGTGATGTACGAAGCGGTGCAAGACAAGGTGCGCGTCATTTTTGGGGCCACCGTGGAAACGGTGCAGCAAACGGCGACTTCGGTTGCCGTGACGCTTTCCAACGGCGAAACCCTCGATGCGGATTTCTTCATCATTGCCGAAGGGCTGCGGTCCGCAACCCGGAACCGATACGTTGCGAATGCCCAGGTAGAAGACTTCAACGTGTTCTACATGGGAGGCAAGCTGGCTGGCAGACACCAATTCACCCCCGGCGTAAACCGTATTTTCATGGGCGTAGGAAAAATGCTCTTTGTCTTTCCCGTAGCCGAAGATGAACTCGCCATTCAGTGCTACATCCAGAACACAGACGATGTGGCGCAGCTTCAGGCCAATGCAAAGCACCTTTTGCGGTACTCTTTCGCCGGATTTCCGGACGAGGTACGAACGCTTGTGGAGGAAATAGCAACGAGGGGCATTCTGTACGCCGATAAGATGGGCATGGTACATGCCCCGGAGCTGGCCCAGGGCCGAATCGTGCTGCTTGGCGATGCTGCCTACTGCCCCACGGCTCTGTCAGGTATGGGGGCTTCTCTATCAATCTACGGCGCCAGAGTCCTGACGCATTTTGTTGGGCAATTGCCCCATGATCTGCCCTTGGCTTTCACTCGATACAGCGCGTGGATGCAGCCGATAGTTCAGAAATTTCAGGACAACGCAAAGCAGAACGCCCGGTCGTTGCTGCCGAAGAACAATCTGCAGCTACAAGCATTCAAGTTGTTTCTGAGGCTGGCTCCTGAAGCTGTTCTGCTTAAGAAGGTGAATAATCAACTCGTGCTCAGCGACGAACAAATGCGTTTTTAGAGCAGTTTCGGGCCCGACGTACACGGAGCCCGAAATTGCTCTAGTAGCTACTTCCTCTACTTAGCACAACTGTCGCGCATTGATGGTTGATGACGGTAGAGTATCAACTATGAACTGAAGCCCTTCTCTCCCGTTTCGCGCATCAGATGGCGTAGGGGGGTGAGGCGAATCACTGCTAGAGCCGATTGAAGCACCCGGAGCTAGCAGCCAATATTCCGCACCTTTCCCCGCCGTATCCTGCACCTTCTAACGGCGGTTGGCGTTGTATCTTTGCTTCAGAAAATGAAACGCCCCTTGCTTCATCGGCTCTTTAGCGCTTGGCTGGCGCTGCTCGTCCTCACCGCCTCGGTGGGCCTGACGGTGCAGCAGCATACCTGCAGGGTAAGCGGGCGGCACACGGCGTCCATCGTGTTTGCGCCGCACGAGCACGGCTGCCCGCCGGCCCAGGCCGCTGCGTCGCACGCCACTGCGGCCGCTGGCAAAACCCAGGTAGCGGGGGCCTGCTGCGAGTTTGGGGCGCACTTCCATAAGCTGGACGCCCCCTCGGCGGAGTTGCACTGGGTGAAAGCGCCGGTACCGGTGCTGGCGCCGGTCTGGCTCGACCACACTGCCTGGCCCCAGGCTCCGGAGCCGCTGCGGCTCCTCAGCGGGGCGGCCCGCTGGCACGCCGCCGATTCCTCCCCACCGCCGCGGGCGGGCCGGGCCTTGCTCACGTTCGTGGGCGTACTCATCGTCTAGGCGGGTTCTTGTTTTCGGGCGGTTTTTCTGACCGCCGCAGGGCAGTTTGTGCTCTGCTTTCTCCCGACAAGAACCCGTAACTTTCTGACGATATGAACCTTGTATCCGGGCCCGTGCAGTGGCTGACGGCTGCCAGCCTGGTGCTGGCCAGTGCCGGCGCCGCTACGGCCCAAACCATTGACCCCTCGGTGGCGCCCGTGCGCGGGCAAGTGCTCGATGCCGCTACCAACGCGCCCGTGCCCGGCGCCGTAGTGCGCTGGCTGGGCGCCACTACTGAGGCCGTAACCACCGACAAGCAAGGCGCCTTTTCCCTGGTGCGCCCGGCAGGCACCGACCAGCGCCTCGTTGTCAACTTTCTCGGCTACCGCCCCGACACCGTGCAGGCCGCCGGCGCGGGCTACTTGCGCATCGGCCTGCAACGCTCGGCTGAGCTGAACGAGGTGAAAGTGGAGGGCCGGGCTCCCTCCTACTCCGGCCTCACGCCCACCAACACCCAGGTCATTACCAGCCGCGACCTGACCAAATCGGCCTGCTGCAACCTGGCCGAGAGCTTCGAGACCAATGCCTCGGTGGAAGTATCCACCACCGACGCCGTGTCGGGGGCCAAGCAGATTCAGCTGCTGGGCCTTGATGGGGCGTATTCTCTGCTAACCGTGGACAACCTGCCGGCTCTGCGCGGGTTGGCCACACCCTACCGCCTGGGCTACCTGGCCGGGCCCTGGATTGAGAGCATCGACATCATCAAGGGCATGGGCTCGGTGGTGAATGGCTACGAAAGCATTTCGGGCCAGGTGAACGTGCGCCTCAAGGAGCCCGACAAGGCCGACCGGCTGCTGTTCAACGCCTACGCCAACGACCTGGGCAAGTTCGACCTCAACCTGAACCTGGCTTCGCCCCTGAGCAAGAAGCTAAGCACGGCCCTGCTCCTGCACACCGACCACCTCGGCCAGCGCGTCGACCGAAACAAGGACGGCTTCCTGGACCTGCCCCTGGCCACCCAGTACAACGTGTTCAATAAGTGGAAATACGTGTCGGGCAAGAGCTTGGTGATGGAAGCCGGCCTGGGCGCCCTGCGCGAAACGCGCCAGGGCGGGCAGATGTACTACCGGGAAGGCCAGCCCCAACCGGGCCCATTCTACGGCACCACCCAGGAAACGGACCGCTACACCGGCTACGCCAAAACCTCCTACACCTGGCCCGGCCGGCCCTACCAGAGCCTGGGTTTGCTGCTCTCGGGCACCAGCCACGACTTCACTTCCCGCTACGGCCAGCGCACCTACGACGGCACCCAGCGCACGGGCCTGACTACGCTGCTGTTTCAGAGCATTCTGGGCACTACGGCCCACACCTACCGCGCCGGCCTGAGCTACCTGCACGACGACTACCGGGAGGTGTACCGCTCGGGCTTCGCGCCCGTGAACGAGACGCCGGAGCAGCGCCGGGCCCGCGAAAACCGCACCCGCCTGGAGCGCGTGCCAGGCGCCTTCGCTGAGTACACTTACCAGAACGCCCGCAACCTGACCGTGGTGGGCGGCCTGCGCCTCGACCGGCATAACCTGTACGGCTGGTTTCTGACTCCGCGCCTCAACGTGAAGTACGACCCGGCCAAGAACACCGTGCTGCGCCTGGCGGCCGGCCGCGGATTCCGCACGGCCAACCCCATTGCCGAAAACTCCGGTATGCTGGTTAGCTCCCGGCAGTTCGTCATCAGCCCCAACCTGCGGCCCGAAACGGCCTGGAACGTGGGCGGCTCGTTTACGCAGTACTTCACGGTGCTGGGCCGCCCGGCCACGTTCGTAACCGACTACTACCACACCGAGTTTCAGAACCAGGTGGTAGCCGACCCCTATTCCGAGGCCTCAGAGCTGCTGATTGACAACCTGGAGCCAGGAGGACGGTCGTTTTCGCGCAGCTTCCAGGCCGAGGTGCAGGCCGAGCCGCTGAAGGGCCTGCAAGCCAAGGCGGCCTACAAGTACCTGGACGTGCGCACCAGCTACGGCGGCGACCTGCTGCCCCGCCCGCTTACGCCCCGCCACCGCCTGTTCCTGAACCTGGCCTACGCCTCGGCCTTCGACAAGTGGCGGGCCGACCTTACGGTGCAGGGCTTCGGCGAGCGGCTTCTGGCACCCATGCCGGGCAGTAGTGGGCACCAGCACGGCACCGGCGAAAGCACCTTGCCCACGGCCCCGCGCTACGCTTTGCTCAATGCCCAGCTTACCCGCGCCTTCAAGCGGCTGGAGCTGTACGCCGGGGTCGAAAACCTGCTCAACTACCGCCAGCCTAACCCCATCATGGGCGCTTCCGACGCGTTTGGCCCCCACTTCGACGCCGCCATGGTGTGGGGCCCCACCTACGGCCGCCTCACCTACGCCGGCCTGCGCCTCACACTGCAATAAGCCGCCTGACGCTGTTGGCCCTTTAGAAACGGCACAATTCTTTCAGGCAGGCTGTTTTCGGCTTCTCTCCCTTTTCAAGTTTCCTCTTTCCTTTTTTGATTTATGAAAACCCTGTTGTCATTCCTAGCCGCGCTCTGCTTACTGCTGCCTGCTTCCGGCGCCTTTGCGCAAGGCACGCCCGCCAAAACGGGCAAGGGCACGGCGCAAGTGCAGGTGAAGACCTCGGCCGTGTGCGACATGTGCAAGGCCCGCCTCGAAAAAAGCCTGGCTTATGAAAAAGGCGTGCAGGCCGCCGTGCTCGACGTTCCCAGCCAGATGCTGACCGTCACTTTCCGCCCCGACAAAACCACGCCCGAAGCCCTGCGTACCGCCGTGCAGCGCACCGGCTACGACGCCGACACCCAGCCCGCCGACGCCCGCGCCTACGACCGGCTGCCCGAGTGCTGCAAAAAGACCAACGCCGTGCACTAAGCCTTGCCGCGCCTCGAAGCGCAGTTGGCGTTTCAGCGCCGTATACTCAGAAAGCCCGCCTCCCGGTACCAGGAGGCGGGCTTTTGAATGTCTGGCCGTTTCATGTTCAGAGTCGCACCTCCACCCCGGTTTCTTGTTACCGAAACTGCTGCAAGAAACTCCGTGAGCAGGCAGGCGCACCCGCGCAAGCCTTACGACGAGCCCTAGCTTCCGCCTATCAGCCCCTTTTCACCTCTACTCCTGAGCTGCCACTTGGCGGCCGTCCTGAGTCTGGATGGCGAATTCCAGGCTGGCGCGGAAGGTCAGGGGGCGCGACAAGCGCCGCCGGTTGGTGCCCGAAATTTCCAGCGTAAACCACTCGGCCCGCAGAAACTCCAGCAAGTTGGTGCTGCCCTGTATCTGCATAGGCACCTGAGCAGGCTGCACCTGCCGGGGTCCGAACGATGCCACGTGAATCTTGCGGCTGTTGGCTGTCAGAAAGCAGTTACCGCTTTCCAGGGCTCCTAGCGTGGGAGTGCCGCGCCCAACGCTGCGCCCTGGCTCGGGTAGCCATTCCAGTTGGGCCGAGCGGAGCAGTACGGCCGCTACATCGGGGGCGGTAAGTGCCGCCAGGCAGGGCAGCGTGCCCGGCAGCGTGGCTTCGCACAAAAAAATCAGGTCCATGCCAGGGTCGATGCGCAAATTGATGGCGCGCGTGCTTACCCCAAACGCAGTTTGTGCTGCACGGCCCAGTCCCTCGTGCTGGCTAATCGTAAGCGCCACCCCCAGTACCACCGGGGGCCGCGCTACGCTTGCCGAAGCTACGACTGGACGTTTCATGACAACCACGACAACTAAGTGAGCGAGCAGCGAAGCGCATAAGCCAGTAGAAAGTAACGGCAGCAAGGACAATACGAAGCGCTAACCCCTAGTTACAGAAGATACTTCGGGTTAAATTATCCTGTTATTAAAGTAGAGCAACCAGGGGAAAAAGTAGACCATTGGGGGCTGTAGGCTGCCGAGCATTGATTTCTTCTTATAAATAATAGCACAAATCAATTTCATCCCCTTATATTCACGCCGGCCACCTGGAACTTGTCCCCCGCATGAAGATTACGTGTCTGCTTCTCGATGACGATCCGCTAGTGCTAGACCTGCTACAGGCGTACGTAGCCATGACGGATATTTTGGACGTGAAAGCTGCTTTCACCGACCCGCTGGATGCGCATAAGTACCTGCTGGAAAACCGCGTTCAGGTGCTTTTCTCGGACGTTACCATGCCCCATCTCAGTGGCATCGACCTGGTACGCTCCCTGCAACACCCGCCGCTGGTGGTGCTGATGACGTCCTTCCCGCAGTACGCCATGGAAGGCTTCAACCTCGACGTCATCGACTTCCTGCTCAAGCCGATTTCCCTCGACCGTTTCCTGAAAGCCGTCAACAAGGTGGCGGGCATTCTGCGCACCAGCACCACCGAGCCCGACGCCCAAGCCGACGCTCTAACCGGCCGCGGCTCCTTTTTTATCCGCACCGACGCGCAGTTTGTGCGCCTGCACTACCGCGAAGTGCTCTACATTGAGGCACTGAAGGACTTCACCAAAATCAACACCGCCGACGGCCGGACTCACCTTACGCTGGTGAACCTCAAAAACCTGGAGGAGCAGTTGCCGCCGGGCCTGTTTGTGCGCACCCACCGTTCCTACCTCGTCAATGCCGCCCGCATCGAATCGGTGAGCAACTTGGAAGTGAAAGTGGGTGGGCACGCCCTGCCACTGGGCCAGACCTACCGTGAGCGGGTTACGGAGCGCATCGTCAACCGCTCCCTCATTCGGCGCCAGCACTAGCCAGCAGCCCGCGTCATCGTGAGCCTGGCTGCTGATAATGGACCGCCCTGCTGAGCTGCTATAGCCGTGGCAAGTGGTTGTTGCACATAGGCTTAGGCTCGCAGCTGCACCGGCACAGCAGCTGCCGCAGGCTCGGCAGCGGTACTGGCTGGATGTACGGCAGTTTCGGGGGCAGCCATAGGGAGGGTGAAGTGAAACGTGGTGCCTCGGCCCAGCTCACTTTCAAACCAAAGCTGCCCGCCGTTGCGGTCCACAAAGTCGCGGCAGAGGCGCAGCCCCAGGCCCGTTCCTTTTTCGCTGGCCGTGCCCAGGGTGGTATGGGGACCGGTTAGGCCCGATATGTTATCGTAGTAGGCGGGGTCAATGCCCACGCCCGTGTCGCGCACGGTTACTTGCCAGCTGCTTCCCTGCGGGGCAGCGGTTACGGTAACGGTGCCGCCGGGCGGCGTAAACTTGAGGGCATTGCTGAGCAGATTGCGCAGCACCAGGCGGGCCATGTTCACGTCGGCGCGGGCCAGCAGCGGCGTCTGCACCTGGTTGATGAGCTGAATTTCCTTGCGCTCGGCGTCGCCCAGCAGTAGCAGCAGCGTCTCTTCAATAAGCGAGTCCAGACGCACGCGCTCGGGGCGGGCCGCTCCCTCGCCCTGCATCTGCGCCGCCGACCAGTTCAGCAGGTTATCCAGCAGGTGCAGCGTGCCGTCGAGCATGCGCGTCAGCCGGGCCGAGTGCACCGCCAGTTTCTCGGGCGGCAGCGTGCCCAGGTTGAGCAAAGACAGCAGCGAGTACAGGGAGCTAAGCGGACTGCGCAAATCGTGGGAAATAATCGAAAACAGCGTGTTTTTGGTCTGATTAAGCCGGTCCAGCTCTTCCTTCTGGCGGCTGATGGCCGTGTTCTTGTGCTGGAGCAGGCGGTTGGCTCGCTGCTGCTGCTGCCGACCTCGGTACAACGCCGCCACTGCCGCCAGCAGCAGCAATGAGCCCACAGCCAGCAGATTACGCAGCTGCTTCTGCCGGTGCAAAGTGGCTTCTTGTAGCTGCCGGTCTTTCGTCAGCAGTTGTATTTCACGCTCTTTTTTCTCGGTTTCGTAGCGCGTGCGCAAATCGGCAATCTGCACGGCCCGTTGCTCGGCAAAGGCACTGTCTTGCAGGGCCGCGTGGTACGAGAGGGCCGCCAGCGCCTCATCGGGGCGGCCCTGGCGGCGGTACACGCTGGCCAGCGAGTAGTACAGGGTACTGCGCTGGGTAGGCGAAGCCGGCCGGACTTCCTCCGTAGCCTGGCGCAAATACCGCTCGGCCAACTCCGGCTGCTGCAGCGAGTCGTGCATGGCAGCTACCACGCCCAAGGTGGCGGCCCGCACCGAGGCTGGAGCAGTGTCTGGCAGCCGGCGCAACGCCCTGGTGAAGTAGCTCAGGGCGACTTCGTGGTTGCCCAGCTCCTGATACAGCTCACCAATACCGTGCAGCAGCTGGCTGGTTTGGGCATCGTCGTGCAGCTCTTCGGCTTTGGCCAGGCCCAGCTGCCGGTAGTACAGGGCCCGGCTGTGGTGGCGCTGGCGCTGGTGCGCCCGCCCAATGTAGTTGAGGGAGCCAATGGCGTTGCGCTGGTCGCCGGCAGCCTGCCACAGGGCCAAGGCCTGCTCGTGGCTGGTCTGGGCCCGCCGCCACCGATCCTGGCCGCCGTACAGCAGCCCTAGCTGCTCGTGCAGGCGCGCCTGCCCGCCGCGGTTTTGCTGAAGCCGGTACAGCTGCAAAGCCTGCTGGTATTTGCTGCGCGCCTGGCCCGTGTCGCCCTGCTGCTGCAGGGTGTGCCCAAGCCGGGCCAGCACGCCCGCCGCCGCTGCCGACGAGGGCCTGGTGAGCAACAGGGCCTGGCGGTAGTGCTTCAGGGCGGCGTGGTAGCGGCGCAAAGCCTGAGCGGCCTGCCCGGCGGCCACGTGGACCTGGTAGCGGCCGGTTGTGTCGGCAAGCGGCAGCAGGCTCAGTTGCTGCTCGGCCTGCTGCAACGCTGCCGCCGCTTGCCGGGGCGGCAACTCGGCGGGCCGTAGCATCTCGCCGAGGTAAACTGCCGGCGAGGTGCTTTTTTCCTGAGCCAGTAAAATGTTCTCCGAGCTAACTGCCCACAGCAAAGCCACCCAGAACCAACCGGGAAGCTGCCGATAAAGCCCAATTCGCAGGGGTTTTTGCCTCATTTCCAGTACAAGTATAACTTGGCTAAGTTGCCTGCATTTTTGCACTGCACATTCGTACCAATATACAAAGGTATGGATAGTCGTAAGCTAATCAGCCTCTTATACTTTATAGATTTTGGCACTGCCCCCAGAGCCGCAGCCACTTATCCGGCTATACCTAGCGGGCGGCTTGCTCGGCCAACTCCTTGGCCCGCCACAAGCGCCACCACGGCACGTAGGGCTGGTCATGGTGCTCATAGTGGTAGCCGAAAAAGTAGCAGCTACAGAATGCCCACAGATGATGCCGCAGCTGACTGCGCGACTTATACGGGTTGTGCGCCTCATGCTCGCCGCGGTGGGGCAGGTAGGTACCAAAGTAGAACAGCTGCAGGGTAGCCAGCACGGCTGGCACCATCCAGAAAGCAATGACATTGGCCTGCGGAAACCAGAGCTTCAGCAAGTTATACGTCAGGGCCATGAGCAGCACCTGGCTCACGGTCACGTAGTTCCAGGCGAAGCGCAGAAACCAGCGCAGAAAGCCAGGGTGGCGGCCGTCGTGGAAGTCGGGGTCGTCCTCGGTGCCTACGTGGCGGTGGTGGGCGTGGTGCTTGGGCAGCATCCGCGGAAACCAGTTGAAGGCAAACAGCCCGGCCGTCAGGGTGCCGATGGCGTTGTTGAGGCGCTTGTTGGCGCTGACCACGCCGTGCATGGCGTCGTGGGCCGTGATGAACAGGCCAGTGTAGAGGTGGGTTTGCAGCAGCACCAGCAAGTAGGGCCCCGGCGTGCGCCAGTCGGGCTGGTACTCAGCCAGTAAAAAGCCCAACAGTCCCGCCCAAGCCGTCAAGATAATCAGCGCCATGGCTACGCCTCTGTAGCCCAGCGGCGCGGGCTTCAGGCGTACAGAATCAGGAGCAGGCTGGGCGACTGGCCTCATGTTGTCGAATAGTCTACGAAAGGTCTGGTCGGAAGGTGGGACTGGGCGGCTGGCCTCAGCTCATCAGCTCATCAGCTCTTGGCTACAGCATCAGCAGTGCATCGCGCACCTGCTCCATCAGCCACATTGGGGTGCTGGTGGCCCCGCAGATGCCCACCGTCTGCCCCGGCTGAAACCACTCGGGCCGTAGCTCTTCTACCTTGGAAATAAAATGAGTGGCGGGGTTGGTTTCCTTGCACACCTGGTAAAGCACCTTGCCGTTGGAGCTTTTCGTGCCCGATACAAATACAATCTGGTCGAACTGGGCGGCAAACTTGCGTAGGTCTTTGTCCCGGTTGCTTACCTGGCGGCAGATGGTGTCGTTGGCATTCACCTGAAAGCCGCGCTGCTCCAGCTCGTCCTTGATGCGGTAAAACGAATCGGTGCTCTTGGTGGTCTGGCTGTAGAGGGTGATGTTGGCGGGCAGCTCGTGGCGCAGCAACTCGTCCAGGTTTTCAAACACCACGGCCTGCCCGCTGGTCTGGCCCAGCAGGCCGCGCACCTCGGCGTGCCCGTGCTTGCCGTAGATAAAAATCTGCTCCTGCTTGTCGTAGGAGGTTTTAATGCGGTTCTGGAGCTTTAGCACCACCGGGCACGAGGCGTCCACCAGCGTGAGGTTGTTTTCCAGGGCGGTTTGGTAGGTGCTGGGCGGCTCGCCGTGGGCCCGGATGAGCACGGCCTCGTTGCGCAGGCTGGCAAACTGCTCGTAGCCGATGATGCGCAGCCCCCGCTGCTCCAGGCGCTCTACCTCCTCGTCGTTGTGCACTATGTCGCCGAGGCAATACAGGTACCCCTGCTCATCGAGCAGATCCTCAGCCATTTGGATGGCATAGATAACGCCAAAGCAAAAGCCGGAATTGGGGTCGATACGGACGCTCAGGTGGTGCGGCATAACTAAGGATAAAACCGCAAACGCGGGCAGAAGGTTGTCTTCTTGACCGTCTGGCTTCAGCAAAAAGTACAGGATTTTGCGCAAACTGCCCGAACTACTGAGCTAGCCGCCGTCACAAAAAAGGCGCCTTCGTGGTCAGAAGCCGCCTCTTCAGATCAACAGAACCGCTGCGCAGTGGCCTACAGCTGCATCAGGCGCTGAGCATCGGCCTCCGACACGTGGCCGTGGTCAATCATAAACCTGCGCACCAACTGAAACGCCTCCATATCCAGGCCCGACTTAGGGTGCTTCAGTAGCGAGTTCACCAGAAACTCCCGGTCCTCCTCCACGTGCTGGCTCAGGCCCAGAAAGCTGGGAATATTGCTTTCCACGCTCAGACGCAAAAACCGGATTTCCGGGTTGTCGGCGTCCAGCTGCCCGGCTTGGTCGAACTGCTTACCGGCGTTCTGAATGTAGGCGAGCTTGTTGAACATGGAAGCGTCGCGGGCCCGGATGGCTTCGGCGGCGGCTTTGTAGGCCAGCACCACGGCATCCTGCTGCTGGTAGGCCGCCATGAGCTGGTAAAACTTTTCGCCGGCTTCTTTGCTGGCCGCCGCTTCCTGGTAGGAACGGCGCAGGTTGGCTAAGGTGTAGGGGCTAGCTTCGGCGGACACGGCAGCGAAAAAAAGGAGGTAGAAGAAAGGAGCTTCAGGCGGCGCAAGATTCGTGGACGGATACCCCCAGCCTTAAGGGGCGAGGCTGACTGGAAGAAGGTTGTTGTCCAACAGCCAGTTAGCAGGCTCCATTCCGGCCCGCCGCGTCAAATAGCCCGCAGGCGGTAGCGAAAGTACGAACCCATCAGCAAAAGCAGCTTGGTGTTATCGGGTACGCGCACCCGCTCGCCCAGGATGCGGCTGGCCGGCAGCTGCCGGATTTTGTGGAAGAGCTTAAGGTAGTACACGTAGGCCAGGTACACGCCCAGCCGCGCGGCGCGGGGCAGCTGCACAATGCCGGCGTACCCGGCCTCAAAGTCGGCCCGGATGTCGGCCTCCACCTGGCGTTTCACCGCGTCGTCGAACCGCTCGTACTGCACGCCGGGGAAGTACACGCGGCCCCGGTCTTCGTAGTCGGAGCGGATGTCGCGCAGGAAGTTGACTTTCTGGAACGCGGCCCCCAGGCGCCGGGCCGGCTCCCGCAGGCGCTGAAACAAGGCTTCGTCGCCCTCGCAAAACACGCGCAGGCACATCAGCCCCACCACTTCGGCCGAGCCGTAGATGTACTTTTCGTACAGACTCTGGTTGTAGCTCCGGTCGTCGAGGTCCATTTCCATGCTGTACAAAAAGGCGTCGATAAACTCCCGGTCGATGCGGTACAGGCGCACCACGTGCTGAAACGCGTGCAGCACGGGGTTCAGGCTAAAGCCCGTGGCCAAGGCCTCGTCGGTCTGGCGGCGGAAGTCCCGGAACAGAGCGGCCTTGTCGAGGTCGTGAAACGTGTCCACAATCTCATCGGCCCAGCGCACCCAGCCATACACGGCGTACACGGGCAGGTGAAACCGCCGGTCGAGCGTGCGGATGCCCAGCGTAAACGACGTGCTGTACCGCTTGGTAATCAGCTTGCTGCACGCCAGGCTGGTATCAGTAAAAAGGGCAACGTGGTCCATTTTTTTGAATTACTAATTAGGAATTAGTAATTAAGAATTACGTCATGCTCACGTTACAGAACAATTGACCTACTCTCTTACCAACTCTTAATTCTTAATTACTAATTATTAATTCTCCTTTTCAACCTCACTCGCTACTACCTGGCCCGAAATTAGGGAGGGCGGTACGCCGGGGCCGGGTACGGTGAGTTGGCCCGTAAAGTACAGATTTGCTACTTTCTTACTCTTCAGGGAAGGTTTCAGAATGGCAGTTTGGCGCAGGGTGTTGGCCAGGCCGTAGGCGTTGCCCTTGTAGCTGTTGTAATCCTGCACGAAGTCGTGGTGGGCGTAGCTGCGCCGGTACACCACCGCGTCGCGGATGCTGGTGCCGCAGTGCCGCTCCAGCCGGTCCATGAGCAGGTGGTAGTACCGCTCCCGCGTTTCCTCCGTATCGGGCAGGTCGGGGGCCACCGGAATCAGCAGAAACAGGTTTTCGCAGCCTTCGGGCGCCACCGAAGGATCGGTTTGGCTGGGGGCCGAGGCGTAGAACAGCGGGCGACTGGGCCACTGGGGCTGCTCATAAATCTCCTGGGCGTGCCGGGCAAAGTCCTCGTCGAAGAACAGGTTGTGGTGGCGCAGCTTGGGCAGGCGCTTGCTGATGCCCAGGTAAAACAGCAGGGACGAGGGAGCCATCGTGCGCTTGTCCCAGTAAGCTTCGTTGTAGTGGCGCCACTCGGGGGCTAGCAGGTGCTGCTCGGCGTGGTGGTAGTCGGCGCCGGCCACCACGATGTCGACGGCCCGGAAGCCCTCGGCGGTTTGCACACCGGTGGCCCGGCCGTTTTCGACCACAATCTGCTGCACGGGCACGTTGTACTCCAGCGTCACGCCTTGCTCCTGGGCCAGTGCCACCATGCCCTGCACAATGCGGTGCATGCCGCCCATAGGGTACCAGGTGCCCAGGGCCAGGTCGGCGTAGGTCATCAGGGAATACAAGGCCGGCGTGTTCTGTGGAATGGCTCCCAGAAACAAAGTCGGAAATTCGACCAGCTCCAGCAGGCGCGGGTCCTGGAAGTAGCGGCGTACGTGGGTGTGCATGCTTTGCAACACGTCGAGGCGCAGGGCATCGAGGGCCAAGCGCGGGTCGGCAAACTCCAGCAGGGAGCGGCCGGGCATGTACACGAATTTGTTGATGCCGACCTCGTACTTATAAGCCGCCTGCCGCAGAAACGCGTCGAGGCGGGCGGCGCTGCCGGGCTCGTATCGTTCAAACAGGCCGCGCAGCTCCTCCATCCGGGCCGGAATGTCCACGGCTTCGGGCCCGCGGAAAATTACCTGGTACGAGGGGTCGAGGCGCACCAGGTCGTAGTAATCGGCGACGCGCTTGCCGAAGCGGGCGAAGTACTTCTCAAACACGTCGGGCATCCAGTACCAGCTCGGGCCCATGTCGAAGGTGAAGCCCTCGGCCCGAAACACCCGCGCCCGGCCACCGGGGCCTTCATTTTTTTCCAGAATCGTGACGTGGTAGCCGCGCTGGGCCAGGCTGGTAGCCGCCGCCAGGCCGGCAAAGCCAGCCCCAATAACAAGGACGTGTTTAGGCACAGAAAAACGGTAGAAAAATGAATGTCAGCTGCTTACTCAATTTTGCTTCGGCGCCGCAGCCAGTTGCTTTACCTAGTGCAGCCCTTCCCTGCCTAGCTTTCCGAATAACATACCGTCAAACCAGCCAGAGGTTCAACAAATGAAGCGCAGATTGGGCAGATTAACTGGCTTTCACGGATGCCGACCAGTGCACGCGCGCCTCTGCTAAGGCGGTTGTAGTTGTCAGCAGTATGCACTACCCGTTTGCAACGCTAAATAATTCGTGAAATCCAGGTAATCTGCACAAGCTGTGATGAAAGACATACGGGCCGCGAACCACGCAGCCGGGTGGCTAACGTCGTCCGCGGCCCGCGATACGCCCGGGGCGGTCTGTACTCTCTCCCTATTCCCTACACGCCGGGGGCGTATGTCTGCAGCGCCTGCTTAAGCTCTTTGCGGGCGATATGAATGCGGTTTTTGACGGTGCCAATCGGAATTTGCAGCTTCTCCGCAATTTCCAGGTACTTGTAGCCGATGTAGTACATCATGAACGGTGTACGGTAGTCGGCCGACAAGCCCGCAATGGCTTCGTTGATATCGGCTACTACGAAATCCGAAGACGCTCCGTTGTGGGTAATGTAGTTTTCATCGGTATTAAAATATTGGAAATACTCAGTGCTATCAATATTACTGTTGCGCTTAGTAATCTTGTTGTAGTTGTTAATGAAGGTGTTGCGCATGATGGTGTACAACCACGCCTTCAAATTGGTGCCCGCCTTGAACTTGTCCTTGTTCAGCAGTGCCTTCAGCAAGGTTTCCTGCACCAGGTCCTTAGCATCGTCGGCGTCGCGGGTCAGGTTCATCGCCACGGGCTTCAGTGAATAGGAAATCTTTTGTACTTGGTTGGTGAATTCCAAAGAGGTCATACTGTTTAGCTTTTCGTGGCAAAAAGTTAAACAAATATACGAGGGAATCTGAAAGTCAAATAGCTGCTCACAATTTTTTTTTCAGAAAAATTTTATGGCTTCTGAACGCCCACTCGTTTATCATATAACTACTTAACCAGCAACTATTTACCAGTTGCTAGCAGGCTCATTTTAGGCTTACTTTTTGGTAGGTAGTTCACCCCGATTCAACGGCTAAGCCGGCTACCTTCCTTACGGGTGGCGGCCGGCTTAGTTAAACAAATCTGGTTACGAATTTATGAGCCGCCGGCAGTGGCCCGCGCTACAGGCCCCAGCTGGTCCAAAAGGGTCAGGAAATCAGTCATCAGCCGCATCCGCACTGCATTGGCAGGCAGCGTCAGTCCTTCCTGCTGCACCAGCGGCCCGTACAGCAGCTGCAACGGCACGGGGCAGAGCTGGTTAAGCTCAGCAATAAACTCCTGTACCCGGTCGCGCTCCGGCACGGCGGTCATCACGGTGCACAGGGCGTAGGGCTGGTAGGTTGCGCACACGCTGACCAGCTCCTGGGTAGGCAGGTTCTGGCCCAGGTACAGCACGTGGTGGCCGCGGGCGCGCAGGGCGTAGTTCATGAACAGCAAAGCCAGCTCGTGCATTTCGCCTTCGGGCAGGAACAGCACCCAGCGCCGGGCCTCCGCAGGCTGCACGGGGTCCAGGGCGTCGGTGGCGGCCAGCAGCTTCTGGCGCAGCAGGTTTGTAACCAGGTGCTCCTGAGCCGGGTTGACAGTGCCCGCCTGCCACATAATGCCGATGCGCTGTAAGAACGGGTAGGCTACGTGCAGAATGGCTGGCTCGAACCCCAGCTGCCGGATGGCCCGGCTGAGCAAGGCGCTGAGTTGCAGCTCGTTCATTTCGAGCATGGCGGCCAGCAGGCCGTTTACCTGCTGGCTGTAGTCGTGGGCATCGTCGCAGCAGGAAATAACGGCCTTCGACAGCTCCTGCTCGGTGAGGCGGGCCACCTGCGAAATCCGGTAGCCGCGGCCGCAGAGCGTAGCCACGTTGAGCAGGCGGCGCAGGTCGTCGTCGCAGTAGGTGCGGATGTTGGTGGCAGTGCGCACGGGCCGCAAGATGCCGTACCGCTGCTCCCAAATGCGAATGGTGTGTGCCTTAATCCCGGACAGCTGCTCCAGGTCGCTTATAGAAAAATTTCCCACGATAGTGCCCTTTCTCTGCTATAGTTATGGGTTGGAAGCGGTGCGGCGGGTGGGCAGCACGCGCGTGGGAGCGGGTTTACGCAGAGCCAGCGTAAAATATTTGGGCGACACCCACAGCAGCCCAAACTCCTCGGAGCCGTCGCGGCCGGTGGTGCGGTGGTGAATTTTGTGGGCCATGTTTAACGCCCGCAGGTAGGTGTTGCGCGACTTGCGCCAGAAGCGCAGCCGGCCGTGGATGAGCACGTCGTGCACAAAAAAATACACCGTACCGTAAGCAGCAATGCCGATGCCTATCCAGAAGCGGTAGTCTTTGGCGTCGGAGCCGAAGTGGATGAGCAGCATGGACAACGAGCCGTAAAACAGGAAGAAGAAGTCGTTGCGCTCGAAGTGGTGCGGGTGCCGCACGTGGTGGGAGCGGTGCAGAAACCACAGTGGCCCGTGCAGCACAAACCGGTGCATAAACCAGGCTACAAACTCCATTCCCAGAAAAGTGGCCGTCGTTACGGCTACGGCTGCCAGCGTTGTCATAGGGCTCAAACCAGCGGAGAGTTGAGAAGGTTTGGATAGGTAACGGGAGGAAAAATAAAAAAGAACGGACCTCTTCGGCGAGACGGTGCCGTTAAAACCAGCACCCCGAAGGTGGGCTTCGGCCCGCCAGAACGATTCGTGTGCTGTCGTTCTGGCGGGCCGAAGTCCACCTTCGGGGTACTGGCTCAGCTTAGTTGTCCCAGGTCAGCTTTTCCTTGTTGAGAAAAGCGGCAATGCCGCGGCGGCAGTCCTGGGAGCCGCGGGCTTCGGCATTCATGCGAGCAGCGTAGCGCAGGCTTTCTTCCAGGGGCATTTCAGGAATGCGGGCCAGCATTTCCTTGGTGGTTTCCATGCTCTGCGCCGAGTTTTCGACGCACAGGCGGCGGGCAAAGCGGTACACGTTGTCGGCCAGCTCCTCGCGGGGCACCAGGAAGTTGACCAGGCCGAAGTCGAGGGCGGTTTGGGCCGGCACCACGTCGCCGGTAAGCAGGAGCTGCTTGGTGCGGGCCTCCCCTATTTTGCGCAGCAGAAACACGCTCACAATGGCCGGCAGAAACCCGATTTTCACCTCGGTGTAACCAAACTTGGCTTCGGGCACGGCAAAGGCAAAGTCGCAGATGGTGGCCAGGCCGCAGCCGCCGGCCAGGGCGTGGCCCTGCACCTGCCCGATTACCACCTTCTTGAGGGTGTAAATCTGGTGAAAGAGCTGCATGAGGTGGGTGGAGTCGGCCAGGTTATCGGTGTAGCCAAAGTTTTGCAGCTCCTGAATGTAGCCCAGGTCGGCACCGGCGCAAAATACGTCTCCCTCGGCCCGCAGCACGACTACTTTGCAGGCTTCGTCGTTTTCGGCAAACTCAAAAGCCTGCTTCAGCTCGGTTACCACGTCGGCGCTGAGGGCGTTGCGCTTGTCGGGGCGGTTGAGGGTGATATAGCCGATGGCGTCCTGGGCCTCGTAGCGAATGTAGCGCAGGGCCTCCAGTTCCTGAGTGGGCATGTCTTCCATGGGTCGTGGACGTTGCGGTCGGTGGTCGGTTTAGGGTGCGGCCCGCGGCCTGTAGCTTGTCGGCAGCAAGAAATACGCTGGGCGCAAAGCCAAACCTAGCAAAATTGATGCTACTACTACCTGCTATAGCGCAAGCCCGCCGCCAAAGGTTCGGTGAGGCCACGTGCCGCGCTACCCTAGGGCCGGGGCCGCAGGATAAAGGCACCGCGCAGGGTTACGTCATGCGTCTGAAAACCAGCCTGCTGTAGCAGAGAATCCTGCCGGGCCACGTACCAGCTCTTGCACGAAGAATCGAACACCACCGGCGCCGCCGTGCCGAACCGGGCTGCCAGCTCCGGGGGCCGCACGCGGGCGTTGCGGCGCAGCACTACGAGGTCGGCGCCAAGGGGCTGGCGCGCGTCGTACTGAAGGCGGCCACTCACGAAGGCCACGCGCAGCCCGCGCCAGGCGGCCAGCGTGAGGCCCGGCTCCACGGGGCGCACCGGCACCGGGCTGCCGCGCCAGCCGGGGTGGTAGCCCACGCGCCGCGCCTGCCGCCGAATCAGGCCCGGCACAATGCGGTAGGTGCGCTCCGTCTCGGTGAGAGGCAGGGAATCGACGGGCACAATGTCGACGGCCGCGCCTTGCCAGAAGCCCACCACCGAGCGGCGCGGAATGCTGTAGACGATGAGCTGCTCGTCGGGGGCGAGGCGGTAGGCGGCCCACACGCGGCTGCCGGCAAACACGCCCAGCAGCGTGCACGCCACGCCCAGCCACGCCAACCGCCGCAGGGCCAGAAACGCCAGTCCGGTCACAATACACCCGAACAGCAGCCAGGTTTGCGGAGCCGTGACGTGGATGCCGGAAAGCAAGGCTCCGGGCAGGGCTTCCCCAATCCAGAAGATGTACTCATTGAACAGCAGAATCATCTTCTCAAACACCCACGCCACCCCGCGGGGTGCCCAGTCGAGCACGGAGGCCACGCCGGGCGCCCCCAGCCCTGCCAGCGCCACCACACCTTTCAGCACCAGCAGGGTTAGCCCCACATACACGGCCCCACTGGAAATAGGCACGGCCACGAGGTTGGACAGCAGAAAGCTGAGCGGGAACTGGTGAAAGTAGAACAACCCCAGCGGCAGCGTGGCTACCTGGGCCGCCAACGACAGGGCCGTAGCCTGCCAGGTTTTATCGAGGAAGACGCCGGTCCACTTCCACAAGTGCTGCACCAGCGCGGGCTGCCAGGGCCGGCGCTGGTCGAAGAAATAGTCTTTGGGGGCCAGCCAGCCGGCAATGCGGGGCTGGAGGTAGAGGATGCTGAGCACGGCCAGAAACGAGAGCTGAAACCCAACGTCGCAGAGCAGATACGGGTCGTAGCAGAGCAAGGCGAAAGCCGCGGCGGCCAGCAGGTTGAACATGGACACCTGCCGCCCCAGGGCCCGGCCCACGCTCACAAACGAAAACAGCACGGCCGCCCGTAGCACCGACGCCGACAGCCCCGTCACGAAGGCGTAGCTCCAGATAACAGCCAGCCCCAGCAACGCCGCCACCAGCCGAAACAGCCGCCCGCGCCGGCCCGGCAGCAGCCCCAGCAGCCACGTCACGGCCCCAAACAGCAGCCCCACCTGCAACCCCGACACGGCCATGATGTGAGTGGTGCCGGTGTTGGCGTAGGCCTGCCGGGTTTGCTGGTCCACGTCGTCTTTGATGCCCAGCACCAGGGCCGAGGCCAGGGCGTACTCGCGCGGAGCGCGCACGTACTCCCGAAACACACCGTCGAGCACCCAGGCGGCGCGCATGGCCACGGCCCGCAAGCGGTTGGGCGGCGCCACCGCCACCCGCCGGTACTGGTCAGGGTGCACAAACTGCTGGTGGTACACCTGATGGTACTGCAGGTAGCGGCGGTAGTCGAACTCGCCGGGGTTGAGCGGGGCCTTGCTGGGAGCCGGCGCTCCGCGCACCACCCACACGTCGCCGTACTGCGGAGCCGTCACGCCCGTTTCCCGCGGCACCGACACCCGGATACCGCCCACGGCCGGCACCCAGCGCCCCGCCACCCGCACCGCCGACACCCGCACGGTGGTGGCGTAGGTAGCGGGCCGGGTTACGGTGTAGTCGTCCACCACGGCGCGGTAAAACTCGATGCGGCTGCCGAAACGGTAGAGGTGATTAGGGGCGCGGCTTTCGGTGGCTTGCTGGGTGAGGGCAGCCCCCGCCACCAGCAACGCTAGCACCGCCAGCAGCCCGGCCGCATCGGTGGGACCGGGCGTGAGCTGCCGCGCGGCCCACAGCTGCACCCCAATAAAGACGGCTATGGCGCCCACCAGCCACGGCAGCAAGGGCGGCAACAGCTCACCAA
Source organism: Hymenobacter sp. YIM 151500-1 (assembly GCF_025979885.1). Lineage (NCBI taxonomy): Bacteria > Pseudomonadati > Bacteroidota > Cytophagia > Cytophagales > Hymenobacteraceae > Hymenobacter > Hymenobacter weizhouensis. The sequence continues at coordinate 2,013,499 of NZ_CP110139.1, forward strand.
AATACAGATGCAGCAGAATACCGCCCATGAGCGGCAGCACCAGTCGAATAAAGGCGTTAGGCGCCCACTTAATCACCATAGAAACAAGCCATGCGCAATTGGTACACTGCTATTCTTCACCCTAACCTCTCACTCGAGCAAAATAGATAAAAAATAGTACGCCGTAGCGCAAACTTCGTAGTTCGCGGGTTCTCGCATTGTTGGCGCGTCACCGTTTTAATAAACCGCCCAGGCGCAACCTATAAAGTTGTGCTACACCTCACGCCGGGCGCTGCCAGGTCATCTTGTAGTGCTGAATACCGGCCTCTTCAAACATCTCCCCTACTTTCTCAAAGCCATGCCGCTCGTAAAAGCGCACGGCGGGCAGTTGGGCGTTCAGGTACACGGTAGCGGCGGGGTGGGCGGCTTGCACGTCGTGCAGCACCGCCCGGAGCAAGGCGGCACCTGCTTGCTGGTTTCGGTACTGTTCCAGTACGGCAAACCGCTCCAGCTTTACGCCGCCGGCCGTCAGGCGCCAACGGGCAGCGCCGCAGGGCGTGCCATCGGTGGTGTGGGCCAGGTAGTGCGTGGCTCCTTCCCGGTCGAAAGCGTCATGCTCCAGTTCGGGCGGCACGTTTTGGCCTTCTACAAACACCTTCTTACGAATGGCAAAAGCCTGCTCCAGCTCGGCGGGCGTGGTGATGCGGTGGGCGGTAATCATAGCAAGAGCGGTTTTTTTGGAAAGCAAACGGCGCGGCAGCAAAGCTACCGCGCCGTTGTAAAACAGGAATGCCTAAGTCCTGACTTATTGCTCGTGGTTGACGGGCAGGGCGGACCGGCCATCGTCCTCGCGGCGGGCATCGGGGTGGCGGGCCGGGTCGTGGTAGGCCACTTCCTCCTGGCGCCGCCGGTACGAGGGTTGGTAGTCGCGGGGTGGCCGGCCAGCCTGCTCCCGCTGCTGCTGCACGTCGAACTGGTCGTAGGCCTGCACAATCTGCTTTACGAGGCGGTGGCGCACCACGTCGTCGGAGTTCATTTCCACGAAGCCAATGCCGCTGACGTTTTGCAGAATATCAAGCGCCTGAATCAGCCCCGACTTCTGCTTGGTGGGCAGGTCAATCTGGCTTCGGTCCCCGTTCACCATTACCTTGGCCGACGGTCCCATGCGAGTCAGAAACATCTTTAGCTGCGAAGGCGTGGTGTTCTGGGCCTCATCCAGCAGCACAAACGCGTTGTTAAGCGTACGGCCGCGCATGTACGCCAGCGGGGCTATTTCGATAGTTTTGTTTTCCAGGTAAAACTTGAACTTCTCCGGGGGCAGCATGTCCTCCAGAGCGTCATAAATCGGCCGCAGATAGGGGTCTACCTTTTCCTTCATGTCGCCGGGCAGGAAGCCCAGGCTTTCGCCAGCCTCCACCACGGGGCGCGAAATGATGATTTTTTTGACCTCCTTGTTCTTGAGGGCCCGCACCGCCAGCGCCACCGAAATGTAGGTTTTGCCCGTGCCGGCCGGCCCCAGGGCAAACACCAAATCGTTTTTCAGTACGGCATCCACCAGGCGCTGCTGGTTGGCGGTTTTGGCTTTGATGACGCCGCCCTTGGCCCCGAACAGAATAACGTCGGGTGAGGCCGCCATGCGCGCCTCGTCCAGCTCCTCGTCGGCCGAGGTTAGGTACTGGCTGATGGTTTTATCGGTGATTTGCCCGTACTGGTGATAGTGCTCCAGCAAGGCCGACAAGATATCGTTGATACGGCTGATGACGGGCGTCTGGCCCTGAATCTTGATTTCGTTGCCGCGCGAAATGATTTTACTGCCGGGAAAAGCCGCGGCCAGCTGGCGGATGTTCTGATTATCGGGGCCCAGGAACTCAACCAGGGACACGTTTTCTAGCGTGATGACTTTCTCGACCAATCTGTGGGAAGTTAGAGCAAAACAGAAAATGGAAGGCGCCGGGGCGTCGCCGTTGCAACCCAGAACAACAAACAACGCAAGAACGTTGCTGTTCCCGTTTCGCAGCAAAACGCCTACTTTTGCCGCCCCCACCGGGGCACTGGCAATAGTACGAAGAACTCCGAATTTCCGGCCATGGGCTTGATTACGTTTCTGTCCGACTTTGGCTACCGCGACCATTACGTGGCGGCCGTGAAGGCGCGGATTCTGCAACTGGCCCCCGCGGTGCCCGTGCTCGACATTTCCCACGGCATTGAGCCCTTTAACATTGCCCACGCCGTGCACGTGCTGGCCTCGGTGTACCAGGATTTTCCGGCCGGTACGGTGCATCTGGTGGGCGTCAACGACCTGGGCGCCCCCCGGGCGGCGTGGCTGGCGGCCGCTTTTCAGGGCCACTACTTCGTGACGGCCGACAACGGCCTGCTGCCGCTACTCTGCGACGGCCGCCCCGAGCAAGTGGTAGTGCTGGGCGCGGGCCAGGCGCCTACCTCCTCCCCTACCCGCGACCTGCTGGCTCCCGCTGCCGTGCGCCTGGCCCAGGGCGAACTCCTACCGGAACTGGGCGCCGCCGCCACCGACGTGTACCAGCTGCTGAACCGGCAACTGCGCCTGCAAGACCACCGCATTACGGGCCACGTGGTGCACGTCGACCACTACGGCAACCTTATTACCAACATCACCCGCACCGCTGTGGAAGTGCTGGGCCGCAGCCGCCCTTGCACCATTCACTTCGCCCGCGAAACCGTGCGCGACATTCTTCCCCATTTCCAGGCCGCCGACCCTGGCGAGGCCGTGTGCATCTTCAACAGCCAGGATCAGCTGTGCATTGGCATCAACCAAGGCAACGCTTCGGAACTGCTGGGCCTTCACTTCGACTCCCAGGTTGATGTGCGGTTTCCAGCGGAAACCACCTAGTTTTACAACTATCTCCAATACAGAAACTTATATTTGTTTATAAGTTATGTTAAGCAATTTATGACATCCTGACACACGCCTTTTTCATACTTCTATGCTGATTAGAATCGTGCGCATGACGTTCGTGCCGGAGCGAGTAGCTGAGTTTCTACAACTCTTTCATAGCTCAGAAAACCAGATCCGGCAAATGCCGGGCTGCCAGTTGCTGGAGTTGTGGCAGGATGCCGACCAGCCCCATGTTTTTTGCACCCACAGTAAGTGGGAGTCGGCCGAAGCTCTCAATGCCTACCGTCGCTCTGAGTTATTCGGGCGGGTGTGGCCAGCTACCAAGGCGCTGTTCGCCGCGCCGCCCCTGGTGTTTTCGGCGCAGCAAGTACCACCTGCCGTGCGCCGGGCCAACATTACCGACAAGGAACTGGACCGGGACATTATCAACCTGTACCTGCCTGAGCCTGACAGCTACTTTGGAACCGAAGCAGAGCTGCGCAAGCTCTATGGCAGCGACTACGATGAAATAATACGGATGGCGCAGGAGGATGATGAACCATCTTCCCCTCCTTCCGCGTAAGCCTGCTTTTCTGCCCTCATGGCCGCCTTGCCCGACTACTTCGCCTTCTACAACCTACCCGAAAGCTTTTTACTTGACGAAAAAGCCCTCAAGCAAAAATACTACGCCCTAAGTCGCGAGTACCACCCCGACTTTCACGCCACGGCCAGTCCCGAGCGGCAACAGGAAATTCTCCAATTGGCGACGGTAAATACCAACGCCTACCGCACTCTCTCCGACCCGGAGCAGCGGATGGCTTACATTCTCGGCCGCCACGGCCTGCTGGAAGAAGGCAGGCAGGAGTTGCCCGCTGACTTTCTAATGGAAGTCATGGAGCTGAACGAACAACTCATGGAGCTGGAATTTGAGCCCGACCCAGCCACAGTAAAACAGGTAGAAGAAGAAGTCAACGCGCTGACAGACACCCTCGACGCCGGCATTGAACCTGTGCTGGCCGGCTACGAGGGCTTGCCCACTGCTACCCGCCCTCAGGCTCTGCAGCAAATTCGGACCTATTACCTGAAAAAGCGCTACCTATTGCGCATTCACGAAAGTCTGGCTAAGTTTGCTGCCCGTTCCTGAGTTACCGACAGGCACGGCATAAAATGCCCAGATGGCGGAATCGGTAGACGCGTTGGTCTCAAACACCAATACCGCAAGGTGTGCCGGTTCGACCCCGGCTCTGGGTACGACCTCGCAAGACGTGAGGTAAAGAATAAGCCCCTAAAAAGCCGTGAATCAGCTAGATACACGGCTTTTTAGGGGCTTTCTCGTTTTAGACTCCAGATGTTTTCCGGCGACTCTAGGCGTAGGATCTGTCCCCAATCCTGCCCCCACACTTGCCCCCATCTGTATCATGAACATTTGCTTTGAAAGACGCGCTGAGCGGCCGGATTCGGCCGGGCGCTGTGTCATCCGGTTGGTAGCTACGTTTGAAAACCAGCGGCTGCGGCTAGGGTCCAAGGAGAAATGCCTGGCCTCGGAGTGGAACGACAAAACCGGCTGGTTCCGCAAGTCCTTCGCCGATATTGACAACGCCACTACCCGGTTGAAAGACTTTCGGAACCGGGTGGAGACGACGTATAGCGACCTGCGCACGAAGCATGGCATCGTGACGGTGGCCCAGCTTAAGGCGGCGTTGTCAGTGGATGCGGACGCGCCCGCGCCGGGCCTCGTAGAACTGCTGGACGAGCACCGGGCAGGCCTGCTGGGGCGCGGATTTCGCCGTAACACGGTGAAAGGCTACAAGACGACGCGCAACGCGGTAGCGGAATGGGTAGCCACTCTGCCAGGTGGAATGACGGTACCCGAGTACAACACGGTGGCTCATGACGCGCTAATCGGATGGCTGCGGGAGGAGAAAGGCCACGGTCAGAATACCATTGCTGGCATGGTCAAGCACCTAAAGCCGTTCCTCACGTGGGCCCAGGAAAGCCGCGGGCAGACGCTGGCCGTGGACCCGTCGAAACTGCCCGTGGAATGGGAGGACGTGGAAAAGTGCTGGCTCACGGCCGACGAACTGACGGCGGTGGCTTCGGCCATGCTGCCGAGCAATCTGGCGCTGGTGCGGGATGCTTTCGTGTTCTGTTGCTATACGGGGCTGCGGTACTCGGACTTGTCCGATCTGCATCCGGGCAATCTGGCCGACTGGAAAGGTGGCAAGGTGCTGCGGCTGACGCAGACCAAGACCCGAACGGGCGTGAGCATCTACTTGACCGCGCCGGCGTTGGCGCTGCTAGGCAAGTATGATGGGACACGGGCGCGGCTGATGCCGGTAATGGCTAACGCAGTGATGAACCGCTACCTGAAGCGCATTGCCCGGCTTGCGGGACTGGAGCAGCCAGTGGAACTGGTGGAAACGGTGGACGGGCGGGTGTTCAAGCGCGCCGTGCCGAAATGGGAATTGGTGACCATGCACACGGCGCGGCACACCTTCGCCACGCAAAGCCTAATGCGCGGAATGCCAGTAGAGGTGCTGCAAAAAGTTCTGGGTCACGCCAACATCAAAACCACCCTTATTTACGCTAAAATCGTGGAAGACTTCCAGCATCACACCATGCAGCGCATCTGGGAAGGTCAGGGCTCGGTTTCCGTCAGCGCGGGGGCTCTGGACAACCAGATTTGCGCCGTGGAGCCCTCGGCAGCCTGAACGTATCCTTCGGCTTCTACCATGCGGCCCGCCAGATTGGCGGGCCGTTTTTGTAGGTGACGGGTGAGGTTGGGTAACAGGTCGGGGCGAATGACGACTTCCAGCGGGCAACCTAGACGTGGACGGTCAAGATTCAGGAAAGTGTAACCGGCTTTCGTGGTATAGACGCGGGCCACGAGGGCACGGACATGGACATATTCACCGGGCCGTTTAGCAGCCTCTGCGGCAGTTATCGTTGCGGATGGCGGTGTCGTCGAGCAGCATAGCAGCAGCACCGCGAAACATCGAAAGAGCATGGTAGCAATATAGCAGCCTCGGACGCAACAGCACGAACACTACAGTAAACTGTCATTTCATACATTATTCTGTAAAATTCTACATATTTGTGAGCATGAAGGCTCTCATCATTGTGGCATCGTGGATTCTGGTCACGCACCTGGCATCGGGACAAGTACGGGCCTCAACCCTTCGCAAGCTGATGTCTGTCCCACCGAAGCCGGTGGCAGCAGCCCGGAGAGGTACGGGGCCAGAATACGGGGCGGTGCGCCGGGTGCTGGATGGAGATACTTACGAGGTGCTGCTCCCAGCTGGGCTGGTGCGGGTGCGGCTGCTGGGCGTGGACGCACCAGAGCTGGGCCAGCCTTTCGGCCAACAGGCAGCTGATTCGGTAGCGCGGCTGCTGCGGGGCCGGCTGCTGGAAGTGAACCGGGGCGCGGCCGATGTGTACGGGCGCACTCTGGCCGGGCTGCGGGTAGCGGTGGAGGGCGGTACCGGCCGGAAATGGCTACGGGTAGACAGCTCGGCGGTGGTTCGGGGCTGGGCCTGGGCTTACGAGCCAGGGCATACTACGCCGCGCTGGGCTCTGCTGCAACAGCTCGCCCAACTCCGGCACTGGGGACTGTGGAAATGCGGCAACGCTGCGCCGGTACGGCCGGCGGTGTGGCGGGCCTATACCAAACAAGAAAAATTAGCCTGCTGGGGTGGCTGCTCCTGGTAGGTGATGCGCGCAAACAGGCAGCAACATCTTTTCTCTCACTTCAACTTTTTTAACGATGGCACGCATTTACAGCCCGTTGGGCAACATCAAAGGCAGCATCGGCAACATCACCTTCTCGGGTGGAGCCGGCAACAACCAGCTGCGCCAGAAAATTGCCAGCAACGGCAGCAACACGCCCGCGCAACAGAACACGCGCAGCCGCTTCAAGCTGCTGGCCGACCTGTTTCGCAAGTTCGCGGGAGCGGCCCAGCTGGGTTTGAAGCCGCAGGGCGGCAAGTCGGCCTACAACCGTTTCGTGCAGCAAAACTTCGTCAACACCCAGTCGGACGCGCAGAACGTGGCCTCGGTAGATTACCTGAAGCTGGTGCTGTCGGGCGGTTCGGTAGAGCCGCTGTCGGGCGTGTCGGCCGTGCTGGACGCGGTGGCTGGCAAGGTGACGGTGAGCTTCGCCGACAACTCGAACGGCAACACGGCCCTGGAAACGGACCGGGTGAAGGCCGTGCTGGTGAACAAGCAGACCGGCCGCGTGGTGTCGCAGGCCGACGAGGACGTGAGCCGCGCTGATGGCTCGGTGGAGCTGGACGACGACGCGCTGACGGGCGCGCAGGCCGCCGACCTAGTAGCCTACGCCTTCGCCTACCGCGCCGATGGCTCGGACGCCTCGACTACTTTGGCCGCTCAGGTAGCCTAACGTAGGCAATGAAAGCCGCTTCGGTCCGCTCAGGACCGGAGCGGCTTTTTTGCATTCGGGCCGGATGGTGGGGTCGCCGGGCACCTGGGAGCAGCCTAGTAGAAAGCTAGGAGGAGGCTAGGAGAAGCCTGGGCCCGCTAACTGGCATTTTCGATTGGATTTTTTCACTTCAACTGTTCGCATCATGGCAAAGAGGACGGAGTATCAGAAACAGGCCGATAAGCGCACGAAGGATGCGCTGCGGCTGCGGGCCCGGTTTGACGGGCGCATCCGCAAGGCGGCGCAGCAGTTGATAACTGCGGCGGCCGGGGCGCTGGACGCCCGCAACCGCCTGAATAGAATCAACCAGCTGTACGGCGTGGACATCAGCACGGAAACGCTGTTAGCGCACAGCGTGCGGACAGGCGACCTGGGCGGGCAGCTAGCGACGCTGCTGGGGGAAAGCACCCCCGGCGAGGAGGTGCAGCTGTTCAACCCCACGCCGGACGGTAACGGCGGGGTGGTGCTGGCATTGGAAGCCGTGTTCGGCGAAGTACTTACCCCCCAGGCTTCCCCGCTTGGTCCTGGCCCGCTGGTGCCTGCCGCCCCGGCGCTGACCTTGACCAGCTTCACGCATTCGTACTCGGCGCCTTATGACAACATCACCTTGCAGGTGGCCTCGCCGGTGCCGACGGATATGGGCTACGATTTGTCGTTTGACGTGCCCGGCTCGTATCAATACCCAAATCTGGCCCTCAACAACGCCATTACCTTGTCTCTGTCGCCCGTCATGCCGGGGCAGGTGGTGACGATGACGGCGGTAGCGGCCTCCGGGGCGCGGCTTACTCACACATTTACTGTGGGGCAAGAACCGGAAATATAGGTTTTAGGATGGCGTAACGCCGTTTGCCTTTTCTTTAGAAACAGAAAACCCCGGCCGAATTGGTCCGGGTTTTCTGTTTCAGTTGTGTTGGTTTTATCTACACAATTCTATCAAGCTGCTAAAGCGCCTTCGCGCTGTTGAACCAATGCGGTCAGTAAGCGCAGATACTTCTTGCGGCCCTGGGCCATCGTGTCGGCGTCGGCGGATAACTCGACCAGCCAGATTTCATGCGGGGTCTTCTTCTGCACCCCTACAATCAGGAAGCGGTCAGCACCCAGCACGTCGGAGTAGAAAGCGGCCTGGCGGTCGTAATCGTACTGCTCGACGGTGGCGACGAAGCGGGCATAGTCCTGGCAGCTGGTAGTTTTGAAGTCTACGAGCACCCGGCGACCGAGGCGGGGCGTGGTCAGCAGCAGGTCGGGGCGGATTTTGACGGTCAGGCCAGTTTCCTGGTGGGTGGCCGTGTGCGTCAACTCGGGGGTGCCGCGGTAGAGTAGGTCGCGGCAGTAGCGGTGGCGGCGCACGGCGGCGGCCAGGCCGTCGAGCAGGCGCAGCTGAGCCGGGGGCAATTGGGGAGCGGCGTACTGGTGAGGCTCCAGCACGGCCTCGTGGAAGGAAGCGCCGAAGGTCAGGGCCTGTGGGTTGGGGGTGCGGAGCTGGCCCAGCAATTCGGCTTTGAGGGTACTCAGGTCGGTGTTGCTGACGTGGGGCAGGGCGCGGTGCTGGGCCTGGGTCAGGCCGGGGTGAGCTTGCAGGTTGGAAAACATGGGGCTGGGCGTTAAATGGTAAAAGGTCAGCATTCAGCTGATGAAGGCCAGGCGCTGAGACTCGCCGTGGCGGTGGAGCCAGATGTGGGCGCCGCCGCAACCGACTTCGTAGGCCGGGGGCGGGAACAGGCCGCGCACGGCTGGGGCCAGGTCGCGTAGGTCGGGTAAGGGCTCAGCGGCCTCGATGAGTTGGGCCAGTTGGGTGAGGCGGGCGGCCTCGGCTTCGTCGCGGGCGGGCAGGTGCACCACCAGCTGCGGTACTTCCAGAGAGGTAGGCATACGGGAAAGGCGTAGGTGGCCCCCTACCCTGCCGGGCAGGGGGCCGATGAACTACTCGGCTTCGGCGGTGGTGGCCAGCTCGGCGGCCTCGGGGAGTTGGGCAACTTCGGCCTTCGGATTCTGGTAGCCGTGCTGGATGCGCACATCGGCCGCGCCGGTGTGGGTTTCCTCGCGCCAGATAGGAAAGTCCTGGGCAAACTCGCGGCGGGCCTGCACCTCGGCCGGGTCAGCTACCTCGTAGCTGAATTCGGCAATGTAGTAGGTGGCCTTCTTGCCCTCTTTGGTTGTTTCCTTCTTACTGGCCTGCACTTTCACTACCACATCGGCCAGCGTCAAATCATCATAAAACAGCGGTTCGATGAGACGGTACAGGTTCTCGACGCTGTAGCCGTGGAACAATACGGCGCAGATAGCGCCCTTTTCGTCGGCGTAGAACAACTCAGCCCAGAGCTTGCGGCCCATGTTCAGGATGTCGTCCTGGAAGATGCGCCAGGCCAGCGGAATGAAACTTAATGAGCTGCCCAGCGGCGTGGTGCCGTTGATGTTGAACTGGCCGGCTTTGGCGTCGAAGCGGATTTGGCGCGGGTGACCGGGTAGGTAGCGGAAGCGGCTGGTTTCTACGACCTCGCCGGATTCTTCGTCTACAGCGGCCGTGAGGTAGGCCCGGCTGGGGGTGGCGACGGGGGCCAGTTCGGCGGCCGGAGCGGCGGGCGTGGCGGTTGCAGTTTGGGCGGTGGCGGATTGTTTTGCCATTGCGGGTAAGGGGTTGATGGTGAGAAATGATTGGGGGCCGGTTAGCGGCCCGGCCCCCGGTAGCCGTTAATAATCGGTGTCATCATAGTAGCCCTCGGGCGCCCAGGGGGGCGGTGGCTCGTGGAAAACCTCGCCGCCTTCCTCCGGCTCGGCGTGGCAGGTCTGGAAGTGGCGGGCGTCGCGGATGGCTTCACGCATGGCGGCGGCCCTGGTGGGCCGCTCGCCGTTAGCAGTGGTCGAGTAGAAAGGCTGGCGCAGCTGCCAGACAAAGCCGAAGCGCGGGCAGGGCCGCACCCAGGCGCGGAACGTGGGGGCCTGCATGGCTTAGCGGAATTGCTTGTCGTGGCAGAGAATGACGCGGCCCACAATGCTGTCCACGCCGCGGGCGTCGGGTTGGTACTGGTACCACAGATAAGTAGCCAGCAGATTCAGGTAAGCCGGGTTACGGAATTTGCCTTCGTCGTCGATTATCAGAATGAGGTCTTTGGAAAGGCGCACCACGTCCACCGTTTGGCAGTCGAGCAGTTCGTACAGCTCGGCCAGCTTAAAGCTGTGGCCGTTGCGGGGACGGATGGGTTGAGGCTCGGCGCTGTGCGGGTCGAGCAGGTGGGGTTGGTATGTCGTAGCGGTTGCGGGCATGATGCGGGCAGTAAGGGCCCGCGCCGGGCGGGGCGCAGGCCGGTGGTTGGTTATTTGAGGTCCCAGGGGTGGGGATGGTAATCGTCGGCCGGGGTGGGCAGCAATCCGTAGCAGTCGGCCGGGCGTAGGCGGATGACGGGCGGCGGGGCGGCGTTCAGCGCATCGGCGGCGGCCTGGGCCTGCTCGTGGGTGGCGTAGGCGCCGGGGGCAGCCTCCTGCTGATAGTGGCCGGGGCCTCCGGGCGTAGTGCCGGGTTGGGCCACGTCGCGCACCACGGCCCAGCCCAGGTTGCCGGCGTACAGGCAGGCCGTATGCCAACGGCCTGCCTGCGGAGCATTACCAGCGGGCATACTGCTGGCGGAAGCGTTGTAGCTGCGTCCCTTCCGGGCTGGCGTGGAAAGCCTCAGCCGCGGCTTTGTAGGCGGCGCGGGCCTGCTGGTGGCGGATGATGGCGGCGCGGATGCGAGCGAAGCGGGCGGGCTGGCGCGGGTACTCGTCACGCAGACCGTAGAGTGCCTGGCGGGCATCGTGCAGCACGGCCTGGGTGCGAGCTAGCTGCTGGCGCACGGTGGGCGCCGGAGCCGCCCCCACCGATGCGGCGGGAGCAGCCAATACGGCGCTATACATGGGCGGACACCCCGGCGTATTCGTCCTCGGCTTTCACAACCTCGCAAACGGCTACAAAAGCGTAGGCGGGAGCCACGGCGCGCAAGGCGCGAAAAGCAGATTTCAGGGCCTCGAACGGGTTGCGGCCGGAGCCGGCGAAGCCCCCGGCAGGCTGGCTGGCCGGGCGCTCGGCCAGCGAGAAGCTGACGTACCAGCGCGGGCCGATGCCCTGGTCATAGGTGGCGGCAGACTGCGAGACGTAGATGCCCTGGAACGGGCAGAAAGCAGGGCCCTGCCAAACGGCGGCGGCAAGCTGAAGCAACTGAGTGGGTAGCATGGCTGTAGATGTTAGCCGGTGGGGTGCGCTCCTGGCGGGCCGGGCCCTGCCTGCCTGTGCGCGGACGCCGGGGGCCTCTCCCCCGACTTTCTATACAATTATACGGAAAACTGTAATTAAAAGCAAAGAAAACAGTAAATAATAATTTACAGAATTAAGAAAATAATTACTATCTTTCTGTATGGATAATGTACAAAAAGAGGCAACCACAGAGAGTGGACTGGCAGTGGCGGTAGTAGGTAGCCGGAGCGTGCAGGGTGGCCCTACGGCTAAGCGCCTAGCTTGCTACCTAGCGCACCTGCGGCCGGCGCTGGTGATAAGCGGGGGCGCGGCGGGAGCCGACCAACTAGCGGCCAGCTGGGCGCGAGCCAACGGGGTGCCGCTGCTGGAACTGCGGCCCGACTACGCTGCCCACGGTGCCGGCGCGCCTCATGTGCGCAATGCGGAAATAGTGCGCCGGGCCGACCTTGTACTGGTGCTGTGGGACGGGCAAAGCCGGGGCACGCTGAGCGCCGCCCGCGCCGCCGCCCGGCTGGGCCGCCGCTGCGAGTGGCTGCTACACGCCCCGCCCGCCGGGCCAGCCGGTGGCCTGGAACTGTGAGGCCTGCACCGCTGCGCCTGGGGGTGGTGGCCAGCACCGCCGTCCCGGACGGTGGCAGCTGAGGTACTAACTGAGGCCTGAAAATGCGCGGCACCGGCTGCTGGAACGGCGCGGCCGACCTGACCAACCGCTAAAAGCCTCGGCTGGGGGGCTTGGGGGGCGGCCTGAGCACCCCCAATAGACCGGCCCGAAGGGCACCTTATGAGATACTGTGATGGAAAGCAAAAAATCCGGGGCGCTTTTTTATCTTTGGGTGTCCTGAAGGAGAACCTTTTGGGGTTCATCCTGCGTAGCCTCGACTGCTTCGGTAGCCGGGGCTACTTCTTTTTCAGCGGGCGGGGCCAGGCGATACTGCGGGTCGTAGGGCCGGTCATTCGTCCAGAGCGAATAACAGAGCAGCAAGAGCTTGCGCATAACGGCAATCACGCCCGGCTTGCCGTTGGGCTGGCGGGCCCGCAACTGGGTATAGAAGGCCTTCTGCTGGGGATTGCAGCGCAGGCTGCTCAGGGCGGGTAGGTAAAGAGCCGTGCGCAGGCGCACGTTGCCCCGCCGGGAAATGCGGGCGGCCCGCGCCGCCAGCCCGCTTTGGTGCTGCACCACGTCCAGGCCGGCGTAGGAGGCAAGCTGCCGCTCGTTCTCGATGAGGGCGAAGCCGTTGGTTTCGGCCACTACGAGGATGGCCGACGTCAGGCCCATGCCGGGGATGCTGGTCACATGCGCCAGCCTGCGGGCCAGGTCCGGCTCGGTTTCCAGCAGGGCCTTCAGGTCCTGGTCGACGGCGCGGACCTGGCGCGCCAGCAGCTGCAAGTGGTCGGCCAGGCGTGCCAGGGTGCGGGCGTCGGGCCGGTAGCTGTGCTGGTAGGCGTGGCGCTGCAGCTTGAGTTTGGCCGCCTGCTGCGTCAGGCTCTGCCGTTCGCGGGCCAGGACCCGCAGCTGGCGCAGGGCGGGCGTGGGCGGCTGCCAAGCGGGCAAGACCCGTTCCAGGCCCAGGCGGCAGAGCAAGCGGGCGTCGAGCTGGTCGGTCTTGCTTTTTTGCTCAGTACTGTGGGCGAAGTGCTTGACTTTGTTGGGCAACAGCACGCTCAGCGCCTGGGTGTTATCGGCCAGAAAATAGGCCAGCTCCTCGTAATACACGCCCGTGGCCTCGACCACGAACCAGAGCGGGGCGGCAGCCGTCCGCTGCTGGCCCGTCCACGCCAGCAAGGCGGTAAAGCCGGCCAGCGTGTTGTCGAAGGTGGCTTCTTTGCCGAAGCGCAACTGCTGGCTGGCCTCGATGCGGCCGAAGCAGGCCACGAACGTGTCTTTGGCAATGTCAATGCCCACGACGTATTTGAGCGGGGCGGCAGCAGCAGGCGAGGCCATAAATAAAGAAAAAAGGGTGAAACAACGCGACCAGACAGGTTTTTACCGCAACTTTCCTTGTGCAAATGCGGGATGCCACTGCCGGGGCGGGCTCCCTCCATACTGTGCAGTCTTCGGGCAAAAACGGGAAACGGGCACGTTTTCTCACAAACAAGGTCAGCGCCAAGGCCCCGCCTTTGGGGAGTAGGGTGTCTCCGTTTCCTTTTCTGGCTACCTCTCAACTTAAGGCATTGCAATCATACAAGGGTGTAGCGGCCGACCAACGGAAGGCGGCGGAACCCGAGGCAGATGACCGGGCGTCAGCCAGGGCATGGACGCTGGGGTTTGGGGTGCCCCCAATGAAACCGGCCGCGGAGCGGCACCTTATTGTCGGAACCACCGATGGGCGCGTAGGCAAAGGCCAGGCAGCCCGCTTGGGAGGTGGCGACCCAAGGAGCCGCTGACCTTGCGAATTGGCGGCCTGGGCCGTGCGGTGGGCTGGCGTCAGAGTCAGTCGGGGTGGCAGGCAGAGGCTGGCCGACCAACGAGAGGCGGGCCGGGGCGTGGGTTTTCGGTAGCAGAGGCTGGCTGCCGTGCGGTGAGCTAGTGGGGAGGCAAGGCAGCGGGCCGGAGCGTGGGGCGGTCGGCAGCAGCGGCAGAGTCGGGCGGCGGGCAGGCGGAGGCCGGCTGACCGGAGCAACCGGAGCCCTGCAAGCATAGCGAATGAGGAGCGCAGAGCAGCGGAGCGACGAATGAGCGGAGCGCAGCGTGGGCGGAGGGCACGGAGGGAAGCGGGCCGGGCGGGGCCTCGGTAGCGGAGGCCGGGCACCGGCGCGGTGGGTTTTGCGGGAGGGTAGCGGTGCTGGGCCGGAGCGTGGAACGAGTGGTGAGCGGGACGACGGGCGGCGCTTTTTGGGGCGCGGCCCGGCGGCCTGCGTGGGGGCGGTAGCCGACTGCCGGGGCCCTTTTTCAGGGCTTGGGCAAGCGGCGTTGGGCGGTTAGCATCACCAGAGACGAACAGCAGCGGGAGAAATGCGCAAGATACTGTGATGGAAAGCAACCCGATGGGCGGATTATTTTTAGCTTAAGGCTTCCAAAGGAGTGCCTGTGGGTACATCCTGCGTAGCCTCAGCTCCTTCGGGCGTTGGGGCTACTTTTTGGGCTGGTGCCGTCGCCGGATGATACGCCGGGTCATACGACTGGTCGTTTTTCCAGAGCGAATACGTCAGCAGCAGCAGTTTGCGCATCACGGCCACTACGCCCACCTTGCCATTGGGAGAGCGGGCCCGCAGCCGGGCGTAAAACGCTTTTTGCTGCTCGTTGTAGCGCAGGCTGCTCACGGCCGGCAGGTAGAGGGCCGTGCGCAAGCGAGCGTTGCCACGTTTGGAGATGGCCGTCGGGCGGGCCAGGTTGCCGCTTTGCCGCTGCACTACGTCCAAGCCGGCATACGACGCTAACTGCCGCTCATTCTCGACCAGGGCGAAGCCGCTGGTTTCGGCCACGATGGTCACGGCCGTCAGCAGGGCAATACCCGGTACACTCGTGAGCTGGGCCAGCTTGCGGGCTAACTCCGGGGTGGCCGCCACCACTTGCGCCGTCTGTTCGTCAATGGCCTGCATCTGCTCCTCGAACAGCGCCTGCCGCTGCTGCAAGCGGGTCAGGGCCAGCGGATCGGGCTCGTAGCTATGGGCGTAGGCATGGGCGCGGGTTTTGGTCTGCGCGGCCTGCGTGCGCAAGGCGGCCCGCTCGCGGCTGAGCGAGCGAAGCTGCCGCATGGCCGGGGTGAGCGGCTGCCAGGCCGGTAGCTGGCGCTCCAGCCCCAGGCGGCAGAGCAGGCGCGCATCCAACGCGTCGGTTTTGCTTTTCTGCTCGGTGCTACGGGCAAAGTGCTTGACTTTGTTGGGCAACAGTACGCTTAAGGCCTGCTGGCGGGCGCTCAGGTAGTAGGCCAATTCTTCGTAGTACACGCCCGTGGCTTCGACCACGTACCAGAGCGGACAGGCGGGCACCGTTTGCCCCGAGGCCACCCAGCGTTGCAGCGCCTCGAAGCCGGCGGCATCGTTGGCAAACACAGCCACTTTGCCCAGACGCAGGCGTTGGGTGGTGTCGATGCTGCCCAGGCAGGCGGCAAACGTGGCCTTGGCAATGTCGATGCCGACGACATACTTGAGCAACACGGGTGGGGAAGAGGCGGCCATACGCACGGAATAAAAGGTGAAACAACCGCTACCCGCCGGGTTTTCACCGCAGCTTTCCTCGTGACATGCGGGATGCCGCCACGTCGGGGCTCCCTCTATACTGTACAGTCTTCAGGCGAAAACAGAAGGCGGGGCACAGTCTCTAGCGCCCAGCATCACGGCGGGCCCGCCGCGTGCTTAAGGATGGGTGGTGACCCCGCCTTCCTTGCCGGTAGCACCGATAAAATACGGCACTGCAATCATACGAGGGATGGGAGCCAAGCCGACGCAGGAGGCTGCCCGCAGGGCCGCAGCGAAGCGGAGTGGCGGACAGCCCGACCCGAAGGGATGTGCCCAAAAAAATACAATCTAAGATAACAGCTATTCACTCTATAATGAATAATCCTGAGCAAATATTTCTTACATATTTATGTAAATTATTGCAACTTTACCGCATTAACTTACATCAAACTAAAATATGTTTCGCTCCACTCTCTCACCTTCAAGATTGCCGCCGGAGCTGACGCCGAAGCAGGCGGCGGTACAAGCCGTGCGGTTGGCACAGGCGGTTCCGGCGCTGGCGGCGGCTTATGATGAGGCATTGCGGCGTTGGCTATCGGACCCTACGTTGCGGCTAGTGGGGCGGCCGATAGTGACGGAGTGCTTTCGCTCGGTGGAGCGCCAGAACGAGTTGTACGCGCAGGGGCGTACCCGGCCAGGCATTATTGTGACCTACAAGCGGGGTGGTGAGTCCAAGCATAACCTCTCTCCTACCCCGGCGCTGGACGTAGCCTTTCTGCTGGCGGATAGGTCGGTGTCGTGGTCGGGGCTCTTACTGAGCAAGTTTGCGCGGTTGATGAAGGCGGCCGATACGCGGGTGGTGTGGGGCGGGGATTGGGCCGCGTTCAAAGACCGGCCCCACTTCGAGCTGCTGACCGCGCAGAAAGGAGGGCCGGGCCGTGGCTAATCCGGTGCTGGACAATTGGGGCGTGGTAACGTCGGTGGTGGGCGGGGCGGTGGCCGTGCTGCTCTACTTCGTGAAGAACTGGCGAGCCGTCGAGGAGCTGAAGGCCACCTGCCGGACGAACGAGCAGAAGTCGGAGGCGCTGACGTTGCGGGTGGACGAGTACCACGTGTCGGCGGTAGCGCGGGAAGCGAAGCTGCGCGACGAAATGCGGCTGGACATCGAGCGGCTGCGCACCGAAAGCCTGGAGCAGCGCGAGGCCCTGCGCCAGCAGATGACCGAGCTAGTGCTCAAGCTCACCGAGCGGCTGGGCCACATCGACAAGACGATGGCGCTGGTGGAGGAACGCACGCGCAATCTGTCGGACGCCTACAAGGAGCAGGTGGAGCGCAACCGGTGGGCCGACCGGATTCTGGCCCGCTTGGAACAATACAATGGCTCCGCGGGGGCCTAGCATATCCGGGCCGCCGGGTGGCGGCTCGTTTTTCACTAAACCCTTTTTCAACTATGGACAAGAAACTAACGGTTCTGGACCGAGTGACGCTGCCCACACCTCGGTTCTTTCGCAAGGTGCGCACCATCGGGGCGGCCCTGGCAACGGTAGGCGGCATCATTGCCACGGCGCCGGTGGCGCTGCCGGCGGCCATCGTAACGCTGGGTGGCTACCTGGTGCTGGCCGGGTCGGTGGCGGCGGCCGTGTCGTCGGTGGCCGTGGACCCAGACGCGGACCTGAAAGGTCCCGATGGTCGCACGGCGGCCGAGGTACGGGACATCGTGGAGCGCGGGGACGCGGCTTCATTGTAGCTCACTTTAACGCTGCCTGCATCATGGCCAAGAACCCACCTACTGGCGACAATGCCCGCAAAGGGGCCGTGCGTAAACGGTCCCAGACCTACAATCCGACTACCCAGCAGTACGTGAAGCGCGACGCCGATTCGGGCCGCTTCATGGATGTGAAAGAGGACGGCAAGCCATTTAAAGGGGTGCGACGCGAGAAGAAACGGCCGCGCACCAAAATTTAGGCGCTAGAAAGCAACGAAAAGGGCGCCTACATGCTAGGTGCCCTTTTCGTTGTTAGGTGCTGCATTGACTAACGGGCCAGTTGTTGCAGAAACTGTAGCATTTCCGGACTGTTGTAGTTAGCCATGCCCTCGTGGCGGGCCACAATAGTGCCAGTGGGTGAAATGATATATGTGGTGGGAATAGATTCGGTGTTGAACACGGCGGGCACGTCGCCGGCCAGGGTGTAGATGGGCATAGTGAAGCCGCGGCGGACCGCGAAGCGGCGGGCTTTCTCGGGATTTTCGTCCATCGATAACAGAACCAACGCTATTTTCTGGCCCCGTAACTTGTCGTGCAGGCGTTGCAGGCCGGGCATTTCGGCCACGCAGGGCGGGCACCAAGTGGCCCAGAGGTTGAGCAGGATGGGCTGGCCGCGCAGTTCGGCCAGTGTGGTCAGGCGGCCATCGAGGGTGCGCAGGGGCAAGCTGTAGTCGGCCTGTGGTTGCGTGGAGGCAGGGGCCAGCTGCGGCTGAAACAGCCCGGTGGCCAGTAGTGCCTGCTGGGCGCAGCCCAGCACTTCGGTGTGCCAGCCTGTGAGGTAGAGCGTGAGGGGAACGAGGACGTAGAGGGCGGGGCCAAACCCGCGCCGCAGCAAACCGGATACTTTCATAAGCAAACGCAAAGGCAGCCGATGGGGCTGCCTTTGTCGGTGGTGGTAAAGCTACCAGCCAATTCAGTACTTCTTGTGCACCAGCAGCCACTCTTGCAACTCTTATTCAGTAGCCTATCCTGCTCCTACTGAGTCAGGCCCAGGCTGGCAAACCAAGTGCAGTTGTCGGCGGGCAAGATGCTGGGGGCCGGGTAGCCAGGCGGTGCTCATCGGCTTCCAATGGCTTTGTCCCTACTGCATTGGAAAAGGTATGACTGCCGGAGCCTTCCATTCAACACTTGCTTTTGCCTCTATCTACTCGACCGCCTCACGGCCTAGTAGCTTTCGCACCCGGTTGCGCAAAGCATACAGACGGGAGTTGAGGTAGCACTCGCGGCAGTGGCTGAAGTTCCACAGGCAGTCTACCGTGTCCGTGACCAAGTGGAACAGCAGGCCCACGGCAACAATTCGCGTTGCTGGCAGCAGAAGCAGCGCCATATACACCGGGATGGCGTAAAAAGAGTGCAGTGGGTGATATCCCACGCTACAGCGTAGCGGGTCGAAGATGGGTTTGGCCAGCAGGTGGTCCAGGTCAATAAGCATTGTGGCCAGCATAATAAGGTAAGCGGTCTGCCACATCACGGAAAAAAATACCAGCGCCAACACGACCGGGAACACAAAGTGCAGGCTGTAATGCACCAGCGTTTGGGCGCTTAAGAACTTGGGCGAGGATTGCTGGCGCGGCTTGCGCGGAGCCACTGGCTGGGTGCTGCTGCTCGCGGTGTCCCCGGTGGTTGCTGTTGCATACCTGCGAGGCTCGCTCGCCAACTCTTGCTTCCTGGGCGCGAGGTCCGGCGTGCCCGCGACCGGAGGCCGCACTTGCGTTTTTACCCGTCTCGGCGGAGTGGGGGGCTCATGGGCAGTGTCGGCCGTTGCCGTGTCGACGCGCAGTGCCGGCCGCAAGGGATGGGACCAGGCGGCGGCTGAAAACATAGGGACTATAGCGGATGACCGGCAACCGACCAATAGCAGGCCGGCGGCGATGCATAAAATGAGGCGGAAAACAGGCAACGAAAGCACGGTGAACACTTCCATGAAATAAGCTGATTGGTAGCTTACTTGGCTACCACCGCTTGCTAATAGCAAAAAGGCAGCTCTTACGGAGCTGCCTTTTTCGTGCGTAAACACCGGCCTTAGCGGTTGCGGGCCAGCCAGTCTTGTAAGGCGGCGATTTCCTGGCGCTGGTCGTCAATGATAGCCTGGGCCATGGTGCGGGTAGTGGTGTTGCGGCCGTATTGCAGTAATGCCTGAGAATTGTCGATGGCGGCTTGGTGGTGGTCTACCATGAGCTGGGCAAAGTCGTAGTCGGCTTGGTTGCGCAGGTTACGGGCCTCACTGGCTTGCATCATCTTGTCCATGTTGGTTTTCTGGGCCTGGTTGAAAGCCGGCACGGCCGGCTGCTGAGCCTGGTGGCCGCTCAGGAAGCTGTTGAACTGGGTGATTTCGGCTTGCTGCTTGGTGATGATGCTCTGCGCGGTGGTTTTCATCTCTTGATTAGTGCCGCTTCGTAGCTCTTCCTGGGCCATTTTGATGGCGGCGTCGTGGTGCAGCACCATTTGAGCGGCAAAGTCGTGGTCGGGGTCCTGGGTTTTCGGCTGGGCGTCCATCTGGGTCATCATGTCCATCATGATTTTCATGTAGGGACTGTCCATGTTCATGGAACCGTGGTCTTTTTTGCAAGACGCACCAAGCAGGCTTAGCAGTAGCAAGGAAGCCAGGAGGGGAAGGTGGAAGAGTCGTTTCATGGGGCAGAAAAGCACAGGGTTGGGTTTCTGCTAGTAACGGTAGGTGGCCAGGGCTATTTTGGGCTAATTGCTGGTGTGAGCTTACAAGATTTGGAGGCGACACGTTAACACTAACACTGGGAAACTATTCTCGTGTTTATTGACTCAACCATGAACGGGTTGAGACGCCCAGCATACGTAAACAGTCCTTATGAATCAGGAAACAGCCCTCGAGTATTTGCTCGAAAAAATCAGGCAGGCCAATGACGGAAACCATGTAGATTTTGCTTTACCTGGCTATGCAGCCAAAAATCTGCTTGCCTATCATGGCATTCGAGAAGATTTGCTGTTGTGCCTAGATGCCACAGAGGAGCTATTAGCCACTACTCACAACAAGACTATAACAGCCTCTTTGTGGTATACAGTTATTGCCTTGCACGGGAAGTGTTTTACAGACGCTTCAGCGGCGGGCCTACCCAAGCTAGAAAAAGACTGTTTCGATAGTACGCAAACAGACCTGCTGGCCACTCACGAGCGGCTAATGGATTTGCGGCACCGGTTTCTGGCTCACCGTGGCATTACTGATAACGAATTTGGGGTAGCCTACCTGACCATGAACCTGCAAACCTATGCCAGACAAGCTCAAATCAAATCGGTTAAACGCAACATGCCAGATAGAGCGGAACTCCTCAATTACCGCGCACTCTTAGTTCACCTTATTGCCAAGGTGGAGCAAAAGTTTGAGAAGACGGCACGCAAGGCTTGGCGGCACATGCTAGATACATATACGCCCCAGGAGTTGGCGCATCTTAAGCTAGCCGGACCAGTAACTGACTCTGCTCAGTTGAGTGAAGGCGCAGATTAATCTGCTCATTGCAATTCTCTACCTCACCACATCGTCCAGGCTGCGGCGGCCGGCAGAGCCAGGGCCGAGGGCCTGGAACTGGGTGGGCGTGAGGCCGGTGACCTGGCGGAACTGGGTGGAGAGGTGGGCGGCGCTGCTGTAGCCGAGCTGGCGGGCCACGTCGGCCACGGTGGCCTCTTGGTAGCTGAGCAGCTCTTTGGCCCGCTCTACTTTCTGGCGGATGATGTATTTCTCCAGGGTCAGGCCCTCGCGCTGGGAAAATAGGTGCGAGAGGTAAGCGTAGTCGCGGCCGAGGCGCTGGCTGAGGTAGTGCGAGTAGTTGAGCAGGGGCTGCTGGTCGGCGGGCGTGTAGTGAATCAGCTCGACTACCAGGGCCTTGGTCTGCTCCACCAACTGGTCGCGTGGGTCGTCCACCAGCTCGAAGCCCACGGCGTGCAGGGCCGCTTGCAGCTGCTCGGGGGGCGGCAGCGGCTGGCCGGGGGTGGTGGGGCGTACGTCGGCGGCCCCCAGGGCAATGGCCTCGACGTGCAGGCCGGCCTGCTCTAACTCGCGGCGGGCCACGCGCAGGCACTGCGGACACACCATGTTGCGGATGTACAGGCGGGTGGTGCCCGGCGCGGCCGGGGGCAGGGCGGCGGTGGGAATGGGCAGGGCAGCACTCATTTCACTACCAGCTTGCCCCGCAGCATGTGCATGCCGCAAGTGAATTCGTAAGTGCCGGCTTGGCGGGGCAGCAGCTCCACGGCCGTGGTTTGGAACGGGGGCAACTCGCGGCGCAGGTTGAAATCGGGCAGCAGCAGTTCTTCCGAGCAGCTGTTGTCCTCGTCGCGGTAGAAGTTGAGCTGCACGGGCTTGTCCTTCTCCACCTCGATAACGTCGGGCGAGTAGCCACCCTTCACGGTGATGTCCACCTGCTGCACGCCGGTGCTGGACGACACGGCCGCCGCTACCTGGTGGGGCGCCAGAAAGAAAAACCAGCCAACAAAGCCCATCAGGGCCACGCCGCCAAGGGTTACGAGCAATTGGGCAGTATCCATAACGAAGAGCATTAAACCTTGGCCGCGCGTAGACGCAACGAATTAGTGAGCACCGATACCGAACTGAGAGCCATAGCCGCGGCGGCCAGCATGGGCGAGAGCAGCCAGCCCGTGAACGGGTAGAGCAGGCCGGCCGCTACCGGAATGCCCAGCGTGTTATAGACGAAGGCGAAAAACAGGTTCTGCTTGATGGTGCGCATGGTCTGGCGCGACAGGGCTATGGCCGTGACGACGCCTTGCAGGTCGGAGCGCATGAGCGTGATGCCGGCCGCTTCCATGGCCACGTCGGTACCCGAGCCGATGGCCAGGCCCAGGTCGGCTTGCGCCAGGGCGGGCGCGTCGTTGATGCCGTCGCCGACCATGGCTACCGTGCGGCCTTCGGCTTGCAGCTCCTTTACTTTGGCAGCCTTGTCGGCGGGCAGCACCTCGGCAAAGTAGCGGGCGATGCCGACCTGGCGGGCCACTTCGGCGGCGGTTTGGGCGTTGTCGCCGGTCATCATCACTACCTCGATGCCCTCCTGTTGCAAGTGCCGAATGGCGGCCACGGACGTGTCGCGCACGGTGTCGGCCACGCCCAGCACGGCGGCGGGCTGGCCAGCTACAGCTACGTACAACACGGTTTTGGCCTGGGCCAGCAGCTGCGCGGCAGCGTGTTCGAGGTCGGCCGGAAGGGAAATGGCGTGCTCGGTGAGCAGGCGGCGGTTGCCAACCAGCACGGGTTGGCCGGCGACGGTGGCCCCGGCCCCGCGGCCCTCGTGCGCCGCGAAGCCGGCGGCGTCGAGGCGCGCGGCGCCCTGAGCGTCGGCGTAGCGCACCACGGCGGCGGCCAGCGGGTGCTCCGACTGCCGTTCGACGGCGGCGAGCTGGGCCAGGGTGTCGGCAGGGGCCGTGGCAGCGGGTACGAAATCTGTTACGGCCGGCTCGCCGCGGGTGATGGTGCCGGTTTTGTCGAGCAGCACGGTGTTGACCTGGTAGGCTTTTTCCAGGGCTTCGGCGTTGCGGATGAGCACGCCTTTTTCGGCGCCTTTGCCCGTGCCCACCATGATGGCCGTGGGCGTGGCCAGGCCCAACGCGCAGGGACAGGCAATGATGAGCACCGCCACGAAGTTGACCAGGGCCAGCGAGAAACGGGTATTTTCGGGGGCAAAGTTGAACCAGAGCACGAACGTGGCCAGGGCAATGATGACCACCACGGGTACAAATACGGCACTCACTTTATCGGCCAGGCGCTGGATGGGGGCCCGGCTGCCCTGGGCCTCTTCCACCAGCCGCACAATCTGGGCCAGCATGGTGTCGGCGCCCAGCTTGGTGACGCGGAAGCGGAACGCGCCGGTTTTGTTGAGCGTGGCGCCAAACACGGCGTCGCCCTCCGTTTTGTCCACGGGCAGGCTTTCGCCGGTGAGCATGGATTCGTCGAGGGCCGAGCGGCCGGCAAGGATTATGCCGTCGGTAGCCACTTTTTCGCCGGGGCGCACCAGCACTTCGTCGCCGAGGCGCAGCTCTTCCACGGGAATATCTACTTCCTGGCCGTGGCGGATGACGCGGGCGGTTTTGGCTTGCAGGCCCATCAAGGCCTTGATGGCGGCCGAGGTGCGCTGCTTGGCCCGGCTTTCCAGCACCTTGCCCAGCAGAATCAGGGCAATAATGGTGGCGGTGGTGTCGTAGTACACCTCGGGCATGAGGCCCTGGCGCATAAAGACGTGCGGCGCCACGGTGGCAGCCAGGCTATACAGAAACGCGGCGCCCGTGCCCAGGGCAATGAGCGTGTCCATGCTGGCGGTGCGGTGCCGGAGCCCGTTCCAGGCCGACACGAAAAACTCCCGGCCGCTGTAGAGCAGCACCGGCAGCGTGAGGCCCAGCAGCACGTAATTCAGCACCGGCATGGAAACGCGCGCCATCAAGGAAGGCCAGAGCATGAGCATACTCAGGGGCATGATGATGACGGCCAGGACCACGGCCACCCCGAAGCGGCGCTTGAGCTGGGCGTAGGCCTGGGCTTTGCGCTGGTCCAGCTCGTCGGAGGAGGCCAGGGGGCTGGCGGCCGGCGTGGCGGGCTCGTGTACCTGGTAGCCAGCCTGTTCGACGGCGGCTTTGAGGCCGGCGCGGTCTATCTGGGCGGGTACAAATTCGACGGTGGCCTTTTCGCTGGCCAAGTTGACGGTGGCCCGCTGCACGCCGGGCGTGCGGCTGAGGGCCCGCTCTACGAAGTTGGAGCAGGAAGCGCAGGTCATGCCCTCGATGTTGAGCACGGCCGTTTCGGTGGGGCCGGCCGGGGCACCGCTGGCAGCGGGCGGGGCGGCGGGGGAAGAATGAGCGGAATGATGCATAAGAAAAACGGCGTTAACATCAGGCCGGAAGGAACCTAGAATGGCCACTACAAATAAACCGGACGGCCGGCACGAAGAATGTGCAGGATTCGCGTTTGGACTTGCAACATTCCGAGGGTAATCGGGCGTTTGGACGGGGCGTGCACAATTCGGTTTTCGACTTACATAATTTGTGGGCACCGGGACGAAACGAAGCAGAGGCCAAGCAGCCGTGCAGCTTGAAAAACCGGGCTAACGGTTTGCCAGTGGCTGTTTTTCACTGGGCGGTAGGGGGAATTGTTTGGGTGGTGGGTCTGTTAGGCGGCAGTAAATGGCAGTACCTTTTCTGCTCGGTGCCCGTATTTTTGCGGCTAGATAGTCTCTGCTTGATGTTTCTGCTGTCCAACCTTACGAAGCGCGTTACGGCGGCCTCCTTGCTGGTGGTCTTCCTCCATGTGTTCGTGGGGCAGTGTTTGTGCGCGGCCATTATGCCGGGGGCCCGCGCCGAGCGGGCAGCCGTGGCCGCGCCGGTCAAGCCGAAGCACCCCGGCTGCCACGGGCACACCAAGAAAGCCGCCACCGGCCACCAGGCTCCGGCCAAGCAAAGCCACGAGTGCTGCAAAGACAAATCGGCGGCGGTGCTGAAGGGCCTGACGACGCCGCCCGTAGAGAAGCCGGCCGTAGCCGGGCCGCTGTGGGTAGCCCTGCCGCCCATGCAGGACTTCACGTTTGCCTCGGTTGGTGCGTGGGACGCGACGCAGGCCGTGCGCCTGGTGCCGCCGCAGCACTTGCCGCCCAAGATTCCCGACATCCGCATTTTCGTCGGTTCCCTCACGATTTAGGTTTTCGCGCCCTGTAAGGTCCGCGCCTGCCCGGCTATGCCGTGGTGTGGCCGGACCTTTTTGTGTGGCCTGTTCGCTAGGCTTGCTGGCTGGTCGCTACTTCCCTACTCTGGGCCTCGCTTCGCAAAAGAAGCAAGGAGCCCAACGCCGCCGGTTGCGCGGCGTGCTACCGCCGTGGGCGGCTGCTTTTCCTTTCACTTCCTGGCTTTTGGCAATGAAGAGTTGCTGTCAACCCGATGGGCCGCCGCCGGCTTCGCCGTGGCGTCGGGCTTTGCGGTTTGGGCTGTACGCCCTGCTGGCTGCGGTGCTGGGGTTCGTGCTCTGGCAGCAGTTCGGGGCCTAGCCTTTCTCTCTTTTCTTCTCTTTTTCCCTGTTTCCGATGAAACGTACCCTGTTGCCAGCCTTGGCGCTGGCTTCGCTGACGTGGGCGGCTATTGGCTGCTCGTCCAACCCTACTACACCTACGGAGGCAACGGCTACCGCCGACGCCAGCGGCACCGAGCACGCCGGCGGGCACATCTACTCCTGCCCCATGCACCCGGAAGTGACCAGCACCAAGGCCGGCGACAACTGCCCCAAGTGCGGCATGAAGCTGGAGCACACCGACAAGCCGGCCGGGGACGGCAAAACCTACCAGATGAACCTGAGCACCCAGCCGGCGCAGCTGGCGGCCGGGCAGGCGGCTACGCTCTCCTTCTTGCCCCAAGTGGTGGGCCAGGAGCAAGCGCCGGTACCGCTGGCGGTGGTGCACGAAAAGAAAATGCACCTCATCATCGTGAGCCGGGACTTGTCGGAGTTCTACCACGAGCACCCGGAGTTTACGGCTGCGGGGCGCTACGACGTGCCCTTTACCTTCAAGACTGGCGGCGACTACGTGCTGTTTCAGGACTACACGCCCAGCGGCAGCAGCCACCAGCTGGGCCGGCAGCAGGTGTCGGTGACGGGCCCAAAAAAGGCGCCGGTGAAGTTCAGCCAAGACCAGATGCAGTGGCGCCAGGACGGCTACCAGGCCACGCTTTCATTTGACAAGCCGGTGCAGGCCGGGCAGCTGCTGGGCATGCGCATTGACGTGCAGCAAGACGGCCAGCCGGTGACGGACCTCGACAACTACCTGGGGGCGCTGGGCCACGTGGTGGTCATCAGCAAAGACACGCAGGACTACCTGCACGTGCACCCCAACGACCAGGCCGACCGGGGGCCGCGCATCGGCTTCAACACCACCTTCGACAAGCCCGGTCTGTACCGCGTGTTCCTGCAATTCAACCACGGCGGCAAGATTCACACGGGCGACTTCACGGTGAACGTGCAGCCGGCGGCATAGGCGCCTCACCACCCGGCTCCCTCTCCTCAGCCGGAGAGAAGGAGCCGGCCGATTACCCACCTGATTCAGTTTTCGCGCTTTTCCATTTCCTCAACCAAACCTTTCGTTCTCATGAAACTCAACCTGCTTTTCTCCGCTGCGGTGGCTGCTATGCTGCTGGGCGCTTGCAACAACCAAAACCCAACCGACAACGCCACGGCCGAAGCGTCAGCCACTACGGCTTCGACCGATGAGCACGCCGGGCACGCAGATATGGCGGCTGACGGCGCCGGCAGCGGCGCTACGGCGTCGTTGACGGGGGCTATGGCCAAGATGATGCAGCAGATGCACGCCTTCAAGCCGGCCGGCAACAAGGACCACGACTTTGCGCACCACATGATGGTCCATCACCAAGGCGCGGTAGACATGGCGGAGGTGCTGCTGAAAGAGGGCAAGGATGCCACCCTGCGGCAGATGGCCGAGAAGATACTAGCCGATCAGAAAAAGGAAATCGGGCAGCTGGAGGCCGTAGCCACGCGCCTGGATAGGGCCGCCAAAAACTACGACCCCAGCAACCCGCAGGACCCGTTTCAGGCGGCCATGACGGCCTCCATGAAGCCCATGATGGCGCCTATGACGCCGAGTGGCGACGTGGACCGGGACTTTGCCATGATGATGACTGTGCATCACCAGAGCGCCGTGGATATGGCCCAGCTGGAAGTAGCCCAGGGCACCGACGCCGAGCTGAAGAAAATGGCGCAGCAGATGATTACGGAGCAGCAGAAAGAAATTCAGCAGTTCAACGACTGGCTGAAGCAGCACGGCGGCGCGGGCATGAGTAAGGCCACCAGCGCCGTGTACGAGTGCCCGATGGGCTGCGAAGGCAGCCGCAGCACCAAGCCGGGCAAGTGCCCGGTATGTGAAATGGACCTGGTGAAAAAAAGCTAGGTGCCTCCTGTGGCTCAGAGTTGAAACCCTGGGCTATAGGTGGACTGTGAATGGCCTGCTCTGGCAGGCCGGTAGTGATGGTGTAACGACACGCGGAGCTGCGGCTTCGCGCCCTTACGATATGAGGTTATTGGTAGTGGTGCTGGGCTTATTTGGCTGGCTGGTGAGCCACGGCGCGCAGGCGCAGCGGCTCATCATGGGGCTGGACAGTGCCGAGCAGCAGGCCCTGCGGCGCAGCCCACGGCTGCGGCAGTCGGCGCAGGAAATTGAGGAGCAACGGGCGCTCCGGCGCGGGAGCTTTGCGCCGGCCAACCCAGACTTGCTGTGGTCGGCGCCGACGGGCGAGCGATGGGCGCCGGGCGTGGTGCAAACCATTGATTTTCCGACCGTGTACCAGCGGCAGGCGCGGGTAGCGCAGGCCGGCGTGGCGCTGGCCGAGCGGGGCCGGGCCGTGAGCCAGGCCACCGTGCGCCGCGACGTGCGCCTGGCCTATCTGGCTTTGCAGTTCAGCGAGGCCCAGCTGCGGCAGCTCAGTTACCAGGACAGCTTGTACCAGAGTCTGCTGCAAGCCACCAACCGCCTGTACGCGGCCGGCGAAATCACCTCCTTGCAGCGCATCAGCACCGAAGCAGAGGCCCGGCAGGTGCGCAACCAGCTGGAGCAAGCCGGCGTGGACCGGGTGGCCGCCCAGCGGCGCCTGGGGCTGCTGCTGGGCCAGCCTACGGCCGACTTGGCCACGGCCGAGGACCTGCGCCGCGCCGGCCCCGCGCTGGCGCGCACGGGGGCTGCGCTGCTGCAAGCCCTGCCAGCCGACGACAGCGCCGCCCTGGCGCGCAGCCCCACGCTGGCCTACGCTCAGCAGAACGTGACGCTAAGCCAATCGGGCATCAGCCTGGTGCGGGCGCGGCGGGCCCCGGCCCTCACGCTGGGCTACCAGAACCAAGCATTTGAAGGCTCGCCGCTGCGCTACCGGTTTCAATTTGGCGTGTCGGTGCCGGTGTGGGTGTGGGCCTACCGGGCGCAATTGCAGGCGGCCACGGCCCGCAGCAAAGCCGCCCAGGCCCAGCTGCAAACCCAGCAGCTGGAGCTGAGCGGGCAGTACGAACAGGCCCTGGCCGACACGCGCAAGTTTGCCGCCTCGCTGGCCTATTACGAGCAAACCGGTCTGCCCCAGGCCACGGCCATCATCAGCCAGTCGCAGCGGCTGTTCCGGGCAGGCGAGGCCAGCTATTTGATCTTGATTCAGAGCCTGAACCAAGCCTTTACCATCCAGAATACCTACCTGACGACCATCCGCGACTACCGCCGCGCCATTGTCGAACTCAACTACCTCCAGGGCCAATGAGACACTACCTGCTACATCTACTGCTGCCGCTGACCGTGGGGCTGGTGCTGGGCCTGACGCGCCCGGCCGCGGCCCACGGGGGCGAAGACCACGGCGGAGCCGCCGCGCCATCGGCGGCGGCCGGCGCACAGTACTTCTCGGTGTTTACCGATTCCGATCAGTTTGAAGTGCTGCTGCGCTACGAGCCCTTGAAGCCCGGCGAGCCGGCCCACCTGCGGCTATTTCTGGCCGACTTCGCCACCAACGCCCCGGTGCGCGGGGCCAAGCTCACGCTGACCGCGCCGGAAGACGGCAAGCTGGCCTTTCAGACCACCGAGCAGAACCCCGGCGACTACCGGGTGGAAACCACCTTTCCGAGTGCCAAGACCTACAGCCTGACGGTGCAGGTGGTGGCCCCGGACGGGCGGGCGGATTTGCTGCTGCTGGAAGGCGTGGCCGTGGGCAAGGAGCTGCTGCCGCAGGCGGCGGGGCCGGCCGCGGCGGCTGCGCCCTGGAAAACCTGGCAGCTGGCCTTGCTGCTGGCGGGCGTGTTTCTGGCCGGTGTGGCCGCGGCGGCGCTGGTGCTGCGCCGGCGGCGCGTGGTGTCTTCTTCTAGTACCTCTTCCCCTGTTGTGCATGAACACGTTAGCTAAACCCTTGCTGGGCGGGCTGGCCCTGGCGGGCCTGCTGGCCACCCTGCTGCCCGCCCCGCGCCCGGCCGCGGCCCACGGCGGCGAAGACCACGGCGGGGGCGCCACGCCCGCGGCCGGCGCGACGGGCGCCGCCCCCGATGAGGTGCTGATGCCCAAGGAAAGCCAGTTTCTATTTGACATCCGCACCCAGCGGGCCCGGCTGGATACGCTGCTCACGCGCCGCACCCTGCTGGGGCAGGTGCAGGCCGCGCCGGGCGGGGAAGGCCGCGTGGTGGCCCCGCAGCCGGGGCGCCTGCTGAGCCTGCGCGTGCAAGTGGGCCAGCCGGTGCGGGCCGGGCAGGTGCTGGCTGTGCTCGACCAGACTTTGGACGCAACCCAGCAACTCGGGCTGGCCACGGAGCAAGCCAACGCCCAGGCCGAGCTGCGCGCCGCCCAGCAGGACTACGCCCGCCTGAAAAGCATCGAGGATATTGCCGCCCGCAAAGACGTGGTGGCCGCCGAGCTGCGCCTGCGCCAGGCCCGGCAGAACGCCGCCATTCAGAATAACCAGGCAAGCCGCCAGCGCATCACCCTGACGGCCCCCGTCAGCGGCACCGTGGACGTGTTCAGCCTGGCCGCCGGACAGCAGGTAAATGCCGGCGACGAGCTGCTGCGCATCATCAACCCCGCGCGGCTGACCGTGCAGGCCCAGGTGTTTGCCCCGGACCTGGCGCAAGTGGCCGCGGCCGATGGCTTCGTGGTGGAAGGCTTGCAGGGCGAGGCCACGGCGCCGGCCCGGCTGGTGTCGTTCAGCAACGTGGTGAACCCCGTGAACCAGGCCCGGCAGCTGGTGCTGGCCGTGGACGGCGCCACTGGGCTGCGGCCGGGCCAGAGCGTGAACGTGCGCGTGCAGAGCCGCGGCGCCAAGCCCCAGCTGGCCGTGCCCACGGCCGCCGTGACGGACATCAACGGCAAGCCGGCCGTGTTCGTGCACACCACGCCCGAGACATTCAAGCTGCGCTTCGTGCAGCCCGGCGCGGCCGATGAGCAGCGCACTATCATTCAGGGCGGCTTGCAGGAAGGCGAGCGGGTGGTGACGCAGAATACCTATCAGCTCAAATCCGTGTACCTGAACCAGTAAAAAGAACCCAAGACAGATGAGACGGAACCAAATAGTAGGAGCCTGCGGGCTAGTAGTACTGGGCTTGGCGGCGGCAATGGGGCCACTGACCCAGCCCGCAGTGCGGGTGTATGGCGCCAAGCGCACCTTCATGATGCAGGGCAAGCTAGGGGCGACCGTGGCGCTGGATTCGTTGCTGCCGCGGCCCCACCTGTACGCGCTGGGCGTGGCCGAGGGCCTGCACGGGGAGCTGCTGGTATGGGATGGGGCGGGCGCGCTGACGCGCACGGCGGCCAATCAGCGCACCACTACCCGCTCGGCGGCGCACAGCAAGGCGGCCTTGCTGGTGGCCAGCCAAGTGCCGCGCTGGCAGGCCGTGCCGCTGCCGGCCGCGGTGCGCAGCTACCCAGCGCTGGAAAAGCTGGTGGCTCGGCACGCCGCTCGGCTGGGCCTGGACACCACCCGCGCGCTGCCGTTTCGGCTGGAGGGCCGGGCCGTGGCCGTGCGGTGGCACGTGATGGAGTGGCCGCGCCCGGCCGCCGAGCACACCATGCAAAACCATAAGCAGTACGCCGTGCAAGGCCGCTTCGCCAACCAGCCGGTGGAAGTGCTAGGCTTCTTCTCGCGCCAGCACCAAACCATCTTCACGCACCATACCACCTTCGTGCACATGCACGTGCGGCCTGCCGGGCAGGCGTTTGCCGCCCACGTGGACAGCCTGCACTTCGCGCCGGGTACGGCCACGCTGTACCTGCCGCGCTAACTCCTGCTGCCGCGGCAACGCCCGGCTGCGTCCTTCTTGCCTACCCGTATGCTTGATAGAATCATTCGTTTTGCCCTGGAAAACCGCCTGCTCACGCTGGCGTTTGCGCTGGCGTTGCTGGTGGGCGGGTTTTCGACGTTACGCGGGCTGCCCGTGGACGTGCTGCCCGACCTGGACCGGCCGCGCGTGACCGTGTTCCTGGAAGCGCCGGGCATGGCGCCCGAGGAAGTGGAAGCCCTGGTGACGCGGCCCGTGGAAACGGCCCTGAACGGGGCCACGGCCGTGGAAGCGGTGCGCTCCAACTCGGCCATTGGGCTGGGCATGGTGTTCGTGGAGTTCAACTACGGCACCAACATCTTCACGGCCCGGCAGGTGGTGAGCGAGAAGCTGCAAACTGTGCAGGGCCAGCTCCCGCCCGGCATCACGCCCGTGCTGGGGCCGATTTCCTCGGTGATGGGGCAGATTATGATGGTCGGGATGACCAGCACGGGCCCGACCACCCCGGCCGACCTGCGCACCCTGGCCGACTATACCGTGCGCCAGCGGCTGCTGAGCATTCCGGGCGTGGCGCAGGTAATTCCCATCGGCGGCGACTCGCGGCAGTATCAGGTACTGGTGGATTTGGCCCGGCTGAATGCTACCGGACTTACCATCAACCAGCTGGAAGAAGCCCTGCGCCGCTCCAACCTGAACACCACCGGCAACTTCTTCGACCGCAACGGCTCGGAGGTGCTGATTCGCAACCTGGGGCGGCTGCGCTCGGTGGCAGATATCGAAGGCATCGTGGTGGGCCACCGGGATGGGTCGCCGGTGACGGTGAAACAGGTGGCCGACGTGCGGTTCGGGGCGCGCTTCAAGCGCGGCGACGGCAGCGTGAATGGGCGCCCCGCTGTGATTCTAAGTATCGAGAAGCAGCCCGGCACGAGCACCCTGGATTTGACCAAGGCCGTGGAAGCGGCTTTGCGCGACTTGCAGCCCTCGTTGCCCAAGGATGTGCAGTTTAATACCCGGCTGTTTCAGCAGGCCGAGTTCATCGAGGCCTCGCTCACCAACGTGGAAGAGGCGTTGCGCGACGGGGCCATTTTGGTCGTCATCGTGCTGTTTGCCTTCCTGCTGAATGTGCGCACCACGGTTATTTCGCTCACGGCCATTCCGCTGTCGTTGCTGGTGACGGCGCTGGTATTTAAGGCGGCCGGCATCAGCATCAACACGCTCACGCTGGGCGGGCTGGCCATTGCCATCGGCGAGCTGGTGGACGACGCCATCGTGGACGTGGAAAACGTGTACCGGCGCCTGCGCGAAAACCGGCAGCTGCCCCAGCCCCGCCCGGCCTTGCAGGTCATTTACGAGGCCAGCTCCGAAGTGCGCAACTCCATCGTGTACGCCACCATTATTGTGGTGCTGGTGTTCGTGCCGCTGTTTGCCTTGTCGGGCATGGAAGGGCGGATTTTCGCGCCCCTGGGCGTGGCCTACATCACCAGCATCGTGGCCTCGCTGTTCGTGTCGCTCACGGTGACGCCGGTGCTGTGCTACTACCTGCTACCCAACATGAAGCTGCACGCCGAGCACGACAGCCGGCTGGTGCGCTGGCTGAAGGCCAAGGATACGCGGCTGCTGCATTTCGGCTTCCGGCACCCCCGACTGATACTGGGCACCACGGGGCTGCTGTTTGTGCTGGCGGCGGCCACGGTGCCGTTTTTCGGGACGGAATTTCTGCCGCCCTTCAACGAAGGCTCTCTGACGGTGAACTTTTCGGCCCCGGCCGGCACCTCGCTCACCGAGTCGAACCGGCTGGGTACGCTGGCCGAGCAACAGATGCTGCAACTGCCGGAAGTGGCCTACACCGCCCGCCGCACCGGCCGGGCCGAACTGGACGAGCACGCGGAGTCGGTGAACAACTCGGAAATCGAAGTAGCTTTCAAGACCGACGAGGAGCTGGAGAAAGCCGGTATCGAGCGGCGCAGCAAAGATGAAATCCTGGCCGATTTGCGCCAGCGCCTGGCCGTGCTGCGGGGCGTGACGGTGAACATCGGGCAACCCATTTCGCACCGGCTCGACCACCTCTTGTCAGGCGTGCGGGCGCAGGTGGCTATCAAGCTGTTCGGCAACGACTTACTGGAGCTGCGCCGCTATGCCGCCCAGGTGCGTGACGCGGCGGCCACCGTGCCGGGCGTGGTGGACTTGCAGGTGGAAAAGCAGGTGCAGGTGCCGCAACTGCTCATTAAGCCGCGCGAAGACGCCATTCGGGCCCTGGGGCTGGAGCGGGGCAACGTGGTGCAGGATTTGGAAACCTTGTTTCAGGGCGCCGTGGTATCGAGCATTCTGCAAGGGCAGCAGCGGTTTGACCTGATTGTGAAGCTGCCCGACTCGCTGCGCGCCGACATTTCGCGCATTGCCGAAACGCGCATCGAGACGCCGGGCGGGGGCTTTGTGCCGGTGAAGGCCGTGGCCGACGTGAGCTACGAGCCCGGCCCGAACACCATCAACCACGAAAACACCCAGCGCCGCATCACCATCTCGCTGAACGTGGCCGGCCGCGACCTGGGCTCCACGGTGCGGGAGGTGCAGCAGCGCGTGCGCGAGCGGGTGCCGCTGCCCACGGGCTACTACCTCACCTACGGCGGGCAGTTCGAGAGCCAACAGGCGGCCAGCAGCCGGATTTTGTGGCTGAGCCTGTTCTCCTTCCTGGGCATTTTCCTGGTGCTGTATTCGCACTTTCGGTCGGGGCTGATGGTGGCGCAAATCATGCTCAACATCCCCTTGGCCCTGATTGGCTCGGTGGCGGCGGTGCTGCTCACGGGCGGCACGCTGAGCATTGCCTCGCTGGTGGGCTTTATCACCCTCACCGGCATTGCCTCGCGCAACGGCATCATGATGATTTCGCACTACATCCACCTAGTGGAGAAAGAAGGCGAAACCTTCTCCGACCATATGATTGTGCGCGGCTCGCTGGAGCGGCTGGTGCCGGTGCTAATGACGGCCCTGGTGGCGGCGCTGGCCTTGATTCCGCTGACGCTGGCCAAGGACGCGCCCGGTAAGGAAATCCTTTACCCGGTGGCTGTGGTGATTCTGGGCGGGCTGCTGTCGAGCACCCTGCTGGACATCGTGGTGACGCCGGTAGTGTTTCGGCTGCTGGGCCGCCGGGCGCTGGCGCAGTACCGGGCCAGCCACGCCGCCCCAGCCCTGACGCCCACGTTGGACGCTCAGCCATTTACACCGCCCACCGACCAAAGCGCCGTGTCGCCCACGTAACCGCCGCGCCGCATGACGAGCCCCGCTACAACGGTTTTCTACGTGAAGCACATGGTATGTCCGCGCTGCCTGCTGGTGATGCGGGAGCTGCTGGCGGCCCTGGGCCTGCCGGCCGTGCGCGTAGAGCTGGGCGAAGTGGAAGTAGGCCGGCCGCTGGACACCGCCGAGCAGGCCGCTCTGCGGGCCGGGCTGGTGGCAGAAGGATTCGAGCTGCTGGAGCTGCGGGCCCCGCGGGAGCGGCTGGTGGCGGCCGTAAAGCAGGCGGTGGCGGAGCTGCTGTGCACCGCGCCGCGGCAGCTGGGCAGCGGGCGGTGCTCCGGGGAGCTGACCCGGCGGCTGGGCCGGCCGTTTGCGTACCTGAGCGACGCTTTTTCGGCGGTGGAGGGCGTGGGGCTGGAGCAGTACGTGATTGGGCAGCGGGTGGCGGCGGCCGAGGAGCTGCTGAAGGCCGGCACGCTCCCCGTGGGCCGCATTGCCCAGCAGCTGGGCTACAGCAGTCTGGGGCATTTGTCAAGGCAGTTTCGGCGGGTTACGGGCGTGTCGCCGACGGAGTACCGGCGGGCCCGCGCGGCTGGGGTGGTGCATTCGTCGGCCCGGCTGGAAGCAGGGTCGGAACCTTGGCCACAAATCTTGTAGCTGGCGGGCGGGAATCGTGCATAACAACCGGGCAGGGCGGCAGTACAATAAGTATAGTTTTCACCCTCAATCTGTTTCACTCATGCACCAACAACACCAACAGCTCCTGCAAGCACTGAACGAATGTATTGCCGCCTGTGAGCATTGCGCCACCGCCTGCCTACAGGAAGACGACGTGAAGATGATGGTCCGCTGCATCAGCCTGGACCGGGACTGCGCCGACATCTGCGCCCTGACGGCCCGCTTCCTGGCCCGCGGCTCGGAGCACGCCCAGCACCTGCTGCGCGAATGTGCCGAAATCTGCCGGGCCTGCGGCCAGGAGTGCGAGCAGCACGCGGCCCATGCGGAACACTGCCGTATGTGTGCTGAGGCGTGCCGTCGCTGTGAAGAAGCCTGTATGCAGGCCGCTGGCGCGTCGGCGCGCTAAGCGACTTCCTTACCAATAAAGCCCGGCTGACGGACGTTAGCCGGGTTTTTTGCGGCCTGCTCGGCTACGAATCTTGCAAGCCGAGAGGGTAAATCCTGTACGTGTAGGGCGGCACGGCGGGGCTAGGTTTGCGTGTTGTACGATTGGCTGGCGTGCCCAGCCCTAACCCGTTGAAACCCATGCAAACGTTAAAATTCAAAACCAACATCAACTGCGGTGGCTGCATCAAGGCCGTGACGCCCACGCTGAACCAGGAACTGGGCGCTGGCAACTGGCAAGTAGATACGGCCGACCCGGACAAGATTCTGACCGTGAGCTGTGCCCTGCCCCAGCAGCAGGTAGTAGCCCTGGTGGAAGAGGCGGGCTTCAAGGCCGAGCCAGTAGGCTAAGCTACCTCCCGTGTCGTAGTTTTGGGCCGGCGGCCTGTAAAGTGTGTGCGGGTCGCCAGAGCAGGTAACTTGGTTACTGGCTAGACGACACCTATTGCAACGAAGAAGCCCAGCCTCATGGCTGGGCTTCTTGAGTTTAAGCCAGACACCCCAGTTAGTATCGGGAAAGGCGCACCTGATTGCTCAAGGCATTTTACCTTACCTTCGTCGCTCGCTCTGCTCCCTACACACCTGTTGCTCCAACGCGTTTTTTCGTCTCTTCAGTTGGCAGCACATGACTTTTTCTACTACGGCGTTACCCGATAAGCCGCTGACGTTGGCCCCGGAAGCGGCCAGTTATACGTACCGCGTAGCCACTGTCTCCACGGTGCAGGTGCGTCAGCAAGTGGCTTTGAGCGAAAACACCGTCACCTTGCGCCACGCCCTGCTTGGCCAGAACGAGGCGGGCGGGTACGTGTTCCGCACCCAGCAATTGCACACACAGCTCAAAAACGCCGACCCCGGCAGCCAGCTGCTGGCCGAGTTCAACGCGCTGAACGAAGACCTGCTGCTGGCCACCGACGCCCACGGCCATTTGCTGGAGCTGCTCAACCTGCCCGACGTGGTGGCCCGGTGGCGGGAGCTACGCCAGTACCTGAGCCAGACCTACCGTCGCCTGCCGTCCTTGCCGCAGCTGCTGGCCCTGATGGACCAGCAGCTGGCCGACCCAGCCGGATTGCTGGCCGGTATGCAGCATAAAGGGGCATTCGGGGTGCTGTACGCCGGCGTGCTGGGCTACCCGGTGCAAGCGGATGCCCTGGTGGACACGCGGCAGGTCATCCAAAACTACTTGGGCAAGCTGGACCTGCCACTGCGACTGCTCACCACTGTAGCGCCGCACCCCATGGCGCCCGAAGAAGTGCTGGTCACGCGCACCGGAACGCTGGACGACGCAGCCTTTGACCGGCTGGCGTTTACGCGGATGATGGAGGTCATCACCGACGATTTCACGTTCCAGGAAGAGCTGCGGCTGACCTGCCGCCAGGAATACCGCCTGGACGCCCGCACCGGCTGGCTGCTAGGCGCCACGCAGCACCTGCGCGCCGAGGTGCCGGGGGCCTACGTGAACGACGTGCGGCACGAACTGACTGAAACCGACACCCGCTGACCCGATGGCCGACATTCAATACGTGCCAGGCGGAGCGTACCTGCTCTGCGACAAAGGCAGCAAGCCCGGCCAGCTCACGGCCCGCGAAAAAGGCGTGTCACTAAAGGGCAAGCCCTGGGCCACGGAGTTCGACGCGCTGCCGGTGCTAAACGTGCCGGACTTCGCCACCTGCCTAATTTTGAAAAAGTGCGTGCCTGCTACCATGCAGTGGCAGCAGACTTTAGCGGGCGCGGTGACTGTGGATGGGGAAAAACCGTTGCTGGAGCATTCGGTTCTTCCTTGCACTGTGGGCGGCACCATCCGCATCTTCATGAGCCTGAGCGCCGCCACCGCCGCGGCCACGCAAGCCGCCACCAACCACAAAATGGCGGAGGAGGCCAAGCAGGAAGCCCGAGAAGCCAAGGAAAATGCCAACCTGCTGTTTTGGGCGGGCGTGGGCGTGGCAGCAGTGGTCGGCGTGGCGGCCATTGCGTTAACGGGCGGCGCGGCAGCCCCGCTGGTGGCCCTGGCCGCGGAGGTGGCGCTCGAAGCGGCCGTGGTGGGCGCGGTGGCCGGCGGCGCAGCCGGGGCCGTGGCCGGCGGCATAGAAGGCTACAACCGCGATGGGCTGGACGGCGCCGCGGAAGGCATTGTGCCGGGCGCTGCGATGGGCGCACTCATGGGCAGCGTCGGCGGGGTGGTGTCGGCCCTCGGGGGCGGCATCTTCCTGCTGCCGTCTCTGTTTGAGTTCGGGCACGGCGTGTACGCGGACGTGAAGGTGATGCACTACGAGCCGTCGGTGGGCAATGGGCTGGTGGTGTTTTCGGACATAGCCACTATAGCAGCCGGTGCCCTCGCCGCAAAGGGGGCCGACCTGACCAAGCCGGCGCCGGGCCGTTACTTGTACCGCGAGGACAGTTTTCCGTACTCGCAAGAAGGCAAGCTGCCCGGTCGCTTGAAATCATACGTTGACGAAGAAGGCAACCTTAATCCGGCTAACGCTAACGGTGCGGCAACCGTGCAGGACCACGTGCGCGGGTCGGAACCACGCAAGAGTGACAGCCCCTACACGTCCACTTCCGCCGAACTGGAGGCCGGTAAATCCTACGGCGACCATGAAATTCGTGTGGATAAGCGCCAATTGGAGCGTGACATCCAAAAGGGTAAAGTCAAGGATGTTGAAATCCTGGAACACGATAAAGTAGTCGGCGAATTGGAGGCGAAGCGTGTGGAAGCCCAGGAGCGCTACGACCGAAGTCCCACAGCTAGGAACCTAGGTAAGGTTAGGGATGCTGAACGAGATTTATTTAATGCCAAGCGAGACAAAGAAATTTTAGTAAAGGGTAAAGTGCCCGCCAAGTATGTTCGCGTTAGAAAAAAGCCTTGATATGAATCCGTCTCAATATCCCAAAGAGGTTTACAACCTGCTGTACGCCGATGAAAACGGCGAAATTGTGGGCTTGGATGAGGTTCAATACATGGACCCCGTTCCGGCCGAACGCATACCGGCGCTGGTAGCCTTGTTGCAGAGCGACGATATTTACGTAGCTTACCAATGCGGCCTTATTTTAGCTGCTTGGGGGGTGAAGGAAGGCATTGAACACCTTCGCATGCTGGTGGAAACCCGCATCGACAAAACCGCCGATTTTGAGCCGCACCGACTGTGGGGAGAAGATAATGTGTATGACGTTATTGCGCGGGCGCTGTCGATGGCGATGCAATACACGGATTATAACAAAGCTGAAATCACAGCTTTGTTAGCAAGAATCCTCGAATTGTACGGCGAATGCTACTTTGAAAGCAAGCTGAAATATGCGTTGCTCGATGTTAGGGTGCCCGAGCTGATGCCCAACATCAAACAGGCCCTGCAAGTGGCGCTGGACCACGGACGCTACTACCAAGCCAGTCAGCTGCTACCCGTGTTGGCCGTGTACGACCGAGCCTTTGCGCAAGCACAGATTCCCGTGTTTGAAAGGTTGACGAGCCAAGACCAACGCATCAAATACAACCTGGAGGAAATGCAGCAATACTTAATAGGTGGTCATTAGCTTTCTACAGTTAATCCTTGCGGAATTAGTAAACAGAACAGAGAATGGCGGTTTACATTGAAGATTCAACGCAATGCCAGCGGTTTGAAGTTAATGTTCCCTAACATGCGTGAGGCCGTAACACAGGAGAATAAAATCATTGCCAAGACGCTGGCTACGGCATTCGGGGTAAAGCCAACCGTTCGTAAGTATTGGGACGACAACCGCGAATTGAGCGTGGATGTGTTGACTTGCGCTAATCCGGTTGACCCAGCCTGGGTCAACTACGGTACCATCGGTTTGTCGGACCACCCCCTGATGCAAGATGGCAAGGAGTTCCCCGTGCGCGTTGAAATCACCGGCGCTGCATATGAGCAATTTGTGGATTTTCCTAACATCTTGTCTACTGCCGCCTTCTATACCATGCGCAACAACTGGTTTTGCTCGCCGGGCGCCGTGTTGCGCAACGGCGTGGAAATGTACCTGTCCAACAGCGACATGAAGCACCTGCTGTTTACAGCGCCTTCGTTGTGGGAAGACAATTTGACAACCCTCCCGTTGGACACCAAAAAGGTAGCTTGGCTGATGGCGGTGCCCATATCAGAAGCCGAGCGAGTTTACAAAGAAGCCAACGGCACCGAGGCATTGGAAGACTTACTGGAAAAGCATCAGGTAGATGTGTTAGACCTGAAAAGAAAGTCGGTTGTGTAGTTGTTACTCTGGGCTACGGCCACTGTAGCAAAGCCGGGTCGCCAAGCACGCTGTTACGCCTCGAAACCCCTTCCCATTATCTGCCATTAAAGAGGGTATGTCAGCGACGCTGGCCCACGGCCGCTACTATCAAGCCAGCCAACTATTGCCCGTGTTGGCCGTGTACGACCAAGCACTTGCGCAAGCACAGATTCCCGTGTTACGCTGGCGCTGGTTAGTCTGAAGCAAGCCAAAACGAATGCTGCTAGCTTGTAGGCTGTGGTAATTTTATGCGGCTTGCAGTTCAGCTTCGTAGTAGCAGTCCCAGTAGCCATTGTCGAGGCGGTAGACGTTGACACGGTGCACTAGGCCCGTGCGAGGGTGGCGGGCTTTAAGCTGACCGCGCCAGATGATGGGACAGGCCAAAGCATCGGGAGTGGGTTGGACGGGCTGGCCGAGGGCATAGGCAAAGGGAGTGGGTGCTAGGTTAGGGGCCGCATCGGGCAGTGGGGCGGGCCCCTCGCCTACTGTTTCGGGCTTAGCCTGTGATGGTGTACAGTCTTGGTCGTGCCAAGCCAGCAACTCGCCACAGTTAGGGCACAAGAAAGCACCTGTGTCGCCAAAGTGGTCGAGGGTAATAAGGTCCTCGGCGACTTCCGGCAAGTTAGAGTCGAGTACGAGGGTTTGCGGGGCTCTTTTACGAGTAGGCATACGGTCTTCGATTAGTTCGATGCTGGCCATAAGGCGTGCGCAAGGCATCGGGCAAGACAAGTATACTAAATTAATTAGTAAATTGTTTGTATAATAGCGTATTCTTGCAATCTGAAGCACGCGCCCATTGGTGGCTACCGTCTCTGAAAAACCACGCCTGTGAGCTGTTTTCACACATATCTTACCTAATACTTGTATAGACCAGGTAGGCACACACCATTTTCACTAAAATAAATAGCAAAAACAGTATGAAGTATTTTCTTCCAGATGAGGAGTCCTTGCGGGAGATATTTGGGGCCTACATGGACAAGGGCTTGCGGTTTGAAATGAAACCGGATTCCTACTTCGGGTGCTACGCGCTGAAGGTGCGGTTTGCCGAGGGTAGCAACGCCTCGCCGGTGCTGCCGCTGTACCCGGACAAGATGCAGACGCCGGAGGCGGCCCAGCAGTGGTTGGAGCACCTGCGGGATGAGCAGCTAGCGATGATAACGCGAGGGCTGGTGGGGTAAGTCGCGTTGCTCACCAAAAATGGAACAGCCCCGACCAATGGCCGGGGCTGTATACTGGCAGTAGTAGGTTAGCTACTTCTGTTGAATCCTCGGTTGCACAAATGCTATTCTGCTGCGGTATGCATAGCATAATGACATTTGTATTTGAAATAATTTATATCACAATGACCACCAATATGCAGATTTGTATATTGTCCTTCCTTTCCATGTTTCACTAATCCACATATTGTTACTTCCACTAAATTTTACTTCGTCATTCATATTATCGTAAACCTCTTTCGATATACGAGTAGGATATACCGGTGTCAATGCAGCCATTTTTGCAGCATGGTTAGCCGCCCTCCCTACCCATACTAAATCATTAGATCCTCTAATGCCAGTTCCCGAAACTAATAGTTTGCAAGTGTCTATTCCTACTACTTGCTTGACTACATATTGAGAACTGGTATATACTTTTTTTAGGCCGGGATTTACAATGTTTTCAACCGCATAATTTATCTTAAGCCCAGTCCTCACCGCGTTTGTATTCTTGCTTTCTCCTATAAAAACGGCCATTATTCTATCACCATCATATGCGGTGATTGTTCCACCTTCTGCACGTATGATTTTAGCTGCGCAATATAGATAGGATTTGTAAATCTCTGCTGCGAACGTTGCTGTATTGGTGTCAACCAAGTCAGTCGAGCCATCCAAATCGGCATAAAGAACTGTTCCCTCTACTTCTACTCCAACATTCCCCAATCCCACTGTTTCAGGTACAACTAGTCCATTTCTTACGTCCCAACGTGAAACAAAAATTTTATTAACTTCCGCTACGAGGTCATCTTTCAGTGCCATATTAAAAGCATGTGGTTGTGTTTTATTTATTATTTAGTCCCAAGCTTTCTTACAATCTTTCTTATATCCTCACACATAGGAGCTACTAAAGTGGGTAGATCATCTGGCTCACCGACCGTATACTGTAAAGGAGTTATTCCCAGAAGGTCACTTGGTATCTTCAAATCTTTCTTTCCACGTGGCACAGCCAAAAATGTACGATGTCGAGTCAAAGCCCCCATGAACAGTCCCAGCTCAAATATCACGTTGTCCCTCGGAGCATCGGCCTCTTCTTTTCTGCTTACCACTTTGTCATCAGGGCTTATGATTAGGATAGCAAAATCTGATGTTTTAAGCTGGTGTTCTAAATCCTCTATTGTAGCATTACCGGCACCAAATATCTTGTCTACCCATACTCTAACTAGATAATCGTCATGCTGAAAGTTTGCTTGTACTGCACGTGCAATAGATAAAGCCTCAGAGGATGAGCCTATAAAAATGGTAGGGTTAGCATTTGGAGTCTCAACCAATTCGTTGCGCTGTATAAGCCTCTCTGCTAGTCCCTCTGCTATTCTGCGCCACAGTTCTGGATGTTGCTCAGCTATGGGAGTAAACTGCTTTTCAGAAACCTTTACCACGACAGTGTTTTCTTCAGCAATGACTGATGCGGATCGTCTCAATGACGGGTCTATCAATGCCATTTCACCAACATGTTGCCCTGGATTTCTATAAGCAACTTCTCTTCCGTTCACCGTTATTACTACTCTGCCTGTCAATATGAATATTACGTCATCATCAGTATTATCCTGAACAATAATAGTATCTCCCTTATCAAATTCAATTAGCTCGCCCTGTTGTGCAATTGCCAGGGCAACATCTTTATCTCCGTTAATTATAGCCTGCTTTTTGAGTGAATTAATGAGTTTTGGCAGGTTGTCATCACCTGCGAATTTCTGTTTCATATACATCATTTTTTTGCCTGTGCGTATGTGCCTGTCGTACAAACGACTTTGTATTCTATTGTGCTGCTCCTTCTTCTGGTTTGTAAGGACCTAGAAATCTTTTGCCATTGAAATGCAGCATGTGCGTAGGCGCGTCAGCAAACCAGACTTCGGTTTCCCATGAAATATCGACGCGGTACTTGCTCATGGATTTGCGGTCAGGGAAGGCGCTAACGAAAACCAGCTTGTCTTTCACGGTGGCGAAAAGGTGGCTTAGTTCCTCGTGGCGTTTGTTGTCGACGGGACCGTGGCTGGTGACGGATTCGATGAGCAGCAGCCAATCTTTTTCGCCGTAGTACAGTACCACGTCGGGCATCTTGCCGTGCTTGTCGACGGTTACGCCCAACTCAGCCAGCCGGTCCCGGTCAAAGAATTCGTTTTGGGGCTTCGTATCACCGATATAAATGATTTCGGCACCTGGCGCGTAATAGGGACCGAACACTTCGATGATGTCCCGGATGAGTTGGCTGTGTTTGCCGGCACTCAGCTTGACTTCCTTTCCGCTGGCCGTGACGAGTGGAATACGCATCATGTCACGCGCTTTCTCGTTTTTCTGAATCAGGGTGGGCCGGTTCTGCAAGTAGGCTTCGAGGGCTGCCTTCCACTCCGGGGTGCCGAACGTGGCTAGTAAGTTGGTCACCTCGTCGTAAACCTGGTAACACGCCTTTGGGGAATTGACGGCGCGGGAACGGTCGTCGGGGTTGTAGTCAGCAATACCAGCGCTGACGAATTGGTGTAGGGTCTGGCGACGGAACGTTTCGCGGGAGTTGGGTGCGTAGGTCGTCTGGTAGTGCTCCTTGCACCAATCCATAATCGGTGTTACACCAATAACGGGCTGCTTTAACTGCTGCCAGGAGCCCTCAGGCTTGAGGTCGAGCAGGGCCAATAAGGTGAGGGCGGAGCGGTCGTTGAGTTGGGCGCGGGGCATGCCCAGGGCTTTCAGAATCTGGGTGCTTTCTAGAATTTTCTGCTGCTTCGGGGTGAGCGTGGGCTCTAGGGTAAACTCGGCGGCCGTCATTCGATATTGTTTGATGATTTGTTGTACTATGTCGTCGGCCTCATCGAGGGTCTTGCCCTGGGTCTGTCGGCCAATTTCCTCAATAGTTGCCAGGGAGGGCATAGGCAAGGCGCGGGCCTCGGTGGCGCTTACCTGTGTATTACCGTTGAAGACGCGAAAAAAAGCGTCGTAGGGGGCGCTGTTGAGCAACGCCGTGAGGCCGGCTACCTGCTCTCGGGTCAGCTCGCCTTTGAGGGCATAGAAGTAGTTCAGCTTATTCTCGATGCCTACGCCGTCGTACTGTGCCCAGTCTTCGCGGTAGTAGGGCGCGGCAATAAGGCGGTGCTTGTCGTCTTTAGCGCTGAATCGGCGCAGCAGCACGTAGTTGCGGTTGGGCAGCAGCCCGGCCCGCTTGCCACCGACCAGGGCTATGTACTGCTGCCGGCCGCGGTTGTTGGGCCAGTGGATGGCGCCACGGCGCACGTGGTCAATCCAGAGCAGGGGCACGTAGCCGGGTGCGGGCTGCTCGGCCAAGTGCTCGGTGACTCGGAAGGCAACGACGGGACCGGTGGATACTTCGATGCCGAAATCACGCAGGCGGTGGCGCCACAGTTTGAAGTCGGCAATGAGGGCCCGCTCAGCGTCGTTGGTGGGCAGAAACAGTACTTTTTCCTGGCTGCCTAGGTCCACCAGCTCGTCGAGGGTGCAAACCTGCACGGTGGTTTCGTGCATGTCGTGGCCGGCTTCGGAGGCCAGCACTTGCACAGGATAATCTTCTTCGCCGGCGTGGTCGAGGCGAGTGGCCTGGAAAATCATGTTTTCCTGCAGCACGGCGTCTTTCTCAAATGCCTTGCTGCGGGAATGAAACAGGTGGAATACGTCGAGCCGGAGGTGTTGGTAAAGAAAGGCGCGGAACCGCTCGAAGTAGGGCCCAGAGCAGAAGCTGCGCGGGATGATGAAAATGAGCTGGCCGCCCTGCTTGGTGAGCAGCGCCGCTTGCACGATGAACAGGGCGTAGATGTTGGGCTGTTCCTGCTCGTGCTGACGGGCCAGCGTGTTGCGGTCGTCGTCGCGGCCTAGCTTGAAGTAGGGCG
Source organism: Hymenobacter sp. YIM 151500-1 (assembly GCF_025979885.1). NCBI lineage: Bacteria > Pseudomonadati > Bacteroidota > Cytophagia > Cytophagales > Hymenobacteraceae > Hymenobacter > Hymenobacter weizhouensis. The sequence continues at coordinate 2,058,301 of NZ_CP110139.1, forward strand.
GGTTGGAAATTACCACGTCGTACAGCGGGCAGGCCTCGGCAGGCGGGGCATTCCAGAGCTGGCGGTGTTCGAGGATAAAATCCTGCATCACCAGCCGGGGGCGTAGCGCAATGCCTTGGTTTGTCAGCCAGTTGGCCAGATATGACAGTGAGGCTTGGGCGTAGGGCTCCACGCCAGGGTCTACATCGTAAGCGTCGAGGTATACTGTGGTGAGCTGGGGGCTGGTTTCGACCAACCTTTCCACCAAGGCACAGGCTAGAACGCCGGTACCAAATCCAGGGTCAAGCAGATGAACTTCGGAGCTGCTGACGGTGCAGAGGCTGGCTAAGTAGGCGCCTATTTCTTGGGGCGTGAAGAACTGGCCCAACTCCTTTTTGTGGGCATCGGTGGCGGTTGAGGCGTACCCAGAGGCAAGATTGGAAGCGTGTTTACTCGGTAAGACTTTGCAGTCGGAAGAGCCAAATAAGACTAATTGTTGAGAAGATTCTTCGAGCATACTTACAAAGCTATAGCGTCTGTTGGCAAAAGCAACGGCCCCAACCTAGGAGGCTGGGGCCGTTGTCTGGTGCTATTTCGCTGCACTCTTTTATCCGTTAGTCTGCGCACAGACTACCATTTTCCATCGAACAGGAGTGCTGTTTGGATGTTGGTGGTGGTTCTGAGGCGGTAGAGCTACATTAGCGTTGTGCGAAATCTCCTTGCCACAACCTGTGCAACGATAGATACCTGAGTCAGCTGGTCTGTCGCCTGGCGAATGCTCGGTATCGAAATTTGCGTGCGAAATCTGTGTGAGGTTGTTTGTGTACTTGTACCAGGCCATAATGCGGGTTTAGGTTTAGTTTCCGAGATACTTCGGTTTTCCTCCAACCTCATCTGTAATCCCAATAGTTTCTTGTATCGTTCTTTTTACTGGTACATGCCGGTGTTACTGCATCAGGAACGTTAGGTAGTTGTTAGCAGACCTGACGCCAACCACGAGGTACCGCCCATTGAATGCGGTGCTGTCGTAGCTTAGGCGGCTGTCGTGGTCGATGTAGAAATTACTCATGCTCTGCAGAAACGTTATGGGCTGCGGTAGGTAGTGGCCACCATCGGTAGAGTTAACGGTGTTCGATCTGCGGCGTGGTTGGCGGTAGTAGCTGCTGCAACAGGCTGAGCGGGGTTTGATCGAGGAGTTGGCGTAGGATGGTTTGCTGCTCGTGCGGGAGCATCCTGTTGAAGTTGCGGACCCAGCGGCTGGCTTTGCGCTTAATGTACTCTCGCTGGCGGTACCCCTGGCCGCTAAAACTGTCGTCGTGGAGTACTTGGGGCGTGGGGTAGTTATAGAACAGCCACTCGGTGGCGGGGCCTTGGCGGGTCTGGCCCTGGAATTCGGTGCGGTTCCAGTGGCTCAGTTGGTCAGCGTAGAGGTCGTTGGGGTAGGTGCTGATGAGGCAGTCCACGCGGAGCCAGCGGATGGTGTCCAGAAATTGGCGGTGCTGCAGGTCGCTCATCTCGTGGCGGTACACCTGGCGGCGGCTTCGGCGGCTGCCGAGCGGATAGGGCGGGTCGCAGTACACGACGATGCGGCCCAACTCGGGGCGCTGCAAGGCGGCGCGGAGAAAGGCCAGGGCGTCGTTGTTGCTGATTTCAACCTGGGGCCCCAGCTGCGCCGCCTGCCATGCCTGGACTATCTGCGGGTCAAGGTCGTTGAGCAGCACGCGGCCAGGCCAGCGGATAGCGCGGGTTACGGCGCAATTGCCCAGATACGGAATCATGAGCGTGTTGTGGGGGCGGATGTGGTTGATGATGCGCTGGTAGGTGCCGCTGCTGCCCTTGCCGCCGAAGTATGTAGCTAGGCCCGGTATCTTTAGCATGGCTCGGCGGTGTAGTCCGTGAGCGTGAAGCGGGCATAGAGCAGGGTGAGCTGGCCGGCCTCGGCGTGGGCTTCGATGTGAAAGCCACCCGTACCGATGAAGCCGCGGCCGGATTGGTAGCCGGTCCCGGTGGTGGCCTGGCGGATGGCTTGGCGGGCGTAGTTGCGCACGGTGGCGCGGATACAGGCTTCGTCGGGCACGGCGAAGCCTTCGGCAGACACCCAGTGCCATTTCAGCAGACGCATGGTACGGGCCACGCGGTGAAAGTCGAAGTTGTCCATCAGGTTGTCGAGCTGCTGCTGTTCGTGCGGGGTCATGGTCGGCAGGCGTAAGCTGGTTGGGGGTCATCTGTGGCGGCGGGAGTTGGTGGGCTCGTCGGGTAGGGCGGTGCTGGAGCTGCGTCGTGGGTGGCGGTGGTGGCCACCACGTGCAGGCCGCGCCGCTCGAACGACTGCACGAAACCGGCAAAGTCGTAGGCCACGAAAGCCAGGCCCCCCGCGGCCTTCAGTTCGCGGAGAAACGTCATCTGCTCAGGGCGCAGCCGGTCGGTGCCGGCCTTGACTTCGATGCCCAGGAAACGCCCGTCTGCACGCCGGAAACCCAGGATGTCGGGCACGCCCCTACGGCTGTTCGGGTGTGGCCGCCAGCGGCCGGTTTTGGGGTCGTACTCGCCCCGGTTGGGCTGGGCCCAGGCGGTGAAGCCGTGGGCTTCCAGGTAGCCCAGGATGGCGGCGGTTATCTGCTCGGCGGTAAGGGTGCCGAAGTCGAGCGGGGTTTGGGCCTGGGGTTTAGCTGGTGCTTTCCTTCGGTTCATGGAGCGGGCACTTCGAGGAAGAGGCCCAGGTCGACGAGACGGGCCACTTCGGCGGGCGTGGTGGGGTACTCGGGGCTGAACCCGGCCTCGGGGCAACGGACGGAGCGACGGGCCTGCCAAGTGCCGGCCGGTTGGGCGCGGGTGGCCGGGCTGGTGCGGACGCGGTAGAGGCTGCCGCAGGTGATGGAGCGGTAGTAGCGGGTCTGGCTCATGCGCCCAGGTGCTTGGGGTTTTCAATGCCCAGCTTCTCGGCAAAGCGGCGGGTGGCTTGCTGATGACGGCGCAGGATGGCGTGCTGGGCGGCCTCGTCGGGCTGCCAGTCGGGGCGGGGGTGGCGCTGGATGGCCTGCTGCACCTGGTGGCGCTGCTCGTGGGCCTGCTCGTCGGTGAGCAGGCCGCGGCGGTGCTTCTGGTTGATGAGCGTGAGCTTCTGCCGCAGGTGCTGGGCGTTAGGGTGGTCGGCGGGAATCATCAAGGCCACCGCCTGTACGGCGGCTGGGGCCAGCTGCTGGAGCTGGCGGAGGGCGGCGGCCTCTTGGCCCACGGCCTGGGCTTTGTGGTCGAGGTGGCGATTTTCGAGGAAGCGGGCCTTGCGGTCGAAGTAGGCCTTCAGCAGCTCGTAAATTTTGGCCGGGTCGAGGGCGTTGAAGAAGCGCGTGCCCTGGGTGCGGGCCTCTTTCAGGGCCAGGATAATGTCTTTGAGGCTGTCGTGGGTGTAGGTGTGAGCCAGCGTATCGGCCAGCTCCAGGATGTCGGCCGCGTCGGGCTTGTCGGCCACCCGGACGCTATCCACGAAGGCGCGCAGGATGACGATGAGCAGCTTGATAAGGGCCTCCTCCCCTACTTTGATTTTGAGCTGGAACAGCTTGGGAGCCTGCGCGGCCTGCGCTATGGTCAGGCCCACTGACAGCTCGGCCAGCAGGGCGCGAGCCTCGGGGCTGGGGGTGCTGGCCAGCTCACGCATCGTACTTGGAGCGGTAGCCAGTGCGAGCAAAGAGTGTTCCGGCGTCGGGGGCCGTAGCGCCGGGCTGGTGGTGCTGCACGCCGGGGGCGAGCTTGAGGCGGTTATCGTGCGCATCGTTGAGGAAGAATTGAATGGCGGTGGCGCGCCAGTCGCGGCGGCGGGGTGGTTCGCCTTTCTGGCGCCAGGCGCTGATTTTGGCGTGGTAGAACCGCAGATCAGCCAGGGCGTAATCGGTGCCCTCGAAGGCCGCGGCGAAATCCTCGTAGCGGGCTAGCTCGGATTGGTCGAAAGGCACCTCGGGGAGTCGCGGCTGGCTTCGGCGTGGGGTGGCGGCAGCTGCGCGGATGGCAGCTTGCTCTACCCCCTTTTTCTTTGGCGCAACTTTCTTTTTGGGGGCCTCGCCTGGGGTCAGCTGCTTACCGTCGTGGGTGGCGGTGTCGTCGAACAACTCCACCCCTGAATGCCCTTCGTCCGAAAGCCCCTCTCCTATTTTTTTTTCGGTGCCGCCGCTGTTTACCATCAGGTGGTTTACACTACCTTCTGTTTTACCTAATAAGGAGTGTTGTTGCACTTCTGCACCTGGTAAGGCCGGTTTACCTGTTGCAGAAGTGGTACCGGTAGCGCCATTTACCGGGTGCACTTCTGCAACAGGTAACGCGGTTTCACTTGGTGCAGAACTGCACCTGGTAGCCTCGTTTACTTGTTGCATTTCTGCACCTGGTAAGACTGTGAGGAAACAGCGGCTGGGCTGGTGTTTGGAGTGGCTGGGCTGGTAGCGCAACAGGCCCCAGACGGCGAGGTCGTAAAGCTTCTCGGTGTAGGTGCTCTTGTTGCCGATGCGGGCGGCCTGCATCGTGGCCTGGGGGTCGAGGTCGAGGGCAGCAGGAAACCGCTCGGCGTTCCACTGGTAAAACAGCGCCCAGTACAAGCTGACGTGGTGGGGCGTGGCGGCCGGCTGGCGCGTCAGCAGCTCGTGGGCAGCGCGGGTGTGGAGGATGTAATTCACGCGGCCGGGTCATCAGGAAACGGGGTGGTGAGTGTGGAATACCGCGGCGGCGAAGCCGCGGGGCGTGAGGCTGCGCAGGTTGGCGCGGTTCTTCGAGCCGGGCACTTTGTCTACCATCGAGCCCATGACGGGAAAGACGGGGCGCTTTTCGGGCATCTGGAAGCCGTGGCCGGTCCAGAGGCAGGTGCGCTTGGTGTAGGCCTCGGGCTCGGGGTCAGTGAGCCAACCGGCGTACTCACAGGGGTCAAACTGGTGGTCAGGCTCGCGCCAATAGTGGCGGAGCTGACCGCGGGGGTTCTCGATGAAGTAGGGCGCCCCTACCCGCTCGCAGAAGTCGGCGGCGGCCCCTACCAGGTCGAGGGCGGCGGCTAGTCGGCGCAGGCCCTTGACGCGGAACAGGTGGGCCCCCGCGTTGCTCAGGTCGGTACAGGGCGGGAAGGCGGCTACGAAGGCCAACGGGCCGGGCGGGGGCACGAAGCGGCGCATGTCGCCGCCGACCAGGCACACGTTGCCCTGCCACGTTTCGCCGGGCGGGTGCTGCTCGTCCACGCAGTAGCAGGTGTAGCCAGCGGCGGCCCAGGGTGCGGTGAAGCGGCCGGAGTGGTCGAACAGGGAAACAACGGTCCGGCTCATGCGGCGTGGGCTTGCATAGTGGGCCGATGGAAGCGGCGAGGGTAGGCGTCGAGGGCGGAGCGGCGAAAACCCCAGTCCCGCTCGTTGAGTCGCACGCCAGGCAGACGCCCTTTCCGTCGGGCGCGTAGCAGGGCATCTACGGACAAGCCGATGTAGGCCGCGGCCTGGGCCGTGGTCATCACCTGATCGGGCGGGGGTTGCGGGGTCCGGCGGGCAGCTTCGGCCTGCTCCAGCTTGTCGAGGCGCGCGGTGAGGCTCTGGTACTCGGCCGCGCTGAGAATCACGGCAGCTTGCATCAGGCGTCGGCAAGAAGTTGGCGGGCCCGGTCTTCGAGCTGGCGGCGGCGGTTTAGTTCCTGCTCGGCCACTTCGATGAAGGTTTCAGCCACATCGTGGCGCAGCACCTCGCCGTTTATCGTTTTGTACACCAGCGACATGCTAGCCTTGATGCCGCGCTCGTGGAGACGGGCTAGGGTGGCCTGCACCACGGAGCTTCGTTGCCCCAACTTTTCCAGTAATTGCCGGAGTGGTGTAATTTCTTTCTCCTTTTCTTTCATGTTTGTTGTAAGTTTGCTGTATATTAGTGGAGCAAAGGCGCGCCTACCTACACCAAACTTACAAACATATTTCTGTAATTTTTACTGAGATATGTAAACAAACATGAAAGAAACTGAGAAACAGACCATAAAAGTGCCAGCGGTGGTTTCCAGACTACAGGAAATGATGGCGTACTACGGGCTTAATGCCAACAGCATGACCAAGCAACTCGGGTACGCCGCTACCAGCAAGCTCTATGGCATTCTGCAAGGCTCGGCCCCGTCGTTCGGTACGCTCACGGACATTCTGGAGCAATGGCCGGAGGTGTCGGCGGATTGGCTGGTGCTGGGCAAAGGCCCGATGCTGCGGGGCGGCGCGACGGACGCGGCTTCGCCGGTGTTGGTGCAGCAAGTGCGCGGTGATAAGGTGGTTGTGGTGACGGTAGACGACAAAGGCAAGGAAAACACGGTGTTCGTGCCGATTCCGGCCCAGGCAGGCTACATCATTCAGCACAACGAGGCCGTGTACTTCCAGCACCTCGACAATTACCGGCTGCCAGGCTTCGAGCGGGGCGAGTACCGGGCGTTTGAGGTGGCCGGCGACTCGATGGAACCGACCATCAATCACCGCGACGTGGTGGTGTGCAGCCGGGTAGATGAGCTTCGGTTCGTGGAACCGGGCGAGGTGTACGTGGTGGTCACGCCGGAGTCGGTGATGCTCAAGCGCATCAAAGCGCGGGTGCGGAGCACTGACCCGGAGGTAACACTGTACTCGGACAATCCGCACCGACAGCCCTACGCGATGGAAACGCGGGACATCGTGGAGCTGTGGCGGGTACGGGGCTACGTATCGAGCTACATTCCAAGCGCGCCCGACGTGACGGTAGAACGGCTGTGGGAAGTGATTGAGGCGCTGGGCTTCGACAAAGGCGAGGTACGGCGGCACCTGCTGGAAAATGGCCCCAATTCTGCCCCCACTCTCTGACATCAATCTTTTAACCTACTGAAATAAAGGACATTATCACGACTGGATTTATCCCGGCTCTGGGTACTAGAATGCAATTCCAAAAAGCCTGAAAAGCTGCAGTTCTGGCCCCAGAAGCAGTTTTACAGGCTTTTTGCATTCTAGCCCAATCGGGATTAATTCCTATATGTGGCCGGATTTGCGCTACCAAATCCGCTACCAAAATGAAGGTCACCTTCACCCTCCGGGAAGACAAGACGGACCGCGCCGGCCTGGCCCCCGTCTTCGTGTGCGCCAGCTTCGACGGGCTGCGCCTGCAAACCACCACCAAAGAAAAATGCCGGCCTGCCGACTGGAACCGCGACAAGCAGCAGTTCCGCCGCTCCCTGCCCGGCTACCAGGACGCCAACGCCTACCTGGACAACCTCACCCTGCGCCTGCAGGCCCGCTACCGGGAGCTGCGCGCCGCTGGCACCGCCCCTACCCCGGCCCTCATGCGCGAAGCCGTGCACCCCGTGGCCCAGGTAGCGCCGCCGGCCGAACCCACTTTGCTGGAGCTGTTCGATCAGTACCGAGAGGTGCTGCGCGGCCGGGGCTTCGCCTTCAACACCCTGCGCCACTACGGTACGGCCCGCAACTGGCTGCAAAAGTTTGAGCAGGACCGTAACAAGAAAATCGTCTATCTGGCCGACTATACCTTGGCTTACCACGACGCATTCATCCACTTCCTCCGCCTCAAACACGGCCTTGGCCCCAACGGCATTTTCACCATCCTCAAGGACGTGAAAACCTTCCTCCGCCACCTCCAGCGCGAGCGAGGCCTCCCGCTCGGCTTAGACCTCGACCGGATGCAGGTGCGTTGGACGGAAGCCCCCAAACACTTCCTCTCCGCCGCCGACCTCACCGCCCTGGCAGCCGCGGCCATCCCCGATACGTTGGTGCCCGTGCGCGACGTGTTCCTGTTCTGCTGCTACACCGGCCTGCGCTACTCCGACGTGCAGCAGCTCCAACCGGCCAACCTGCACACTTGGAACGGCCACCGCATCCTCAAGCTAGTCCAGATCAAAACCCGCCGCCCGGTAAGCATCTACCTCACGGCCGCCGCTGAAGCCATCCTCGACAAGTACGCCAACACCGAGCGGCTACGGCTGCTCCCCGTTTACGTCAACCAAGTCATGAACCGCGGCCTCAAGCGGCTTGGGCAGTTGGCGGGGCTTACCACACCAGTTGAAACGATGGACGTTGTAAACGGACAGGTACTTAAAAAGTCGGTGTCGGCCTACGAGCTGCTGACCATGCACACCGCGCGCCACACGTTCGCCACGCAAAGCCTGCTGCGCGGCGTGTCGCCGGCCGTACTGCAACGGGTGATGGGCCACAGCAAGCTGCAGACTACCATGCACTACGCTAAAATGGTTGAAGACTTCCAGCACCAAGCCCTACAACTGGCGTGGGACGGCCCAAGCACCACAGCTGCGCCTTTGGTATCGGGCGAAGTCTGCGTAGCAGCAACAGCTGCTTAGCAGTTCAACACCTCGGTAAAGGCCAGTCAACTGCAGTTGGATGGCCTTTGCTCTAAGATTCGACCGTTGTAGTGCCCAAGTCTGGGTGCTCACGGAAAGCAAGCAATTCCACCATTTGAGCCAACTGCTGCTCTACCGTTTGAGCAATTGTCTCATCTTGGTCTTCTAGGTCGAATTCCTTTGCTATGATCTGATGCTCGCTGAAAATCTGCTCGTAATGCTGATTCTGGCGGCCGTCCACCCAGTAGTGAGCATATAATTTATGTTTCCAATTCACTCCCAACTGATAGAATACAGATACGCCATTTAGCTGAAGGTTATATTTCACCAGCGCATCACCCTGCCAAGTAAAGCGGCCAGAACGCTTGTTCGCTGCCTGCCCTTGTAACCGACCACCGAGACCGGCCAAGCGCTGCGCCAGCGTGCTATTGTCGAACAAACATTCAACAAGAAGCCTATCAATGTTCTCGAGCTTCAGCACCATTTCCTTCTGCAAACCATTGTAGTAGGACATTAAGCGGCCCACCTCCTCTGCATTATTGCGTAGGAAATTGACCACGTCCATATTATCGGTCATGTACGAGCTTTTGTAACTGTTCTCTATCGTTTTGAGGAAGTCCAGGAAGAAGACTAAGTATTTCGAGTCGGCATAATCCGTGTATCCTCCGAGGTTTCGGCGCAATGTCTGCATCAAGTTGGTGTACAACAGATTTTCAAAACCATTGCTGACCAGCGCTGGATGCTTCGATAGCACTACTTTATACACTGGCACCTTGCCCGCCGCACAACCAGTTAGGGCTCGGGAGTAGTCTGCCAAATCGTTGTATAAGCCAGCGTCAACCTTGTTTTCTATTCCTAGCACGAACGTGTCTGCCGTAATCACCAGATCAATACGGTTTCCTACGGCAGTCATGTACTCTGTTTCGACGCTAACGGACCGCAAATTGGGCGAAGGCACTTCTTTGCCTAAAGCTTCAAAAAGAGACTTGAGCAACAAGTCATACAACCCGTGCTCAAGGTTCGGATTCAGGTAGAAGGCCAGAATATTACTCCAAACGGTTTCCCTGCCTGGGCACCGCGCAATTTCCAATAACGTCGGCCCTTTGCGCTCCTTGATATTTAGATTTTTAAAACCACTAAGCAGTTTGTGTAACTGCATTAGCTCTTCATCCATAACCATAGCATGATCGAGTTAGGCCTCTAGTCTTAGCATCGGTCTTCCTATTCAAATATTCAGCGGCCGGGCCTCATTTTTATCGTACGAGCTAGCCCCCACACCCGCGGCGTTTTCCTGCAAGTACCGCTTCACCTCGCCCCGGTCGTGGCCTAGCAGCTCAATCACCTCCCACAGCCGTTCCACCGTCACGTTAGGTCGGCTTGGGATATAAGTTGAAATGTAGCCCAGCACCATCCAGAGTTCTACTATATCCGCCGCTGGCAGGTCATAGGGCTTCACCGTTGTGTTGTCCGACAGCAAATCCACCATCCCTTTGCGGTCCGTTATGCGGCGCGGAATCCTCTTGAGCAGGATGTTTTCGTGGGTTACCACCACGTAAATCTCCCCCGGTTTGAGCAGGTCCCACCGGTCCACGTAGCTACATACCACAATATCCCGGTGATTAATAGTCGGCTCCATGCTGTCCCCGTTCACCTCAAAGGCCCGGTACGAGCCGTGCTCAAACCCCGGAATCTGGTAAGGCCGCATTTGCTCCAGATAAGCTGCCTCATTGTACGAACGAGTATAGCCCGCCTGCGCCCGCGCAGGAATCAGGATGGTGTTGTCATTGCCAAGCTTGTCCACCGTCACGGCCAGCACCCGCAACCCATTGGCCAATGCCCGCTCACCGGTCTTATTCTCCTCTGCCCCCCGCTTAGTCGACGAAGGCGCCTCATCCGTGGCTTTGCCCCCAAACATTCCTCCCCGGCCCATCAACAGCCACTCGGCAGATACTTCCGGCCACATAGCCAAAAAGTCTACCAAAGTAGGATAACTAGGCTCAGCCCCCTTCAGAATTTTGTAGAGCTTACTAGTAGTGCTATAACCCAGTTTCTGAGTTGCTTTATTGACGTTCAGACCATAATAATCCAGCAATTGCTGAATCCGGTCTGATACGTTGGAAGGTGTGGCGGAGGAGTCAGCAGGCGCGTGTTCCATAAATTTTTAGCACTTGAGTGTATTATTAGCACTCAAAGAGTTTTATGTTTGTGTGCTAAGGTAGTGAATAAACTTCACTTGTACACTTAAATACACAAGTTCATGGAACAAAATACCAACGAGCCCACCGAGTTCCAGCAAATCCTGCAGCGGTTGGGCACCGGCAACACAGTCGTCCGCGACACCATCGCGCTTTTGGCCGAGCGCGGGCTTAAGGTCAGCCGCTCCGCCATGTACCAGGCCCTCGACGGCCGTAGCAACCGCCGCGAGCTAATAGAGGCCTTCCTCGAAACAGCCGAAGCCGAGTTTGAACGCCGCCGGCAAGTTCGGCAGCGAGCCGCCCGCCTAATCAACAATGCCTGATGCAAACCGTCGTCCTCATCCCCGAACCCGAGTGGCGCCAGATTCTTGGCCGCCTCGAAAAGCTCGAATCGGCCGAGCAGCAACGTACTACAGCCGCTCCCGAGCCCGATGCAGTACTCTGCGTCCGCGAGGCCGCTGCTTTTCTCGGCATGAAGCCCGAGAACATCCGCAAGGCCCGCCGCCAAGGCCGCCTCAAAGGCGTGCGCATCAACGAAAAAGAGTGGGGCTTTTACCGCTCTGAGCTGAAGCGCTACCAAAACCGCTACGTGCGCTACCTCAACGCAGAGGGTTCTTCCCAAGCCGCCTAAAGCAGAGAGAGCTGCCACCACTACCTGCATTGTCTACTGGATATGGTTCAACCCTTAACGTCCAGTCCTATGCAGCTTGTAGTGCTTGTTTCCGAGCAAGAATGGCTCGCGCTTCAGGTTGAGGTTGATCGGTTAGGCAAGGCTCTTGCCCAGCTCATTTCCCCACCTGCCCCTCCTGACGAAGTATTGACCACGCGCCAAGCTGCAGCCTACATCGGCCTGAGCATTGGTGCTCTGCTGCGCGCCCGCCGTGCCGGCCGAGTTAAGGGTGTCCGCCTCAACGAAAAGGATTGGGGCTTCTACCGCTCCGTCCTCGACAAATACCCGCGCCGCTACTTCCGCGCCAACCTCTTACCTCCATCTTCTCCCAACTCACCCGACTCCATTCCCCAATGACCACGCCCCTCCTACCCATCGTCGGCCCCGACGCGCCCGCCCCGCGCTCCATCATCCGCATCCAGAAGGCCCGCGTTAAAAACCAGCAGCTCACCTGCGAATTCACCGAACAGCGCACCGACGACGCCCCACCCCGCGCTTTCACCCTGGCAGCCCAGGAGCAAGTTCACCCCGACCTCCTCCACTGGCTAGCCCAGCTCGTGCCTCACCTCTGCCTGCTCACCGAGCAGCTGACCGAAACTCCCACGTACTGGCCCGACGACGACACCGGTACCCTCCCGCCCCACTTCGAGGCCTTCACCCTCACCGGCTTCAGCGTCGGCAACGGTGGCCGCGGCGTTACCCTCATCGGCCAACGGCAACTCGCCGGCGGCAAGGTCCTTAACCTCACCAGCCCCTACGTCTCCTTCGACGACGAGCAGCCCGCCTACGCTTACGCCGGCCTCCTGGAGGCAGCTCTCGACGCCGCCCTTGCCGAAGTCGAAGCCGCCCTACGCGGCAAGTGCACCGAGTACCGCCAGCTCGACCTGTTCGAGCCGACCACCGAGCCCAGCGCCGCTCTCATCCCCCTGATTCCCGTGCCGGCCCATGCATGAATTACGTCCAGCACACCCGCGCAGCCCACCAGCAGCTGGTCATGCAGCCCGCGGCTACTCCGCACCACGTCAGCTTGTATTGGGCCCTCTTCTTCGAGTGGAACGCCGCCCGTTTCCCCGCCGAGCTACCCCTCGACCACGCCGCCTTGATGCGGGCCGCCCACATCGGCAACGAGAAAACCTACCGCGCCGCCCTGCGCGACCTCACCGCCTGGAAGCTGCTCACCTACCAGCCCAGCCACACCCGCTACCAACCCAGCACCTGCCGGCTGGCCGACCTCTCTTCCTTCCTAAGCATCGGGAGCAAACCTGCCCCTAGTGCGCCCTTGTCATCGGGGGCAGAAGTGCCCGCACTGCCAGGCACCGGGGGCACTTCTGCCCCCGTAACGCCTGCCGCATCGGAGGCACAAGTGCCCGAACCAGCACGGGTAGAACTGCCCCCCATGCCACCGACATCGGGGTCAGAAGTGCCCCAACACTCCTTGTATAGTAAAACAGGAGATAGTGGTAAACGCTCTACTACAAAACCTACTCCCTTCGGTCGTAGTGATGCGCCGCACCCCGAAAAAAAAATAGGTCAGCCTGCGGCGCCCGAGGACGACGAGCTTTCAGCGGTGGAAATTCTGCCAGCCGATAACCAGCCCGCCAACTCTCCCCGGCCACGCGGCCGGGGCACCCACGCCGCCACTATCCGCCAGGCCGCGGCGGCACCTCGGCCCAGCCGACCACCACGCCCGGAAATCACCTTTGCCGAGTCCGAGTACGCCGACGTGAAGAAATTCATCCAGGCTTTTGAGGGCACCGATTACGCCCTGGCCGATTTACGCCTCTACCACGAGAAAGTACGCCTGTGGCGCGACCGAAAAACCGGAGAGCCGCCCCGCCGCCGCGACTGGCTGGCTACCGCCCAGCGCTTCATGCTCAACGACGCCCATGACAACCGCCTCAAACTCGCTCCCCCAACCCCGCCCCACGGGGCACCTGCCGGCCCCGGCGGGCCACAGCCCGGCAGCACAATTGATGCGCTTTACGAGCAGTTCTACCCTCGGCGCCCTGGTTAGCCAACCCACCTCCGAGGCCACGGCCATCCTCGTTGCCCAACTGAGCGCAGGCCTCACCATGGAGCAGGCTGCCGCTGCCCCTAAGCTATTCAAGCTGGTGCGCGACTACGGCGAGGACGAAATCCGCAAGCTGCTGGCCGTCATCCTCCGCGCCTTCGTCGACTCCGTGCGCGTGCCCGACAAGCCCACTCCCGCCGACGTCCTGGACCTGGCCGACACCCTGCTGCAAACATACTCCCACGATTCCCTGCGCGACATCGTGCTAGCCCTCAAACAAGCCCGCACCGGCGGCACGATCTTCTACCAAGCCCTCGACCCCGCCACCATCTACGGCCTGGTCCGCGCCTACTTCGAGCGTAAAGCCGCATTCCTCGAACAACGCCACCTCGACCAGAAAGCCCGCAGCACCAGCGCCGAGCAGAGCGCCGTCGCCCACCTGCAGCAAGCCGCCCCTCACCTATTGGCCGGCATCGGCCGCCAGCTCCCGCCCGACCACCCCAATGTCGAGCACCTGCGCCAGCGCCTCACCGTCATCAACCTCAAGGAAAAGCGCGGCCTCCTCACGCCTGACCAGGCCCAGCAGCTACGCGAAGAAACCCACGCCGCCGCCCAGCGCCGCCCCCGCCCCGACTGGCAACCCAGTCCCGAAGCCCAAAAGCTCATCGACGCCCGCCACCGCGCCGAAGACCGCCGCCTGGCAGAGAAATACCGCCCCAACCCCGCCGCCTAACCATGCCGCGCCCGCTCACCCACGCCTCCCTCTTCACCGGCCTTGGCGCCTTCGACCTAGCCGCCGAGTGGCTAGGCTGGCCCACCGTCTTCCAGGTCGAACAAAACCCATTCTGCCTCAATGTCCTCACCCGCCATTTCCCCCATGCCCACCGCCACTCCGACATCCGCACCTTCGACGCTACCCCCTACGCCGGCACAGTTGACGTGCTTACCGGCGGCTTCCCCTGCCAATCCTTCTCCCTTGCTGGAAAAGGCCAAATGGACCTCACGCTCTGGCGCCAAATGCTTCGCTGCGTGGTCGCGTGTCGTCCCGCTTGGGTCGTGGCAGAGAATGTTCGGGGCCTGCTTGCTCGTAGCCACGGGCTGGTACTCGAAGAAATCTGCGCTGACCTGGAAAATGCGGGCTATTCCGTCTTCCCGCCGCTGCTACTTCCAGCTGCTGCCGCAGACGCCGACCACCGCCGCGAACGGCTTTGGCTGGTTGCCCACACCCGTAGCCAACGACAGCCGCAACAGCACCCTGCCCCCGTCCCAGAAGAACCGGAGCCGGGGCCAATTCTGCTCCATTCCCTCGTTCCTGCTCAACCACAGCTACGCCCCCGGTACGCCTCTCTCCGTGACGTTCTACGAGAAGCTAATGGGCTTTCCGAAGGGCTGGATTCTGCCACCCGCAACGCCGCCCTCTACGCCCTAGGCAACAGCATCCACCCCGTCATTGCCTTCAACATTCTCCGCAGTATTGCCTATATACAATGCCGAACTTTGCCAAAAACAGCGTTGAATTACCCATAAACTAAAAGAGAGCAACCTGTTGGCTGCTCTTCTTCGGTAGGGTTAGGTTTAAATGCAAGATTACTCAGCCTTTCGGCCATACCTGCGCCGCTATTTTAGCCAGTTCTTTTCCTCTTTGCTGAATGTCGTCAACGCCCCATTCATAGTCGTTGTCGAAGTCCTGGAAATAGCTGTTCAACCGCAGTTTACTCTGCTTAGCAATAGCTGGCCGTTTTTTTGAAAAAGGCCCATTGCTTACGGAAGAATTCAACTGCGTGGTCAGCAAGGTTAAGTTACCAAGCTGGTGGCGTACCTCCTCTGCTTCCTCATCATCAATGTGGTCCCAATGCCCTTGTGCTGGCTTTTGCGGAAATACATGCTCTATGGTAAGGTCCGTTGGGAGGTGCAGACGTTCCTGGCGGTTGGTTTCCATCTGCAAATCCAGAGCTTGCAGGAACATTTGTAGCCGTGGATTATTGAGCAGCGCATATAAAGGGGCCGTCCGGCAGGCTTCTTTAAATTCTGCGTTTTCAGGCCAGCGCCCACTATCACCCGTCAGGCTGTTCAGAAACGTCTGAACAGTGCTTCTGTTAATCGCCGCTGCTGCTTCCAAAGCCTGGAGCAGATCCAAGGCAATGCGGTTGTAGTTCTTTGGCGTTAGCTCGCACACCAGCCGGCGCACGATGTACGATTCGAGGTCCGTGAAAATGCCAGCCAACGCTTTTGCATCCGTTTTATCTTTCCAACGGGTGAGCAAGCCCAACAGCACTGGGTAAAAAACGCTGGTATCCAGTACCTGCAGTCTATGTACCAGTAAGCGCAGGCGGGTAGTCTTAGGCCCCTCGAACAGCTCACGATAAGTGTCGCTGTACACACGGAGCTTCTGCAGTTCGGCCGCCACGTCTTCTCCCGCCTCGTCCAGCCACCAACGCCGAAATTCCGTGTAAAGCTGCGTAATGGGAATCTGTTCTTGGCGGCTGAGCGTCAGAAAATGGAAGAAGAACAGGTCCAGACGAGGGCGCCGTAGACGACCTTGGCGAACTTCTGCCTGCCAAAAGTCACTATGATCCGAATCATCAAACTCCCGCCAGTATTTCTTGTGCAGCCCTTCAAGAGGTAGCTGCTGCTTGCTGGCCTCTAGAAAGACGAAGTTTCTGATTAAATCTGACGGCAACAGCGGTTCACCTCGGCCGTTCAGCGACTCAAATATTACTTGCGGGTCATCGTCGGCTTCCAGCTCCACCATCACCACCTCCAGGCGTTTGGTGATGCTTTCCAGCAACGCATCAACGCGCATGGCTATCAGTTCCTCGCTAGGCTCCGTCGGCTCATCGGCTTCCGGATCATCGGCTAGCATGTACTCTTGAAATTTGCGCGCGAAGAACAAGTAAGCTTCTACCAGATTGGCCCGCGGGTCAAATTTTCGTTTGCGGTAGCCGCGCACCAACGGGAACAGGGCATTCACCTGCGCCGCCGAGCCGGCCGTCATTACCTTCTCGAAGTCTTCCTGGTCGCCCGACGTCGGCCATACCTTGAATTGCTCGAATGTTTGGTCAGTCCGGTAGTTATTGCGCGTAAGCCGCTCAAACGTTTTTTCCACTCCCTCTACTCCCTGCCCCGCAGCTTCATCCCGCAGTGCTGTCAGTACTACCTGTAGCGTAGTGAGCCGCTGCTGGCCGTCGATAACGCTACGCGCCGGCACAGCGCGGCCCCACGTGTCCAGTGGCGCCAACACCACTGCCCCGATGAAATGATTTGGCATTTTCTTCCGCGCCCGTGCCGCTCCGCCCATAGCTCGCGCCAATTCTTCATCGGCCAGCTGCACGATATCGTCCCATAACGGCCGCCACTGTTTGCTCTCAGTCCATACATACCGGCGCTGAAACAAGGGTACTACATGGCGGCGTTCTTGTTCAAAGATTTCCGCGACGGTTAACTTACTGGGACGCATAAAAGGGAAGGAAGGAGGAGGCAGTAAAAAATCAGTTGGTGCAGAAAAATCTAAATCTGTTCGGGCGCACTGGGTCCGAAGCATTTGGCAAAGCATGCGCGGCACTCAGCAGCAATATGCTCAGGTAGTTCAGGCTCAATACTTATGCTGCTGCTATGCGCATTGTATTGATGAATATAGAACTCGCCCAGCGTGGCTGGCTGGTCGTCTCCATCAGGGGCATACTTAGATTGCGTAGTGCGGAAGAAGGCCTCATGTCGTGCTTCCACGGCGGCCATACATTCTTCGAAAGCTGCCAGTTGGCGGGCTACTTCAGGGCCATAAACCAGCTCTGCAAAGGTCTTATCCATACTAGAGTTACGCGGCTTTTTCGGCTTCTGCTTGCTCTACTACTTGTTTGTATACACCCTCTACTATATCCATGTCCCGGTGTCCTTCTTCCAGGAAATCAGTCATCACCTTCACATACTCCGGAAAAGTCAGCTTCTCAAACCGCAGTTTGTAGCGGCCGCAGAACTCTTCCTTCCGATTTAGGAAAATCTGGTAGAGCATATGCACATAATCGGCACCCGGTAGCGGCTCTTCGTCAGCAGGAATACGCACGCTCAGCCAGTCTCGCACGCAGCTAATAATTCCTTCCACCGTGTCGCCGTGGGCACTTGGGTCTTCCCCGCCCAGGTCGGTCAGATACTTCTTGTATTCGTGTGCTTTCGTGTCGAGCACCAAGTATTCCTTTTCCAGGTCGTAGGGTTTGCCAAAATACTGGCAGCCGATAAACACCCCTAGCTCCAACGGCATGTTATTGCGCGGCTCCTGTCCCGATACGCTGCGCGATACATCGTGAATGCCGTAGCGGCACTCCCCTATGATGTCCAGGATGCGCGGAAATCGGTAGTTCTGGGTACTGGCTTCTAAAGCGCAGCGGGCAATAAATCCGGCATGGTGAATGGTAAACACCATGGCATAAAACAGAGGCTTGTACTTGTCGTCGAAGGGACAGTTGATGAATACGTTGTAATCGTATTGCTCATGCTTCTGACGTCTGGGCGGAGCGGGACGGTGCGTTTTCATCCTACTTCTTCTGGCTAGTAGCCCCTGTTGATTTCTTCGCAGGTTTGGCAGCCGCTGGCTTGGAGGCAGCTTTCTTAGGAGCAGCACTCTTTTTCACTGCCGTACTGGCCGTAGCTTTCTTAGCGGGGGTAGCCGGTTTAGAAATTGCACCGGTCGCTTTCTTTTTGCTAGCTGTGCTCCCAGTAGCAGCCGACGCTGCCGCTTTCTTGACGGCGGGCTTTTTGGTGCCTGCTGCCCCAGAAGCCGACGTAGTAGCCGCCGCGATGATGGTGGCATTTTTCCGCACGGGCCGACTGCCATACAGCGCCCGATACTCTTCCCGCAGGGTGCCCAGCTTTTTGTCGCTGCGTGCATCCGTCCCATCCGGGTTGCGGATGGCGCCTTTGGCAAGGCCTAGCTTTTTCTCCAGGTTTCCGATTTTAATATCGGAACGGTCTTTACGTGGCATATATCGAACGGATCAGCTGATAGCACAGGGGAATAAATGTAGTGAATAAAGCAGTTCATGTTAGCTGCTTTGTAGTACTCGGACAGATATGGCGTGCTCGGTATGCGCGACTATTTGCACTTGTATAGCTATACACCGAATAAGAAACGTGTGCTCCTGATGAGCCTGCAGGCTGTGTACCCCAAGCTGCGCCTGTCAGTGCCAAGCCAGCACACGCTACCCCTCCTTCAGCCTGAACAAATTTGCTTAACGAACACTGTCTAAGCTGTCCAGTTTTTGGGGAGTCTTCCATGTAGCCCATGTAGATAATGCCGACGATAACCTATCCAGTGCTACCGCTGACGGCGCTTCATTTCTTCGTATTTGGCTAAAGACTCTTCATTCGCAGTTACGACATTGAGACCACCCACATAGAAGTCACCATCGTGGCTTACCAACCAGAGTCCATGCGCTTTGCAAAACTCAGCGTAGTACTTGTCATTGAAATCAGATTGCTTTCCATAGTTCAGCAGCATAGCAGGAACAATGGAGCTTTCTACTTCGGCCTGTAGGTAAGTAACGAAGTAGGACACTTCGTCCCAGGCAGCCAGAAACTGATTTAAAGCATCCTTATAAGGCTCAGAACCGCGGAAATGCCTTTTGAAATCAATTCGCTGGTTGCCAGTTAAGTCACCTGACGCTTGTAAGGCGGTGAGCGTACCCGGTGCTTCTCGCCATACATCGAAGCGAAGACGAAGAAAACGGTTCATGATTTCGGATACCAGCACAGCGTTTGCCACAATACAAGGCTGACCTGCTTCCTGCAACCTACGCCACAGGGCCATATAAGGTCGCATGAACGTGCGACGACTGAGCGGAGGACTAATTACCTCCAGCCATACGTTGGCATCAAAAAAATACAGCCGGCTGGGAGCCGGCTGCACAGTGTCAGGATGATAAATCCTGGGGAGATTCGCCTCATCAGCCATTAGTATCCAGCTAATTCAGCGTCCCATGCTTCAGCAGTCCGCTGACGATAGTCAGCATCCAATGCCAATTTTTTAACCTCTGCCAACTTGATGTTGGCATAAGGAATGTGCTCCAGGCCTTCGATGGTGAGCAACGAATCGAATTCGGGATGTACCGACAACACCACGCCTACGGTGGCGTGCAGAAAGTCCGACATCACATGACGCATCCCTGCAAACGATAGTATGAGCGGTTGACGTTTTTCCGCTGCTTGGCGCAGCACGTCTAACACCGGCTGGCCCTCGAAATCGAAAGCCGCTACTTCTTTATTAAGAAGCTCCTTCACGGAAACTACGGCCATCATGTTCATAGAATGAGATTGTTAAGAAAAGCCTTGGGAAACGAAATCATGCAACCGACGTGCCATAATACAGGCGGCAGTGCATGCACGGTAAGGGTTCTTATAGCGCAAAGGTAACCGAATTTGTTACTTCAGCAAGAGGCCTGACCGCAATTGAAAATGGCGTGAACTACACTACCTTGGAACGGGGGAACCGCTACTGCTGAGTACGTTACCCGTCCCGCAGCATCGCGTTTTCCGGTCAAATAATAACCGTCACTACATAGGTGAAGTTCCCCGCCGCGGCCGATACAGTAGTTGCGCAACATCTTCAGGCCAAAGCC
Source organism: Hymenobacter sp. YIM 151500-1 (assembly GCF_025979885.1). Taxonomy (NCBI): domain Bacteria; kingdom Pseudomonadati; phylum Bacteroidota; class Cytophagia; order Cytophagales; family Hymenobacteraceae; genus Hymenobacter; species Hymenobacter weizhouensis. The sequence goes on from NZ_CP110139.1 coordinate 2,078,080, forward strand.
TCCGTTACGACGTGGCAGGCTACTGTTGTGGCCAGTTAGAGCCCACCGAAGAGCGTTTTCAGGCAGAACCACCGGACTCGGAGTCTGGCGGGTAAACTCCTGTATCGGCTTCAGATACCCTTGACCCAGATCTACCAGCGTGAACTTGAGTTGCTGGGTTTTGGGGTAGTACTGGCCGCACACAAATACCGGCTGGTCGGTATTGGCATGGCGCTTCACGTTGGTAAAAATTTCGAGTAGGTGCGCCACGATCTTACCTTGCTCGTCCTCGGTGCAAGCAGTACCTAAATCCGGCTGTTGTAGCAAATAGTTCGCGACGTAAGACTCAAAACCAGCCACATCCATCGGGTCGAAATGCTGCATCCGCACAGAGGTAGTGCTGCCAGTGCACACATCAGTCTCGCCTTGTATAAAGCCATTCCGTAGCAATACGCCAAACCGCTGCTGGACTACCTCACCCGCTACGCAGAATGATAACCCGCGCTGCTGCTCCAGGTCATGCAGCATAGCACCCAGCAAAGCGCATTGGTTAGCGTCCAACCAGTTTAGGCTAGCCAGATCCAGCAACACCAGCTGATCTTGCAGTAGTAGGCCGCGGCTATGCCACTGTACGAGCTGAGCAAATCCCGCTGGGTCGGTACGGATGGCCCCCTGCAAAGGGAGCGGTTGCGAAGATTCAAGCGTTAGGACGGACACAGGCGGTAGCAGCTATTACATCGAGGTTAACAAAGATAAGTAAACCCACTTGGTAGGATTGGTGGAATACAGGATTTTTTTAATCCTTGTTTTCGAACATAATACACTCAGCAGGAGCACTCAGCCAACTCCTTCACTTGAACTGGGCTGATCAGATTCATGCGTTTGATATAGCTGCTAACTGTCAAACGATGAACTTTCAAGCGTCGCCCAATCTCGCTAACGGAAACTTGTTGTTGTAACAGGGTCTGAATCTTTGCTTCTTTTCCGGAGAGCTTTAGTTTTTCAGACTTTCTACCCCTTGGCCTTCCCAGCACCACGCCTTCTGCCTTCTTGCGGGCCAAGGCTTCTTTCGTGCGCTGTGATATAAGGGTTCGTTCAATTTCTGCCGCCAACCCGAAGGCGAAGGCTAGCACTTTAGAGTTGATGTTGTTGCCCAACTCGTACCGCTCTTTCACGGTGAAGACCTGAATATCGTTCTCCATACAGTCATGCAGGAAGCTCATGATTTGCATCAGGTTACGGCCGATGCGCGATAGTTCCGATACGATAAGCACATCCCCTCGCTTCAGGCGCTTAACCAGCAACCCAAACTTTCTGTCGTTCATCTTGCCGCCTCCGGTGGCGGTTTCCTCCAGCCACTTATCAATGGTAAGGCGGTGGTGCTGGGCGTACTGCTGAATCTCGTAGCGCTGGTTTTCTACTGTTTGGCGGTCCGTGCTTACTCGAACGTAGGCTATAATCATGAGAAGAAGGGCGAAAATGAGCCGGCAAAGCAACCGTCATTTTCTGTATAATTTATACGACCCCTTCTTCGCGGCAGGGACATCGACCCCTACCACATCCGCTTCGCCGACCAATGGCTAATAGATACTTACAATGGCAAGCTGGTCGATGTAATAAATCCAACAACCAAGCAAATTCGCAAAGTACGTGTTGGTCGGATTGATGTTGTTAAGGACTACCCTGCTATTTACCAGCATCTTTCGTCGTTCGGTGACGAAATTAGAAACAGACAGGATCAGGGGGAGCATTGGACTAATCTGCGGAACTGCGCCTATGCAGAAGAGTTTGCCTCACCGAAGATCATCTACCCGAACATGACGTCGGTGCTGCCCTTCGTCTACGACAAAGGAGCGTTTTATACTAACCAGAAATGCTTCATCATCACTGGTGAGCGTTTAGGCTACCTAACGGCGTTTTTCAATTCAAAGCTTTTCCGCTACTGCTTCAAAAGCAACTTCCCAGAGTTACCAGGAGTTACACGCGAACTGAGCAAGGTGTTCTTTGATCAGATACCGGTAAAACCGGTATCTGATGAACAGGAAGCAGTATTCATGAGCAGGGTTGAATGGGTGCAAACGGCGAAACAGAAAGGTGTAGACACCACCCACATCGAAGAAGAAATTGAACTACTCTTAGCTGACCTCTACGGATTGGAAGCTCCTGAAAGGGATGCGGTAACAGCCTCTACAGATTGATCATCAGCATTGATAACCTCCAATAGCTCGTTGGCGTCAAGTTCGTACAGGGCGCATAATTGCTCTTCAACTGTTGCTTCCAGCTGAGAGCTATCCAGTCCTTTCCGCTTGGCCAATTGAATTTGCTCTACAGCTTGTTCAAACCAAGCGGCCTGTTCACTTGTGGGCTGCTTGACGGGTATCTGATCAAAGAACACCTTGCTCAGTTCGCGTGTAACTCCTGGTAACTCTGGGAAGTTGCTTTTGAAGCAGTAGCGGAAAAGCTTTGAATTGAAAAACGCCGTTAGGTAGCCTAAACGCTCACCAGTGATGATGAAGCATTTCTGGTTAGTATAAAACGCTCCTTTGTCGTAGACGAAGGGCAGCACCGACGTCATGTTCGGGTAGATAATCTTCGGCTTCTCGAACTCTTCGTAGTAGTTAGATCCAAAACGTTGTAGAGCATACCATTCATAGCGAATGCCTGTTTCAGCAGCATTTCTTGCACTCAGCTGTTGCTTAAACGAAGCTAAGTGTTCATACACAGCGGGGTACTGTGCAGCGAATGCCTCTTCAGCAGCAGTAGAACTGCCTTTAATGCTCGCATCTCGATGCAAGGGAAAGTGCCAAGGGATGAACAGCAGCCATTGGTCGGCGAAGCGGATGTGGTAGGGGTCGATGTCCCTGCCGCGAAGAAGGGGTCGTATAATTTCGGCTGATTTGGGGTCAGACGCGATAAGTTCGTCCTTCTTCTGGCTGGTTACTACAAATGCCGGGTTTAAACCTGTCAAAATCCCCCTAAAGATTTTGATAGACCAGTTCTTCAGTGGTACGCCCTGTGCTTCTACTTTCTGCTTTATTTTAACCTTCGAGCCATCCATCACAACCCAGCTTGTGGAAGAAAAGCCGCTTTCTATTACCGTGCGAGTTTCCAAGTACGGCCGCAGGGCGCGTAGTTGCCCGAAGTCCCGGTTGATTTTGCAAACGGCTGTTTGACGTTGGTTTGCATCCTTGGTCAGCACGATGATGTTGGCCAACAGAACAGCGTTGTCGAACAGCTGATAGTCGTTGAAGTCGAGCAGCGTAAGCGGGTTCGTTTTCTCCACAAAGAAAGTGCGCAGCTTCTCGCCGTAGTTGGCCCGAAGCCACTTGTTCGAGGTGATGTACGCCAAGCAGCCACCAGGCTTCAGCATCTGGTAGCCTTTCTCGTAGAAGAGGGCATAGATGTCACCCGTCCGGGTGAATGTTTCGTAGCCGGCTTGCTGCAACAGGTCGCAATCAGCGCCCATTTTCTGCAGCTGGATGTAGGGCGGATTACCGATGACAATATCAAACCCGCCCTGCTCAAAGACATTACGGAAGTACAGATGCCACAAGAAATAGGGCCGTTCGGTGCTATCCTGGAGCTTATCCAGCCGCTGCATAATGCCCTCTAAGCGTTCAACGATCTGCTGACATGAGTCTACCACCCGTTGCTGTTTTGCGCGGGCCCGTTCCTTCTGCTGGCGCTTTGCGGCCGTATCCTTCGGGTCCAAGCGAACAGTCTGCAGCACCTTTTCGGCTTCTGCTAGCCTGATATGTGCTTGGTTCAGCTCCAGCTCTACGTTGTAATGCAAGTGCTGGTGAATACGCTCCGAAATCATCCGCCTCAACTCGGCTTTCGGTGGTGAATTCTTTTGGGGGCCATCACCCACGTTGAAGTAGCTGTCAAGCAACTCTTCCATTTCCTCGCTTTGCTTCTGCTGAGCCTCCTGGCGCACCAAGTCTAACTTGGTTTGCTGAGCCACCGAAGTCTGAAAAAAGCCCAACTGTTGTCCACCTTCCACCAAGGTTTTGGGCTCGTAGATGGCTCGTACTTGGTGCGTGGGCTTCACGTGGTGCAGCGGAATACCCTCGAACGATTCCAATAATGAGTTACCCTGCATGATTTTGTAATCCAGGTTGGGCAACGGGTGAGGCCGGTCCTCATCCACCACCAGCGCCAGCCAAAAGCGCAGCCGGGCTATATCCACCGCACCACGCTCCAGGTCCACGCCGTGGATGGTATGCTGGATGATGTGCTTTTTTACCTGTACCGGGTCGAAGGTGAGGCCGTGAGCCAGGTAGGGAAACAAATGGCGCCGCGCCGAGAAAATTTCCTGCAGCATCCCCATGGGGAAGGCCCCCGAGCCGATGGCCGGGTCGCATACCGTAATGTCGCGCAGCAGTTCGTCGGCGTATTGGGCATGAGGCCGCAGCGGCACCGTCACGTTCTGGTGCTGCACCAGTTCCACTACATCAGCCCTCGAAACACCATGAGGCACCAAACGCCGAGTTAGATGCTCCACCAGCGCTTCTTGGCACATGTACTGCACGATTTCGCGCGGCGTGTAGAAGGCCCCTTTCTCGCGGTTTTCCTCCAGTAGGTTCTCAAAAATATGGCCCAACATTTCCGGGTCAATACCTACCTCGTGGTCATCTGGCCGGTTTTCGTCAATGGTGAAGTTGTATTGCGCAAAAAACTCCAACAGGTCTTTGAAGAACTCAGCCGGGAAGTCTAGCGCCGCTGCTTGCGCATCGTCGTTATCAAACAAGCCACCATTCAAGTAAGGCACCCGGCAAGCTTGGGTCATGCCCCCAACCTGAAAGCTGTGGTTAGGGCGGTCAGGGTTATTGAGTGTGCGGAAAAACAGCTCGGCTAATGCTTGGCTATGAAAATGTTCTTTTTCGGGAAAACGCTCGTAGAGGTCGAGCAAGAAGCTTTGGTTACCTCCCTTCCAATCTGCTGTGGTAGTAGGGCAACCTAGCCAGCCTTTGCGTTGCAGGAAATGCAGAAATACCAACCTGCCAAGCAGCTTTTTAGCGAAGTCACGGATGGGCTTCTCCTGCTTTTCTTTCTCCGCAGCCTTCTCGGGTACCGGTAGGCCTGGCAAAAACACTTCGCGGTGATGCAGCGCGAGGTACTTCCAGAACCGTTCGTAGTGCGCTTTGTAGCGGTTGAAGAACTCTTTGTTGAGTTTATCGACCGAGAAAGCATCTTGCACGTGCTTTAGCTCCGCTACTGGCTGTTGCGCTGCCAGCATCTGCAGCCGCTCCGTGGCTGTGCTGCAAGCCTCTTGCTGGCCCAGCACGTATGTGTAGCGCTTGCTGTTGGTAGACGTGGTAACGACTTCTCCCGTTTCCTCATCCAAGCTGCTTTGCTGGGTAAGAAAGCTAAAGCGGTAAGCGTGGGGCTGAGTAGGATCGTGGAAAAAGGCCAAAAGCCCGTCAGCGCGCTGGTCGTCCGTTAGATTGAACACCATGTTGCGCAGCCCCACGCGGTTGCGGGCAATATCTACGGTGCCAGGTGCCAGCTCCACTTCCACTACGGCCAGCTGAGATTTAGCTCCAAATAAATCAGCGGCTCCCAGCTGCACCACGCCAAGCTGGCGTTTACCGGTCACCTTTGCTGTGTAACGCTCTTCTATCTCCAGCGGCACCGGCATAGGAAACCACTTTATCTGCTCGCGTCCGAACATGTGAGGCAAGAGCGTTTCATGCCATGTGTTGGAACTGAAAGGTTGACGCAGATACTCTTTTAACTGGTTGTTGGGTAGGCCGGAAGTAGCGTGAGTGGGCATGTAAGTAGTAGTTAGCTGACTACACAAAGGATTCAGAAATGATGATGCGCGGCAAGATTACGGCCGTTGCGGGGACGGCCTCAGCCGGTGAAGGTTCCGCAACAATCGAAACAGGAGGTGAAGTTGGTTCCGCTTCCAACGGGTAGCCCTGCAGGATGTGCATTAGTTGGCTTAGCAACACTGGTATTTTGAACTTGGCTTTTTTGTGAGCCGCCTGCAGTTTGTTTACATCGCGCTGCAGCTGTTGAAACTGTCCCTTGGATATAGCTTGCTTGGCTGCTCTGATGCGTTGCGTTTCCTCCGGGTCTAGGTGTACTACTTTGAGACAGGCATCTAGAAAGTCCAACGCCTTTTTCTCGTTGGGGGGGAGCTTGGTTGGGGTCAGCGCCATAGGCCGGGCTGCCTCTAGTTGTATTTGTCGTGCAAAGGCTTCGGTAGCGGCACGTACTTGCTGGTGATGACTCTCCGGTAGTGAGTGAGGAGCTTCGTCGGGTGTTGCCTCAAATAGCTTTACTGCTTCCAGAAACGACTTTTCCTCTAATTGCCCATCCGGCTTGCAGGCGTAAAAAACGTCGCGCAATGGGTTCCGCAAATACAACAGTGTCGAGCCGACAACAGGCTCTTTACGGTCCGTCCGAGCAGTGCGGGCCCGAAGTGGTAACTGCTTGATGCGGCGGAATTCGGCGTTATTTTCCTCGCGGAACTTGCGTAGCCAAAGCAAGTAGTTCAAGCGTAAGTCCCGTTCTTCTTCAGGGTTCTTGTCAAACAGCCCGAAAGAGTTGGTTTCTTCCTCCGGTGAATACACTTCGCTGTCTTCGCCCAGTGCTTCGTGAAAAGCCTGCAGCTTCATGAACGCTTTCCGTTCCAACTCGATGTTTGAGTTGACTTGCGCGGTCGGGAAAAAGTTATGTACGAATATTTCGTCGGCTTCAGTACCAATTCGGTTTACACGTCCAATGCGTTGCATCAAGCGCGTTGAATTCCAAGGGGTATCATAATTGACAATAACATTAGCGCGGTGCAGGTTGATGCCTTCAGCCAAAACCTCCGTGGCGATGATAATATCGTAGTCGTTAGCGCGTTGTTCTTTGGGTAAGTTCGCATCAAAATTTGCTCGAACAACCGGCATAAGTGCAGCCCGGTTGCTGCCATCTACCACCAGTACCCGACGCGTAGAGTGCTCTTGCAGCCTATTAGCGAGGTAAGACGTGGTATCCTTTGCTTCCGAGAAAATAACCAGCTGTTGATTTCGGTTGCGTTGCTTATCGAAAAGCTCCGGCTCCAGCTGCGTCAGAAACTCATCTAGTTTAGGATCAAACCCCTTGACTTCTTCCCAGGCCGAAGTCAGTTCGCGCAACAAGCTTAGGTCGCGCTGTAGCCCTCCTAAGAAACCAGGGACAAAATCTTCAGGTGTGCAAATCTCAATACTGGGGTCACTCAGCTGTTGGCTCAGCAGCAGGGCTTCTAGCTCCTCTTCTCTGCCTTCCAGTACGTATTCGGTAACCGACAAACTAGGAGCAATATAGATTTTGCCCTGTTCGAACATGGTAACCATGGCCTGCGTGGCATCACAAAACTTGCCTAGCGAGTTACGAAACGCATGGAAGCTGCTGTCAATGCGTTTGACTAGCAGCGTCCGCATGATGTGCGCTAGTGACTGCGAAATGCGGTCTGCGTAGCGGTACTTGCTCTTTTTAGGCTCGGTAAGGTGTTGAATGGCCCGGTAACGGTTGTATGTCAGCTCATGGGCCAGAACGAAAATAGTACGATCAAACAGTGCTTCCAGCTTGGGCGGTAGCTGGTAAAGAATCTTATGCGGTTTGCCTACGTGCGGGAATTTTATTCCCTGCTCCTTCAGGTCTTCCTTGTATTCAGGGTGCGCCCGTAAGTCAGTGCGAGTGCGCCGCACAATAATGGGTTCCAAAACTTTGTCGCGTATAGCGGCATACACTTGCTTGATGCCCGCTCTAACCAAAGCGGTGTTTTCTTGTCTACGCAGCTTATCGTAAGCATCGATCTGCTGGCGGAAAAAGTGCTGCAGGTTGCCTACTTCCAGCGTCGAGTCTTTCGCGTCTTGGAACAGGTAAACAAGGTTGGCTATATCCTGCGGCCGATTGTTGAGAGGGGTAGCCGAAATAAGAATTACGCGCTTGCGGTCAAGCTGGCCAGCTAAAGCACCTGAGGTAACGCGACGACGCGTTGGTGTCTTGCAAAGCTTTTGCAACTCGCCATACATGCCGGCAGTGTCGTTACGAAACTTATGAGCTTCGTCCACGATGATAAGGTCGTAGTCTTCGGCCGGATGTGGAAGCTTGTGCAAGCTTCCATTGGTGAGCACATCGTAGTGCCCGATGTTGGTAAAGCTGAACTTGCGGATTGCCTCTCGCCAGTTGGATTCGAGAGCGGGAGGGGTAATGATGAGTGCCCGACCGATGTATTCAGTCGTGTGCAAGTGAATGAGGTATTGCCGGGCAATCAGTGTGCCCACAATAGTTTTGCCTAGACCCACTACATCAGCCAAGAAGAAGCCAAAATGGTCTTTCATCTTGCGGTAGCCGTCGTTTACGGCATCAATCTGGTACTTCAGGCGCTTGAAGCCCTGTGGCAAATCAGCGGCTGCACTCGGGTCATACTCTACCGCTTTTCCGAAGTATTCCACCAAGAGCTTAACGTACAACTCAAACGGCGTAATGGGCGCGTTAGGGTCACCCAGATAGGTCTTCTCCCGCACAGTGCGCGTCAAGTCAGCTGGCAATACATCAACTGACTGGCGCCATAGGGTTTCGAAGGTTTCCGTGGCAAAAGCCACATCAGCGTAATCCTTCAGTTCGACGTTGAACTCAAAATTATGTGCTAGCCCCGACGCGCTCAGGTTACTGGAGCCAGTGATAACGGAACCAGAGTTATGTGAATTGAAAGGCGCTGGGCGGAAAATGTAGATTTTTGAGTGTAAGCGTTGGCTAGGATGTGCCTTAATCTTGATTTGCCCCGACGCAACACGGTCTACCAGCCAGAAAATGCCGTCTTCAACCTCCTTTCTATATTCTGCTTGCTGAATGTCGCGGGCGAAGTCCTTCAAGGCTTCTTCGCGTGCTTCCCCAGACTTACCCATAAAATGTAGACCTTGGTGATGCGCTTGCTGTATAAGCGGGTCCACGTTGATACCAACCAGTATACGTACTTCTGGTACAGTCTCCAGCCACTTTTGTATTTGGAAGTAACCCGAAGCACGGAAGTAGCCTACTAATGCATCGAAAGCCTGAACAGTAGTGTTTTCAAGTACGCCTGCAAACTTGGCTAGAAGAGTGTTTCCTTCCGAGTTGGTAAAGAACTTTGTATTCATCTAATTCTAGGGTGCACTCTTGCTCGGTTTACTTCGGCAAGCTGCGCAAGATAGAATAAAGGGGTGTTTTCTTTAATCTATAGTAAACCTTATTAGGGTTGAAGCTTTATCGCGTGCATAGGCGCGCTCGGCGCTGTGCACGCGCAAATTATGTAGGGCTTAAGCGCCCACCAAGACCGTATCACGCCCCCACTCGCCGCACAGACGCAACGTGTCTTGGATACCGACGGATGTTTGGTACTCCTTGCGCCTACTCGATGGCCACGCGCAAGGGGCTCAGCGAGTGATTATAGAGCTTACTCACGGTGGGCGGGCCATATCCACTTGCGCCTCTCCAGCGTGTGCCAGCGCTGATACTGCTCCCATACTGGGGCAAAGTCGTAAGCAAGCCATCAAACTCGGCTACAGCAGGCTGATCAAAGCCAGAAACTGCCGTGGACGGGCCCGCAAAGCTGTGTAATCCACCCAGCAGAATTACGCCCTCTGCTTGCGGAGTGATATAATCCTCCTGTGCGAGTTAGCTTTAATGCACTGTTCACTACCGTTGGCGGAAAAAATAAAGTCGCTAGATTGCTAATAAATTTAGTTAGCAAATCTTTTCCGCTCCTGGCATGCCCACCGAAACTCCTACCCGCCTAAGGCGTGCTCACGGCCGGCGGCAGTCAGCAGTTGCTGGCCTAGCTGGGTCAGCAGCCCGTCCTGCAGGCGAAACCGGTCGTGCAGGGCGAAGTAGCTTAGGTCCAGCCCCTGGCGGGCCTGGGTTTCCAAGTGCTGGGCATCGAGGTGCACGTGGATGACGTCCGCCGGGCCGTCCCAGGCCAGCGCCCCGTATTCGCCGCCGGGGTACAGGCCCGCGTCGCCAAAGTGAAACCGGTCTTGCTCGGTTCGGGGGCCGCTCCGGCGGCTGGAGCCCACGGGCTGGCGGCCCTGGTGGATGATGAGCAGGTGCTGGGCGTGGAAGTGCGCCGGCAAGGCCATGGCCTCCAGTTGGAAGCGTTCCACCCGCAAGCCGGGCCAGGCCTGCGTGGCACTGGTTTGCAGCGCTGGCCGGCCATACGTCTCGGAGTGGTAGGTGTAGTTCGGGGCATCGGGCATCAAAGGGTAACCCGAGGGCCCTCGAAAAGTTTAGCTCCAGAATAACAATTCAGCACGCCGAGGTTTCCCCACCAAGCGAGTCAGCCGCTCTGCTTGCCGCTGCTGGGTCGCCTACGCCAAAGAATGTTAGCCGGTTTGAAACTGATGCCCTTAAGCCAGTACCAATCCACTACTGACGCTGAGCTTTGCTGCATAGGTATTCGCCTGCCGGCTGACTGTGGTCGCGCAACAGATGACGCAGCATTATTTGTTCCAGCCCGTTTAGGCGGTACTACCCAAACGAAAAGCCCACTCCTGATTGTAGGAGCGGGCTCACCTTTTGCTGACAGGGGCTACTTGCGCACCCGCTCCTTCTCCGTGGTTTTTGGATTTTCTTCGGCGTACTCCTTAGTGGTGATGCGGCCGGATTCGGAGTCGCGGTAGATGGTCTTTTTGCGCTGGGGTTTGGGTTTGTTGCTCATGAGAGTGGGTTGGCTAAAGTGAAAAAAGAAACTGCTCTAAGCTGCTAAGCGGGCAGTGGCTGGTGTGAAGCTGCCGTTGGTCAGGGCCCCGGCGTGGGCGCGCAGCAGGCGCTGGTACTTTTTGCGGCCTTGCCCCACCAAGCCCAGCATGTTCGTCAACTCCACGCGCCAGACCTCGTGCGGGGCCTTTTTCCGCACGCCGATGATGAGCAAGCGGGTAGCGCCCAGGGCATCCAGGTACAAGGCGGCTTGGCGGTCGTAGTCGTACTTCTCGATGGTGGCAAGGAAGTGGGGCAGGTCGGGGGAGCTGGTGGTTTTGAAGTCGATGAGCGTAAGCTGGCGGCCGGCGCGGCCGCGGTAGAGCACGTCGCGGCAGTAGCGCTGGCGGCGCACCTGGCGGGCCAGGGTTTCGAGGTCGGCCCAGCGGATGCTGCGCTCCTGGGTGCGGGCGTACTGGGTTGGTTCCAGCACGGCGGCACGGCGGCGTGAAAGTGGGTGCCGAAGGCCGGGGCCGCGGGGTTGGGCTGGCGGGTTAGACCCAGCAGTTCGTGCTTCAGTTGGCTCAGGTCGGTATTGCTGATGCCGGGCAGGTCGCGGTACTGGGCCTGGGTAAGGCCGGGGTGATGGGTGAGGCTGTGAAACATGGTTGTTAGGGTGTTAGGGACTTGGGGGCTTAGGGTCTTGGGCTCGTTCAGGCGGGTTGAATTCGCAGATGATAGCTAGGCGGTGCGGGTCAGTGGTGCGGTGCAGCCAGATGTGGGCCCCGCCGCAGCCCACCAGGTAGGCGGGTTCAGGGAACAGCCGGCGCACGGCCGGGGCCAGGTTGCGCAGGTCGAACAAGGGGGCGGTGGTGGCCACCAGCTCGGCTAGCTTGGCTAACTCGGCAGCCTCGGTGTCGTCGCGGGGCGGCTGCTGCACGGTGAGTTGGGGCTGGACAAGTGGGTCGGGGCGGTGGGCGTGGAGGATGGGCCTACACATGGGCGTAGAATAGCCTAGTGGCCCCCGCGCAGCGTGGCGCGGGGGCCGGGATGTTAGGCCGCTTGTTGAGCCAGCTCGGTTTCTTCGACTTCTTCCGGGGCCGCTTCTTCCGCCGGGGACGTGTAGCCGTGGCTGAGGCGCACGTCGGCCGTGGCCGAGTAGGTTTCCTGGCGCCAGATGGGGAAGTCGCGGGTGAAGTCGTGGCGGGCGGCTACCTCCTGCGGGTCGGCCGCCTCGTAGCTGAAGCTGGCAATGAAGTAGGTGGCCTTTTTGCCGTCCTTGGTCGTCTCCTTCTTCTCAGCCTGCACCTTTACCACGATGTCGGCTAGGGTCAATTCGTCGTATAACAGGGGCTCAATCAGGTGGTAGAGGTTTTCGACCGAGTAGCCGTGGAAGAGCACGGCGCAGATGGCGCCCTGGGTGTCGGCGAAGAACAACTCAGCCCAGAGCTTGCGGCCCATGTTCAGAATATTGTCCTGGAAGACGCGCCAGGCCAGCGGAATGAAACTGAGCGTGTTGCCCAGCGGTACGGTGCCGCCGATGTTGAACTGGCCGGCTTTGGCGTCGAAGCGGATTTGGCGCGGATGGCCGGGCAGGTACGTCACCAGCCACACTTATTTCCATCTAATTAAGCGGGCGCCGGCGGCCCTCGAACTCGTGGTGCAGCTCCAGCAGGCCGCTGTTGTATGAGGAAACGGTACCGAAGAGGCCCACGAAGCGGAATTTGACCACGGCCGGGTCGCGCAGCCCCAGGGCCTGACAGATGGTGCTGGCTCCGCCCTGGTAGAGACTCTCGCGGGCCACGAAATGCCGCGCCGCCGCCGCGCCCCGACTGAAACCAAATGCATCAGCGGTCAGGGCGGGTAGTTACTTGAGGGCGGTGATGCGCACCGGACTTTTGGTGAGCGGGATGCGCTGGCCGTCGCTTTCGAGCACGAGCGTGGCGGCTTTGACGTACTTGTCCGTCTCGACATGCAGCGTAATGGGTCCGGCAAGGTGGGCTTGGTGCAGCTGCTGGAACGCGCCCTGGGTTTCAGCTTCATCGAAGTCCGTCTTGAGCAAGTGCTTGTGGCCGGCCTCATCGGTGACATAAAGCGAGAACTTTGCTGGCACAGGGCGGGGCTGGGGAATGAGCAAGGCTTGCAAGTAGGGCGCCATGTCGCGCGTTTCGGGCTCGGCAATATATTCGCCCGAGAGGAAGTTAGCCCGATGGTAGGTCAGTGTTAGCGGCGGAGAGAAGGCCACCTGCCAGGAGTAAGTTTTCAGGTAGTCGTCCCATTGCTTCGCGCTGAGCGTGCCGGCCTGCGCCTGCGCCCGGATTGCGGGCGGGGCGGCGGCCAGCTTCTGGCGTAGCATCTCGGCCCGGTCACTCTTGGCATAGAAGCGGCGGAAGTCCACGGCAGACTCCGTGCCCTGATAGCGCCCCACTAGCACCTGTCGGCCTGCCCCGACGAGCCACACCACCACCGCGCCCTTGGGCAGCACACACACCGTCAACTCGTTATACGTCAGTTGTTGCTGTTTACGGTGGTCGAAGAAGCCAGTGCGCAGCAGCTGGCGCAGGCGCTCATGGGGCAGGGGGAACTGGCCCTCGTAGAATTTATCTTCTAGGTAGGAGAAGTAGAGAATCTCCAAACTCTCGGGCACGGGCTGGAACTCGTCGCCCACCACCTGCGCGTAGTTGGACCGGCCCCAACTGCCCTCCAGCGTGTGGCCCGCGGGCACGGGCAGGGTCTTGCCGTCGGGGCGCACGAAGGCCCCGAACTGAATCGTCATCGGGTAGCCTTTGGCCGCGCAGGGGCCGGTCGAAAGGCGGAACTTGTTGGTCTGGTAAGCGGGCAGGCGGGCTTTGCGCTGGGCGCGGGCCCCGGCGGGCCAGAGGCCGGCCAGCAGCAGGGCCAAGCGCGTGAGCAGAGCGAGACGGGCAGAAAGCACGACGTCAGTTGAGGGCGGTGATGCGCACTGGACTTTTGGTGAGCGGGATGCGCTGGCCGCCGCTTTCGAGCACGAGCGTGGCGGCCTTGACGTACTTGTCCGTCTCGACATGCAGCGTAATCGACGCGGCGGGGTGGGCTTTGTGCAGCTGTTGGAACGCGGCCTGCGTTTCGGACTCGTCCATAGGGTCAACCTTCAGTGAATACTTATGCCCGGCCTCGTCGGTAACATACAGCCAGAGCTTCTGGGGCACGGGCCGGGCCTGGGGCGTGAGCAGCTCCCGCAGGTAGGGGGCCAGGTCCTGCGTTTCGGGCTCGCCAACGTACTCGCCCGACAGGAAGTTGACCTGGTAGGTAGTCAGCCGCAGCGGCTGGGAGAAGGCCACTTGCCAGGAATAAGTTTTCAGGTACTCGTCCCACTGCTTCGTGCTCAGCGTACCGCCCCGCACCTGCGCCTGCACGGCGGGCGGGGCCTCAGCTAATGTATAGCGAAACATCTCAGCCCGGTCGGCCTTGGCGTAGAAGCGGCGGAAGTCCACGGCAGACGCCATACCCTGGTAGCGTCCCACCAGTACCCTCCGCCCCGGCCCGCTAAGCCACACCACCACCATCCCCTTGGGCAGTACACACACCATTAATTGGTTGTAGGTGAGCTGCTGCCGCTCACGCTGGCCCCAGAAGCCGGTGCGCAGCAGCTGGCGCAGCCGCTCATGGGGCAAGGCAAACGTGCCCTCGTAGAACGTGTCCTCCAGATACGAGAAGTACAGGATTTCCAGGCTCAACGGCACGGGCTGAAACTCGTCGCCCACCACCTGCGCGTAGTTGGACCGGCCCCAGCTACCCTCCAACGTGTGTCCTGCGGGCACGGGCAGGGTTTTGCCGTCGGGCCGCACGAAGGCCCCGAACTGGATGGTCATCGGGTAGCCCTTGGCCGCGCACGGGCCGGTGTAGAGGCGGAATTTTTCTTCGGCAGCATCAGCGGGCATAGCGGGGGTGGTTGGAGTGGTTGGGGGGCTGGCTGCCGGCCCGCAGGCCAGCGGGGCCAGCAGCGCCAGGCGCAACAGCCAGGTGGGCAGCAAAAGCATAGGGCAGGGTTGCGTAAAAGTAGGCATCAGGGCCGGCGGCCGTCGTCATATATGATTTCCCGGTCCGGGAGACCATTTTTCTCCCGGCCGGCAAAGGCGATGCCGTCTGTCGTCAGGCCCTTGTGGGCGGAGCGGTGCAGGTACTCGTTGCGCACCCAATGGTAGGGCTCCGTCAGCTCCAGCCGGACTTCCTGGCCCAGCTTCGTGTCATGGCAGCGCAACACCTCTTGATGCATGTAAGTGCTCAAATAATTTAGCTTTTCCGGCACCCGGTAGTCCGCAAATTTTGGGTCTTCAAATGACTTGAATGTTACCTCAAACTTCTGGGCTAGCTGCATCATGATCGAGAGCGGGATAAACTGGTAGTCGTGCTTGACTGTGCGGGTGCCCGTCATGCGCGTGCGGATGCCCATCCGGGCCCCAAGCCCAGTGAGCAGCGGCACCTGCGCGGGTAGGTACCAGCCCTCGTCAATCAGGCGCTGCCGCTCGTAGGCGTCCACTGCCCGCACTTCCACCTCTTCTTTCAGGTAGCTGCCGCCAATGTCGGAGTGCACGCCGGGCAGCAGGCACTCGAAACCCACGCCGGCCTCGCGGGAGGTGGTGATGCTGGTACGGGCGAAGCTTTTGCGGTATTCCTCGGCCGCGCCCAGCTGCACCACGCGCTTGGGCACGCCGCGCAAGGCTAGGCGCAGCTCGTCCACGTCATCACTAAACGAGTCGAGCACAACGTTGTTCCAGACCTGGCCCACCGTGCCCAGCCGGGCCTGCCCCCCATAGGAGGACACCGTGTCGTACAAACCCACGAAGTTGATGGTGATAGCCTCTACCGGCAGGGCCAGCGTGGCACTTAGGTTGGTCAGGTCGGCAAAGAACTCGCCCGAGCGGCGCGAGACGAAGTGCCGCGCCGCCGCCGCGCCCCGGCTGAAACCAAACGCATCCACGGTCAGTGCCTCTAGCCGCTTTTTGCTATCCTGTAAAATCTCGTTGATTTGCTCAGCCAGCAAGGTAATACCTCTAGTCACCTTGGCGGGCACCCCCGTTGGGCCGGCCCCCCAGCGCAGACCGTCGTTGTCATCGTTGTCGTTGTCAATCGTGCCAATGCCCTCCACATAGATTGATACCTCTAACGTCTTGTCCTCAATCTTGTGCATGTACTGCATGATGGCTACGTTGGAGTAGAACGACATAAAGCTGCCCGTCCTCTCCAACTGCCGGCCATTAACGGTGATTACCGTGGCCGTCGCGTTAGCCAGCCGGGTCTCGATGTTGGTGCGGTTGTTCTGCGTGCCGTCGAAGAACACGGCCGCCCGCATCCTGACTGGCTCCCGGTCGTCGGTTTCGGGCTCTTCGCCCACTACCACTTTGCCAATGCCCGAAGGCGGCCCGTCCAGCAGGCTGTTGAAAACGGTTCCCATGCTTAGGAAGGATTAGGCGTAGGTTGTTCGTTGAGCAGCAGCGGGCACAGGCTCATGCTGGCCGTGCGCACGCCCTCCACCTGAGCGGGCGGCGGCAAACCTGGCACCTTGATTTGCAGCGTGCTCATCACACTCACCTGCCCGCCGATGGCGCAGCGGATGGTGCTCTTCTCCAGCAGCGGGTGCTGAGCCGGAGTCATCAGACTCACCTTGTCGAAATACTTTTCCCACATGAGCAGCATCGGCACGCAGGGCGTGTTGTTCTTGACGATGCAGGTGCCGAAAGGCATAAATACCTTGTCGAGCGTAGTGGCCATGAGTTTGCCCTGCACATACACCGTAGGGTTGGTAAGTACTTTCAACTGGCTGGGCAGTGAGCCTTTGTCGCAGCGGCACAGGGCCCCGTTGCACACGTATTCTTGTCCGGTCTGGCTCATAGCTGCTGCACGGTTAAGTCGTATTCTTTGGTATAGCCTGTCGGGCTCTGGCACGTCACGGTGGCCGCCACAGCTACCGGCCAGCCGGTGGCCAGGTCCAGGTCGTAGGTAGCGTGGTAGGCGAACGTAAGCGTGGCCGGGTCGGGCGGGCCAGCAGGCGCCGGGTTGGGCGACAAGGCCAGCAGCGCCGCCACCTGCCGGGCCACGGCCGCCCGGTCGGTGCGGTCTTCATCGAGTCGGCCGCGCAGGTGCAGCGTGGCCCGGCCCGGCACCGTGGGCTCGCCCAACGTTACCTGCTCATGGAAACATACGGCAGTATCAGCCAGAAAATGCGGGAAGGCTCGGGCCTGCGTGTAGCCAAATCCGCTTTCAAACCGCCGCTGATACAGGTTGGCTACCAGCAGCGAATAGCTGTAGTCATGGTGCAAGGAGTCCAGCAGCCGGGCGGGGTCCTGCACCTGCGCCTCCACCGCAGCCCGCAAGGAGGCTGTCAGCGCGTCGGCTTCGCCGTAGCGGGCAAGCAGCTCTTGCTTGATGTCGGCCCAAGTTGCTATAATTTCGGCATGGTTGGCTACCGCCAGGCGCTGGCCTGCCGACGACGTTTCGATAACCAGCTGGCGGTAGATGCCTGCCAGCAGCAGCATTACTTCCTCTAGCGGCAGCAGGTCGGGTTTGCGCAGCGTGGGCGGGGCTGTGGTCCAAGACAGCAGCAACCGGGCGCCGTGGTAAGTCCCTGTCAGCGTGAGGCGTTTGCTGATGACGGAACGTGTTACCTCCCCATACCGACGTTCTTCCCACCGGGTCGTCACTTCGTAGGCCAGCGGATGCGGCGGCGGACACAACTCCAACCGGACCGGCAAGTGGAACAGTCCGTGGTTTGCCAGCCGCTCCACCGTGCGGCTGCTCCCGGCTTGCTGAGCTACTCCAATGCCAACCGGCAGCGCCGAACTTGCTGCCGACGACCCCAAAGGTGGACCTGCGAGACGAAAGTCGCTCATTGGAAAAGAGGAAATCAGGCTGATAACTCTATGGCAAAGTGGGACTACCGCGTTTAGCCGTTAAGCTTTACGTCCGAGCCGTTGAGCTTTACCAAGCCGGTTGCGGTTACCTCCACATTATTCGCGGCTTTCACCATCGTCTTCTTTGCTGCGGCTTCCAGGGTTAAGTCGCCACTTACCGCCGTAAGTAGCATTTCCTTCTGTGCCCGCAAGGCAACGTCTTCCTCCAAGGCCTGTACGCTGACCTTCTTCTTGGCTATCAGGCTGATGCTTTCATCGGCCTGCAGCGTAATGTTTTTCGCCGACTGCAGCGTAATGTCTTTTCCCGCCGTCAGATTGATCGGCCCGTTGGTTTTGATGTCAATGCTGCCGTCACCTTGGAAGCTTATCAGTATAGCCGTATCCTTCTTATTGGAGTTGGAAATCAGGATGGACTGGGCGCCGGCTGTATCCAGCATGACGAACTTGTTGCCGCCGGCGGTCTGAATGCCTTTCAACCCATTATTAGTCGGAGAGTAGCTGGCTCCTTGCGGGTTCTGAGCGTGGAAGAGGTTGCCCAGCACCACGGGCTGCTCGGCCAGGTTCTGGTGGTAGCCGATGAGCACCTGCGAGCCCACCTCCGGCTTCATCAGGTGGCCCTTACCATTGCCAGAGTACGGCGTGAGCACGCGCAGCCAGTCGGTTTCGGCGGCTTTTTTGTTCTCGACGGGCCAGTGGTAGCGCACCTTTAGGCGGCCCAGCTTCTGCGGGTCGTTGTCGTCGATGACTTCGGCCAGCTCCGGCGTACCGTGCGGCGGCAGCTGATGGGGGTTGACCGGCGGTATATCGACCACGTGTGGGATGGCCGTGAACGAGTTGCGGTAGTTACCCTGCGCGTCCACGTGGTGCGTGATGTCGATGATGCGGTAGGTACCAAAGCTTTCCCCGGCCTGCTGGTGGGTGCCGAAGCCCTTTCCCCGGATACTAAGCACGCCGCCCAGCTGCAGGGCGGGCTGGTCGCTATAGCCCTGCACGCGTACCAGGTCGGCGGCGCGGTTGGCTTTGAAGGCTTTGGCTTCGTCGTTGAGCTGCGCGGACGTCGCGCCGGGCACTTCAGCCGAAGCGTGCATGGGCTGCTGAAACAGCTGCGTGGCTTTGTCCAGCACGACCTGGCCGTAGCGGTGCTGCTGCAGGCCGGGCACCTGCTGACTGGCCGTGTTGCCGGTGTGGTGCTGGTGCTGCTGGTAGTCATAGTCGTAGAGCACGGCGCGGGTGGGGCGCAGGGCCAGGCCGAAGTGGAAGCCGTTCCACTCGCCGTCGGCCTCGAAGTCGTGGGCTTCACTGCTGGCCGGGGCCCCCAGGCGTAGCGTGGTGCCATCGTAGTAGAACCATTCGCCGTACTCGGCGGCCAGGCGGCTGAGGAAGGCGTAGTTGGTTTCCTCGTACTGCACTACGTAGGGCAGCGGGGCCTGGTGCGTGGGCTTGATGCTGCGGGCCAGCAGGTTGCCGGGGTACGGCTGCAGCACGGCAGTGAAGATGGCCGTGAGCGTCTGGTTGACGAAGGTGCGCTTCTGCAAGCCGTCGCTAAGCAGAAAGCAGGGGCTGTAGGCCTGTATCCGCACGCTGCTACTGTAGTCGGAATCCTGGCCCGTGCTCAGTTCGGCTACCAAACCCTTGAAGCGCAGGGTCTGGCGCTGGTTGAAGTAAAACGCCTCGTCGGCCTCGATAACCACCTCGACGGGCTGACTCAGCAGCTGCTCAGGGGCCTTGATCAGAAAGCTAGTCAGCGGCCCCTCCACATGGTCGAAGGGCACGTGCAGCGTCAGCGCATGGGGCGCAAACAGGCTTTGGTGGAGGGTGAACGAGTAGAAGTCGGTGCCGGGAGCCAGTAAGCGGCCGGCGCACCGCACGTCGAGGGTAATTTGTCGGGCCATCTATAGAAGGTAAAACACGAAAGAACGCAGGGAATCCGCCACTGCAAGGGTAATAGATAGTAGGGCGGCGGGCCGGTTAGTCCGCTAAGGTAATGGGATTTAGGAAAGAAGCCAGTCCGAAACGAGAGGTAGGCGGGGCTGCGTAATTTTTGCTACGTTTGCCGGTCTACACGTTTTATCCGGTGCACTATGAGCTTATTTGATTCGCCGGCCGGCCGGCCGCACGGACGGGCCGCCGCCCTGCACCAGGGCCGCGACCAGCAGCCTACCCGCAAACCCACAGGGCGAGCCGCCGCCCTGCACCAGGGCCGGCCCGCGCCGCCCCCGGCGCCGAGTGGGCGCGCGGCGGCGCTGCATAGTGGAGCGCAAGCCACGGGGCCTGACTGGGGAGACTTCCGCATCAAAATCTATGTGCGCAGCTTTGCGCCCCCGCAGTATTTTGCGCTGCATAACTGGCTAGGAGACAATAGAGGATTTAGCACGTCCACTTCCGGAGAAACAACATCCCGGCTGGCTGCTAACACCATATACCATGTTGCTACACAACGCTATTCCACTATACCAAGAGGCAGTAGGTCCGTAGCACTTTATGGAGGCTATATTTTAGAAGCCGCCTCTGATGCCTATGTCAGTGGTGGCTCTGCGGGTGACGGGTCAGGACGTGGCTCTATCTTGGATATTCACCTGTATGGCAACGACAAAGCCGTGCTGCCTTACGTTGCTGAAACTCCGGCCGGCCGGTATCAGAGTCCGGATATTGATGTACACGTCTCGCTGAATATTACCACTAAGAACCTACGGAACGGAACACATCTACTGACCATTGCCGGGCAGATGAAAGGTGACCAATTTCCGGCCGCTGAATGTTTCGTGGATGTACGCGGGGTAAAAATATTTTTGGGTGTTTCGCCTGCCCGCTACAATCCGGAGTTCAATGGCCCCTTCCTCGCTTTGTTTGGTGACCGGAAAGCCAATATGGCTACGCTGTCCGCCCAAATTATTGTTAATGGGTACGGGGACGTAATGGGGATGCTCAAACACGGGCGCGTTGTTGACGTTGAGCAGCATAATCGGCCTTTCTTCGATAAAAACCCGGTTGATAAAGGTGCCAATGCACGAGAAATGAAGGAGATGATGCAATCGTCTCCGTGGTCACCCGCAATTCACTGGTAGTCTCATCTCGCTCTGAAATAATATTAATCCTACCTGTTACCTTTCTTGCCGAATGAATTCTGTTCTGTATAGGCATATGTTTCTATTTTTCTTGTGCTCTTTATCGTGCGCTTGTGCCAAGAAGACGGAAAACACGTTGTACTTACTACCAGATAATTTTCAAGGCAATGCAGTTATTATGTTTGACCAGCCTGATGGATCAGGTCCTGAGTACATGAATAACTTCCGTGTTTACCGCATTCCACCCAGCGGCGTTCTAAAAACTCAATTTAAGTCAAACAATGGTGGGTACGCAATTGTCAAGTATTGCTATGCATCTCAATTCAAAAGCACTGAAGAGAACAAGGGATGTATCTTGAATTATGATGCTTTAAAGTTATTGACGAAGGAAGACAGCATCATTACAAAAGATGCATCTACAACCGTTTTTTGCTTTACTCATCCTCCATTCAGCCTGGGTAAGATGAGAGGCGAGTTGCTTACCGTGAGCACTGTTGCAAAATCTGATTCTCTTTATCAGCTAGGAGAGAATTTACTAGAGCAAATTTATTCGCCGAAGTAGTGTTGGCCGTGGCACAGCCATTCCTCGTCCTATTAAATAGCCTGCCTCTTATGCGCTACCTAATTGCTTGCAGCGTACTGGCCTGCTGCTTATTAGGAAGTTGTGAGCGGACACAACCACGTATACGAGTGGCGTTTGACGTACGCAATTTAAGCCGGGACAATGGGCGACCGGCAAGCACAGGTGTGCAGGTATTCTGTGATAATGTGCAAATCATGGATACCACGCTGGGAAATGTGTTCAGTGAAACGGCCCCGGCACCGGATGTAGCAAACTGGCATTGGGTGCAGGTAGTGCCCGGTAGCCACCGCTTAAAAGTGGTAGTCCCTGCTCTGCATCTCGTAAAAGACACCACATTAGTACTGGATACCCTCTCGTTCACAAGAATATACATTCACCATTCTGATTTGCCGGATGATACAGTAGTCTACGAGAGTCAGGGCAGAGTGAAACAACTAATTATGCCGGGAGATAAGTCAAAGAAACCATCTGGGAAATCTGGGAAGTGCGGGGCGTGCTGACCAAGCGGGTGCCCGCTAACCGGGAAGAAGCCATTGAGCGGGTAGCCGGGCTTCTGGAAGTTATGGCCCGTGACTCTACCGACGTGCGCGGCCGTTTGCAGGAAATGATGGAGCGGATCAGCCGCCGCGCCAGTGAGCAACTGCGGCTGCTGTAGATGTCGCCCGGAAACAGGAAAAATGGCAAGCCTGAACCCTACGCGCCCTGCTACGCCACCTGTTGATTCATACACCAAATTTAATTGAACAGTACCCACAGACAATCAAACGGTTAGCATCTCAATTTTGAGGCTGGATGCTACCCCGGCTCTGGGTACATTTTAGCACCTGCTGAACCCCTGAAAAGGCGCACATCTGGCAACAGAGGCGCTTCTTCAGGGTTCTGCGTTTCGGTCTCGGGGGTGAGCGATACGATCTTGAGCGGGAGCTTTGCCCCCATTTCCGCCCCCAAACATGCCCTAGTATTTTCTGGTTTATCACCTGATCTACAGGTGCCGTGAACATTCGCTTTTGACGCCGTATTGCTTGACCAAGTTTGCAGAACCGGTGCGTAAGTTGTTTGCAAGAAACTTCCGGCAACCCGCTTTTGCGTGCCGTCACCGGGAAGTGGGGTATGGCGCCCGACTGTTATCAAGACAACGAACAGTTCTGCAAATCGTCTTCGACCTGAACGATGCCACGGGCCGGCTCAATAATCTGTGGAACCGCAGCCAGAACCAATATAGCGCCCTGCAAGCTCGCCTCCTGTTGCTACCCAACTGACAGCGTCACCAACAACTGCTGGTAAGCCAGCAGCGCCGGGCCCAGGAGAGCTGATGCATGAGCACCAGGCGGTGCTGCGGCAGGGCGGGTTTTGAACCGACACGCTGAAGCGAATATCATGGCTTGCACGCAAGCCGCCGATAAATTCGGCGCCCTACTTAAGAACCACTACGCGCTGCACCAAGCGCTCGGGGCCACGCTCCACATGCAGGAAGTACACGCCTGCGGCCAGTGAACTCAGGTTGAGGGTAAGTGAGGAGTCACGGAGCTTCAGCGTGCGCGCTAGTTGCGTTACCGGCTGGCCGTGGGCGGTTAGCACCGTTATGCGTGCGGGCTCAGTTGCAGCGGCAATCCACGCAAGGGTTACCTGTTCGGTGGCAGGGTTGGGATAAACGGCCACTGCACTGGCTAGCGCGGCCGGTTGCGCGGCGGTGGGCTGACTTACGCAAGCCGCTCCGCCTTGAAACGCGCCGACCCACACCGGGGCGGTGGCCAACAGCCCCAGGGCCGTGCGCACGGCTATCGGTACATTTTGCCGGGCCGGGGGTAACTGGCAGGCCGACAAGCGAAACTGGAAATTTCCGCTGTTCCAATCCTCGAACAGGTTGCTCAGCGACTGACCATCGAGCTGGCGGCCGTTACGCTCAAAATTGGTTTGACCCGTGAAGCTGGCCAAACTCGTGAAACTGGCGTCCGAGTCGCAGCTCGAGCCTCGCTGGTTCCACTGCACCAGGGTGGGTACTGCTGGTGTCTGGGTGCTGGAACGCACATACAGGTTGTGGTCGAGGGTGCGTACCATCGGCTTGGTTCGGCAGGTGGTCCACCCGTTCAGAACGGACGCATTCACGGCGCGGCCGTCCGCCAGCACGTTGTTCCAGGCGTCTATGTCGTAGGTGTTGTAGTCGAGGCCGCGGGCTACTTGCGCGGCGCGCACCGCCGCATCTTTTTCGTCGTTTTCGCGGCTGGTGTCCTTGATGCGCAGGTTACGGAGGTTGCCCACCAGCGTATTGTTGTAGATCTGCACGTTGGAAGAGCCGGATATGTAAACGCCGTCGGAATTACCATAGGCCACGTTGCCTGCCAGCAACGCCCCGCGCGACACTTCAAAGAAAATGCCGACGGCACTATTGTGGTGGGCCACGTTGGCCAGCACTTGCACCCGTTCCACATCCAGGTCAAGCCACAGGCCCATGCAGTTGTTGAACTCAAATAAGTTGTTGCGCACCATCACATCGTCGAGATGATGCAGCTTGAGGCCGGCGGCCGCCCAGTTGCGCCGGAAGTGCTCATTGTTATTGAAGCGGAACGTGTTACGCTCAATCACAAAGTTGGCCGCCGAAGCGTCGGGCCCGCCGACCGACAGCCCCTGGTGTCCGTTGTCGGTGAAGGTGTTGCCCCGCACGCGCACGTTGGTGGGCGTGTTGCCAATCACCATCCCGGCCAAGGCATTCCACGCAAACGTGCAGTTCTCGATAGTGTAGCCCGTCGTCCATCCCTGCAAGGCGGAGTCGCCGCCGTAGCCCCGGAACCCTAAGCCCCGTATGCGCGTGCCGGCTGCGGCGTCTGACACTACCTTGATGCCGAAGTGGTAAGCCGCCGCTTCCACCCGGTTGCCGGCGGGGTTAGCTCCGATGTACAGCTGTTTGGTGGCGTAGTCAACGTAAAACGTGGCGGGCGAGGTGGCCGTGGCGACGCGCACTTCGGCGCGGGTAAGCACTTGCTTCAGCCCCAGGTTGTTCACGAATACCATGTCTTGCAGGTGGGAAGCCGGGAAGGCCGCGTCCCGGGTCCGCGGGTCGGCGTCGTTGGGGAACGTTGCAGTCCAGTTATCGGCGCGCCAGTCGCCGTTGTCGGCCACCCAGTTCGTAACCGGAATGCTGCCGGTCAGCCAGGCTTTGGCACCGGGAGCGGGTTGCAGGGTGAGGCGCCGGCGGATGCCCACCTCGTCGACGGGGTAAGTGCCGGTGGCAAAAACCAGCGTGGCACCCGTAGGCACGAGGGCCGTGCTGTTCACTTGCGCGTTGGTGAGCGTGCGCCAGGCCGTGGCCGGAGTCAGGCCGTCGTTGTCGTTGCTGCCGGCGGGGCTGTAGTAGCGCACCGGCCCGCTGGTGGGCAGGGCGTAGGAGGTGTCCTTGATGGTGACGATGCCTGTGCTGGCCGGAATGGTAACAAAATCGTCTACATCGGCTGGTGCCTGAGCCTGCAAGCCACTGGGTAGCACCCACAGGCTAAGGAAAGCAACTGCCAGAACCGAAACTATACGGTAGCTCACGTTCATGCTGCGAAAGGAAAACGGGTGAACATTGTGATGTTGTGTGGGCGCGGCCGTCCACCAAAGCTAGTGTAGACGACAAGGCTGCGCACCCCGGTGCTGAGCGGTGGAGCACGTCTCGGGATACGCAGCTTTACGAGCCAGTAGGCCTCTACTACCCTGGTCTGTACAGAAGACTCAAGCCAAATAGCGGGTCCGCGAAGGCCGGTTATCGTTTGCCAAACAACTGCTGCAACACTGCCTTGTCGGTGGCGTTGAGTGCGGCGGGCGCGGTGCCAAAGGCCGGGCCGCAGAGCGAGAATACCGACGTGACATCGGGCGTGGCCGCGGCGGTGCCGGGCACCAGCAGCGGGTTGCCGTTGAGGTCTTTTTTGGTGTAGCGCAGGTCGTCGCAGAAATAATCGACGCCTATCATCGTCGTGCCCGGCAGGTAGCTGCCCTTGGGGTCGGTATTTTCGATGCCTATGACGTGGCCTAGCTCCTTGAGCAGCACGTTGGTCAGGGCATTGGGGCTGGCAGCCAGGCCGTACGCCAGGTTGATATAGATGGAGCGGCCGATTTCCACGGTGCTGCCCCCATTCACACCCGAGGGAAACACGCTGCCGGAAATCAGCCGGGTCGTGGGGTTGCTGGTGTAGCTGTGCAGCGCCAGGCGCAGCGGCTCGGCCTTGGGCGGCTCAATGTAGTTGTAGACCGTGACGTAGTAGCGCTTGGGCGGAGCCGGCTGCGGGCTACGGTCGCGCGGGTCGCGCGGGGCCGGCTCGGTGCGGCTGAACTTGATGTTCAGGTTGAGGGCGTTGTACTGGGCCAGGGCCCGGTCGAGCGCCGCCAGCAACTCGGGGGTGTTGGCGTTGGTGCTCACGTTGCGGCTGTCGGGCCGGACGATGACGAGCGTAGGAACATTGGGCAGAATTCGCTCGGCCCGATAATGCCCCAGCGGAAGAATGTTGGTGCTGTCGGTGGTAACTACAGTGGCCGCCGTGCGCACGCCAACCGGCGCGGCGCTGGCCGCGGGGCGGACGTCACCCTGGCCTTCGCACGCTGCCAAAATAAGGCCGCTCAGCAGCAGTCCGCTCAGCTTCAATAAGCCAGTGTTCCGGCTGGCAGGGTTGTTCAGCTGTGTTTTCATAGGAAATGAGTGGATGAGTGAATGAGTAAGTGAGTGAATGAGTAAGTGAATGGATGAGTAAGTGAATGAATGACGGACGGAGCCTTTCTTCTGACTACTTTTTGAAAAGGCGGGGCGGGCAGCGCCGGACCGGGGATACCGGGTGGCTGGTTCCCGCGGGGCAGGCGCGTTGGGGTGGCCGGCGAGCAGCTTCAGGGCCGCTCGCCGGCCGCCCCGGCGCCTACTCCACCCGCAACACAAACCGCCGGGGCTGGCCGTCGAGCTTGGTTTGCACGAAGTAGGTTCCTTTGGCTAGCACGCTGGGCAGGCGGAAGTCAGTGCGGCCGGCCTTCACGGGCACGGCCAGCACGCTCACGAGCTGGCCCTGGTCGTTGCGCACATACACCGTGGCGGTATGGGGCTGCCGGGCCTCCAGGCGCAGGGTGGCCTGCCCATCAACGCTGGGATTGGGGAAGGCTGTCAGGCTGGCTGCGTCGCTCGTGGGGGTGGCGGAAGCCGCACTGCTGGCCGCCGTGCGGCTGGCGGTGGCGCTTAGCAGGGTAAACTTCCACTTCTGCGCGCCCGACGTGTTGGCGTCCCAGAGCTGCACCTTGGCGCCGGCGGCCGTGCTGGAGCCGCTCACGTCCACGGCTTTGCCGGGGGCGCACTTGGGCTCGAGCCGGTAGCTGCCGCCGCCCATGTCCGTGAGCGTGAACTTCTGCGCATCGTTGTTGAGCCACTCCCACAGGTGCATCTGCGTGCCGTTGGCGGTGCCCATGCCGGCCACATCCAGCACCATGTCAGGATCCAGCTCGGAGCTGAGACGGTAGGAGCCGTCGGGCTGGCGCTCCACCAGCCAGTTCTGGGCGTCGTGGCTGTTGGCCGTCCAGGTTTGCACTTTGGTGCCGCCGGCCGTGGCGGCGCCGGCCACGTCCAGGCGGTTGGCCGGCGCGCACTCGGGTGTCAGGGTGTACAATCCGTTGGCCAGGCCCGTAGCAGCGGGGGGAGTACCCGCCCCAAACCGAATCCAGTTCAGGTTTACGCCGCCGCCCACAAATTCGAGGCGCAGCACCTGGCCCGTGCCACCGGGCACGCTCACGCCCGCCAGCGTAACCGTCTGCCAGGTTTGCCAGGCCCCGGTGTTGGGCACGGTCACCGTGCCCAAGGTGGTGCTGCCCAGCTTCACCCGAATCTGCCGGCCTGTGTTCACCGAGGCCACCCGCAGCTGCACGTCCTGGGTGCCGCCGGTCACGTTCACCGTGTATTCCAGCCACTCGCCGTCGTTGGCGTAGCCTACGTTGTGGCCGCCGTTGGTGTCGGTGGTGGTTTGCACGTCCACGCCTTCACTGGTGCGGTAGGCCCCGCCGCGGTTGTTGGTGTCGTCGTC
Source organism: Hymenobacter sp. YIM 151500-1 (assembly GCF_025979885.1). Lineage (NCBI taxonomy): Bacteria > Pseudomonadati > Bacteroidota > Cytophagia > Cytophagales > Hymenobacteraceae > Hymenobacter > Hymenobacter weizhouensis. The sequence continues at coordinate 2,105,276 of NZ_CP110139.1, forward strand.
GTGGTAGGCCACGCCTTCGCCGCCGGTGTCGTAGTCTTCGGCTTGGATGGTGCCGGGCAGCGCGCGGGCCGTGTTGCCGTAGGGCGCTTGCGTGGCCGGGGGCGAGGTGGGGCCGGCGGCGCCTTTCAGCTGGTCGAAGTCCCAGAGCGGCCACATGGCCTCGCCGAAGTCGGCAATCTGGTTAAGCAGCGTGCCGTTGATGCCCAGCTCCCGCCCGAAAATAATCATGTTGCGCACCCGAATCGGCATTTCGGCGGTGCCGCGCAGGTTATCGGGCTCGTCGAGGGCCGTAAACGGGTAGTTGCTGGGGTTCCAGCTGTAGGAGTTGAAGTTCTGTACCTGGCCGTTGCTGTAGCCGAACCGGTCGAAGTCGGCAATGGGGTGAGAGGCGGTTTTCTCGTACCACGCGCTGTACACGGCTTCGGCTAGGTCGCGGCGAAGCGCCGGGGTCAGGCTCGAAAACACTTTGTCGAAGTTATCCGAAGCCAGGGTTTCCGGCCAGATTTCGCGCAGGTTCCAGCCGGTTTGCGCATTGCTCACGCCCACCTCGTTGTCCCACATCTGCATGTCCTTGATCAGGCTGGACACGTAGCGCAGGCCCTCGCCGGGCGTCTGGGCCGACATGCCCGACAGGTTTTCGATGTGAGACAGGTGGTATTTCCAGTCCACGGGAATGTGCACGGCGTTGGTGCGGTAGCCGGGGTTGACTACCAGCTGGGTTTGGTACCACACCGTGGAGAAGTACTTGCCCACCAGCTTGTTCTGGTAGGCAAAATGCTCCCCGTTGCCGGCCGACAAGTGCGGGGCCAGCTCGAACACGGACCGCTCACGCCCCAGCCAGCCCCGCTCGCCGTGGGGGTGCACTTGCGGGGCGAAGTCTTCGAGGTAGAAATCGTGGTTCAGCTCCCAGATTTTGGTGATTACCCAGCGGCGCAGGCCCACTTGCGCCTGCTCAAAGGATACGCCGGCCGGCAGGTTGTCGCCGAGGTTGTCACGGTGCAGGGTCTGGGTGATGCCGTCGCCGGTGAAAAACTTCATCAGGTCTGCCACCCGCGCCGGCGACACGCTGGCGCGGCCGTTGGGCGCCAGCTCCTGGCGCACGCGCTGGTAGCTTTTCCAGGCCGCCGAATTGTAGAACTCGTCGCCCCAGATGTCGACCGGGTGCAAGGGCGAGAGCCACTCGTTCCAGTCGAGAAACTGCACGGCGTTGGGCAGCTCGCGCATGTTCAGCGTGGCCTTGGTTGACGTCACCTTCTTCATTTCCGCCAGCGAAGTGCCGTTCGGAAACAGGTAAGGCAGCATGTCGCTGTCTTTTTCCAGCACGGCGTTCAGGCCGGCCCCCGCCGACCATTCTTCCACGGGCTTGCTGTCCAGGCCGGGGCCGGGCTGGTAGGGCGGGTCCCAGGGGTAGCCGGGGGCGTTGTAGGTGCTGCCGTCGCGCTTTTTCAAGGTCAGGCTGCGGATGTAGGAGGCAATCTGCTCGCCCTGCGCCTGGCTCAGGCCATGGAACTTGGTGCGCTCGATAATGCTCTTGTTGGAGTAGCGGAAGTACTTCAGGTCGGCCCCGTTTTCGTGGTGGCAGCTCGAGCACTTGGCCCGCAGGGCGGTGCTGGCCAGCGGCGACTCCACCAGCACGGCTTCTTTCCACAGCCGCTTGCCTTCGGCAATATCGGCCGCGCCGGGGCGCGGGGCGGTCCACTTGGTGGGGTCGTCCTGCGCAAAAGCCGAGGCCGGCATCAGCTTGGCGCCGCCGGCATCAAGCAGGTTTACTTCCAGCACGCGCAGGCCGCTGCTGTGCCCGTCGGTTTGGTTGAGGCGGATGCTGAGCGTGTTGCTGGCCGCAAACGCCGCCCCAAACTTGCTGGCCGCTATTTTGAAGCGCACCGTCTGGAAGCCGCCGCCAATGCCGCCGTAGCTGGCGTCTACCGGCCAGGCCTGGCAGTTGGCGTTGGTGACATCCACCCAGGTGCCCCCGTTGATGCGCACACTGGCCCGCGCCGTGGCCGGGTCGGTGCTGGCCCCGCGGAAACCGGGCCGGTGCACGCGCAGGTACAGCGCGGCCACCTTGCTGGCATCGGCCACGGGCAGCGTCACCTGCACGGTGGTGCCCTGGGGCCCCAGTACCTCGACCGGTAAGATAATCTGGGCCTGCGCCGCCGGGAGCAGGCCGATGCTGAGCAGCACCCACAAGAGGCCGCGCAGCAACGCGTTGAAGTTTGTCATAAAGAGTTGGAAAGGAAGGTTGTAGGAAGGCAGCCGGGGCCCCGCTTCTGTAGCAGGGCCGCGCGCGGAAAAAGGTGAATAAGGCCGTGAGCAAGCCGCCCACGGCCCCGGCAAAAGCCTGTCTTATTCAACCTTGAGCGTGAGGCGCCGGACTTTACCGTCGAGAGTGGTCTGGACGCGGTAGAGGCCGGGCGCCAGCCCGGCGGGCAGCGCAAAATCAGTCGACCCAGCTGTTACGGGCACGGCAAAGCGGCCCGCTGGCCGGCCCTGGGGCGTGAACACCTGCACGGTGGCGGTCTGGGCTTTCTGGGCGCTCAGGCGCAGCGTGGCCTGGCCGTCGGGGCTGGGGTTGGGGTAGGCCAGCAGCTCGGTCCCTTTGCTCAGGGTTGCGCTGGCCGTGGCCTGGCGGGCACTGCTGCTGCTTACCAGGTCCAGCTTCCACTGCTGGTTGGTGCCGCCCACATATTCCCACTGCACCACGTTGTCGTAGTCGGCGGTGGCCGCCGGGCCGCCGTACACGTCCAGGCATTTGCCCGAGGCCTTGCTGGTGAGCTTGTAGTAGCCGTCGCTGGTGGGCTCAATCTTCCACTTCTGCGGGTCCAAGCCGTTGGCTTCGTACTGCCACACCTCCACGCCGTTGTCGAGCTTGCCGCCGTCCACGTCCAGGCACTTCGTGGTGCCTTCGTGAGTGAGCGTGTAGTAGCCGTCGCCCACGCTGCGCACCACCCAGCGCTGGGCCGAGGAGGTGTTGGCCGTGTACTGCCAGACCTGGGCTTTGTCGGCGCTGGAGTTGCCCTGCACGTCCAGGCGCTTGCCCGAGTGGCGCGCCGTCAGCGTGTAGGTGCCGTCGGCTACGGCCGCGGTTCCGGTGCTTCCGGCCGTAATGGTTACTTCGTGGCCCAGCTTGTTGTAGCCGGTGCTGCCTTCCCAGGCGTTGGAGTTGGCCAGCCGGATGGCGTACTCGGGCCGGGTGCGCAGGCTGCTCTGCGGGTCGGGCAGGTTGAGCAGCACCTCGTACTGGCCCGTGGCCGTGCCCGCCGGCACGGTGTAGCTCACGCTGAGCGTGTGCTCTTCGCCGCCCAACCAGAAGCGCGGGTCTTTCGAGCCGCCCAGGGCGCCGCCGCTGGCCACCAGCTTGGCGCCGGTGCTTTTATTGCGCAAAATCACCTCCACGCCCCGGCTGTTGTAGCAGCTGGCCCAGCCGTCGTTTTTCACCTTGATGCTGGCCGTGAACGTGGCGCCCGTGGCCACCGAGTTGGCCAGCGTGGCCGTGGTAAGGCGGAAGCGGTAGCCCAGGCTGCGCTTCACTTCGTCCATGCAGCCCTCGGTCTGCCAGCGGGCCAGCAGCGTGTTATGCCAGTAGGCGTTGAGCTGGCTGTAGCGCATGCGCCGAAGCTCGGCCACCGACTTCGAGCAGGAGCTAAACTCGGGCCGGTCCTCGCCGCTCTCGCCGCCCTGCACCACGTAGCGGTTGTCCTGGCTCAGGAAAGCCCGCTCGTTTTCGCGCGTGGCCGCCTGGTCGTCGCCGTAGGTGAAGGTACCGCCGTCGGCTATGTCGCTGAGGAAGTAGTCGTTGTGGCAGCCCACGCGGGCCCGGTCGGTTTGGTTGAAGGCTTCGCTGGGCGTGAGGGCATTGTAGTTGTTGAAAATCTGCTTTTTGTGATTGGGGTAGCGCAGGGCCACCATGCGGCTGGCCGGCACGGCCCCCAGCAGCCGCTTGAGGATGTCGCCCCGGTCGGTGGTGTTGTCCAGGCCGTTGGTGGAGTCGTGCCACTCGCCCCAGCGCCCGATAAAGCCGGCCTCCACGTAGGCAATAGCGTCGGCATTGGCTTGCAGCACGTTTTTGAGCTGGTCGATGTGGCCCAGGATGCGGCTCTTGGAAGCGTCGGCGCCGGTGTCCCAGTTGTAGGTGAAGCGCACGATGAGCTTGATACCAGCCGCCCGGGCCGTGCCGAAGTCGGCGGCCACCATGTCCAGATACGCCTGCGAAATAGCGGCGCTGCGGAAATCCTGGAGGTTGTAGATGCGCCGCACCCAGCTGTAGCCGGCCGTGCGCGTGCTCTGCATGTCGCTCAGGTTCAGCGCCTCGCCGGCGTGGTAGGCAATGCGGTCCACGGAGAAGCCGCGCTCGGGGTTGATGAAGATGTCGGACGTGCCAGAGTAGGTCTTGGTGGTGGTCTGGGCCGTGGCCGCGCCGCCCAAGAGCAGCGTCAGCAGCCCACAGAAAACGTGTTTCATGTGTGGAAAGGAGTAAGGTGAGAAAGTGACAGTGACACCTGCGCAGCGCAGGCCGGTAGGGGTAGCAGAAGCCGGTACTCTACTCGACCCGGAGGTTGACGTGCAGGGACTTGCCGTCGAGGGTAGTTTGCACGTGGTAGAGGCCGGGGCCAAGGCTGGCTGGCAGGGTAACATCGGCGGAGCTGGCGCCCACCGGCACGTCGAACCGGCCCACGAGCCGGCCGCGCTGGTTGCGCACCTGCACGGTGGCGGTCTGGGCTTTCTGGGCGCTCAGGCGCAGCCTAGCCTGGCCATCGGGGCTGGGGTTAGGGTAAATCACCAGGCGGGGGCCGGACTCATCCGCCAGGTTGGCTGCGAGCGGAGCCGCCTGCGCGGCCACCCGGCCGGCAGTGCTGCTCACGGCCTCAAGGCGCCAGCGCTGGGCGTCGTTGCCATTGTCTTCCCAGAGGTGAATGGGCGTTCTGTCGGCGTTGACGGCCCCGGCCACGTCCAGGCGCAGCTTTTTGCTGATGGCAGCATCCTCGGCCACGTGTTTGGGCGTGAGCAGGTAGTAGCCGTTGCCGTCACTTTCCACCCGCCAGCGCTGGGCAGCGGTGTTGTTGCTGTGGTAGAGCTGCACCAGCGTGCCATTGGTTTTGCCCGAGCCCTGGGCGTCGAGCACGCGGGTTTGGCTGCCCACCTGGCTGGTGACTTTGTAGTAGCCGTCGCTCTGGCGGGCGAAGTGCCAGCGCTGGGCGTTGCTGGCGTTGGCCTCGTACAGCCACAGCTTGTTCTCATCGGCGTCGCGGCTGCTGGGCACGTCGAGGCGGCGCAGCGGCGCGCCGCTCACGCTCACCTTGCTTACCAGCGTATACACCCCGTCGGCCAGTCCGGCGCCGGGGTTGCTGGGTGTGCCGCAGCCGTTGCCCGGCACCCGCGGCGCTACGCCGGTGGAGGTCATCTGCACCGGCCGGATCGAGCCGTCGGCGTTGAAGTACAGCCGGTCGAGGGCCACGTAGCGGGTCGAAAAGTCGTTGTTCTGGTAGCGGTGGTAGGCCACGTAGTACTCGTCGCAGCCCGGCAAGTGCAGGATGGAATGGTGCCCCGGTCCCTGGAACCGGTCGTCGGAGGACAGCACGTAGCCCCCGTACGTCCACGGCCCCAGCGGCGAAGAGCCCGTGGCGTACTCGGCCCGGTAGCTGCCGTCCGACCAGTTGCCCACCGAGTAGCTCATGTAGTACACGCCGTTGCGCTTCACCAGGCAGGGCCCTTCAAAGTAGCTGGGCGGGGTGATGTCGCGGGGCGCGTCGGCGGTGAAGCTCACCATGTCGGCGTTGAGCTTGCGCACCACCATGCGCCGGCCGTTCGAGCCGCCGTAGTACAGGTAGGCCTGCCCGTCGTCGTCCACGAACACGTAGGGGTCGATGACGTCGGCCGTGTACGGGTCGGAGGCGATGAGCGGACGGCCCAGGTCGGTGAAGGGCCCGGTGGGGCTGCTGCCCACGGCCACCCCGATTTTGGCCTCGGCCGAGTAGTAGAAGTAGTACTTGCCGTTGCGGGCCACCACGGCCGGGGCCCAGCCGTTGAATTCGGCCCAGCTGCTTTGCGGGCCCAGGTCGAAGATTTTGCCGTCGTCGCGCCAGTTGGTGAGGTCAACCGAAGAGTAGGCGTGGAAGTCCTGGCCCCCGGTGCCTTCGTTGCTGGTGGGGTAAATGTAGTAGCGGCCCGCAAAATAGGCAATGTGCGGGTCGGCGTGGTAGCCGCTCAGCACGGGGTTGCCGCTGGTTTGGGCCGCCGCGGGCCAGGCCAGCAGCAGCACCAGGCGCAGTAGAAGGAAGTAGTGTTTCATGGGTGAACAGAGTTTGGGTTAGGGTGAGAAAAGGAAGTAGGTGCCGGCCACCGGTGGCGGGTGAAAACCCCCACGCCGGTGCCACCAAAGCGGGCCGTCGGCGCGGGGCTTATTTCACCTGAAGCGTGAAGCGCCGCGCTTCGCCGTCGAGCGTGGTTTGCAGGAAGTAGGTGCCGGCCGGCAGCGTAGCCGGCAGGCGGAAGTCGGTCTGCCCGGCCCGCACGGGCACGCTGAGCATGCTCACCAGCTGGCCCTGCCCGTCGCGCACGTACACCGTAGCGGGCTGGGCGGCTTCGGCCGTCAGGCGCAGCGTAGCGCGCCCGTCGGGGCTGGGGTTGGGAAAGGCCCAGAGGCTGGCGGGCTTATGCGCCGCGGGGGCCGATGCAGCCGACTGGCTCCCAGCTACCGGCTCCAGCTTCCACTGCTGGTTGAGTTGGCCCAGGTATTCCCACTGGTGCACCTTGGCGGCGTTGGCCTGGCTCACGCCCGACACGTCCAGGCCTTTGCCGCTGGTGTGGTTGATGAGGCGGTAGTAGCCGTCGGTGGTGGGCTCGATGCGCCAGCGCTGGGCGCCGGTGCCGTTGTCGGTGTACTGCTGCACTTTGGTGCCGTTGCTGGTGCCGCTGCCGGCCACGTCCAGGCACTTGCCCGAATGCTGGGCCGTGAGCTTGTAGGTGCCATTGCCCGCAGCCTCCACACGCCAGCGCTGGTTGGCCCCGCCGTTGGCCGGCCACTGAATGACGCCGGCCGTGTCCAGCGCGCTGGCGTTGCGCACGTCCAGGGCCTTGCCCGAGTGGCGGGCCGTGAGCGTGTACAGCCCATTAGCTAGGCCGGAAACTGCGCGCGAAAAGGCGCTGGCCGGAATAACCTGCTTGGCAATGCCCGGCCCGGCGTAGCTCACCGTCACCGACTGGTCGCCGTACGCCTCATAGTAGGTGATGGTAACGGCGTGCTTGCCGGCCTTCAGGCCAATTGAACCCTCTCCCCCACTGCTGGCATCAGCTACCAGCCGGTCGCCGATGTAGAGCTTGCAGCCATCGTCGGCGCGCAGCGAGAAGCCGTAGTTGCCGTCGGTGGGCACTTCCAGGTAGCCGGTGTAGCGGAACGCGAACAAGTCTTGCCGGCTGCGGGGCGTCAGGTCGATGGTGGCTACCGTGCCGATTTTCAGCGGGGTCAGCTGCGTGAGGTTGGGTTCGGCGGCACCGGCTTGCTCAAAGTAGGCGTAATCCAGGCCGGGGGCCGTGGCGGCGGGGTTGTCGGGCTGGCGCAGCGGGGGCGCGAAGTACACCGGGTCGGAGTAGCCCACGCGTTCCTGCTCGTCGATGACGCGCGCCACGTAGAAGCCGCCGGCCGAGGTGTTCATTTTCTTGGCTTCGCGGTAGGCGTCCACGGCCGGCACGGCGGTGCTCAGGGCCTGGTTGAACAGGTTTTTCACCGAGTACGTGTTGTGCAGCACCTCGGCAAAGCGTACCGTGGTGCCCGCCGCCGGCGCCACCGTAGCCGTGGTGCCGCCCGCGGCGCGCGGGTCGCCGGCCACGCTCAGGCCCACGCTGCCCAGGGCGCGGTAGGCCGGCACGGAGTTGTAGTGCGTGCGGCTGAACTTCACGTCGCTGGTTTGCTCGTAGGTGTCGTACACCAGAATGGGCGCCGACAGCACTTGCTGCACCACGGCGCCGCTGGCGTTGGTCATGGTGGCTTTGGCCCGCAAAAAGCGCTTGGCCGGCAGCGCCGTCAGGTTCACCGACAGCGTGGCGGCGCCCGCCTTGCCCGCGCCCACCGCCGCCGACCCGGCCGCGCCCACGGGGGCGCCGTTGCCGTCCACAAGCTGAATCTGCACGCTCACGGCCGCCGAGCCGGTATTGAGGGCCAGGGCTTCGGCCGGCAGGCTTTTCGTTTGCCCCACGTTCACGCGCTGCGGGGTGGTGACGTAGAGCTGCGGGGTGCGGAGGCGTTCGGGATAAGCCACGCCCCGCATCTGAGCCGAGTAGAAGGCCGTGAGGTCGGCCAGGGTCCAGTTCCAGTTGCTGGTGGGCCAGAGGTCGTGCAGCTCGCTCACGTCGTTCCAGGTCACCAGGTTTTGCCACTGCACGCCCGAGGCCAGGCTTAGCTCCCAGTGGTTGCGGTAGCGGCCCGTGGCCCGCGAGTCGTCGTAGCCGCCGTTGGGTTCCCGGTTGTAGCCGATCATGGCGCCGCCGGCGAAGGGCCGGTTGTAGTCGTTCAGCAGCTTCACCAGGTCGGGCCAGAAGTTTTCGGCGCTGGGGTCGAAGTTCCAGTGCGCGTCGAAGCAGGAGAAGTAGGGGGTGATTTTGGCTTGGTTGCCCACCACGTTGCCTTCGGTCACCAGGTCGCCCACGAAGAAGATGGGCACGCCGGCCGCGGCCAGCTCGTCTTTCACGGCCTGCCACTGCGCGGCCGTGCCGTTGTAGCGCGAGCCGTAGGAGTACACCACCAGCTTCGAGACGCCGTTGTGGGTGACGCGCGCGGCCGAGGGGTGGCCGGCGGCCTTGGCGGCGTACTGCTTGATGACGTTGGCGGCGCCGTCCAGCCAAATCAGCTCGGGCGCAATGGTGATGGCGCCGTTGTAGGCGTCGGCATCAGTCAGCATGCCTTCCCACACGGCCGGTGCGCCGGGGTACTCGTGCACCAGGTGGTGAATGCCGGTGATGCCCGACTCGATGTAGCGGCTCAGGTTGTCGGTGGGCCGGCGGGGCTGGTAGCTGGGTTGCAGCGTGAGGGGGTAGTGGGCGCCGTAGTAGTCATTGTTGGGCGGGTAGTCGTAGTAGGCAATTTCGTGCAGCTGGCTCACCCACACCTGCTTGCCCGGCAACGAGCGGTTGGTGAGCTGCTGGGCAAGAGCTGGCGCCGGCAACACTGCCCAAACCAGCCACAACGTCAAAAGCCGGTAAGCCCAAGCAGCAGAGGTTGCCTGGCGAAGAAGTGCTTGGTGGGGCCACGTGTTGCCCACTCGCTTAGGACCAAGAATGCACGGGTTGTTCATAGCTGCACGGAAAAGGGGAATGGAAAGGAGTAGACATGGGCGGCAAGCAGCCTGCCGATGGCTGAGCGCCGGCCGTGGCGGCTTGGCTTCAGGGCTGCACTTGTAGGGTGCGCGTCGTCAGCAGCTGGTCCTTGGTAAGCACGCGCACCACCAGCAGGCCAACGGGCAGTGAGGGCAAGAGCACGTTCAGCGAGTTCTGGCCGGCGCGGGCCGAGAAGCGCTGCGTGAGGCGTACAGTGCCGGCGCGGTCCACGAGCTGCACCCACACCGGACCGGCGGCCGGGGCCACGAACTGAACTTGCACGTGGTCGGCGGCCGGATTGGGTACCAGCACTGCCTCGGCTTGGGAATGGGGCTGCGTAGTAGGTGAAACAAGGCGGGCGGCCGTCTCGCCGGCACCGGAAGGAACGTAAGTCAAGTCGCTGGTAAGTAAGAGCTTGTCGAGCAGGGCCCCGTCGTCGCGGTAGCCGATTTCCAGGGTGTGGGCACCGGCGGCCAGGCTCAGTTGCAGCACCTGGTTGCCGTTGTCGGAGTTCTGCACCTCGTCCCAGTGCCAGGCGCTGCCCACCTCCACGTAGTTCCACTTGATCCAGGAGCCGCCGTCCACGCGCACCCAGAAGGAGTCGTCGGCCGTGCTGGGGGCAATGACGCGGCCCCAGAGTTTGTAGGTGCCGGCCTGGGCCAGGCTTAGATTGTAGCGGGCAATGCCACTGGTGGGCGGGGTGCTGCCGCTGGTGTTGCCCGCGGCCACCGTGATGTACTGCCCGCCCGAGGCCGCGGCGTCGCTCAGCACCTGCATGGGCGCGCTGATAGTGCCGCTCTCGGCCTCCAGCCACACGGCAGTAGCCGTTGGCGGCGCCGTCACCGTCACGGTTTTGCTCGTGGAGCTGGTGGCGCCCTGGTTGTCGGTGACGGTGAGGCGGGCCGAGTACGTGCCGGCCGCCGCGTAGGTACGGCTCACAGTCTTGCCCGTGCCGGTGCTGCCGTCGCCGAAGTCCCAGGCGTAGGCGCTGATGGTGCCGTCCGGGTCGCTGGACGCGGCGGCGTCGAAGCTCACGGCCAGCGGAGCCGCGCCGGAAGTGGGCGTGGCCGTGAAGCTGGCTACCGGCGCCTGGTTGGCGGGCGCGCTGCCCCCGCCGCCCGGCGCCACGGCGTCGTAGCCCACATTGCCGGGCTGGTGGCGCACCTCGTCGAAGTACAGCACCCGGTTGGCGTAGTCGGAGCCGTTGAACTGGTAGGTGCCGTACTTGAGGTAGGTGCCGCCGCTGCAGCTGCCGCCGTGGCCCATCTGGAAGTTGTATTTGGTAGCGGCTTTGGTGCCGTCCAGCCACACCTCGGCAAAGCTGTCGTTGCTGTTGAGGTCGGTGCGCAGGTGCAGCACGATGTCGTGCCAGCGGTTGCGCGTCAGGTTGGAGGTGATGTTGAACGTGCGCTGGGTTTCGCTTTTGTCCACGTAGGCGAAGTCCAGGCCGCTACCGGCCAGGCGCAGGGCCGCGGTTTTGTTGGAGGGCGAGCAGCCGCTGTAGCCCATCACCTGGAAGATCATGCAGTTCTTGCCGTCCACCTTCATGCCGTTGGGGTCCTGGTCGGGCAGGTACACGCTGAACCCCACCCAGAACTCCTGCTCCCACGGGATGCGCGGACTGGTGGCCGACTTGGCTTCGGTGCTTTTGCTGCCGCGGCTGCTGCCGGCCAGGCTACGCTTCCATTCGATGCGCAGGGCCCGGCTGCCGCTGCGCGCCCCAAACGCGGGGCTCACCACCGAAAAGCAGGTCGAGCAATCGGTTTGTACTTCTTTCGAGCCGTCCCAGTCGCCGTCTTCCAGGGTTTCCTCGAAGGTGGTCTGGCCCAGGGTCAGGTGGGGCACCAGCGCGCAGGCGGCGGCCAGCGCCAGTTGAATGCATAGAGTTTTCATAGGGGTTGGGGTTGTGAGCTGCTCAGGACCGCCCTGGGCCTGGCGGCTAGGCCCAGGGCGGTGAAGCTGGTGAAACAGGAAATCCAGTAAACTACTCGGGGCTGGTGGGCAGCAGGCGCCAGTGCTGGGCGGCGTTGCCGTTGTCTTCCCACAGCCAGAGGTTGCCGCCCGCGTTGGGGTTGGCGTTTTCCACGTCTAGGCACAGGGCCGGGGCGCAGCGGGGCTTGAGCTTGTAGAGGCCGTTGCCCACGGCCACCAGGTCCCAGCGCTGGGCTGGGTGGCCGCTCCAGGGCCAGGTGTGCACGTCGGTGCGCAGGGCGTCGGCCCCGTTCACCACGTCCAGCACCAGGGTGCGGTCCAGCGCCGAGCTGAGCCGGTAGGAGCCGTCGGCCTGGCGCTCCACCCACCATTTCTGCGGGTTCAGGCCGTTGGCCGTCCAGGTGTGCAGCGGCGTGCCGGGCGTGGTATTGCCCGCGGGCAGGTCCAGGCGCACGCCGGGGCCGCAGGCGGGCGTGAGCGTGTAGAGGCCGTCGGCCACCGGCGCCGTGCCGGTGCTGGTGGTGCCCACGCCGGGCGGCGGGATGTTCTTGATGTTGGCGGCCGGCGTGATGGTGTGCATGCTAAAGGAGCGCCAGCTGGCCGTCACGTTCTTGAACTTGCCCATGGCGCAGTCGCCATTGGTGAGGAAGTTGTTCCACTCCGCCGTTTTATCCAGCCAGTAGTCGGCGCCGCCGCTGGCAATGTAGCGGGCCGTGCTGCGCTGGTCGGGGCCGCTGGGGTTGTCCAGGATCAGGCGCGCCTCAAACGTGGTAAACACGCCCTCAATGTCGTCGGGGTTGATGTCGGCCCGGCCGCTCTTGGGCCAGAAGTGGTAGTTGTAGCCGCCCCCGGTTTTCACCGACAGCCCCCCGCCGTTGCCGCTCTCGTCGCGCGGGGCGGCCGGCTGGTTGTTGTCATTGGCAAAGTCTTCCCGGTACTGGGCGCCGCCAAAGTCCGACGTGTTGTAGAGCAGCGTCCAGGCGTGGGTGCTTTTGAGGCGGATGTAGGCTTTCATGCCGCGGATTTGCACCCGCACGTTGCTGGCCGGGTTGCCCTCCACGGTTTCGTAGATCTGGCCCCACGGGATGATGGCCCGGAACGCGGTGCCGTTGCTGTGGTAAGGCCGGTTGCCCATGCCGATGCGCGGCCCCTGGGCCCAGTCGTAGCTGCTGGGCACGCCGTGCGGCTGGGCTTCATGCTGGCCAGTCATGTCGTACACCAGCTCGTCGGCGTTAGCAATGGCCGCGGCCGAGGCTACGGCGGTCAGGGGCTGCACGTCGTGCCCGTCTTTTTCGCTGCACGCCGACAGCACCACGGTAAGCGCCAGCGTAAGCGCCAGAGGATAGTTTTTCATACGTGTTTTGGAAAGGGTGAAATGCTTGGGAAAAAGGGTGAAGAAGCGTGTGGTATGAGAAAGGGCTGATCTAGCAGAGGCCAGCGGCGCACCTCAGGGGCCCTGCTCTAAGCGGCCACGCCATGCGCCACCACGCAGCCATAGTGCCGTTGGCTGGCCACCGGCCTGAGCCTGCTTACTCAACCTGGAGGGTGAACCGGACGGCCTGCCCGTCGAGCCGGGATTGTAGATAGTACAGGCCCTTCTGCAAGCTGGCGGGGAGTTCCACTTCCGTTGTGCCGGGCTGCACCTGCACGGGAAACTGCACCACCAGCTGGCCCACCACGTTGTGCACCTGCACGGCGGATTTTTGCGCCGCTTGGGTAGCCAGCGCGAGCCTGGGCCGCCCAGCCGGGCTTGGGTTAGGATAGGCCGACAAGGCCGGGGTGGCACTGCGCGACGCTGGGGCCACTGCCGTCACCGGGTTGGGGCTGGCCAGCTCCTGCTTGGCGCCCTGGCTCACGGGCTGCCCGGCCGGCCAGCCCAGGGCAGCGGCCACCGCAGCGGGCAGCGCCTGGCCGGCGCCCACGGCCACCGAGCCGGGCCGCAGGCGGTAGTCGCGCTGCGCCGCCGCGGTGAAGAGCGAAGTCAGCGGTTGGTTGTCGACGCCGCGGCCGTAGTTTTCCAGGCCGGCAGTGGCAGCGCGGAACTCACTCAGCGCTGCGTATTTTTTGTGCGTGGGCGCATCGCAGCCGGTGGGGTTCCAGTCGAGCAGCTGGGGCGCCACGCTGGCTTGGCTGCGCCAGTACAGGTTGTAGTCCAGCGCCTGCATCATCGACTGCGCTTCGCAGGGCGTCTGCCCCACCGCTACTGCGTGGGCGGCGGCATCGGCCAGGATGTTGTTTTTGAAGACGATTTCCCGGGTTTCAAAGTCGATGCCGCGCGCGGTTTCGGCGGCCCGCTTGTCTAAGTCGCTGTTGTCGTTGCGGCGGGGCGTGTCTTTTACCCGAAAGTTGGTGGCGTTGCCGATCAGCGTATTGTTGTACACCTGCACCCCGGACGACCCGCTGATGTAAATGCCGGCGGAATTGCCCTGCACCACGTTGCCCGCAATGATGGCGCCCCGGCAGGCCTCGAAGAAGATACCCGTCGATTTGTTGCTGCGCACCAGGTTGTGCACCACCGTGGCCTTTTCCACGGCCACGTCCAGCCACAGGCCCGTGGCGTAGTTCGTGTCGAACAGGTTGCCTTTCACCGTCACCTCATCCAGCTCAGTAATTTTTAGGCCGGCCGCCGCGTGGTAGGTGGCAAAGCCTTCCACGTTGTTGTAGCTGAAGACATTGCCCTCAATCAGCGTATGCTCGTTGGGCTCGGCCCCGAACGAGGCGCCCAGGCGCCCGTTGTAGCTGAAGGTGTTGCCACGCAGCGTGGTAGTGGTGCTGCCCGGCCCGCCATGAAACCCGATGATGGCGTTCCACGCGCACGAGTTGTTCTCCAGCGTCACGGCGGGCACGAAGCTTACTACGGCCGTGCCGGCGTAGTCCCGGAAGCCCAGCCCCCGGATCAGGCTGCCATCGGCGGCGTCTTTAGCCGAGCTGGGAAAGGTAATGGCGCGCTCATACGCACTTGCTTCCAGCACTTTGCCCGCCGGGTTTTCGGCCAGGTAGATGCGCTTGGCCGCGTAGTCGAAATAGAATTCTCCGGGGCCGAGCGTGCTTTTGCGCAGTACCTGCTTGAGCCCTATTCCGTTGGCAAATACCATTTCCTTGTTGGCGGCCACGGCCGTTTCTGCGGTGGCTTTCCCCCGCGAATCGGTTTTCCCGCCGGGCAGGTACCGGACGATGCACTTCGGGCAGTCGAGCGTGTCGTTGGCGAAAACGGTAGTCCACGGAGCGTACCACTGCGCCCCGCTTTTCACCCAGCCGCTTACCACCTGGCTGCCCTTTATCCACACTTTTTCGTTGGGAGCGGGCTGTAGGGTGAGTTTTCTGCGAATGGAGATTCCGCCCTCCCGGTAAGTACCCCCTTTCAGCACGATGGTGGCCCCATCCGGTGCCGTAGCCACGGCCTGGGCTACCGTGGCCCAGGCCGTGGCCCAGCTCTTGCCGTCCTGCGTGTTGTTGCCGCCGGGCTTCACGAAGCGCGCCGTACCATTGGTCGGCACCGGGTAGGCGGTGGCTTTGATGTCCACGGTGCCGTCGCCGCGGGGCTGGTTGGTAAAGCCGTCGTCTTCTTCGGCATCCTGCTGGGCCTGGGCTGGCAACGATGCTCCCAGCAAGAGCGCCAGCCACAACAGCAGCGGGGCAGGCAGGCGTTTGGGAAAGGCCCACAGAATCTGAGGCGAAGCTTCGTCACAATGCAGGTTGCGCATAAGAATCGGTGTCAGAATGAGAGGGTGGTGAAACAGTTTCTGCCCGTTGGGTTGATACCAGTCACTCGGCTCCGGTGCGGCAGCAGTGGAGCCTGCGGGCGGAAAAGAACTGCGCGCAAAAAGCGCCCGAGCCATCAGTGTTGACCGGGTTGGTCAGTGCTGCACGAGTACGCGCTGGGGCCGCCCGCTCGGGCCGCCCTGAGCATCGGCCGAGCGCACATCGAGCAGGTAAGTGCCGGCCGGCAGGGTGCGCACGTCGAGTGTGGCCTGCTGGGAGCCCGCCGCCGCGGCGTGGTGGCGCTGGTGGCGCACGACGCGGCCCAGTCCATCGGTTAGCGTTAGCTCGGCGGCGCCGGCCTGAGCTGCTCGGTAGCGCACGGTGAGCTGCGCGCGCGCGGGGTTGGGGTACACCGCTAGCTCGGGGCTGAGCACAGTGCTGGCTCCAGCGCTCAGCGCCGGCCGGGCGCTGGACACTTTTTCCAGCTTCCACTGCTGGTTGGTGCCACCCCAGTAGTCCCACTGGTGCACCAGCACCTTGTCGGCGGTGGCACTGGAGCCGCCGTTCACGTCGAGGCACTTGCCCGAGGCCTTGCTGGTGAGCTTGTAGTAGCCGTCACTGGTGGGCTCAATCTTCCACTTCTGCGGGTCCAGGCCGTTGGCTTCGTACTGCCACACCGTCACGCCGTTGTCGAGCTTGCCGCCGTCCACGTCCAGGCGCTTGGTGGTGCCTTCGTGGGTGAGCGTGTAGTAGCCGTCGCCGGTGCTGGCTATCACCCAGCGCTGGGCCGAGGAGGTGTTGGCCGTGTACTGCCAGACCCGCGCTTTGTCGGCGTTGGAGTTACCGTCCACGTCCAGGCGCTTGCCCGAGTGGCGCGCCGTGAGCGTGTAGGTGCCTGCAAACCCGGTTGTGGGCGGCGGCGAAGAGGGGCAGGTGCCGCCGCTGCCGGCCGGGCCAAAGTCGCAGGCCATGGCCGCGCGGCGGTTGGTTTCGTCGGTGGTGGGCCCACCCCCCATGGTGGTGGGCGCGTTGTTTTTGACCACGTGCAGGTTGGTCATCACCGCGGCCATGTCGTTCACCCAGTCCCACGAGGCTTGGTTGCAGTCGGCGCGCCGGCCGCCGCTCACCGTCGACTGCTCGTTCCACTTCACGTTCCACTGGTTCCACACCTGGGCGCGCACGTTGCCGTCGGGGCCGTCTTCGGTTTCGAGTATATAGTTGTCCCACGCCGAGTCATCCACCAGATAGGCCCCGTAGTTTTGCAGGGCCCGGGCAATAATGCGCGCCGGCTCGGTTTTCAGGGAGCCAATGTTGAAATCCGGCTTGAGGGCCAGCAGGGCGCCCATTTGCATCTCGGGGTTGGTGCCGCCGTAGCCGGAGGCCGCATAGGCGTCGGCGGCGTGGGCCGGCCACCGGTAGCCGGGCTTGCCGTCGGGCTCGGAGGCGCGGTAGTAGGCGTACTGGCCGCAGTCCACCAGGATTTTCAGCGCGTGGCGGATTTCGCTGCCCGGCCGCAGCTCGCCTACCCGGATGGTGCCGCCCAGAGCCGACAAGTGCGAGGCGCCGTGCCCACCCGAAAACAGGCCGTCGCCGGTTACGTCCTCCACGTTCGAGGGCCACATCGCCGTCCACTGGCCGATATCCGTGCAATACTGCATGGGCAGCGCCTCCACAACGTGCGTGTTGTCGGTGAATACGGCGAAGATGTTGTTGTGCGTGGGATGGGTGTAGGTGTAGTCGGCCGGAATGGGCGCCGAAAACGCCACCGGGTTGCCGGCGGCCCGCTCGCAGCGGTTGGTCCAGTACCGGTCGTTGTCGCGCACCAGCTTGTACACGTTGCGGCGCGGGGCCGTGGGCCGGGCAATGATGTGGATGTCGTCGTCGCCGAAGCCCCAGTCCGTAGCGGCCTTGATACCGGCCGGCGTATACTGGGCGCTGGTGTGCAGGGGCATGTTCCACACCGAGGTGCGGGCGTAGGGCCACTTCAGGGGGTCGCGCTGGGCCTGCGCCGAAAACATAGCCAGACATCCTGCCAGGGCGAGCAGAGGTTTTTTCATGGAGTTGGAAGGAATGAGCAGGGAGTTGTGGAAAGTACCGCGGCAAGCAGCCGCGGCGTGGCACCGGTAACCCAATCGGGCCCGGCGGCCGGTGCACGGTGCGCCGGCCGCCGGGCCCAGTCGGGCTTACTCTACCCGGAAGGTAAAGCGCTGGGCTTTGCCGTCGAGCATAGCGTGCACATAGTAGGTGCCCGGCGCCAAGGTGGGCGGCAGACGGAAATCGGTCTGGCCGGCCTTCGTGGGCACGGAGAACAGGCCCACCAGCTGCCCGCGCCCGTCGCGCACGTGCACCGTGGCCGTCTGGGCCTGCCGGGCCGCTAGGCGCAGCGTAGCCCGTCCGTCCGGGCTCGGGTTAGGGTAGGCACTGAGCGTCGGGCTTTCTGCGGGCAGCGACAGGCTGCTGGCAGCGGCCGGCGAAGCAGAAGTAGCCGCTGCCGTTCGGGCGGCTGCGCTGCTGGCACTGCCTTCGGCCAGGCTGAAGCGGAAGCGCTGGGCGGCGTTGCTCAGGTCTTCCCACAGGTGCATCTTGGTGCCGTCGGCCGAGCCCATACCGGCTACGTCCAGCACCTTACCGGCCGAGGAAAGCGGCGCCAGCTTGAAGTAGCCATTGCCGGCGTCGGTGAGCGTCCATTTCTGGGCGTTGCTGTTGTTCCAGTCGTAGAGCTGTACGGCGGTGCCGTTGGCCGTGCCTGAGCTTCTCACGTCGAGTACCTTGTTGCCGTTGAGCTTGGCGCTGAGCCGGTAGGAGCCGTCGGGTTGTTTCTGCACGGTCCACTTCTGGGCGTTGTCGCCGTTGGCGGTGTAAATCTGGAGCTGCGTGCCGTTGGCGGTGTTGCCGCTGGGCACGTCGAGGCGGGCGTTGGGCGCGCACTCCGGGGCCAGGGTGTAGGTGCCGTCGGGCACGGTTTCCACCGGCGTCAGGCGGAAGCGCTGGGCGGCGTTGCCCACATCGTCCCAGAGCTGCATCTGCGTGCCGTTGGCCGAGCCCATGCCCGCTACGTCCAGGGCCTTGCCGGCCGACGACTTGGGCACGAGCTTGAAGTAGCCGTTGCCCACGTCGTAGAGCTGCCACTTCTGGGCGTTGCTGTTGTTCCAGTCGTAGAGCTGCACCAGCGTGCCGTTGGCCGTGCCCGAGCTTTTCACGTCGAGCACCTTGCCCGCGTTAAGCTTGGAAGTCAGGCGGTAGGAGCCGTCGGATTGCTGGGTTAGCACCCATTTCTGGGCGTTGCCGCCGTTGTCGGCGTAAATCTGGACCTTGGTGCCATTGGCCGTGTTGCTGCCGCTTACGTCCAAGCGCGCATTGGGGGCGCACTCCGGCGTGAGCGTATAGGTGCCGTTGGGCACGTTGGCCAGCGTGCCGGCCGGGGGGTTACTGGGCGTGGGGTTGGTGGGCGTGGTGCCGGGCGTCCAGCGGTAGAGCAGCACTTTCTGGAACCAGTCTTCTTCCACAAAAATCAGGTACTGGCCGTTGGCCCGCTTGCGCACCGTAATGGCGTGCGGAATATCCACCTGCGCAATGCCCGACTCCGAGGGCCGGAGCATGCTGCCGATGTACACCCCATCGGTTTTGCGGTACACCATCACCTCCATCTGCTTGCCCGAAATGACGAACACGTAGTCGCCTTCCACGTTCATGGCCTTGGGGAAGATGATGTTGTCGCCGCCCAGGGTGCGGTCCGAAGGCAGCACGGTTTGCCAGGCGGGGGTGCGGTTGCCGGTGCTCCAGTTGTTATAGCGGGCCAGCACCTTGCCCATTTCGCCGCCGCCGTTCTCGTAGGGCTGGGCGCTGGTGAAGCCATTCACGTACATCACGTCGGCCGCCACGTCGTATTCCAGCCGCTCAATGTCGTTGCGGTTGGCCGTGTTGAACGGCGCCGGCACGTCCGACACCCGCACGGCAGCGCCGTACTGGGGGTTGCCGTTGCTGTCGAAGCCGTTGAGCGGGGTGCGGAAAATGCCGTCTTCGCCGCC
The DNA here is from genome assembly GCF_025979885.1 of Hymenobacter sp. YIM 151500-1. Classification (NCBI taxonomy): domain Bacteria; kingdom Pseudomonadati; phylum Bacteroidota; class Cytophagia; order Cytophagales; family Hymenobacteraceae; genus Hymenobacter; species Hymenobacter weizhouensis. Next base: position 2,124,247 of record NZ_CP110139.1, read on the forward strand.
TTCCCAGATGGTACCGTCCCGGTCGGGCCACTGGGCCCAGCCGCCGGTGGCCCGGTTGTGGGTGTAGCACGGAATGGCCGTTTCGCCCTCATTGGCGGGGTCGAAGCGGTACATGGTCAGCGGCTGGTTGTGCATGCCGTTGAGGTACATGTACAGCTTGCCATTAAGCCGCCGCATGATGGTGCCGGCCACATTGTGGCCGAACTGCTCGTAGTTGTTGCGCGGGTCGTTGGGGTACTTGAACGGGTTCATCGTGAAGCCCTTGTAGGTCCACTCCTTGCCGCCGCCGTTCTGGCTGTAGTCCATCGTGAAGTGCTCGTGTTTGGTGTACACGTCCACCCCGTCGGAAGCCGGGTCGGCGTCGGCGTTGTCCACGAAGTGCAGGCAGTGCAGCGCCCAGTTGCGGCTGCCCGTGGCGCTGTAGCTTTCCAGCTCGGTGCCGGCGTCTTGGCGCTGGCCGTACATGCTCACGTAGGTGTTGCCGGCGGCGTCGGCGCCCACGCCCGTGAGGTGGTGAAAGCGCTGGGGCCCCACCAGGCCCGGCGTGGGGCCGGCGTACACGCCGCCCTTCACCCCGAAGCTGGCCGCCGCCGCGGGGCTGCCCGTAATGCCCGTGTACACCTTGATGTTCTGGTCGGGGCCGTTGTCGGCCACCAGCAGGCGCCCGTCCTTGTCGATGGCAATGTCGGCGATGATGCTGCCGCTGGGCAAGGTCACCTGCTGGCTTTGCAGGGCGCCCGTGGTGGAGTAGCGCAGCACTTTGCGGGTGCTGGGCTGGGCCACCCACAGGTAGCCGGCCCCGTCGATGGCCATGCGGCCGGGGTCGGTCAGGCTCCACTCGCGCAGCAAGGCGTGGCTGTCGGTGTTGAACACCTTGATTTTACCGTTGGCATGGTCGCTGGCAAACAGCTCGGTGCCCACAGTGGCCAGGCCGCGCAGGGGCGAGGTGCTGATGTTGAACACCTCGTCGCCGCTGCGCCGCCGGTCGCTGCGGGTGTAGCGCCGGAAGCCCGAGGGGCCCACGCCCTCGAAGGCGTCGCCGGTGCTGGTCGTAATCCACACGTAGGTGTCGTTGCCGGTCACGGCCCCGCCGTCGGCGTGGTGGAAATCGTCCTGGAGCTTGCCCTGGGTGAGGCCGTTTTTGTAGACGCCCGCGGTTTTGTGCGCCTCGTCCCAGCGGCCTATCGTGTACACCGTGCCGTCGGAGGCCGCCCAGATGTCGAAAATCTGCAGCTGCACCCACTTCACGTTGTCGGCATCAGCCGCGTCGAAGCCGCCGGCAATCTTGGTCATCGAGCCCGTGCCGCCAAACGAGTTGCCCAGCCAGGACGTGGTGTACTGCAGGGTCTGGGCCCGGCCCGGCCCAGCCAGCACAACCACCAGAAAAGTAGCCAGCCAGTGTTTAATCCAGTGTTTCATACAGTGTAGAGCGTTGTGCCGGTTGTGGAATCGGCGGTGTGGAAAGGAAAAGGGTCGTCCTGCATGGCCCCGCCAGACGCAGGACCATGAGTTATAAGTAGGTAGATAGGCGGCGGAAAAAAGCGGAGACTGGTGCAGCAACTGCCCGCGCAGGCCCAGGACTCTGGACTTCCGTTTTACTGCGCGCACGGCCACAAAACCGCGGGAAAGCCAGCCGGGTCCCGGTGCTGAGGGCAGGCTCAGGACAGCATGATGCCAGGCTTGCCAGTTGTTGCCCCATGGGTGCGGGCTAAGTTGCCCTATGCCAGCAGGCAGGCTCAGCGCTTGGCATGTGGGCACCAGTCCGTAGCCACGAATTAGTGCGCTTCAGTCCGGCATTTTCGGCTTCACCGGCCGTGTGTTGCCCGGATAGCAGCCCGTTAGTTAGTGAAGCTGGAAATCAGCAAGTCAAGCGTGGTGCTATACCCCGCTGGCTGGTAGTCACCCACGGCCTTGATGGTCGCCTTGCGGGTGAGTTTTGGGTGTGCAGGCTCCGTTTAAACGATACGCCTGCGGGTTATCAGCAACGACGTCCCAGCCACTCAGCTGCGGGTACATCAGTTGTGCATGCCGTACAGAAACCGGTGGGCAGCACCCCGCCGTGATTTTCCTAGGTCCGGTCGTTTTGGCGAAAATCTACCTTAAAAGGTAGAAACGCCATCCACTCTCACGCCTGGCTTGCTGGTGTACAAGGTTGCGTAGCTGCGGGCAGCGTGGCAGCTTTCAATACCCAGGCTACATGTGGCCCGGTAGAGTACAATGGGACATGATTGAGCAAAGTTGTTTTCATAAGCAGTAGGTAAGGCGGGAAGCAGCTAACCAGCGAAGCCAAGCACATCAAGCAGAACAAAGGCCGTTATGACAAAACTAAGTACCGGTCTTCCCAATATGCTTTTTCACGGTCAGGTCCGTGTCAGTTTACAAACCCTATGCCATTGGCCGCCAGGCTTGAATAGTTTAATTTCATTTTTTGTTAAGTAACAGTTACTAAATTACTTATAATTAATTTATCTTTTTATAGTTACAAAATAAATACTCATAAATCGCTCCCTCCAAACGGAGAAATCCCTAAGCAGCTCCCGTACACGGGATTTGTATTTATGCAGTAGATAATTACTTGTGGAGAGTAGGTTGACAAGATTGATTTGTCTATTTTGGCGAAGCTGTACGCTTATTTTCGGCTCCTCTTCCCACTTGTTTATGCTACGGTTTTGCCTGATTCTGCTCTGCCTGTTAACGTGCCGTGTTTCGGTTGGAGCCAGCCAACACCCGCAAGCTGTAGATAGTTTGTTGCGGTTACTCCCTGGTAGCCCTGACACTACTAAGGTGAAGTTGTGGCTTAAAGTGTCGCAGTATTACGAAATCAATGATCTTAGCAAAGCTCAACAATACAGTGAGCAGGCGTTGGAGTTGGCCCAACGGATTCGTTGGCGGCGTGGAGTAGCCCTAGCACGCTTACACTTGGGAACGGCGTATGGGCTCCAGAGTGATTTTCCTAACGCGCAGGCCCAGTTTATTCAAGCATTTACCTATTGGCACGGTCGAGAGAAAGACAAAAGCTATTTCCACTGTGTAATCAATCTTGGTGGTATCACCTCGCACATGGGCGATGATCCTGCTACAGCTAAATGGCTCGCGCTAGCGCTCAAATCAGCTCGAGCCCGGCACGATACTTCCGGAATAGTACGCACGTATATGTCTTATGCACTGCATTCTAATCGTCAGCGGAACTGGCAGGAATCCATTGTGTGGTATAAACGAACTTTGCCATTGCTTCAAGCTTCCCCGAAGCCGAGGTCAGAGAATACTATTTATGACGAGACAATAATCTGGAACAACATAGCGGATATGCACCTGCAACTAGGTCAGCCGCGACAGGCGCTTCCTTATTTATCTCGTGCTTTGGCTCGAACGCACAAGGGCAGTGACAGAACAATTCTACTGGTTGTTAATGGAACTATGGCTCAGGCCTATCGCTCCCTGAAGGAGCCGGGTAAAGCGTTGCCTTATGCGCTGCGAGCTAGGCTCCTGGCAGTAGCGCTTAAAGCTAAGACGTATGAGCAGCAGTGCGATACTATCTTGGCCCATATTGAAGCTGCCCGCGGCAACTATCGTGCTGCCTACCGTTACGCTGAGCAGGGCGCGGCCATTGAGCGAGCATTACTCAGCGAAGCCAAGGCCAAGGCGCTGGCTGAGTCACAGACACGTTACGAAACCCAGCAGAAAGAGCAGAATATAAAAGTCCTCACCCAGCGCAACCAGCTGCTGGCCCAGCGCAGCGAGGTGCAGCGCCTCACGGCCGAGCGCCAGCGGGTGCTGCGCAATACCGGGTTTGGAGCCTCGGCTTTGCTGCTCGTAGCCATGGGTATTGGCTACCGCCGCTACCAGAGCCGCCAGCGCCTGCTGCGGCTGCTTGACGCGCAAAACCAGGAGAAAACATTGTTGCTGAAGGAGGTGCACCACCGCGTGAAGAACAACCTGCAAATCGTGCTCAGTCTGCTGAACACCCAACTCAGAAGGCTGCGTGAGCCAGCCGCCAGCCACGCCATTCGTGAGAGCCAGAGCCGGGTGCAGGCCATGGCCTTGCTACACCAAAGCCTCTACCAGGCCGATAGTCTGGCGCGGGTCGATATGAACAGCTACTTAACGGAGCTGGTCGAGGCGCTGCGCCGCACGTTCCGCGCCGAAACCCGCGGCGTAGCCATCGAGCTGGCAGTGGCGCAGGTTGAGCTAAACACGCACACGGCCGTGCCCCTGGGGCTGATTGTGAACGAGCTGCTGACCAACGCCTTCAAGTACGCCTTCCCGCCGGGCCACCCCAACAAGCAGGTGCGGGTAGAGCTGACGGAGGCGGGGTCCGCCCTCTACGAGCTGCAAGTAACCGACAACGGAGTAGGCCTGCCGGAAGGCGTGGACCCCAGTACCGTCCGGTCGTTGGGGCTGAACCTGGTAGGCGGTCTGGCGCAGCAGCTGGATGCCACCTTGACGGTTGAGCGCACCAACGGCACCTCGTTCCGCATTGTATTTACCGAGGTGGCGCCCGAAGCCAAGCACATTCCCATGGCCGAGTTTTCCTGATTGTTGCCGCTGAGCAGCTGGCTGCGTTATGGGCCGGGAGGCCAGAGCGGGGCAGAGACGCGCCCCCAGCCAGCCAACCTGGTAGCGTACTGCAACCTGCTGCTCAGCGTCTGATTCAGCTACGCATCTGTTCAACAAACTTTGCCCACTGTAATGCAGTCTGATTACAAGCAACTTGCCCGCATTCTGATTGTAGAGGACGAGTACGTCATTGCCAATGATTTAAGCAGCCTGCTGCTGGAGCACATGCCTCACACCAGCGTTTTGCTGGCCAAGTCGGTTCCCGAAGCAGTACGCGTAATTACGCACAAGCACCCGGAGCTGGTGTTGGTAGACATTCGCCTGCGTGGTGAGCAGACCGGTATCGACTTAGGCAAGCTCCTGAGCACCCGCTACCGCCTCCCCTTTATCTACGTTACCTCGCACGCCGACAAGCAAACCCTGCAGCAGGCCGTGGCCACGCAGCCCTACGGCTATATCGTGAAGCCTTTTGAGGAAGACGACATTTTTGTGGCGCTCGAGGCGGCCTGGAATCGGTACACGAGTGAGCAGCTGGTGCGGCAGCAAGCTTGCCTGACCGAAGAGCTGCGCGCCGTCCACCACCTCGACAGCTTCGTAGCGCAGGACCCCGGTACGCACGCCGCCTTGCAGCTGGTGCAGCAGGTAGCGCCCGTCGACATGACGGCGCTGCTGCTGGGCGAAACGGGTACCGGCAAAGAGCTGTTTGCCCGCGCCATTCACGAGCACTCGGCCCGCCGCGACCAGCCCCTGGTGAAAGTGAACTGCGCGGCGCTGCCGGCTCAGCTTATCGAAAGCGAGTTATTCGGCCACGAGAAAGGGGCGTTTACCGGGGCTATGGCGCGGCGCATCGGCAAGTTTGAGGTAGCGGATAAAGGCACCCTGTTCCTGGACGAAATCGGGGAGCTGCCGCTGGAGCTGCAGCCTAAGCTGCTGCGGGTGCTGCAGGAAAAGGAAATCGAGCGGCTGGGCAGCAACACCCCGCTGCCGATAGATGTGCGCATTATTGCGGCCACCAACCGCAACCTGGCAGAGGAAGTAGCCGCCGGCCGCTTCCGCGCCGACTTGTACTACCGCTTAAGCATATTTCCCATCACCATTCCGCCACTCCGCGAGCGGCCGGGCGACATCCTGCCATTAGCCGCTTATTTTCTGGCCAACATGAGCAAGCAGCTGGGCAAGCCGCTAAAGGGGTTCCATGCAACAGCCCAGCAGGAACTGGTGAATTATAGCTGGCCCGGCAACGTGCGGGAGTTGCAGCACGTGGTAGAGCGGGCCGCGTTGCTGGCGTCTTCCCCCATGGTTATGACCCTGGGGCTACAACACGCGCCCGCCGAGACGCGAGCCGCCAACGCCCCCAGCAAGCCTGCCTTGCCCAAGCCATTGCACGAAGTAGAGCGAGAGGCGATTCTGGCGGCCCTGGACTTTTGTAAAGGGCGCCTCCGGGGCGAGGGAGGCGCCGCCGAATACCTGCAAATTCCGGCAAACACGCTGGATGGACGTATGCGCCGGCTGGGCATTAAAAAAGGCTTCGGGACTTCTCAGACTGCTTAAAAGCCTGCTTGCGTTACGCTCCCAGGTTGACCGGTGTAGCAACGCAACCAGTATGCCACTAGCTTCATAGGAGCGGTTTGCGTTAGCTACAAGTAGGTTAGCTTGCTGTAGCGACGCGACCCTTCGCGGCGGCTGGGTGAACGATTTGTATGCGAGCAGCCGCAACACGCCGCATCTTTACAGGGTGCCGGCATTCTCACCCATAATGCAACCAGCTTCTCAGCGAGGACAAATCCGTAGCCAGCAAAACGGAAGCAGCCTTCTGAGTTTATTACCGCCAGCTACTGCTACAGCCGCTGTGGTGCAGCAGTCAACTTTGCTTGTATTCCGTGCGTTTAGGGCCTGCTGAAACCCTGCTGAGCTGGCGGAAGACCTTGCCAGATTTGCTGCTCCTGCATGCTTACGCCTGATTCGCCTCACTTCTACACGCCTGCGGGTACCATCATCGGCTGGCGCGACGGTGCGGTTGTACGCGCCAGTGGCATCCGCTACGCCCGCGCTGCACGCTTTCAGCCACCCGTCGACGAGCCTCCGTCTGCCGGGCCCTTGCTGGCTACCGCGCCCGGTCCGGCCTGCCCGCAGGTGGTCGATTCGTTGCTGAACCAAGCCCTGGGGCCGGCCCTGGCGGGGCGCACCTACGACGAGGACTGCCTGCGGCTGACTGTAACCACTCCGGGCGACGGGCTGCCAACGGAGCGGCTGCCCGTGCTGGTCTGGGTGCACGGCGGCTCCTACGTGAGCGGGGCCGGCGACCTGGCCTTTTACGACCCGGCGCCGCTCGTTGCTGAGCAGCGGGTGGTAGTGGTGGCCGTTACTTACCGCCTGGGGCTGTTTGGCTTTCTGGGCCGTGCCGACGCACCGGCCAACCTGGGCCTGCTGGACTTGCTGTCGGCGTTGCGGTGGGTGCAGCGTACCATCGCCGGCTTCGGGGGCGACCCGGCCTGCGTAACTCTGCTGGGCCACTCCTCCGGGGGCGACGCCGCCGCGCACCTGCTCGTCGCGGAAGGCGCCGCGGGCTTGTTCCAGCGCGTTATACTGCACAGCGCCCCGCTGGGACTGGCTCCGAACCGGGCCCGCATGACCCAGGCCATGGCCGCGGCCGTGGGCGCTATTCCCGCCGATGCTCCCTACCAGGAGGTGCTAACCCGCGAAGTCCTGGCCTGGCGGGCCGCGCGCTGGGCTGGGCTGAAAAGCGGAATGCCCTTCGGCACCCAGTACGGCGCCTATCCTTTGCCGGACGAAGCGGCCCTCGACCAAGCCTGGCGCGCAGCGGCCCCGACCGTAGACGTGCTCATTGGCGCTACGGCCGAGGAACTGCGGTTTTTCGCCGTCATCGACCCTAAGTTTCGCTGGCTCGGGCGTCTGCCGTTGGGGCCAGCACTAACTCGCCGGCTTGTGGCGGCTGGCTCACGCCGCATCTACGTGGACCCAGCGGCGGCCTTTGCCAACCGGCACGCCCAGGCCGGCGGCCGGGCCTACCTGTTTACCGTGACGTACCGCCCCCAGGGCAGCGCGTTTGGCGCGGCCCACACCATCGACCTGCCCTTGCTCTTCGGGACGCAGGAAACGTGGGCAGCCGTACCCCTACTCGGCGACGCCCCGTGGGAAGAAGTGGACCGGGCCGGCCGGCAGGTGCGTCGGCTGTGGGCAGAGTTTGCCCGCACCGGCGCATTGCCGGCTACCGCGGAAATACCCGGAGTGCTGCACGTGCGCCGGGTATAAGGCCGCTGGCTCAACCGGGCGGCTTAGACGGCAGGCAATAGGTAAGCCGTCAGTTTTTCCAACCACAAACCCACTGTCCTGTGACGTTTAATCAGCTCGGTTGGTAATGGCGTACAGCGGTGAAGTAGCCCGCAGACGCGTATTGGCCCAGGCGAAGCCTATGGATAAGGCCTGCAAAAACCGGGAGCGGGCTACTGCCCACTCCCGGCTTTTGTGGTTGCTGTAGCTAACTTAAGTTGCGGAGGATAAAAACTAGAGCTAAGAAGCTAGTTCCCCTCCTTGCCAAGGAGGGGCTAGGTGTAGTTGACCGGAGCGTGAGAGTTCCTGGCTCTAGTTGCCTCACCCCAACCCCTCTCCGGAAAGGGAGAGGGGCTCTAGCTTTTAGCTGGACGTTCTGTCAATTGTCAACCACCCCTGCCCCAGTTGCTTGATGCGCAACGCTTGATGCGCGGAATTTTCCAAGGAGGGGAATTAGAGCCAGCAGCTAGGCCAGCACCTGAATCACGGCTTCGGAGAACCGTTCCATTTCTTCGAGCTGGGGGCTGCACTGGAGCAGAAACAAATCCACGCCCACGGCCTCGAAAGCGGCAATGCGCTCCGCCAGCTGGTCGGGGGTGCCGGTGAGGCCGGAGCGCAGGCCGCGGTTTGATACGGAGTAGTCTTGCAAGGACACCTGGTTTTCGAGCTGGGTGCCGGCCAGCCACTGCTGGTAGTTTTTGTAGCCGGCCGCCGAGCCCTGCACGTTGGTAATGCGGGCCAGCTCCTGCTGCACTTCCTGCTCGGTGTTGCGCACGATGGCGTAGGCGGCCACGCCAAACTTCATGGGCGGCAAACCCAGCTTGTCGCGGCGCTGGCTCAGGTCCTGGATGCGGCGGCCAATGGCGGCCGGCTCGTCGCCGTGCATCACGTAGCCGTCGCACTGGGCGGCAATCAGGTTTTTGGCCGCCTCCGACTCGCCCCCGGCGTAGATGAACGGCCGCGGCTTCGACACCGGCTTGGGTTGCAGGATGGAGTCCGTCACCTTGTAGTACTTGCCCTCGAAGGTGAAGTGGTCCTGCTTCCAGAGGTTGTCGACCACGTGCAGCCACTCGGCGGTGCGGGCGTACCGGTCGTCGTGCTGCTCGAAGTGCACGCCGTACTTCGTGGCCTCGTCCTGCCACCACGACGACACCACGTTCAACGACAGCCGCCCGCCGCTGATGTGGTCGATGTTGGCCGCCTGCTTGGCCAGCAAAGCCGGCGAGTGGAACGTGGGCCGCACGGCCACCATCAGCTCCAGCTTCCGGGTGACGGCCGCCAGGGCCGCGGCCGTGCTCCAGGCATCCAGCGAGGGGGCTTCCTCGCCCTTGATGTCGTTGAGGTTCAGCTCGGCAATGAGCGACAGGTCGTAGCCCAGCTCCTCGCTGCGCTGGGCCAGCGTCTTCACGTAGTCCCAGTCGGCGCGCATGTTTTCGTCTTCGACGTTGCGCAGCCACCCGCCAAAAACGGGCATCCAATAACCGTATCTCATGATTGTTGATTTTGTAAAAACGTCATGCTGAGCTTGCCGAAGCATCTCTCCCTCTGGCTAACTCAATCGTTTACCGAAGCGGGAGAGATGCTTCGACTCCGCCTCCGGCTCCGCTCAGCATGACCGTTCTTTTTCTTCAGCTGTTGACCAGATTCAGTTCTTGCACCGCTGGCGCAGCGGCGGCTAGCTGCTCCTCCAGGTAGTCCACGAAGCGGGCGTAGGGGTCGAAGCCGACTACGTTCACGGCGTCGGCCACGAAGTTGGACAGGGCGTTGATGTCGTAGAACAGCACCTCGCCGGTGCGGTCGTCCACGAGGTACTCGATGCCGCCCACGTCGATTTTGGCGGCGGCTACCAGGCGCTCCACGGCTTCGATGACCTCGGCCGGGGGCGTGGTGGCTTCCACCTGAATGCCTTTTTTGGGCGCTTCGGTAAGGCAGAAGTCACCTTCGGTGGTGGCGGGCTCGTCGGGAATCTGGCAGATTTCGGCGGGGCACAGGTTGAAGCTGGTGCCGGTGGTGTACACCTTCATGGCGTAGAGAAACTTGCCGTTGAGCGTTTCGACGCGGGTGATGTGGCCGCCGCGGGGCGCCACAAACTCCTGCACCAGCGCGGTTTGGTCGATGCCCAGGTCAATCTGCCCGGCCTCTACGGCGGCGTGCAGGCCTGCGGGCGTGTCGAAGCGCACGATGCCGGCCCCACTGCCGCCAATGTTCACCTTCACCACCAGCGGAAAGCGTAGCTCCTGGGCCGCATCCGGAATGCGCGACACGTGGTTTACCACCCGCGACTTCGGAAACTTCAGCCCCAGGCCGGCCAGCAAATCCAGCTGCCGGGCCTTGTTGGTTTCGATGCCCGAGGCCACCGTGCCGTTGATGACGCGCACGCCCAGGCGCTCTAGGTGGGTGAGGAAACCGGCCGTGTGGAAGATGCCCTGCCCGTGCCCGCGCAGGTAGGCCGAGGAACTCATGCGGTTGACAACCAGGCTGTAGCGGCTCTCGGTTTCGGCGGGGTCGAAGAGGTGGTGGGCGGCGTCAATCTTTTCGTAGGGCAGGCCGCGGCGGTCCAGCTCCGCAAACAGGGGCTTGAACCATTCGGGGTGCTCGTAGTAGATGCCGATGAGCTTCTGGGTCTGAGACATGGAGAAAGTGAGGTGAGGAAAAAATGAGGCTAGGGAGAGAGTAAGTGATACGCGTAATGCACTTTTCGCTGCCGGCTTCAGCTGCCAGTATTTTGCATCTGCTCAGCCTAATAATCAGCTATTTGCAGCAAAAGCACCTCCCGGCAGCATTGGGGCCGGCCAACTCACCGGCTGCTCTGGTAAAACCAACTGGCTTTCCTGTAAGCCGCGGGATGATGCACTATCAGCTGCATGACGCGCTACGAACTGAACCTGGCCGCCGCGGTGGTGCTCCGACGCGCAGAATAAAGTAGGTTGCCGCCCGGGTCAGAGCAGTGCTGGCCGCTGAACAGAATGGCGAGTGGCAACCTACCGGCGCTGCACTCCGGGCCCCGGCCGGAGCAGCTGGCCGAAACGTGTGAAACGACTTTCGGCTGGCTAGCAGTCCACTCCAGCCGCCGGCGTACCGACGCCGGGACAACACGTGCTACAACATCCATGCTGTACGGCAGCAAAGTGGAGAAGAGCAGCGGCGAGGGTGGACAAACGGTTCACGGCGTTGTTGTTTTTATATGGTCAGAACGTAACTGTGCTGACCTTCGGTTGGGCACCGTTGCGGAGTTTCCGCGGGTTGCCGGCGTTTCGCAGAGCCTGTCTCTCCACGCCTCTGTATAAAAACAATCCTTCAGTGGAATAAAGAATTGGTGCCTTAAAGGTACAAGCGTGCTTTTTACTTATGCAAGCTTTTACCGGCAGTGCTTTTAAGCGTCCAGTACACAGTACACAAGGCCAAGCCCAGCCGCAGTGCCTAGCACCGGACGCCGTGGGCCCCGAACCGCCGCACTTGCGCCGCGGGGCGTGCTGCCTATATTTGCCGCCCTGCCAGACCTGCCAGCGGCCAGCCGGCCGGCGTTACCCTCCCTCCTGCTCCTGGTTCGCTGTGAAACCTGCCGACAGCGGCCGGTGTGGGGCCTTGCAACCACATAGTTCGGCGCAGAAGCCGCGGCGGGCGGCGCTTGTTTTTCGATGCTTTAGCCCTTGTGCATGACTTCTCCCCTTGTGGCGGCCGAGCGGCCGGAGCTGGTCCGCGGCATCCGCCGCTGGGATTTGGTGGCCCTTATCATCAATATCACCATTGGGGCGGGTATTTTGGGGCTGCCGGCTAAGATTTACGCGCTGGTGGGCACCTACAGCCTGGTGGCTTATGCGGCCAGCGCGGCCTTGGTCACACTCATCATTCTGTGCTTTGCCGAAGTCAGCAGCCGCTTCAGTGGGGCCGGCGGGCCCTACCTGTACGCCCGCGAAGCCTTTGGGCCGCTGGTGGGCTTTGAAGTGGGCTGGCTGCTGTGGCTTTCCCGCCTGGCCAGCTTCGCCGCCCTCTGCAACCTGTTTGTCGAGTACGCCACCTACTTCTGGCCGGCCGTAGGCGCTGGCGCCGGCCGCGCTGCCCTCATGGCCGGGCTCATTGCGGCCCTGACGCTGGTAAACCTGGTGGGCGTGCGCACGGCGGCGCTGGTCAACAACTTGTTCACGGTCAGCAAGCTGCTGATGCTGGTTTTGTTTACAGGTGTGGGGCTGTTTTTTGTCGATTGGCGGGCGTTTTCGTTTGCCAGTCCGCCGCCGGTGGCCAGCTTCTCCAGCGCCGTGCTGCTGCTCATCTTCACCTTCTCGGGCTTCGATGTGGCCGCCATTCCGGCCGGCGAAATTCAGCAGCCCCAGCGCAACGTGCCCTTTGCCCTGTTCACGGCCATTGCCACGGTGGCGGGGCTGTTTTTGCTGGTGCAGGTGGTGTGCATTGGCACGCTGCCCGGCCTGGCCACGGCCGAGCGGCCCCTGGCCAGCGCCACCCAGCAGTTTCTGGGTCCGGCCGGGGCGGCAGCAGTAGCGGCAGCCGCCATCCTCACGATACTGGGCACGCTCAACGCCCTCATGCTCGCCGGGCCGCGGCTGCTGTTTGCCTTGGCCGAGCAAGGGCAGATTCCGGCGGTGTTTGGGGCCACGCACCCGCGGTTTCGCACGCCCCATGTGGCCCTGCTGGTGTCGGCGGGGCTGAAGCTGGCCCTGGCTATTTCGGGCACGTTTATTTACGCCCTCACCCTGAGCACCATTATCCGCCTGCTGTATTTCGCCCTGACTTGCGCGGCGCTGCCGGTGCTGCGCCGCCGCTTCCCGGCCCGGCCGGCGCCGTTTCGGGTGGCGGGCGGGGGCGCGGTGGCGGCCGTGTGCGTGGGCCTGTGCGGCTGGCTGCTGCTGAGCAGCCAGGGCACCGAGGTGCGCGACGTGGCCGTGGCCACCGTAGTGGGACTGGTGCTGTACGCCGTGGGCGCGCGGGGCCGGCGGCCGTGGCCGTCGTCAGCCGGTACTACCGATATTCGCCGTTCTTAACCGCTCTTAACCGCCGGGCGCGTGCGACGCGCCCCTACTTATGCCTCTCTCTCTGCCCATTACTTCCGTGCCCATTCGTACTCCGCAGCGGGTGGCCGAAATTTCCTGGTTTGACGACCTCTGCGGCGGCGACACCCAGTACCTGAGCGTGCTTGATGGGGCCTACCGCAGCTCCTGGGCCCACTGCCGCGACATTGTGCTACGCGCCGAGCAGCTGGGCTACTCCAACATTCTGCTGCCTACGTCCTACACTGTGGGGCAGGATGTTATGACGTTTGCGGCCGGCATAGCCCCGCAAACCTCGCGCATCAACCTGCTCACGGCCATCCGTACCGGCGAAATTCACCCGCCCATGCTGGCCCGCGCCCTGGCCTCCCTGGACCACATGCTGAAGGGCCGCCTTACCATCAACATCATCAACTCCGACCTGCCCGGCCTGCGCGAACAGCCCGAACTGCGCTACCAGCGCTGCGCCGAAACCATTGAAATCCTGCGCCAGGCCTGGACCCAGGAGCGCATCGTGCACCAAGGAGAGCTGTACCAGTTTGATATGCCTTCGGACCCGGCCAAGCCCTACCAGCAGAACGGCGGCCCGCTGCTCTACTTCGGTGGCACGTCGGAAGGGGCGCGCGAGGTGTGCGCCCGGTACTGCGACATGTTTCTGATGTGGCCCGAGACCGAGGAAATGCTCTACGAAACCATGCAGGACCTGAGTGCCCGCGCCGCCCGTCACGGCCGCCAAATCGACTTTGGGCTGCGCATTCACGTCATCGTGCGCGAAACCGAGGACGAGGCCCGCGCCTACGCCCGCAAGCTCATGTCGAAGTTTGACCCCGTGAAGGGCGCCGAAATCAAGAGCCGGGCCCAGGATTCGTGGTCGTTGGGAGTGCACCGCCAAAACCAGTTGCGGGAGCACGCCGACATGGAAGGCTTCGTGGAGCCCCTGCTCTGGACCGACATCGGCAAGGCCCGCTCCGGGGCCGGCGGCGCCCTGGTCGGCAACCCCGACCAGATTGTGGAAAAGCTGCACCGCTACCTGGACATGGGTATGCGCGCCTTTATCTTCTCCGGCTATCCGCTGCTCGACGAGGCCGATTACTTCGCCCGCTACGTGCTGCCGCGCCTACCCAACGTGTCGATGCCCCAAGTGCAAGGCCGCATTCCGCAAGAAACACCGGTCACGCCCCTCACCACGGCCCCGCTGCGGTAGGCTATTAGAGGCAGCTTACGCAAACGCCAGCCCGGTATCGTTAACAGCCTCTTAGCAGCCGCTAGCCGCGGCAAAAAGTCCGGCCCCGATTCTATTTGTCAGATAGAGTCGGGGCCGGACTTTTTGCCGCGGCTAGCGGCTGCTAAGAAGCTGCTATTCCTGCTTGTCGGCTAGGCGTTGCAGCTCCTGGTAGGTTTTCTGCGAGAGTTTATACTGGCGCTCCACGGCCTGGCGCATGGCGCCGGTAAGGGTGTGGTCGTCGAGGGCTTCCTCGTAGGCTTTCAGCGCCCACTCTTCGCCGTAGATGTTGGAGCCCAGAATGGCTTTTTCGTCGCGGCCCGTAATGGCGGCTTTGGCGTCCATCCAGCCGCGGTAGAACTTGCCTTTGAGCGTGGTACTGGTTTGCCGGTCGCCGCCCTGCTGGCGCAGGTAGTCATTCAGCTCGTTGGCAAACCGCTGGCTCTGGCTGACGAGCTGCTTGTAGTAGCCGCTCAGCTGCGGGTCCTTGCTTTCCTCCACGGCCCGCTGGTAGCCCTCAATCCGGTCGTTGACGAAGTACAGCAGCTCATTCAGGGTGCTGGCCTGATCTTGTTTTTTCTGGGTGCCGGAGCCCTTGCCCTGGCTGGTCAGGTAGAGTGCCCCCAGGGCCAGCAGCGCGCCGCCCACTACTTTCTGGGTGGTGCTGAGTTTGTTGAAGCGGGTCAGGGCCTGATTGCCCACGTTTTTCAGGGCCGGCGAAGCCTGGTTGAGCAAGTCGTTCAGGGAGCCCTGGTTAAGCCACTGCTGGGCCTGGCTGAGCAGGTCGTTGCCCGATTGCGAAGTGGAGTTGGAAGACTGCGGCTGATTCTGCGGCTGGTTCATCACGAAAAGGAAGAAATGAAAGAATGAAATCTGGTTAGTCATACGCCAAAACGGGCCCACACGTTAGGTTGAGCTTGCCAAATCACCTAGCCTGCTGACGTAGGAGTGGTGGTGCCCTGCTCAGCCGGACTTGGGCAACTGCTGTCGGCTGCGTAAGTTTGGCGCCGGCCGCGGCCTCCCGACTAATCCTTGTTTGCCTAGTGACTTATCCGTACGCTCCGGGCCTGCACATCCTGGCGACCTTCGCGGCCCCGCCCGCCGCGCTGACCGATGCCGCCGCGTGTGAGGCATTCTTTACCCAGCTGATTCAAGACTTACAGCTCACGGCCGTGGGCGCCGCCTACCACGCCTTCCCCGAAGGCGGCTTCACGGCGGTGGTGGCCCTCACCGAGTCGCACCTGAGCATCCATACCTGGCCCGAGCACGGCCTGGCTACCTTCGACGTGTTCCTGTCGAACTTCCGGCGCGACAACGCCGACCGGGCCCGGCAGCTGTACCAGGCTACGCTGGCTTTTTTCGGGGGCCAGGAGCAGTCCAGAACGGAGGTGCGCCGATGAGCCAGGCCGCCACTCACCCTGCCCTGCCGGCTGCCCCGGCCCAGGTGCCGTGCCCGGAGTGCCAGCAGGTGCTGCCCGTGTACGATGCCCTGCACAGCACCCACTTCGGCTGCCCGCACTGCGGCGCCTTTTTCGAGCAGGAAGACAATACGAAGCCCCAAATCCTGCGCAAGTATGAGGAACTGCCGCCGCAGCAGCTGGCCCTGCCCCTGGGCGCCACCGGCACCCTGCGCGGGGCGGCCTACCAGGTGGTGGGCTACACCCTGCGCCAAGAAGCCCAAAGCAAAGCCCGCTGGGAGGAATATCAGCTCTGGCAGCCCGGCACTGATGCCTACCATCAACTGGCGTTGTACCAAGGCCATTGGATTCTGATTGAGCCCACCCCGGAGCAGCCCAAAGTGGGCCGGCCCAAGGGCAACTGCCAGCTGGCGGAGTCGACGCTCGGCACGTTTGCCCTCTACAACCGCTATTCCCCGCGCATCATCTGCGCCCAGGGCGAGTTCGACTGGGACATTACCGAAGACGAACACCTGACCGTTTCGGAGTTTATCAACCCGCCCCTGCTGCTGGCGCGGGAGAGGCGCGGCACAAACGGGCGCGCGGCCTGGTACCTGGGCCGCCACGTGGAGCCCAAAGAAATAGCCGCCGCCTTCGGAGTGGCCGCCGAGCAGCTGCCCTGGCCCAACGACGTGGGCGCCGTGCAGCCCCCGCCGCACCAGGATAAGTGGCCCGTGCTGCGGGCGTTGTGCCTGTGGCTGTGCTTGGCGGTGGTGGTTACGCACCTGGCCCTCATGGCCTGGGGTAATCAAACCGTGCTCGACCAGGAATTTACCAGCGCCCCGGCTGCGCCGCCAACGACTATTACGTTTGGCAGCGCCGACCGGCCCGTGGTCGTGTCGCCCTCGTTTACGGTGCCCGGCAACGGAGCCCTCAGCATTGACCTGTGGGCCGACGTGAACAACGACTGGGTGGAGCTGCCTTTCACGGTGGTGAACGAGCAAACCGGACAGTTTTTTGAAGTGACGCGCGGCATGGAGTACTACTCTGGCGTAGAGGGCGGCGAAAGCTGGAGCGAGGGCAGCAAAGACGCCGACGCCCTGCTCAACAGCGTGCCCGCCGGCCGCTACCACCTCAACTTCTACCCCGCCGCCAGCGACGCCAACGCAACTCCCATCCGCTTCCGGGCCACGGTTATGGCGCAGGCTTCCTTTGGCTCCAACGCCGTGCTGGCCCTGCTGCTGCTGCTGCTCTACCCCGGCATTCTGTGGTGGCGCCGCGCCGCCCACGAGCAAGGCCGCTGGGAACAAAGTGACTACTCGTCCACGCCCCAGACTCCTTCCCAATCCTAACTCCGATACTTGCTCTGCTGATGAACTGGCTCCGCAACCTCTGGAAAGTCCGCTTCTACGCTGCCTTCGCCCTGCTCACGTACGGCGGCTTTGTGTGGGCGGGCCTCAGCGGCAACCGCTGGCTCGGCTCCGACGACGAAAACCAGGAAAACCTGAACGGCTCCAGCGGCCACGCCCGCAGCTCCGGCGGCCGGGCCACCTACTTTCATAAATAGTGAAATGGAGAGGTGGTCAGCTAATGAGTTGAGACTCAATTCTTCTCATTTACACCACTTTTCACCACGCCACCCGAACCGCAAGCTCACCGCCTTACCACCTCACCATCTCTTCGCATGGAATACCTCAACTTCAAGCTCATTGCCGCTTCGGTTATTTATTCGGTTATCGGCATTGCTATTCTGTTCATCAGCTTTTTCATCTTCGAGAAGCTGACCCCGCGCACCCTGTGGCGCGAGATTATGGAAGAGCACAACAACGCCCTGGCCATTGTGGCAGCGGCATTTATTGTGGCCATAGCCATGATTATCAGCTCGGCCATACATGGATAAAGTGCCCGTGCGCCGGGCGCGGCGGGCAGTTACGGCGGGGGCTTCGGCCACGGCGCAGCCGGCCTTGCTGCTGGGGTCGGTGTTCGTCATTGCCACCTGCGGGCTGGTGTACGAGCTGATTGCCGGCACGCTGGCCTCCTACCTGCTCGGCGACTCCGTAACGCAGTTTTCGACCATCATCGGGGTGTACCTGTTTTCGATGGGCGTGGGCTCCTGGCTGTCGCGCTACCTCGATGGGTCTTTGCTGCGGTGGTTTATCCGGCTCGAAATTCTGGTGGGCTTGGTCGGCGGCTTCTCGGCTCCGCTGCTGTTCGTGCTGTTTGAGTACGTCACCTCGTTCCGGCTGATTCTGTACGCGCTGGTGGGGCTGACGGGCGTGCTGGTGGGGCTGGAAATTCCGCTGCTGATGCGCATTCTGGAAAACCGCTTCGAGTTCAAGGAGCTGGTATCCAAGGTGTTTACCTTCGACTACATCGGGGCCCTGCTGGCCTCGCTCATCTTCCCGCTGGTGCTGGTGCCCCAGCTGGGCCTGATTCGGACGTCCCTGCTGTTTGGGGCCCTGAACGTGGTGGTGGCCGGCGTGGCCCTGTACCGGTTTGCCGAAACCCGCCCGTTCCGGCGCAGCATGACCCTGACGCTAGCCGGGGCGCTGGTGGCCCTGGCCGCGGGCTTCGCCTACGCCGAGACCATTCAGACCTACACCGAAGGACTGGCCTTTCAGGACCGGGTGATTTACAGCAAAAGCACAGCGTATCAGCGCATTGTGCTGACTAAAAACCAGCGGGAGCTGCGCCTGTTTCTCAACGGCAACCTGCAATTCAGCTCCCACGACGAGTACCGCTACCACGAGGCCCTGGTGCACCCGGCCATGCAGGCCCTGCCCCAGGCCCGGCAGGTGCTGGTGCTGGGCGGCGGCGACGGACTGGCCGTGCGGGAGCTGCTGAAGTATCCGCAGCTGCGCCGCATCCGCCTCGTGGACCTCGACGCGGGCATGACCCAGCTGTTTCAGCGCAACAGTCTGCTACTGAGTCTCAACCAGCGGGCCTTGCTCCACCCCAAGGTGCAAGTCATCAACGGCGACGCCTACCAGTGGGTGCGCCAGGACACGGCCCGCTACAGCTGCATTGTGGTAGACTTCCCGGACCCCGGCAACTACTCCATCGGCAAGCTCTACTCGGTGGCGTTTTACCGGGAGCTGGCGCGGCGCCTGGCGCCCGGCGGCTGGCTGGTAGTGCAGAGCACTTCGCCCTACGTGGCGCGCCGCTCGTTCTGGTGCGTGGTGCACACGCTGCGCGCCGCCGGCCTCACCACCCTGCCCTACCACTGCTACGTGCCTTCGTTTGGGGAGTGGGGCTTTGTGCTGGCGGGCCGCAACGCCCACTGGCGCCCCGACGCCGGCCCCCTGCCCGCCGGCCTGCGCTTCGTGACGCCCGCCACCCTGCGCGACATGCGCTACTTCCCGCCCGACATGAGCGAAGTCCCCACCGGTATCAACCAGCTCAACAACCAAGCCCTGGTGCGTTACTTTGAAGAAGACTGGGGCCCGTATGTGCAGTGAGGTGACAGGTAACAGGTGACAGGTGACAGGTGACAGGTGACAAGTAAGAAAGAACGTCATGCTGAGCTTGCCGAAGCATCTCTCCCGGAGGTAATTCCAATCGTGCGGACGGAGCGGGAGAGATGCTTCGACTGCGGCTGCGCCTGCGCTCAGCATGACCGTTCTACTTGCCACCTGTCACCTGTCACTTGTCACCTCTCACCTGTCACTTGTCCCCTGTCCCCTGTCACCTCCTCACCACTTATGACTTCCCGCCGAAACTTCTTGCAACATGCGGCTCTGGGCGCGGCTGGGGTGCTGCTGGCGCCGCTAGCGGGGCTCCACGTGTGCCGGCCGGGCACGGCGCGGAGCCACATTCGGGGCAGTTTGCACGGGGCCAACCACGCCACGGGCCACCTGCTGCGGGAGCCGGGGCGGCTGCCGGCGCCCACGCGCACCCAGCGGGTAGACGTGTTGATTGTGGGCGGGGGCGTGGCGGGGCTGGCGGCCCGGCGGGAGCTGGCGCGGCGCGGCTTCGGGCCGGAACAGGTGCTGCTGGTGGAGCTGGATGAGCAGCCGGGCGGCAACTCCAGCGCCGGCCGCAACGCCGTGGCTTCTTACCCCTGGGGCGCCCACTACCTGCCCGTGCCCGACCCACGTAACCACGCGCTGCTGGCGTTTCTGCAAGAAGCCGGCGTCGTTACCGGCACCGATGCCGCCTCGGGCCTGCCCATCTACAACGACTACTACCTCTGCCACGACCCCGAGGAGCGCCTGTACCTGCGCGGGCACTGGCAGAGCGGGTTAGTGCCCGAGTTGGGCGTGCCCGCAGCGGAAAAGGTGCAGATAGCCCGGTTTTTTCGGCTAATAGAAGAAATGCGCGCCGCCCGCGGCACGGATGGGCGCGAGGCCTTCCGGATTCCGCTGGCGGAGTCGTCGGCGGATGCGCGGTTTCGGGTGCTGGACGAAGTGACGTTTGCGGCTTACCTGGACGAGCACGGCTTCACGGGGCCTCACCTGCGCTGGTACCTCGACTACTGCTGCCGCGACGACTACGGCGCCCCGGCCGCCCAGGTGTCGGCGTGGGCGGGGCTGCACTACTTTGCCAGCCGCAAGGGCCGCGCCCACAACGCCAGCGCCGCCGACGTGCTGACCTGGCCCGCGGGCAACGGCTTCCTGGTGGAGCAACTGCGCCGGCAAGCCTCCTCCCCCATTCACACCAATACCGTAGCCTACGCCCTGCACGACACCCCGACCGGCCTGGCCGCCGACTGCTACGACGTAGTCACTCGCCAGACTACCCGCGTAGAGGCGCGGCAGATACTCCTGGCCACACCCTGGTTTGTAACCGAGCGGCTGCTGGCCGGCCTGCCCGAGGCGCCCAAGCCGGCTCTGGCCGTGCACCGCGCCCCGTGGGTGGTGGTGAATCTGACCGTGGATGGCCTACCCCAGGGCCCCGGCCAGCCGCTGAGCTGGGACAACGTGCTGTTCGGCACCGAATCGGTGGGCTACGTGAATGCCAGCCACCAGAGCCTCAGCCTCGACGCCGGCGGGCCCAAAGTCATAACCTACTACCTGCCCCTGCCCGCCGCCGACCCCGTGGCGGCCCGCCGCCTGGCCTACCAAACCTCCTACGACGAGTGGGTGCGCCGGGCCCTGGCCGAGCTGGAAACCGCCCACCCCGGCCTCACGCCCCACGTGCAGCGCGCCGATGTGTGGGTATGGGGCCACGGCATGGCGACGCCCACGCCCGGCTTGCTGTGGGGCGCAGCCCGCCAGCAGGCCGCCCGCCCCTGGCAGGGCAAGCTGTTTTTCGCTCACACCGACCTGAGCGGCATGTCTATCTTCGAGGAGGGATTCTACCAGGGCTGCCGGGCCGCTGCCGAGCTAGCCAGTGTCAGGCGCGCTTAGTATGGATTGCATGTTGTGCTGGTAGTGTCATGTTGACAAAAAAAGCATCTTGCTAGAGAGTAACTCTAATCGTCCGGCTCCCCCTCTCCGAAAAAGGAGAGGGGGCTGGGGGGTGAGGCGCCACATCAGCACGCCAGACACTCCGACAAGCCCAGCATGACATTACAATCACAACGTCACGCCACCAGAAAAGCAAAACACGCGCCCCTCTTACCAAACCTGCGCCTAGCTTCACCATGCCTTCATCTGCATCCGTCGCCCAGCCTGTTGCTCCGATTGCCTTCCGCCAGCCGTGGATTCGTTCGGCGGGGTTTGATGGGTGGTGGATTCTGGGGCCGCCGTTTCTGGCCTTGCTAGGCGTGATGGTGCTGCCCCCAGCCTACCGCAGCACCAGTCAGATGCCGCTCTGGGCCTGGGTGGGGCTGGTGGTGCTCATCGACGTGGCCCACGTGTACAGCACGCTGTTTCGCACCTACTTCGACCCGGTGCGGCGGCGGCGGTTTCGGACGTTGCTATGGGCCGTGCCGCTGGGGTGCTACGCGGCGGGGGTGGCCCTCCACTGGGCGGGCGGCTTGTGGTTTTGGCGGGTGCTGGCCTACGCGGCCGTGTTCCACTTCATTCGCCAGCAATACGGCTTTCTGCGCTTGTACGCGCGCCAGGAGCGCACCTCCACGGCCAGCCGCCGCCTCGACGCAGCCGTTATCTACGCCGCCACGCTTTACCCACTGCTGTGGTGGCACTTGGCGCCGCCCCGCAACTTCAATTGGTTTACCGACGGCGACTTTGTGCAGTACGACTGGCCCACCGGCCGGGCACTGCTGACGGTTGCTTACCTGGCATTGCTGGCGGCTTACGTGCTGAAAGAAGCCCGACAGTGGCGGCGCACCGGCCACTTCAACCTACCGCGTAACCTGCTGGTGCTGGGCACGGCGGCCTCCTGGTACGTGGGCATCGTGCTGTATAATGGCGACCTGGCCTTTACCCTGCTCAATGTGGTGGCCCACGGCATTCCGTACCTGGCCCTGATCTGGGCCACCAGCCGTCCACCAGCCCCCTCGGTCTCGGCTGGTTCAGCTGGCCGCCTCTGGTGGCACGGGCGCTACGGGCTGGTGCTGTTTCTGGGGCTGCTGCTGGGGCTGGCGTATCTGGAGGAGGGCATCTGGGACGGGCTGGTGTGGCGGGAGCACGGGGCCGTGTTCGGCTGGTTTCAGCACCTGCCCACCGTGACGCAGGCGCATGGCTTGGCGCTGCTAGTGCCCCTGCTGGCCCTGCCCCAGGCCACTCACTACGTCCTAGACGGGTTTATCTGGCGCCGGGACCAGTAATCATTGCTGGGGCAAAAAGAAACCAGCCGTTTTGGACAACGTGCCCAAAACGGCTGGTTTCTTTCATTTCCTTAAACGAAAAGGAGGCCCAGCTTACGCAGCCTTGGCCAGGGGCCGCACCACCTCGGCATCCAGAATTTCGACGACGAAGCCGTTGTCCCTGGAGTACGTCTTGCGGTAATGCACCACCAGGGGCCGGCCGCGGGGCGAGGTTACCTGCGTGGTGCAGACTTCGCCGTAGGCTTTTTCCTTCTCCAAAAAGGGCCGCAGCAACCCAACGGTTTGCAGAAACTCAGCCGGCAGCAAGCCCTGCTCCTCCTGCAACTTCACGGCACTGACGGGGTACAGAAAACGGGTGTTGAACAGAATCATCGGAAAGGCGAAAAGTCCACAAATTTCTTTCCGCTTCAACGTCATTCTGCCGAGCTTAATTCCAAAATCACAGATTTTGCAGATTGAATGGATTGCACAGATTATCGTGAGTTAATTCATTATTTCTAAGCTTGTTGCTATTAGCCGCTATATTTTAGAGAAGGGCTTCGTGGCTTCTTTCCTTGTCTTTGTATGCTGCATGAAACGAATCTGTGCAATCTGGTTAATCTGCATAATCTGTGATGCCTAATCGGTGATGCCGTGTTGCTGGAGCAGGCCGGCCAGCAGTTGGGCGCGGGGGGCGTCGTTGGTGTCGGCGGCGGCCTGGTAGAGGTGCTGGAGGGTGAACAGCTGGAGGCTGATATCCCGGTCGAACAGGGCGGCGTTGGGGTGGGCGGCGTAGTAGGCCAGGCGCTGGGCGGTGCGGGCCGTAAGCGTGTCCATGATTTCGTGGGCGCGGTCCGTTTCGCCCACGGCCAGCAGCGGCGGCACCAGGTCGGGGCTGTAGGCGTCGTAGGGCAGGGCGGCATCGGGCAGCACGGCCAGGCACTTGCGCAGCACCTGCTGGGCGCGGGCGGGCTGGCCCTCGGCCAGGCAGGCGCGGGCCAGGCGGGCAAACTGCTGCCGGTAGCCACTCAGGATGAACCGCTGACTGTCATCGTAGTACACCCGCGGGTTGTCGAGGTTGCGGTAGCGGTACTTGCGCATCAGCGAGTCGTAGAGCAGGTCGGTGGCTACCACGCCGTCTTCGGGCAGGCGCAGCTCGGCGGCCGTAGGCGCCGGGGCCCGGCAGGGCAGCACGCGGCTGGCCAGGCCTTCCACTTGCAGGTACTTTTCCAGCCCCAGCCGGGTGGCCGGGCTCGTAGTATTGGCGAAGTACACGGGCCGCTGCCAGGCGTTGGTCGCCAGCAAGTCGAGCAAGACCAAATCTTTCTTTTCCAGCACGCCGCCGCTCACCTCCCATTCCATACGGGCCACCACCTGCCCGCGGCGCGGCCGGGGCACGGCGCCACTGCGCACCAGGGCGGCCGTGTCTACGGGCAGCACGAGGCGCGGGCTGGGAAATGAGAGCAGGGGCCGGGAGCCCTCGGCGTAGCGGACTTGCAGCAGGGGGCTGTTCTGGCCCACCAGCTCCACAAATTCTTGCACGTTCAGCTCCCGCACGGCCGGGTTTTCCACCAGGGGCAGGTAGTCGTTGGTACCCTGGCGGTACTGGCGGGCCGGGATACTCAGCGGCCAGGGTGCCGACTGATAGCTGCGCTGCCGCATCTGGTTCACGTACCAGTCGGTGTTGAGGTAGGACGACACGGCCACGCGCACATCGGTGCGGAAGCCTTCCACTTCCTGCACGTACCACAGCGGAAACGTGTCGTTGTCGGCTTCGGTGATGAGGATGGCGTTGGGGGCCAGGGTGCTGAGCACGTTGCGGGCGTAGTCGGCGGCGGCAAAGCGGCCCGACCGGTCATGGTCGTCCCAGCCCTCAGCGGCCATCAGACCGGGCACCACCAGGCCCAGCCCCAGCGCCAGGCTGAGGCGGACTACGCCCGCCAGCCGCAGCCGGCTCAGGGCCGCGTGCAGGGCCGGCACGCCCAGGCCAATCCAGATGCTAAAGGCCAGCGTGGCCCCGGCAAAGGTGTAGTCCCGCTCCCGGGGCTCCTGGGGCGGCTGGTTGAGGTAGAGCACGATGGCCACGCCGGTCAGCAGAAACAGCAGGGCCACCATACCGGCCTGGGGGCGGTTGCGGCGCGCCTGCCAGCCCAGGCCCGCCAGGCCTAGCAGCAGCGGCAAGCCCAGCAGGGCGTTGCGGGCCGGGTTGTTGGCGAGGCCGGCGGGCAGGCCACTTTTGGTTTGCCAGGGCCAGAGTACCCCGGCGTGCTGCACGTCGCTCTGCCGCCCCACGAAGTTCCAGCCGAAGTAGCGCCAGAACATATGCCCCAGCTGATACTGCCACAAGAACCCCAGGTTTTGGGCCATGCTGGGCTTGCGCCCGGTTTCGAGGTTCGTTACCCACTTGCGGTACTGGCGCACCAGCTCGGGCGTGGCCCCACCCGGCCCGGCGTAGATGCGGGGCAGGAGCAGGTTGTCGGCGGGGTCGTAGCGCAGCTCGGGGCGGTGCTCGGCCACCACGTACCGGCCGCCCTGGCGCACGTAGCGCGGGGCGCCGTCTTGCTGGGCTACGGGCTGGGCAAACAGGTGAGGGCCGTACAGCAGGGGCCGGGTGCCGTATTGCTCCCGGCGCAGGTAGCTCACGAAGCTGAGCACCTCGTTAGGCGCGTTTTCATTGATGGTGGGGTTAAACGAGCTGCGAATCGGCACAATGAGGTACGACGAGTACCCAATCAGCACAAACACCAGAGCCAGCAGCCCCGTGTGCAAAGCCGCCCGTCCGGTTCGGTGTGCGTACCGAAAACCCAGCCCAATCAGTCCCAGGAATAAGACCAGGAAGATGATGAGCCCCGAATTGAATGGCAGCCCGAACGTATTCACGAAGAACACCTCAGAGGCACCCGCCAGCGTGGGCAGGCCCGGAATGACGCCCTCCAGCACCACCAGCACCAGCGCGGCCCCTACCAGCAGAGTGCGCACCACGCCCCCGGCCGTGGGGCGGGCCGTGCGGCGAAAGTACCACACCAGGCTGAGCACCGGAATAGCCAGCAGGTTAAGCAAATGCACTCCGATGCTCAGCCCAATAACGTAGGCAATGAGCACCAGCCACCGGTCGGCGCGGGGCGTGTCGGCCTGCTGCTCCCAGCGCAGCATCAGCCACACCACCAGGGCCGTGCCCAGCGTGGACAGAGCATACACTTCAGCTTCCACGGCGTTAAACCAGAACGAATCGGAAAACGCAAAGGCCAGGCTGCCCACCACGCCGGCTCCTAGCACCTGCGCCTGCGTCGTGCGGGTTGGCTGGCCTGGCAGCACCATTGTACGCTCGGCCAGGTGGGTGATGATGCCGAACAGCAGGGCCACCGTAGCCGCACTAGCCACCGCCGACACCATATTCACCAGCACCGCCACAACAGCCGGATTACCGAACGACAGCAGGGAAAACAGCCGCCCCAGCAGCAAGTACAAGGGCGCACCGGGCGGGTGCGGCACCAGCAGCCGGTAGGCGCTAGCCGTAAACTCGCCACAGTCCCAGAACGACACGGTGGGCTCCAGCGTGGCCCAGTACACGGTTAGCGTCAGCAGAAACAGGCCGCCGCCACACCAGGATTTCAGTCGGGAATACGTCATGCGCAGACTGGTTAAGAGAAAGAAAAAAGCATCCGGCATGCCGGATGCTTTTTTCGGCTCAGGCGTTGCCTGGGGCGTTGTGGCTTTCGGGCGTGGTAGCTACCAGCTCAGCTCCACCGTCACGGCCGTGGAGCCGCCCGCGTCGTCGTCGGTGATGAGGAGCAGTTCGTAGCGGCTGGCGCTGGAGCGGCTCTGGACAGAGCCTGCCCGCACCAGCGGCAACCCCAATCGAAGTGCGCCGAGTACCGGAACTACGTCGGGTATAGCGAGGCCAAGCCCACTAACACCCGCTTTTGGCGGGCGTTAGTGGGCAAGAGAGTTTAGGTTCCGGACTTTTACAGCGTCAGGCCGCCGGTAAGGCGAATGTCGCGGGAGGAGCTGCCGACGAGCACCTCAAACTTGCCGGGCTCCAGCACCCACTGTTTTTTGGTTTCATTGTAGTACTGAAAAGCTTCCGGGCCCAGCGTTAGCGTAATGGTTTTGGCTTCGCCGGGCTTCAGGGCTACTTTCTGAAAAGCCTTCAGCTCCTTTTCGGGGCGCTTGACGGCGGCTTTCTCGTCTTTCACATACACCTGCACCACTTCGGCGCCGGCCACCTTGCCGGTGTTGGTTAGGGTGAGCTGCACGGTGGCACGCTGCGGGCCGGGCGTCACGGTCAGGTTGTCGTACTTGAAGGTGGTGTAGCTCAGGCCGTGGCCGAAGGCGAACTGCGGGGCCACTTTGTAGGTGTCGAAGTAGCGGTAGCCCACGAAAATGTCTTCCCGATAGGTTTGCGTGAGGCTGTCCTGGCGGCTAGTGCTGGGGTAGTCGCCGAGCTTGTGGGCCGGCGAGTCGGCCAGCTTCACGGGAAAGGTCATGGGCAGCTTGCCTGAGGGGTTTACCTCGCCAAACAGAATGCGGGCCAACGCCGTGCCGCCTTCCATGCCGGGGTACCAGGCCTGCACAATGCCTTTGGCCTGCCCCACCCAGGCCGTCATATCAGTGGGGCCGCCGCCCATGAGCACTACCACGGTGCGGGGGTTGGCTTGCAGCACGGCCTTGATGAGCTCGTCCTGGCCGAAGGGCAGGTTCATGCTGGGCTTGTCGACGGCCTCAGCGTCGAAGGCGTTGTCTTCCCACTTGCTGTAGTCGTAGCCGTGGGTCCAGCTGGCTACTACCACGGCCACGTCGGCGGCTTTGGCAGCGGCCACAGCCTGCTGAATCAGAGCTGGGTCGGCGCCCTGGCCGCGGGCAATTTTATGGCCCGGCGCGAAGCTCACCGCCACCTGATTACCCAGGGCTTTTTGCAGCCCTTCCAGGGGCGTGATTTCGTAGAGGGCTTTAATCTGGGAGCTGCCACCGCCCATGGAATTGTTCCGGTCGGCGCTGGCCCCGATGACGGCCATGGTTTTGAGCGCCGTCCTGGAAAGCGGCAGCAGGTTGCCTTCGTTTTTGAGCAGCACAATACCCTCCTCCGCTACTTTCTGGGCCGTAAGCTGATGCTCGCGGGTGTTGAAGGCGCCGGGCGTGCGCTTGGCCCCATCGAGGCGGTTGATTTGGTACATCACCCGCAAAATGCGGCGCACTTTGTCGTCGATCAGCGGCAACAGCCTGGGGTCTTTCTTGACGGCTTCCAGCGCGGGGTCGGCGAGAAAAAACCGGTCGTAGAGCGTTTTGGCGGGGGCGGTCGGCGTGGTAGCCGAAGCCGCCGTAGCGGTTTGGTCGGTGCTGCTGTACATCAACGACAGGTCGGTGCCCATTTCCAGGTCGGTGCCGTTGCGCAAGGCCTCGTCGGTGTTGTGCACCGAGCCCCAGTCGCTGATGACCATGCCCTTGAAGCCCCATTCGCCTTTAAGAATGTTATTCATCAAGTAGGCATTGTGGGTGGCCCACTGGCCCCGAAACTTGTTGTAGGCGCCCATGAGCGTGTACACGCCGCCTTCCTGCACGGCCGCCTTGAAGCCCGGCAGGTAAATTTCGCGTAAGGCCCGCTCGCTCATGTTCACGTTGATGGCATCACGGTGCGTTTCTTGATTGTTGGCCGCGTAATGCTTCACGCAGGCCGAAATGCCCTGGTCCTGCACGCCCTGGATGTACCCCACCGCCATGCGCGACACCAGGTAGGGGTCTTCGCTCAAGTACTCAAAGTTGCGCCCATTCAGGGGCGTGCGGATGATGTTGATGCCGGGGCCGAGAATTACATCTTTGCCCCGGTACTTGGCTTCGCTGCCCAGCACTTTGCCGAAGGCGTAGCCCAGCTCGGGGTTCCAGGTGGCGGCCAGCGTGTTGCCGGTGGGCAGGTAGGTGCTGGCGTCCTGCACGTCTTTCACCGGCTTCCAGTCGCGGCCCTGCTCGGGGCGCACGCCGTGCGGACCGTCGGAAGTAACCAGTTCGGGTATGCCCAGGCGCTTGATACCACCAGCAGCAAACGACGAGTTGGCGTGAATCATAGTCACCTTCTCCTGCAAGGTCATCTGCTTAAGCAGGACGTTGATTTTGGCCTCGTTAGCCAGCAAGGCAGCCTGGCGGTTTGGCGTAGCGGCCGACTTGGGAGCTGCGGCAGCAGGCTTTTTAGTTGCCGTAGCAGTAGGCTGGCGCAGGGCTGGTTTGGTTTGCGCGGCTGCGCCAAGCACTATAGTGCAGCACAGCACGGTGCCGAGCACGGCGGTGCGGGGAAAGGAAGAAAGCATACGGTTGGAAGTAGGAGGAGTAGGCATTGGGAGGAGGAAGGAAAAAATCTTTTGTCAACTGCGCCCGCCGAATCTGACGCCAGGTGGGCCCCGCTTTACTTCGCGCCCGAGCCGCCGGCAAGTAGCCGAACCCGCTCTCTATGAACCTAGCGCGGGGCTACTCGCGGGGCTCAGGCGCAAAACAGACCTGCGCCCTGCCCCGGATGCAGCCACTGGCTCTAGCAAGCAGCTGCTCAGCGGCGCTATTGAGCTAGGACTACGGCCGGGCATGAAGGTTTTGTGGCAGAACTATGCTAGTGGTGGAAACGCATGCTAGCGTCGGCGGCCTGCCGTGGCTGGGTCGGGCTTACTCCGTCAGCGTAAAGGCGACCTGCTGCACGTCGCGCGAATTGGGCCCCACAAACACATGGAAGTCGCCGGGCTCGGCGACAAACTTCAAGTCGTTGTTGTAGAACCTCAAATCGTCGGTGGTCAGGCGGAAGGTGAAGGTTTTGCTTTCACCGCGCTTTAGCAAAACTTTCTGGAAGCCTTTCAACTCCTTTACGGGCCGGATAATGGAGCCCACCAGATCACGGATGTAGAGCTGAGCTACTTCCTCCCCGTCGTAATTGCCGGTGTTGCGCACCGTAACGCGCACCTCCAGGGACTGGCCGGGCCGGATGGTGGTGTGGCTTAGCTCGGGCTTGGAGTAGCTGAACGTGGTGTAGCTCAGGCCGTAGCCAAAGGGGTAGAGCGGCTCGTTGGTCACGTCGAGGTAGCGCGACTTATACTTATCGAGCAACTCGCCCCCAAACGGCCGGCCAGTGTTCTTGTGGTTGTAGTACAGCGGCACCTGGCCCACTACCTGCGGGAAAGTGGCGGTGATTTTGCCCGCCGGGTTGTAGAGGCCAAACAGCACGTCGGCAATGGCGTTGCCACCCTGGGTGCCGGCAAACCAGGTTTCCAGGATGGCGGCGGCGTTCTGGTCTTCCCAGCTCAGCGTGAGCGGGCGCCCGTTCATGAGCACCAGCACTAGCGGCTTGCCGGTTTTTTTCAGGGCCTTGAGCAATTCCAGCTGCTGGCCCGGCAACCCAATATCGGCGCGGCTGGCCGCCTCACCCGTCATGCCCTGCGACTCGCCCACCACGGCCACCACCACGTCGGCGGCCTGGGCCGCTTGCACGGCCTCGCGAATCAGTTCTTCCGACGAACGTTTGTCGATGGTCAGGTCGCCGCCGTGGGCGTTGAGGTGCTCAATGAGTTGGGCATCGTCGGTGATGTTGGCGCCCAGGGCGTAGGTGATTTTCAGCGCGTTGCCGCCCACGTTGCGCAACCCCTGCTCCACCGACACGGTTTGTTTCCAGTCGCCGGCCCCGCTCCAGTTGCCGATTAGGTCGCGCTGACGGTTGGCCAGCGGGCCAATCAGGGCGATGGTGCCGGTCTTTTTCAGGGGCAGGGTGCTGTTGCGGTTTTTGAGCAGCACCAGGCTGCGGCGGGCAATGTCGCGGGAGGCTTCCACAAACTCCTTTTTCATCAGCGTGGCCGTGGCCCGCTTTTCGGTGACGCCGCGGTAGGGGTCCTGAAACAAGCCCAGCTTGTACTTGGCTTCCAGCACGCGGCGGCAGGCCTGGTCAATCTGGGCCTGCTGCACGGTGCCATCCTTCAGGTTCTGCGCCAGGTTTCTCAGGAACACCTCCCCCACCATGTCTTGGTCGATGCCCGCGTTCAGGGCCAGCGCCGACACCTGCGTTTCGTTGCCCAGGCCGTGCGGAATCAGCTCGTTGATGGCCGTGTAGTCGGTCACCACAAAGCCCTGAAAGTCCCATTGCTGGCGCAGCAGGTCGGTCATCAGCCATTTATTGCCGGTGGCCGGCACGCCATTGATGTCGTTGAACGACGACATCACGGAGCCGGCCCCGGCATCGAGAGCGGCTTTGTAGGGCGGCAGGTACTCGTTGTACATGCGCGGCAGGCTCATGTCGGTGGTGGTGTAGTCGCGGCCGGCTTCGGCGGCGCCGTAGAGGGCAAAGTGCTTCACGCAGGCCATCACCGCGTTACTGCGGCTCAGGTCGTTGGTGGGGCCCTGGTAGCCGCGCACCATGGCCCGCGCAATCTGAGAGCCAAGGAAAGGGTCTTCGCCGGCTCCTTCCGAGATGCGGCCCCAGCGCGGGTCGCGGGCAATGTCGACCATGGGCGAAAACACCCAGTGCAGGCCGTCGGCCGAGGCTTCTTCGGCGGCCACGCGGGCACTACACTCCACGGCGGCAAGGTTCCAGCTGGCGGCCAGTCCCAGTGGAACCGGGAAGATGGTGTCACCAGCCTTGGGGTTGGTGCTCATCCAGATGGGAAAGTTCTTCTCGTGGGTGGAGCCCAATACCAGCAGTGTGTCGCCCAGCACAAACACGGCTGGCGCGCACAAGTCGTCGTAGACTTTGTGGTGGGGCTTGAGAAAGGAGCGCGCCACAAACTGCCAGTTGTACAGGTCCGGGCTGTGCCAATAGCCCCACTGGTTGGTCGAGAACAAGTAGTAGTCACCCTTGTAGCGGGTAATCACCGGGTCGGCGGTAGCTCGGTGGCGGCCGGCGGCCGTGAAGTCGGGCGTGAGCGTGTAGCCATAGTCTAGGTTCAGCGGGTTGCAGTAGGTACGCTGGCCGGGGCGGGCAGTAGGCTGGGCTTGGGCCGGCGCCGGGGCAAGGCTTACCCAGAGCCACACTGCCATCCATAACCCAGGGTTTACCCGCTGGGCTACTGAGCGGGTAGGAGTCAGAAAGTACCTCATAGCTCCTCGGCTATTTCTTCAAATACGGACTTTGAAAGCCCAGCTTCCGCAAGCCGCGCTGCACATCAGGGCTGCTCATGAACAGCTTCCACAACAGGCCGGTCCGGTAGTTCTCAATCATGACAATACTTGGCCCCTGGTCGATGGCCAGGTGGGACTTAGCGTGCCAGTTATGCTGCTCGCTAAAAGCATCCACGAAGCCGTACTCGCTCCAGAGCTTGTCGCCCAGGTCGTAGTAAAAGTGCTTCAGGGCCGCCATCGACTCCTTGGGCAAATAAGGCATGGCCGACAAGGCTGCCGTAGGCGAAATCACGCCCAAGTCTTCGGTGGGCGAGTGGGCGGCGTAGCCTTGGTAGCTGTCGGAGGCAGTGAGGCCCCAGCTGGTTGCGCCGTAGCCTTTGTACTTCTTGGGGTTATCAACGCAGTAGGCGTAGTTGATGCGGGTGTGGGCCAGGTTCTGCTGCCAGTAGTCGGCGTGCTGGTCCTGGAGGCCGTGCGGGTCCAGGCCCAGAAAGGAGTAATGCGAGAAAAACAGCGGCCCGCCCAGCTCAAAGCCCAGGGGCAGCCGGGTTTGGTAATAGGTGTTGCCGTTGCGGAAATGCTCGCCGGTAGCCCAGCCCTGGTCGTAGACTTTCTTGTCGATGGCGTAGCGGGGCGAGCTGGCGGCTAGCACGTAGGTAATAAGGCACTCGTTCCAGCCGTGAATCTGGTGGTTCATGCTCCAGTCGTTGTTAGGGCTCCAGTGCCAGTAGAGCACGTTTTGCCCGCCCTGCGTGTGCCAGTTCCACTCCACTCCTTCCCACAGCCACAGGATTTTGTCGCGTAGCTGCCGCTCGGTGGGGTTGTCGCGGGTGAAGTATTGGCGGGCGCACAGCAGGCCTTGAAACAGAAAAGACGTTTCCACTAGGTCGCCGCCGTCGTCTTTGGGGCTGAAGCGGATAACTTTGCCCGTCTCGCCATTAAGCCAGTGCGGAAACACGCCGTGAAACATGTCGGCTTTCCACAGGAAGTTGACCATCTTAAGCACCCGCTCGGCCGCCTGCTCCCGGGTAATCCACTGGCGTTCCGCCGCCACAATAATGGCCATTACGCCGAAGCCCGTGCCGCCCGTTGTCACCACCTCGGCGCCATAGTCATAGGCCACATTGCTCCGCTCCCGCGCCAAGCCGCTAACCGGGTGCCCGAAGTCCCAGAAGTAGCGAAACGTCTGTCGCTGCACCAGGTCCAGCAGCTGCTCGTCGGTAAGATTCCTGGGGCGCTGGGCAGCCGGAAAGGACGACTGCGCAAACGAGGAGCCGGCAGCCAGCAGTGCCAGCAGCAGTACGTAATACATTCTCATCATACTCTAGCTGAGAGCAGTAATACAAAACCCTGGCCCCACACGCGGCGCCAGGGTTTTAGCTTCGACGACATTAGTAGCCAGGGTTCTGGGTTAGCCGGCCCCCACTCAACGTAATCTGGCTTAGCGGAATAGGCATCAGTTCATTTTTATTGGACACGAAGCCTTTGGCTTTAAGCACCTGCGCTGCCCGGCCCTGCCGCACCAAGTCGAAAAACCGGTCGCCGTACTCCAAGGCCAGCTCCACGCGCCGCTCCTTCCAGATGGCTTGGCGCAAGGCTTCCTGCGAAAGGCCCGGGGCCAGCGGGGCCAGGCCCGCCCGAGTCCGCACCTGATTCACGGCAGCCAAGGCTTTGGCGGTCTGACCCAGCTCGTTGGCAGCCTCCGCGTTGATGAGCAGCACCTCACCCAGGCGCAACACGCGGATGTTCTGGTCGCGGCCATAACCGCAGGCTTTCGTAGCCGAACTGGGTACGTAGGCCTTCATGTTGTAGCGCGGGTTGGCAGCGGCGGGGTCAATGACGTCTCCATCGGGCGTAGTCATGCCCCGCAAAAGAATGGTACCCAATTTACGCTGGTCGCCCGGCTCAAAGGCGTTTTCCAGGTCCCGGGTGGGGTTGAAAAAGCCCCAGCCAAATTGCGGACGCACCATCTGGCACTCGGCCCATTGCGAATTGGAAGCGTCGCAGTTACCATCCAGGGTTGTGCACTGCACTTCAAAAATCGACTCTGGCCCGTTTTCGCCCCGGATGCGGAACATCTCATAGAAATCAGGAGCCAGCGAGTAGCCTAAGCCAATAACTTGGTCGGAGGCGGTCAGCGCCGCAGCCCAGTTTTTCTGGTACATCTGCACCTTAGCCAGCAAGGCCAGCGCCGCCCCCTTCGTAGCCCGGCCCACTTCAGTACTGGGGTAAGACTGGGGCAGGACGGCTGCCGCGGCCGTCAGGTCGCTCACAATAAGAGCGTATACTTCAGCCGCCGATGCGCGCATCGGATTCAGCTCCTCGGGCATCTGGGCCGGCTTCGTGTGCAGAGGCACGCCCCCAAACGCCCGCACCAGGTTGAAGTACATCAAGGCCCGCAGGAACTGCGCTTCGGCCACGTAGCGGGCTTTGAGCGTAGCGTCCATGTTGATGGGCGGCACTCGTTGAATTACTTGGTTGCACAGGTTGATTTCCTGGTACTGCCCCGCCCAGTAGCCTTCCAGGGGGCCACTGGTGGGGGTAATGCGGAAAAAGGTAAACTCATTGAGGAACTCGGCGTCGCCGGGTACACTGCCTTTTTCAGCGTCGTCCGAGGTCAAGGTCGTGACCGACAGCCAATCGAAGGCTACCAAGCTCCATTCGCGCAGCTTGCCGTACATAGCGTTAACGGCGAGTGTAGCGTCGTTTTGATTTTTAAAGAATTCCTCGCTCGTGGGCTGTCCTTGCGGGGGCACGTCCAGAAAGTTGTTGCACGACGAGGAAGCCAGGGCCAGCGTTAACCCTAAGGCTGCCAAAAACGGCCGCGAGCGGCGTGAGGCAGAGAAGAACGTATTTTTCATGGGTGGGAAAACGATATAAGATTAGAAGCTAACGTTGATACCGAAATTGTACGTAGCCGTGAGGGGGTACACGTTCAAGTCGATACCCGCGTTGGTGGGGGAGCCACCCACTTCAGGGGTGAAGCCTTTGTACTTAGTCAAGGTCAGCGGGTTTTGGGCGTTGGCGTAGAAGCGCACCCCTTGCACGCGCAAGGTGTTGGCCACGGAGGTGGGCAGGTTATAGCCTAGCTGCACGTTGCGCAGGCGGATGTAGTCGCCTTTCTCGATGTAGTAGGAGCTTACGTCGAGGTTGCGGCCCGACAAGTCGGCCGAGGGCGTCGAGTTCGACGTGCCCGGCCCGTGCCAGCGGTTGCGGTAGAAATCCTCGGTGAAGTTTTCGTTGCCGTAGCGTACCTCGCGCAAGGCGTTGAGCAGCTCCACGCCTCCAACGCCTTGAATATCGAGCTGCAAGTCAACGGCTTTGTAGCGGAAATTCGTGTTCAGCCCGTAGGTAAAGCGCGGGTTGGGGTTGCCCAGCACCACAAAGTCACGGGCATCAATTGTGCCATCACCATTCTGGTCCTGGTAGCGCAGGTCGCCGGGCTTAGACCCCGGCTGAGCCGAGTCGTCTACCTCCTGCTGGCTCTGGAACACGCCCGCGACTTTATACCCGTAGAACGCCCCAATGGGAGCTCCCACCCGGGTTATGGTAGCCCGGTAACCGGCCACGGGCAAACCACCCGCAAACAGGGGAGCGTCGCCGGAAGCGGTAGAGAGCACCTTGTTTTGGTTGTAAGCCCCGATCAAGCCCACGGAGTAGGAAAAGTCGCCGCTGGTTTGCGGGTCCCAGCGCAAGGCAGCTTCGATGCCCTGGTTTTGGAAGCTTGCGTTATTAGCCAGAAAGCCGCCGCTGTTGGTGTAGCCGGGAGACAGAAGGGTGGGCACCGGAAATACGGCATCAATAGTGCGGCGATTATAGTAGTCAAATTCGGCCCCTAGTCGGTTGCCCAAGAAGCGCATTTCCACGCCCGCATCGGCTTCCCGCACCTTTTCCCAGCGCAATTCGGGCGGCACTAGCTGATCGATGCTAGCCCCGGGGTAAGGCAAACCACCTTGGCGACCGAAGAAGCCCGTGTAGTTAGGGGAGAATGTAACCCTGAGGACGGATATATTATTGTTCACTTGGCTGTTACCCAGAATACCATAGCTACCCCGCAGCTTCAGAAAGGAGAACACCGAACCGTCTTGCATAAATGGCTCATCGGAGATAACCCAGCCCACCCCGATGGAGGGGAAGTTGCCATATCGGTTACTCTCACTGTATTTGCTGGCGCCGTCGCGCCGGAAGCTAGCCGTGAGCAGGTAGCGCCCACGATAAGCATAGTTAACTCGCCCAAACAGCGAGGCAACTGTGTACAGGTCCGCTAAATTGCCACTGGGGGGAAAGTTAGCGGTGCCGGGAGTACCCAGGTTGAAATAGTAGAAAGCGCTGCCCCCTGATGGCACTCCGCTGATGGACCCAGTGACCAGCTCGGAGCGGTAACGCAAGGTAGTGGTACCCACCAGCGCGGTTAGGTGATGGTTGCCGAAGGTACGGTCATACGCGAGGGTATTCTCCCACTGCAGTTGGCTGTTCTGAGCTGTCCCCTTGAAGAGCCGGTTGCCCCGGTACACCTGCACGGTGGTCAGCGAGTCGGCTTTTTCGTAGTTGTAGAACCGCCCACTGCCGTAGCTCAGGCCGGCCGTGGTGCGCAGCGTGAAGTATCGCAGAAAGTTGAAGGAGGCGAAGGCACTGCCGACAAGCGTCTGGGCTTGTGAGCGCTGCACGAAATAGTCGAGTGTACCCCGGGGGTTGGCGAAGGTGCCCAGGCCGGAAGTACCAATCAGACTTGGGTCGCCGTAGCGGCCGGTGGGCAGGAAGGGTTGCAATACCGGCGGTGCCACGTAGGCCTGGTAGAAGATGTTTGGGCCGCTGGTGTAGTTTGGATATACGCTCGACGTAATCCCCGGCGCATCGTGGGCGTCAGCGTTGGCAAAGGTGGCATTGTAGCCCACCTTAATATGGTCGCTAACGGAGAAGTCAGTTTGCAGACGGGCCGTAATCCGCTCGTAATCATTTTTTTGCAGTATACCCTGCTGCTTTAAATAGGAACCGCTGAAGGTATACGACACCTTATCAGTGCCTCCGCCTAAGCTCAGCTGGTGGTTTTGAATCGTGGCGGTACGGGTGACTTCCTTAAACCAGTCAGTGGAAGGCAGATTGAGCGGTAGGTTATCACTAGCCGAGCCGCCGGTCAACTCGTTTTTTTCGTTGTAGAGCTGCGCGTACTGCTGGGCATTGGCCATTTTTATCGTATTGGTGGCCCTCTGCACCCCGCCAAAGCCGTTATACGTGACTCGCGCGCCCCCAGCCTGCCCCCGCTTGGTGGTTACGATTACTACGCCGTTGGCCGCCTGAATGCCGTAGATCGACGCGCTGGCAGCATCCTTGAGCACTTCAATCGAGGCAATATCGGCTTGGTTGAGAAAGCTCAGGTCCGAGCCCTGGGGTAGCATCGTGCCGTCCACCACGTACAAGGGCGACACGCCCCCCAACGACCCCACTCCGCGCACCCGAATTTCGGGGGCAGCGCCTGGCGCTCCGGAGTTGGTAATCTGCACGCCGGCTACCCGGCCCTGCAAGGAGCTGACCGGATTTTGCGAAGCCTGGTTTACCAACTCGGTACCTTTCACCGAAGAAATAGCCCCGGTAACTTCACGCTTCTGCTGCGAGCCGTACCCCACAACCACCACTTCATTCAGCGTTTTGGCGTCGGGAGCCAGGGCAATGTTTACCGTAGTGCGGCCCCCTACGGCGACTTCCTGCGAAGCGAAGCCCACAAACGAAAATATCAGCGTGGCGTTTTCGGGCACGACCAGGGAGTAGCGGCCGTCGGCGTCGGTTTGCGTGCCGCTGGTGGCGCCGCGCACCACCACGTTCACGCCCGGAAGGCCCGCGCCTTTCTCATCAACAACTCGGCCCGTCACGGTTTGGTCGGCTTGGATAAAAGCCCAGGCAGGGCTGGCAGCACCTGGAGCCGCCGCGTAAGCCGCCGCACTGCCAGCACTAAGCAAGATTCCCAGCGCCGGCAGTGCGAGCCCGCGCCGAATGCCCCCGCGAGGGGAAGGAAGTAAAATAATGCCCATGGGAAAGGTGGTTTTTGGTGGATGGGAATGGTTCAGAAAGCGACAGCGGGGCACTAGCGCCCGCGCCAGCCGATGCGCAACCACCGCAAGAGGAGCAGCGGTTAGTATGTCACGGGTTGAAAAACAGTTGTTGACTGCTGCGCAGTTAAACAGAGTTTCGTTTTAGTGACTTTCCTTCTACTCAGCCTACCAAGTCGCAGGCAATTCTTCAACTAATCGTCTGAGGCTACTCAAATGCGGAGGTAGCCCACCGGAAAAAGCCAACGGCCCCGCCGCTATTGCGGTAGGTAAAGCTTGGGAACAATCATGACGCGGTAACCCCAGCCCCACTGTACACCAAACTCAGCGGATAGTTATGCTCAGCTGCTTGGCTCGCAAAACTGAAATTTTGAGCGAAAGTTTCCGGGTAAAGTCAGTAAAAAAACTGGTATTAGACTATTTCGTTCAAAGAATTACTAGAAACTTTTTAGCAGGACTACTTGCTGGCCACTCAGCTCCGCTGCCTTGAGCCGCATTTGCCATAACCTATATACTCGCCGCGGAGTTACTAGACGGTGGAGTCAGCAGGACCCTACCTATCATTCGGTCCCGGCAATAGGCTTATTCAGAACGCGAAGCAAACAGCAGCGCTGCTTTGCCAGCTTAACCCGTCACTGCGCGTTGAAAATTTCCGTGGCTGCTCCCATTCTTCGAGAAAGCGCCGGGTGGCGCTACTTTACCTTTCTTTACCTATACATCATGCAGGGCATTCCGTCGGGGTTTGCCCTGACGGCCATTGCCAATTACCTGCTAGGCCAACAGCTGACCCCGCAGCAAGTAGGCAGCTTCATTGCCGTGGTGGGCTTGCCCTGGACGGTTCAGTTTGTGTGGGGGCCACTAATTGATAAGTTTCAGCACTCGGTTATCGGTTCGCGCAAGCAATGGGTGGTGCTCACGCAGCTCGTAGCGTTTCTAGCCTCGTTGCTGCTGCTGCTCGTGCGCCAGCCAGCAGCACAGCTGGTGTTGCTTACAACTGTGTTTTTTGCGCACAGCATTTTTGCTTCTATTCAAGATGCCAGCGTCGACGCCATTGCTATTGCTGTAGTGCCGCCCACTGAGCGGGGCCGGGTCAACGCGTTTATGCGCGGGGGGTACTTGCTAGGCGTCTCGTTTGGGGCCGCCGGGCTGGCTTACATGCTGCACCGCTTCGGCTTTTTCGCTGCGGCCCTCACCCAGTCAGCGCTGCTGCTACTTTTTACGGTGCTCACTCTTTTCATTAAGCTCGAACGTACCGACCGGCTGCTGCCGTCTTTCAGGCGCCGCCGAAGGGCACGCTTCGCCACTGACAACGACCCGGCCGTGGGCTGGCTGTTTCGGGAGTTATACCGTGGCATCACCGAGCGGCGCAGCCTAGTCGCGTTTGGCACCATTGCGCTGGTGTACCTGAGTATTGGGGTATTTGGCCGCGCATATTCGTTTCACCTGATTCAGCAGTTGCACTGGCCCGACAAGGATGTGTCCATTTTGCAGGGCAGTTGGGGCAGCGCTGCTACCATGGCTCTGATCATCACCGGTGGCATCGTCTCCGACCGAGTAGGCGCCACGCGCTTGCAACGATGGGTCATGTTTGGGCTGGCCGGCTACTTCCTGCTCTTCAGCAGCTTGGTTGCTTACTGGCACTATAAGCCGGTGGCTACTGCTGGTTTGTTGCTTTGGAACCTGGCCGACCCGTGTTTCAGCGTAGCTGCTTTGCCGGCTTTGATGGCCTTGTGCCGCCTGAAAATCGAAGGGTCGCAGTTCACAACTTACATGGCCCTGGTAAACTTCTGCGACGTGCTGGGCGCCTACATCACCGGCTGGGCACTTGGCTTTACCACTGCTTCTCTGCTCGGCTTGGTGTGTGGTAGCGTAATTCTAACGCTACTAGTGCTGCAGCCATACCTGAGCCGAGAAACGCCTGTAGCCGAACCACTCGCTAGCAACTCGCGGGCGTAAGCAAAAGCCTTGCTTTATTTGATTGGGTCACAACCCAATTGTGAGCAGCTAATGCACTAGGCAAGGTCACATTCTTTTCACTGTTGTGGTGCGGCCTGGCTAACCAAGCTAAAGCATAATCTCGACCAGCACCGCCGTCGAGCCGCCCGCGTCGTCGTCGGTGACGAGCAGCAGCTCGTAGCGGCTGGCGCTGAGGCGGCGGCGCACGGCCACGCTTTCCACCTTGCCGCGGTAAGGCTGGCCACCAGGGCGCTCCAACCGGGCCAGCGAGGCGGGCAGCACTCGTACGTTGTCCTTTAACTCCAGTACGCCCACAAACGAGCCCAGCACCTCTCCATCGAGCACAGCGTCCTGGGTGTCTTCTACTGAAGCCGTGACGAACAGCCGGTTATCAAACCACGTGGCCCCGGAGAAGCCGGCGGGCTTGCCGTCGATGTGGGGCAGCTCAAACAATTGCTGACGCACGGCCGGAGCCTGATTGGTACGGTGATGGAGGTAGTCGAGGGTAACGGCCAGGGGCAGCCGAAACAGCAGGTTGCCGGTGGCGCTGCCCACCGTGCGCTGAAACAGCAGCAGCTCGGTAGCAGTAGCTGCGGCGGCCTCGAGGTTCAGGACTACTCCGGCCGGCAGCAAAGGCCGCAGGGCCGCGTACAGGCCGCTCAAACTCAGCGGATACACGGCCCCTACCCCGCCCGCCTGGCCCGGCAGCGGCACCCAAAAGCCCTGCTCCCGCGCCGCCGTGGCCCCCGAGCCCAACACCAGCAGCCCGGTTTCGCCGGCCGGCGTGGTCAGGGCCGTCAGGCATTCCAGGTCTAGCTTCAGCTCCTTCGGGATGCGCCCTCCGCTGAAGTGGGCCGTTTCAAACAGCTGCACGGGCGTGCCTGCCGCCAGCGTGGTAGCATCAAGCTGATACAAAAAGGGCGCGTCGTCCCCGATAACGTAGGCGACGTTGCCGATAACTTCAATACCAGAAGCCGAAGGCAGCTTCGGCAACACCGCTTCGTGACGAATCAGGGCGAGCATATTGTAGGGGCTTAGGGTCTTGGGGGCTTAAGGACTTAGTTGACTTTCTTACATTCTGCGCAGAGCAGAGCGAATCGAAGGCAGGCAGAGCCAAAGACCTTTTCATAACAGAACGTCTGACGGTAGAACGAATCGTTCGTACGTCAAATGTTCAGTCAAGTGTTCGATGAAAGTCGTTCAGACGTGAAGGGTCTTTGACTCCGGTTCTTGACTCCACCTGCCTTCGATTCGCTCTGCTCTGCGCAGAATACAAGAACGTCATCTAAGTCCCTAAGACCCCAAGCCCCTAAGTCCCTACTTCACAATCGTAAACTCCACGCGGCGGTTGAGCTTGCGGGTTTCTTCCCGGTCGTTGGAGGCGCGGGGGCGGCTGCCGCCGTAGCCCACGGTGCTGATGCGGCCTTCGGCCACGCCGCGCTGCACAAGGTAGCGCTTCACCTCGGTTACCCGGTCTTCGGAGAGCTTCACGTTCAGGTCGGCGCGGCCCTGGTTGTCGGTGTGACCTTCCAGGCGGATGTTTACCGTGGGGTTGTCTTGCAGGGTGCGGGCCAGGCGGTTCAGCTCGGTGTAGGAGGCGGGCAGCAGCGTGTACTTGCCCTGGGCGAAGATGAGCGTGGGCAGCTCCAGGCTGGAGCCCACGGCGGCCGGCACCAGCAGCAGCTCCAGGGCGCGGGAGCCAGTCATGTTCACGGTATCGGTGGCGGTGAGGTAGCCGGCGCGGGCGGCCAGCACCCGGTAGCGGCCGGGCGGCAACGTCAGCTGGAAGCTGCCGGCGTTGGCATCGGTGCGCACCGTAGCGTTGAACACCAAGTCGTTGTCGAGGCGGAGGGCGCGCACCTCGGTGGCCAGGGGCTGGCGGGTTTTGGCGTCGAGGGCCCGGCCCGTGAGCAAGGTGCGGGGCGCGGCGGAGGCCGGCACGGGCGCGGCAGCCACGGGCGGCGCGGCGGCCGTGTCGCGGGGGGCGGGCACCACGCCCGCAGCCGTGCCGTACAGGTCGGCCGGACCGTTGGCCGTGCGTGAGGAAGCGTAGTAGGCCTGCTTGCCGTTGGCCGAGAGGCTCAGGTAGGCATCGAAGCCGGGGCCGTTGATGGGGGCGCCCAGGTTGCGCGGCTCGCTCCAGCGGGTCCAGGTGTCGTCGAGGCGCTCGGTCACGAAAATGTCGGCGCTGCCGTAGCCGGCGTGGCCGTAGGAGCTGAAATAGAGAGTTTTGCCATCCGGGGCCAGCCAGGGCGCAAACTCAAACCCCGGCGAGTTCACCACCGGCCCCAGGCTTTGCGGGTCGGTCCAGCCGCCGTCGGGGGTGGGGCGGCTCACGTACAGGTCGTTGGCGCCCTGGGTGTCGCCACGCTCCAACGACAGCAGCAGAAACTGCTCGTCAGGCGTCATAAAAAACGACGTGGCCGGCCCGGCCGTGTAGTAATTCGTAATCCGTAGGGGCTCGGGCCGCACGCCTTTGCTTAGCTCCCGGGTTACGCGGCTCGTGCCTTCATCCCGAAACGAACCGTCGCGCTCATACTGGCCGCGCACCAGCAGGCGGGCACCGTTGCCAGTCACGGCCATCACGCCGTTATTTTGGGGCGTGTTCAGCGCGTCGAGACGGGTGGCTGGGGGCCAGGTGCGCCCCTGGTCGGCCGACTGGCTCAGCCACGCGTCGCCCGACTCGGCCATACCCTCGGTGTTGGCGGCGTAGCGGGTGCGGCTGAAGTAGAGGGTTTTGCCATCCGGGGCGGGTACGGGCTGTAGCTCGTTGCCCGGCGTGTTGAGGGCAGCCAGCGGCAGCGGCGGGCCGAAGCCCGGCTTGGTGGGGTCCACCAGGTTGAGGCGCAGCTTAAACAGCTTCCACTGCTGGGTACCGCGGTTCTGGGGGCGCTGTCCCACCACGGGCGTGCCGTTAAACTTATCGGGGGCGGCCAGCGAGGCGCACTTGTCGTTGCCGCGGCTCACCAGCATAAAGCTGCCCAGAGGCCCCGACGGAATCAGCTTCCACTGCTGGTAGAAGCTGCCGGTCCAGGGCCGCTGCACGATGGGGGCGTTTTCGTCGGGCTTTTCCAGGGTCAGGCAC
Source organism: Hymenobacter sp. YIM 151500-1 (assembly GCF_025979885.1). Classification (NCBI taxonomy): domain Bacteria; kingdom Pseudomonadati; phylum Bacteroidota; class Cytophagia; order Cytophagales; family Hymenobacteraceae; genus Hymenobacter; species Hymenobacter weizhouensis. The sequence goes on from NZ_CP110139.1 coordinate 2,166,532, forward strand.
TTGCCGCTGTGGCGGGCCTCGATGCGGTAAAAGTCGCTGCCGCGGGCCGCCGGCACAAAGCGCCACTGCTGGCTGTTGGCCTGGGTAAACTCCCACTGCACCCCGGCCGCGCCAGCCTCGGGCGAGGCCGTGGCCACGTCGAGGGAGCGGCCACTGCTGCGGGCTACAATGCCGTACCAGGCGTTTTCATCGGGAGTGAAAGCAGCTTGAGCCCAGGACGGCCCAGCGGCCAGCCACCACCCGGCCGCCACCAGCAGCACAAGACGAAACAAGGGAAAGTTCATGCGCACAAATCGGGGTTGACAAAGCGCAAGTTAGCCGAATTCCCAACCCCGCCCGGCACCTACCCTCCCGAAGTCAGCTGGTGCGCCCCGGCCCCCGCGCCTTGCCTCCCACCACCCTGGCGCAACTTCTTCCGCTGGCCGCTACTCATGTTATCCATAAAAAATACCGGGCCGGGACACGCAGTGCGTCGTCCCGGCCCGGTGCAGTTTCAGCTACCCAACAAGCGGTTAGCTGGCGTTGCTGATGTATTTGAACCGCACAAAACGGTCGTTTTCATAAATAGCGGTGAAGTGCCCACCCCCGGCTTTGGCTTCCGCCTTCCGGTCGGCGCCTTTGCTCGCATTAGTGGTAGCTCCGGAGCCCGAAGAAGTTGGAACCGACGGGTAAGCGCCGGGCATCATGCCGGGCACGTGGCAAATGAATGAGAGGATTTTAGATGCCATAAGTTGTTTTCACTTTAGTTAGGTGAACAGAAGAACAAAGACCAAAACGGCACGCGGCCTACATCCCTTCCGCGCGGGAAGGGCATCCAATTACGAGACAGGGTATAAAGATATTGCCATCTGATTGAACGATGCTAAGGTATAAAATTTCTTGGCTTACTACCAATCCGGGGAAACTGGTATTTTTCTATCCGTGCTAGCACGTAGGCAAGCTGTTGCTTTTCCGTACTATGTGCTTTGACAATCAGTCTCTTAGTAGATGACATTTCACCGTCATCGGTTTCACTTGTATGACGAAACCGCCGAAAAAGTAGACGAACGAGCCTGTCTGGTCTCCCATTCAGCTTCTCCGAGCAAGCTGAACTGGCCGGCGCCAGCTCGTTTGCACCGCGCCGCTGCTTTTCTACGACCCTCCTGCGGCCTTCGCCCACGGCCTTTCAGCGAACAGTGCCCCTGCGCTGCCCGCTTGTTCAAGCAACCACAACTCCCCTAAGACACGCCTCCACGCTGCGGCCTCCGCGCCAGAACACAGCGGCAAACTGCCGCTTGGCGAGGCTATACCTGGGGGCTTTACCAGCCCACGGCTACTCTGGCGCTGAGACCGTCAGGCTATCAGCTTGTGCCGCAGCGCGTACTGAATCAGGCCTACCACTGACTTGGAGTTGGTTTTGGCGAGGATGTTTTTGCGGTGCGTTTCCACAGTTCGCTCACTGATGAACAGCAGCTCGGCAATGTGCTGGTTGGAGTGCTCCTGGGCAATAAGCTGCAAAATTTCCCGCTCCCGGCAGGTAAGCTCGGCGGGGCGCACCTGCTCGCGGCGGCTAGTCATGCGCAGGTTCTCCAGCAGCGTGGCGGCCACATCGGGGCTGAAATAGGTGTGGCCGGCCGCTACCCGGTGCACGGCCTCGCTGAGTTCGGCCCTGCCGGCAGTTTTGAGTACGTAGGCCGCTCCGCCAGCTTCCAGCACCTCCGCCACCGAAGCGTGGTCGTGGAATACGCTGATAACCAGTACCCGCACGGCCGGGTACGCCCTTCGGATAGCGGCCGTCAGCTGCAAGCCGCTCATGCCCGGCATGTTCAGGTCCACCACTGCCACGTGTACTTCGGGGTGGCGGGCCAGCTGGGCCAGGGCTTCTTCGCCGCTGGTAGCCTGGGCCACCACCCGAATGTTTTCTTCCAAGCGCAGCAGGGCCTTCAGCCCCTCAAGTACCATGGGGTGGTCGTCGACGAGCAACAGCTGGATGGTAGATACCCCGGTAGAAACTTCAGCCATACCCATAACGCTTCAACTACACCTTGGCCTGCGTCCACAGGCTCACCCAACCATATTTCTTGTCCTATCCAGCTCGATATAGACCTAGAGAAGCAGCCGTATCTTATTAGGTAAGTTATACTTATTCCAGTAATATTTTAAAGAAACGTTAGTAGTATAAACATATAATTTCCTCCAGCAAACCACTAGCTATTTGACTATCAAAGTCCTACTCTACTTAACACTAAAGGCACTTCTTCTGAGAAGAAGCGGCTTTGGTAAGGATGCCCGTGGCTTCACGGATGCTTAGCGCAGGCCATATTTACCTTTGAACTTGTCGCGCAGGTAGGTTTGCTTGGTGTCGAGGTGCAAGGCGCGGCCGTCGATGAAGGCGCGGGTCACGTCATTGGTGCGCATATCGAGCAGGTCGCCGCGGCTGACGACGAGGGTGGCGCTTTTGCCGGCTTCCAGGGTGCCATAGTCTTTCTCAATGCCCAAAATGCGGGCGGGGCTGAGCGTTACGGCTTCCAGGGCCTGCTCTTTGGTGAGCCCAAAGCCGGCCGCCGTGCCCGCAATAAAGGCCAGGTTACGGGAGCCCGACGTTTCCTGCCCGCCTTCGTAGTCGAGGCAGAACCGCACGCCGGCTTGCTGGAGCAAACTGGGCAGGCGGTACGGCAAGTCGTAGTCGTCGCCGTCGCGGCGGGGCAGGGCGTGGATGCGGGACAGGACCACGGCCACGTCGTTCTGCTTCAGGAAGTCGAGCATCATCCAGGCGTCGCGGGCCCCTACTACAGTTACGTTCGCCACGCCCAGGCGGCGGGCCATGCGCACGGCCTCCAGGATTTCCTTGCCGTAGTCGGCGTGGATGAACAGGGTTTTGGAGCCGTCGAACAAGCCGGCCAGGGACGTGAGGCGCAGGTTTTCGCGGCGGCCGGCGGGCTGCTCCCGGTAGGCACGGGCTTCGGTGAGCAGGCTTTCCAGCTGGCGCAGCTGCTCCTGCCGGGCTTTTTCGCGCTTCTCCACGGCCACGGCGTCTTCGGCGGGGCTTAGCTTGATAACCATGGGCGGCCAGTTGAGGTGCAGGCCGTCATCGGCGCGCACCTGGGCATCCTGCCAGTTCCAGGCGTCGAGCTGTACCACGCTGCTCTGGCCCGAGAGCAGGCCGCCGCGGGGCGTCACCTGGGCCAGCAGCACCCCGTTGGTGCGCACGGTGGGCAGAATGTCGGAGTCGGTGTTATAGGCAATCAGGCTGCGCACGTTGGGGTTGAAGTCGCCCACCTCGCGCGAATCCACGGTGGCCCGCACGGCTTCCACCTCGGCCAAACCCAGCGTGGAGTTGGGCAGAATCAGGCCGGGGTAGATTTCCTGGCCCTTCACGTCGATGACCTCGTAGGCGGCGCGGTCAGCAGTCAGTCCGCTTTGGGCCCCGGCGTAGGTAATGCGCCCCTTGTCGAAAGCCACGGCGGCATCGGGCACCACCGTGCCGTTGCCCACGTGCAGGGTGCCGCCCAGCAGCAAGATGGGTTTGCTCTGGGGCGGGGCCGGCGCGGGCACCTGGGCCAGGGCCGGGGCGGCGGTGAGCAGGCAGAGGGCGAGAAGAAGGTGTTTCATATGATTGCCTCACCCCCTAGCCCCCTCTTCAAAAGAGAGGGGGAACTAGTTTTTAGAACTAGCAGCTAGCTCCCCTTCTTTCCAAGGAGGGGCTGGGGATGGTTGATTTTTAGAGTTAGAAAAACTAGCGTTAGAAGACGTTCTGCTGATTATTCCCCCGGCCTCTCAGCAAGTAGTTCTATTAGAACTACAAGCTAGCTCCTCGTCTCTGAAGGAGAGGGGGCTAGGGGGTGAGGCAACAGTGAGGTCCTACTCGTCCAGCTCCTTCTTCTCTCCTACCGTGTCGCAGTGGTAGTGCTGGTTGGGGCGGGCGGTGGGGAGTTGGGTGGGGGCGCCGGCTTTTTTGGCGGCCAGCATTTTCTGCACCAGGCGCAGGCGCTCCTGCTGAAGCTGCTGGCGCAGCTGCTGGTCGCTTTCCAGGCTGAACAGCTCCCGACCATCCACGAAGGTGCGCTCGGCGCGGGCGTAGATGCTCAGGGGGTTGTCGGACCAGAGCACCACGTCGGCGTCCTTGCCCTCCCGAATGCTGCCCATGTTCTTGTCCAGGTGCAGCATGCGGGCGGGGTTGATGGTGACCAGCTTCAGGGCTTCTTCCTCCGAGAGGCCACCGTACTTCACGGTTTTGGCGGCTTCCTGGTTGAGGCGGCGGCTCATTTCGGCGTCGTCGGAGTTGATGGCCACGTTCAGGCCGGCGTCGTGCATGATGGCCGCGTTGTAGGGAATGGCGTCGCGCACCTCGTTTTTGTAGGCCCACCAGTCGGAGAAGGTGCTGGCGTTGGCGCCGTGGGCCTTCATCTTGTCGGCCACCTTGTAGCCCTCCAGAATGTGGGTGAAGGTGTTGACCTTGAAGCCCATCCGGTCGGCCACGCCCAGCAGCATGTTGATTTCGCTTTGCACGTAGCTGTGGCAGGTAATAAAGCGCCGCTGGTTCAGAATTTCCACCAGGGCGTCCAGCTCCAGGTCGCGGCGCGGGGCTTCGGCTTTCTTTTGGCGGGCGCGGCTGAGCTTGTTCCAGGCCTGCCACTCCCGCTCGTACTCGCGGGCCCGCGTGAAGGCATCTACAAACACCTGCTCTACGCCCATGCGCGTCTGCGGGAAGCGTACCGTGTTCAGCTCGCCCCAGTTGCTTTGCTTCACGTTTTCGCCCAGGGCAAACTTGATAAAGCCCGGTGCCCCCTGAATCTTCAGCTGCTCGGGCGCCATGCCCCAGCGCAGCTTCACCAGCGCCGACTGCCCCCCAATGGGGTTGGCCGAGCCGTGCAGGAGCTGGGCCGCCACCACGCCCCCGGCCAGGTTGCGGTAAATGTCCACGTCCTCGGCGTCCACCACGTCGCCGATGCTTACCTCGCTGGTTACGGCCTGGGTGCCCTCGTTCACGCCCTCCGAAATGGCAATGTGGGAGTGCTCGTCGATGATGCCGGGGGTGAGGTGCTTGCCGGTGCCGTCCACGGTGCGGCCCCCGGCGGGCAAGCTCAGGTTGCGGCCTACCTGCCTGATTTTGCCGTTTTGGAGCAGCACGTCGGTGTTTTCGAGCCGGCCGGCGGCTTCACTGGTCCACACCGTGGCGTTTTTGATGAGCACGGTTTGCTGGCTGGGCAGCTCGGGCCGCCCGTAGGCCACAAACGGGTACTGCAAGGAGCCAATCTGGGGCGGCACGGGTGCCTTGGCGGAGTCGCGGCGGGCGGCGCGGCTGGCATCTTCCAGGCGGCGGGCCGTCCACTTTACCAGCGCACCTTCCGGCAGCTGCCCGTCGCCCTGAAACAGGCGATTCTCGGCAGTGTAGTAGCCGCTGAGCCGCACGGCACCGGGTTGGTTTGTGGTTTGGGGTTGTTGGGTATTGGCTTGTGGGGTTGATGACGGTTCGTTTTTTGGTTGTTGAGCCGCGTTTTTGCCTTTGGTTTTGTCCTGGGGGTTGAACATGATAGTAGCCAGCTCCCCGCTTACGGTCAGGGCGCCGCGCACGGTGTCGCCGGGGGCCAGGGCCACGCGCAGCTCGGGGGCTTCGGGCTTGCCGGCCAGCAGCAGCTTGGCCTCGGGCTGCCCGGTTAGTTGCAGGGCGTACACGCCGCGGTAGTCGGTGGGCAGGGTGTTGAGCGGGTACCGTTCGCCCTGCACCCAGTTGTCGAGCAGCACGTTGTCGTCGGCCAGCAGGCGGCCCGAGCACACCAGGAAGTTGGCCTCCATGCCCGGCCGCAGAGCCCCTACCCTATCCTGGGCCTTGACGAGAGCGGCAGGCGTGGCCGTCAGGGCCTGGAGCACCTGCGCTTCCGTGAGGCCGTGCTGGGCCGCTTTGCGCAGGTTGGGCAGAAACTTCTTTTTGTCTTTGAGGTCGGCGGCTGACAGGGCGAAAGGCACGCCGGCCTTGGCCAGCAGAGCCGCGTTGGCGGGCGCCATTTCCCAGTGCTTCAGGTCTTGCAGGGGCACGCGGGCGGCATCGTACACGTCGTCCACGAGGTAGGCATCGGGGAAGTTCAGGGTTAGGATGAACGGGGCCTTGGTGGCTTGCACGTCGGGCAGGCGCTGGTACTCGTCGCCGCGGCCTTTGATGATGTACTGCACCCCAAACTCGTCGCCCAGCTTGTCGGCGCGCAGGGCGCTTTGCTTGTCGCGCACCTCAAAAATGGCCGGCAGCCGGCGCTGCTCACTGAAAGCCCGGAGCGACAAATTCTGCTCGCGGCGCGGGTTGCGCTGGTTCCAGTCGGCATCGAGGTAGGTCTGGCGCAGCAGGGCAATGCTGCCCATCAACGACGACGGATAGTCCTGGGTGCTGGTGCCTTTGTCGAAGCTGAAGGCCGCGGCGGCGCGGTCCAGCAGCAGCACTTCGGCCTCGCGGCGGGTGGTGTTCAGGCTCACCAGGGCCGCCGTGCCGCGGGCAATGCCGTCGGGCTGATGGGTGAGCACCGTCCCGAAGCCCAGGCGGCGGTAGGCATCGGCCTGCTCGGCATGGGTGCGGAACTGTTCGGCGGCGTTGGCTTCCGGGTGAATGGCCTGGTTCCAGTCGTAGGCCCCGGCTTTCTGGCTTTCGATTTGGGGGCCGGCGCGGCGGCCTTGGCGCTCGGGGGCCTTCACCTCGGGCACGCCGTAGCTGGCGTACAGGTCCACGAAGCTGGGGTAGATGATGCGCCCGCGCAGGTCCTGCACTACGGCCCCGGCCGGAACCTGCACCCGCGGCCCCACGGCCTCCACCCGGCCGTCACGAATGACCAGCGTGGCATCGGGCAGGCGGGTTTGGTAATCGACGTAGATGGTGGCGTGGGTGAAGGCGTACAGGCCGGGGCGCTGGTCGGAGACGCCGTTGCGCGGGTAGGTGCCAGGTTGGGCCAGGGCCGCCGCGCTGCTCAGCAGCAGGCCGCTGCCTAGGCCCAGCCGCCGGTAGCAGTGGAGCATGAGAGTAGCAGAAAAAATTCAATACCGAAAGGAAATGGATGAACGGATGGCCGAGGACCAGAACTACCGGGCCGCGGCCGGCTAAGAAAGCCGCCCCGGCAACCGAAGCTGCACAGGCTCAGTATTTCATCTGTAAGAAACTACAACTCCCCACCAAAAACTACTTCCCATGCGCAAAGGCACCAAAGTCAGCTGGAAATACGGCACCGGCACGGCCACCGGCAAAATCGAGGAAACCCACAAGGAAACCGTAACCCGCAAGCTCCAAGGCGCCGACATCACCCGCCACGGCACCCCCGACAACCCCGCCTTCCTCATCGTGCAGGAAAACGGCGACCGGGTACTCAAGCTGAAAAGCGAGTTGAAAGAGGAGAAGTGAGAGGTGAGAAGTGAGAGGTGAGACAGTAGAACAGCAGCCCCGGAGGGGCGGCATGTCGGTAGCAAGACCCGTTCCCAAGAACAGGCAAAGCCCCCGCGGGGCGCCACCTGTCGTCTGCATGACCGTGTGTCGCCCCGCGAAGGTTTGCATCATCTATACCTGTTGTTTTCTACCGACATGCCGCCCCGCTGGGGCTAGTCTTGCTTCCGCGGGTCTGCGCCAAACAAAAAAGGCCTGCATTTAGAATGCAGGCCTTTTCACAATGTAAATCAGCTACCCTTTACACCGGCTTTTCCTGGTCGATAAAGGCTTGCTCTTCCATTTCGGTGGGCACCACTACAATGCCGCGCTGGAGCTTGGAGTTCTGCTTGCCGTAGATAAAATAGATAACGAAGCCCAGCAGCATCCAGCCCAAAGCCAGTTTCAGCGTGTTTCCGTCGAGGGCCGCAATCATGCCCAGGCACACGGCCGCGCCCAGGAAGGGCACCAGCGGGAAGGAGGCCGACGAGAGCGGGGAGCGGAACGGGCGGGGTTGCTGCGGGTCGGTGCGGCGCATCAGCCACACGCCCACGCTCACCAGCACAAAGGCCAGCAGGGTCCCGAATGAGGTCAGGTCGCCGGCCAGGGAGCCGGGCACGAAGGCCGCGAAGGCGCCCACAAACACCAGCAGCACCAGGTTCGACTTGTAGGGCGTCCGGAAGCGGGGGTGCAGGTCGGAGAAGGCCTTAGGCATGAGGCCGTCGTTGGCCATGGAGAAGAACACCCGGCTCTGCCCCATCAACATCACCAGAATTACCGAGGAGAAGCCGGCCAGAATAGCCACCGTCACGGCCGTGCTCAGCCACTCAAAGCCGGGCATATGCTCCCGGATGGCATAAGCCACCGAGGCCTCGCCGCCCTTCGAAGGGTCGGCAAACTCGCGCCAGTTGGCCACGCCCGTCAGCACGTGCCCGAACAGGATGTAGAGCACGGTGCACACGGCCAAAGAGCCCAGAATACCGATGGGCATGTCGCGCTTGGGGTTCTTGGCTTCCTGGGCGGCGGTGCTCACGGCATCAAACCCAATGAAGGCGAAAAACACGATGGCCGCGCCGCCCAGAATGCCGCCCCAGCCGTGCTTGTTCCAGTCGGTGTACTTGCGGATAACTTCCCCGGCGGCGTTTTTCACTGGCTCGGCGTTTTCCGGAATCAGGTAGGGCGTGTGGTTGGCGGGGTCCACGAACTGCCAGCCTACAGCAATGAAAATCAACACAATAGCCACTTTCACTACCACGATAATGGCATTGAAGGTAGCTGACTCCTGCGTGCCTTTGATGAGCAGCAAGCTCAGGGCTACCACAATGAGCAAGGCCGGCAGGTTGAGGATGCCGCCTTCTCGGGGCGAGTGGCTGAGGCTGAACGGTATTTCCGTCCCGAAGACCTCCAAGAGCTTGTTCAGGTATTCGCTCCAGGCAATGGCCACGGTGGCCGCCCCCAGGGCATATTCCATAATCAGGGCCCAGCCGATAACCCAGGCCACAAACTCGCCCATGGTGGTGTAAGCGTAGGTGTAGGCCGAGCCGGCAATGGGAATCATGGCGGCAAACTCGGCGTAGCACAGGCCGGCGAAGGCGCAGCCAATGGCCGCCACAATAAAGGCCAGCGTCACGCCCGGCCCCGAGGCCTGCGCCGCCGCCGCGGCCGTGCGCACAAACAAGCCGGCCCCGATAATGGCCCCGACGCCCAGCGCCACCAGGTTGCCCGCGCCGAGGGTGCGCTTCAGCGAGCCTTCCCCGGAGGAGTTGGCCTCGCCCAGCAGCTGGGCCAGCGGTTTTTTGGCGAAAATATTTGCCATACAGGTTTGAGAAAGAGAAGGGTAGAAAGGTGAGGTGAGGAAAATAGCAGCAAGAAAAACCGCCTGCAAGCGGCTGTGAGGCCCCAATATAGCCGTTTCTGCCGATTACGGCCGCTCTGGTTGCTGGGCAGGCGGCTGCTTCGGCCCCGAATTGATTGCCGGCCGGAGCCACCGGCGCTTCCCCCAGCCAGACGCCGCCCACTATACCGCTCAGGCCTGCCTCCTGGGCCCGTTCTGCGGACCCAGCCCTGCCACGCTGGCCGCGGTGCAATGGGCCTAGAAGCTACCTGGTGCCTCTCCTACCCTGTTATCAGGGTAGTAGCCAGGCGGTTTGGCGGCTGTGGGGGCAGACGAGCCGGGTGCCCAGGACCAACAAAAAACGCCTCCGGCCAACGAACTTATTATCAACCGTTTATTTTTATAGACGCTCCTGCCAGCGGCCGGCGGCGTAGAGAAAGGTGCTGCCAACCTGTATATTTGACTACATGCGCCGCGGCGCTGCCCGCACTGCCCCGGCGCATTCACCACATCCGACACCCCATGAGTCCTCTGCCTAGTAGTACCGCGTCGGTACAAATTCAGCAGTTTTACGACAAGGGCCTGGCGCACGCCAGCTACGCCATTCGCTCGGGCCGCCACATGGCCATTATCGACCCGGCCCGCGACCCGCAGCCCTACTATGATTTCGCCGACGAGCACGAAGCCACCATTGAGGCCGTCATCGAAACCCACCCCCACGCCGACTTCGTGAGCAGCCACCTGGAAATAGCCCAGGAAACCGGCGCCACCATTTATTGCAGCCGGCTGGTAAAGGCTGGCTACCCCCACCAGCCCTTCGACGACGGCAACCGCATTGAGCTGGGCTCGGTGGAGCTGCACGCCCTCAACACCCCCGGCCACTCCCCCGACTCCATCTGCGTGCTGCTGATTGACGAGCTGGCCCAGGTGCGGGCCGTGTTTACCGGCGACACGCTGTTCGTGGGCGACGTGGGCCGCCCCGATCTGCGCGAGGGCGAAAACGTAGGCGGCCACAGCCGCGAGGCACTAGCCGCCCAGCTGTACCACAGCACCCGCCAGAAGCTGATGACCCTGCCGGCCACCACCCGCGTGTACCCGGCCCACGGCCCCGGCTCGCTCTGCGGCAAAACCACCTCCCCCGACCTCGACAGCACCATTGGCAAAGAGCTGAAAACCAACTATGCCCTTCAGCCCATGCGCGAGGATGAGTTTATCCGGGTGCTGCTGGAAGACCAGCCCTTCATGCCCAAGTACTTCGGCTACGACGTCATGCTGAACAAGCAGGGCGCTTTGCCTTTTGAAGACAGCGTGCGGCGGGTGCCGCGCCTACAAACCGATGCCCTGCTGGAGCCCGGCGTAGTGGTACTTGACACCCGCCCGGCCGAGCAGTTCCGCCAGGGCCACCTGCCAGGCGCCATCAACCTCATGGACGGGGGCAAGTTTGAAACCTGGCTGGGCTCGATTGTCGGGCCGGAGGAGCCGTTCTACCTGCTGGCCGATTCGCAGATTGCCTTGGATACCGTGATTCGTAAAGCGGCCAAAATTGGCTACGAGGGCAACATCAAGGGCGCTTTGCTCACGCCTTCCCACCTGCCGGCCACCAGCCCCACCGTGGAGGTGGAGCAGGTGCGCCAGAATCCGCAGCAGTTTACCATCGTCGACATCCGCAACCGCGCCGAGGCCAAGCAGCCCATCTTCGACAATGCCCTGCTGATTCCGCTGCCCGAGCTGCGTGAGCGGGCCCACGAAGTGCCCCGCGACAAGCCCGTGCTGGTACACTGCGCCGGCGGCTACCGCTCAGCGGCCGGAGCCAGCATCCTGGAAGCTGCCCTGCCCGGCGTGCCGGTGTATGATTTGGGCGACGCCATTACTTCTTTCCAGACGCAAGCCGTGCACTAAAATTTTCTCGCAGTGTTTCGCAGTGGAAAGACGCAGTGGTACGCAGTGCTGTTCTGACGTCTGAACACTGCGTACCACTGCGCCACCACTGCGAAACACTGCGAGAACTACGCATGCGCATCCTGCACACCGCCGACTGGCACCTGGGCCAGCGCTTCATCAGCGGCCACGAACGAACCGAGGAGCACCGCCATTTTCTGGAGTGGCTGGTGGCAACCATCAACGAGCAGCGCGTGGAGGTGCTCGTCGTGGCCGGCGACGTATTCGACACCGGTTCGCCCTCCAACCAGGCCCTGGAGCTGTACTACTCCTTCCTGCTGAACATGCGCCACACCGGCTGCCGCGACATTGTGGTGGTGGGCGGCAACCACGACTCCCCCGCTACGCTCAACGCCCCGGCCCGCCTCTTGCGCCACCTGCGCGTGCACGTGGTGGGCTGCGTGCCCGACTGCTTCGAGGAGCAGGTATTGGTGCTCGACGACGCCCAGGGTAAGCCCGGCCTGGTGGTGTGCGCCGTGCCCTTCCTGCGCGACCGGGACGTGCGCCTGTCGGTGCCCGGCGAAACGGCCGAGGAGCGCGAAGCCCGCATCAAGCAGGGCATAGCCGACCACTACGCCCGCCTGGCCGAGGTAGAAACCGTCTGGCAGCTCAAAGACTTGGGTTTGCCCGTGCTAGCCACCGGCCACCTGTACGCGGCCGGCGCGGCCCCGTCGGAGTCGGAGCGCACGATTCACGTGGGCAACCTGGGCCAGGTGACGGCCGACCACTTCCCCGGCGTGTTCGACTACGTGGCCCTGGGCCACCTGCACCGGCCCCAGCGGGTGGGCGGGCGGGAGCATATCCGCTACTCCGGCTCTCCTATTCCGCTGTCGTTTTCCGAAATCGACCACCCCAAGGAAGTGCTGGTGCTGGAGTTCCAGGGCGGCCGGCTGCACACGCTGGAAAGCCTGCCCGTACCCAGCGCCCGGCGCCTCGTGCGCTTCCACGGCACCCTCGACGAAGTAACCCAGGCCCTGACTTCCTACGACAACACCGGCTACGCCCTCCCCGCCTGGGCCGACGTGCAAGTGCACTCCGAGCTAACCTCGCTGGAAGTAGCCGAAATCTTAGTCAGGGTAATTGAGGGCCTGAAACGCCAGCACCTCGAAGTGCTCAACAAACGGCATTTCCGCCTCGTCAAGCTCCGCGCCCTGGGCTCATTTGATGAAGAAGCCGACGCCCCTCTTACCCGCAGCCTCCACGACTTCACGGAGCGGGAAGTATTCGAGCAGCGCCTGGAAGGTGAGCCAGAAGAAAGTCGCGCCGAGCTGCTGCGCACGTTTGATGAGTTGCTGGAGAGAATGTAGCGTAAGCGTTAGCTTGCGCCGGGAGTGCGCTATAGTAGTGCAACAGTGTGCCTGCTGGGTGCTTTGAAATTTCCCTGACGACCCGGAAAACTTTTCTATAGAAATCAGCTTCGGGCGCAGAAACGAAGTTACACCACCCGCCGCACGGCATATACCAGCTCGTCCTCGTACTCGCCGTTCTTGAATAGTGTCTTCTCAAACCGGGCCTCCAGCGTGAAGTCAGCCTTTTCCAACACCTTCTGCGAAGCCCGGTTGGAGCCGAAAGGCCGGGCGAAGATGCGGGTGATGTCGAAGTTTCGGAAGCCGTAGTCAACCATCTGCCGCACGGCTTCCGTGACGATGCCGCGGCCCCAGAACGGCTCGGCCAGCCAGTAGCCTAGCTCGGCGTTTTTGCGCTCAATGTTGCCACGCGGGTGCAGACCAATGCCGCCCACGGCCTGCCCATCCGCGGCAATGGCGAGGATGTGCGGCGGATTTTCCTGGGCGGCCATGGCCAGAAAGGCTTGGCCGTTTTCCTCGGTGTAGGGGTGCGGGAACAGGTCGTTCATAAACCGGGCGATGCGCGGGTTGTTGGCGAAACGTACCAGGCCGGGCAGGTCGGCGGCGGTCCAGGGGCGCAGGGCGATGTTCATTGCTTTCAGGGAATGTAGCGGCCGAATCTTTCATCAGTAACCGCAAGCCTGAGTTACTAAAAAAGCGGCGTATCTGCGCGGCTGGGCAACAAGCCGTAACTTGCTGCACCATTAGCAAGCTCTGGCGGCCGGCCGGCGGCGCAACCGCGGGTCAGCGAAGCTAAGCCGAAGCTACCGCCACATGAAGATTCTGCGCGTCCGTTTTTCCAACCTCAATTCCCTGCGCGGGGAGCACGCCGTTGATTTCGCCACGGCACCTCTGGCCGATGCCGGGCTGTTTGCCATTACCGGGCCCACGGGCGCGGGCAAAACCACTATTCTCGACGCCATTACGCTGGCCTTGTACGGGCAGGTGCCGCGCCACGAGGGTACCGGGCCCGAGCAGGTGATGAGCCACGGCACCGGCGAAAGCTGGGCCGAGGTGGAGTTTGAAGTAAACGGCCGCCGCTACCGCTCGAAGTGGGGGCAGCACCGGGCCCGCAAAAAGGCCGGCAACCCCTTGCAGGACCCGCGCATGGAGCTGAGCGAAGCGCCCGAGCAGCCCACGCCCGGCACCGAAGACCAGTGGCCGATTCTGGAAAGCTATAAGTCGCGGGTGCCGCTGCGGGTGGCCGAGCTGAGCGGGCTGGAGTACCGGCAGTTTCTGCGCTCGGTGCTGCTGGCTCAGGGCGACTTCACCCGGTTTCTGAAGTCGTCGGCCGGGGAGCGGGCCCAGCTCCTGGAGAAGATTACCGACACCAAGAAGTACTCTGACATTTCGCGGGCAGCGTTTGAGCGGGCCAAGCAAGAAGCCCAGCAGGTAGAAACCCTGCGCACGGGGCTGGCGGGGGTGGTGCTCTTGTCGCCGGAGGAGGTGGCGTTTCTGGAAGATGAAATCCGCGGCCTGGAGCAGCAGGTGCAGCAGGCCGCGGCGGCCCAGCGCCAGCTGCTCGACGCGCAGGGGTGGCTGAAGCGCCTGGAGGAGCTGCGCACCCGCCAGCACGCCGGCCAGGTGCGCCTCACCCAGCTCACGGCCCACACCAGCACGCTCACACCTCTGCGCCAGCGCCTGACCTTGCACCAGCAGGCGGCGCCCTTTGCCACCAACTGGGCCCTGCTGCGCCAAGCTGATGAACACATCGGCCGCCTCGGCCGCGAAGCGGAGCAACTGCGCCAGCGCCTGCCGCACCTGGAGCAGCAGCAGGCTACGGCCCAGGCCGCCCGGCAGGCCGCTGAGCAGGCCCGCGACGCAGCCCGCCGCACCCAGGCCGAGCAGGAGCCCCGCCTGCGCGAAGCCGAACAGCTCGACCTGCTGATGGCTGAGGCTGAGCGCCAGCTCCAACTGGCCCGGCAGGAATACGACGACAAAAACCAGCAGTGCAAGCAGCTGAAAGCCACCGCCGAGCAGGCGGCCGGCCGGGCCCGCGCCCTGCGCGAGCAGGCCCGCGACCTGCGCAAGTGGCTCGACATCCATCAGGGCCTGAGCGAGCTGACCAGCGTGCTGCCCGAGCTGGCGGCTTATCTGCAAGACTGGGAGCATCTGAAAACTGAGCTGGGCCAGCTGGAAATACGGCTGCGCGAGGCCCGCCAGCGCCAGCACCAGGCCCAGCAGGCCGCCGCTCGCCACCAGCAAGCCGCCGACGCGGCCCGCCAGCAGCAGCAGGCCCTGGCCGCGCGCCAGCGGGTGGCTACCGCGGCGCACGGCACCTGGCTGCGGCGCCTGCGCCTGCACGTGGCCGGGCTGCACCAGCAGCAGGAGCAACAACAGCAGCACTGGGACGACCTGCGCCGCAGCCTCCAGCTTCAGCAGCTCATCCTCTCCCACACCGACACCCGCCAGCTGCTGGAAGCCGGCCAGCCCTGCCCCGTGTGCGGGGCCCTGGAGCACCCCTACGTGGCCGGCGTGCTGGGCGTAAGCGAGGATGCGTTTCAGCGGGACCGGCAGCGCGAAGAGGAGCTGAGCCAGCAAGTGCGCGCCCTGGATGCCCGCTATAATCGTTTGAACACGTATATAATCATGCTGGAGCAGGCCGCTCCCGAACCGGCCCTTGGGCCTGCTGACACCGTACAGCTGCTGCCCGAATCAGGTGAGAAGGCGGCGGCCGAGGAGGTGAAGGCCCTGGTGCAACAGCTGCGGGAGCTGCGCGACGAGCAGAGCCGCGCCGACCAGCACTTGGCCCAGGCCCTTACCCAGCACGAAGCCGCCGCCCGCCAGGAGCAGGAATACGCCCAGCCCGCCGCCGACCTGGCCCGGCAGCTGGCCGATGCCCAGGACCGGGTGCCCGGCGCCTGCCACATGATTCAGAGCCTGATCCGGAACTTCGGGCTGGCTTTTGGTGACGACAACGGCCGCGCCCTGCTGGAGCAGGCTCAGCAACGCACCGAAGAGTTCCGGCACAGGCAGGAGCAGTTTGCGGACTTCGACAAGGAGCTAAGCCAGCTGACTGCGGTGGAGGAGCAAACCGGCCACGCCCTGCGGGAGGTGCAGGCCTGGCTGCAAAGCCATAAGCAAGAGCTGGTCGAAAAGCACGAAGCCATTCAGGCGCAGCGGCGGCAGCGCCAGCAGCTGTTCGACGGCCCCGATGTGGCCCGACAGCGCCAGCTACTGCAAGACGCTGTACAGCAGGCCGAAGCCCACCTGCACCAGGCCGAGCAGCACGCCCAGCAGCACGCCACGGCCCTGGTCCTGGCTACCACGCAGCTGCGCCAGCGCGAGCAGGACGTAGCTCAGCAGCAGCAGGCCCGCGACGAGCAGCACACGGCCCTCACGGCCGCCCTCAGCGGGGCCGGCCTGGCGCCCGACCCCGCCGCCCTAACGGCCCTGCTCCTGCCCGAGCCTGAAGTGCGCCGCCTCTCCGACCAGCTCCAGCGCCACGACCAGGACGTGGCCCTGGCTCAGCAAGCCCTCACCGACCTGGCCCAGCAGCTCCAGCAGGAGCAAGCCAAGGCGCTTACGCAGGAACCCCTGGAAGCCATCAGCCACCAGCTAACCGCCACCACCGAACAGCTGACCACCCTAAACCGGCAGCTGGGGCAGCGGCAGGAGCGCCTGGGCGGGCACCGGGCCGGGCTGGAGCGCCACGCCGCCCTGGCCGCTCAGCTGGAAAAGCAGCAGCAGGAAGCCCGGCGCTGGCGGCAGCTGGCCGACCTCATCGGCTCGGCCGACGGCAAGAAGTTCAGTGAGTTTGCCCAGGGCCTTACCCTGGCCCGCCTCGTAGACCTGGCCAACCGCCACCTGCACCGCTTCACCGACCGGTACCGCATCCTGCGTAACCCCGACGAGCACCTCGACCTGCTCATCCAGGACGACTACCAGGCCGGGGCCGTGCGCTCCATGAATTCTTTGTCGGGTGGGGAGAGTTTTCTGGTGAGCCTGGCCCTGGCCCTGGGCCTTTCGGAGCTGGCCGGGCACCGCACCCAAATCGACACCCTGTTCATCGACGAAGGCTTCGGCACCCTCGACCCCGACACGCTCGATGTGGCCCTCTCGGCGCTGGAAATGCTGCAAGGCTCCGGCAAAACCATCGGCATCATCTCCCACGTCGAGGCCCTGAAGGAGCGCGTCACCACCCAAATCAACGTCCGCAAAGGCGCCGGTGGCATCAGCTCGTTGCAGGTGGTGGGGTTTGGGGAAGAACTGTAGCTGTCATTCCGCGCAGCGCGAGGAATCTGGGTTACTCATCAGGACCTAACCCAGATTCCTCGCGCTGCGCGGAATGACACGTTTACTACTTTGTCTTACTGAAGCGCTCGGACTTCCGCCCAGGTCCAGTACCGCTTCGGCGCTATGCCAGCGTATCTGGCCCGGAAAAATGCCACCACCTCCTGCTCCAGCTGGTCCGGCGAAATGGACGAGGCGAAAATCGGGCGGTGGTCGGGGTCGGCGTAGCGCTGCACTTTCGACAGGCTGCGGCCCGCCAGGCGCAGCAGCGGGCCCGTGTCGGTGATGCCGTCGAAGGTCCAGGGGTGCGGGGCCTGTTCCAGCTCGTTGAGGCGGGCTACCAGGCCGTCGAGGGGCAGGCGGGGCAGCGTGGGGCGGCTTTCCAGGTCTACCCAGGTGGTGTACTTGTACTCCAGCTCGTACCGCTGGCCGGCGTACAAGCTCAGCACGATGTCGGAGCCGGCGGTGGGGCCGAACAGGGCGTAGTAGGGCAGCGGCTCCGGGGTGCGCGCCACTACCAGCCCGATTTCCGAGTAGCGCGCGTAGGAGGTGTCCGGGCCGTGCGCCACGGCCAGGGCCTGCTGCACCCGCGTGTACTCCGGCTCCCAGCTGGCCCGGCCGGCCGCCGGGTTTTCCAGCACTTCCCTAAAGCGCGGCAAAAACCACTTGAACTTCTCGGCCGAGGCTTCGTCTTCGCGGCGCCGCCGGGCGGGTGCCCCAAAGGGCTCGTAGAATCGGCTTTTCTCTTCCGCATTCAGCCAGCCCACCAGCTTCAGGGCGTGGTCGGTGAGCGGGTGGGGCCAGTCGATTTCGCGGAAGTCGCCGAGCGTGGCCACGCGGCGCAGCAGAGCCTCGTGGCGCAGGGCCTGCTCAGGATACAGCAGGCTCCACACCCCCACAAAGCCGTCGACGTCGAAATGGTTGGCCGTGACGGCAGCGGCCTCCAGGCCCGGTGTGGCTGGTGCACGCAGGGCCCGCAGCACCGAGCCGGCGCTGGTATCGTCGCGCAGAGACTCCGGGGTAGGCGCTCCGCGCCAGTGCGCCAGCGTCAGAGCCGCCCCATTTCCCACGCTATCCACTACAATGGTAGGCTGGTTCCGCAGCTGCCGAAACGGGACGAAGGTTTTCAATTTTTGAGTGGGGTGATGAGGTAAATAGTGACAGGTAACAGGTAAGAGGTAACAGGTGACAGGTGATAGGAAGAGCGTCATGCTGAGCGCAGCCGGAGGCGAAGTCGAAGCATCTCTCCCGAAGGCTAACTTAATCGTGCAGACGGCTTCCGCTGCATAGCCCAGGATTTAAACCCTGGGCTACGGAGGGCCCAACGAAGCGGAAGAGATGCTTCGACAAGCTCAGCATGACGTTCCTGCTTACTTGTCACCTGTCACTATTTACCTCATCACCCAAACCTATCTTCTCCTCCGGCGGTTGGTGATGCGCTCCACGCGTGTACGGCGGACCCAGTGCAGGTACTTTTGCAGCTCCTCGGCTTCGCGCAGGGCCTCGACGGTGTGGTACTGGCGGGCCAGCTGGCGGTTGCTCAGTAGCAGGTGCACCGAGCTGTGGCAGGGCTGGCACAAATCGACGGTAGGCCCGTGCCGGCCGCCTTCTTCCCGCGGCACTAAGTGGTGGCGCGACACCTGCTGCACTTGCCGCTCACACAAGCCGCAGCGCGTTTCGGCCGGGGTAGCCGGTCCCGAGGCGAATTTCGTCCAGGAGCGTCGTTTGCTCATAGAGAATATGCTAGCGTTGAGCTATAAAACACGCCTATTCAACGAAGTGTCGTTGGATAAACGAAAAAAATGACAATATTTTGTTGACCTTTTCAAATAATTAATATATTTGGTTACGGCAGAGGTGTATGCGCTGAAATATGCTAACCTCTTGCAGCTGAACGACTTCCCCTCACTCACACCTTTTGCGTTTCACCTTACCTCTGATACCACTATGCATGACTCTACTCCTGCTTTCTCCCTGCGCCGGATGCTCCAGGTAGCCGGCTTCCTGCTGGCTTTGGTTGTATTTGCCCCTACCACTGCCAAAGCGCAGACGTGGCTGGTTTCCACCGACGCCTATATCAAGCTGGGCGTGATGGATAAGTTCGGGCAGCTGGGCACCTACAGCGCCAAGTTCATTGTCATTAGCCAGAGCACTGGCAAGGAATATGTGCTCACCAAACAGGTAGAAAAAGGCCAGAACGGCGTGGATGTGGTGTTTCCCTCCGAGCCTTCGGACCCCGACTACTTCCGTACCGATGCCGGCGAGGCCGCCAAAGCCCAGCCCGGCCGCTACACCTGGGAATGCCACGTGGGCGGCAAAAAAGTGGTGGGAGGCCGCTTCACTTTCCCGGAAGTAACCAACGACGTTACCTTGGTCAACAAGAATTAGCCTTTTACCCTGCCCTAACGGAAAGCCCGGTGCCCCAATGCACTGGGCTTTTTTGTGCTCCATCCATACATCAGCCACTTTTCGGCGGATTTCTGCGTACTGCCAAACGGTGGCCCCGGCTGCCTTCATGGTTCAACCACTACAGTTGTGTTGTAATGCCCAAGAAATCCTTCTCCGAGCTTATTAACAGCCCCGGCATGCCCGTGCTGGTTGATTTTTACGCCGACTGGTGTGGCCCTTGCAAAACTATGGCGCCCATCCTGGAGCAAGTGGCGGCTCAGCACCAGGGCAAGCTCAAAGTCATCAAAGTAGATGTGGACCGCAACCAGGCCGCGGCCCAGCAGTTCCGGGTGCAGAGCATTCCTACGCTAATCCTGTTTCATAAAGGCCAGCCCGTGTGGCGCCAGGCCGGCGTAGTGCCCGCCACCCAGCTCAACCAAGTGGTGCAAGGCGTGTTGGGGTAGCTGCAATACATGTCATCCTGAGCCTAGCGAGCAATCTGCCGCGCTGCCGCCGAAACGGGTTTGGAAACCGACAGAACGTCCTGCTTTATTTGGCGTCCGCTTGCCGAACCAAAGAAAGGCGCAGGCAAGTATCTTTCCCGCTTCGTTCTCACGAGTAGAGTTAGCCAGCGGTAGAGATGCTTCGACTGCGCTCAGCAGGACCGTTTGATGTTGTAGCTGCCTCTCTCCTGCCGGCTCGGGAAGGGCTGCGCTTATTTCTTTTAAAACAACCGACAAGTTCAGGCGTTTGCAAAGGGCGTCCGTAGCTTTGCGTATCCTTTTGCTTATCATGTCGATGTTGTTACGTCTTTGGGTTGTAGTAGGCATTTGCTGCCTGGGCTTGCCGGCCGCTGCGTGGGCGCAAGTGCAACACCAGTTGAACGGGGTGGTGCGCGTATCGGGCTCGGGCGAGGTGCTGCCGGGAGCCACCGTGACGGTACCGGCTTTGCAGGCCGGGGCTACCACCGATGAAAAAGGCGCTTATACGCTGCAATTGCCCGCGGGCCGCCACCAAGTGGTCGTGTCCTTTATCGGCTACGACACCCAGACGCGGGAGCTGAACCTGACCCGCGACCAGCGCCTGAACTTCCAGCTGGTTGCGTCGGGCAACCAGCTGGGCGAGGTGCTGGTGGAAGGCCGCGGCTCCTTGCAGGAAAAGCTCCAGACCCCGCAGATGAGCGTGGAGCGCCTCACGGCCCGCGAAGCCAAGCTGCTGCCGGCCTTGTTCGGGGAAGTGGATTTGCTGAAAACCTTGCAGCTCAAGCCCGGCGTGCAAAATGGCGGCGAAGGCACCTCCGGCCTGTTTGTGCGCGGCGGCTCCGCCGACCAGAACCTGGTGCTGCTGGACGACGCCCTGGTGTACAACCCTAGCCACTTGTTCGGGCTGTTTTCGGTGTTCAATCCCGATGCCGTGCAGTCAGTGGATTTGTACAAGGGCGGGTTTCCGGCCCAGTACGGCGGGCGGCTGTCGTCGGTGGTGGATGTGAAGATGCGGCCCGGCAACGCCGAGAAGCTGACGACCAGCGGCGGGCTGGGGCTGATTTCTTCCCGCCTCACAGTGGAAGGGCCGATTGTGAAAAACAAAGGCGCCTTTCTGGTGTCGGGGCGGCGCACCTACTTCGACATCTTTACGCGCCAAATCAACCGCCTCAACAACGACGACCCAGAGTTTGACCCCATTCCCGACTACTACTTCTACGACCTCAACGCCAAGGCCAACTACAAGCTGGGCGCCAAAGACGAGCTGTTTTTGAGCGGCTACCTCGGCAACGACGTGTTTGGGTTCAACTCCCAGAACGGCTTCAACTTCGACTTTTCCTGGGGCAATAAGGTGGGGGCGCTGCGCTGGAACCACGTGTTCAACCGCAAGCTGTTCCTGAACACCACGGCCTCCGTAACCAGCTACAAGTACAGCATCACCAACAAGCTCGACCAGTTCAGTTTCAGCCTGGCCTCCGACATCCGGGACCTGACCCTGCGCACCGACCTCGACTACCTGCCCAACGACCGGCACACGCTGAAGTTTGGCGCCACGGCTACTTCCCACCGCTTCGGCACGGGCCGCCTGCAAGCCGGCTCCGAAGATGGGCGCCTGGGCTTCGGCTCCGACATCAGCTACCGCGGCGAAGAGGCGGCCCTCTACGCCTCCGACAACTTCCGGCCTACCGAAAAATGGCAACTGGAGTACGGCCTGCGCCTGTCGGGCTTCCGGTCGGGCTCCCAGGACCAGTACGCCGGCCTGGAGCCGCGGGCTGGAGTGCGCTACTCGCTCACGCCTAATCTCACGCTCAAGAGCAGCTACGCGCTGATGTACCAGTACGTGCACCTGGTCACGAACTCCGGGGCCTCGCTGCCCACCGACGTGTGGTATCCTTCGCGCGGGTCGGTGCGGCCCCAGCGCAGCCAGCAAGTGGCCACGGGCGCCAGCTGGCTGTTCGGCGACGGGCGCTTTCTGCTCACCAACGAGGTGTACTACAAGTGGGCCCAGCGCCAGATTGATTTCCGCGACGGCGCTCAGCTGTTTGTGAATGAGGACCTGGACGCCGAGTTCCTGTTCGGGCGGGGCTGGGCCTACGGCAACGAGCTGTACCTGGAGAAAAAGCAGGGCCGCACTACCGGTTGGGTGGGCTACACCTTGTCGTGGACCAAGCGGCGGTTTCCACCCCAGCGCGGCACCTCGGGCATCAACAACGGCGAAACGTTCTTTCCCAACTACGACCGGCGCCATAACCTGACGGTGGTACTCCTGCACAACCTCAACGAGCGGGTGCAGCTCACGGGCTCGTTCGTGTACACCTCGGGGCAGGCCACCACGCTGCCGCTGGGGCGGTTCCTATTTCAGGACGTGTTCGGCGAAGAGCCCGGCGCGGTGCCCATCTACCCCCAGCGCAATACTTACCGTCTGGCGCCCTACCACCGCTTCGACCTGGGCGTGGTGTGGAAGCTGCGCCCCAACCGCTGGATTCCGGAGTCGGACCTGACGTTTAGCGCCTACAACGCCTACAACCGTCGCAACCCCTACTTCGTGTACTTCGACCAGCTTAGAGACCCGCAAACCGACCAGATTACTGGCTACCGCGCCCGGCAGGTGTCCCTGTTCCCGGTCATCCCGTCGGTGACGTACAACTTTAAGTTTTGAAGTTGAGAAGTTTGAAAGTTGAGACATGAGAGGTAAGAAGTGAGATATGAGATGAATGATGTAAAGCAAACCAGCATACAATAGCGTCTACGCCCTCGCCTTCTGGCTCCCCTCTCTTTTGGAGAGGGGGCCGGGGGGTAAGGTTAACCACAAGAACAATGAACGAGCAGATAACTAAACAAGCGTACAAAAGCTGGAAGTGGCTAAGCAGCCTGGTGCTGCTGGCCCTGACGGCGGCGTGCAATCTGGAGAAGGACGTGGACGTGGTGTTGCCAGCTTATCCGCCGCAACTGGTGGTAGAGGCTTACCTCGAAAACGGCGAAGTGCCCCGCCTGACGGTGTCGGAGTCGGTGCCTTACCTGGCTACGCCCGAGCCCAAGGTGCCCACTGATGTCACGGCTATTCTGACGCTGGCCAACGGGCGGCGGGAAGTGCTGCGCTTTGCGCCGGGCGTGAACCGCACCACCGGCAAGGCCTTCACCCACGTGGGCACCTCGCCCGTGGTGGCCCGCCCCGGCGACACATTTTCGCTGGAGCTGACCGACACCCAGGGCCGCCGCGTCACGGGCACGGCCACCATGCCCGCCCGCGTACCCATCGACACGGTGGAATGGGAGTTCAACGCCCGCCCCGAGGCCCAGCGCGAAGCCTACCTGCTCACCCGTTTCCGCGACCCGGCCGCCACCCTGGACTACTACCGCCTGATGGTGCACAAGGACAGCTTGTCTAACTCCCCGGAGCTGGAATACACGGCCGAGGACCGCCTCCTCAACGGCCAGGAATTCACGCTGGGTACCAGCTACCGGTTTCGCCCCAACGACACGCTTTTCGTCACGCTCTACCACCTCGACCAGCCCTACTTTCAGTTTTTGCAGTCGGTAGAAGACGCCCGCAACGCCAACGGCAACCCCTTCGGCCAGCCCTCCGTCATCAAGAGCACCGTGCAAGGCGGCATCGGCATCTTCACCATCCTCAGCTACGACCGGCGGCGCGTGGTGGTGAAGTAGAAAGTTAAAAAGTTGAGGAGTTAGAAAGTTGGGAAGTTAGGAGGCAGCCATCCTCCAACTTCTCAACTTTCTAACTCCTCAACTTTTTAACTTTCTTACTTCCTACAGTTTTTCCAGCACCCTACGGAACAGGGCCGTGAGGCGGGGCTCGGCGACGGCGGCGGCGCGCAGAATGTCGGCAATGTCGACGCGCTTAAGCTTGCCGGGTGCGGCCAGGTCGGTGATGACGGACACGGCCAGCACGGGCAGGCCCATGTGCACGGCGGCAATGACCTCGGGGGTGGTGCTCATGCCCACGGCATCGGCCCCGATGGTGCGTAGGTAGCGGTACTCGGCCGGGGTTTCGAGCATGGGGCCGGGTAGGGAGGCGTACACGCCCCGGCGCAGGTACTGCGTAAAGCCTAGCTCGGCGGCGGCCTCCTCGGCCAGGTGCAGCAGGCCGGGGGCGTAGGGCTCCAGCATGTCGGGGAAGCGCGGGCCTAGCTCATCCAGGTTGGGCCCGACGAGTGGGTTGGCGGGCTGCAAGTGCAGGTGGTCCTCGATGAGCATCAGGTCCGAATACTCAAAGTCGGGATGCAGGCCGCCAGCGGCGTTGCTGACAAATAAGTGGCGAATCCCCAACAGCTTCATGACGCGCACCGGAAACACCACCTGCGGCATCGTGTAGCCCTCGTAATAGTGGAAGCGCCCCTGCATCACCAGCACCCGCCTGCCGGCCAGCGTGCCCGCCAGCAGGTTGCCAGAGTGGCTTTCCACCGTCGACACCGGGAAGTGCGGGATGTCGGCGTAGGAAAAGCGGTGCTGCACGTCTACGTCCTTGACCAAGGCCCCTAGGCCGGTGCCGAGGATGATGCCTACTTCGGGCTGAAAATCTTGGAGCTGCTGCTGGAGGTAGGCAGCGGCCTCGCGGAGTTGTTGCATTCTCGATAGGGTTTTTTCAGGGCCGCAAGGTATAATTTCCCGCTGAGGTCCGCTGAGGAAAGCGCAGAAGTTCGCTAAGCTGTTCTGCCGTAGGAACACTGCGCACCTCTGCGCTTTTCCTCAGCGGACCTCAGCAAGAAATAAAAAAGCCGCCAGCACGATGCCAGCGGCCTTTTCACGCCCGGCCCAAGCCGAAGCGTAGATTCCACTTACTGAATCTCCACTTCAAACGGCATCCGAGCCTGGGCGCCCTTCATTTCCGACAGCTTTTTGTATTGCTGATACATCGGGAACAGCGGGCCCATTTCGGACTTGACGAGGCGCAGGCGGGCTTCTTCGTCGAAGCTTGACAGCAGATTTTCGGCAAACGACTTCTGGCGGGGCAGCTTCTGGATGCGGTAGTCGCCGTTCTTGAGCTTGGCGCGGCGGGCGGCAATGCGCAGGGCGTCGTCCATGGAGCCCAGCACGTCTACGAGGCCGCGCTGCTTGGCTTCTACCCCCGACCACACCCGGCCGGAGGCAAAGCGGCGCAGGCGCTCCACCGGCATGTGGCGGCCCTGGGCGGCTTTGGTGGTGAAGTCGGCGTAGATGCGGTTGATTTCGTTTTGAAACTGCTGCTGCTCAAACGGCGTGAGGGCGCGCGTAATGGTGGGGAAGTCCGAGAACTTGCCCGTGCTCACGCGGTCCGTCGTAATGCCGAGCTTGTCGCTCAGGAAGGGCCCCACGTTGGGCAGCACCCCAAACACGCCGATGGAGCCGGTGATGGTAGTAGGGTGCGCCACGATGGTGTCGCAGCCCATGGCAATGAAGTAGCCGCCGCTGGCCGCCACATCCGACATGCTGGCAATAACGGGCTTCACTTTCTTGGTCAGCATCACCTCGCGGTAAATGATGTCGGAGGCCAGCGAGGAGCCGCCGGGCGAGTTTACGCGCAGCACCACGGCTTTCACCTTGTCGTCGAGACGGGCCTTGCGGATGGCTTCGGCGAAGCGGGTGCTGCCGATGCTTTCGTTGCCACCCTTGCCCGTCACGATGTCGCCCTCGGCGTAGACCACGGCAATGCGGTTGCCGCTCGCGTTGTCCTCGTCGTCGGCGGCCCTGGTGTAGTCCGACAGGTTGATGAGGCTGAGCTTTTCGTCTTTCTCCACGCCCAGCTTGCCCTTGATGTAGTCGGTGGCCTGGTCGTAGTAGCCCAGGTCGGTTACCAGGCCGAGGCGCTTGGCGTCGTCGGCGTTGTGCACCAGCATGGAGTCGCTGATAACCTTGAGGCGGGCCGGCGCAATCTTGCGGGCGGCGGCCACGTCGGCCAGCATGGCGTCGTTCAGCGAGTTGAGGAACGACGAGGTTTGCAGGCGGGCTGAGTCTGACATGCTGGTGCGGAAGAAGGGCTCCACGGCGCTTTTAAATGAGCCCACCCGGAAAATCTGCGCCTGCACGCCCAGCTTGTCGAACAGGTTTTTGTAGTACATGGTCTCGGAACTGAGGCCA
Source organism: Hymenobacter sp. YIM 151500-1 (assembly GCF_025979885.1). Taxonomy (NCBI): domain Bacteria; kingdom Pseudomonadati; phylum Bacteroidota; class Cytophagia; order Cytophagales; family Hymenobacteraceae; genus Hymenobacter; species Hymenobacter weizhouensis. The sequence continues at coordinate 2,192,203 of NZ_CP110139.1, forward strand.
TTGAACTCCAGCGTGCCCTGGGGGTTGAGGTAGAGCTTGTCGGCCACCGAGGCCAGGTAGTAGCTCTTCTCCGACTGCGCATCGGTGTAGCTCACGATAAACTTGCCCGCCTTCTTGAAGTCGAGCAGCTCCCGGCGAATTTCCTCCAGTGAGGCCATGCCGCCCTGCACCAGCTCCAGGTTCAGGAAGATGCCCCGGATGCCGTCGTCGTCCTTGGCCCGGCGAATAGCAACCTTCAGCTCATCGAGCCCGATAAGCGTGCCGTTGCCGCCCCCAAAGGCCGCAAACGGGTCTTTGAACCCGCGCTCGGCCAGGGGCTTGTCGAGCTTCAGCTCCAGCACCGAGTTGCGGGCCACGGTTACGTCATCGTCGCCGGAAGCGGCGGCGGCAATCAGCCCCACCAGCAACACAAAGCCCACCAGGGCGAATAGTACGAGGCCCGTCAGCGTGGCCAGCACGTACTTGAAAAACTGTCTCATTGGGATAAGAAAAAGGTAGTCGTTTGTCCTCGTAAACAAATGTAGAGGCTTTTCGGGTGCGGCGCCGGCTATTCAACCAACCGGCATTTTGCAGGGCTGAACAGGAGGTTATGCGTGGTGAGGTGGTGAACTGGTGAGTTCTGGTGGCCGACCTCTGGCCTGTGGCGAGGCGTCTGCCCGCTGGGGAATGGGGCAAGTCTTCGGACTGACGGCCGCGCCAGCGGCCATCAGGTGCAGGGGCCATGTGGGCCAGTCGCCTGCGCTAGAAGAATGTAACGCGAAGTTTCACTTCGCGACCTACAGAACGAAATCGTACGGTGTCTTTCTGGCGCCTCGCGAAGTATAACTTCGCGTTACATCTTCCTATCAACCGGTCACGCGGCACGGTTCCGGCTGGCCGCTTTGCGGCCGCCAATCCGGAGACTTTCCCCAGCCACCGGCGGGCAGACGCCCCGCCGGTGGCCAGAAGTCGGCCGCCAGGGTATTTACCTCCTCACCTTAATACCCGTACTTCTCGCCCCAGAGCTGGCGCAGGCGTTCCTGGGCTTTGGCTTCCTGGGGGTTGTGGCCGGGGTGGTAGAACACGGTACCGCTCAGGGCTTCGGGCAGGAACTCCTGGTAGGCGAAGTTGCCCTCGTAGTCGTGGGAGTAGAGGTACTGCTGGCCGTAACCCAGCTCCTGCATGAGCTTGGTGGGGGCATTGCGCAGCGGAATGGGCACGGGCTGCACACCGTGCTGGCGCACGTAGGCGCGGGCCTCGCGGATGGCTTTGTAGCAAGCGTTGCTCTTGGGCGAGGTGGCTAGGTACACCACCGTTTGGCCCAGGATAATGTCGCCCTCGGGCATGCCAATGACCGTAACGGCCTGGAAGCAGCTCTGGGCCAGGATGAGGGCATTGGGGTTGGCTAATCCTACATCCTCACTGGCCAGAATGAGCAAGCGGCGGGCAATGAACTTGGGGTCTTCGCCGCCTTCCAGCATCACGGCTAGGTAATACAAGGCCGCATTGGGGTCGGAGCCGCGGATGCTTTTGATGAAGGCCGAAATTACGTCGTAGTGCATCTCGCCACCTTTGTCGTAGCGGGCCAGGTGCTGCTGGGCCAGCTGCTGCACCGCCTCATCGGTGATGATGATTGCGCCGGTTTCGGGACTGGGGCGGCTGGCTTCTACTACGATTTCCAGCAGGTTGAGCAGCTTGCGCGCGTCGCCGCCCGAAATGGTGAGCAGGGCGCCGTAGTCCTGCACGCGCACCCGCTTCTGCTTCAGCACCTCGTCCTCGGCCAGGGCTTTGTCAACAAGGCCGGTCAGTACGTCTTTGCCCAGGGGTTCCAGCGTGTACACCTGGGCCCGGCTGAGCACGGCCGGAATCACCTCAAACGACGGATTTTCGGTGGTGGCCCCGATGAGCGTGACAATGCCCTGCTCTACGGCGCCCAGCAAGGCATCCTGCTGGCTTTTGCTGAAGCGGTGAATTTCGTCGATAAATAAGATGGTGCCGCGCTGCTTGCGGGCCCGTTCAATCACCTCGCGCACATCCTTCACCCCGGCATTAATGGCCGACAGGGCCACAAACGGCTTGCCTAGCTCCTGGGCCAGTAGATGGGCCAGAGTAGTTTTGCCTACGCCCGGCGGCCCCCACAAGATGAGGCTGGGCAGGCGCCCGGCGGCTAGGTAGCGCCGCAGCACGCCCTCCGGCCCGATGAGGTGCTGCTGGCCGGCGTACTGCTGGAGGGTGCGGGGCCGCATCCGCTCGGCCAGGGGCGCAGTGGTGGGTGCTGAAGAAGGTGCGGGGGTAGAGTCGAATAGGGAGCCGGTAGACATCAGGCGGAAATGTGGCGTAAGCTTTAGCTTGCGCCGTGTGCAAGCTAAGATAGTACGTATAGTGTGCCTTAGCCGTCGTTTTCCTACACCTCTGCGGCCGGTGTACGGCACAAGCTAAAGCTTAGCTGCGCTTTCCTGCGGTTACGCCACATTCTTTTTCCATGAAAAATTCCCTGCGGGTCCACGCGGCCTTGTTTTTGGTGGCGCTTATCTACGCGGCCAACTACAGCATTTCCAAGGACGTGATGCCGCGCTACATGGGGCCGTTTGGGCTGGTGCTGCTGCGGGTGGTGGGCGCGGCGGTGTTCTTCGGCGTGCTCAGCCGCCTGGTGGCGCCCCACGACCGAATCACGGGCCGCGCCGACCAGCTGCGCAGCATAGCCAGCGGCATCCTGGGCATCGGGCTGAACCAGCTGCTGTTCTTCTCGGGCCTCAATCTCACCTCGCCCATCAATGCGTCGCTTATCCAAACCATTGCTCCGGTGGTAACAGTGCTGGCCTCGGCCGTGCTGCTGGGCGAGCGGCTGACGCTGCCGCGGCTGCTGGGCATCGGGTTGGCCGGGGCCGGCGCGGCCAGCATCATTCTGAGCCGGGGCCCGGTGGCAGCGGCCGGGCAGGACGGCCTGCTCGGCAACGTGTATATTCTGCTCAACGCCACGGCGTTCGGGGTGTATCTGGTGGTGGTAATGCCGCTCATGCGCAAGTACCACCCGTTTACGGTGCTGGCCCGCATTTTTCTGGTGGGCGCCTTCCTGGCCGTGCCCGCCGGCTGGCAACAAGTGCAGCAGCCCGACTACGCCAGCTTCCCGGTGGGTGTTTGGGCGGCCATTGCCTACATGGTGGTGTGCCTGACTATCCTGGCTTACCTGCTCAACAACTGGGCTCTGAAGTACGCCTCCCCGGCCCTGTTGGGAGCCTACATCTACTTGCAACCGGCCCTGGCCGTACTCATTGCCGTGGGCCTGGGCAAAGACCACCTCACCTGGAACCGGGCCTGGCAGGCGCTGCTGATTTTCGGCGGGGTGTTTCTGGTAAGCCGTAAGCCCCGGCAGCCGGAGCCGGCACCCACGCCACTGGAGCCGGTGCAGAATTAAAGACCCGATTACAGGTATTCCAGGGCTTTAGCCTTGGGGCGTTGTCGGGTTGCGGCCCCATCCGCTAGCTGGCTCAGAGTTAAAACCCTGGGGCGTCGTTGGGTTGCCTACCCGAAACCATTTTACGGCGTGTACGGCTTTAACAGTATATTTCTTCCATATTCCATACCCTCGCCATGACTTACACCGTCGAACTCAAGAACGAACACGCTCTGCGCCTGCTGGAGGAACTGGAGCAGCTCGGGGTGCTGACTATTCAAACCCACGATAGCCAATCCACTGAAGCAGATAGTCGCGCGCTTGGCACTAAAAAATTTACTGCCGTTCAGCTCGACACCCGAGGCTTTAAATTCAATCGGGACGAGGCAAATGAGCGGTAAGGTCTTTTTTGACACCAACGTTCTGCTCTATGCCTATTCTGTAACGGAGCCACAGAAACAAGCTATAGCGGCGCAGGTAATGCAGACTCCGCTAGCCCACATTTCGACGCAGGTACTAGCAGAATTTGCTAACATCTGCCGACGGAAGTATGGGTATAACTGGACAGCGGTTGAGAACCTACTGACGGAGGTCATGGCCAACTTTTTTGTTCACACCAACACGCCGGCCACGCTGCTGCGCGCCACGCAGGTGGCGCAACGGTACGGGTTTTCGTGGTTTGACTCGCTGATTGTAGCGGCGGCGCTGGAATGCGGCTGCCAGACGCTGTACTCCGAAGACCTGCAACACGGCCAGCGGCTCGACAATGGCTTGCAGGTGCTGAACCCGTTTGTGTAGACCAGGTATTGTGAGGCATGGCCGGCGCGGCCGAACTTTGCCGCCTCTGCCCTACCCCCGTGGACGCCGCCGCTGACACCCGCAAAATCATTCACCTTGACATGGACGCGTTTTACGCCTCCGTGGAGCAGCGCGACCATCCGGTTCTGCGTGGTAAGCCCGTGGCGGTGGGTGGTTCCCGGGAGCGGGGCGTAGTAGCAGCGGCTTCCTACGAGGCGCGGCAGTTCGGCGTCCGTTCGGCCATGTCGTCGGCGGTGGCGCGGCGCAAGTGCCCGGAGTTGGTGTTCGTGAAGCCCCGGTTTGAGGTGTACAAGGACGTGTCGCGGCAGATTCGGGCCATTTTCAGCGAGTATACTCCACTCATCGAGCCGCTTTCCCTCGACGAAGCCTACCTCGATGTAACCGAAAACCACAAGGGCCTCACCTCCGCTACGCAAATAGCTCAGGAAATTCGGACTGAAATTTTTCGCCAAACTCACCTCACGGCTTCGGCGGGCATTTCCTACAATAAGTTTCTGGCCAAGCTGGCCTCCGACCACCGCAAGCCCAACGGGCAGTTCGTCATTAAGCCGGGCCAGGGCGAGGCGTTTGTAGAAGGATTGGCCGTGGGGCAGTTTCACGGCATTGGGCCGGCCACGGCCGCGCGGCTGAACCGGCTGGGCATCTTCACCGGCCTCGACTTGCGCCAGCAGACCGAAGCCTTCCTGCGCCAGCACTTCGGCAAGGCCGGCGGGCACTATTATCTCATTGCCCGCGCCCAGGACCACCGCCCCGTGCGCCCCGACCGGGTGCGCAAGTCCATCGGCTCCGAAACCACCTTCGAGCAGGACTTGACCACCTACGAGGACTTAGTAGGCGGCCTGCTGCCCTGCCTGGATTCGGTGTGGGAGTTTTGCCAGCGCACTGGCACGCAGGGGCGCACGCTTACGCTTAAAGTGAAGTACACCGATTTCCAGCAAATTACCCGCAGCCGAACCACGCTGGGGTTGCTTAGCAGCCGCGAGGTGCTGGATACGCTGAGCCGGGAGCTGCTAACTGGCCTATTGCCCCTGCCCAAGGGCGTGCGGCTGCTCGGCCTTACCCTGTCCAACCTGGCCAGCGCCGCCGATTTACAAGACCAGCAACTGGCCTTTCCGTTTTAGGGCCGCAGTTCACAGAAAAAAGCCCGGCTACTTTCGCAGCCGGGCCTTTTGCGTTGTGCAGACGACGATTACTTGTCGTCGGCCTTCATTTTGGTCTTTTTCTTCTTGCTTTTCACCTTCACGTCGCCAGCGGCGGGCTGCGTGGGGGCCGAAGAAGCCGGCGACACGCTGGTGCTCGACTGGGTTTCTACCGTCGTTGTCGTGGTTGACGAGGCGGGAGTGGTGGTCGTTGTGGGGCTTACCGTGCTTTGGGCGGGCTGGGTAGTACCCGTGGTGCTCTGCGTGGGCTGCGTGGTGGTGGTTGTCGTGGTGCTGGTTTGGGCGTTGGCAGCAGAAATTCCAGCAACCAATACAGCGGCGAGGGCAATCATCTTTTTCATAGCAGATGCTTACAGAGTGAACAAATAGAGCCAGCTGCTCAGCCGACTTTCGACACGCCTTAACGAAGCTCCTCCATCCGTGTTGTGTGCCACCTCAATTTTTTTTGTTTTTCTCTTCACTCAAATTCTGCCTGTTCTCTACCAGCACCTGCCTTATTTCAGCAGCTCGTGCAGCACCGTCTGCATGGAAAACACCCGGTTAGCCGCTTCCTGAATCACCAGCGAGTTAGGCGAGTCGAGCACCGCGTCCGACACTTCCACGTTGCGGCGCACGGGCAGGCAGTGCAAGAATTTGGCGTCGTTGGTGAGGGCCAGGTGTTCGGGCGTGAGCATCCAGGCGGGGTCGTTCTGGAGCACTTGGCCGTAGTGCTGGTAGCTGCTCCAGTTTTTGGCCTGCACGAAGTCGGCGCCGGCCAGGGCCTGGCGTTGGTTGTGCTCGATGCGGGCACCTTTGGTGAAGCGCGGGTCCAGCTCGTAGCCCTCCGGGTGGGTGATGACCAGATCTACCCAGTCGACTTCCGCAAACCAGTCGCAGAAGGAGTTGGGCACGCACTGGGGCAGGGCGCGCACGTGCGGGGCCCAGGTCAGCACCACTTTCACCCGTTCCATTTTCTTGGTTTCGGCCACCGTAATCAGGTCGGCGAAACTTTGTAGTGGGTGCAGCGTGGCGCTTTCCAGGCTGATGACGGGCACGGTGGCATACTGGAGAATCTTGTTGAAGACAACCTCCTGGTAGTCCTCGTCACGGTCTTTGAGAGTAGGAAACGTGCGCACGCCCAGCACGTCGCAGTACTGGCTCATCACGGCAATGGCTTCCTTGATGTGCTCCTGGGTGCCGCTGTTCATCACCGCGCCGTCGGCCATTTCCAAGGTCCACGAATCGGCGCCGGCGTTGAGCACCCAGGCTTGCGCGCCCAAATTGTAGGCCGCCTTGATGGAGCTAAGCCGGGTGCGCAGGCTCGGGTTGAAGAAGATCAGCCCTACGGTTTTGTTGCGCCCAACGTGCTGGTAGCCATAGGGGTTGGCCTTGATTGCCAGCGCCTGTTGCAGCAGAGCCCTGTAGTCGCCCACGTCGGCGAAGGAGGTAAAGTTTTGCATGGGTGTTCTACTGTATTTCAGCACGTCATGCCGAGCTTATTGAAGTATCTCTTCTATTTCGTTGAATGCCATAGCGGTTTCGGGAACGATGCATGCAGGTTGTAGAGACGCGACCCTTCGCGGATGGAAGAAAATGATGAGCTAGAAACTATTGTTTTAGAGCTAGTTCCCCCTCTCTTTTGGAGAGGGAGCTAGGGGGTGAGGTCTGTCATAGCGCCATCAAAAACCTATCAACCTCCGCCTTAGTGATATTCAGCGGGGGCAGCAGGCGCAGCACGGTGGGGTCGGCAGCGTTACCGACGAAAATGTGGTGCTCCGCGAGCAGTTGGTCGCGCAGGTTCTTGACAGGAAAGCCGTATTTGATGCCCACCATCAGGCCCCGGCCGCGGATTTCCTCGGCGCCGGCGTGAGCTTCCAACTCTCGGCGCAGGTAGTGGCCCAGCTCGGCGGCGTGCTCCACCAGATTTTCCTGCTCCATTACCTCCAGCACGGCCAGGGCGGCGGCGCAGGCCAGGTGGTTGCCCCCAAAGGTGGTGCCCAGCAGGCCATGTGAAGCCTTCAATTCAGGCGCAATCAGAATGCCGCCAATGGGGAAGCCGTTGCCCATGCCCTTGGCTACCGAAATGATGTCGGGGCGGATGCCGGCGTGCTGGTGGGCGAAGAACCGGCCGCTGCGGCCGTAGCCGCTCTGCACTTCATCGGCTACCAACAGGGCGCCGTGCTGCCGGCACAGCCCCGCCAGTTCCCGCAGAAACTCATCCGAGGGGCTGACGATGCCGCCCACACCCTGAATGGGTTCGATGATGACGGCGCACACGTCGCCCCCGTGCAGCACCTGCTCTACGGCGGCTAGGTCGTAGTCGAGGAAACTGATGGCGTGGCCGGCGTTGAAGGGCGCCACAATTTTCGGGTTGTCGGTGGCCGCCACGGCTCCGGAGGTGCGGCCGTGAAAGGCGCCCTTGAAGGCAATGACGCGGGTTTTGCCGGTGTGGAAGGAAGCCAGCTTCAGCGCATTCTCGTTGGCCTCGGCCCCCGAGTTGCACAGGAACAGCGCGTAATCTTCGTAGCCCGACACGCGGCCCAGCTTTTCGGCCAGCTCCCGCTGAATCGGAATCTGCACCGAGTTGGAGTAGAAGCCGATGCGCTGCACCTGCTCGGTAAGGCGCTGCACGTAGTGCGGATGGCTGTGGCCAATGGAAATAACGGCGTGCCCACCGTAGAAATCCAGATACTCCCGGCCCTGGTCGTCCCAGAGCGTCGCTCCCAGCGCCCGAACCGGCGTAATGTCAACAAGCGGGTAAACGTCGAAAAGCTCCATGAGTGTCTGTGATAGGGGCGCGTTGCACGCGTCCGCTGGCGTATGGTTTCGTTTAAAAAAATGGTGTATCGGCCGGCTAGTCGTTGGGCTAACCGTTCCCATATATTGGAATGAGTAGTCGTGCTGCCGGGCGGACGCGTGCAACGCGCCCCTACCACATACCCGCTTTCAACTCCAACCCCATCGTCTCCGGCAAGCCGAAGAGTAGGTTCATGTTTTGCACGGCCTGGCCCGAGGCGCCTTTCAGCAGGTTGTCGAGGACGGCGGTGACCAGTAGCTGGCGGCCCTGCTTCTGCACGTGCAGCAGGCATTTATTGGTGTTGACTACCTGCTTCAGGTGCAGCTCCCGCTCCGCCACCGTGGTGAAGGGCGCGTCGGCGTAGAAGTCCCGGAACAGCTGCCGCGCTTCGTCCTCGGTTAGGTCCGAGGGCGTGTACACGCTGGCGAAAATGCCGCGGGTGAAGTTGCCGCGGTACGGCACAAAGTGCACGTCCACGGCCGGGTGCGGCTGGAGCTGGCGCAGGCTCTCCCCTATCTCGCTCAGGTGCTGGTGGGTGAAAGGTTTGTAGATGGACACGTTGCCGCTGCGCCACGAGAAATGCACCGTCTCCGACAAGCTCTGCCCCGCCCCCGTCGAGCCCGTAATGGCCGATACGTGCACGTCGGCGCGGAGCTGGCCCGCAGCGGCCAGGGGCAGCAGGGCCAGCTGAATGGCCGTGGCGAAGCAGCCGGGGTTGGCCACGCTCTGCGCCGCTTGGATGGCGGCCTTGTTCAGCTCCGGCAAGCCGTACACGAAGGTGCGGCCATTGAATTCCTGGTCGGCGTGCAGGCGGAAGTCGTTGCTCAGGTCAATGACGTTGGTAGCGGCAGGCAGCGGGTTTTTCTCGAGCCACGCCTTCGAGTTGCCGTGGCCCAGGCACAGAAACACCACGTCCTCATCCCCGGCCAGCTTCGAGGCAAACTGCACCTCGGTTTCACCTACCAAGTCGTCGTGCACGCTACTTACCGCGTTGCCCGCATTCGAGGTACTGACAATGGCGCTCAGCTCCGCCCGCGGGTGGTGCAGCAGAATACGCAGCAGTTCCCCGGCCGTGTAACCGGCGCCGCCGACAAGGCCAACCTTGATTTTGTGCATAAAGGCTTCACTCCCTAGCTCCCTCTCCGAGGGAGAGGGGGAGCTAGTTTGTAGTTCGTTAGAGCTAGTCTCATCTAGAGCTAGTTCCCCTTCTCTTCTGGAGAGGGAGCTAGGAGGTGAGGCCACCGGAGACGAATCGTTGCTAGGCATCGAAAGAGGCGTGAATCCGTAGCTGGTTGCTGAAAATCTTGATAAAACCCTTGGCGTCGCGGCCGTCCCAGGCGTCGTTTTCTTCGCCGTAGGTGGCCACCGTGGAGCGCATCATGTCGTACTTCGACTCGATGCCTTGCAACTCAAACTGGTAGGGCTTTAAGGTGACGAACACCGTGCCCGACACCCGCGCCTGCGACGACTCCAAAAAGGCTTCCATGTCGCGCATCACCGGGTCGAGGTACTGGGCCTCGTGCAGCAGCGTGCCGTACCAGTTGGCGATATAGTCCTTGTGCAGCAGCTGCCAGCGCGAGGAAGTGTGCTTTTCCAGCAAGTGGTGAGCCTTGATAAGAATCAGCGGGGCCGGCGCCTCTAACCCCACGCGGCCCTTGATGCCCAGAATGGTGTCGCCCACGTGGGTGTCGCGGCCAATGGCGTAGGCGCCGGCCAGTTCATTGAGGGCCTGAATCAGGGCTACGGGCGGTATAGCCTGTCCATTCAGGGCCACCGGCTCGCCCTTTTCAAAGGTGATGCTGATGCTGGCCGGCTCGGTCTGAGTAAGCGGCGTGGGGTAAGCCGACTCCGGCAGGGCTTGGTGCGAGGTCAGCGTTTCCACGCCGCCCACGCTGGTCCCCCAGATACCTTTGTTAATGGAATATTTGGCTTTCTCCCAGCTCATCTCCACCCCGTGCCGCTGCAAATACTCGATTTCGGCTTGGCGGCTCAGCTTCTGGTCGCGGATGGGCGTAATGATTTCTGTGGCCGGCGCAATTACCGAGAAGGCCACGTCGAAACGCACCTGGTCGTTGCCGGCGCCGGTGCTGCCGTGGGCAATGTAGTCGGCTTGATGAGTGCGGGCGTATTCGGCCAAGGCCAGCGACTGAAACATGCGCTCGGCGCTGACGCTTAAGGGGTACGTGTCGTTCTTCAGCACATTGCCGAAGATGAGGTAGCGCAGGCATTGCTGGTAGAACCGCTCGGTTACGTCAAGCACCTCGTGGCGGCTGGAACCCAGCTCGTAGGCTCGCTTTTCGATGGCGGCCAACTCCTCCGGCGAGAAGCCGCCCGAGTTGACTAGTACCGTGTGCACTTCCAACCCCAGCTCGCGGGTCAGATACACCACGCAATAAGACGTATCCAAGCCGCCACTATACGCGAGAACTACCTTTTTCATGGACGAAGATGTGAGAAATGAGAGGCGAGAGAGGAGGGGTGTGGGCGTTACGCAGCTTTCCGAGCATTATCTCGCAAGAGAGTATTGTCATGCTGAGCCTGTCGAAGCATCTCTCCCGCTTCGTTACGGATGCCTGCTCCGTCCTCACGAGTAGAGTTAGCCCGCGGTAGAGATGCTTCGACTTCGCCTCCGGCTGCGCGGACGCCAGATGAAGCATGACGGTTAGCCTCTAGCGTCAGCATGAGGGCTTTCAGCAGGGCGTCTACTACTTTGCTTCGCTCAGGATTTCAATGGTTTGCTGAGCGAAACGGTCGTTGAGGTTGTCGTAAACCATGCCGGTGCACAGGCACAGGCGGCGCTGGTTGTCCTGCAGAATGCCGTAGTTTTTGCAGCTGGCGCAGCCCTTCCAGAAGTCGTCGCTTTGGGTCAGTTCCGGGAAGGTCACCGGGCGGTAGCCCAGCTCATTGTTGATTTTCATCACCGCCGCGCTGGTGGTGATGCCGAAGATGTTGGCCTGCGGGTACTTGGTGCGCGACAACTCAAACACGCGGTGCTTGATGGCCCGGCCCAAGCCCTCCTGGCGCAGCTCCGTGTTGACGATGAGGCCGGAGTTCACCACGAACTTATCGTCCTCAAACGTCTCGATGTAGCAGAAGCCGGCCAGCTGCCCATTGAGGAAGGCAATGATGGCGTCGCCGCGCTCCATCTTCTTAATCAAGTAGTTGGGCTCACGCTTGGCGATGCCTACGCCGCGTTGGCGGGCCGATTCGGCGTACCAGTGGCACAGGGTTTCCGCGTGCTGCGCGTCGGCAGCATCCGCAACTCGTAGAAACATGGCAGGGAAAAGGTAGCTGCCGATATGGCGGCAGCAGGCGCTGAAAACAACTCAGGGGCAGGCAAACAGGCTTTTCCGGGCGCAGCAGATTTCAGCTAGCGGGCCGTAGCGGCCAGCGGCGAAACACAACCAGAAAAGGGCAAGGGAACGGGCCGCAGGGGCCAAAAGGCAGCGGGGCATCTACGGCAACCCGCCCGGCAAACGCACACTAGGGCCTACACTCGTGTCAGTCAGTTAGTCGTTGATTGTTCTCTTCTTCTCTCCCGCTGCTCGGAGCGGGTGCCGCCGGTTTTGCTTGGAAAACGCAGACGGTCCTTGGCAAGCCAGCTCTTAGGCTGGCATAATTCGCACGATCAGCGTGGATCGTCGCAGAAGCGCAAGAGAAGAGAAGTGAATCATGACAAGCACCGGGGCCGCAAGGCGGCGAGTGGTAGTTTCTGCGGCTGCAAATGCGAAGTGCCGCGAAATCGTTGCAATACTAGATGTTTTTTTTCGGAAACTTTGTCGCGCTGGGACCAAAAAAAGTTACGTTGCCGGCCGCGGCCCACGGGCTGGTTGCCGTTGTCGCCTTCCACTTTCGGCGTTCTTGGGCACTCTGAGGCCCTTTCCTCCTGCTGACGTATTGATGAATCCAAGTCTAAAAATATTCAAGATTGGCGGCGGCATTCTGGACGATGAGCCGGCGCTGCGCCGCTTTGTGGCGGAGCTGGCGCGGGTGCCGGGACGCAAGCTGCTGGTGCACGGCGGCGGCAAAGGGGCCAGCCAGCTGCTTGCCGAGCGCGGCATCGAGCCGCAGCTGGTGCAGGGCCGCCGCATTACCGATGCGCCCACGCTGGAAGTGGTGACCATGTTCTACGCCGGCAAAACCAACAAGCAGCTGGTGGCCCTGCTGCAAGCGGCCGGCCTCAATGCCCTGGGCTTGTCGGGGGCCGATGGCAACGTGCTGCAAGCCACACGACGCGCCGTAGTTGACATCGACTACGGTTTTGTGGGCGACGTGCGGCCCGCGGGCGTAAACACCCACCTGCTGCACCTGCTGCTGGACGCTGGGGTGCTGCCCGTGCTGTGTGCCATTACCCACGACGGCCGGGGCCAGCTGCTCAACACCAACGCCGACACCATTGCCAGCACCGTAGCCGTGGCTCTGGCCGCGCGCTACGCTGTAGAGCTGCATTTCTGCTTCGAGAAAGACGGCGTGCTAGCCGACATGCACGATGCCACGTCGGTGATTTCCAGTCTCACCCCAGCCCGGTACCAGGCCCTGAAAGCGGCCGGCGCCGTGGCGGCCGGCATGGTGCCCAAGCTCGATAATGCCTTTGCGGCGCTAACCCAGGGCGTGGAGCGGGTGGTGATTGAACACGCCCTGCGCCTCAACGAGCCGGTGAAAACGGTGCTGACCGCCGATGAGCAGTAGCATTTCCCCCATTGCCCTCGACCAGCTCACGGCCAGCGCCACTGAGCTGCTGCGGGAGTTGATTCGCACGCCCTCTTTCTCGCGCGAAGAAGGCGGCACGGCCGAGCTACTGACTGCTTTTCTGGAGCGCCTCGGCGTGCCAGTGCAGCGTCTCGGCCACAACGTGTGGGCGCGCAACCGCCACTTCGACGCCAACAAGCCCACCATCCTGCTCAACTCCCACCACGACACCGTACAGCCCGGCAGCACTTGGACGTATAACCCGTTCGGGGCCGTGGTGGAGGGCGACCGGCTGACCGGGCTGGGCAGCAACGACGCCGGAGCTTCGGCGGTGAGTCTGCTGGCCGCGTTTCTGCATTTCCAGGGCCAGGAAAACCTGCCCTACAATTTGATTTGCGCCCTTACCGCCGAGGAGGAAATTTCGGGGGCCGGCGGCATTCGGAGCGTGCTGCCTGCGCTGGGCACCATCGACCTAGGCGTGGTGGGCGAACCAACGCAGATGGACCTGGCCGTGGCCGAAAAAGGCTTGGTGGTGCTCGACTGCGTAGCCCACGGCCGCACCGGCCACGCCGCCCGCGACGAAGGCGACAATGCCCTGTACCGGGCCCTGGCCGATATGCAGTGGTTTCGGGACTTTCGGTTTGAGCGGGTGTCGGAGCTGCTGGGGCCGGTGAAGATGACCGTGACGCAAATCCAGGCCGGCACCCAGCACAACGTGGTGCCCGACCGGTGCACGTTTGTGGTGGACGTGCGCCCCAACGAGCTGTATTCCAACGCGGAAGTAGTAGAGCTGGTGCGCCGGCACGTGCAGGCCGACGTAACGCCCCGCTCCCTCCACCTCAACTCCTCGCGCATTTCGCTGGACCACCCGCTGGTACGGCGCGGCCTGGCCCTGGGCTGCTGCCCGTTCGGCTCGGCCACCCTCTCCGACCAGAGCATGATGCCCTTCACGACAGTCAAAATCGGCCCCGGCGACTCGGCCCGCTCCCACACCCCGGACGAGTATATTCTGCTCAGCGAAATCCGCCAGGGCATTGGGGGCTACATTGCGTTGCTGGACGGGTTGCGGCTGTAGTCAGCAGTGCCCAGGCTGGCGCTACAGCGTAGCACTTCCATCGTCACCCGGCCCATCTGTTACCTCTGGCAAAAAAGAGCTGATTGCGCCGTACTCCCGGCCAATGAGCCGCTTTTGCCGGCCCTGGGTTTTGGCTACAACTATCCCGGATTCGGCTACTTTTTCGACTGGCCAAAACGGAAACTTTGCCAGCCTTACCCACTGGCTTTCAAGTTTCAGTACGCAGATGAACGTAACCCTCATAACAGGCGCCTCGGGCGGCATTGGCGAAGCATTTGCCCGTCGGCTGGCGGCCGAAAAGCATAATCTGGTGTTGGTGGCGCGGTCGGCGGAGAAGCTGCGCGCCTTGTGCGACGAGCTGACGCGCCAGCACGGCATCCGGGCGCAGTACGTGGCGCTGGACCTGGCGGCACCAGAGGCAGCCGAGCAGCTGTTTGCCGAAACCGAGCGGCGGGGACTGGAGGTAGACTGGCTGATCAATAATGCCGGCATTGGCTCTATTGGCGACTTTGCAACGCTGGACCTTGGCAGCGAGCTGGCCATGCTGGCGCTGAACCTCACCACCCTAGTGGCCCTGACGCACCGCTACCTGCACCCCATGCGGGAGCGGCGGCGCGGCACCATCGTAGAGGTAGGCTCCATGGCCGGCTTTATGTCCGTGCCGTTTATGGCGGCTTACGCGGCCTCCAAGGCTTTCGTGCGCTCCTTCACCGAAGCCCTGGCCGAAGAAAACGCTCCGCTGGGCATCCGGGTGATGCTGCTGTGTCCGGGGGCCACGGCCACCGGCTTCTTCGACGCCGCTAACGTAGGCTCGGAAAACATGGGCCTTTTCGGCGAGCTACAAACGCCCGCGCAGGTAGTGGAAGCCGCCATGAGCGGCCTGCGCGCCGGCAGGCGCACGACCATTTCCGGGGCGAAAAACGCCCTGCTGGCCCGGCTGGGCAAGATCATTCCTACCTCGCTTATTGTGCGCAGCCTGGCCGGCACGTATCGGCCTATCTACCAGAAGGTAACTGCGCCGAAGCTGTAGCTTTGCGCCTACCATGACGCAGGAAAACCCGCCGCATTTCGTCATCACCTCGGTGGCCGAGCAGCACCGGCTGCTGGCCCTGCCCGCGCCCCCGCACCCGTTGGTAAGCGTGCTGCAATTCGACGAGCTGCGGCCGCCACCAACCACAACCTGGTCGGGCTTGCTTTCGACGGGATTCTACACCGTTGCGGTCAAGAAGAACTGCCCCTGCAAAACCGCGTACGGGCAGCTCCGCTACGATTTCGACCACGGGGTGCTGTCGTTGGTGGCTCCCGGCAAGGCGGTGCTGTGGAACGCGGCCGATAGCCTGCCGCCCGCGGGCTGGCTGCTGCTCGTGCACCCCGACCTGATCCGCCGCTACGCCCTGGCTCACCGCCTGAAAAGCTACAGCTTCTGGCACTACGCCGCCCACGAAGCCCTGCACCTCTCGGCGGCCGAGGAAGCCACGCTCGACAACCTGCTACTCGGCTTGCAGCAGGAGTGCCGGGCTGCCCCCGCCGGGTTCAGTGAGGAAATGGTCGTCACGTATTTCGACCTGCTACTGCAATACGCCAACCGCTTTTACAACCGGCAGTTTGCCAGCCGCAGGCTCGCTGGCCGCGAGCTGCTGGCCCAGCTGGACGCCGCGCTGTACAGCTACCTCAACAGCGAGCAAACCACAGAAAACGGCGTGCCTACGGCGCACTACCTGGCCGGGCAGGTGCACATGTCGGCCAGCTACCTCACCGACTTGCTGAAGCGCCTAACCGGGCAAAGCACGCAGCAGTACATTCATGGCAAGCTGCTGGACAAAGCCAAGGAGCTGCTGGGCGCGTCGAAGTGGTCGGTGGCGGAAATTGCGTACTGCCTGGGCTTCGAGCACCCGCAGTCGTTTAGCAAGCTGTTCAAGCAGAAAACCGGTCTGTCGCCGCTGCAATTTCGCCAAGCCAGCCACCACGCGGCCAGTCGGGCGGCGTAATTGCCGGGCCGGCGCGGGGCCACTGACTAGGTACCCTCCTACCTTTGCGGCCATGAAAATCTGGGACAAAGGCATTGCCGTCGATAAGAAAATCGAGCAGTTCACCGTGGGGCGCGACCGGGAGCTGGATATGTATTTGGCGAAGTTTGATGTGCAGGCCAGTGCGGCCCAGGCCAACATGCTAGCGCGGGCCGGGCTGCTGACGGAACAGGAAAACCAGCAGCTACAGCAGGGCCTGACGGAGCTGGCGGCGCAGCTGGAGGCCGACACCTTTGTCATCGAAGACAGCTTCGAGGATGTGCACTCCAAAATCGAATATTACCTCACCGAGCGGTTCGGCGACGCGGGCAAGAAAATTCACACCGCCCGCTCCCGCAACGACCAGGTGCTGACGGCCATCCAGCTGTTTCTGAAGGACTACGCCCGGCGCGTGGCCGCGCAGGTGCTGGTCCTGGTGGAGGTGCTGCTGCAAAAAGCCGAGCAGCACCAAGCCGACCTGATGCCCGGCTACACTCACTTTCAGGCGGCCATGCCCAGCTCGTTTGGGCTGTGGTTTTCGGCCTACGCCGAGCATTTGCTGCTGGATTTGGCTCTGTTTGAAGCCGCCCACACCGTAGCCGACCAGAACCCGCTGGGCTCGGGCGCAGGCTTCGGCTCCTCCTTCCCCATCGACCGGCTCCAGACCACCCGCGAGCTTGGTTTCGGACAAGTTGCCGTGAGCAGCGTGGGGGCCCAGATGCTCCGTGGCAAGACGGAGCGCACTACGGCCTTTGCCGTGGCCGGGCTGGCCGCTACCCTCGCCAAAATGGCCTACGACCTGGTGCTCTACAACTCGCAGGATTTGGCCTTCGTGGAGCTACCAGCCGCGTTTACCACCGGCTCTAGCATCATGCCCCACAAGAAAAACCCCGATGTGTTCGAGCTGATTCGGGGGCGGTGCAACGCCTTGCAGGCCCTGCCCAACACCGTGCTGCTAGCCACCGCCGGCCTACCCAGCGGCTACCACCGCGACTTTCAGATTCTCAAAGAAATTCTATTTGAACCCCTCACTCAGCTGCTCGACATCCTGGACATCGTGGCCTTTGCCCTGCCCCAGCTGCGCATCAAGCCCGACTTGCTGAAGCAACCCAAATACGACGCGGTGTTTTCAGTGGAAAATATCAACCAGCTCATTCAGGCCGGCGTGCCGTTTCGGGAGGCGTACAAGCAGGTAGGCCGGGCCGTGGAAGACGGCAGCTACGTGCCGCACCGTGAGTTTCACACTACGCACCTGGGCAGCGTGCATAACCTGGGGCTGGAAGAAATCCGGGCGAAGGTGGCGCGAATGCGGGCGGGCAGTAAGTGGTTGCAATAGATGGAAAGAAAGCCTATCGGCTATAGCTGGACTCACTTCTGTCTCATTTTGCCAGCTTCGCCTTCTGATTTGTTATCCTGTTGTACAAAAAACTTGAGCAGAAGTAAAAAAGGACAAATTGCCATTACGGCAAGGCTAACGAGCCGCAGAATGCCAATCAGTTGATGAAACCAAGTCTGCTTTTCCCCTATACTTTCGACTGCCCATATGGTAGCTGCTATGTAAAACACAAACCCAGCTACTGTGAATAAAAACAGTTTAGTGAAGGAAGGAAGCAACCTCATGGACTTTTTTAATTAAAGAAAGAATAATTTAAACAAAACTATACAATAAACCCCGACCAGCACTACTGGTCGGGGTTTACTTCGTGCCGTTTGGGCACAAGCTAAAGCGTGTGCCACATTTCTACATCTACAAGTGAATCACTTCGCCGTAGGCAGCGGCGGCGGCTTCCATCACGGCTTCGCTCATGGTGGGGTGCGGGTGCACGGCTTTGATGATTTCGTGGCCGGTGGTTTCGAGCTTGCGCGCTACGACTACTTCGGCAATCATTTCCGTAACATTCGAGCCAATCATGTGGGCGCCGAGCCACTCGCCGTACTTCTTATCGAAGATGACTTTTACGAAGCCGTCTTTGTTGCCACCAGCCGAGGCTTTGCCGGAGGCGGAGAAGGGGAATTTGCCCACCAGCACGTCGTAGCCTTGCTTTTTGGCTTCCTCCTCGGTGTAGCCCACCGAGGCAATTTCGGGCTGGGCGTAGGTGCAGCCGGGAATGTTCTGGTAGTTGAGCGGCTCGGGGTGGTGGCCGGCAATTTTCTCGACGCAGATAATGCCTTCGGCCGATGCCACGTGGGCCAGGGCCGGGCCGGGCACGATGTCGCCGATGGCGTAGATGCCCGGCACGTTGGTCTGGTAGAAGTCATCGACGATGACGCGGCCCTTCTCCACCTTGATGCCCAGCTCTTCCAGGCCCAGGTTTTCGAGGTTGGTTTGCACGCCCACGGCGCTCAGCACCACGTCGCAGGCCAGCTGCTGCTCGCCTTTCTGGGTTTTGATGGTCACCTGGCAGCCCTCGCCGCTGGTGTCCACGTTCGTGACTTCGGCACTGGTCAGCACGTTGATGCCCATCTTCTTGAACGACTTCTCCATCTGCCGCGACACTTCCTCGTCCTCCACCGGCACAATGCGGGGCAGGTACTCCACGATGGTTACCTCAGAGCCCATGGAGCGGTAGAAGTAAGCAAACTCGACGCCGATGGCGCCCGAACCCACCACCACTAGGCGCTGGGGCAGCTGCTCCAGGCTCATGGCCTTGCGGTACTCGATGATTTTTTTGCCGTCGATGGGCAGGTTGGGCAGCTGGCGGGCCCGCGCGCCGGTGGCCAGGATAATGCTCTTGGCTTCGACGGTTTCCTTCGAGCCGTCGGCTTTGGTTACTTCCACCTGGCCGGGGGCTAGCAGCTTGCCCGTGCCCGACACCACGTCGATTTTATTCTTTTTGAACAGGAAGTTGATGCCCTTGCTCATGCCATCGGCCACGCCGCGGCTGCGGCCGACTACGGCCTGGAAGTCGAAGCTCACGCCCTCAGCCCGGAGGCCGTAGTCCTGGGCGTGGTTGAGGTATTCAAACACCTGGGCGCTCTTGAGCAGGGCTTTGGTGGGAATGCAGCCCCAGTTGAGGCAGATGCCGCCGAGCGACTCGCGCTCCACCACGCCTACTTTCAAGCCCAGCTGCGAGGCCCGGATGGCAGCCACATAGCCGCCGGGGCCGCTGCCGATAACGACCAGGTCGTATTGCAATGCCATGTTGTGTTCGGTTGAGAAGTTAGAAGGGAAATGCCGCCCGGCCACCTCCGGCGCCGCGCGGCTCAGCAAAGATAGGCAGGCGCCGCTTCTCCTCCGCGGCCCGCCGCAACCCAGCCCAAGCAGAACAGTAAAAGCCGCCGTGGCCCACGCAGCCCTTTGCGGCACGGGCCCGTACAAGGCCCACTGTCCAGTTTTCAGGACCTGTAGGCCGTTGTCGCCGTTTTTTCCTTGCTCATTTTCTTTGATGAAGACACCCGTACTCTCCCTGCTTGCGGCCACGCTGCTGGCCGCCGCCTGCACCCGCAGCACCGCCGACGTAGAACGCCCCGTAACCGCCGCCGTCCGCAGCCAGGCGCAGGAAGCCGCTGCCGCCCGCACCGCCGACTCACTGGCTGCTACGGGAGCCGTAGCCTCGGCCGCTACGCCTGCTGAGTCAGTTGCTCCGCCAGTTGCACCAGCGCCAGCTGCCCCGCCTCGCAAAACCACCGCCGACTACAAAGCCGACCTGCGCGCGGCCAGTACCCGCCTGCGCACCACCCCGCGCGACGCCGAAGCCCTCTTGCAACGAGCCAAGGCCCACAGTCAGCTCAAAGACTACCGCGCCGCCCTGGCCGACTACAACGCCGTACTGCGCCTGCAACCCACCCGCGCCGAGGCTTACTACAACCGCGGCCTCACCCGCCTCAAGCTCAAAGAATACAACGCCGCCATCAGCGACTTCACCAAAACCGTCAAGTACAACCCCGAGGACAAGGAGGCCTACTTCGGGCGCGGCACGGCCAAGATGCAGCTGTTCAACTTCAAAGGCGCCATTCCCGACTTCACCCGCGCCCTGGCCCTCGACCCGCACTACGCCGATGCGCTGGAGTACCGCGGCATCAGCTACGCCTCCATCAACAAACCCACCGAAGCCCGCGCCGACCTGGAGCAAGCCGCCCGCCTCAACCCCGAAGCCGCCAAAAGCCTGCGGCGGTATGGGAAATGAGGTGATGGGGTAAAGGGTGACAGGTAACACGTGACAGGTGGACCGTCCTGCTGAGCGAAGGCGTAGCCGCAGTCGAAGTATCTCTACCTCTGACTAACTCCAACCGTCAGCAACGAAGCGGGAGAGATGCTTCGACAAGCGGACGCCAGATACAGCAGGACATTCTCACCTGTCACGTGTCACCTGTTACCCTTTACCCCATCACCTCATTTCCCCAACAACAGCTTCACGTAAAACCCTGGCTGGCGGAGCCGTTCGCGCAGGTCTAGGTCGAGGAACATATTGCTGATGGTTTCGGCCAGGGTGGGGTTGTTGGCGGCGCGGTTGGCTATGAAGTTGAACAGCCAGGGGTAGTTGAGCAGGCGCTGCATGGCCCGGCTCAGGCGCAGCTCCTGCCACAGGCGGTTGTATACAGCCGCATCGTAGCCACGCAGGAAAGTGGGCGAGAAGTCCTGGGCGGCCAGGGCCCGGCCGGCCCAGTCGGCGGCGTGGCGGCCCGACACCATGGCGTGGCTGATGCCCTCTCCGCTGAACGGGTCGATGAGGGAGCCGGCGTCGCCGAGCAGCAGGTAGCCGGGCCCCGACAGCGGGCGGCGCTTGGAGCCCAGCGGCAGCCCAAAGCCCCGCACCGGCCCCAACCGCTCGGCCCCGGCAAACCGTTCTTTCAGGGCCGGGTGGGTGCGCAGCATGTCGTCGAGCCGCTCCCGCAGCTTCACCTTCTTCTTCGACACGGCTTCCGTAAGCATGCCCACGCCCACGTTGGCCTCGCCGTTGGGCAAGGGAAACACCCAGAGGTAGCCGGGCAGAAAGTCCCGGATGAAGTGCAGCTCGATGAAGTTGTGCGGATGCAAGCCCTGCACGCCCCGGTAGTAGGCCCGCAAGCCGGCGCAATGGTGAGCCGCTTCCAGCTCGTGCCCACCGATTTGGCGCGCAAAGCTGGATTGGGCCCCATTGGCGACGAGCAGCAGGCGGGCGGTGGCTATTTCCGAGCCATCGGCGGCCAGCAGGCGCCAACGGCCGTCGGGCAGGGGCTCGTGGCGGGCCACGTCGGTGTTTTCGCGGAAGTCGATTTCAGGGCGGCGGCGCACTTCCTCGATGAGGAAGTTGTCGAAGTGGACGCGCTTGCTGATGTGGCCGGCGGCGCGGTCCTGGGCCGGGTTGTAGTGGGGCTTGAAGGGCACGGCCAGGCGGCGGCCGTTGGGGGCGTAGAAGTCGATGCCCCAGCTGGGTAGTTGGATGGGTTCGGCGGCCAGGCGCTCCGGCAACTCCGCCCCAATGCGGCGCAGCTCGTTGATGACTTTGCCACTGAGGGCGTCGCCGCACACTTTGTCGCGCGGGAAGGTGGCGCGGTCCAGGAGCAGGCAGCGGTGGCCGGCGCCTGCCAGGTGCAGGGCCGCCGTGGCCCCGCCCGGCCCGGCGCCCAGAATGCAGATATCAATCATGAAAAAGCTACAAGCGTCAAGCTGCAAGCTACAAGCTGACGTTCAAACAGCAGCCTACAGCTTAGCTTGGCGCTTGAGCTACATCAGACTTACAGCTAAAAAAAGCTTGTAGCTTGCGGCTTAAAGCTTACAGCTCTATACCAAACATGACCAAACTGCTCGACGGAAAAGTGGCCCTGATTACGGGGGCTTCCAAAGGAATTGGCCGCGCCATTGCGGTGTATTTTGCCCAGCAGGGCGCTCAGGTGGCCTTCACCTACCTTTCCAGCGTGGAGAAAGGCCAGCAGCTGGAGCAGGAGCTGGCCGCCCACGGCACCAAGGTGAAAGGCTTCCGCTCCGACGCCTCCATTTACCAGGACGCCGAGAAGCTGGTGGACGACGTGGTGGCCGAGTTCGGCAAGCTGGATATCCTCGTCAACAACGCCGGCATTACCCAGGACGGGCTGCTGATGCGCATGAGTGAGCAGCAGTGGGACCAGGTGCTGGCCGTGAACCTGAAGTCGGTGTTCAACCTGACCAAAGCCGCCACCAAGCCTATGATGCGGGCCAAAGCCGGCTCCATCGTCAACATGACCTCGGTGGTGGGCATCAAAGGCAACGCCGGCCAGACCAACTACGCCGCCAGCAAGTCGGGCATCATCGGCTTCACGAAGTCGGTGGCCCTGGAGTTGGGCTCGCGCAACATCCGCTGCAACGCCATTGCCCCCGGCTTTATCGAGACGGAAATGACCGACGCCCTGGACCCCAAGCAGGTGGACGAGTGGCGCAAAGCCATTCCGCTGAAGCGCGGCGGCACCCCCGAGGACGTAGCCAAAGCCACGGCGTTTTTGGCCTCGGATGATTCGTCGTACATCACCGGCCAGGTGCTGCAAGTGGACGGCGGCATGCTGACGTAGGTTGAAAGTAGTAGCCAGGTAGGCTAGCTTTGTTAACCTGCCTGGTTTTTTCTACCGCCATATTCCGTATCTTCTGCCGTATGATTCCTGCCGAAATAACCCAGTACATCAGCCTGAACTCGGAAGTCCGTTTTGGTAAGCCTGTGGTGACAGGCACGCGCACGACTGTGGCTGAGGTGCTTGAAATGCTGGCTAACGGCATGACACCGGAACAAATCAGAGAGGATTACCCAGCCCTGGGGCCGGCGCATATCCGGGCCTGTTTGCTGTACGCGGCCTACATGGAAAGCATCATGCTTGTTGCCGCTTAACTTATGCGCCTGCTCCTTGATGAAAATATTATTGGCGGTTAGTGGCGTATCTGCGCCCCCACGTGCAAGAAGTGCGGCACGTGCGCGACATGGCCTTGACAGCAGCCCGGATACTTCTATCTCGCGGTATGCTCAGCGAGAAGGTTTCCACTTGCTCACCAAAGACGAAGACTTTACTCGGCTGGTGTTGACGCAGGGATTTCCATCCAAAGTAATTGTCGTTACCAACGCGCAGGTACCCGTGCAGCAACTAGCAGCGTTTTTGCAGACCCACTTACCTCACCTGAAAGCCTGGAGCTGGTGACGGTGGAGTAATAGTTGGCCTACTACTTTCTAGATACCCTGCAAAGCATAATCAGCGAAGCTTACTACTCCAAAGTTCTTAACAGTTTGCTGCGTTTCCAGCCCAGGGTTTGAGGTGGTATCATTGCAGGAGTACTCGAGGCGGCTGAGGCGGTGCAGAAACCAGTTGCGGCGGGCACGGTCGTAGCGAAACGTAATGAAGCCAGCAGTTTTGTCACAGGCACCATAAAGGCTCTCAAAAGTGAAGTAGTTGCCTTTCATGACAATGGCCTGATGCGGGTCGCCAACTCCGGCGCCCCCGCACTCTGAGCAGTCCACCAAGTTGTCGTTGGTGGCCGCAATGCGCAGACTACCACCTTCATTAACCACCAATAGTACCGTTCGGCACTGCGCGCCTTCTATTCCTGATTCCGCGTCGCAGGGCCGTTCGGCCACTACAATCAAGTCAGGCTTGCCATCGGTGTTAAGGTCCCCGGCTTCAAAGTCTCCCACTGTCAGCTTGGGAAAGCGTTGCTGAATTAAGGCGTTGAGCACCGCCGTCGTGTCCGTAATGGTAGCTGGCATTTCGGGTGTAACGCGGGTAGCAGGAGCACTGGCGGCCGACGGCATAGCTGCGGCGGCAGCCTTGGTAGCTTGCTCAGGCTGAGTGGAACAAGCGGTAAACCAGAACAGCAGGCTGACAGCAGCACAGCGTAACAGAGTAGGAATCATACTTATTGGATAGGTCAGCAATAATACAACATTATCTGTGTGATTGCCTATTACAGTTATTCAGCCGCCTTGCCGGTAACATATGGAAACGGCAAGTTGACACGGATTTCGTGGTCCTGGCCGGCAGAGTTGATGTAGCGGGCGGTTCGCATGACGCGCAGGGCTTCTTCGTCGCAGCCGTAGCCCAAGCCTTTTACCACGGCTACGTCCTGCGGCTTGCCGTCCTTGTCGATGAGGAACTGTAGGGTTACCTGACCGGTTATCTGCTTCTGCCGGGCGGCGGCCGGATACTGCAGGCGGGCGTACAGTGCCTCGTAGCCGCCAATCAGCTCTACTTCTGATTTCTCCTCTTTCGCAGCTGCCCGCGGCGCTACGTACAGCTCCGGCGGGTTGGGGTTGTGCGTGGCGGTGGGCACTTGGTAGGTGATGCCGAACTGCTTCAGATACTGCTCCAGCGGCTCCAGGCCACTCTTTGCCCGGCGGATGTTCACGTTAGGTTCGTCCTCGATGGGCACGACCTGGTACTTGCCCTGCACCGCCGGCCCTAGCTGCGAGCCATACAGCTGCTTCTCGCCCCGCATGTCTCGAATACGGTCAATAAACAAAGCCAACGACGACCACGGCAACTCGTCTTTTTCGGCGGCAACTGTCAGTAGCGGCAGGTATTTTTCATCGGGGGTATGCTGGATGACGAGGAACGCCGTCGTCTTCAGATACTCTCCCACCAACGACTTGCCGGGGTAGCCGTGCCGGGCCAACAGGCTATCTACCTGCCGGATCAGCCGCACGTCAATCATGCCCTGCTTGCGCATGGCAGCCTTTACTTGGGGCGAATCTGGCCCAAACTGTCTTTCAGCTCGCTTTGCTTCCACCCGGTACTTCTGGTCTTGCTGATCTATTTTCCGCAACAGCGCCACCAAGGGCTGGTTGAAGCGGGCTTCGTGCTGCTGCTGTTTGGTGCGGGCCTGGGCCAGCAGGTTGCTCCACCCCGGCTGCTTCTGCAATGCAGTCAAATCAGCATCATACTGCAAGTCTGCGGCGGAAACATACCCCAGCTTCACGGCCTGCTCCAGAAGGCGCAACGCCGTGGGGTACTCCTGCTTCTGGGCGGCGGCCTGGGCTTGCTGGTACGCGGCGCGGGCAGTGACGAGCGGCGTGGCCGACGGGGCCTGGGCGGCGGTTTGGTTTGGGCTCAGCACCGAGGCCCACAGGCCAGCCGCGCACAGGGCGGCCACCAAGCGGTAATGTCGTGACATACTATAAAAAAGTAAGGAATAAATGACAAAATACTTACGCCGCGAAGCTACTCGTTTCTGCCTTACCTCTTCTCGCCCACGAACTCCCTACCTTCGCCTGCAACCTCGGGCGGCGCGCAACTAAGCCGCTCCGGTCGGGGTTCTTGGGTTTCTAACTGATTCTGCCGGCTTTTGATCCTATCTGCTTCTCCCTGGTTTATTGGGCTATGCCTGCTGGTGGGCGCCGGGTACGCGGCCCTGCTCTACTCGGCCAAAGCGCCCTGGGGCCGCCTTCTGAACTACGCGCTGGCGGCGGTGCGCTTCGTGGTGGTCAGCTTTCTGTGCTTCCTGCTTCTGTCACCCTTCCTGAAATCAACCTCCACCACCACCGAAGCGCCCACCGTGGTGCTGGCCGTGGACGATTCGCAGTCGGTGGGGTTGTTTACGCCGCCGGCGGTGCTCACCCAGGCCACGCAAGGACTGGCGCGGCTGGCTGAGTCGCTGCGCGGCCAGGGCTTCCGGGTGGAAACCCGCACGCTCACGGCCGCGAATCGCCCAGTTCGTCCCGACTCCCTGCGGTTTCAGGGTTCAAGCACCGACCTGGATCGGCTCCTGACGGGCGTGGGCGACGAGTACGAGGGCCGCAACCTGGCCAGCGTGGTGCTGGTGTCGGATGGGCTGGTGAACCAGGGCCGCGCCCCGCAGTTTGCCGACTACCGCTTCCCCATCTACGCCGTGGGTGTGGGCGACACAGTGCCGAAGCGCGACCTGAGCTTGCCTGCTCTTATCTACAACCGGGTGGCTTTCAGCGGCAACCAGTTTCCGATTGAGGCCGAAATCGGGTACGCCGGATACGCGGGCGGCACTACGGCCACGGCGGTGCTGCGCGAAAACGGCCGGGTGTTGCAAACCAAGCGGGTGAGCTTGCCGGCCGGGCAGCGGCGCGTGCGCACCACGTTTCTGCTCACGGCCCCTGCCCCCGGCAAGCGCCGCTACGAAGTGGTGCTGGAGAGGCTGCCCGGCGAGTTTACCTTGCTCAACAACCAGAAAACGGCCGTCCTCGACATTGTGAAGGGCAAGCTGCGAGTGCTGCTGGCCGGCGCCGCCCCCCACCCCGACCTAAAAGCCTTGCGCGCGGCCATTCTGCAAAACAACAACTTCGACCTGACCACCTACCTGCCCGGCATTAGTCCGCTCAAAAGCCAAGACTTCGACGTGGCCATTCTGCACCAGCTGCCGGCCCGGGGCGGCGTGGGGCAGGAAGTGCTGGCCCAGGTGCGGGCCCGGCGCGTGCCCGCCCTCTACGTGCTGGGCGCCCAGTCCGATTTTGGAGCTTATAACAGCCTAGGCACGGGCCTGACCGTGGCGCCCCGGGGCAGCCAAACCGACGCGGTAACGCCCGTGCCTAACCCCGCCTTTTCGCGGTTTGCGTTTGAAGAAGAGGCGTTGCGCCGCTTTGCCGCCTACCCGCCCGCGCCGGTGCCCTTCGGCGAGCTGCGCCTGGGCGGCGGGGCCGAGGCCGCCTTGTGGCAACAGGTGGGCCGAATCAAGACCCAGAAGCCGCTGCTGGTATTCGGCGGCACGCCCCAGCAGCGCCAGGCTACCCTGCTCACCGATGGCAGCTGGCAGTGGCGCTTGCAGGAAGCCGTGGAGCACGACGACCAGCCCCAGGCCTACGACCGGCTCATCATCCGTACCCTGCAACTGCTCACCCAGAACGCCAACAAGAAGCGCCTCGACGTGTACCCCACCCAGGACGCCTTCACCACCCAGGACGATGTGACCTTCGGGGCCGAGACGTACAACGCCATCTTTGAGCGCATCTACGGCCAGCAAATCACCCTTACCCTCACCGACGAGCGGCAGCGCACCCGCACCTTCACCTACACTAACTCCGCCGACGGCGCTCCGCTGCACCTGGGTCCGCTGCCGGCCGGCCTCTACCGCTACGTGGCCCGCGCCACCCTGGGCGGCCAGCCCCAGCAGGACCGCGGCGAGGTGCTGGTGCAGGACCAGCAGCTGGAGGCCCTGCAAAGCCGCGCCGACCACAACCTGCTGCACCAACTGGCCCGCCACAGCGGCCAGCGTCTCTACTTCCCTCAGCAGCTCGACCAGCTGGCCCAGGACATCCGGAAAGCCAATTACAAGCCCGTGCTCTACGAACAGGAAAGCCTGCGGGAGCTGATAAACCTGAAGTGGCTGCTGCCGCTGCTGCTGGCTCTGCTGACCGTGGAGTGGGCCACTCGTAAGTATTCCGGCGGGATATGAAATGTAGCGTAAGCTTCAGCTTAGCTACGCTTTCCCGCGGTTGCGCCGTATGCTGCCTATCCATGTCATTCCGAGCAAAGCGAGGAATCTGAATCGCGGATTACGCGGATTTTTGGACTACGCGGATTTTGGTGACAAAGTAGCCGGCTTACAGTAACGTAACCGAAATCCGCGCCTTCCTAAACTCAGATTCCTCGCGCTGCTCGGAATGACAACACCCCCCAACGTCTCATCCGTGAATCTTCCTATGTTCCGCAGCCTTCTCGCCGCCACTGCCACCCTGCTCCTGCTGTCTGGCTGCCAGAAATCTACCCAGCAGCAAGCCGAAGCGGCCGTACAGGATTTCGTGAGCAACCGGGCCAGCGACCCGAAAAACTACTTTCCCGACCGGTTCCGCTTCCGTCCCTACACCCGGCGCGACTCCCTGCTCTACCTGGCCGACATGGCCCGCATCACCGGCACGGCCGCCCCACCGGCTCCCACCGCTGCCGATTCGGTGCGTATCGGGACGCTGGTGCGCCACACCTACCGCGACGAGACGCGCGACGGGGTTGGCATCAAGGACAGTGGTGAGTATGTGGTGCGCCTTAACGGCGAGGTGCGGGAGCTGATGGCCGAACGGGTGCGAAAGAGCCGTTTGCCCAAGTAGCACGAGCATCCCGAAGCTGTGCTCCGGCCCCAGAGCGAATTACACGTGAGTCGTTCTGACAGGGCAAAGCGTAGCTTCGGGGTACTCGCGCTGTAATCTCACGTTCTGCACTCTCACGGCCCAAGCTAAAGCTTAGGCCACATTTTCGCCCTATGCGCTACATCCTGCTCAATAAGCCCTACGAAGTTCTGACCCAGTTCACCGACGAAACCGGCCGGCAGACGCTCAAGGACTTCGTGGATGTGCCGAACATCTACCCCGTTGGCCGCCTCGACTACGACTCCGAAGGGCTGGTACTGCTCACCGACGACAAGCAGCTCCAGCACCGCTTGTCGGAGCCGCGCTTCAAGGTACCCAAAACTTACTGGGTGCAGGTGGAAGGCGTGCCCACGCCCGAGGTCCTGGAACAGCTGCGCCGGGGCGTGGACCTGAAAACCGGCTTCACTAGTCCGGCCGAGGTGGAGCTGCTGCCCGAAGCCCCGGCTTTGTGGGAACGAAGCAAGCCGGTGCGCTTCCGGGCTACTATCCCCACCTCGTGGGTGCAGATTCGGATTTCGCAGGGCATGAACCGGCAGGTGCGCAAGATGACGGCCGCCGTGGGCTTCCCTACCCTGCGCCTGGTGCGCGTGGGCATTGCCAATTTGCGCGTGGAAGGCCTGGAACCAGGCCAGTGGCGGGAGCTAACCCCAGCCGAAGTACAAGCTCTGCGTGACGACATGGCCGCCCAGACCGCCGCGGCCGGCACCTTCAAGCCGGCCAGCAAATCGGCGGAGTTTTGGCCCGGTGGCGTGCGGCCCGGTACCAAACCGACTGCCCCCAAAGCCACTGATCCGGCGGGCAAGGCTCCCGCTACCGGTAAAGCCATCCGCTCCACCGGCGACCCATCCCGCGCCAAGGGCAAGCCCGCCCACAACTCCAACCGCGGCAGCACCGGCCGCAAGTCCGGCTCCGACCGCCACCCCAGCGGCGGCCGTAACGGTGGGCGACGGTAGCAGTTCAGGGTAGTGCCGCGGCTTTGAGCCGTGTCAGCGTACCCAAGCCAGGTTCTACAGACACAATAGTGTAGGCGAATAAGAGGTGAAACCCATCTACAAACGACTGGCCCTCCTGCTCGGGCTGCTGCTCGTGGCTGTCAACACAGTGGCGTTTCTGCACGCTTGGCGCTTCACCCATTTTTCCGCGGAGGCCACTGCCCGTACGGGCCGCCCCGAGCAGCTCACGCTGCCGCAGAAGCTGTGGGTGCTGCTCACGGGCGTCACCATTCCCAAGCCCCGCAACCACGCCGCTCCCGGCTTTCCGTACGCCACCGTGCACCTGCCGAGCCCTAACGGCCGGCTGGAGGCCTGGTACGGCCCGGTGCCGCACCCGCGGGGCACGGTGGCGTTGTTTCACGGCTACACCAGCTCCAAAAGCAAGCTGCTGACCGAAGCCAACTACTTCCGCCGCCTCGGTTACGCCGTGCTGCTCACCGATTTTGCCGGCAACGGCGGCTCCCAGGGCTCGGCGTGCACCGTCGGCCACCACGAAGCCGCCGACGTAGCCACGGTGGTGCGCTGGCTCCAGCGGCGTCCGGGACCAGTCATCGTGTACGCCAACTCCATGGGTGCCGTAGCCACGCTGCGAGCCGAGGCTGAACTGGGCGTGCGGCCCGCGGCCAACATCCTCGAATGCCCCTACGGCTCCATGCTCCAGACGGCCCAGAGCCGCTTCCGGTCTATGCGCGTGCCCCCGTTTCCGCTGGCCAACCTGCTGGTATTTTGGGGCGGACTACAGCACGGCTTCTGGGCCTCCGACTTGGATGCCACCCGCTACGCCGCCCGCATCACCACACCTACCTTACTGCTGTGGGGCGCCGCCGACCCGCGCGTAACCCGCTCCGAAACCGATGCCATCTACGCCGCCCTGCGTGGCCCCAAGTGGCGCCAGGATTTCCCACGCTCCGGCCACGAGCCGTACTGGTGGAAGCACAACGTGTTGTGGAAGCAGACAGTGGCCCAGTGGTGCGACGAGTTGCCGCCGGCTTCGTCGTACCTATATCGATGAACAAGCCGGCGCCAAACCGAGCCACGTTAGCTGTACGACGAAGCCGGCGGCAACTCGTCGCACCCCGTCTGTTTTGGCCGGTTCTGCCCCACTGGCAGCATATCCCCGGTTGCGGGATTCCGTAAAAGTCAGACCGTCGGAGAAAAAGCGCGTGCTGTATTCAAAAATGACAATCTGTCACGAAAAACGGCCTTTGCAGGGGCTGGTACGGCGCTTGTAACTCCCCCGGCGTGTGCGACCCGCACGCATCCCAACCAGATACCTCAACTCCTTAAACGATAACCATTCCAATGGGAAAGATAATTGGTATTGACCTTGGCACCACCAACTCGTGCGTGGCCGTGATGGAAGGCAACGAGCCGGTGGTGATTCCGAACAGCGAAGGCCGCCGCACTACCCCTTCTATCGTGGCGTTCCTCGACAACGGTAAAGGCGAGCGGAAAGTCGGTGACCCGGCCAAACGGCAAGCCATTACCAACCCGAAGAATACGATTCAGTCGATTAAGCGCTTCATGGGCCGCCGCTTCGACGAAGTAACTGAGGAAACCAAGCACGTATCCTACGAGTTGGTGCGCGGCTCCAACAGCACGGTGGCCGTGCAAATCGGTGACCGGCAGTATACGCCCCAGGAGATTTCGGCCATGGTGCTGCAAAAGATGAAGCAGACCGCCGAAGACTACCTCGGCCAGCCCGTAACCGAAGCCGTTATTACGGTACCGGCATACTTCAACGACGCCCAGCGCCAGGCTACCAAAGAAGCTGGCGCCATTGCTGGCCTCGACGTGAAGCGCATCATCAACGAGCCCACGGCCGCTGCCCTGGCCTACGGCCTCGACAAAAAGCATAAAGACCAAAAGATTGCCGTGTACGACCTCGGCGGTGGTACCTTCGACATCTCCATCCTCGAGCTGGGTGATGGCGTGTTTGAGGTGCTGAGCACCAACGGTGACACCCACCTTGGCGGCGACGACTTCGACCAGGTTATCATCAACTTCCTGGCCGACCAGTTTGCTTCCGAAAACGAAGGCCTCGACCTGCGCAAAGACGCCATGGCCTTGCAGCGCCTGAAGGAAGCCGCTGAGAAGGCCAAGATTGAGCTGTCCAGCTCCAACGAAACCGAAATCAACCTGCCCTACATCACGGCTACGGCCTCGGGCCCCAAGCACTTGGTGGTGAAGCTAAGCCGGGCTAAGTTCGAGCAGCTGGCCGACAATCTTGTGCGCCGCTCGATGGAGCCCTGCCGCAAGGCCCTGCAAGACGCCGGTCTATCGGCCTCCGACATCGACGAGGTAATCCTCGTGGGTGGCTCGACGCGCATTCCGCGCATTCAGGAAGAGGTAGAGAAGTTCTTCGGTAAGAAGCCCAGCAAGGGTGTGAACCCCGACGAGGTGGTAGCCGTGGGCGCCGCCATCCAGGGTGGCGTGCTGACGGGTGAGGTGAAAGACGTGCTCCTGCTCGACGTAACCCCGCTGAGCCTGGGTATCGAAACGATGGGCGGCGTGATGACCAAGCTCATCGAGTCGAACACCACCATTCCCACCAAGAAGTCCGAGACTTTCTCGACGGCTTCCGACAACCAGCCCAGTGTAGAGATTCACGTGTTGCAGGGCGAGCGTCCGTTGGCGTCGCAGAACCGCACCATCGGCCGCTTCCACCTCGACGCCATTCCGCCGGCACCCCGTGGCGTACCGCAGATTGAAGTGACCTTCGACATCGACGCTAACGGTATTCTGCACGTGACGGCCAAAGACAAAGGCACCGGCAAAGAGCAGAAAATCCGCATCGAAGCCAGCAGCGGCCTCTCCGACGCCGACATTGAGCGGATGCGCCAGGAAGCCCAGGCCAACGCCGAAGCCGACAAGGTGGAAAAGGAGCGCATTGAGAAGGTAAACCAGGCCGACTCGATGATCTTCCAGACTGAGAAGCAGCTGAAAGAGTATGGCGACAAGCTGAGCGCCGGCAACAAAACCGCCGTGGAAAATGCCCTGGCCGACCTCAAGAAGGCCCACGAAAGCAAAGACCTTGGCGCCATCGACTCGGCCATGACTGCCATCAACGCCGCGTGGCAGGCAGCCTCCACGGAGATGTACAACGCCACCCAAGGCGCCGGCCAGCCCGGCGCCGACGGAGCCGGCAACCCCTTCGGCGGTGGCCAGCCCAACGGCAATGGCCAGCAAACCCAAAGCGCCGACAACGTAACCGACGTGGACTACGAAGAAGTAGGCAAGTAAATCACGGATTACCGCTGATTTTAGCAGATTTTGCTGATGTCAGCTTTCAGATAATGAAAGGCCCGGAGCAGGTTGCTCCGGGCCTTTTTGTGCTTGTTGGGCATGGTTGGCTAGGGAAAATCAGGTGGCTTCAGGCTTGAAGCGCGCGTATACTTTCCACTCATCAGTACCCCGTTACGGATCAAGCGCGACAGTAACTTACTGATAACTAGATCGTAATATAGAAAGCAGTTATACTTTTAACCTTCCAACCTGCGCACCTCATGGAAACTTCTTATACCGACGCCAACCGAGTTACCACTACCACTACGGCGACGACGGCGGCCACGCCAGCCGTCATGCCCGCGCTCCGACGGATTTCCTGGGGCGCCGTTTTTGCGGGGGCTGTGCTGGCCCTCGTGCTGCAACTGGCGTTGAGCTTGCTGGGCCTGGGCATTGGTTTGGGCACCATTGACCCCTTGGAAGAGCAAAACCCCATGGCCGGCATTGGCATTGGGGCAGCTATCTGGTGGGTGGTGAGCATGCTGATTTCGCTTTACATCGGCGGCTCGGTGGCGGGCCGCCTGGCCGGGATGCCGCGCCGCACCGACGGGCTGCTTCACGGCCTGCTCACTTGGTCGCTGGTGACGCTGCTTACGTTTTACTTGCTGAGCACGGCCGTGGGCCGCATCATTGGGGGCGTAAGTGGCGTGGCTGGCCGGGCCCTGGGCGCTGCCGGCCGCGGCATAGCCGCCGTAGCTCCCGAAGCTGCCGACGCCGTTAAAAGCGAGCTGCAAGAGCGCGGCATCGACCTGAATGACCTGAAGCGCGAAGCCCGCACGATTTTGCGCCAAACTGGCAAGGCTGAGTTGCAGCCCGAAAACCTGGAGCGCCAGGCCCAGGCTGCCGGCAACGCTGCCAAGTCGGAGGCGCAGCAATCAGCAGTTAATCCACAGGCTGCCGACGACAACTTCGACGATGTAATCGACCAGCTGTTCAGCCGCGGTGAAAACGTGGTAAACGCCGCTGACCGCGACGCCGCGGTAAACGTGGTGATGCAGCGCACCGGCAAGAGCCGCGCCGAGGCGGAGCAGATTGTTTCAAACTGGCAGCAAACGTACGAGCAGGCCCGCGTAAAGTGGCAGCAAACCAAGCAGCAGGTTTCGGCCCAGGCCCGCCAAACGGGTGATGCCGCAGCCGAAGGCTTGTCGAAAGCCGCTCTGCTGGCTGCGCTGGGCTTAGGCCTCGGGGCTGCCGCCGCGGCCTTCGGGGGCCGGCAGGCCGTCCCGCACGATGCAGCCGTACCAGCTGTCGGCACTGTGGCCTAAGGGTCTTCGCTTTACTTGCCCTCATCACCCACAAAAAACGCCCTGCCTTCGGTAGGGCGTTTTTCGTGGGTGATGAGGGCTGGGCTATGGCTTACCGGCTAGGGGGTGTACTCCGCCGCTAGTACCTTCGTGCGGTATGGCGCATTTTCTGGTTATCGGGGCAGGCATTGGCGGGCTCACTACTGCGTTGGCGTTGCGGCAAGCTGGGCATGAGGCAGCCGTGTACGAGGCGGCCCCCAAGCTGCGCGAAATGGGCGCCGGCCTGGTACTGGGGGCCAATACCATGCAGGCCTTGCAGCGCTTGGGATTGGCCGAAGCCGTAGCCAGCCTGGGTGAGCCGCTACACGGCCTTACCATTTTCGACGAAGCCGGCCGCGTGCTGCTCGACGTGAATGCGGCGCCCTTCGCGGCCCGGCAGTTTGGCCAGCTTACCAACATTGCCCTCCGCCACGCTGCGCTCCAGCACTTTCTGCTGCGGCAGCTGCGGGCCGGTACGGTACACACCGGCAAGCAGTTCACCCACTTCACCCTCGACCCGGCCGGCGTTACGGCCCACTTCGCCGATGGCAGCACGGCCACGGCTGATGCCCTGGTAGCCGCCGACGGCCTTCACTCGCGGGTGCGCCGTCAGCTGCTGCCGGAAGCCCGGCCCCGCTACGCCGGCTACACCTGCTGGCGCGCCGTAGTGGATGCCTCTGGCCTGAACCTGCCCCGCACGGGCCGCTTCCAGGAAACCTGGGGCCGCGCCGGGCGCTTCGGCTACGTGCCCGTGGGCGAGGGGCTGGTGTACTGGTTTGGCACGCTCAACTCGCCCCAGCCTCAGCAACCGGACCTGGCCTGCTACACCACCGCCGACCTGCGCCGGCTTTTTGCCGGCTACCACGCGCCCGTGGCCGACCTGCTCCACCTCACGCCCGAGGCCCGGCTGCTGTGGCACGACATCGTGGATTTGCCGCCGCTGCGGCGCTACGCCCACGGCCGCGTGCTCCTGCTCGGTGACGCGGCCCACGCCACTACCCCCAACCTGGGCCAGGGCGCCGGCCAGGCCGTAGAGGACGCCGTAGTGCTGGGCCAGTGCGTGACGAATGGCGCCGCCCCAGAGGCAGCATTCCGGGAGTTTGAGCGGCGCCGCCGGCACCGCACCCACCGCATCGTCAGCCGCTCGTGGCGGGTGGGGCAAGTGGCGCAGTGGCAGCACCCGGCCCTGATAGCAGCCCGCAATGCCCTGCTGCGCCTCACGCCCCGCTTCGTCACCGACTGGCAAACGCAGTTTATCTACCGCACGCGCTTTTAGGGTGAAACGTTTGTTTATGAGTGGGCATTTGACTGCTTATACTGCGCTGCAAATTTCTCCTCTATCTTCTCTATGGCAGACTTCCTTATTATCGGGGGTGGTATTGGCGGATTGGCTACGGCGCGGGCCTTGCTGAGCCAGGGCCACACGGTGCAGGTGCACGAAGCCGCGCCGGAGCTGCGCGAGGTAGGCGCGGGCGTGGTGCTGGGTGCCAATGCCATGCGGGCCTTGCACGCGCTGGGCCTCCACGACGCCGTGCGCCCCCACGGCACGCCCGTTACCCGCCTCGACCTGCGCGACCAGCAAGGCCGCCTGCTGCAGTCGGCCGATACCACCCCATTTACCCGGCGCCTGGGCTTCGACAACCTGGGTATTCACCGGGCCGCTTTGCAACGGGCGCTGTTGAGCAGCTTGCCGGCGGGCACTGTGCGGCTGGGCTCCGCGCTGGAACAGTTCACGGAGTCGGCGCGGGAGGTTACGGCTACCTTCGCCGATGGCAGCACGGCCAGGGCCGATGCCCTGATTGGAGCCGATGGCATTCGCTCGCGGGTACGCCGCCAGCTGCTGCCGGAGGCCCAGCCGCGCTACGCTGGCTACACCTGCTGGCGCGCCGTGGTGGAGGCGCAGCACTTGCACTTGCCGGCCGGTGAATCGTGCGAGACGTGGGGCCAGCGGGGCCGGCGCTTCGGCTACGTGCCCGTGGGCCAGGGGCTGGTGTACTGGTTTGCCTGCCTCAACAGCCCGGAGCCCCGCCACCCGCGCTTCCGCGACTTCCGCCTCACCGACGTGCAGGCCGCTTTCGCCGACTTCCACGCCCCCGTGCCTGCGCTGCTGGCCCTGACCCGGCCCGAGCAGCTACTCTGGAACGACATTCTCGACCTGCCGCCCCTCTCCCACCTCGCCTACGGCCGCGTGCTGCTGCTCGGCGACGCCGGCCACGCCACTACCCCCAACCTGGGCCAGGGCGCCGGCATGGCCGTGGAGGACGCCGCCACGCTGGCCCGCTGCCTGGCCGAAGCTGCCGACCTGGCAACTGCCTTTAGCCGCTTCGAGCAGCGCCGCCTGCCCCGCACTACGCGCGTGGTGCGCACGTCCTGGCAAGTGGGCAACATAGGACAGCTGGAAAACCCCTTGCTAGTGCAGCTACGCAATGCCGCCATGCGCCTGCTGCCCGCCGCCGTCAGCCGCCAGCAAATGGCGTGGCTGTATGAGGTGAATGAGTAAGCGTCCTGGCGCCAGGACGCTTACGCTTTCTTACGTGGTTAGCTCCTTTTTCTTGCCGGGGCCGGCAAGTTCTTCCAACTCCTCGTCGTCTTCCTCCTCAAAGCCTTCCCGAATCTTCTCGTTGGCTTCCTGATGGTCTTCGGCATCGGCTTGCTCGGCGTTTTCCTCCTGCTCGGCTTTGTCCTGGGGCTCGTAGCTGAGCTTGATGTAAATGGGGAAATGGTCGGAGCCGACGTAGGGCAGGCGCGCCATGTCATCGACCTTGAAGTGCGCCGACACGAACACGTGGTCGAGAGGCCAGCGCAGAAGCTGATAGTCGGCGTGGAAGGTGGGCAGCAGGCCGCGGCCCACGCGCGGGTCGAGCAGGCCGCTTACCCGCCGAAACAGCTCGGAGGTATGGGACCAAGCCACGTCGTTCATGTCGCCGAACACGATGGTGGGCTCGTCGTTGCGGTTGATTTCCTTGCCCACTAGCAGCAGCTCGGCGTCGCGCTTGGTGCTGGTTTTGGATTCCTGCGGGGCCGGGGGCTTGGGGTGCAGGCCGTAGAGCCGCACCCAGGTACGGCCGTCGGGCAGCTGCACGTGCGTGTGCAGGCTGGGCACGTCATCATCGAGCAGGTACTTTACCTCGCAGTTGCGCAGGGGCAGGCGCGAGAAGAACAGCAGGCCGTAGGTGTTGTCGAGGGGCTCGTGGCACACGTGCGGGTGGGTGGCTTCCAGCGGTTTCAGCTGCTCATACCACCACGCATCGGTTTCCACGGCCATAATCACGTCGGGGTCAGCCTCACGCAGGGCAGCCAGGGCCCGGGCGCCCTGCTTGTTGAACTGGAGCACGTTCATGACGGCTAGGCTCAGGTGGCGGCGCTTGTCCGGCGCGGCGCTGTCGCCTACCTGCTTGCCCACCAGGCGCGTGTAGGGCAAAATGCGGAGCAGCTGGTACACGACGGCGGCCCCCAGGAGCAGCAACAGCCCCAAACCGGCGTAACCCGGCCGCTGGTGCCAGCCCAGGGCCAGGCCGCCCGCTCCGGTCAGCAGCAGCACTCCTACAATTTGCAGGCGCGGGAAGTCAAACACCCGAATCCACCAGGCCGTGGCGCGCCACAGCGGCAGCAACGTGGCAACCAGCGCCGCCAGCGCCAGTCCCAGCGTCAGGCCCTGGGCTAGCAGCAACCAAAAAGGGAGAGAGTCGAAGTCGGGCAACTAGGTAAAATGTGGGAAATGTGAGGGATAAGCTTGACTGCGGGAAAAGTTGGGATGTGGCGGGCGTACTCAATAATTAGGCCCAATTGACATGCTACGCCTCAAAGCTTGAGAGGCAGCAAATTTTCACATTTTCCACATTCATCCTCATTTTCACATTCGCCTCTAGTCATCATTCAGGCCGCCTTTGCGCAGCTCGTCGATGGTGCGCATCACCTTGTCTTTGAGCGAGGTGCGGTACTTTTCCAGCACATCCTGCAAGCGGGCGTTGCCGAGGGCCAGCATCTGGGTGGCCAGCACGGCGGCGTTGGCGGCGCCGTCGAGGGCTACGGTGGCTACGGGCACCCCGGCCGGCATTTGCAGCATGGACAGGATGGAGTCGAGGCCGTGGATGGAAGTGGCGGCGTTGATGGGCACTCCGATGACGGGCAAAGTGGTGAAGGCCGCTACCATACCGGGCAAATGGGCCGCTCCGCCCCCGCCGGCAATGATAACGCGCAGGCCGCGCTTACGGGCCGTTTCAGCGTACTCCACCAAGCGGTGTGGGGTGCGGTGCGCCGACACCAGGGTGATTTCGTAGGGCACCTGGAACTGGCGCAGCAGCTCGGCGGCGTTTTCCATGATTTTCAGGTCCGACTGGGAACCCATGATAATGCCCACCAGGGGCGTGTCGGCCGCGGCGTCGGGGCCGGAAGAAGGGGGAAGGGTAGTCATGCAACAGGTGAAAACAGGCAGCCAGAACGGCACCGGCCGCGCCCCGCTTCTACGCGGCAGCCCGACAGTGGTTGGCGCTTAAACATAGCACTTTTCCGGTTTGAAGCCCGGCAAAGGCTCGTACCTTTGGCCGCCCGTTTCTGCTGCGCCGCTTATGGAAATCTTGCTTGCCACGTTTACCACGCTGTTTTCGGTGGTGAATCCCTTTAGCGCCATGCCCGTGTTTCTGACGCTAACCGAGGACGACAGCCCGGCCACGCGCGCCAACATCGGCCTGAAAGCCTGCGTGTACATGGTGGGGGTGCTGGCGGTGTCGTTTTTCGCCGGGCAGTACGTGCTCAACTTCTTCGGCATCAACATCCACCACCTGCGCATTGCAGGCGGCATCCTGCTCATGCGCTCGTCCTTCGACCTGCTCACGCCCGGCGGCAACCGCACCAAGGTATCAGACGCAACCCTGGACGAAAGCCGCCACAAAGACGATATCAGCTTCACGCCCCTGGCCATGCCCATGCTGTCGGGGCCGGGCTCCATGGCCGTGTGCATCGGCCTGTTCACCGAAAAGCTGACCTACCTGGATATGGCCCTGATTTTCCTGGGCTTTGTGCTGGTAGCTCTGGCGGCCTATATCATCCTGATGTCCTCGCTCCGGCTGACGCGCTTTCTGGGCCGGCCGGGGATGGCCGCCTTGGCCCGCATCATGGGCTTTATTACGCTGGCCATTGGGGTAAATTTCCTGGCTACGGCCATTAAGGCCCTGTTTCAGGAGTAAGCAGGTAGGGCCCCAGCCCAGCCCAGCCCAGCAGGAGAGGCTCTAGCTCTAGTCGCCTCACCCCCAACCCCCTCTCCGGAGAAGGAGAGGGGACTCTAGCTCTAGAACTAGTTTTTTAGAAAGCTAGAGCCCCTTCCTACCGGGGAGGGGTTGGGGTGGGGTTGCGTTGCGTACCTTTGCGGCTCCATTCAGCGGCTTCGCATCTGTGAAATCCGCGAAAATCAGCCTACTCTGTGCTAAAGAACGACCTCCTCCTCCGCGCCGCCTGTGGCGAAGATACCGAGCGCACCCCCGTGTGGCTGATGCGCCAGGCCGGCCGCATCCTGCCCGAATACCGCGCCCTGCGCGCCCGCCTTTCCGGCTTCAAGGAGCTGGTCGAAACCCCCGAACTGGCCGCCGAAGTCACCATTCAGCCCGTGGATGCCCTGGACGTGGATGCCGCTATCATCTTCTCCGACATTCTGGTGGTACCCGAGGCCATGGGCCTCACCTACGAAATGGTGGAAGCCCGTGGCCCCCTGTTCCCCGAAACTGTGCGCACCGCCCAGGACGTGCAGCGCCTGCGTGTAGCCGACCCCGAGGAGCACCTGGGCTACGTGCTGGAAGCCATTCGCGTCACTAAGCGCGCCCTCAATGGCCGCGTGCCGCTCATCGGGTTTGCCGGCG
The DNA here is from genome assembly GCF_025979885.1 of Hymenobacter sp. YIM 151500-1. Lineage (NCBI taxonomy): Bacteria > Pseudomonadati > Bacteroidota > Cytophagia > Cytophagales > Hymenobacteraceae > Hymenobacter > Hymenobacter weizhouensis. Next base: position 2,231,494 of record NZ_CP110139.1, read on the forward strand.
CACCCTGGACCATCCTGGCTTACATGGTGGAAGGCCACGGCTCCAAAACCTTCAGCAAGGCCCGCCGCCTGCTCTACGCCCAGCCGGAGCTGGCCCACGAGCTGCTGCGCAAAATCACCGACACTACCATTGCCTACCTGCGGGCCCAGGTGACAGCCGGTGCCAACCTGGTGCAGGTGTTCGACTCCTGGGCCGGCATCCTGCCGCCCGCTCACTACCAGGAGTTCAGCACCCGCTACATTGCCGAAATCTGCCGGGCCATTCCCGAGGTACCCGTGACGGTGTTTGCCAAAGGGGCCTTCTGGGCCGTGGAAGACTTTGCCCAGCTGCCCTGCCGCACCATCGGCCTCGACTGGAACCAGGACGCCCGCGCCGTGCGCCCTCTCGTGGGAGACAAAACCCTGCAAGGCAACCTCGACCCCTGCGCCCTCTACGGCACACCCGAGCAGGTGCGCCAAGCCACCCGGCAAATGCTTGACCAGTTTGGCTCGCACCGCCACATTGCCAACTTAGGCCACGGCGTCTACCCCGACACTAACCCGGATAATGTGCGCGTATTCATTGAAACGGTGAAGGAGTACAGCACCCGAATGCGGGGGTAAACCTCACCCCCTAGCCCCCTCTCCACAAGAGAGGGGGAACTAGCAACCCCACCCCAACCCCTCCCCAAAAGGGAGGGGCTCTAATCCTAACTTTTTAGTCTAGAGCTAGAAACTAGTCCCCCTCTCTTGTGGAGAGGGGGCTAGGGGGTGAGGTTCCAGCAGCCCCACCCGCTCCGCTTCCTGCAGCAGCAGTTGCTTTTCAATCGGCACCACGCCTACTTGTTCGCACACGAGGCCGCCGCCGAGGTTGGCCAGGGCGGCAGTGCTGGCGGCGGGCAGGCCCAGGGCCACGCATAAGGCCGCAATGCTGATTACTGTGTCGCCGGCCCCCGACACGTCGGAGATGGTGCGCACGTGGGCGGGAATGTAGGTGCGCCGGAGCTGGCCGTTTTCCACGAATACGCCCCGCTCCGACAGCGTGACCAGCACCATGTCGGGTTGCAGCAGCTGCCGCAGCCGGGCCACGGCCGCCTCGAAGTGCGGGCGGTCGGCGTCGGTGTCACCGAACTCCTGCTTCAGGCCTTCGCGCAGCTCTTTGAGGTTGGGCTTGAACAGGGTGCAGTGGCGGTAGGCCAGGAAGTTCTTTTTCTTGGGGTCCACGACCGTAGGCACGCCCCGCTGCCGGGCCAGGCTGATAAAGTGCTGAATGTTGGCTTCCTGGAGCACCCCCTTGTCGTAGTCCTCGAAAATTACCACGTCGGCGCGGCCCAGCAGCTGCTCGAAGCGGGCGGTGAGCTGGGCGTTTTCGTCGGCGTTGAGGTCAGTTTCTACCTCCGAGTCGATACGCAGCAGCTGCTGGCCGTGGGCCAGCACGCGCTGCTTTACGGTGGTGGGCCGGTGCCCGGAGCGCACAATGCCCTCGGCCGACAGCCCGGTGGTGCGCAGCAGCTCCAGCAGCTGGTCGCCGCCCTGGTCCTCGCCCACCACGGCGCAGAGCAGGGGCGTGGCGCCCAGGGCCTGCACGTTCAGGGCCACGTTGGCGGCCCCGCCCAGGCGCTGCTCCTGGCGGCTCACATTCACTATCGGCACGGGGGCTTCGGGCGAGAGGCGCACGGCTTTGCCCCACACGTAGGCGTCGAGCATCACGTCGCCCACAATCAGGACGGTGAGGCGGTTGAAAGCGGCAAACAGGTCGGGCAGAGAAGCCGGAGGAGCAGCGGCAGCGGGCATTCGGTAGGGGTCAGCAATGAAGCCGCAAAAGTAGGCCGTAGCGCGAACTTTAGCTGCGCTGACCTGTGGTTGCAGTTCGCGCTACGGCGGGCCGTTAGAACGACAATCGTTGTAGTGGCCCCGCCGATACGGGATCTGCACAGGTAGCTTCGCTGCCCTACGGTTCACGCTACGGCCTGTTAGACCAGCTTGGCCAGGCTATCCTTTATCCGCACAAAGGCTTCGCGCAGCTTCTCATCGGCGGCGGCGGTGCTGAAGCGGATGCAATTGGGTGCCCCGAAGGCGCCGCCGTCTACGGCGGCCACGTAAGCGTCGTTCAGCAGGTACATGGCTAGGTCGCAGGCCGTGTCGATGGTGTGGCCGTGCGGGGTGGTCTTGCCGAAGTAGCCCGTCACGTCCGGGAAAACATAGAAGGCGCCGCTGGGCGTGGGCGTTTTCAGGCCCGGAATGTCGCGCGCCAGGTCCAGCACCAGGTCACGGCGGCGGCGGTAAGCTTCCACCATGACGTCGGCGGAGGTGCGGCCGCCTTGCAGGGCCGCCAGGGCTGCGCGCTGGGCAATGGAACAGGTGCCGGAGGTTATCTGGCTCTGTATCTTTTCGCAGGCCGCAGCTATTTCCTTGCGGGCGGCCAGGTAGCCCACGCGCCAGCCCGTCATGGCGTAGCCCTTCGAGAAGCCATTCACGGTAATTACCCGGTCTTTGATTTCCGCGAACTGAGCCAGGCTCACGTGCTCCTCCGTGAAATTGATGTACTCGTAAATCTCGTCGGCCAGCACGTACACCTGCGGATGGCGGGCCACCACCTCGGCAATGGCCGCCAGCTCTTCCCGCGAAAACACTGCTCCGGTAGGGTTGCAGGGCGAGGAGTACATGATGAGCTTGGTGCGGGGCGTAATGGCGGTTTCCAGCTCCTGGGCCGTTACTTTGAAGTCGTTTTCCAGGCTGCCCATCAGCTGCACGGTGGTGCCCTCAGCCAGCTTCACCATCTCCTCGTAGCTCACCCAATACGGCGCAAACACAATCACCTCGTCGCCGGGGTTGACGAGGCTGAGCACGGCGTTGGCCAGGGCCTGCTTGGCCCCGGTGCTCACCACAATGTTTTCCCGGTCATAGTGCAGCTGGTTGTCGCGCAGCAGCTTGTCGCAGATGGCTTGGCGCAGCTCCGGGATACCGGGCACGGGCGTGTAGAACGTGTGGCCGTCGTCGAGGGCCTTTTTGGCGGCATCCTTGATGTACTGCGGGGTCTGAAAGTCGGGCTCCCCGAAGCTCAGGCTAATAACATCTGCCCCCTGGGCAGCCAGCTCCCGGGCCTTTTTGGCCATGGAAATGGTCTGCGACTCCTGCATGGCGTGGATGCGGTCAGAGAGAAACGCGGTGGGCAGCGAGGCGAGGGTAGCGGCTTCGGACATGGGAGCAACAAGGATAGGTGAGGTGAGCAATACAGGTGGGGTGAGCAATACAAAAATACGGCGAAGCAGCGGATTCAGCCCGGCTCCGGGTGCCCCCTTTCCTACTGCTCCTGCCCCAGCTCCCGGAAGCAGCGCAGCAGAATGCTCAAATCGGTGCCGGGCTCGTAGTTTTTGGCGTAGAGCAGTTCCAGCCGCCGCCGGGTAGCCTCGCTGAGCGGCAGCGTGGTTTGGGCCGCATCGGCCGGCGACAGAATGGCGCGGGCCACGCGGCCGGGCGCGGTGGCGTAGCGCAGCCCCACCCACGTGCGCACCCCACTCAGCACGCGCAGACAGTTGCGTAGAAAGCCGGCCTTGTGCGGCTGGGCCCATACCACCACGGGCGCCGCCAGCAGCAGACCCAGGCTGGTGAGGATGTCGAGCAGGCGTTTGAGGCGCATCTGCTGGGGCCGGAACAGGTTCAGGGTAATGTCGAGGGCGTAGTAGTCGCCGGGCGCGTCTTTGGAGGAGCTGCCGATGATGTAGGCGCTGTCCTGGGGCAGAATCTTGTAGGCCACGGGCGGCTGCTGGGGCAGGCTCACCATGAGCGAAATAATCTGGCTGGCCGACAAGTCGCGGCCGCAGAAAATCAGCTCTTCCACTTCGTAGATGCGGATACTGTCGGCCAGTTGCCGCACCGTGCCCAGCAGGTCGTCGGGGGGCGAGGAAGCGGCCGGTTCGGGCAGGGGCTCCGGTACGATGTAGCCCACCACCCGGGCCTGCACCCCGGCCTGCTCCAGCAGGCGGCGCACCCGGCGGCTTTCTTCTTCCGAGCCCACAATGGCAATGTTCTTGGCCGCTGGCTCGGCAAAGTCGAACTCCCGGTAGCGCAGGAAATGGGCCAGGCGGCGGCGCAGCACCAGGGCCGCCACGCTCCACCCACCGCCCAGCACAATCAGGGCCTTGGAGAAGCGCCAGGCATCCAGGAAGTTGCTCACGGCCGAAATCAGCACCGTGCCCACGAGGATGCCCCGCGCAATGGCCCAGGTTTTAACCGGCTTGTCGTACGCCCCGCTCAGGTAGGCGGCCGTCAGCCACACGCCGATGTACACGGGCACGGCCACCAGCATAAACTGGGGCGGATACGGCGTGGGCACGTACTTGTGGTTCTGCTCCCAGTAGGTTTTCAGAAAGTACATGCCCCCGTAGATCAGGCCTGCATCCAGCAGCACCGGGGCTACGCGCTCCAGCAGGCGCTGGCCCACGGCCAGAGAAGCCCGCAGCCAGATGGCCAGGTTGATGAGCAGGCTAAAGGCGCCAGCCTGGCCCGGCGCGAAGTGCTTGCGGGCAAAGACGACCATAGCCCGGTAAAACACGAACACGTAGCTGACGCTGGCCCGCTTGGTGCTTTCGCCCTTGTAGTGGATGATGCGGGTGCCGGGGAAGTAGTAGTTTTTCCAGCCCCCGCGCGTGAGGCGGTACGAGAGGTCAATGTCCTCGCCGTACATGAAGTAGTCTTCATCGAGCAGGCCCACCTGCTCCAGGGCCGCCGCCCGCAAAAACATGAAGGCCCCACTCAGTACTTCTATCTCATGAGTTTGGTCTTTGTCGAGGAAACCCAGGTGGTAGCGCCCAAACCGTTCGGACCTCGGAAACAGCCGGGCCAGGCCGAATACTTTGTAAAAGGCCACCCAGGGCGTGGGCAGGCTGCGCTTGCTCTCGGGCAGAAAGTGGCCCTGCCCATCAAGCATCTTCACGCCCAGCCCGCCGGCCGCGGGGTGCTGGTCCATGAAGTTGCAGCACTGCCGAAAAGTGTCTTCTTCGATAACCGTGTCGGGGTTGAGCAGCAGCACGTACTGGCCGCGGGCCTGGCCCAGGGCCTGGTTGTTGGCCCGGCTGAAGCCGCAGTTTTCCTGGTTTTCCAGCAGCAACACCTCCGGGAACCGGGCCTTCACCATAGCCACCGACCCATCCACGGAGTTGTTGTCGACTACGAACACCTCCACCGGCTCACCCAGCTTCTCCACCGCCCGCCGCACCGACAGCAGCGCCTGCTCCAGAAAGTAGCAGACATTGTAGTTGACAACGACAACGGAAAGCTTGACGGCAGGCGGCACTGGTGGCAGCAGATAAACGGCTGCGTAAGGTACGGAGAGTTGCGCTAGCTGCGGCAGGGCACCCCAAAGGCTGCTAACTAATGGCGCGGGACTGCTCCCCGTGCTGCCTATGTGGGACGCTCCAGCCTCCCCCGCCAGAACGACACTCACCTGCTTCGTCCTGACAGCGCGGACGAGTGCAGTGCGGGCCAGAGGCCCGCCAATAATCGGCACGGGGCGCAGCCCTGCGCCATCATTCCCTTCAAAAACACAAGCCGCTGCTGAGTAGCAACGGCTCGCATAATTTCACCTATCAGTAAGTAGCGGTTATTTCACCTGGCGCTGGCGCTCCACAATGCTGCGGCCCAGGGTGATTTCGTCGGCGTACTCCAGCTCCCCACCCATCGGGATGCCACGGGCAATGGTGCTGACGTGCACGTTGGGCAGGTCGCGGAGCTTGCGCGAGAGGTAAAAGGCCGTGGTGTCGCCTTCCATGGTGGGGCTGATAGCCAGGATGACCTCCCGGATTTCCGAGCCGTCGCGCGTCACGCGGTCCACCAGCGAATCGATGGTGAGGTCGGCCGGGCCGATGCCTTCAATGGGCGAGATGACACCGCCCAGCACGTGGTACGTGCCCTGGTATTGGGCTGTGTTTTCGATGGCAATAACGTCGCGGATGTCCGACACCACGCACACCGTGCTTTGGTCGCGGAGCTTGTTGGCGCAGATGCTGCACTCGGCCGTGTCGGAAATGTTGTGGCAGGTGTCGCAGTAGCGAATCTCAAAGCGCATCTTGGCCAACGCCTCAGCCAGGGAGGCCGTGGTTTCGGTTTCGGCTTTGAGCAGGTGCAAGGCCAGACGCAGGGCGGTTTTCTTGCCCACGCCCGGCAGCTTGGCTAGCTCACTCACCGCGTTTTCTATCAGTTTAGAAGGAAACTCCATCTAGTGAATGTGGGAGAATGTGAGAATGCGAGCAATGTGAGGAATGAGGGTCCGGCAACTCCGCCAGGGCATTTGCCACATCTTCCATATTCCTCACATTCTCCACATTTTTAAAGTACGTCCGCCGAAATGCCCCGGTCGTGGATGGCGGTACACATGCTGGCCAGCTCCTCGTAAGCACCGTGCTTTACGGTGCACTGGCCTTTGTAATGAATAAGCAACGTGCATTGCTCGGCTTGCTCCGGCTCGTGGCCGCACACGTCGATAAGGGTTCGGATAACGTGGTCGAAGGTGTTTACATCGTCGTTGTACACGACCAGGTCGCGCACGTCGATGGTTTCTTCCAGGAGCAGAACGTCCTCGTCGTATTCAATCTGCGGGTTGGTAGGCATACGGCAAAAATACAGAATAACGGGCGGAAGACCGACTGGCAGCCGGCCTTGTATAACCCCTCCCCGGCGTGAATCGTTTCCGGGTTTCGGCGGAAAATGGGTGCTTCGGGCGCGAGTGGTTGACGGAAACTGCCGAACTTGCCGGCTCGTATGCTGGGCGCTTGCTCCTTGCCTATCCAGTCCTGCTCCGGTCCATTTATGCCCGTTCCGTCCGCCGAGTTTAAGCGTGCCCTCCAGCGCCTCACCGAAAAAGAAAAGGAAGCCCTGCTGCTGCGCGCCGCCCGCCGCGACGCCGAGCTGTACGACACGCTTAGCTTCGAGCTGCTGCCCGACGTGACCGTGGAAACCGTGTTCGAGCAGGCCTCCGATCAGATTCACGAGCTATTTGCCGTGGGTGCCACCGGCCGTTTGCTCAACCGCAGCCTCACCAAAGCCCTGCAAAAAGCTACCAAGGAAGTGGCCCGTGCCCGCCGCATCACCAAGGACAAGCGCCTGGAAATCGACTTGAACTTGTACACGCTGCGCCACATTTTCGACAACTATACCGGGCAGTTTGAGAGCGTATACGCCGGCTTCTACACGGCTACGGCCCGCCTAGCTGCCCGCACCGCCCAGCTGGTGTTGCACAACCTGCACGAAGACCTCTGGCTGGAGTACAAGCCCGAGCTGGATGAGTTCTTGCAGCAGCTGCACAGCCGCTCGAAAAGCCGCAGCCTCAAGTTTGAGCTGCCGCGGGAGCTGGTGCTGCCAGAATAAACTACGTGAGTTGTTGCGACACGCGGCAGTTCCTGCACAGCCAGCAAGTAGGTAACGCGAAGCTTTACTTCACGAAGCGTAAGCACGATGTCATTAGGAAGTTGCCCTTAACGGTACGGACGCCTCGCAAAGTGAAACTTTGCGCTACAAGTAAAAGCCCCGCCAGCACATGCTGGCGGGGCTTTTACTTGTCGCTCGACCAGAAATTACTTCTGGGCAATAACGTTGAAGCTCAGCGTGAAGTCGTCCATGATGGCTTTGTCGCCGATGCTTTCAAAGAAGGACTTGGAGCCGTACTTGATGTCGAACTTGGTGCGGTCGATGGTGGCGGTGCCGCTGGCGGCGGCGCGGCCGTTTTTTACGCCTACTTTGGCCGGGAAGCTCACTTTCTGGGTGATGCCCTTGATGGTCAGGTCGCCGGTGACGGTGGCGTTGTTGCCGTTGGCGTCGCCTTTCAGCGGGGCCAGGCTGGTGATTTTGAACGTGGCCGTGGGGTTCTTCTCGATGCTGAAGAAGTCGTCGGAGCGCAGGTGGCCGACGAGCTTGCCGTTAGCATCCTGGTCTTTGATGTCGGTAACCTTCAGCGAGGTCATATCGACGGTGAACGTGCCGCCCACAATCTGGTTGCCGCGCACCTGTACCTCACCGTCCTTGAACTGCACGGTACCGTCGTGCTGGCCGGTTACCTTCTTGCCCGTCCAGCCCAGGGTGCTCAGCTGGGGCTGCACTTTGTAGGCGGTAGAAGCGGCGTTGTCGGTGCCGGGAGTGGTTTTCTTAACGCCGGGCTGCTGAGCAAAAGCGGGAGCGGCCAACAGGGAAGCGGCCAGCAGGGCCGGGAAAAACAGCTTTTTCATGAGAAAATGATTGAGTAAGGGAGAGAAAAAAGGAATGTCGTTAGTCACGGATTTTGTCGAGCAGGGCGCTGAGCTGGGCGGCCTCCTCGGCAGTTAGGTTTTCCAGGCCCAGACGCTGGTGCTCCATCACATCGTCGAGGCGGCGCAGCAGGTCCAGGCCGGCTTCGGTGATGCGAATGTCCACGGCGCGGCGGTTGCTGGGGCACACGGTGCGCGTCACGAGGGCCTTGGCTTCTAGCTTGTCCACGATGCGGGAGGCGTTGCTGGTTTTGTCCAGCATCCGCTCAATCAGCAGGTTAACCGTGGCTGGCTTGGGGTGCTGGCCCCGCAGAATGCGCAGGATGTTGAACTGGGGCAGCGTCAGGCCGAATTCTTTGAAGGCCGCCCCTTGCCGAAGCTGGAGCCAGCCAGCCGTGTACACCACGTTGATGTAGGCCTTCTGAAACTCGTCCTTGAATGTGCGCTGCTTAATCTCGTCTTCTATTCTCATGCCGCTAACAAACTGCATTCTGAATCAACGCTGCAAATATATGTACCTACATTTAATGTCGCAACATATTTGCCGACTTTTTTAGTTCAGCTTGGTGCGTATCTCTCGGGCCAAGGTGGCGTACAACGCGCATTGTTCACCTTACCCTACTTCTCTGTGATGCGCCACCTAGCTTTTGCCGCCTGTGCCGCCCTGGCACTTTTGGCCGCCGTGCCGGCCGCCAGCGCCCAATCCACGACCTCACCCGCCCAGCCCGCCGGGGCCGTGGCCACCTCCCCCACCAGCCGGTTTGTGATGCAGAACGGCGAGGTGGTGTTGGTGCAGGAAGGCCGGCCTACGCCCCTGACGAAGAACGTGCTGCTGGCCGACGGCACCAAGATAAACTATAAGAGCGGCATTGTGGAGCTGCCCGGCGGCAAGAAAACCACGCTCAAAGAGGGCGACTACGTGCGCCCCGACGGCGGCATCGTGTTTGCCACGCCGGCCAGCGCCGCCGCGGCCCGCAACGAACCCGCCGCGGCCGGCCCGGCCCGCTTCGAGCCCTACGTAGACCCGCGCCCCGACCCCACCTCGCCCGCCGCCCTGCGCACCCGCCTCAATGAGCTGGACACCAAAATCAGCCTGATGGCCGAGAAGATTCAGCTTCTGAATCAGAAAATCAGCCTGCTCAGCACCAACGCCCAGCGTCCCACCGACACCTCCGCCCTCGACCAGCAGATTCAGAAGCTGGACGAAAAGCTGAAGTGATGGGGTGAGAGGGTAAAGGGTAACAGGTGAGAAGTGACAGGTGACAGGCGACAGGTGACAGGTAAACGGTCCTGCTCCATCTGGCGTCCGCTTGTCGAAGCATCTCTCCCGCTGGCTAACTCAATCGTGAGAACGAAGCGGTAAAGATGCTTCGACAAGCGGACGCCAGATGGAGCAGGACCGTTTACCTGTCGCCTGTCACCTGTCACTTCTCACCTCATCACTCCATCACCAACCGCCCCTCCTCCTCCTGCACCAACCCAAACGGCTCATTCTGCACGACGAGGAAGCCGTCCAGGTCGCACACGTCGGCTAGGGCGCTGACTTGCAGGGCGGACCAGATGCCCAGGGAGGTTTCGACCATGCAGCCGAGCATGGTCTGGAGGCCGTGGGCGCGGGTGTGGCGCAGGATGCGCAGGCCGTTCAGGTAGCCGCCGGCCTTCATCAGCTTCATGTTTACGCCGTCGAACTGCCGGGCAATGTCCTGGAAGTCGGCCGCGTCGGTTACGGATTCGTCGGCGAAGACGGGGCAGCCCAGCTGGCCTTTGAGGGCGCGGTAGTCGGTGGCGCAGGCGGCGGGCAGGGGCTGCTCCAGCAGGCGCACCCGCAGGCCCGGCAGCTGCCGAAGCTGCTCCCAGTCGCGGCGCAGGGAGTCGGCGTCGGGCCAGGCCTCGTTGCCGTCGATGATGAGCGGGTGCCCCGGCAGCAGGCGCGTTACTTCGGCCAGCAAGTCCAGAGCAGCGTCGCGGTTTACCTTAATTTTCAGGGGCGAAAAGCGGCTGAGCTGGTGGGCCTGCACGAACTCGGCCACGGCGCCGGGCTCCATAATGGGCACGGTCATGGCCGTGGGCACACCGGCACGGGGCGGGGCCGGGACGCCTAGCCACTGCCACACCGCCTGCCCGGCCCGCGCCGCCTCCCGGTGCACCCACGCCGACTCCAGCGCGAAGCGCAGAGCGTGGGCCGGGGCGTGGGCGTCGAGCAGCTCGGCGAGGCCTTCCAGGGTGGTGCAGCGGCCCAGACCGGCTTCTTGCAAAGCCCTAAACTGCTGCTGCAACAGCTCGGGTGTTTCGTCGTAGCGCACGTTGGGGGCGGCTTCGCCCCGGCCGCTAGGGCCGCTTTCGTCGGCTACTTCCACCAGCAGGTTGGTTTTGGTGGTGGAAGCGTTGCGCGAGATTTTCCAGGTGTAGCGCAGGGGTAGCAGCAGGGGCGTCAGCGTCCAGGTAGGCATGGGCAGGCAGCAGGTTGGGCAAAAGCGGCACGGTACCGCGGCCGGCGAAAGTTGGGAGGAAAGAATCGAAATCACGAAACCCGCGGGCAGAAACCTATCTTTGCCCTGTTCCCGTCCTTGATTTTCTCTCTCCGAATTTGCCGCGCATGAAGGTTTCGCGTCTCGCTCCGCTTGTTCTCGTTTTGCTGCTGCTGGCGGCCGTGCTCACGGCCGTGGCCGCCTACAACCTGGTGGCCTTACCTCCCATCGTGCCCCAGGCGGCCCGCTGGCTGGCATTGCTGGCGCTGGTGGTGCTGGCCGTGCAGCGCCGCTCCATCACGTTCTGGATTGTGGTGAGCATGCTGGTAGGCGCCGAAATCGGCCACGATTTCCCAGACCAGGCCGTGCAGCTCAAGGTACTAAGCGACGTATTCTTGCGGCTGGTGAAAACCATTATTGCGCCGCTGGTTTTTGCCACGCTGGTAGTCGGCATTGCCGGCCACGCCGACCTGAAGCAGGTGGGTAAAATGGGCCTGAAGGCGCTGATTTACTTTGAAGTCGTCACCACGTTTGCCCTGTTCATCGGGCTGGCGGCTATCAACCTCACCCGTGCCGGCGAGGGCGTGGACCGCAGCGGCATTCAGGCCGACACCGAGCAGCTGCAAACCGTCAAGCAAAGCACCTCCGACATCATCCTGCACATCTTCCCCGAAAATATTGCCAAGTCGGTGGCCGAGGGGCAGGTGCTGCAAGTGGTGGTGTTTGCCATCATCTTCGCCATTGGCCTGGCCATGGTGCACCAGCGCCACCGCCAGCCCATGCTGCAATGGTCGGAAAGCCTGTCGGAGGTGATGTTCAAATTCACCAATGTGGTTATGTTCTTCGCGCCCCTGGGCGTGGGTGGGGCCCTGGCTTACACCGTGGGCAAAATGGGTTTTGGGCCGCTGGTCAATGCCTTCAAGCTGCTGCTGACCCTGTACGGGGCCCTGGCCGTTTTCGTGCTGCTGATTCTGTTGCCCATTGCCCTGCTGGCCCGCATTCCGCTGAAGCGGTTCGTGCAGGCCATTGCCGAGCCGGTGAGCATTGCCTTTGCCACCACGTCGTCGGAGGCGGCGCTGCCGCGGGCCATGGAGGCCATGGAAAGCATCGGGGTGCCGCGCCGCATTGTGGCCTTCGTCATGCCCACGGGCTACTCTTTCAACCTCGACGGCACCACGCTGTATTTGTCGCTGGCGGCGGTGTTTGTGGCCCAGGCCGCCGGCATCGAGCTGAGCTGGGGGCAGCAGCTGGTCATGGTATTTACCTTGATGCTCACCAGCAAGGGCGTGGCCGGCGTGCCCCGCGCCTCGCTGGTGATTTTGCTGGCGACGGTGGCCTCATTTAACCTGCCGGCTTGGCCCGTGTTCATCATCCTGGGCATCGACGCGCTGATGGACATGGCCCGCACGGCCGTCAACGTAATGGGCAACTGTCTGGCTACCGCCGTAGTAGCCCGCTGGGAAGGCGAGTTCGTAGACAACTACGTGGCCCCCGACCCCGTGCAGGAGCTAGCCGAGCCCGACAGCGCCCTGGCGCATCATTAATGTCTAGTGCCTGGTGACAGGTGAGAGGTGACAGGTGATGAGGTGAGAGGTGAGAGGTGAGAGGTGAGAGGTGAGAGGTGGTAAGCCAGATAGCCCCAGCGGGGCGGCATGTCGGTAGAACACACCAAGGTAAAAAGGATGAAAGCCCCAGCGGGGCGACACCTACCGTCCGCAGATGGTAGTGTCGCCCCGCTGGGGCTTTGTTCTAATAGGCGGCTCGTTTTCTATCAACATGCCGCCCCGCTGGGGCTATCTGGCTTACCACCTGTCACCTCTCACCTCTCACCTCTCACCTCTCACCTCATCACCTGTCACTTGTCACTTCACCACCTAACTCTGAATTGTTTAGCTTATCGATTTGTTGTGGTTGTCTTACATTCGGTACATTTGTTTTTTCTGCTTTTTCAGGTTGCTTAATCAATTGACTTACTGAGCGAAATGGCACGGGCCTTGTTACGGCGGGCCATGCTGATGCTTGGTTGGTTTCGTTTCGTTTCCTATGCCCCACTGCTTCTCTCGTCCCGTTGCTGTGCTGTTGGGTTTGCTGCTGCTGAGCGGCTGCAAGTCAGTTGAAAAAGCGGTGTTCCATACAATTCGGTCCAATAAGTCGGTGGCCGTGGGCAAGCTTCCCCGCCTGGAAAGCATGGTGGAGCCCGGTCCGCTGATGGCCACCGATGGCGCCAGCCCCGACGATGCCAGCAAGGTATTCCGGCAGGAGCTGGCCTACCACTTTGCCGAGCCCCAGCCCGATACGGTGCAGTACGGCTACGCCCGGCTGACCATTGTGCAGGCCGACGTGAAGCGCACCGGCCGGGCCCTGCAAGCCTTTCAGCTGCTGACGCTGATGACGCCCAGCCTGGTGGGCGTGCCGCTGGAGTGGTACCGCACCACCCTCGCCGCCGAAGTGCAAATCATCAATTCGCAGGGCGACGTTATTGCAACCTACACCGGCATCGGGCACAGCAAAGTGCGCGTAGCCATGTACCACGGCTACGGCCAACTCCAGGCCGCCCGCCTCGCCGACGTGCAGGCCCTGCGCCTGGCCCTCGACCAAATCCGCCCCCAGCTGGAAGCCGACGCCGACACGCTACGCCAGAAACTGGCCACTTCTGGCCCCATCGAGGGCATTGTGAGCCGCCCGCTAGGTGTGAACTAGAAGGGTAATACGTTTGGTTTGAGGTAGTACCCGCGCGTCATTCCGACCGTAGGGAGGAATCTGGGTGTTGACGTTGTTACGGTAACGGTCCTGCTGAACCTGTTGAGGCAGGACGCGGCTGCCCGCTACTAGCTGCCCGCAGGTTATCTGTACTTCAAGCATCAAAACCAGCAAGTAACGCTTGCCGGCTGGCAACCGCGGAAGCCGGAAACGTATCTTTGTTCTGATGATGCGTTTCCCTCTTATCTGGATGGTGCTGGCCCTGACCTCGGGGCTGCTGGCGGGCTGTTGCGGCTCGGTGGAGTGTGATTGTGGCGACGAGCAGGCCGATGCCGTCATCTTCCGGTTCAACCCCGATTCCCTGGCTACACAGTCGCCGCGGGGGTACCGGTCGGCGGACGTGGACACGGTGCTGCTGGTGCGCTACCCGCTGGACACGGCCCAGCGCCCCCGCCTCGACTCGGCGCTGTTTGCGCGCCCGCGCCGACTGGCGCTGGATAGCACTTCGGTTATTGCCCTGAACAACGCCCGGCCGTTTACGCAGACCGGCCGGCGCAAGCTCAACGCCTACCGCTACGAAATTTACCTAGGCCGGAGCCGTTACGAAATCTACCAGGGCCGCAGCCGCCGGCGCCAGCCCGCTTACACCATCACCAATGTGCAGTTGGAAGGCCGCCTGGAGGCCGATGGCTGCTGTACGTGTTACCGCAACACCCGGAAAGCCCTGACCCTGAACGGCCAGGAAATTACGCTCACCGACCAGAGCAGCCAAAACCGGCCCGGCCGGATTCTGCTCAGCCGTTAGCCGGCGCCGCAACGTCCGCTGCGGCTGAGCATTCGTATAACCGCTGCCCCTCTTCCGTGGCTGATGCCCGGTGCTGCGGGCGCTGCCTTCGCCTTTCTGTATGCTACACGAACCTGCCGCCCGGACCGTTTCGCCCACGTTTCCGTTTGTTACCACGCTCAGCCTGGAGCCGCTGATTGCGTACTGGCACGCCCGGGAGCAGGACCCCAACCCCGGTGTGGCCCTGCTGGCCCGCGCCATCGGCGAGCAGGTGGCCGCCGCCGGCTGGTGCCGCGGCCCCATCACCGACCTGAAGGTGCTGGAATGCAACTGCGACCTGGTGGAGACGCTGATGATAGCCGTGCTGCCGCCCGCGTCTTTCGCCACCGACATCAGCGGGGCCATTCCGCCGTTTCAGCGCCACAGCTTCTACCACACGCTCCGCTTTGCCGAGGTGCTGCTGAACGCTGCCAAGAGCATCAAGCAGCCGCTCAACATTGATATGCACACGCTGGAGGTGTACACAACCCGCATGGCGTATCAGCTGATTTTGGAAAAGGTGTACGGGGTACAGCTGCCCCTGCAAGGGCACGTCATCTTCACCGTGCCCGACTACAGCATTGGGCTGTACCGGCATTATAGCGTCGATTTCAACTCCACGTTTCTGGAGGTGCGGGTGCACGGCGCCAAGCCCGAGCTGACGCCCGAGCAGCTCGACCACCTGGCCCGCAACCCCCACCGCACCGACCTGTGGCAGGAGCTGCTGCCGCCGGAGCGCTTCGAGCTGGAAGGCTTCAACATCCTACACCTCGTGGACGTGACCGAACAGGAAATCCTGTCGGAGCTGAAGTACGACCTGCTGGAGCGCGACGTGCTGCAAGCCTCCGACCGGCTGGAGCAGATTCAGGAAAAGCTGCGGGTGCTGTTTGGGCGGCCATTTTTGCAGCTCGGCATTGCAGCCTACGACGAGAAGAAGAAGGCCTTCGTGGACTTCGGCCGCAAAATCAACCACAGCTTCCTGACCAAGCAGCTCAACAACCAGGACGCCAGCTCGGGCTTTCACCAGATTTACCGGCGCCTGCTTCAGGACCGGCAGCCGCTGGTGCTGGAAGATGTGGAAAAGGCCGACATCCCCGCCGACCTGCGCCAGCAAATCCTAAGCCTGGGCATCCGCTCGGCCATCCTGGCTTTGCTGCCCTACGGCGACGACACCGTGGGCCTGCTGGAGCTGGGCTCGCCCAACGTGGGCGACCTGAACGAGTTCAGCTTGGAAAACGTGAACCAGTTTGTGCCCCTGTTTGCGGTGGCGGTGAAGCGCAACGCCGAGGAAATCCAGACCCGCGTGCAGGCTATCATCAAGGAGAAGTTCACGGCCATTCACCCGGCCCTGGAGTGGCGCTTTACGGATGCCGCCCAGAACCTGCTCCAAAAGCTGGAGGACGGCAATAAAAACGCTGAGATGGAGGACATTGTCTTCCACGACGTGTACCCGCTGCACGGTTCCACCGACATCCGGGGCAGCAGTACGGCCCGCAACGAAGCCATTCAGGGCGACCTGGTGGAGCACCTCACCCTGGCCGGCAAGGTGCTGCGCAAGGCCTCGGAGCTTCAGCAGCTGCCCATCCTGGACGAGCTGAAGTTCTACGTCAACAAAAACCTGCGCCGCCTGCGCCAGGGCATTTTGTCGGGCGACGAGGTGAGCATCTTTGAGTCGCTGAAGACGGAGGTGGAGCCGCTGTTCGGGTACCTGGCGCAGAACACGCCCGAGCTGCGGCCCGTCATCAGCCACTACTGGTCCAACATCGACCCCGAGCTGGGCATCCTGTACAAGCGGCGCAAGGCCTTCGAGGAAAGCACCACCCGCCTCAACGACGCCGTGAGCGACTACCTCGACGAGGAGGAAGCCAAGGCCCAGCAGATGTACCCGCACTACTTCCAGCGGTTCAAAACCGACGGCGTGGAGTACAACATCTACGTGGGCGCGGCGCTGGTTGAGCACAAGCCCTTCGACCTGGTATTCCTGAAAAACCTGCGCCTGTGGCAGCTGCTGGTGATGGTGGAAATTACCCGCCGCACGGCCGCCCTTACCCCCACCCTGCCCGTGCCGCTGGAAACCACCCAGCTCATCCTCATCCACAGCCAGCCCCTGAGCATCCGCTTCCGGCAGGATGAGCGGCAGTTCGACGTGGACGGGGCTTATAATATTCGCTACGAGATTATCAAGAAGCGCATCGACAAGGCCACCGTGGAAGGTAGCGGCGAGCGGCTCACCCAGCCCCACAAAATTGCCCTGGTGTACTCCCAGCAGCGCGAAGCCGACGAGTACTACGAGTACATCGACTACCTCCAGGACCGCGGCCTGCTGGAGCCCGAGATAGAAGAGCTGGAGCTGGAAGAGTTGCAAGGCGTAAAAGGCCTGCTAGCCCTGCGGGTGAAAGTGAAGATTTAGATTTAGACCTGAGACAGTGAGAGGTGAGAAGTGAGATTCTCGTTCTACGACCCAGCTGGGCCATCAGAACAAAAGTCTCACTTCTCACCTCTCACTGTCTCAGGTCTAAACATTTTCAACCCTGCCCGCAGCAGCCCCAGCCACAGCACGGCCCCGGCGAAGCCGGCCAGTACGTCGGTGGCGTAGTGCACGTGCAGGTACACGCGGGTGAGGCCGATGAGCAAGGCCCACCCGACCAGGGCCGCGGCCCAGGCGGGGTGGTGGCCCCGGCGCCAGACGAGCCAGGCCAGGCAGCCGTACAGGCTCAGGCCAATCATGGCGTGGCCGCTGGGGAAGCTCAGGCCCAGCTGCTGCACAAGAGCCGAGCTGGGGCGCAGGCGGTGGAAGTAGGTTTTGAGCAGTTGGTTGAGCAGGGCCGCCCCGGCCACGGCCAGGAATACGGCCAGCGCGGCGCGGGCCGCGCCACGCCGCCGCAACCACCACGGCAGCACCAGCGCTGCCACAACCAAAAAGGGCAGGGAGGCAAAAAACGTTACTGCCTGCATTACGGCCGTGAGGCCGGGTACTGCGCGGCGCAGCGCATCCATCTGGGCAAAGGCCCAGGTGTCGAAAGCCACGGTGGGGGCGCCGAACACCACCCGCACCAAGTAGAAAAACAGGGCAAACGAGGCCAGAAACACACCGCCCAGCAGCAGGGCCTCCAAACTCAGCAGCTTCAGCGCCGCCACCACGCGGGCGGTTAGTTTTTTCATGAGACAACGAGGGCGCCGAGTTACGAAAGCTCGGCTTCGGCTTGTACGGCCCAGCTGAAGCAAGAGCAGCACCATACCGCACAACAAAAAAGCCGGTCCATTGCTGGACCGGCTTTTTTGTTGTGCGCTCGGAGAGACTCGAACTCTCACACCTTTCGGAACTGCCGCCTGAAGACAGCGCGTCTACCAATTTCGCCACAAGCGCATCTTATGTGTATCGCCTGACGCCGTAGTGAGTGTCGTTTGATGCTGCAAAGATAGACGCCTTTTCCGACGTATGTCAAGCTTTCAGGCAAAAAAACCCGCAAAAAGATTAGCATCGGAGGCCGAATGCGCGCTATACGGGCTGTTTTTCAGCTGCTTGCAGCTGGTCTTTGAAACGGTTTCTGACGCGCGTTTCCAGCTGCCGCAGCAGCGGAATGGCCACCAGCAGCCACACGGCCCCGGCCATGAAGCCGGCTAGCACGTCGGTGGCGTAGTGCACCCGCAGGTACACCCGCGTGAGGCCGATGAGTAGTATCAGCACGGCCAAGCTGGCCGTGAGTGCGTAGCGCAGGGCCGGCCGCTGCACGTGGGTCCAGGCCAGGTACATGAGCAGGCCGTAGAACGAGGCCGATATCATGGCGTGGCCGCTGGGGAAGCTCAGGCCGCTGGCCGAGGTGAGCGGCAGCAGTGGGCGGGGCCGCTGGTAGAACTGCTTCAGCAGCAGGTTGAGCGTGATGCTGCCCAGGGCCACCACCGGTACCAGCAGCGAGTACCAGCGGTGGCGGCGCCGGAGCAGAAAAACCAGGCTCAGCCCCAGTCCGGCGGCCGTAATAAAGTAGCGCGAGGCCAGAAACGTCAGGGCCTCTACCCATTGCTGCCGGCCGGGCCCCAGCAGCCGGCGCACCCAGCGAAAAGCTCCGGCGTCAAAGGAAGCGGCATCCTGGTCGAACACCTCCCGGCCCAGCGCCAGAAACGCCACTACGCCCAGCGTACCGAGCACCAGCGTAATGGCAAACTCCGTGGCAAAAAGGGTGAGGCCGGCCAGCAGCCGCCGAAACGTGGTGGTCATGTGGGCAATGCAACAGACGAAGGCAACGGGTGCCCCGCGAGGTAGCCTGTACGGGAAATAAGCCAGGCCGATGAAAGGGAAGCTGGCCGTGACGAGTATAAAGCAATATGCAGGAAAATAGCCGGTCCTGCTGCGCTAACCGAGGCATCCTTACCGCGTCATCAGAGCTGTTCGATGAAACGCTAAAACTGCTTTGGCTAGTGCAGCAGGACGTTCTGGCCGTAGAAAATTTCTGGGCAGCTTCAAAGACAATGTTTGATGTTACACCCCCGCTTATGAACGGCACCCATTCCCGGCCAAGCCCCCGGCAGCCTGCCGCCTTGGGCCGCGACGCAGGCTTTGATGCAGTAGCTGGCTGGTACGATGCGCTGGCGGCGCTGGTGTTTGGCCGGAGCCTGCGCCGGGCTCAGCAGACGGCGCTGGACGCAGGCTTGCCGGCCGGGGCGCCGCGGGTGCTGATTATCGGAGGCGGCACGGGCTGGGTGCTGGGCCAGGTGCTGCGCCGGCACCCGGCGGCCCGCATTCTGTATCTGGAAGCTTCGGCCGGTATGCTGGGGCGGAGCCGGGCCTGGCTCCGCCGCCACCTGCCGCAGCACGAAGCGCAGGTAGAGTTTCGGCTGGGGACGGAGCAGGACCTGGCAGGCTACGGGCAGTTTGATGCGGTAGTGGCTTTTTTCTTTTTTGACTTGTTTACCGCCGCCCGGCTGCGCCAGCTGCTGGCGCAGCTGCACGCCACGCTGCTGCCCGGCGCGGCCTGGCTAGTAGCCGATTTTGGCACGCCCGGCCGCTGGTGGCACCGGTGGCTGTTGGCGCTGATGTACTGGTTTTTCCGCCACACCGCCGGTATCGAGGCCCGGCGGCGCCCTCCCATCGAAGCCGGGCTGTTACGCCTGGGCCTGCGGCCCGCTCCGGCAGGCACCTTTTTTGGGGGCCTGGTAGAGGCCGTGGTGTGGCGGTAGTGCAGCCATCTGCCGGGCTTATCTTGCGGCGCCTTTTCACTTTTTCCATTAGTATGTCTCGAACGTTTACGGTCTTCTTTTTACTGCTTGGTGGCTTATTGGTAGGTGGTTCGCGGGCTGGACTAGCGCAGTACCGCTGGCAGCCGGCCCGCCTCGTACTTCGGGCGGCGCCCACCGATACGCTAGCGGCCTGGGCCCGCTACTACGCCGGGCAGGTAGAGGTGCTGCCGGCCGCCGGCGGCTCCCGGCGCTCCGTGCTGCTTCCGGACCTGGTATTGTGGCAGACAGCGGCCGGGGCCGTGTACGAACCCACTCCGGCCCGGCTGGCTCGCCATACCCCGGCGCCGGTTGTGCAAAAGCTGGTCGGCGGCCCGGCTTCGCTGTTTATCGACGAAAGCAGCTCTCAGCAGCGCTACCTGGTGCTGACGGCTGACTCCGGCTACGCGCTGCCGCGCAACAACTACTTGCAGCAGCTGCACTACGCTTTACCCGGCTGTCCGGCTACTTCGCCCGACTCCCTGGAGGCTGGGGCCCGGCGCCTCCGCTACACCGGCCGCAGCCTTGCGCCCCTGGTAGCCCGCTACGGAAAATGCCGCCCGCCCGCCAGCCCGGTGCAGGTGCTGGAGCCGCGCAGCGGCGCCCGGCTTCAGCTGGGCCTTTGGGCTGGGGCGCAGCACATTCAGCTACGGTACGCCTACTCGGGTCTGCTGCAAGACACCCGATTTGCCAACCGCACCGGGCCCACGGCGGGCCTGCTGGCCCGGCTGACGTTCAATGAGCGGCTTTATTTTCAACCGGAGCTTACCTACGTTTCCCTGCAAGGCCAGGGCAGCTCCGCTCTGCCAACGGGCACCACGGCGTTCAGCCGCACCACTACTTCGGCGCTGAAGCGCCAGATGCTGCTAGGCAACCTGCTGGCGCGCTTTCACTTCGGGGTGCCGGCGGGCCGCAGGGTGCGCCCGGTGCTGCTGGCTGGTGCCGCCGCCGGCTACGCCCTGGCGTCTCACCTCACCATCAGCACCACCACGCGGTTTGCCGATGGGCGCTCCGTGGAAGTCAGTGAGCCAGCCACTGCCGCGCCGTGGGCTGGCGGCTACGTGCTGGGCACAGGCGTTGAGCTGCCCCTGCTTCGGCGCCGCCCCACGCTGGAGCTGCGCTACCAGGCTGTTACGGTAGCCACCAGCGGCTTGGTGGAGCGGCCACTCCAGGCGCGCTTGCTGCAGTTTCAGGCCAGCTGGTACTGGTAGCAGCCTTCGTGCAGTCGGCCCGCGAATTTGCCGTAGGTTAGGGCCTTCGTATCGAAATCCACTTCCTGCTTTTCCTCTATGAACCTGCGGAACTCCGCTGCTTCCCTCCTGCTGGCGTTGCCGCTGGCGTTTAGCCAGCCGGCCCAGGGCCAGGCGCCCGTGCGCTACCAGGTGGCTTTTCCCAATGCCGTGCACCACGAGGCGCGCATTACCGTCACGTTTGCCGACCTGCCAGCCGGGCCCCTGCGCGTGCGCATGGCTCGCTCCTCGCCCGGCCGCTACGCCCTGCACGAGTTTGCCAAAAACGTGTACGATGTGCAAGCCACCAACTCGAAAGGCCAGCCGCTGACTGTGAGCCGCCCCGACCCCTACGGCTGGGACGTGCCCCGCCACGACGGCACCGTGCGCTTCAGCTACACCCTGTTCGGCGACCGGACCGATGGCACCTACGCCGGTATCGACGCCCGCCACGCCCACCTGAACATCCCGGCCACGCTGGCCTACGCCGAAGGCCTGGAACAGCGCCCGGCCGAGGTGAAGTTTGACTTACCCGCGGGCTGGTCGGCCGCTACCCAGCTGCAACCCGCCGCGGGCGGCACCTACACCGCCCCACACCTGCAGTACCTCATGGACTCGCCTACTTCGCTGGGCCCGCAGCAGGTACGCACCTGGCAGCAGGATGGGCAAACCATTGAGCTGGCCGTGCTCCACGACGGCACCCTGGCCCAGCTGGACGCCTACGCCGAGCAAGCCAAGAAAGTGGTGCGCGAAGCCGCCGCCATCTTCGAGGGCCTGCCGAAGTTCGACTTCGGGCGCTACACTTTTGTGGCCAATTACCTGCCCCAGACCAGCGGCGACGGTATGGAGCACCGCAACTCCACCAGCCTCACCAGCAACCGCCCCCTGGGTGGCTCCGGCGCCCTCGACAACCTGGGCACCGTGGCCCACGAGTTCTTCCACGCCTACAACGTGGAGCGCATTCGTCCGCGCGACCTGGAACCGTTTGATTTTCAGCGGGCCAACATGAGCAACAGCTTGTGGTTTGCAGAAGGCTTCACGCAGTACTACGGCGACTTGCTGCTGCGCCGCTCGGGCGCCTACACCGACGCGCAGTACTGCCAGGAGGCCGTGGGGCCGCTGGTAAATGCCCTGCTCAACTCGCCGGGAGCTGCGCGCTACTCGCCGGTGCACATGAGCCAGCAGGCACCCTTCGTGGATGCCGCCGCCGCCATTGACCCCAGCAACCGCGCCAACACCTACCTCAGCTACTATTACATCGGCGGGGCCAACGCCCTGGCCCTGGACCTGCTGCTCCGCCAGCAGTTCAAGACCACCCTGGATGCCTACATGCGGGCCGTGTGGCAGCAGCACGGGCAGGCCCAGCAGAACTACGCCCCCGCCCGCCCCTACACCCTGCCCGACTTGCAGCACGTGCTGGGCGAAGTAGTCAAGGACACGGCCTTTGCGGGGCGCTTCTTCCGCAACCATATCTACGGCCACCAGCTGCCCAAATTTGAGGAGCTGCTACGCCCGGCCGGCTTGGTGGTGCGCCGCGCCCGCGCCGAGCAGGCCAGTCTGGTAGCCCGCCTCTCCTTCAACCCCGACGGCTCGGCCACGCTGGGCAGCACCCTCATCGGCAGCCCGCTCTACCAGGCCGGCCTCGACCGAGAAGACGTGCTGCTCAAACTCGGCGGCAAGCCGCTCAAGGATGCCAAGGAGCTGGAGAAGCTACTGGCCAAGCGCAAGCCCGGCGAGGTGGTGCCCATAGAGTTTCGCACCCGCGACGGGGTACGCACCGTGCCCGTTACGCTACAGGAAGACCCTACCCTGGAAGTAGTGCCCGCCCCAACGGCCACCCCGGAGCAGCTAGCTTTCCGCAAGGCCTGGCTGGATAGTAAGGCCGGGCAGTAGCACCGTAGAGACGCATTATTGCGTCTTGTTGCCGGATGGTTTATTACGGCGGCTGTACCAACCACATGAAGCCAAACGCCCCGCTCAACAGCTGTTGAGCGGGGCGTTTGGCTGTTGGGGTATCGTTCTACCGCCGGCGGCCGAAGAAGCGGAGCAGGTAGAGGAACAGATTAATGAAGTCGAGGTAGAGGGTGAGGGCGCCCAGCACGGCGGCTTTGCGGTCGGTGCTTTCGTCTTCGAGACCGAGGAAGGCCAGGGTTTTCACCTTCTGGGTGTCGTAGGCGGTGAGGGCCACGAACAGCAGCACGCCCACAAATGACGTAATCCAGTACAGAGTGGAGCTAGCCAAAAACATATTCACCACCGAGGCCAGGATTAGGCCAATCACCCCCATAAAGAGCAGGTTGCCCCAGCGCGACAAGTCGGTGCCGGTGAAGTAACCATAAAGGCTCATTACTCCAAACGTGCCGGCGGTGATGAAGAAGGTGGAGGCAATGGACTCGGCCGTGTACAGCAGGAAGATGATGCCCAGCGTGAGGCCGTTGAGCAGGGCATAGCCCATGAAGACGCCAGTGGTGGTTCCGGCCGACCACTCCAGGCCTTTGCCGGAGAGGAAACCCACCGTTACTACCTGCGCCAGCAGCAGCCCCAGAAACACCCAGCGGCTGCCGAATAGCAGCTCCTGCATCGTAGCGGAGCTGCCCACCCACAAGGCTACGGCCCCGCTCAGGGCCAGAGCGGCAGCCATCCAACCGTACACGCGCGTCATAAACCGTCCCGTCACCCGCGAGGCTTCTTCGGGCGTGAGCGTCAGCTGGGGTTGTTGGTACGGGGTTTCTTCAGAGGTAAATTGTTCCATGATGGATGAAAATAGGAAGTGAAATGTGCAGGCAAAATACTGCTTTGCGGCAGTTTACGCATGGGCACCAGTAAGGTGTTTCCAGCCCCACCCCAACCCCTCTCCTGTTGGGAGGGGCTCTAACTTTTAGCTGACGTTCTATGGTTTATCAACCACCCCTAACCCCTTCTCAGATGAGGAGGGGAATTAGCCTCTAGTTCTAAAAACTAGTTCCCCCTCTCTTTTGGAGAGGGGGCTAGGGGGTGAGGTCCGGCACTGTACCTTTACACCCCATGCCGAAAGACCGACGCCTGCTGCTGATTTACACGATTATTCTGCTTGACGTGCTGGTGGGCTCGGCGGTGGGGCCAGTGATGCCGGAGTTTGTGCGGGGGCTGGCGCAGCCCCAGCTGTGGCTGTCAGTGGGGGCGGGCGTGTTTCTGGGGGTGCAGCTGTTTTCGGCGCCGGTGCTGGGCAAGCTGTCGGACGGCTACGGGCGGCGGCCCATCCTAATTTTTTCGGCCGTGGGCACGCTGCTGGCCAACGTGCTGCTGCTGCCAGTGCGGGCCAGTCTGTACTTCGTCAACCGGGTATCGGATGGGCTGACCAACGGCATGTACGCCACCATGCGCTCGGCCATCACCGACTTGTCGCCCAAGGACGAGCTGTTCAAGAACCTGGGCATCGAAGGCGCCATCATTTCGCTGGCTTTCGTGCTGGGCCCGATGGCGGCCGGGGTGCTGCTCACGGTGCTCGACGTGCCCCCGGCTCAGCAGGCCTCCTACGTGGTAGGGCTGGGCGTGACGCTGGCCGCCCTCAACGTGGGGCTGAGCATGCTCTTGCGCGAAACCCACACCCAGCCTACCGGAGTGCGCGGGGCCGAGCTGCGGGCCGAGCTGGGCCGCGCCCTCAACCTGTTGACGCTCTGGGCCCGCCTGCGCGCCAAAGACGGGCCCGGCCGAGGCCTGCGCGGCATCGTGCTCACGCAGGTGGCCCTTACGCTCAGCACCGGCTACTACTTCTACTTCGTGCCCTTCGTGAGCGTGGGTGAGCTGGGCATGGACGCCCGCGCCATTTCCTACTTCTTTATGTACTTCGGGGCCCTGAGCGTGGGGCTCAACTACGTGTTCTACACCTATTTGGCCGACCGAATCAACCAGCGCCGGGCTATTGTGTGGCTGGCAGCCCTGGGCGTGCCAGTGCTGGCCGCCTACGGCCTGATTGGCTCCTCCCGCCCCGCCCTCTACGTGCTCGTCACCCTCGACTGCTTCACGCTTTCCCTTATCCAGGGTCTGCTGGAAGGCCTGCTGGCCCAGCGCACCACCGAGGAAGACCGGGGTGAGATTTTCGGGCTCAACCAGGCATTTCAGGGCCTGGCCAGCTTCATCAGCACCCTCGTGTTTGGGGTTTTGTCGATTATTGATCTGCGCCTGCCCTGGGCGTGGTTTGCCCTGTGTCTGGCCGCGGTGGCGTGGCTGGCCGGGCGGAACGATGAGGTGATGGGGTGACTGGTAAGGAGGTGAGACGGACGGGGTTGCGGAGCTTGGTCACGCGTTGCAATGCTCGGCTTAGCGGGGCAGTTCCTGGAGTGGCACCGGAAACGACGTGAACAGGCCCGCCCGCAGCGGGTGCACCTGGCTTGTCCTGCTTGCGTAGCTCTTTGGCGCTGGTGTTTCACTGGTTGGCCTTTGTCCTGCTGGCTCAGCACGCGCCGCTACAGCGTGCCCGCCAGCCGCG
Organism: Hymenobacter sp. YIM 151500-1; assembly: GCF_025979885.1. Lineage (NCBI taxonomy): Bacteria > Pseudomonadati > Bacteroidota > Cytophagia > Cytophagales > Hymenobacteraceae > Hymenobacter > Hymenobacter weizhouensis. The sequence continues at coordinate 2,256,608 of NZ_CP110139.1, forward strand.
CGTACAGCCGCCAGCCCAGCCACAGCAGCCCGCACCCGATGCCCAGACCCAGCATGCGGCGGCCGTGGCGGCGGTCCTCCTCCGCAAAGCTGGGTACGCGGCGGCCGTCGGGCAGGGTTTTGTGGTGGGAGCTGAGGTGCCAGCCAATCAGAATGCCCAGCACCCCGCCCAGCAAAGCCAGGACGTAGCCGATGCTCACCCACACCCGCTGCCGGGGCTCGGGGCGGGCTAGCTCGCGCAGGCGCTGCTGGTGCAGCAGGGCCAGCACCCCATCCGACACGTCGTGGCCGCGCTGGTGGAGCAGCTCCTGGCCAAGGGCTACATCGAAGGCGCTCCACTCGTCGGGACGAGCCAGCACGTCGAGCAGCTCGTTATCGGTGAACGTGCGCAGGTAGTGGTCGGGCGGGGCGGCGGCCGTGAGCTGGCGGCTGGCTTCTTCCTCCAGGGCCCGCGCTTTTTCAAAATCGTCGGGCCGCACCAGCACCAGGAAGCGGCGGCTAGTGGGGTTGTGGGCAAACGTTACGTCGAAGTCAGGCCGCTCCCAGCGGGCCTCGTGTGGAATTTGGTGCTGGTCCAGCAGCTCCCGCAGTGGCTGCGCCACGGCGGGGTCGGGAAACGTCTGGTAGGCAAGGTAGTCGTCGGGCATAGAAGTAAAAGTAAGTGGAACGCCCTGGCCGACTACTGGCCCACGGATGACACGGGGCACTGCCCCGCGCCATCAATGGCACGGCCCGGCACTATCAGCCGGCAGCAGGGTTTGCGTATCTTGTGAACCGAACGTGGCGGCTTCGCCTTCTTACCGTATGCTTCGACTTTCTCTTGTATGCGCGGGCCTGTTGCTGGCCGGCACGGCAGCGGCGCAGGTTCCGGCTGCTCCGGCGGCGCCTTCGGGGCGCGTGGGACTTACGCCTTCGTACAGCTTGTCGGCCGGGGCGGTGTTTGCGGGGCGGCTGGGCACGGCCAGCTACGTCAGTCCCTCGGCTTCCTGGCAGCTCGGCCGCCGCTTTTCCGTGTTTGGGGGCGTTACGTACCTGCGCACCATGCCGGGCGTGGCCTTTGCATCAACCATGAGTGTAGATGTGAGGCAGACCTCCCGCGCCACCCACCATTACCTGCTCTACGGCGGCGGGCAGTACGCCGTGTCGCCGCGCCTGCTGCTGACGGGCACTGCCTGGAAGGACCTGTCTCCCGCTTCTTCGCTGCGCGTGAATCCGTACGCCGGCTTCGGCGGCAACCTGGGCTCCGGCATGAGCCTGCGCGCCGACTATCATATCACCGAAAATTTCTCCGTCTCGGGTGGGGTGCGGGTCAGCAACGGCACCCCGGCGTATCCTGACGGATACTTTCCGTGGCGTTAATTTCATGCCGACTGACGCCCTAACCAGGTTTGTTCATCCCACCTCTATCCCGGAGGATGTTGCGCATCAAGCGGCGTAGGACAGAGGTCGATTGAACAGTTATTCTTTTAGCTGCTCAGCCCCAAGCACCTCCACGCCGCGGGTGCGGAGGCGCTGGAAGTTCTTGGGCAAATCGAGGTCCTGGTCCACGATGATGCGCTTGAGCTGCACGCCGGCTGCCACGTGGGTGCGGCCCAGCAGCACGCAATCGTCGAGGGTAGCGCCGGCTTCTACGGTTACGTCGGGGCCGAGCACGCAGCGCCGCACGGTGCCGGCCACCCGGCAGCCCGGCGCCACTAGGCTGTTTTCTACCACAGCACCTCGCTCAATGCGGGCCGGGGGCCGGGGCAGGGTGAGCGTGTAGAGCGGCCAGTCGGGCTGGGCCAGGTCCACGCCGCGCCCGGCCAGCAGGTCGAGGTGGGCGTTAAGATAGGCTTCGGGCAGGCCTACGTCGCGCCAGTACCCCCGGAAGCGGTAGGCGTACGCCTGGCCTTCTTCCACCAAAGCCGGCAGCAGGTGGTGGCCGAAGTCTTCCAAGTCGTCCTGCTCCCGCTCCAGGCGTTCCAGGGTGCGCACCAGCGTGGGCACGTCGTACACGAACACCTCGGTGGTAATATCGTCGGAGACAGGTTTTTCGGGCTTGTACACAAAGTTCTTTACCCGGTCGTTGGCCTCCAGCACCACGTTGCCGAAGCGGGTGGCGTCCTCGCGCGGGGGTACGGTGGTCGTCACCATCGTAATGCTGGCCTTGCGCCGAAGGTGGGCCTCCACCACGTCGGCCAGGTTGAGGGTGTAGAGGTGGTCGGCCGACAGCACCACCAGCACATCGGGAGCGTAGTCTTTGAGGAGGGGCAGCTGCTTGTAGATGGCGTCGGCGTTGCCGCTGGCGAAGCCGCCTTCCTCGGCCTCGGGGCCGCCGGTGTAGGGCGGCAGCACCCGCAGGCCGCCGTAGGTGCGGTCCAGGTCCCAGGGCCGGCCGTTGCTCAGGTGGTCGTTGAGGGTGTGCAGCTCGTATTCTTCCAGCACCCACACATCGAAGATGCCCGAGTTGACGCAGTTCGACAAAGCAAAGTCGATGAGCTTGTAGGTGCCGGCGAAAGGCAGGGCGGGCTTGGCGCGGTGCTCCGTGAGCGGCCCCATGCGGGAGCCTTTGCCGCCGGCCAGCACCAGGGCCAGCACTTTCTTGCCAAACAGCCGCGTGCCGCGCGCCTGGGTGAGGGTGGGTGTTCTATCCATGCGTAGTCTGGTGAGAATGCCGGGCCCGTTGCACAGCAACAGCCAGGAATGCCACTTCTACGGCAGAAAATCCCAGAACGATTAGGAGGAGCTATGCGCGGCGCCTAGGCGCTGTAAACAACAAACACAAAGGCCGTCCTTCGGTTCGACTACGGCTCCGCCTTCGCTCAGCAGGACGGCCTTTTTAGGCGATTTTACCAACTGCCCACGCACCCTAGTACGAAATGCCCAGCGCGCCCCGGTCTACGTAGTAAAACTGGCTGCTGCCGCCGCTGCCGCCCGTCCAGGTGCTCAGGTTGAAGGTGCCCGTGCCGGCGGTGGTACCCGGAATTTTGTAGACCCGCACGGCCTGGCGGCTGCGGTACCAGTCGAGGCTTCGGCCACTGACGCAGGTTTCGGGGGTGCTGGCGCTGCCGTTCTGGGTCAGGAAAAACGCCGTGCCGCTGCCGAACACCTTGCCCGTGCCGTTGGGCTCGATGCACACGGCCGTGGCCTCATCTACCCCAATGCCCCGGCCCACTACGCCGTGGTCCTTGCTCAGGCGGGCCAGAAACGTGGTGATGCGCCCGCGCCGGTCGGGGTTGTTGAAGTGGGTGTCCGTCACCACGTTGGTGAGGTAGGGGTTGCTCAGGAAGTCGTTGCGGCCCAGGGTGAGCTTGCTGTTGTAGGGGTTGCGCAGGGCCTCGTCGGAGGTAATGGTGCCGTTGACGGCCGAGAAGTACACGGCGCCCTGAATAGCGCAGCCCGCCGAGGTGCCCCCGATGGGCGCCTGCTTGGTGTTGCGCAGGTAGTTGAGGGCATCTTCTACCTTGGTGTCCTTCCAGAAGTTGACGTAGTTAGCTTGGTCGCCGCCGGCAATGAACACGGCCTCGGCCCCACGGATTTTGGCTTCCACCTGCGGGTCGTTGGCCAGGGTGCGGGAGTTGATGAGCAGGGTTTCGCAGGAGTTGACCCCACCCAGCCCGTAGATGTAGGCGTTGTAGGCATCGGTGCCGGAGGCGCGCAGCACCAGGAAGTCGCCCCCGCCCGACTTGGCTATCATCCAGCGGATGGCTTCGTCTACGTCGGGGCCGCCGCCCATGAGCACGGTGCCACCGGCCGTGGTGCGGGCCACGTCGGCCGCGTCTCCCGCCAGGCCCAGGGAGCCGGTGGCGTTTTGGGTCTGGGTGGCGCGGGGCGCAGGGGCGCTGTTTTCTTGTTGGCAGGCGGCTAGGGCGACGACCAGAGCCAGAAAGTAGGGTTTGGTAGACATGTGATTGTGGTAGGAAGTGTGCTGGAAGATAAGTAGATGTGGCCTGACCTTGGGCGGGGCCGTGCTTTGGGTATTCTACTGTCAGGTTCCCGCAGAGGACGCAGAAGGGTACGCAGAAGACGCAGAACGTTCAGCGCCCTCCGCGCAGCCTTCTGCGTCCTCTGCGGGAACCAACGCCAGCACGGCCCAAACTAAAGCTCAGGCCACATTCCGTACTTTGCCTTTCTATGCCGACCACGCCCCACTTCGCCCGCAATCCGCAACTCTCCACCATCAAACCTAAGTACCCCGGCAACAAGATGATAGGCCGGGAGTACTGCAATGGCGAAGAGCTGTATGAGCCCACGTTCAAGACGGTCATCAAGTGGCAGCTGAGTGAGAATCCGCAGAAGAAAGAGAAGAAGGCCGACACCTGGGCTCCGGCCGTGGTGGACTGCACCGAGTTCCTGCAAAGCCAGGAAGACGGCTTGGTGTGGCTGGGGCACGCCTCGTTTCTGCTGCGGGTAGCCGGCGTCACCATCCTCACCGACCCGGTGCTGTTCTCATCGGTGGGTTTGCGCCACCGCCACGCCCTGCCCTGCCGCCCCCAGGACCTCACCGGCCTCGACCTGCTCCTGCTCAGCCACGGCCACCGCGACCATCTCGACGAGCAGTCCGTCCGGCTGCTGGCCCGCCATAATCCGCAGCTGCGGGCGTTTGGGCCCCTGGGCATGGCCGGGCTGGTGCGCGGCTGGGCCCCTACCCTGCCGGTGCAGGAGGCCGGCTGGTGGCAGCAGTTCGACCTGGGCCCCGACGCGCCGTTTGAGCTGTTCTTCCTGCCTGCCTCGCACTGGCACCGCCGCGGCCTCCGCGACCTGAACACCGTGCTCTGGGGCTCCTTCCTGCTGCGCCTGCCCGACGGCCGCACCCTCTACTTCGCCGGCGACACGTCCATGGCCGACCATTTCGAGCTGATTGAGCAGCAATTCGGCCCGTTGGATATCGTGCTCATGCCCATCGGGGCCTACAAGCCGGCGTTTATGATGCAGCTCAGCCACGTGAACCCCCACGAAGCGGCTAAAGCGGCCAATATCCTGCGCGCCGGCCACGTGATACCCATGCACTACGGCACCTTCGACCTTTCGGACGAGCCGGCCTCGGAGCCCCTGCGGGAGCTGGAAATGGTAGCCCACGGCGGTATGCTGCGCGGCGAGCTGCACGCCCCCGCCGTGGGTGAGGTGCTGCGCTGGCAGGACTGGGAGTAGGTGCTGGTTTTTGGTGGGTGGTTTATGGTTTTTGGTTGGTGGTGGGTGGCTGGTAGTGCGGTGGGGTAGTCGTAGATTTGACCTTTCATCATTCCGGATACTGGCCGCTGCCCCCTTTTACATAACCACCCGCCAAAAACCGATAACCAAGAACCACCCATCAACAACCAGTACATGTCTCCCACCCTCGTGCTTAGCCTGATTGCGGGCTACTTCGTCGTTCTTATCATTATTGCCCTGCTTACCTCGCGCAAGGCTACCAGCGAGTCGTTCTTTGTGGCCAACCGCAATGCCCCATGGTATATGGTGGCGTTTGCCATGATTGGCACCTCGTTGTCGGGAGTCACGTTTGTGTCGGTGCCGGGGCAGGTACTTACGGGGCAGTGGAGCTACCTGGCGCTGGTGTTCGGGTACGTGGCCGGCTACGCCGTCATTGGCACGGTGCTGCTGCCCTTGTACTACCGGCTCAATCTGGTCAGCATCTACACGTATCTGGAGCAGCGCTTCGGGTTTTGGAGCTACAAAACGGGGGCTGCTTTCTTTCTGCTGAGCCGGGCCATCGGGGCGGCGTTCCGGCTGTTTCTGGTGGCGGGCGTGTTGCAGCTGCTGGTGTTCGAGAAAATGGGCGTGCCGTTTGCCGTTACCGTCACGGTCAGCATCCTGCTCATCTACCTCTACACCTTCCGCGGGGGGCTGAAAACCATTCTCTGGACCGACACCTTCCAAACCCTGGCCATGCTCTTGTGCGTGGTGGTCAGCATCGGGCTGATTGGGCGGGAGCTGAACCTGGGCTGGGCCGGGCTGGTGCAGACCGTGCGCGACAGTCCCCTGTCCGAAACGTTCTTTTTCGACGACCCCAACAGCAAAAAGTACTTCTGGAAGCAGTTTGCGGCCGGCATGTTCATTACCATCACCATGACCGGCCTTGACCAGGACCTCATGCAGAAAAACCTGAGCTGCCGCAGCCTCCGGGATGCCCAGAAAAATATGTTCTGGTTTACGCTCACGCTGGTTTTCGTCAACATCCTGTTTCTGAGCCTGGGCGTGCTGCTCTACAAGTACGCCGACGTAAAAGGCCTGGCCCTGGACCAGCTGCCGGAGCTGCTCAACCTCAAGGGCAAGCTCGATACCGACAAGGTGTTTCCCTACCTGGCTACCAGTCACTTCAGCTTGTTTGCGGGCGTGGTGTTTGTGCTGGGTATCATTGCCGTCACGTACGCCTCCGCCGACTCGGCCCTCACGGCCCTCACCACCTCCTTCTGCGTCGATTTTCTGGGCATTTCGCGCTACCCGGAGGCCCAGCAGAAATCCATGCGCCAGCTCACCCACCTGGCCTTTACGGCGGTGCTCATCGTTATCATCCTCATCTTCCGGGCCCTCAACGACCAGAACGTGGTGTCGGCCGTGTTCGATGCGGCGGGCTACACCTACGGGCCGTTGCTGGGCCTCTACGCCTTCGGCCTCTACACCCAGCGCCGCCCCGAAGACCGGTGGGTACCCATCGTCTGCGTATTGTCGCCGGTGCTGACCTGGGTGCTGGTACGCAACGCCGGCGTGTGGTTCAACGGCTACGAAATCGGCTTTGAGAAGCTGATCTACAACGGCTTGCTGACGTTCCTGGGGCTGTGGGCGGTTTCGCAGCGCGTCCCCAAGCCGGAATTGAACCCCGTGGCGTAAGGGTTGTTAAGGGGAAGTCGGCGTACATTTGCCGCCGCGCACCGTACCGCTGACTGTAGCTGCGCTGGCCTTCGGTTGTAGTTGGCGGCGCTATAGTCAGCGCTACTTCTTCCCCACCCTATGAAACAGCTTTTCTCCCTCCTCATCCTCAGCATTCTGGCCTCGGCAGCCTACGCCCAGCAGGCCGGTACGCCCGCCGCTAAGGCGCCCATCGAGCTACAGCCCGGCCGTATGCAGGCCCAGGCCCGCCCCGCCGCCAACCGCCCCGATGCGCCCCCGCAGTTTCCGGGCGGCGCCGCGGCTCTGAGCAGCTTTTTGCAGCAGCAGCTAAAGTATCCGGAGGCGGCGCGCGTCAAGCAAATCAGCGGCGACGTGGTGATGACCTTCACGGTGGAAGCCGACGGCCACCTCACCAACCCCTCGGTGGTGCAGCCCCTCTCGCCGGAGTGCGACACCGAGGCCCTGCGGGTGCTGGGCCTGATGCCGGCCTGGAAACCCGCCACCCGCAAAGGCCAGCCCGTGGCCGTGCAGGTGCGCCTGCCCATTCCCTTCGGCAACTCCCAAAGCCTGAAAGTAGAACAGGGCAAGCCGAAGTTTGAGTGATTTTTTAGACATGAGACAGTGAGAAGTAAGAGGTGAGACTACGTTCTAGCGGCGCTGGCGTCAGAACATAGTCTCACCTCTCACCTCTCACTGTCTCACTTCTACCCCTAGAATGGCCCGAAGTGGACTGAATACTCGGGGCCCCGTCGCAACGCCGGAGCCCGCCAAAAAACGATTAACCAAAGAGGATTTTCGGCGCGGGCTGAGGATTTTTCGCTACGTGCTGCCCTACCGGGGCAAGTTTGTGGTGGGCCTGCTGCTGCTGGCCCTCAGCAGCGCCACGTTTATGGCGTTTCCGTGGATTGCGGGCAAGCTCGTGGACGTGGCCAACGGCACGCCAGTGCGCCTGCCCGGCAGCGGGGCGCTCAGCATCAACCAGATTGCCCTGGCCCTGTTCGGGGTGATTGTGCTGCAAGGGCTGTTTTCCTTCGGCCGCATCTGGTTTTTCACCCAGGTCAGCGAGTTTACGGTCCGCGACATCCGGCGCGACTTATACCGGCAGTTTGTGCAGCTGCCCATTCCCTTCTTCGAGAAAAACCGCGTGGGCGAAATCACCTCCCGCATCACCTCCGACGTGGGCCAGATTCAGGATACGTTTTCGCTGACCCTGGCCGAGCTGTTCCGGCAGGTGGTGACGCTGCTGGCCAGCGTGGTGTTTATCATGGTGGCCTCCGTGAAGCTGTCCTTGTTTATGCTGGCCACGTTTCCGGGCCTGGTCATTCTGGCCCTCATCTTCGGGAAGCGCATCCGGAAGGCCGCCCGCACCACCCAGGACGAGCTAGCCCGCACCAACGTCATCGTGGAGGAAACCTTGCAGGCCATCAACAACGTGAAGGCCTTCACCAACGAGCTGTTTGAGGTGGCCCGCTACAACGACGGCCTCACGCGCACGGTGCAGGCGGCCTTGCGCAGCAACCTCTACCGCGGGGCCTTCGTGTCGTTTCTGATTATCGGGCTGTTTGGGGGCATTATCCTGGTGCTATGGCGCGGGGCTACACTGGTGCAGCTCGGCGACCTGACCATCGGGCAGTTCATGTCGTTTATCCTGTACACCACCTTCATCGGGGCTTCGGTGGCGGGCCTGGGCGAGATGTACAGCAAAGTGCAAAGCACCCTGGGCGCGTCGGAGCGGATTCTGGAGATTCTGGAGGAGCCTACCGAGCCCACGCACCGTCCCCGCCTGGCGGGCCGGGCGCCCCTGCACGTGCGCGGCGACATCGACTACCGCCACGTGGCCTTCCGCTACCCCACCCGCCCCGACCTGGCCGTGCTCCAGGACATTACCTTCGACATTCAGGCCGGCGAGAAAATTGCGCTGGTAGGGCCGTCGGGGGCCGGTAAAAGCACCATCGTGCAGCTGCTCATGCAGTATTATGAGCTGAGCGGCGGGCAGATTCTGGTGGATGGTCACCAGATTCAGCAGTACGACTTGACGGAGCTGCGCCGCCACATCGGCATTGTGCCGCAGGAAACCATTCTGTTTGGGGGCACCATCCGCGAGAATATTGCCTACGGCAAAACCGACGCCACCGACGAGGAAATCACGCAGGCGGCCCGCAAGGCCAACGCCTGGCAGTTCATCAGCTCCTTCCCCGAGGGCCTCGGCACGGTGGTGGGTGAGCGGGGCATCAAGCTCTCAGGCGGGCAGCGCCAGCGCGTGGCCATTGCCCGCGCCATCCTGAAAAACCCCGCCATCCTCATCCTCGACGAAGCCACGTCTTCCCTCGACTCCGAAAGCGAAAAGCTGGTGCAGCAGGCCATGGACGAACTGATGGAAGGCCGCACCAGCATCATCATTGCCCACCGCCTCAGCACCATCCGCAAAGCCGACAAAATCCTGGTCATCGACGGGGGCCGCATCGTGGAACAAGGCACCCACGAGGAGCTAGCCCACAACGACAACGGCCTGTACGCCAATCTGCTGCGGTTGCAGTTTGAGTTGAGTTAAGAGTGTAAGCCTTTGATGCGCGAAAGGGCGAAGCGCGGTGCTTTGCCCTTTTTTATCAGCTACTACAAGGCTCGAAATCTGTATTATTGCGGCTATGCAGCCAATTATACTTTCAGACGTTCACCTCTCTCTGCAAGAATTTCAACAACTTAACCAGCAGGCTATACTACGGCGACGGTGGTGGGTATTTCTACTACCTGTTGTGTATCCGGTTTATAATTTTTGGGCTGAAATTGACTTTTCAGATTTATCCTCAATAATTCCATTGGTTATCCTCATTCTGATTTATGCGGTGATAGTAGTTATCGTACTACGTAGGCAGTCTAAACGTCAGTATACAGCTACACCGCTTTTCCAACAGTCTACCACCTACACGCTTGCTGACGCTGGAGTGACAGTAATTAATTCATTACAGCATTCTACTCTGGCCTGGAGTGTGTTCAAGGGTGTTCGGAGAATGGGTCGTTGGTATATTTTGGTTAGCGAAAATCAACAAGGGCTTCTTCTGGATTCTGCGCGCATACAATTGCCTGCAACTGAAGCCGATTTATTAAATGCTTTTCAACAGCGTGGACTTCGTTTATTATAAACTATGACGGTCATCAAAATACCTCTGGTACAAATATCTTTTAGCCAGTATTTATTGACTTCGCTACGGTTTGTGTTTCGAGTGCAGCCCTTATTGCTGATTGGCCTGTTCCCTTTTTTCTCGGTGACTGGCACAGTGGTAGTTGGTTTGTTAGGGGGCTCCGTTTCAGTAACCACTATGTTTCGCGAAGCGCCCTTTCAATTAGTTGCGGCGGCTTTTTTTGCCTTAATTCCAGTTCTAATGGTGTGGAGCATGTGGCGCCAGTACCGCGCCAGCACATTTCTGCACGAAGCACCTACTTACACACTAAGCTCCGAAGGTATTGCTGTTCAGTCAGCCTCTTACTCAACAGAGCTGGCATGGCCAGCTGTAACCCGCGCCCATCGGTTTGGCGCTTGGCTACTTCTTCAGACTTCACAGAACACGGCCTTTTTCCTGGACCTGCGCCGGGTTGAGGCTCCAGCTACTGCCGAGGACGTACTAACTTTATTGCAGCGAGAAGCAGTTCAAGTAGTCTAAGCCTCAAGCTTCATGAGCTGCTTCTGTTGCCTCACTGATTTTTGAATTATTGAGCTTCCTGCTTTGCCTGCCTCCCTCCGCCTCCCCCAAGTCCAGCTTACCCTCCATGACTACATGGTGCTGAATTACCGTTTGTGGCAGGCGCGGCCCGGCACGCGGCGCACCTTTTGGCTGCTGGGGGCGGCGGGCCTGCTGCTGGCTGTGAGCGTGGGGCTGGATGTGGCCCGGCACGGCAGCATCCGCAACTGGAGCACCGTGGCGTTTCTGGGCGTGGCGGCGCTGTACGCGTTGTTTCGGCAGCAGCTGACGCGCTACCTGCTGCGGCGGGGCTTCACCGCCCATCAGCCCATCGACTACACCCTGACTGCCACAGAAATTGGGTTGCAAAGCACCCAAGGGCAGGTGCGTACGCCGTGGGCCCGAGTAGCGCGGGCCGTGTGGGTAGCGCCGGATTGGCTGCTGCTATTTCCGCAGGCCCCGGCCGGCGCCTGCTACTACCTCGACCTGCGCCGCCTGGAGGCCCCAGCCACTGCCGCGGCGGTAGAGCAGTTAGTGAGCCAGCACGAGGTGCCGCAGCAGCGACTGTAGCGGGCTGTTTCCCTGTTTTCGAGCCGATGTGTTGCTTGCTACTGGCTTTGTGGCGGCTGGTGGCGGCAACATCGGGCCGCTCACATCACTGAGGAAGCAAAAGGTGCGGCAGGCGCGGCGCCGGCCCGCTGGGCGTTGGTGCTTAGTAGGCTTTCGGGCAGCAGGCTACGTGGCCTACAACGCCTCTGGCTTCCCGGACTTTTTCTGTCAGGCCGGGTAGCCGTAGCCCTTGCCTCTAGCCGGCGGGAAACGGCCATGAGACCGGAGAAAAAAATAGGTGGCAGCGCGTGCCGGTTTACGCTGGAAACTTTACGCTTCACGGGTGGCGGTACGCTCTACCGAAAGCACCGAGTTACGGGGTAACTTCGCCACGCCGCTGGCATAGTTGGGCGAAAGTGGTGGCTGATTTATTATAAAGCTATGTACTTTCACCTTCTCAACAGACCCAATCTGAACCAGACGCACCGGCAGCCACCCCTGACAACGCCCTCCTGAGATGCCGATTTTCTCACAACAGGACTGTCTTGCCGGATATGATACGGGTGGTAGAAAGCAGTTGCGGCGGATTGTTCCCGTTTCGGTGTTTTGAGCCTCCGTGGCGGCAAACAAATGGCAGTACAGGTTATCTGGCAGATTTCTTTTTTTCTTCTTCCGCTTCCCACTCTTCCCCACTATTTACATGAGACACAGCTACTTACTAGCTATTTTCTTCCTATTGCTGAATCTGGTGCCATTGCCTGGCCGAGGTCAAACCCCGGAAGCCGGGTCCCAGGTGGTGTCGGGCACGGTGCTCACCGATGACGATGAGCCGCTGCCGGGTGCTACCATCTTTCTGGAAGGCACCTTTATTGGCACCAGTACCGACCAGAACGGCCGCTTTTCGCTTACCGTGCCGCAGTTCAGCCCGCCCGTTACGGTGGTGGTGTCGTTTGTGGGATACAGCACCCGCGAAGTGACGCTCCAGGCCCCGCAAACCGACCTACAGGTGGTGCTGGAGCCCAGCCCGGCCCAGCTCAACGAAGTGGTGGTGGCGGCCTCGCGCATCGAGGAAACCATTCTGCGGGCCCCCGTCACGATTGAGAAGATTTCGGCCCAGCAGATTCAGAAGATTGCCACGCCCGAAATCCTGGGCGGTCTGGGCCAGTACAAGGGCATCGACGTGAATTCGGCCTCCATGCTGTTCACCAGCATCAGCACGCGCGGCTTCAATACAGCCAAGTCGGAGCGCGTGATTCAGCTCTACGACTACGCCGACATGCAGCTGCCCTCGCTGAGCCTGAGCCCCGGCAACATGGTGGGCATCCCGGAGCTGGACATGGAAAGTATTGAGGTAGTGCACGGCCCGTCGTCGGCTTTGTACGGTTCCAACGCCCTGAACGGGGTCATTCTGTTCAACTCCAAAGACCCGTTCACCTACACCGGCCTGTCGGCGCGGGTGCGGGGCGGGCAGCGCAGCTACCTCGACGCGCAGGTGCGCTACGCCCAGCAGCTGGGCCCGCGGATAGCCTTCAAAGTCATCGGCTCCTACCTCACGGCCCGCGAGTGGATTGCCCAGGACTACGGCAGCGTCAGCTCCTCAGCCAACCAGCGCGGCTCCCTACTGGGCTACAATGCTGTGAACCGCTACGGCGAGCAGAGCGTTGGTCTTCCTGGTCCGCCCCGGTTTCCGCAGCTACCCATTACGGGCAAACGTCTTTACGTGCCCGGTTACACTGAAGCCGAGCTGCTGGCCGACGACGACCATACCACCTTGTACCGCCTGATGGGCACGATGGCGTTTCTGCTGCGCAACGACCTGAAGCTAAGCCTCGATGCTAAGCGGGCCGTGGGCTCGGCCACCTACCAGAACCTGAGCCGCTTCCGCATGCACGATTTCGGCACCAACCAGTATAAGGTGGAGCTGAAGAGCAGCCGGGGCTTTCTGCGGGCTTACTCCACGCAGGATTTCAGCGGTGACACCTACGAGCTGGAGTCGCTGGGTAAGTGGATTCAGACGGCCAACGCTGGGCTGGGCGGCAACCAAAGCACCCAGACCTACGCCGATTACTACGCCAATACCTGGTACAATACTTACCGCACCCAATATCAGCAGAACGGGGGCTCCGACGTCAGTGCCCAGGACGCGGCGTACCGGGCGGCCCAGGCCGTGCACCTACCGGCTTCGGACCCCAGGTTTCGGGAGCTGCGCGCCAAATTCATCCAGGACGACAACCTGCGCCAAGGCTCCCGCATCCGCTTCAACTCTATTCTGAACGACGCCAGCGGGCAGTATGAGGCGCGGCTACTGCCGGGCTCCAGCCTGGTGCTGGGCGGGGCGTACCGCGAGTACCGCCTGGGCTCCGGAGGCAAGTACTTCGCCGACCAGGATAAGCGCCTGCGCAACTACGAGGTGGGCGGCTACGCCCAGCTCAGCCAAACCCTGCTGGAAGAGCGCCTGAAGCTGGCCGTGGCCGGCCGCCTCGACCTGTTTCAGAATTTCGACGCGGCGTTTTCGCCCCGCGCCTCGGCGGTGTACTCGGCCGGCCGCAGCAAGCAGCACAACTTTCGTGCTTCCTTTGGGCGTGCCTACCGCCAGCCGGCCCAGCCCGAGCAGTACTTCGGCGCCGACCTGGGCAACTACTACGTGTCGGGCAACGTGGGCAAGGGCTTTGCCGGCTACAACTTCTTCTACAACGGCCGGCCGCTGACGGAGCGCAATTTCTTCGACCCCAACCGCATCCAGCTAAGCGCCAACGCCGCCAACCACGCGGTGGAGGTGAAGCCCTTGCAGCTGGAGCGGGTGCGCACCTGGGAGGTAGGCTACCGCGGCCTGGTACTGCCCAAGCTCTACCTCGACGTTAACGCGTTTATGAGCCGCTACCAGGACTTTATCGGGTCTACCTCGCTGCTGAGCAACCTGGATGGCACGCGCCCCAGCCCCGAGCAGCTCACCAACCTCGACAACTTCAACAGTGGCTACCGCCTGGCCGGCGCCCAGACCCGCTTCGTGTACCTGTGGACCAACAGCACCCAGCCCGTCGAGACGCGTGGCGCGGCCTTGGGCCTGAACTACTACCTGACCAAGCCGGTTGCCCTGAGCTTCAACTACAGCTACAACGAGCTGGACCGGAAAGGGCTGCCCGACAACTTCCGCACGTTCTTCAACACGCCCAAGCACAAGTACAACCTGGGAGCCAGCGGCACGCCCATGCGCAACCTGAGCTACGCCGTCAACTACCGCTGGGTGCAGGGCCACTTCCAGGAAATGCCCTTTGCTGCCGGCGACGTGCCCACCTACTCCACCTTCGACGCCCAGGTAGATTACCAGGTGCCTTCCCTGTATACCACCTTTCAGGCCGGGGTGTCCAATCTGTTCAATTCCAACAACGTGCAGGTGTACGGCGGCCCCCGCATCGGCCGGCTGGCCTTTGTGGGCGTGCAGGTCGATTTGCAGTAGCCCTTCTTTTGGATGCCGCCAGCCCGGACGGCGTGCTTAACGCCCGATACTAAAGCTATTGGCAGAGGAGCCCGTAAAAGAAAACTGCCGCTGTGCGGCAGTTTTCGCTATTTTTACCCAACAATAACCCCTTCCACACCCTTTCTTCCTCTTGTATGAGTATGACGATTTCTTCGCTGTCGTTGCCGGGCCGCCTGGCCGGGGCTACCCTGCTGGTAAGCGGCCTGCTGCTGGCCACGGCAGCCCAGGCCCAGATAACAACGCCCCAGCCCAGCCCCAAAAGCACCGTAACCCAGCGCGTAGGCCTCACCGACGTCACCGTTACTTACTCACGCCCCAGCGCCAAGGGCCGGGCTGTATTTGGCACGCTGGTGCCGTTTGGCAAGCGGTGGCGCACCGGCGCCAACGCCACCACCACCATCAAGTTTTCGGACGATGTGACCGTGGAAGGCAAAAAGGTGCCGGCCGGCGAATACGGCCTCTACACCATCCCTAACAAGGCCGAATGGACCGTGGTGTTGAACAAGAACACCAAGCAGGGTGCCAACGTGGACGGCTTCAAGGACGACGAAGACGTGGCCCGCTTCACCATCAAGCCCTACAAGCTGCCGGCCAAGATGGAAACCTTCACCATCGGCTTCACCGACCTGACGCCCGCCACTGCCGCCGTAGACATGCAGTGGGAAACCACCGGCGCCAAGTTCAAGGTGACATCGGACGTGGAGCCCAAGGTGATGGCGCAGATTGAGGAGAAGGTTATCAAAAACGCCAATCCTGCTCCCAACGACCTGGCCGCCGCCGCCGTCTACTACCTCGACAACAACAAGGATATGAAGCAGGCCCTGGAGTGGATGCAGAAGGCCAATGCCACCGACCCTAAGTTCTGGAACGTGCACACCGAGGCTAAAATCCGCATGAAGATGAAGGACTACGCCGGTGCCACCAAAGCCGCGGAACAGTCGCGCACCTTGGCCCTGGCTGCCAAAAACGCCGACTACGTGAAAATGAATGAAGACTTGCTGACCGAGGCCAAGAAGGCCAACGGCGGCAAGTAAGCTCCCATTCAGCGTACCCATGAAAAGCCCCTGCCGGTTGCGACAGGGGCTTTTTTGTATCCTCCATCCACCTAACCAGCAACACAACAGCCCCGGAGGGGCAGTATGTCGGCAGGAAACGACGTCAATAAGATATGTTCAAAAGCCCCAGCGGGGCGACACCCTGGCGTCAGCAGACGGTGGTGTCGCCCCGCCGGGGCTTCATATTTACAACCATGTTGATTTCTACCGACATGCCGCCCCGCTGGGGCTGGCTCCTCTCACTTCTCACTTCTCACTTCTCACCTCTCACCTCTAGAAAGCACCCAGCTTCCCAGCATCACCAGGCCGCAGCCGATGATGTTGAACCAGAGGTAGCCGATATCGGTGCGCCAGAACAGGACCAGCACCAGCACCTGAGCTGCCACGGCCGACCAGAGCACGGCCCGGCCACCCACGCGCGGCAGGAAAAACGCCACCATAAAAATGCCCAGGATAGAGCCATAGAACAAGGAGCCCAGGATGTTGACAGCCTGAATCAGGTTTTCGAGGCGGGCGGCGAAGGTAGCAAAGCCGATGCCCAGCAGCCCCCACCCCACGGCCGCCCAGCGCGAGGCGCCCACGTAGTGCCGCTCCGGCTGTCCCGGCCGCGCCGGCTGGTACAGGTCCACGACGGTGGTGGAAGCCAGGGCGTTGAGGCCGGCGGCGGCCGAGCCCATGGCCGCACTCAGCACCACGGCAATGAGCAGCCCCACCAGGCCCTGGGGCAAGTAGCGCAGCACGAAAGTCAGGAATACGTAGTCGGTGTCCTTGGCTTCGGCCGTGGGTACGGCCCGCTTCAGCAGGGCCTGGGTTTCCTGGCGCAGACCGGCGGTGGCGGCGGTGGTGGCTTGCAGGCGGGTTTGGGCAGCGGCTATGGCTTCCGCGTTGTTGGGCTGGTGCAGGGCCTGCACCAGCTGGCCCGCGGCTTGGCGCCGGGCTTCAAACAGGGTGGCGTGCTGCTGCTCCAGCTGGCGCAGGGCCGGGGCGTGCTCGGGGGAGCCGGCCACCCGTTCCAGCACGGGACGGTTGAAGCTGAGCGGGGGCGGGTTGAACTGGTAGAACACGAACAGCAGTACCCCAATCAAGAGAATACCGAACTGCATGGGCACCTTGAGCAGGCCGTTCATGAGCAGGCCTAGGCGGCTTTCGCGCACGTCGCGGCCGGCCAGGTAGCGCTGCACCTGGCTCTGGTCGGTGCCGAAGTAGGACAGGGCCAGAAACAAGCCCCCGGTCATACCCGACCAGAAGTTGTACCGGTCGTTGGGGTCGAAGTGAAAATCTACCAGGTTGAGCCGGCCCTGGTGCCCGGCCACCAGCAGAGCGTCCTGGAAGCCTACCTCGGCCGGCAGGTAGTGCACCAGCAGGTAGCCGGCCACCACCATGCCCGTGAAGATGACGGCCACCTGGCCCTGCTGGGTGACAGCCACGGCGCGGGTGCCGCCCGCCACGGTGTAGGCAATCATCAGCCCGCCAATCAGCCACACCGTCAGCTGAATATTCCAGCCCAGAATGGCCGACAGCACCAGGGCCGGGGCGTACAGCGAGAGGCCGTTGCTGAGCCCCCGCTGCACCAGAAACAGCAGGGCCGTGAAGGTGCGGGTGCGCCTATCGAAGCGGCCTTCCAGGTACTCGTAGGCCGTAAACACCTGGAGGCGGTGGTAGATGGGCACGGCAAACACCGCAATCAGCACCATGGCCACGGGCAGGCCGAAGTAGAACTGAATAAAGCGCATGCCGTCGTCGTAGGCCTGGCCCGGCGTGCTTAGAAACGTAATGGCCGAGGCCTGGGTAGCCATGATGCTCAGCCCGATGCCCCACCACGACGCCTGCCGCCCGCCCAGCAGGTAGCCGTCCAGCGACTGGCCGGCCCGGCGCGTGCGCCAGGTGCCGTAGCCCACGATAAACAGCAGCGTGCCGCCCAGCACCAGCCAGTCGAGAATACTCATGCCGAAAACGCGCGGGTGAGGTAGGTAAACAGAACGATTTCGGCGGCCAGGGCCCCCAGCACCAGCCAGTACCAGTGGCGCCAGTTGGTGGTGTCGGGAACCTCACCCCCTAGCCCCCTGTCGTTCGCCTCACCCCCCCGGCCTCCCTCTCCGAAAAGGGAGAGGGGGGGGCCTGATGGTTTATTGTGCTCTGTAGGAGTACTGTTATTCATGGAATGGACTAAAATTAGAGCTAGTTTCTAGTTCCCCCTCTCTTCTGGAGAGGGGGCTAGGGGGTGCGGGCCGCAGCCAGCCGGTCAATACTTCAAAAACGCAGGTCAACACCAGCGCCACATACACGGCGGCTACTACGTCGCTGAGCCAGTGCATTTCCAGCGCCACCCGGCCCGCGGCTACCAGGCCCACAAAACCTAGCAGCCACGGCCGGGCCGGCGGAAACCGAAGCGCCAGCGGCAGCAATAGTCCTGCCACCCAGGCCGTGTGCCCGGACGGAAATGCGTCGAACCGCCCGGCCGTTTGCCAAAAGCCTGCGTCCGGTGCCATACCGCTCAGCACCTCCAGCGGGCGAGGCCGGTTGAAATACGGTTTTAGCAGCTTCGTCGCCGCTTCGCTGCCCACCAGCGTCAGCAGGGTCACAAGCCAGACGGTGCTATGCGGCCGGCGCAGCAGGCGGAGCACCAGAAACAAGAGCAGCAAAGCCAGCCAGCCGACGGGCAGACCATGGTAGAAAAGCAGCTGCTGCAGCGCTTCAGACACCCACATAACGCCCGCAAAAAACGGTTTCAGCAGCGCCCCATGCTCGTGCACGAAGCGGGCCAGCGGCTCATCAACGCCGTCGATACTCAGCAGAAGCAGAGGTAACGTAAGCAGCGTGGCCCGGAGCAGCAGGCGTAGATAATGGCGAGTGGGCATTTGTTGTAGTAAGTCGGCGCACGAGCAGCGCAGGTAGACACGTGTGACGCAACTGATAGTAGAGTAGTAGAGACTGGCGCGAGTTTAGCGCAGCGTAACTCGTGCCGATAATGCCAGGAGGCTGCGCCTCCCCACGCCAGAACGACCGACGCCTGCTCCTGGTGGCCTGGTACCGGCTTGCCGCTGGCGCGGCAGTGGAGGCCCAGCCTCCACGTTATTGTCGGCACGAGTTACGCTGCGCTAAACTCGCGCCAGCGGTGCTTAACTCAGCGTTACTTGCCCAGCGACACCAGGTTGGTGAACAGGCGGTAGGCGCCGGGCACGCCGGCGGGCAGCTCGCGGAAGAAGCTCAGGCCGGTGTAGATGTAGTGGCCCTTGCCGTAGGGCGCCACCAGGATGGCGCTTTCCTTGGGCGTTTCGCCGGGGTCCTGGGAGCTGATGACGGTCTGGTACTTCGGGTCCCACTGACTGGGGTAGTACAAGCCTTGCTCCTGCACCCAGCCGTCAAAATCCCTGGTGCTGATGCGGTTGGGGCCCGCCAGCACTGGGTGCTGAGGATTTAGCAGTTTCACCGGAGCATTTTCCACCGTCACGCGGTCCGAGGACAGCTTCAACGGGTAGGGGCCGATTTCGGGCAGCACCACCCCGCGGTTCGTGACGTACTGCACCACCAGGTTGCCGCCGTTTTCGACGTAGCGTAACAGGGTGGGTTGCAGGGTTTTGAGGCGGTCCACGGTGTTATAGGCCCTTACCCCCAGCACCACGGCGTCGAAGCGGCGCAGGTTCTGGTCGGTCAGGTCTTCGGGCTTGAGCAGGGTCACGGTGTAGCCGATTTGGCGCAGGGCGTCGGGCACCTCGTCGCCGGCCCCCATCAGGTAGCCGATTTCCTGACCGCGGCGCTTCAGGTCCAGCTTCACCAGCGGGGCCACGGCTTCGGGGAAGAGAATCTGGGTGGGAATATGGTTGTACTCGATGGCTTGGTAGCCGCGCGAATACGCCTGCCCATCCACCGTAGCCACGGCCCGCAGCTCGGCGCGGCCCTCGGCGGCTCCCGCCCCTGGTTGCACCCGGAACTGCACAGTCTGCTCGGCGTCTTTGGCCCCCAGCTCAAATGGAATGCTGGCTGGCTCGGCTTTCCACCCGGCCGGCAGCGTGAGGGCCAGCGTGCCTTTTACGCCTGCCTTGCCGGCCCGCAAGGTCACGGGAATGGTCTTGGGCTGGGCGTCGGCAAACACGTAGGCCCGGCCGGCAATGTTCACCATCACGGGCGGCACCACGGCCAGCGGGCGGTACTTCTCCCCTTCTACTGGGTCGGTGCTTTTGTATTGAACGGGAACGGTAATCGGCGTCAGCTCGTCACTTTTCAAAAAAATACCAAGCTCAGCTACGAGTGGGTTCTCAGGCAAGCCAATTAATTCCCGTTGCGGCACATCTTGCTTGCCGTTGAGGACCTTTGTTTTCTTTTTTTCCACAAAAAGCTCAGGTACCCGCAGAACCGACAATGGCGGGTAAATGGTGAACCCCTGATAGCCTATTGCATACTTATTGGGCAGCTTGTACATGCCGGTGGTGCCCACCTCACGCAACCAATATGGTTGTGTGCTGGTGATAAAAGAAAATATGTTGCCGCGCACATTAACTCGCGCAGCTTTGCCAACCTCAATTTTGAGGGGGCCATTCATAATAGTATCTGCATTCAGGCCGCCGATTGACAACAGGGCGGTAATCTCTATTGGCTTAGCAGACCTGTTCGTTACTTCCAGCGTCATGCGCATCGGCTGGCCTGACACAACAGAAGCTTCCGAGGCAACAACTTCGGCATAAATGCTCCGGCACGCCCAAATAAGGCTCTCCACCTCAGTGTATTTTTCTGCTGGCCAAAAATCTGTTTTCGCCGGCTCTGTTGGTTTTTGCTGAAGCGCCTCCCGCACCTTTAGCAGCCCCGCCACACTCGCCGCCGGGTCGTTAGGGTCGTACTTCCGAATCACCTCGTCTATCATCTTCCCAATGGCCGCACCGCCGGGCACCCGGTTCCAGGTCAGGTCCACGCCGTCGAACAAATCCGTCTTGGCCGGCTCGCCTTTCAGCAGCTGTAGATACTCCAGGGCCTCGCCGCGCTGGGCGCTGCTCCCGAAGCCCTGGCTTTTGTGCTGGGAGCGGCTGCGGGCGGCTATTTCGCCGTAGCTCTGGCCTAGCAGCGGGTTGTAGCCACCGGCGTCGAGCTTGAGGTAGCCGCTCAGGTCCTCACCGGGCTTCACGAAAAAGGAGCCGGTGTTCCAGAACAGGCGCTTGGGCTGCCAGGGCTGCACGTATTGCAGCTGCTCGGGAAAGCGCTTCGGGTCGCCGGCCGCCGAGAAAGCCTCGATGGCCAGCAGGCAGGAGGCGGTGTGGTGGCCGTGGCCGGCGCGGGCGTCGGGCGGGAAGCGAGTAATGAGCACGTCGGGGCGGCGCTGCCGAATGGTCCACACCATATCGGCCAGCACCTGCTCCTTGTCCCAGATGGTGAAGGTTTCCTCGGCGGTTTTGGAGAAGCCGAAGTCGTTGGCGCGGGTAAAGAACTGCCGGCCCCCATCAATGCGGCGGGCTGCCAGCAGCTCCTGGGTCCGAATCACGCCCAGCCCCTCGCGCAGCTCCGGGCCGATGAGGTTCTGGCCCCCGTCGCCGCGGGTGAGGCTGAGGTAGCCGGTTTCTACCAGGCGGCCGTTGGCGAGGTAGGCAATCAGGCGGGTGTTTTCGTCGTCGGGGTGGGCGGCAATGTAAAGGGCCGAGCCCAGCACGTTCAGCTTTTTTAGCCCCAGCAGAATGTCACTGGACGACCAGACCTTGGGCGCCTGGGCAGCGGCGGTGAATGCGTGAATAAGCGAATGAGTGAGTATAGCCGCCAGCAGAGCGGCGCGAAGCAGACGAAGGCGCATTCGGAGCAGAAAATGAGGCAGGGTGGTAAAGATACTGTGGCGCAGCGGTGTAGTGCGAATTATAGCTACCTCAAGTTGCAGAGCAGCTAAGACTAGAGCTAGGGCTAGTTCCCCTCCTTGGAAAGGAGGGGCTAGGGGTGGTTGATGGGCGTCTGAGTTTCTGGATCTAGTTGCCTCACCCTCACCTTCTCTCCGCAAAAGGCAGTGGTTCTAGTTTCTAATGTTCGTTCTACTGGTAATCAACCACCCCTAGCCCCTCCTTTCCAAGGAGGGGAACTAGCCCTAGCTCTAGTCTTAGCTGTAGGTAGCTACGAAGTTCGCGCTATAGCCTTGCCCGCTTTTCGCCAACTTGCGTACATCCTGCTTTCTGTCTGCGTTTGTTCTCGATTTGATGTCGTTTCCTCTTCGCACCCTGGGCCTGGCCTTGCTGCTGCCCACGCTGGCCCTGGCCCAGCAACCTACCTCCCCTCCCGCACCTGCTGCCACCTCTTCCCAATGGTATCTGCTCGACCCCGAGCAAGATAAAGCCATGGGCATCAGTGCCCGCCGCGCTTACCAGGAGCTACTGGCCGGCCGGCCCAGCCAGCCCGTGCTGGTGGCTGTCATCGACGGGGGCATCGACAGCACCCACCAGGACCTGAAGCGGGTGCTGTGGCGCAACCCGCGCGAGGTGCCCGGCAACGGCCAGGACGACGACCGAAACGGCTACCCCGACGACGTGCGCGGCTGGAACTTCCTGGGCGGCCCCGACGGCCGCAGCATCGACGTGGAAACCCTGGAAGACACCCGCCTGCTGGCCCGCCTCCAGCCTCTGTACGCCGGCAAAACCCGCACTGCCGTGCCGACGGCCAAGCGCGCCGAGTACGACTTGTACCTCAAGGTGAAGAAAAGCTACGAGGCCAAGGTGAAGGAAAACACCGACCGCCTCAAGGAAATGCAGCAGGCCTACGACGACACCCGCCAGGGCGCCGAAGGGCTGCGGCAGGTGCTGGGCGTAGCCCGCCTCGACACGGCCACCCTGCGCCGCCCTCCCTCCCAGGACCCGGCCCTGCTGCGGGCCACCTCGGGCCTCTACGCCAACCTGCGCCAGGCCGGCTACGGTGCCCTGGAAGATGTGCTGGAAGAAATTCAAGACGGCATTAAGGAGACGAAAAACCTGCTCGACTACGGCCTCAACCCTAAGTATACCCCCCGCGCCGAGGTGGTGCAGGACCGCCCCGACGACGTGCAGCAGCGCACCTACGGTAACCCCGACTCCCACGGCCCCGACCCCGGCCACGGCACCCACGTGGCCGGCATCATCGGCGCCGACCGAGAAAACGGCCTGGGCATCGACGGCGTAGCCGGTAACGTGCGGCTGCTAGCCGTGCGGGCCGTGCCCAACGGCGACGAGCGGGACAAAGACGTGGCCAACGCCATTCGCTACGCCGTGGACCAGGGGGCTCAGATCATCAACATGAGCTTCGGCAAGTACTACTCGCCCCAGCGGGCAGCCGTGGAAGACGCCATCCGGTACGCGGCCAGCAAAAACGTGCTGCTGGTGCACTCGGCCGGCAACGAGTCGCAGAACCTCGACCAGCAGGTGCAGTATCCAGCGTCGGTGTACCAGAATGGGCAGCGCATTCCAAATATGATTACCGTGGGTGCCTCGGCCCGCACCAACGACGAGAACCTGGTGGCCGAATTTTCCAACTACAGCAAAACGCAGGTAGACGTGTTTGCGCCCGGCTCCCAGATTTACTCCACCCTGCCCCAGGGCCGTTTCGGCAACATGAGCGGCACCAGCATGGCCGCGCCGGTAGTGTCGGGCATGGCGGCGGTGCTCAAGTCGTACTTTCCGCAGCTCACGGCCGAGCAGCTCAAGCGCATCATCCTGGCTTCGGCCGCGCCCACCCACACCCGCGTGCGCCAGCCTGGCTCCGACAAGCTGGTGGACTTCGCGGACCTGTCGCAGACCGGCGGCGTCGTGAACCTGTACCGCGCCGTGCAGCTGGCCCAGCAGGAAAGCCAGACCACCGGCAGCCGCTAAGGGGCAACTTGCTCCCTTGTAACTCAAAAAGCTCAACGCCTCTGCTGTACAGCGGAGGCGTTGAGCTTTTTGAGTTATGCGTTTCTTCTTTACTGAAAAGCCAGCCACCACCAGCTGGCTTGCGCCCCTGCTACAGGCAGCTTAAGCGGCAGCAGCCACGCGCCAAACGGGCATCTGAATAGGAGTCGAAACCCGGCGCTGCCGAACAGCCCGGGGACGGCTGGGCAGCAGCAGCAGCGCCACCAGTAGGGCCCAGTTGAGTACCGGCGTAATCAGCAGGATGGCGTAGAAGCCGCTACGGCCTATGTCGTGCAGGCGCCGCACGGCTAGCCCGGCCACCAGCGCCGTGCTTACCAGCCACAGGCCCGAGGCCAGCAGCACCGGCGGCAGCTGGCCCGTGGGAGTCAGGGCGTAGAGCAGTACCAACGGGAGCAGCACCGGAAATATTTCCAGCGCAAACGCTACACGGCCCTGCCGCCCCCGTACCAAGGAGTAAAGTTGTATCAACCGCCACTGAGTTAGCGCCGCCGACGTTGGCGGTGGAGTTCAGCATTCAAAATTCTTGCCAGGTACGGCCAGGGTACCAGCTCCTGGCCGGGCGCTAAGCTCAAGGTGGCGTTTATTCCTGGCTACACCAGCTCAGGCCACGATGCAGCGACGTGACCCGGCGGTCGGCGGAGCCACGGGGTGCGTTGCTACACCGTGGCCTAAACTGCCACAGGTCCCCTGGGTCTTGCTACCTTCGTTTTATGGCCGATTCTCTTTTTCTCTCTGAGCTATATATCTATCCTGTGAAGTCCCTGGGCGGCATCCGGCTGACGGAGGCCGAGGTAACGCTGCGGGGCCTGCGCCACGACCGGCGCTGGCTGATTGTGAACGAGCGAAACCAGTTCATGACCCAGCGCAAAACGGCAGCCATGGCCCACCTGAAAGTGGCTCCCGCCTACAATGGCTTTCTGCTCAGCCATCAGCAGCGCCCCGATTTGCTGCCCTTGTTCGTGCCCTTCGAGGCCACGCCCGAAAAAACGGTGTTCGTGACCATCTGGGACGATATGGTATTTGCCTGGCGGGCCCGCCCCGAGTGCGACGAGTGGCTGAGCGAAGCGCTGGGCCAGTCCTGCAAGCTGGTGTACATGTCGGACATGGTGCGGCGCGACGTGGAGCCCGACTTCAACCCCGAGGGCCAGCTGGTAAGCTTCGCCGATGCCTACCCCTATCTGCTGATTGGGGAAGGCTCCTTGCAGGAGCTGAACGGGCGGCTGGCCGAGCCCGTGGGCATGGACCGGTTCCGGCCCAATCTGGTGTACCGCGGCGGCGGGCCGTTTGCCGAGGATAGCTGGGGCGAGTTTGCGGTGGGCGACGTGGCTTTCCGGGCCGTGCGGGCCTGTGGCCGGTGCGTGCTGACCACCATCAACCAGCACACGGCCCAAAAACACGCCCTCGGTGAGCCCCTGCGCACCCTGGCTAGCTACCGCACCCACGAGAGCAGCGTCCTGTTCGGGCAGCACGTCACGGCCAGCGGCCCCGGCCACATCCGCGTCGGCGACCGTATCAGCGTGCGGAGCTACAAGGCCTGAGGGCAGTTTCTGGATGCGCATGGACGGCAGGCTCGTTACGGGCTTGCCCGGTGTGCTATGCTTTCTTATGAAAGCATAATTGTGCTTTGTTTATATAAACTCAACCGCCTACATTTGAAAAATCAATCGAATCTAGGATAATCCTAAATTCGTATAAGCTGGCCCGCGGGCTTCGGGTCCGCCGTTTGGTTTGCTTTTCTGTTGTGCCGCCGCTCGGTGGCTTCTGCCTCGCACCCTAACGCTCCACCTTATGCACTTTTTGTTACGCTTCTCTTTTCTGTCCGGCTTCCTGCTGCTGTGGTGCCTGCCCACCGCCTTGCGCGCCGCCGATGATAGCCCGGCGCCGCAGCTGCACGAACCCTGGCACCAGGTGCTCGTTCGCCACGTCACCCCCGACGGGCGCCTCGACTACAGCGGCATGCGGAAAGAAGTTGACCGAGTGCGCAGCTACTTGCACAGCCTGCGCCAGGTGAAGCCCAACCCCAAAACCTGGACTCCGGACCAGAGCAAAGCCTTTTGGATTAATGCCTACAATGCTGCCGCCACCTACCTCGTGTTGCAGCATTACCCCGTCACCAGCATCAACGACATCCGCGTGAAAGGCGCGGGCGGCTCGAAGTCGCCCTGGGAAGCGCCGGTGCTGAACGTGGGCGGGCAGGCGTACTCGCTCAACCAAGTGGAGGTGCTGCTGCGCAACCAGTTCCACGACCCGCGGGTGCACTTTGCCCTGATGTACGCGGCCGTATCGTGCCCGCCCCTGCTGGCCGGGGCCTACGACGGAGCCCACCTCAACGAGCAGCTCGACGAGCAGGCCCGCCGCTTCATCAACGACCCGGCCTACAACGAGTTACAGCCCAACCAGGTGCGGTTGTCGGGGTTGTTTGAGGCTTACGCCACGGAGTTTGGGTCGGGGGCTTACCTGCTCGATTTTCTGAACCGCTACGCCCGCACCCCGGTGCTGCCCACGGCCCGTATCGAGTACCTGTCGTTTAGCTGGGCCCTGAACGACCGGACCAGCCTGAGCCGCTCCCAGGCGCTGGGCCAGCACTAGCCGCGCCCACGCCAACCTCTGCCGTAGCCGCCCCGTACCGCTTGCAGTGGTGCGGGGCGGTGCTTTTGGTGCCGGCGCCGCGCCGCAGCCTCAGCCCTCCCCCACCCGTATGCACCTTTCCCTGGTTCTGGATTTCCTGCGTGCCCTAGCCGCCGACAACAACAAAGCGTGGATGGACGCCCACCGGCCTGACTACCAGCGGGCCCGCGCCGAGTTTACCACGCTCACCACCGAGCTGCTGCGCCAAGCTCAATCCTCGCTGGCCCCCGAGCTGCGGGGCCTTAGTGCCCAGGACGTGATGTACCGCCTGCACAAAAACGACCGTTCGCAGCGCGACCCCGAAACCTACAAGCGCCACATGAGCATGGGGCTGAAGCAGGGCGGGCGCCTGAGCCCCTGGGCCGGCTATTACCTGGCCCTGGAGCCCGGCGGCGAGTCGTACGTGGGGGCGGGCCGCTGGGAGCCGGAGCCGCGGCAGCTGGCTGCCATCCGCCAGGAAATCCACTACAGCCCCGACGCCTTTCACACCCTGCGCCAGGCGCCCGACTTCGTGCAGCACTTCCCCGCCGGCCTCGACCGCATCGACATGCTGAAAACTGCCCCCAAAGGCTACGACCGCCACGACCCCGACATCGAATGGCTGCGGCTGAAGCGGTTTTTCGTGTGGGCGCCCTTCACCGATGCTGAGGTGCTGCGCCCCGACTTCCCGGCGCGGGTCCTGGCCGCCTGGCACGCCGCCCGGCCCTTCGTCCATTTCCTCAACGAAGCCATGCGCGAGGCTACCTGAGCTGCGTCGCCTGCTTTGCCAAGCCAGGCCCAACAGCTTTGGAGGCTGGCGGCCCTAGTCCTAGTCGGGTAGGCAGTCGATATTAGACCGTCCTGCTGAGCGCAGCCGAAGCATCTCTACTTCTGACGAGAGAACGAAGCGGTAGAGATACTTCGCTACGCTCAGCAGGACGGTCTAGGATCAGTTGTTTTAGAACAGGCCAAACAGGGTGCTGTTGATTTTGTCGATAATCACGCTCAGGTCCTCGGGGTTGTTGACGTAATCGAGGTGGTTGACATCGACGATGAGCAGCTTGCCGTGCTTGTACTGCCCGATCCACTCTTCGTAGTGCTCGTTCAGGTGCTTGAGGTACTCAATCTTGATATTGTTCTCGTAGTCGCGGTTGCGCTTCTCAATCTGCGACACCAGCTTAGGCAGGTCGGCTCTGAGGTAAAGCAGCAGGTCGGGTGGGTCTACCATGCTGATCATGGAGTCGAACAAACCCAGGTAGTTCTGGTAGTCCCGCTCAGTCATCAGGCTGGAGCGGTGCAGGTTGGCGGCGAAGATGTGCGCGTCCTCGTAGATGGTGCGGTCCTGAATTACGCCCTTGCTGGCCTGCTGCAACTGCTTGATTCGCTGGGTTTGGCGGAAGCGGCTATTCAGAAAATACACTTGCAAGTGGAAGGCCCACCGCGGCATGTCGTCGTAGAAATCCTTTAGGTACGGATTATGATCGACATCTTCCAGAAACACCTCCCAGTTGAAATAATGCGCCAGTTTGTTAGCCAGCGTGGTTTTGCCGGCGCCAATGTTGCCGACGATTGCAATGTGCATGAGCGAAGCGCAGAAAATTAAAACGACCCGCAAAAGTAAGGCTTGCCTCCAAACCCAATATTCTTTTCGCCGAATGGCCCGCGGGCGTAGCTGTATGGTTATATTTACTTACTCCGCTCCGCTTATCTGCTGAAAACAAACTCCGTATGCTACCGCTGACTATGCACCGCCTGGGCACCATCACCGATGCCCACGGCCACCCGGTGGTGGATGCCCACTACTCCCCCGATCATCACGTGCTGTATGTGCAGTGGTTCGGCAACCTGACGGGCCACGAGGTGGTATCGGCCACGCAAGAGCTGCTGAAGTTCCGGTCCCAGTACCGCCTGCCGCTGCTGCTCAACGACAAGAGCCAGGCCACCGGCGACTGGAGCGACGCCATCGACTGGCTCGAATACGAGTGGCTTCCCCAAGCCGTGCAGGAAGGACTGCGCGCTATTGCCTACGTGTTTTCGCCCGATGTGCACAACCAACTAGTCAGTCTGTCTTTTCTGGAGCGGATGCGCCAGTACGTGCCCATTCGGGCGTTTGGCACGGTGCCGGACGCCTGGTTGTGGCTGCGCACCCAGCCCCGCACTCACCGAGGCGCCACGTCTCTCGGTAAGCCGTCGGCATGAGGCGCTACCAGGCCCGGCCACCGGTAACCCACGTTGCCGACCAGCATCAGACGTAAATAGCCAGTTGCCCTGCCTGGCAAATAGGGAAACTGGCCCTAGCTCTATTGCTCCGGGTTACTCGCGCATCACGTCTTTCACGTCGCGGGCTTTTTCCAGGGTGCGGAACTCGCCCTGGAGGCTGCGGATGCGCAGGCGCTCTTCCAGCGGCAGCTGCTCGCGCACCTGCTCGTAGCGGGCATTAAGGCGGCTGAGCACGGCACTGGCAGCACTCCAGTCGGCCTGGGTCCAGTTTTTCCGGTCGGCGCGCATGGTTTCGAGCAGGCGCAGGTACAGGTCGGGCAGCTCGGTGGGGCGGGCGCGGCTGATGTTCACGTCCTCGTTGAGCAGGCGGCGCTGGGCCTGCTGGGCAGTTTCGGGGCGGCGGGCAGCTTGGTCGAGGCTGTCCTGGCGCGTGGCCCAGCGTTGGTAGCGGGCCTTCTGGGTAGAGTACTCGCGCTTCGACTCCGCCGTGAGGCTGTCCACGGCCCGGTCGAGGCGGCGGCTCTGGCGGTCAAACTCGGCCGTGACTTTGGGCATTTCGCGCCGGGCGCTGGCCTCGGCCCGGTCCAGCTTGTCGTTTACCCAGTCGCTGAAGATGCGCAAGTCGCGCTCCACCCCCGATGCGGTGGCTGAGCCCGGTGTCGGCCGGGGTTGCTGCTGGGCGTAAGTGGCGGGAGCCAGCAGCAGGCCGGCGGCGAGCAGGGCTCCTGAGAAAAAGGCGTGTTTCATAGGAAGGAATGTGGGCGGAACAAGTGAAACGGCGGCGAACAGCCGCCTAGTGCGCCCTGACTGGCAATTTCCGTCCCAAACTACTGCTGCGGACCGGCCCAGGTTCGGTTTTCCGCCGAAAAATGCCGTTTTTGCCAGCTATGTCAACTGCACCTCCTCCTTCACTCCACGTCCAGCCCGCTAGCCTTGCCGATATCCCGACCATCGTTGAACTGGCCGAAGCTACCTGGGAGCCCACCTACCGCTTTATCCTTTCCAAGGAGCAGATTGACTACATGTACCGCGTCATCTACACGCCGACCTCGCTGAAACGGCAGATGACCGAGCAGGGCCACTGCTTTGTGCTGCTCTACGACGAGGAGCAGGCCTGCGGCTTTGCATCTTACTCGGCCAAGGAGCCGGCCGGTACGTTTCACCTCAACAAAATCTACGTGCTGCCCTCTCACCAGGGCCGCGGCCTGGGCCAGCTGTTGCTGCGGGCCGTGGAAGCCGCCGTGCGCGCCACCGGTGGCACCATGCTGGAGCTGAACGTCAACCGCCACAACCCCGCCCAGGCCTTTTACGAACACGAAGGCTTCCAGCGCCACCGCGAAGAAGACATTCCCATCGGCCCGTACTGGATGAATGACTACGTGATGCGGAAGAAGTTGAATTTAGGGACTTAGGACCTTAGGGGCTTGGGGTCTTAGATCATGTTCGACTACAGCTGTCATCCTGAACCTAGCCAAAAGTCCTCTCCTGTCAGCCCGAGGCGTTTTTCCGGCTGTCGTTTCACTACCAATCGTCTTTGGGCCGAAGGTCCTTCGCGGCGCTGACCTTCGGCTGCGCGGACGCGGGATGACCAAAGGTCAACTCACTACTCAACATTACCACCTCACTACTCACCATTTCACCTCATCAACAATGGCAACCAAACTCACGGTACTTAGTAATGGCTCGCTCCGCGTGGAGGGCACTGATTTCGAGCTGGTAGATGCCCAGGGCCAGCCCTACGGCCTGGCGGGCCGGGAACGAATCAGTATCTGCCGCTGCGGGTTGTCGGGTAACAAACCCTTCTGCGACGGTTCGCACAAAGGCCACTTCGAGCACGACGCCACCGCCTTCGACCTGCCCGCGCCGGGCACCCCGGTGAAACCGGCAGTGCCGCCCGCCACGCCGTCGGATGCCGGCGGTATGCCGCTAGGCAGCGTATAGGCGGCATAAACTTGTAACGCGAACCATAGGAAGGCGACGGCCAAGTTCCACTTCGCGAGGCGTTAGAACATCGTCGGTAGCAAAGATCTGACGGTGCAGACGGCCCGCGAAGTGGAACTTGGCTGTCGCCTTCCTATGGTTCGCGTTACATGATATGGTGCTTTACAGCTGTCTGTGAAAAGGTTGTCTGCACGGAGTAAAGACGCGAACCGCAGGAAGGCGACAGCCGAGGGTCGTGCCTCTATTCCGTGCAGACGACCGAAACACTTATCCTAAGCCTTTGCAAACAGCTCGTTGACGAAGGCTACGTACTCCTGGCGGGCTTCTTCCTGGGATTTGCCGCGCAGGCCGGCCCAGGCGTCGTACTTGGCAATGGCTTTGAAGTCGAAGCCTCCGGGCCGGTCGCCGGAGATGTCGCCCTCGCTGCCTTGCTTGTAGAGGGCGTAGAGCTTGAGCAGGGTCATGTTGTCGGGTTTGGCGGGCAGTTCTTTGCTGCGGGCGGCAGCGGCTTCAAATTCTTCGGGCGTGGCCATGCGAGGAGCTGATGAGAAAGTGAGATTGATAGACGCAAGCTGCCGCAGAAGCAGCTTACGCGGCAAAAGATACGGTGCGCGGCCGATATAGGCGGCATGCAGCGTTTCTGGAACTCGTATCTTGGCTTTCTCGCCGGACATTCCATCTACTTTCCTTCTTTTCCATGCTGAAATCTGTACTGCCGATTACCCTGGCGCTGGGGGGCGCCTTGCTGCTGGCGCCAGCCGCCCAGGCCCAGAAAACCTACCTGCACTGCGGCCGCCTACTCGACATGCGCCAGGACCGCGCCCAAACTGAAATGACCGTGGTGGTGGAAAACGGCCGCATCGTGGCCGTGGAGCGCGGCTACACCGCACCGGCCGCGGCGCAGGATAAGGTTGTCGACCTGAAAAACCGCACCGTGCTGCCCGGCCTCATCGACTGCCACGTGCACCTGGAGGGCGAAACCAGCAAGGACAACTACCTCAAGGAATTCACCCAGAACCCCGCCGACGTGGCCTTTGGCGCCCTGGAACACGCCCGCAAAACCCTGCTGGCCGGCTTCACGACGGTGCGCGACCTGGGCGGCTCGGGCGTCAACATTGCCCTGCGCAACGCCATCAACCGGGGGCAAGTGGTGGGGCCGCGCGTGTTTACGGCCGGCAAGGCTATTTCGGGCACGGGCGGCCACATGGACCCCACCAATGGCTACCGCCTCGACCTGATGGGCATGCCCGGCCCGCCCGACGGCGTAGCCAACGGCCCCGACCAGGCCCGGCAGGCCGTGCGCGAGCAGTACAAGCGCGGGGCCGACCTCATCAAAATTGCCAGCACCGGCGGGGTGTTGTCGGTGGCCAAAGACGGCTCGGCGCCCCAGTTTACCGAAGACGAAATACGGGCGGTGGTGGAAACGGCGCGGGATTTTGGCCTGCCGGTGGCCTGCCACGCCCACGGGGCCGAGGGCATGAAGCGGGCCATCCGGGCGGGCGTGACCAGCATCGAGCACGGCACGCTGATGGACGACGAAACCATGAAGCTGATGAAGCGGTACGGCACCTGGTACGTGCCCACCATTACGGCGGGCAAGTCGGTGGCCGACTCGGCCAAGATTACGGGCTACTACCCGCCCCTGGTGACGCCCAAAGCCCTGGCCATCGGGCCCAAGCTACAGGGCACGTTTGGGCGGGCCTACAAAGCCGGGGTGAAGATTGCCTTCGGTACCGATGCCTCGGTGTTTCGGCACGGCGTGAATGCCCTGGAGTTCCGCTACATGGTGGAGGCGGGCATGCCGGCCGTGGAAGCCTTGCGCAGTGCCACCGCGGCGGCGGCCGAGCTGCTGGGCCAAACCGCCAACCTCGGCACCCTGGAGCCCGGCAAGCTGGCCGACGTGGTGGCCGTGCAGGGCGACCCAACCCAGGATATCAACGCCATGCAGCAGGTGAAGTTTGTGATGAAGCAGGGCGTGGTGTACCGGCAGGAGTAACTCGTGTAGCACATGTAAGAATAGTCATCCGCTTGTAAGCAGCCGCTGGCCCGAAGCATAATCCGCGCCATCAGATACCTACCCATCAGCCTTCACCTTCTCGCGTCGTCATCAAACCCACTGCTTCTTCACGTGCTTCTGGCTCCCGGCTGCTGCGCCTGCTGGGGCTCGGGTTTGGCCTGGCCATTGTGGTGGGCGGCACTACGGGCACGGGCATCCTGGTGACGCCCGCCGAAATAGCCGCCGCGGCCGGCTCGCCGAGCCTTACGCTGTGGTACTGGCTGATTGGGGGCGGGTTTACGCTACTGGCGGCTTTGCAGCTGGCTGAGCTGGGCGCCATGCTGCCCCAGGCCGGGGGCTGGATGGGTTACGCCGAGCGGGCTTTCGGGCGGTACGTGGGCTACGTGGTGGGCTGGAGCGACTGGGTGAGCAGCTGCGTAACCGGTGCCCTGGTGGCCCTGCTCAGCGCCGAGTTTCTGAACCAGCTGCTACCGGCGGGCTGGCCTCTCTCGCCCAAGCTGGGAGCCTTGCTGGTGGTAGCGGGCTTTGGGGCGGTGCAGTGGTGGGGCCTGCGCGCCGCCAGCCGCACCCAGGAGCTGACGTCGGTGCTGATGGGCGGGGTGCTGGCCGCCGTGCTGGTGGGCTCCTGGCTGCTGCTGCCGGCGGCTCCCGCAGCGGCCCAGCCGCCCACCTCCGACGCGCCCACGGCCGCCGCGGTGGTAGCCGCCTTTCAGGCCGTGGTGTTTGCCTACGACGGGTGGTACGCCGCCATCTACTTCGCCGAGGAAGACTACGACCCCGCCCGTGACTTGCCCCGGTCCTTGCTGCTCGGCGTGGGACTGATTCTGCTCACCTACCTGGCCCTAAACGCCGAGCTGCTGCGGGTGCTGTCGTTCGGGCAGCTCACGGCCTCGCCCCTGCCCCTGGCCGACGTAGCAGCCCGGCTGGCCGGGCCCGCGGGCCGGGTGGCCGTGCTGGGGCTGGCCTTGTGCGCCCTGGGCGGAGTGCTGAACTCGGTGCTGCTGATGGCCACGCGGGTGCTGTTTGCCCTGAGCCGGGACGGCCTGCTCAGCCCACGCCTGGCGCGGGTGTCGGCGGCGGGCACGCCCCGGCCGGCGCTGGCCGTGGCGGTGGTGGTTACGGCCGTTTTGGTGCTCAGCGGCACGGCCGAGCAGCTGCTGGCCATTACCAGCATCCTGTTTGTGGCCTACTACGCCACGGGTTTTGCGGCGGTGCTGGTGCTGCGCCGCCGGGAGCCGCACCTGCCGCGCCCCTTCCGGGCCTGGGGCTACCCGGTCACGACGGGGGTGGTACTGGCGGGAGCCGGGGCGTTTCTCGGGGCCAACATCCTGGCCGATCCGGGTAGCAGCTGGTGGGCCGGGC
This sequence comes from Hymenobacter sp. YIM 151500-1, assembly GCF_025979885.1. Lineage (NCBI taxonomy): Bacteria > Pseudomonadati > Bacteroidota > Cytophagia > Cytophagales > Hymenobacteraceae > Hymenobacter > Hymenobacter weizhouensis. The sequence continues at coordinate 2,290,161 of NZ_CP110139.1, forward strand.
TGCTGGTGCTGGTCAGCTACCCCGCCTACCGCTGGGTGCGGCGGGGGCGTGAGGCGGCGTAGCCGGCGGCACCTGCCAGTGGCCTGCGCCGCCGGTGGCTGCTCACTACCTGGAAACAGGTATATGATATAGGTAGGTCTTTCTATAGATTCGCCCTCAATTCCTAGCTTTTCACGCGCTTCTCTATGCTTCGTTACTCTATCCTTGCCGCCGGCCTGCTCCTGGCTGGGCAGGTGGCGGCTCAAAACGAGCTGCCCAGCACTCCTCAGCCCGGCAATCTGCCAGGGCCCGCCACCCGTCCGGCCCCGGCGGCTCCTACTCCGGTCTTCGCGCCGGAGCGCACCAGCCTGTACTCCCGCTCCACGCTGGGCATCGACCTGGGCTGGGGCGCTCCTTACGGCTGGGGTATCAGCTACGCCTACCTGGTGGGCCCCGGCACCGACGTTACGGCTGGCCTGGGCATCGGGGTGGGCGGCAAAATAGGCATCGGGGTGCGGCACTACCTGGCGCCGCTGCACAAACTCTCGCCCTACTTCGGCCTGAACCTGGCCCGCACCGGCCGCGTCGATGAGGTGACGCTCACGCTCGACGAAGGCCTGCCTACGGAGGAAACCGTTACCTACGTGCAGCCGCCCAGTGGGGTGCTGCACCTGCGCTCCGGGCTGCGCTGGCAGCCGGGGCGGGTGGGCCTGCTGGGCACGCTGGGCTACGGTGTGCGGCTTTCCGGCGACCCAGCCACCTACGCCGCGCCCGGCTCTACCCCTTCACCACGCATGCGGCAGCTGATGCGCATCATCGGGCCGGGCGGCCTCGAAGTTTCGCTGGGCATGGCCATTGCGCTGAGTCCGCGCTAGGCAGTGGCCGGGGCCAGGGCGGGCGGGGTGTTGTATCCCTGCCCGGCCTGGTTTGCGTATGGAAGGCTTTCGTTCTGAATTTTCCTTCCGTACCTATGAAAAAAGACGTTCCGGCTACTCTGGTCAAAGAATTTATCAAGCATAAGCTTACCCTGGCCCTGGCCGAAAGCTGCACCTGCGGCATGGTTGCCTCCCAGCTGGCGCCGGCCGAGGGCGTCAGCAATGTGCTGCTGGGCTCCGTCGTAACCTACCACCCTGAGGCCAAGCAGCAGCTGCTAGGCGTGAAGAAGTCCACGCTTACCACCTACTCGGCCGAAAGCCAGCAGACCACCAACGAAATGGCCCAGGGCCTGCACCGCCAGCTGCCCCACGCCGATGTGTGCGTGGCCGTAACCGGCCTCTGCGGCCCCGGCGAGTCGGTTACGCCCGACAAGCCCGTGGGCACCGTTTTCGTTTCCATCCTCTTCCAGGGCCAGGCCCACGAGTACCGCCAGCAGTTTGAAGGCACCGGCGACCGGGTGCGCGAGCAAGCCACCGAGTTTATCTACCAAAAGCTGCAAGAGCTGCTGAACCGCCACCAAGACGCGCCGGGGGAGTGAGTTTTTAGAAGTGAGAAGATAGAGGTGAGAAGCGAGAAGTGAGAAGTGAGACAGGAGAATAGTAGCCCCAGCGGGGCGGCACATCGGTAGAAATTAGCATCTAATGCATGTTCAAAGCCCCAGCGGGGCGACACCTACGCGTTGTGGGTGTCGCCCCGCTGGGGCTTAGTGGTTCTTCTGCTTTAACCTTTGCTACCGATATGCCGCCCCGCTGGGGCTACACATCTACCTTCACTCATTTACTCACTTACTCATCCACTCATTCGCTCATTTTCCCCTCCTCACCAGCATGAGCTTGAGGTTGAGCCGAACTACGTCGCCCATGGTGCGGCAGGAGGTGAACTGCTGGGTGGCGTGGTGGCGGTTTAGCTCGACTTTCAGCTGCTCCACTTTGGCGGGCGGCGACACCTCATCCTGGCGCAGGCAGTCGATGAGGTCTTTGAGGCGGTACCGCTCGGAGCGGGCCCGGCGGGCCATCAGGGTACGTTCCTCGGCCTGGTACTGCCGGATGGAGTCGGCGGTGAGTAGCTGGCTGCACAGCTGCACCACGGGTCGGTTGTCCTTGAAAAACTGCGGCAGGTACATGGTTTTCTTGCCCTCGTAGCACTGCTGGTCGAAGTCGATGGCCCGCACGCGGTACTGCTCGTCCTCGAAGTCGGGGGTGATGTCGACCACGTAGTTGTAGGCCCGCATGTCGCCGAGCAGGCGGGCAAAGCACCGCTCGTTGAACTTGACAAACTCCTTGGCGATGCGCACCTGGTTGAGGTGGGGCCGCGGCAGATGCTGGCGGATAAAGTCGTCGCCGGGGATGCCGGCAATGTGCTCCTCAATCAGCGTATCGCCGCTTACTAGGTAGTTCATGGAGTTGGGCGATAATACGTGTTCCAGCTCCAGGCCGTACACGCGGGAGGCATCGGCTCGCTTCACGTAGAAGTAGTCGTAGTTGTCGTTGAGCTGGTTGACGATGCGCACCCGAAACGGGTTGGAGTTGCCGAAGCGGCAGTAGTCGATACGGTCGGCCAGCAGGTGGTCGGTAAACGACAGGTCGCCGGCCGTTTTCAGCAGGGCATACACCTGGGCCAGGCCCTCGCTCAGCTCACGCAGCATGTGGGGCTCGTAGAACACAGTTTCCCACAGGGTATCGCGCCCCTGGCGGTCGAGCAGCGGAAACGCCCCGGAGATGCGCGTCAGGTCGGCGTAGGTTACAGGCAGGCTGGTTTCCCGGTCGTAGCGGTGCAGGTACTCGCGCAGCGGCCTCGTAATGGCGTAGCTGATTTTCTTCTTGGAAATGGCAGTCAAAGGGCGATGGTGGTGATGAAGTGATGGGACGATGAAACTGGCGGCCGACTTCTGGCCTATGGCGAGGCGTCGGCCCGCCGGTGGATGGGGTCAGTTTTCCGACTGATAGTCACCGAAGGCAGTCAGCAGGCACTGCGCCGTATATCCTGGTAGTGGGCCAGAAAGATGTAACGCGAAGTTGTACTTCGCGACGTGTTAGAACAAAATCGTGTGGTAACGCGCTAACGCGTCGCGAAGTACAACTTTGCGTTACAGTCTTCTAGCGCAGGCAACTGCCTCACGTGGCTTCTACGGCCGATAACCGCCTTCAGCGGCTGCCAGCCGGGAAACTGGCCCCAGCCACTGGCGGGCTGACGCCTCGCCACAGACGGGAAGTCGGCCGCCAGTTTGTCGCCAGCTCATCAATCATCTTGTCGCTCATTCTTTAAAACGTCTAACTTCGCGGAGCTACATCTTTTACTTTGCGCCGCGCTATGAAAAAACTGCTGCTCACGAGCTTTCTACTTCTCTTGTGTCCGGTATTGTCGCCGGGCTGGGGCTTTTTTGCGCACCGCACCATCACGCAGCTGGCCGTGTACTCGCTGCCGGCTCCCATGCGCGGCTTCTACTACCGCCATATGCCGGAGCTGGTACACCTGAGCACTGCCGCCGATGAGCGCCGCGACGCCGAGCCCACGGAGGCCAGCAAGCACTTTATTTACATGGACCACTACGGCGACGACCCGTTTGGGCTCATGCCCAAAAGCTGGGACAAGGCCACGGCCAAGTACACCGCCGACACCTTGCAGAAGTACGGCACCATGCCCTGGGCCATCCTGGGCGTGAAGGAAAAGCTGACGGAAGCCTTCCGCCAGCGCGACACGGCCGCCATTGTGCGCCTCTCTGCCGACCTGAGCCACTACGTCGGGGATGCGTATGCCCCGCTGCATACCACCATCAACTACGACGGGCAGCTAACCAAGCAGGAAGGCATTCAGACCCTGTGGGAGCATAAACTGCCCGAGCGCCACATTGCCGAGTATAAGCTCGACAACGAGCCGGCCAAGTACGTGAAAGACCCGTTGTCGGCCATTTGGCAAGTGGTGCAGGAGTCGTACGGCTTCCTGGGGGCCACCTTTGACTTTGAAGAGCAAGTTACCCGCAAGTTCACGCCCGAAACCAAATACGTTTTCAGCCATAAATACGGCAAAACCCGCCGCGCCTACTCCGATGCTTTTGCCGATGCCTACCACGAAAAGCAGGTGGGCGGCATGATAGCCTTCCGGCTGCGGCTGGCTCCCACGCTGGTCGGCTCCCTGTGGCTGACGGCCTGGAAAGACGCCGGCAGCCCCGACCTTAACGGCCTGCTCGCCAAGAAACCCACCAAGGAGGAAAATGAAAAGCTGGATGAGGAGCTGAAAGCTTGGAAAGACAACCAGCTGGTTTCCCAGCAGATCCTGGCGGCGCTGAAAAAGGAAAAAGCCCGGGAGCGGCCCGACCTCATCAATGCGGCCAAGGACATGCCGCCCCCTCCCACCGAGGAAGCTGCCGCTCCGGCGGCTACGCCGGCCGCCGCGCCGGCCGCGGGAGCCCCGCCCGTGCCCGGCGCCCCCACCCCGCCCGCGGGCACCGAGAAAGTGAAGGTGAAAGCCAAGCCCGCCGACGGCCCCGCCCAAAAAGCCAAAACCAAAGCCGCCGACAAACCCGCCAAAAAGAAAAAGCCAGCCGCCGACGGCTGGGATACCCCGGCTGGCTCCGGCTGGTAAGGGCCACATCGGAAGACGGCAGCGGAGCGACGAAAGCGCCAAAACGGCTGCATCTTTTCTTTTGCGCGAGTATTTCTCGGGCCTCCACGCACCCACAAGGGCTTGCCAGCTGGCAGGCCCTTGCTGGTTTATGCCGGATGAGCTTTGCCGCTAACTGCCGTGCAGCCAGCCAGATGCAGAAAAAACCACGGTTGAGCTAAAGTAAACCTACCATCGTTAATAGGTATAATACACTGTAAATCAGAGCTATATAATCAGACAAAAGCCCGAATTCTGTACCGCTGCCCGTGGGTGCCAGCCGTACTGCTACCTGAGCTTACTGGCTTCGTGCTCTTTTTTTCAACCAACTCACTCACGCTATGATCCTACGCTATGACCGGCTGGCCGTAGAGCTGCCCAAACCCAAAAATCCGTCGCCCAATGACGCGGCGGCGGTGCAGGAACTGCTCGGCGGTAAGTACGGCGAGATGTCGACGCTGATGAACTACACGTTCCAGTCGTTCAATTTCCGCGGCCGCAACCGCCTGCGGCCCTTCTACGACCTGACCTGTAGCATTGCGGCCGAAGAGTACAGCCACATCGAGGCCGTAAGCTACGCCATCAACCTGCTGCTCAATGGCCAGACGCCCCGCGGCAAAGACCCGGTGCCCGGTCCGCTCAAGGAAATGGCCGACGCCCGCAACTCTTACCACTTCCTGAGCAGCGCCCAGGCAGCCGTGCCCTTCGACTCGATGGGCAACCCCTGGACCGGGCAGTACGTGCACGCCAGCGGCAACCTGAAGCTGGACCTCTTGCACAACTTCTTTTTGGAGTGCGGGGCCCGCGCCAACAAGATGCGGGTGTACGAGATGGTGACGGACCCCTGCGCCCGCACCATGATAGGCTACCTGCTGGTACGCGGCGGCCTGCACGTGGTGGCTTATGCCAAAGCCCTGGAGAAACTGACCGGGGTGGAAGTAAGCAAGCTGGTGCCCGTACCCGACCTGAGCAACGACGCCTTCCCGGAAGCCAAGAAGCTCCAGGACCAGCAGAAGCTGCACCTCAAGCTCTACACCTTCAGCCCCGACGACTACGGGCAGGTAGGTCAAATCTGGAACGGCCAGCACCCCGAAGATGGTCAGCCCCTGCAAGTGCTGCAAGGCGGCCTGATGGGCGTGCCTTACCCCGAGCTGGATGAGGAGCCCCAGCTCAGCTCGCCCGGCGCCGACGACTACGACCCCGAAATGTTCAAGGACATAGCCAAAAAGATGGGCGTGAAGCTGTAAGTTCTATCTGCTGCGGCAGCTACAACCCGTAGACACCCAACTCGTCAGCCGCACTAGTGGCGGGCGGGTTGGGTGTTTTTTTGGCAGCGTGGTAGAAGTCCCACGTGTCAGCTACCAAAAACGGATTACAATTTTTTAATCCTCTCGTCATCCACACGCGCAGTGTCTGGTGCCGAGTGCCAGTTCTGCGTAGCTTCGGCCCGTTGAAGATTCATTCCACGCTTACACGCTCTGGTATGGCTGGCTCTGTCTTGCTGCGTACTTCCCTGCTCCTGGCCGTATCGGTGGCTGCGCTGCCGGCCTGCAATCAGTCGCCGCCCGCGGCCGAAAAGCCGGACGCTCCGGCGGGGACGCCGCAGGTGCCCGGCCCCGACCTTACGGCCCTTACCGACTCCAACGCCGCGGCCCTGCTCACGGCCTACTGGCAGCAGCACCCGGCCCGGGAGGTGCTGCTCCAGACCCGGCACGGCAACATGCGCATCCGCCTCTACGACGACACGCCCATCCACACGGCCAACTTCCTGCTGCTCAGCCGCAAAGGGGTGTTTAACGAAACTGTGTTCAACCGCGTGGTGAACGGCTTTGCCATTCAGGGCGGCACCTCCGACCACCGCACCATTCGCATCCGGGAGTACCGCCTGCCGCCCGAAATCCGGCCCCAGCACTTCCACAAGCGCGGGGCCGTGGGCATGGCCCGCTACGACGGCAAAGAAAACCCCGGCAAGCTGTCCTCCAACAACGACTTCTACATCGTGCAGGGGCAGAAGCTGACGCCCGCCCAGGCCCAGGCCGCCGCCGGCCGCAAGCTCACTCCGGAGCAGCTCCAAGCCTACGCCACCATAGGCGGCACCCCCAGCCTCGACGGCCAGTACACGGTGTTCGGCGAGGTGGTCGAAGGCCTCGACGTCATCGACAAAATTGCCGCTGAGCCCGTGGATACTGACAAGTGGCCGAAAAAGGACGTGGACATCAAGGTGAAAGTATTGTAGGGGCGCGTTGCACGCGCCGGCCAGGCTGTGTAGTGTAGCTGCACTTGAAGCTGCTTAGCACTCCATTCGGGCCAGAGCACTTGCCCTACCGACGGGCGCGTGCGACGCGCCCCTACCGCCGTATTTGCACCAGCTGGGTTTTGAGCCTGTCGCCGGGCTGGAGCTGAAGCAGCTCGCGCAGCTCGGCGCGGGTGTAGCCAATGGTCACGGCGCTGGGCCGGAAGTCGGGTTGGGTGAGGTCGGCGTCGGCGGACGGGGCTTCCTTACTGGCCGGGTGCAGGTAGGCACTGTCGGGCGTGACGCGGAACAGGTGGTAGAAGAAGTAGCGCGTGGCGGTGGTATCGTCCTGGGGGCGGAAACGCACCACGTACACGTCGCCCACTTGCGGGTTGGCTACTTGTTCTTCGAGATTCTCGGCGCGGGAACAGCCGGCCAGCAGTAGGGCCAGGCACAAGGTCTTTTTCATGCGGGCAAGGTACGCAAGCCGGGGTGGCAGAAGCACCCGCCGGCCCCAACCGCCCACAAAAAAGCGGCCCGCAGAATCTGCGGGCCGCTGTAGCTGCGCCTATAGCTGGAGAAGTATTCGAGCACCAAGTCTACCACACTTTGGCGCGGTCGGCCTGGGCGCGCACCATTTTGGCGTCTTCCTTGCAGCCGAAGGCTTCGTAGAACTGGGGCATGTTCATCAGGGGGCCGCTGGTGCGGTACTGGGCCGGGGAGTGCGGGTCGGTCAGGACTTGCTGGCGCAGATACTCGGGGCGGGCGTTAGTGCGCCAAATCTGGGCCCAGGCCAGGAAGAAGCGCTGCTCCGGCGTGAAACCATCGTACTTGGGGCGCGGAGCCGCGCCGTATTTCTTTTGCAGCTGCTTTTGCAGGGCCGAGTAGGCAATGCTCAGGCCACCGAGGTCGGCCAGGTTTTCGCCCATGGTCAGCTTGCCGTTCACGTACACCGAGTCCAGGGGCGAAAAGGCCGAGTATTGCTTGCCCACCATGTCGGCCCGCTGCTCAAACTTCTGAGCGTCTTCCTTGGTCCACCAGTCGCGCAGGTTGCCCTGGGCGTCGTACTGCCGGCCCTGGTCGTCGAAGCCATGGGTGATTTCGTGGCCGATGACGGCGCCCATGCCGCCGTAGTTTACCGCGTCGTCGGCCTTGGGGTCGAAGAAGGGGGGCTGCATGATGCCGGCCGGAAACACGATTTCGTTCATGCTGGGGTTGTAGTAGGCATTCACCGTGGGCGGGGTCATGCCCCACTCCTGCCGGTCAATCGGCTTGCCCAGCTTGCTGATATTGTCACGATACGCCCATTCGCGGGCGGCCAGCACGTTTTTCAGGTAGGACTCCCGCGAAATCTGCAAGGCCGAGTAGTCTTTCCACTTGTCGGGGTAGCCTATTTTTACCGTGAAGGCGTTCAGCTTCTTCATGGCCTCCTGCTTGGTGGCGTCGCTCATCCAGTCGAGTTGCTGGATATGCTCGCCCATAGCCTCCTTGATGTTGGCCACCATCTCCAGGGCCTTCTGCTTAGCCTCGGGCGTGAAGGCTTTTTCCACGTACACCTGCCCGAAGGCCTCGCCCAGGGCCGCGTCCGTCGAGCGCAGCATGCGCTTCCAGCGGGGCTGCTGCTTTTTGGCACCGGTCAGTACCTGCGAGAAGCGAAAGGCCTCGTCGCCGAACGCCTTGGGCAGGGCCTGCGTCACCGACGACACTGTGTGCCAGCGCAGATAGGTTTTCTGGTCGGCCAGGGGCTCCGTCTTGAACATGGTGTTCACTTCCTTCAGGAACTCCGGCTGGCCCACAATAACGGTGGTAGCCTGGCCCAGCCCGGCCTGCTTCAGCCCTTGCGGCAAGCCAAGGTTGGGGTAGTTCTTACCCAGCTGAGCCACGGTAATCTTGTTGTAGTTGGCGTTGGGGTCGCGCAAGGCCACGCGGGTACGGCTGGCTTTGGCCAGGCGGGTTTCCAGGCGCAGCACCGTGGCGGCGTTCTTCTGGGCCGCGGCCTCCGAGTCGCCGAGCAGCTTGAAGGTGTTCACCAGGTAGGTTTGGTAGGCTGCCCGGATGGCTTTGGAGCGCGGGTCGTCCTTGAGGTAGTAGTCCCGGTCGGGCAGGCTCAGGCCGCCCTGGAACATCTGCACGGCGTATTCGTCGCTCTTCTTATCGTCCTGGCCCACGTACATGCCAAACCAGGAGCCGCCGGTGTGGGCTTTGGGGTCGAATTGCAGACGCTGCAGGTCGGCCAGGGTTTTGGCCGCCGCAATCCGGTCCAGATACGGCTTCACGTACTTCAGGCCCGCCGCCTCAATGGCCGCCGAGTCCATGGCCGAGGCGTAGAAGTCGCCCACCTTTTGCAGGTTGGAGCCTTTGGCAGCCGAGGTGTTGGCGGCGGCTTCGTCCAGAATCTGCCGCATTACGGCGTTGTTCTTGTCGCCCAGCTCGTTGAACGAGCCCCAACGCACCTCGGCGGCCGGCACGGGGTTGTTCTTCAGCCAGTTGCCGCTGGCATAGTGAAAAAAGTCGTCGCACGGATTAACGGACAGGTCAACGTTGGCTACGTTCAGCCCCACGCCCTTAGGGTCGGCGGCCGGGGCCGGAGTGGCGGCGGGGGCCGTGGTGGTACTGGCCGCCGTGGTAGCCGGGGTGCTGCTGGCACAGCCAGCCAGGGCCAAGCCCGTAGCTGCTACCGCCAGCAACGTCAAGTGGTTGCGTTTTTTCATAATGTAAGGAAAAGGGTGGGTTAGCGAATGTCTGAAACAAGGTAGCCATTCCTGGCCACGCGGTTTGCGGAACGCAAAGACGAGCTGCCGCCGTTGGGCGTTGCATGTGGTGATGGGGTGACAGGTAACAAGTGACAGGGGACAGGAGGAACGTCATGCTGAGCGGAGGAGCAGGCGTAGTCGAAGCATTTCTCCCGCTTCGTTGTGGTGCTATCGTCATGCTGAGCTGGCCGAAGCATCTCTGCCGCTTCGTTTACACGATTGAGATTAGCCTGCAGTAGAGATGCTTCGACTGCGGCTGCGCCTTCGCTCAGCATGACGTTCCTCCTGTCACCTGTCACTTGTCACCTGTTACCTGTCACCCCATCACCATTTCCTCTCTGCGTACCTTGCGCTTTGTATGCCGCCTCTCTACAACCGCCGCCCCGATGTAGGCCTTCGCGCCCAGCTGCCGCCGGCCGCGCTGCCACTCAGCGAGCTGCTGGCCCGCGTGCGCCAGAGCCTCACGGAGCGGTTTCCGGACTCCTACTGGGTGGTGGCTGAAATTGCCGACCTCACGCTGCCCCGCACCATCGGGGCCCACTGCTACCTCACCCTCACCGACCAGCACACCACCGGGCGCGGGGCCCAGCTGAAAGCCCAGGCGCGGGCCACCATTTGGAGCCAGCGGTACCAGCAGCTGGCGGCAGCTTTTGCCGAGCACACCGGCCTGGAGCTGCGCGCGGGGCTGAAAGTGATGCTGCGCGTGCAGGTGAAGTTTCACGAGCAGTTTGGCCTGAGCCTCGACGTGCTGGCCCTCGACCCCACCTACACCGTGGGCGACCTGGCCCGCCTGCGCCTGGAAACCCTGCGCCAGTTAGCCGCTCAGGACCTGCTGGAGCGCCAGAAACGCCTGACGTTGCCCATCGGGGTGCAGCGGGTGGCCGTTATTTCCTCGCCCACCGCCGCCGGCTGGCAGGACTTCGTGCAGCAGCTGCGCGAGGCGCCCTACGACTTCTCCCTCACCCTGTTTCCGGCCCTGATGCAGGGCGACGATGCCCCGGCCAGCATTCGGGCGGCCCTGGATGCCATCCGGCCCCGGCGCGGGGAGTTTGATGCCGTGGTCATTATCCGGGGCGGGGGTGCCAAAACCGACTTGCTGGCCTTCGACGACTACGGGCTGGCGGCGGCCGTGGGCTCGTTTCCGGTGCCCGTGCTAACCGGCATTGGGCACGAGCGGGACGAGGCCGTGGTGGACCTCACGGCCCACACAGCCCTGAAAACCCCGACGGCCGTGGCGGCTTTCCTGATTGAGCGCCTGGCCCGGCTGGAAGCGGCGCTGGAAGGTTACGGGGGCCGCATCCGGGAGCTGGCCCAGGTCCGCGTGCAGCACGAGGCCGCCCAGCTGCGCCGCCTGCTGCGGCGGGCCCACCTTTCGGCTCGGGAGCAACTCGATGTGGCTCGTGGCCTGCTGCACCAGCGCATTCGGGCGGCGGCGGCAGCGCCGCGCGGCCAGCTTCGCCAGCAGCAGCAGCAGCTCACGCGCCGCCGCCACCAGCTGCACCGGGCCGCCCGCACTGCCGTGCGGCACCACGAGCAGCAGCTGCGCCTGCGGGGCCGGGCCCTGGCCCGCCGCTTCCGGCGCCTGCACCGCCGCCGCCGCGAGCAGCTGCTGCGCCAGCGGTTTGCCTTGCAGCTGGCCGCCACTCGCCTGCTGCACCGCGCCGAGCTGCGCCTGGCCCGGCTGCCGGCCTCGCCCGCGCCCGGCACCGTGCGCCTGCTCACACCCAAGGGCCAACCCTTCGCCGTTGGGTCGCTGCGGCCGGGCCAGGAGGTGCTGCTGCGCCTGCCCGACGCCCTGGTGCCGGCCCGTATCGGCGGGCAATTGCCGCTGTTTATTCGCTAGCTTGTTTTTCTTCTCTACTGTTTATGCCACCCCAACACCTCACCTACCGCCAAGCCATCGAGGAGCTGGAAACCATTTTGCGCGCCCTCGAAACCGACGCCGTAGACGTGGACGACCTCACGGCCCGCGTGCAGCGCTCGGCTGAGCTGATTCGCCTCTGCAAGCAGAAGCTGCGCTCCGCTGAGTCGGCCATCGACCAGGTGTTTGACAATCTGGAGGAGGAAGAAGACGCCGATTTTGACGCTGAGGAGTAGCCAGCTACGCCTACCCCCGGAGGAAATCAGTCTTCTGGCCGTACATATTCTATTTCTATATCCCAGATTAGCCAGCAGCACGATGGCGGGTGAGCTAAGGCTTTGCGCTCTGTCGGGAGGTATGTTTATATTTGAAGATATCCATTCACTTCGTTTATATACCTCATGCCGCAGTCCTTATTCTCCACCTCATCGTTTGACCTGGCCCAGGCCAGCGACTGGACCCGTCGCTTTCGGGCCCAGAGTGACCATGACGTGAAAGGCCACGTGTTTAGCCGGGCCGACCTGGAAGCGGTGCTGGCTCAACCCGGCGCCGAAGGCATTCGTTTCTACTACGGCCGCGACGAGCAAAACCAGCCCCGCCTCGTGATGGTGGGCGTCGACGGCACCGACAACGACATTCTGCCGGCTCCTACGGTGTCAGCGGCCTCCATGGCCCTCGTGCCCACCTTGGGTTTCCAAAGCTTGCAGGACGACAGCCAGGACCCAGGCGGCATTGTGGGCCCCGGCAAAACCTGCCCGCCATTCTGTAGCTCTGATAACGTACTCAATAGCTAATCACCCTTCCCATGGGCTCGTCGTCTTGGCTGCTGATTGCTGATTACGTGGAGATAGCAGCCTATGGAAGCCTAAGCATTCCAACCCTGGTAGCACTAAGCCACTGGCGCCAGTTGTCGGCGCCGCTGCGGATGCTGGCCTGTGTGCCAGCGTACATGCTGCTGCTGTTTGTCCTGATGCGCCTTACCGCATACTTGGGCCAGCACAACATCTGGCTGGCGCATTTTTCGGCCATCGGCGAGTCGTTGCTTTACATTGGTACGTTTGCGCTGGCCCTGCCGCATTTGCGCCGGTGGGTGCCGCTTCTTATTGCCGGCTTTCTGGCCGCCGCCGCCCTCGACTCCTTTGTGCTGGAGGGCACTCACCAGTTGAACTCCTACACCATTGCGCTGGAAAGCTTCCTGGGGATTTTGCTGGTGCTGCTGTACTTCGAGCGGGAAATCAACACTCCCTCACGTGTTCTTCTGCTCGAGCGGCCCTTGATTGTGGCCAGCATCGGGATTGTGTTGTATCTGGCTGGTACAGTTACGGTTTACCTAATCAGCAACTCCTTTGTACTCGCTAATGACATCATGGGCATGACGTTGCTGTACTCCGTGAATAGCGTGCTGCTGCTGTTGCTGTCGGGCTTGTTCACGTATGCATTTCGGTTGGCTTCTCTAGCCCGGCCCTACTCTGCTTTTCCGGGCAAGTAAAATTTTGGGTATTTATAGCAGCTGCTCTATTCACTTAACACAACTATCTTGCTTATCTTATATATTTGACCAAACGTTCAGCCGAGCCCCGTTACAGTACATCGTTCCTACTTGCTCTTTGCGTCATGCGGCGGGCGGCAGTACCTGCCAGCTTCCGCCGAAACCCTCGGCAAAAGGTGCACACTCATATTGGTAGGCTCGCCCGGAGCTGTGTCGCGGCAGCTAGCCGACCGACTTTATTGATTGCCTGAGCTGGCCCGCTGGCTTTTTTGATTTCCATGCCCGACGCCCTGATCCCACTTATTCTGGTTACGCCCATCCTGCTCCTGCTGGCTCTGGGCATTGTGGCCTTTGTGGTGCGCTACCAGCGGCGCCTGCTCCAGCAGCAGCAGGAAATGCAGGCCATGCACGAGGCCGCCCAGCAGCAGGCTCTGGAAGCTGCCCTGCTGGCCCAGGAAGAGGAGCGCCGCCGCATTGCCGGCGACCTGCACGACGGCGTGGGCACCACCCTGGCCATCGTTAAGCTTCACCTCAACACCCTGGACCAGCCCACCCTCACTCAGGAAGCCACCGCCCTGCTCGACCAGGCCATCAGCGAAGTGCGGCGCATCTCCCGCAACTTGCTGCCCGCGGCCTTGCAGAAGTTCGGTTTGCCCTTCGCCCTGGAGGCCTTGTCGCGTACCATGCCCGACGACGGGCCCACGCAGGTAACCCTGACCCAGCACGGCAACCCCCGCCGCCTCGACCCGCAGTATGAGCTGATTGTGTACCGCGTAGTGCAAGAGTTGCTCGGCAACGGCCTGCGCCATGCCCACGCCACGCACATCAGCATTGAGGTAGAGTTTGGGCCCGACTATCTGGCCCTGCAATACACCGACGACGGCGTAGGCTTCGACCCCACACTTTCGGAGCAGCAGCCGGCGCCGGGGGTGCGTACCGGTCTAGGCCTGACCAACTTACGCAGCCGCGTTGGCGTACTACGGGGCACGCTGAGACATGAATCGGCGCCGGGCCAGGGCACTCAGGTTTGGATTTCGCTCCCCATCCCGTACTTAACCAAGCATCACCCCGTTGCCGCTCCCACACTATGACCAACACACCCACTATTCGCCTGGCCGTCGTCGATGACCATATCCTATTTCGCAAAGGGTTGCGTGCCCTAATCAGCGGCTTCTCCGGAATGGAAGCCCTCTTTGAGGCCGGCGACGGCCAGGAGCTGCTGGAGCACCTCGACCAGGGCCGTGTGCCCGATGTGGTGCTGATGGACTTGCAGATGCCCGTGCTCGACGGCCTGCAAACCGTGCGGCTGCTGCGGGCCCAGTACCCGCACGTGCGCGTCATTATCATTTCGATGCACGACGAGCCCGAACTGATTGACTCGCTACGGGCCGAGGGCGCCCACGGCTACCTGCTCAAAAACGCCAGCCCCGAAGAAGTGCGCGGCGCCATCCTAACCGTCATGAACCAGCACCCGCCAACTTCGCGGCCGCCGCTGACGGTTTCGTTCTACCTTTAGCCTCCTTTCCAATCCCCGTTCCCTTGCCCGCGCCAGCCTTGTGTCGTTACCGACGCAGGGCTGGTTTTTTTGGGTGGGCATCGGTAAGGCTCCCGGCAGAATGGTCGGACCTCCTCAGCCGCATAGCAGCCTATAGGTTTACAGAACAAACCGCACCTGGGAGTACCGCGCTGCATAGCGGTGCCGAAGACGCGCCCGTGCAACTCCGATACCTCTCTGGCACTGCTACGCGGCGCCGACCGGCTACAGCATGGCTTTGCTACAAAGCTTCGGGCTTACTATGCGGCTGAGGTGATACACTATAATAGTGGGTCAGATTAGCTCTTTGCTGGGGTTCCAGAACAGCTTGTCGAAGTCTACCACCTGGTCGTCGACTACGCGCACCCCTTCGGCTTCCAGGGCTTCCTGCATGGCGGTGGGGGTGGCGAAGTGGTGGCGGCCCGTGAGCAAGCCGTTGCGGTTGACGACGCGCTGGGCCGGGATGTCGTCGAGGCCGTGGGCGGGGACGGCGGCAATCAGGGCGTAGCCGACCATGCGGGCTCCGTGCCGGGCACCCAGGTAGTGGGCAATGGCGCCGTAGGTGCTCACCCGGCCCCGCGGAATCAGCCGTACTACCTCGTGTACATCCTGAAAAAACGTGGGCGCCGCCCCGGAAGAACGAGAAGCAGTGGTCATGCCGGCCAAGATACGCAACCGGGTCAGCACGCCCAAAAACAAGCTCAGCGGTAGAAAAAGCGCATTTTTTATACCAACCTCCCGTCAGCTCCTACCGTATGGTAACCCAGGCCGCCTGTGCTGGACGGCCTTACCCTTTCTTCCTGAGTAAACCACTAACCACCTAACACTATGTTCGACAAACTTGAAACCTTGGATGACCTGTTTGAAATGCAACTCAAGGACCTGTACAGCGCCGAGAATCAGCTGGTAAAGGCCCTGCCCAAAATGGCCAGCGCCGCCAAAGATGCTCGTTTGCGCCAGGGCTTCGAGAAGCACTTGCAGGAAACCCAAAACCAGGTAGCCCGCCTGGAGCAGATTGGTCAGGCGCTTAACCTCGACCTGGGTGGCCACACCTGCAAAGCCATGGAAGGCCTGATTGCCGAAGGCCAGGAAACCATGTCGGAGCGCGCCACCGATGAGGTAATGGACGCCGCCCTGATTGCCGCTTCCCAGCGCATCGAGCACTACGAAATTTCGGGCTACGGCACGGCCGCCCACTTTGCCGAGCGCTTGGGCTACGACGAAGCCGCCAACCTGCTACGCCAGACGCTGGAAGAGGAGCAGCTGACCGACACCAAGCTAAACGACCTGGCCAAGAGCTACATCAACCAGAAAGCCATGTAAGCTCTCTGCTTCTACCTGAAAAAAGCCTGCAACCCGCAGGCTTTTTTTGTGTCTTACCCGCATCCTTTTGAGGCTTTACTGCCTGGGCTCGAACTACACTTTGGTTTCACGCGTTGGAACTGATTGCGTTCTGCCGTTTGGCGAGGGTGCCGCTAGTTTACTTTTTACATGCAAACGCAAGAACGAGAAGAAGTTCTCATACCCGAAGACACTCCTTCCGCCCGGTCTTCCTCGGCTGGGCGCCGGTTGTTGTGGCTTTTAGTGGCCGCGGCCGTGGTGGCGGGTCTGGTATTCGTGAAGATGAAATACTTCCCTTCGCCATCGGCCGAGGGCAAAGGCAGCAAAGGCGGGCCCGCCGGAGGGCGGGGGGCCGGTGGTTCGGGCGGGGCCGGCCCCGGTGGTGCTCAGCGCCTGCCGGTGCAGGTGTACGTGCTGCGGCCCACCAGCCTAGCCGACGAAGTAGCCGCTACGGGCTCGGTGCTGGCCGAAGAAGCAGTGATTATCCGCAGTGAAATTGCGGGCAAGATTACGTCCCTCAACATCCGGGAAGGGCAGCCGGTCCGCAAGGGCCAGCTGCTGCTCAGCATCAACGCCGATGAAATGCAGGCCGAGCTGCGCAAGCAGGAGTATAACATCAGGCTGTATCGGGAGCAGGAAAAGCGCCAGCGCACCCTGCTCGACAAGGAGTACATCAGCGCCCAGGAATACGAGCAGGCCCAGAACCAGCTGCTCACAGCCCAGGCCGACTTGCAGGCCCTGCGCGCCTCCCTGGCCAAGGCCTACGTGCGCGCCCCCTTCGACGGGGTGCTGGGCCTGACCACTGCCACAGTAGGCACCTACGTGAGCCCCGGCACCGATATCACCACCCTATCGAAGGTCAAGCCGGTGAAAATCAGCTTCTCCATTCCCAGCCGCTTCGCCAACCTGGTGCGCGTCGGCGACGAGGTGCGCATCACTGACGAAGCCACTAACCGCCAGTACGAAGCGCGGGTGTACGCCCTCGACCCGCAGATTGACCCCGTAAGCCGCACCCTGACCGTGCGGGCCCGCTATGCCAATGCCGCTAACGAGCTGCGGCCCGGCGCCTTCGTGCGCGTGAACCTCCAGCTGGGCGAAACCAGCCAGGCCCTGCAAGTGCCCACCGAAGCGGTAATCCCCGAAGCCAGCGGCTACAGCGTGTACACCGTGCGGGGCGGCAAGATGGTCCCGAAGAAAGTGAAAATCGGGGTGCGCTCCGAAAAGCTGATCCAAGTAACGGAGGGCCTGGCCGTGGGCGACTCCGTGATTCGCACCGGGATTCTCCAGGTGAAGCCCGGCGACGCTGTTAAGGTAATTAGTAATTAGGAATTAATAATTAATAATTGACGTGTTAGGCGGATAGCATGAGAGAAGACAACATAATTTTACAAAAAAGCTATGCTTTTGCTGTTAGAGTTGTTAAGCTAAGTCAGTTTTCGGTTAGGAAAAAACAAGCCTATCAATTAGCCGATCAAGTGCGCCGGAGCGGCACTAGCGGCACTTCGATTGGAGCCAACATGGAGGAAGCAGTAGGCGGCTTCTCTCGCAAAGACTTTATTGCCAAGTGTGGTATTGCCTATAAAGAAACCCGTGAAACGTATTATTGGCTTCGGCTGCTCCGTGACACTGAATATATAGATATTACCCAGGCTAATTCGCTTCTACAGGATTGCGAGGAGTTATTGAAAAATAATTACCGCTATTATTCGGTCATCTCGCGACGACTCCGCCAATTCTTAATTATTAATTTCTAATTACTAATTAAAGACGAAGCATGAGTCTTTCATCCACCAGCATCAACCGCCCGGTTTTGGCTATTGTGATGAGCCTGGTCATTGTCATTTTTGGCGTGATTGGGTTCCGCTCACTCAGCATCCGGGAGTACCCCAGCGTCGACCCGCCCATTATTACGGTGTCGGCCTCCTACACCGGCGCCTCGGCCGACGTGATTCAGAGCCAGGTGACGGAGCCGCTGGAGGAAGCCCTCAACGGCATTGCCGGCATCCGGAACCTGACCTCGAACTCGCGCGACGGCCGCTCCCAGATTACGGTGGAGTTCGACCTCGATGCCGACCTGGAAACGGCCGCCAACGACGTACGCGACAAGGTGTCGGGGGCCCAGGGGCGCCTGCCGCGCGACATCGACCCGCCCGTGGTGAGCAAGGCTAATGCTGACTCCCAGCCCATCGTGCTCAGCTACCTCAGCTCCTCGAAGCGCAACCTGCTGGAGCTGACCGACTATGCTAACAACGTGCTCAAGGAGCGCCTGCAAACCATTCCGGGCGTGTCGGAAATCCGGGTGTACGGGGAGCGGCGCTACTCCATGCGCCTGTGGCTGGACCCGGTGAAGCTCTCGGCCCTGGGCGTGAGCCCCGTAGATGTGCAGGCCGCCCTCACCCGCGAGAACGTGGAGCTGCCCAGCGGCTCGGTGCAGGGCGCGGCCACCCAGCTTACCCTGCGCACCATGGGCCGCCTGAGCACCGTGGAGGAATTCAACAACCTCATCATCCGCCGCGACGCCGCCTCCCTGGTGCGCCTCTCCGACGTGGGCTACGCCGAGCTGTACCCCGAAAACGACCAGACCATCTTCCGCGTCAACGGCATTCCGGGCGTGGCCCTGGCGGTTATTCCGCAGCCAGGCTCCAACCAGATTGACATTGCCGACGAGTTCAACAAGCGCCTGGAGCAGTACGGCAAAGACCTGCCCGCCGACCTGGAGCTGCGCCCGGCCATCGACAACTCCATCTTTATCCGCAACTCCATCAGCGAGGTGGAGCACACCATCATCGAGGCCTTCGTGCTGGTGGTGGTCATCATCTTCCTGTTTCTGCGCGACTGGCGCTCCACGCTGATTCCGGTGGTAGCCATTCCGGTGTCCTTGGTGGGTATTTTCTTCGTGATGTACCTGCTCGACTTCTCCATCAACGTGCTGACGCTGCTGGGCGTGGTGCTGGCCATTGGCCTGGTAGTAGACGACGCCATTGTGGTACTGGAAAATATCTACTCCCGCATTGAGGAGGGCGAAGACCCGCGCACGGCCGCCATCCACGGCTCCGAGGAAATCTTGATGGCCGTTATCAGCACGACCATTGTGCTGGCGGCCGTGTTTCTGCCGGTGGTGTTTCTGACGGGCATCACCGGGCGCCTGTTCCGGGAGTTTGGCATTGTGGTGGCGGGCTCGGTGTTGATTTCGGCCTTCGTCTCGCTCACGCTCACGCCCATGATGTGCTCCAAGCTGCTGAAGCGTCAGGAAACGCACAACTGGTTTTACCGCAAGACCGAGCCGTTTTTTGAGCGTATGATTGGCGGCTACCAGGACAGCCTTCAGACCTTTTTGCGCAACCGCTGGCTAGCCTGGGTGGTGGTGGCGGGCACGGGCGTGGGCATCTGGTACTTCGTGGGCGCTCTGCCCTCGGAGCTGGCCCCGGTGGAGGACCGCAGCCGCGTCAACGTGAATGCCACAGGGCCCGAGGGCGCTTCGTTTGAGTTCATGGACGAGTATATGGCCCAGGTAACCCAGTTAGTCCAGGACTCGGCCGGCCGGGATTTGAGCAGCGTGTTTACCGTGACGTCGCCGGGCTTCGGGGGTGGCGCCAACTCTGGTTTTGCGCGGGTGCTGCTCAAGCCCGCCGATGAGCGGCCCCGCACCCAGGACCAGGTAGCCACCAGCCTCACGGCCGGCGTGAAGCGGCTCACGGCCGCCCGTACCTCTGTTAGCCAGGACCAGAGTATCGGCTCGGGCGGGGGCGGGCTGCCGGTGCAGTTTGTGGTGCAGACCCAGGACTTCGACAAGCTGCGCACGGCCGTGCCCAAGTTTCTGGAAGCTGCGCGCCAGGACCCCACGTTTCAGTTCGTGGACGTGAACTTGAAGTTCAACAAGCCCGAGCTGCGCATCAACATCGACCGGGAGAAGGCCCAGAGCCTGGGCGTAAGCGTGCAGAGCATCAGCCAGACCCTGCAAGCCGGCCTGAGCGGGCAGCGCTACGGTTACTTTATCCGGGGTGGCAAGCAGTACCAGATTATCGGGCAGGTGGCCCGCGAGGACCGGGACCAGCCCCTGGACGTGCGCCTGCTGTCGGTGAAGAATGCCAACGGGGAGCTGGTGCAGCTCGACAACGTGATTCGGCTGACCGAAAGCAGCACCCCGCCCCAGCTCTACCGCTTCAACCGCTACAACTCGGCCACTTTCTCGGCGGCGCTGGCGCCCGGCCGCACGCTTGGCGACGGTATTGCCGCTATGCAGGCCATTGCCGATAAGCAGCTCGACGACACCTTCTCCACGGAGCTGGCCGGCGCCTCCCGCGACTTCCAGGAAAGCTCCTCGTCCCTGCTGTTTGCCTTTGGCCTGGCCCTGGTCTTGATTTACTTGGTGCTGGCGGCCCAGTTCGAGAGCTTCCGCGACCCGGTGATTATCATGGTGACGGTGCCGCTGGCCTTGTCGGGCGCGTTGCTCAGCCTGTGGTACTTCAACCAGACGCTTAACCTGTTCTCGCAAATCGGCATCATCATGCTGGTGGGGCTGGTGACGAAGAACGGCATCCTCATCGTGGAATTTGCCAACCAGCGCGTAGAGCACGGCGTGGACTACATGACCGGCCTCATTGAAGGCGCTACGGCCCGCTTCCGCCCCATCCTGATGACTTCGCTCTGCGCCATCCTCGGCATTCTGCCTATTGCCATAGCTACCGGCGCGGGCGCCCTGAGCCGCCGGGCCATGGGCATCGGCGTGGTGGGCGGCCTGCTGTTTGCCACGGCTCTGACCCTGTACGTGGTGCCGGTGATGTACTCCTACTTCGCTACGGCCAAGAAGCACAGTGGCAAGGCCGTAGCCAGGAAGGCAGTGGCGTAGCCCTATCCTCCCGTTGACCCCACCCCAACCCCTCCCCAAAAGAGAGGGGCTCTAGTTCTAGTCTTAGTCTACTTAAACCACCTCCCAGTCATTCCTGACCTCTTGCTATCAGGAGGAAATTAACTCCAGGTTCTAACCTAGAAAACTAGCTCTAGAACTAGAGCCCCTCCCTTTTGGGGAGGGGTTGGGGTGGGGTCAACGGGAGGTCCTACTTGCAATGCGCCGTAACCTCTTCCTTTTTTTCTGCCTGCTTCCCCTCACGCTTCGGGCCCAACAGCCTACGGCCAAGCCGCAGTCGAAACCCCAGCTGGAGAAGCCGGCGACGGTGGCGCCCGCACCGCCGCTGACGCTGGAGGACGCCATCCGGCTGGGACTGGAAAACAACTACGGCATCCGGCTGGCGCGGCGCGACGAGCAGATTGCCGACAATAACGTGACCCGCGGCAACGCCGGGCAATTGCCCCAGCTGAACGGCAACTTCACCCGCACCTTCAACCGCAACAACGTGCGCCAGCAGCTGGGCACCCAGGACCCGCGCATCGCCAACGGAGCCCAGTCCAACCTGTTCAACACCAACGTGGCCCTGAACTGGACGGTGTTTGATGGGCTGGGCATGTTCATTGCCTACGACCGGCTGGAGGCCCTGCGCAGCCAGCAGCGCCAGGTGACCCGCGCCACCGTGCAGCAAACCGTGGCCGACATCACCGACGCCTACTATGCCGTGGTGCGCGAAGCTGGCCGTACCCGCTCTTTTGAGGAGGCCCTGACCATCGGCCAGCAGCGCATCGACCTGACCCAGGCCCGCGTGGACGTGGGGCTGAGCGCCAAGGTGGAGGTGCTGACGGCCCGCGTGGACTTCAACGCCGACCGTTCGGCCCTGATTCAGCAGCAGGAGGCCCTGGCTTCGGCCAAGATTCAGTTGAACACCCTGCTGGGCCGCACCCCGCGCATCGACTTCCAGCCTACCGACTCCATTGTGGTAGCCCGCTCCCTCGACCTGGGCGTGGTGGCCGAGCAGCTGCGCCAGCAGAACCCGCGCCTTCAGCAGGCCCGCCTGGGCATCGACGTGGCCACCTATGACCGGCGCCTGGTGCGCGCCTCCCGCTTCCCGCAAATAGGGCTGACCACGGGCTACGGCCTCAACCGCAACATCAACGGCGCGGCCTTTTTCGGGACCCAGCTGGCTACCAACGTCAGCCGCGTGTATGGCCTCAACTATGGTGTGGTGGCCTCGGTGCCTATTTTCGACGGCTTCAACCGGCGGCGCCTGGAGCAAAACGCCCGCGTGGCCGAGGAGCAGAGCCGCCTGAGCCTGGAGCAAACCCAGCTGCAGCTCGACGCGGAGCTGGAGCAGGCCTACGTGCAGTACCGCAACCGCCTGCAACTGCTGGAGCTGGAGGAAGACAACATCCTGCTGACCCGCCAGAATGTGGCCATTGCCCTGGAGCGCTACCGCCTGGGCCTGCTCACACCCCTGGTGCTGCGCGAGGCCCAGCGCACCCAGCTCGACGCCGAAATTCGCCTGCTCGACATCCGCTTCCAGGCCAAGCAGGCCGAAACCGTGCTGCGCCGCCTCAGCGGCGAGCTGGTGCAGGAAGTCGGGCAGTAACCCCTCCTCCCGTAGCCGCTTGGGCGCAGCATTCTACGCAGACAGGAGCTTGACGATTTTCGCCTTGCGGCCCTGCTGCGGCTTGCGCTTCCGGAACAACCACTGCTAGGCTAGTAGTCCGTTAGAATTCCTCTTCGAGCAATACCGCCAGCTCACGGCCCCCTGCCGCCAGATGCCCGGCCCACGGGCTGACGCGGGAGCCGGCGCAGCCCCTGACCTTGCGCGGGGCCTTGCTGGTACTGGCCCTGCCCCTATTTTTACCGCGTGAATGACCCTGCTCCCCTTCTCATCCAGTACCGCTCGGACCTGCACCTGCTCATTGGCCGCTGGCTCGACACGGCAACGTCGGAGCACTTGCAAGCCGGCTACCGCAGCCTCCTGGAAGCTGCCCAGCAGCACGGCAGCCACCGCTGGCTGATTGACGTGCGGCGGCGGCCCATTCCCACGCCCGAGCAGGCCCGCTGGATAACCCACGAATGGCTACCCCAGCTGGCTGCGGCCGTAGCTCCCCAACGCCTGCGCTTGGCTTATCTGCTCTCGCCCGCTTACGAGCAGAGCCTGAGCAGCAACCCCGCCATCCAGCCCAGCGTGCAAGCCGCCTTCGCCCCCGACCGTCCCTACGACCTGTCCACCTTCATCGACGAAGGCACCGCCATGGCCTGGCTTACGGAGTGAGGCGCGAACCGGCGGATTGAATACGCAGACGGCGCAGCTGGCGGCTCCATGGCACTGGGCGTGTCTACCTTGCGGCTACCTTGTCTTGGCGGTTCGCAGTTGGTGCAGGGCCTCCTGGGTTTGCTGGTACTTTTTCTTTTCTTCCTCATCCACCGGGGCGGCGCGGGAGCTGTCGAAAAAGGAAAGCAAGTGCTGCTGCTGAGCCGGTGTCAGGTACTCAAATTTTTTGTCGGCCAACTTGCGTAGCCACTCTCCGTAGGTTTCATCGGTGAGGGCGTACTCGCCCAGCTTGGTAGGCTGGCCGGTGTCGAAGTCGGTATTGGGCAGGCGAGGACCCGGAGTGGTGACGGCACGGGGTTCCTGGCTGGCCAGACGGCGGTAGTTCTGCATCACGGAGCTGAAACTGGCCTTGAACAGCTCCTGAGCTTCGGGCGTGGGCAGGGTGAAGGCAAACGGCTTAAGCGGCCCGATTTTGGGCAGCACGCGCACCACGTATGACAGCATCCGGGCCCCCGTGCCGGGATGCTCGTAGGTGGTGCCGAACTCCCGGCGGTAAGCCCGCTCACTCTGCCGGTACACGTACTCGCGCCGCCGGGCGCGGGGGCTCAGGCGACGGATTTCCTTTCGCTGACTTTGCCAAGCGGCCCGACTGGCAATGGGAATGAGGCTGCGCACGGCAAACCGAAATGAGCCGATGGCCAGGTCCACATTGAACACCACTTGTCCCAGCTCCAGGCCGTAAGTTTTCAGAAACGCCCGCTCCAGTACCGGCTTGCTCACCTCAAACCCAATGAAGCGCTGGTAGTCGCTGCTGCGGTAGCGCCCGGCCGCCACCTGCACCACGTCGAAGGCAAACTCCAGCTGGGTGTGCTGCACGGGAGCTTGCTCGTAGGTGATGCTGGGCCCAAACCTGGCTCCCAGCTCGGGGTACACCGAAGGCATGGCGCGGTTGGTGCCCTCGGGGTGGCCGCTGATGTCAGCGGCGTAGTGGGCCAGGGCGCCCAGGGCAAAGGCATACTCGTTGCGGTCCTGGGCCTCGTCGAGCAGGGCGCGCACGAAGTCACCGGAGCGCACGTAATGGGTCAGGTTGGTAAACAGTTCGGAGCCAAAGGGGTAGTAGCCCATGTCTTGCAGAATGGAGCCGCCGTAGGCGTAGCTTTTGGCCGTGTTGAGCTGGTCGTCGGTGGCGCCGGGGTAGCGCCCTTGCAGCAGGGGCACTAGGCTGCGTTGCCACGCCGAGTCGATGTTGGCCTGGTGCGTGAGCACGGAGTAGGCAGCGGCCGGGCGCGAGCTCAGCCACAACAGAGCCGCCACGCACCCTATCATCCACTTCATCATGCGTGGAAAAAGATAGGTCAAGAGAAATGCCGACGTGATGCCGCCGGTTGGCTTTTGGTCGTTTAACGAGGTCGTGGGCAAGATGGCTGTGCGCAGTTCGCTCAACGCCACCCGACTGTCGATGAGGGAGAGCCAGAGGCCGGCGAAGCTATTCTCCTGGGCCCCACCCCCAGCCCACCAACCACCCGTATCGTCTATCTTTACCGACATGAAATCCGTGGCGGCTTTCTTGCTGGGAGTGTGGATGCTGCTCGGGAGCATGGTGCCCCGGCACGACTTAACGGAGCTGAGCAAGCTGCCTCAACTGCTGGACCACTACCGCTACCACCGCAGCCTGGCCGCCGGCCGCCTGTCGATGCTGGAGTTTCTGGCCCTGCACTACGGCCCCCAAGGCCCCGGCCACCGCCGCCGTCCCGCCTCCGCCCGCGACGCCCAAGACCACCATCACCTCCCGCTGGAGCATCACCACCACGACTGCCTACTGGTGAGCTTCGTGCTGCCCGCCGGCCGCCTAGCCCTGCCTCCGCGCCTCCTGCCCTGGCCCGCGCCCACCTACCGCCCGGTCCCCGGCACCCTCTACACGTTCAGTGTCAGCTCCCCGCTGCCGCCGCCGCCGCGGGTGTAGCCCTAGCCCAACCCCGGTTCTAGTTCTAGTTGCCTCACCCCCAACCCCCTCTCCGGGGGAGAGGGGGCTCTAGTTCTAGTTTGTAGCTTGTTAGACTAGTTCCCCTCCTTGTCAGCTGTCGCGCATCAAGCATTGCGTATTAAGCAATATGGGCTAAGGGTGGTTGACGACCGGCAGCACAGGGCTACAAACTAGAACTAGTCCCCCCTCTCCCCCGGAGAGGGGGCTAGGGGGTGAGGCACCCCGGCAACCCACACACATTATCAAACCACCCCAGGACTAGCCCTAAAAAACTAGAGAGCTAGTTCCCCCTCTCTTTTGGAGAGGGGGCTAGGGGGTGAGGTCCTTTTTCCCTTATGCTTGCACAGATTATTGCGGCCAGCATCCGCAACAAGCTGCTGGTGGCCCTGCTGGTGCTGGGCCTGGTGGGCTGGGGCGGCTACGCGGCCGTGCACCTGCCCCTGGATGCCATTCCCGACGTCACCAACAACCAGGTGCAGGTTATTACTCAGGCCCCGGCCCTGGCGGCCCAGGAGGTGGAGCAGCTGCTCACCGTGCCCCTGGAGCTGAGCTTGCGCACCGTGCCGGGCGTCACGGAAATCCGCTCCACGTCGCGCTTTGGGCTGTCGGTGATTACCGTGGTGTTCGACGACGATATTCCCACTCTGCACACCCGGCAGCTGGTGGCCGAAAAGCTGCGCACCGCCGAAGCCGACCTCGGCCCCGGCCTGGGCCGCCCCGAAATGGCGCCCATCACCACCGGCCTGGGCGAAATCTACCAGTACACGCTGGCCGTGCAGCCCGCCTACGCCGGGCGCTACTCCCTGGCCCGCCTGCGCGAGGTGCAGGACTGGCTGGTGAAGCGCCAGCTGGCGGGCGTGCCGGGCGTGGTGGACGTGAGCAGCTTCGGGGGCTATGTGCGCCAGTACGAGGTGAGCGTGAACCCCGAGCAGCTAAGCGCCAGCGGGGTGAGCATGGCCGAGCTGTACGCGGCCCTGGAAGCCGGCAACGCCAACACCGGCGGCTCCTATCTGGAGCGGGGCCCCAACGCCTACTTTATCCGGGGCGAGGGCCGGGCCGCTACCTTGCAGGACGTGGGCAGCATGGTGGTGAAGCACACGCCCGGCGGCACGCCCCTGCTGGTGCGCGACGTGGCCACCGTGCGCTTCGGGCACGCCGTGCGCTACGGGGCCATGACCCAGAACGGCCGCGGCGAGGTGGTGGGCGGCATCGTGCTCATGCTCAAAGGCGCCTCCTCGGAGCAGACCATCCGGGCCGTGAAGCAGCGGGTGCAGGAAATCAACCGCCAGCTGCCGCCCGGCCTGGAGGTACGCCCCTTCCTCGACCGCACCAAGCTCATCGATAAAGCCATTCGCACGGTAAGCGAGAACCTGCTGGAGGGCGGGCTGATTGTGGTGCTGGTGCTGCTGGTGCTACTCGGCAACTGGCGGGCCGGGCTGGTGGTGGCCTCCATGATTCCGCTGTGCATGCTGTTTGCCCTGGGGCTGATGCACACGTTTGAGGTGTCGGCCAACCTGATGAGCCTGGGCGCCCTCGACTTCGGGCTGCTAGTGGATGGGGCCGTGATTATTGTGGAGGCCATGATTTTCCACCTCGTGCACCTGCGGGCTCAGGCCGCGCAGGAAACCATGGATGAGGTAGCCCACTCGGCCGCCACCCGCATGATGCGCTCCGCCTTGTTCGGGCAGCTCATCATCCTGATAGTGTACCTGCCCATTCTGGCTCTCACTGGCATTGAGGGCAAGATGTTCCGGCCCATGGCCCTGACCGTGAGCTTCGCCATTGTGGGGGCCATGCTCTTGTGCCTCACCTACGTGCCGGCCGTGGCCGCCTGGGCGTTGCGCAAAGACCTCAAAGAGGAAGGCACCCTGGCCGACCGGCTGATGCGCCGCCTGTACGGCCTCTACGCCCCCGTGCTGGGCGGGGCCCTGCGGCGGCGCGGCCTGGTGGTGGGCCTGGCCCTGGGCCTGCTGGCCCTGGCCGGCGGATTGTTTGCCCGCCTGGGCGGCGAGTTTGTGCCCCAGCTCGACGAGGGCGACTTTGCCATGTACCTGGGCCTGCGGCCGGGCTCCTCGCTCAGCCAAACCATTCAGACTACCACCCAAGTGCAGCAGCGCCTGCTGAAGCAGTTTCCTGAGGTGGTGCAAGTGGTGGGCAAAATCGGCACTTCTGAAATTCCCACCGACCCCATGAGCCTGGAAGACGCCGACCTGATTATTGTGCTCAAAGACCAGCGCGAGTGGACCTCGGCCGGCTCGCGCGAGGAGCTGGCCTCCCGCATGAGCGAGGCCCTTTCTGACGTGCCCGGCGTAAACCTGGAATTTCAGCAGCCCATTCAAATGCGCTTCAACGAGCTGATTTCAGGAGTAAAATCCGATATCAGCATCAAGATTTACGGCGACGACCTGGACCTGCTCTACGAAAAGGCCAACGAAGCCGCGGCCCTTATTCGCCCCCTGGCCGGGGTGGGCGACCTGCGCGTGGAGCAGATTGCGGCCCTGCCCCAGCTGCGCGTGACGTATAACCGCGCCAAGCTGGCCCAGTACGGCCTGCGCGTCGAGGACGTGAACACCCTGCTGCGGGCCTCGTTTGCGGGCGAAGTGGCCGGGCAGGTGTACGAAGGCGAGCGGCGCTTCGACCTAGTGGTGCGCCTCGACAGCCTGCACCGCCGCGGCCTTCAGGACCTGCGCCGCCTGTACGTGGACGGGCCGGGCGGCCAGAAAATCCCCCTGGAGGAAGTGGCCGCCGTGGACTACCGCAACGCCCCCGTGCAGGTGTCGCGCGACGATGCCCGCCGCCGCATCAACATCGGCGTGAACGTGCGCCAGCGCGACGTGGAAAGCCTGGTGGCCGACATCCAGCAGCAGCTCACGGCCCGCCTGCGCCTGCCCCCCGGCTACGAGGTGCGCTACGGCGGGCAGTTCGAGAACCTCCAGCAAGCCAAAAGTCGCCTGGCCGTGGCCGTGCCGGTGGCCCTGGCCCTGATTTTCGCCCTGCTCTTTCTGTCGTTTCGGTCGGTGAAGCAGGCTTTGCTCATCTTCACGGGCATCCCGCTGGCGGCCATCGGGGGCGTGCTGGCCTTGTGGCTGCGCGACATGCCGTTCAGCATCTCGGCGGGCGTGGGCTTCATTGCCCTGTTTGGGGTGGCCGTGCTCAACGGCATCGTGCTGGTGGCCAGCCTTAATGAGCTGGCCCTTTTGGGCGTTGAGGATGTGCACGAGCGGGCCCGCCGCGCCACCGCCGAGCGGTTTCGGCCAGTGCTGCTGACGGCAGCGGTGGCCTCGCTGGGCTTCTTACCCATGGCCCTGAGCACCTCGGCCGGCGCCGAGGTGCAGAAGCCTCTGGCCACTGTCGTCGTGGGCGGGCTGATTTCCGCCACCCTGCTCACGCTGGTCGTGTTGCCCGTACTCTACACGCTGGTAACGAAAGATGGTGAGCTGGCTGGTAGTGAGTAAAGGCACGTCCTGCTGAGCTTGTCAGCTAAACTGGCTTTCCGAACGGAAATACAATAATGAGTAAAGGACCGTCATGCTGAGCGCAGCCGAAGCATCCCGCGTGCTGATGTTGGAGTGGTAAACGTCATGCTCCATCTGGCGTCCGCTTGTCGAAGCATCTCTACCGCTTCGTTGCAGCCGTTAGAAGTTAGCCAAAGGTAGAGATGCTTCGACTCCGCTCCGCTGCGCTCAGCACGACCATCTACATATCACCCCATTACCTCAGCACCTTCCCGTTCCCTCTCTACTCCATGCTCCGCGTTTTCTTCGCCTTTCTCTGCTTCCTCCTACCCGCCCTAGCTCAGGCCCAAACTACCCTGCGGACCTTGCCGCCACCCACGCCGGCCGCGCCGCCGGGCGGGCCGCTGACGTTGACGACGGCCCTGCAAACCGGCCTCGGCCAGAGCCTGCTGCTGCAAACCGGCGCCCTGGAAGTGGAACGCCAGCGGGCCCTGGGCCGTACCGCCTACGACCTGCCCCGCACCGTGCTCGACTACCAAGTGGGCCAGATTTCGGGGCCGCTGCGCGACTACAGCTTCAACCTGGTGCAGCAAGTGGCGTTTCCGGCGGTGTACGGGGCCCAGCGCCGCCTGCTCAATGGCCAAGTGCTGGCCGCCGAGCAGCGGGTGCGGGTGCAGCGCCGGGAGTTGGCCCTGCGCATCAGCCTGACGTACTACGAGCTGCTGCTCAATTACCAGCAGGCCGCCGTGCTGCGCCGCCAGGACAGCCTCTACCGCCGGGCCGCCCGCGCGGCCCGCATCCGCTACCAGGTGGGCGAAACCAACCGCCTGGAGCAGGTGTCGGCTGAGGCGCGGCTGCGGGAGCTGCAACAGCGCCTGCGCCTGACCCTCACCGACGTGCAGGTGCAGCGCCAGCAGCTGGGCGTGCTGCTCAACCTCGGCCAGCCGGCCACCATCGACACCGCCGCCGCCCCGCTGGCCCCCGCTCCCGACTCCGTAGCCCTGGCCGCCGACAACAATCCAACCCTGGCCCTGCTAATCCAGGAAGTAGCCGTGAGCCGCCAGCTGACCCGCGTGGAGGAGCTGCGTCGCCTGCCCGACCTGCGGGCCGGGTATTTCTACCAGACCATCAACCAGGAGCGCGGCTTTCAGGTGGCCCAGGCCGGTATTGCCCTGCCGCTGGTGGGCGGAGCCCAGAAAAACCGCATCCGGGCGGCCCGCCTCGGCGAGCAGGCCGCCGAGGCCCAGCTGAACTACGTGCAAGCTCAGCTCAGCGGCCAGCTGCTTACGCTGCGTCAGCAGTTGAGCCGCGCCCGCGCCTCGGTGGCCTACTACCGGCAAACCGCGCTGCCCCAGGCCCAACTGGTGCTCAGCACCGCCGAAAAAAGCTTCCGGGCCGGCGACATCGACTACGTGGAGTACGTGGTGAACACCGAGCCCGCCTGGCAGATTCAGCAGGCTTACCTGACCCAGCTGCGCCAGTACAACGAACTGGCCCTCACCCTCAGCTCCCTCACTAGCCCCGACAGTCCATAGATAATGTGTCTTCGCCTCGTTGAACAGCTGTAGAGACGCAATATGTTGCGTCTCATCGTCCGCGCCGCTTGCACGGTTGTTCTGCAGGTGTCGTTCAACGACAAGACGCAAAATATTGCGTCTCTACGACTTAAGTGCACCGTGCTAAAAACTAAGAAGTACTATACGACATCGTTCAACCACGAAACGCGAAGGGTCGCGTTTCTACAGAGCATCCTCTTTTCTGACATTGTGCGTTTTTGTTTTTCCATGCGCCGCCTCATTTATCTTCCTCTCAGCTTCTGCTCCCTACTCTTGCTTCTTACAACCGCGGCGCTGCTCACGGCCTGCCAGTCGCGGCCCGAGGCGGGGGCTTCGGCGGCGCCGGCTGAGGCTGCCCGGCCGGCGGCTTCCTCCCCCAATCAGGTGCAGCTAACGCCGGCCCAGGCCGAGGCGGCGGGGCTGGAGTTGGGTTCGTTTACCTGGCAGAATGTGGCTTCGGCCGTGCGGGCTTCGGGGGTGGTGGATGTGCCGCCCCAGCACCGGGCGTCCATCAGCGCGGTGCTGGGTGGCTACGTGCACACCGTGGCGGTGCTGCCCGGCCAGGCCGTGCGCCGGGGCGGCACCGTGGCCGTGCTCCGCCACCCCGACTACATCAAGCTCCAGCAGGACTATTTGCAGACCAAGGCCCGCGTTACGTTTTTGCAGCAGGAGCAGCGCCGCCAGCAGGTGCTGAACGCCGAAGACGTGGGCGCCCGCCGCAAGCTGGAGCAAGCCGAAAGTGAGCTACGCTCCGAAACCGCCCGGCTCCGCGCCACCGCGGCCCAGCTACGCCTGCTCGGCCTGTCTCTGGCTCGCCTCGACCGAGGTACCATCGTGCCGGAGGTGCCGCTAGTGTCGCCGATTGGGGGATACGTGACGGAAGTGCGCATCAACCCCGGCCAGTACGTAAACCCGCAAGATGTGCTGGTGGAAGTAGTGAACCGCTCCGACCTGCATCTGGAGCTACAAGTGTTTGAGCGTGATATTGCCCGCGTCCGGAATGGCCAGCGCATCCTGTTTACGCTACCCAGCCGGGGCAGCGCCGAGCAGCTCACGGCCCGCGTGTTTTTGGTGGGCAAGGCCTTCGACGCCGAGAAGCGCACCGTGAGCGTGCACGCCCACCTGGAGCCGCCCGGCACCGATGTGCTGCCCGGCCAGTACGTCACCGCCCAGATTCAAACCGACGGCACCCGCCAGCGCACCCTCCCCGAAGACGCCCTCATCCAGGCCGGCGACATCAGCTACATCTTCGCCCGCACCAGCACCTCTCCACTCACCTTTGGCCGCTACCCCGTTCGCGCCACCCCCACGCCCAGCGGCGAAGTAGCCGTCGTCCCGCTTGAGCCCATTGCCGACACCACTCACCTGGTCCGGCGCGGCGCATACTTCTTGGATGCCGAGCTGAGGAAAGGCCAGGACGAGGAGGAGTAGCTTCGATTGAAGCGCAAGCTGATGGAGCTACAGTGTGTGGCCAATAAACAGTATACAGAAAGACCGTCATGCTGAGCTTGCCGAAGCATCTCTACCGGAGGTAATTCCAATCGTGCGGACGGAGCGGGAGAGATGCTTCGACTGCGCTCAGCATGACGGTCTTTTTTGCTCTCTTTACAACGAGCAACCTACTCTCCAAGTCGCCGGCGCAGCTCCTGGACTTCGCGCTCCAGGTCCAGGGTGCGGAACATGACTTTGGCTTCGAGGTCGGAATAGGCGCGCTCCAGCTGGTCCTGGAGCTGCTTTTGCTCGGTTACATCGGTGTTAGTGCCGCACCAGCGCACTACCTGGCCGGCCTCGTTGTGCACGGGCAGGGCGCGGCTCAAGAACCAGCGGTACTCGCCGTCGTGGCGGCGCAGGGGGAAGGTGTCCTCCCACTTTTCACCGCTCGCCACGGCGGCCCGGAAGCCCTCTGTCACGCGCTCCACGTGGTTGGGGTCGTGGACTTGCTGCCAGCCCCAGCCACGCATCTGGTCCAGCGTAGTGCCCGTGAAGCGAAACCACCGGTCGTTGTACCAGAAGATGCTACCGGTTTCGTCGGCCATCCAGGCCAGTTGCGGAATGGCGTTGGCCAGGGTCATAAACTCCGCTTCCCGCTCCCGCAGGGCAAACTCCTGGAGCTTTTGGTCGTGAATGTCGGTGCAGGTGCCAAACCACTTCACGATGTAGCCGGCCTCGTCGCGCACGGGCAGGGCCTGGCCCAGGAACCAGCGGTAGGAGTCGTCTTTGGCCTTGAAGCGGTACTCGATTTCGTAAAACTCGCCCGTAGCCAGCGAGTGGCCCCAGCGCTGCCGGGCCCGCTGCCGGTCGTCGGGGTGCAGCAGGTTGTTCCACATATCGGACCCGATGCTGTCCTTAAGGGTGTAGCCCGTAAAGTCAATCCAGCGCTGGTTGAAGTAGGTGTGGAAGCCCGTGGGGTCGGTCAGCCACACCAGCTGCGGAATGTACTCGGTAACCATGCGGAACTCCTGCTCACTGGCCGCCAGGCGGGCAGCGGTGCTTTTCTGCTCGCTGCTATCGAGGCAGAACGATACGCCCTCGGTACCGCCGGGCTCCAGCAGGGAGCCGGCCAGCAGCACCGGCACCCGCCGGCCGTCGCGCAGCACATACTCTTTCTCAAACGGCCGGTGCGTGCCCGTACGCCGCAGCTCTGCAATAATGCGCTCCTCCTCGGCCATGCCTTCGGGCGGAGTAAGGGCCCTCCAGTCGACGAGGCCGGCTTGCAGCTCTTCGCGGGTGTAGCCAATCAGGCGCAGGTACTGGTCGTTGGCGTCGAGCACGCGGCTGCTGTTCAGGTCCCAGAACAGCACCCCAATCACGTCCGACTCCAGCAGGCGCTGCAAGTGCAGGCTGCGGCGCTTGGCTTCGGTGATGTCGGTGATGGTGCCGATGAAGCGCAGGGCCTGGGTGCGGTCTTCGTTGAAGAACACCCGGCCCGTGGCCCGCACCCAGCGCAGCCGGCCACCGTCTTCCAGGCCCACCGTGCGGTATTCAATGTCGTACTCGCCCGTGCCGGCCGGGTCAAGCGCCTGGGCTACCACAGCATCGGTGCGGGCCCGGTCGTCGGGGTGCAGGCCGGCCAGAAAGCGGGCGTAGTCGACCGTGGCGGTAGGCGGCAGCCCAAACAGCTCCTTGCAGCGGTCCGACCAGAGCAGCTCCCCGGTCAGGAGGTTGAGGTCCCAAGTGCCGATGCCGGCGGCTTCCACTGCGGTGTGCAAACGCTCGTAATTGCTGGTGCTTTCGGAGTTCATGCGGCAATAAAAAAAAAGAGGGACGAAGCTCAGGCCTGCACCAGCTGAACTTCCATCCCCGACATAAAATACAGATTAAGCTGGCTGCTGAGGCCATCGGCCGAGCGGCGCAGGCGCGTAATTAGGGCGCGGGTGTGCTCCTGGGCCACTTCCAGCTCCAGGTACGGCCGGCCCAGCACTTCGTCGCGCTGCACCCGCCACTGGCCTTGTTCCTCGTAGTCATCGGCGGCTACCTTCAAGTGGCCCGTCCGGAGCTGAAACCGGTCGGCGCGGGCCAGGGGGCTGTGTGGGTCGGTACGGTTCAGCACCCGGTCGGCTACGCGCCACTCCCCGGCCAGGTACTCGTCGGGCAGTTGCTGCAGGTTGATGTCGAACAACAATTCGGACATGGACGCGGGA
This sequence comes from Hymenobacter sp. YIM 151500-1, assembly GCF_025979885.1. NCBI lineage: Bacteria > Pseudomonadati > Bacteroidota > Cytophagia > Cytophagales > Hymenobacteraceae > Hymenobacter > Hymenobacter weizhouensis. Next base: position 2,323,656 of record NZ_CP110139.1, read on the forward strand.
TACGAGCACTGCGGTGTGCTCAGCAGAGAAACGGGAACAGCTGATCAGAACGTACCGGCCTACAACTACGGGGCGCGGGGAAAGTTTCGGCGCTGGTGTAGCGCACACCTGCGGGCGCCGCCGGCCAGCGGGCAAACACAACGCCCCGGCCTAGGGACCGGGGCGCTGCTTGGTTTCTGACGTGTTCGGGGTGCTGTGCAGAGGAGGAGGGATTCGAACCCCCGGAGGTGTTACCCTCAACGGTTTTCAAGACCGCCGCAATCGACCACTCTGCCACTCCTCTAAGTGGGACAAACTACATGCTCCACCGAAACACGTCAAGAAAAAAGGCTTTCTCACGCATTGAAAAAGCCTTGTGCAGAGAGGGGGGGATTCGAACCCCCGATACCGTTGCCGGTATAACGGATTTCGAATCCGTCGCATTCGACCACTCTGCCACCTCTCTGTAAGGCCCAAAACGAGTGGTTTGGGATGGCAAAAGTAGAAAGCAAAATCTATTGCGCAATACCGGGCCGCAAGTTTTCTTTTCCGGGCTGCTTGCCCCGCGCTTACTCACCCTGGCCCTACGCGGGGTGCGGTACCCGGCGTTGCTGCCCGGTTACCACGTCAATGCTGACGTTGACTTCAAAGCCCAGAATCAGGGTCATGCACACGAAATCCAGCCACACCATAAAGCCCACCAGCGTGCCAATGGAGCCATAGAAGTGGTTGTAGGAGTCGAAAATCTTGATGTAGAGAATGAACAGAAACGACACCAGGAAAATCAGCAGCGTAGCTACCACCGACCCCGCCGACACGAACCGCCACTTGCGGTGCACCGGCGGCACGTAGTAGTACACCAGGCTGGTCGTGAGCAGGAACAGCCCCACCACCGAGCCGTAGCGCAACAGGGCAATAAGCTGGTTGGTTAGCCGCTCAGGCACGATTTCGTGGTACACCAGCGCATCAATGATGTAAGTACCGAAGAAAATGCCCGCCACCGCAAACAGCAGCACCGACGACAGCACCACCGTCAGCAGCGTAGCAATGACGCGCTTACGCACGTACGTACGCTTTTTAAACGTGGGGTACTTTTTCTCAAACGCGTCGAGCAGGGCCATGATGCCGTTGGAGCTGAGCACCAGGGCCGTGGCAAAACCAAACGAGAGTAGCCCGCCATGCGGAATGTTCACGATGTCCTCAATGGTACCGGAAATAGCCACGTACATCTCCCGCGGAATCAAATCGGCCAGGAACTGTAGAATGTCCTGGTTCAGGTTCGGAACGGGGATGTAAGGAATGAGCGTGAACAAGAAGATGATGGTGGGGAAGATGGCAATGGTGAAGTTGAAGGCCATGTAAGAAGCCCGCTTGGCAATACCATCCAGCTTGATTTCCTGCAAAAGCCGGTCTACCACATCGTACACCGAGGCCTGCCCACCGTTGAAGCGCAGGCGCTTGAGCCACACAATAAAGCGGCGGTAGCGGCGGCCGCGCCGCACATCCGGCAACCGATACCGGCGAACAGGGAGGCGCATTTGGTTAGGGTCTTAGGGACTTGGGGGCTAGGGGCTTAGTAGGCAGTTTCGCTCTATCTGAGGTCCGCTTATTGAAGCATCTTGCCAAAAGCAGAGGATAACCTGAATCGTCAGGCTCCCCCTCTCCTTTTCGGAGAGGGGGCCGGGGGGTGAGGCGAACCGTTAGAACTCACTTCTTCAGAAACGCCGCGGGAGCTGGAGCATCGGCGGGCGTCTTGGGGGGCGTGAGGGGGCCGGCGGTTTCGTCGTCGGTGAAGTAGGGAGCCAGCTTGGCCTGGATGTGCTGTGGCACGGGCACGGGGCGGCCTGTAGTCATGCTCACGAACACCATCAACGTGTGGCCTTCGGTGAGCAGTTCCTGGGCCTCGTTGTAGATTTCGTACTCGAACAGCACCCGCGAGCCTTCGGCAGGCTGCTTCAGCAAGAGGCGTACCGTGAGCAAGTCGTCGTAGCGGGCGGGGCGGCGGAAGCGGGTCCGCAGCTCTCCCACCGGCATCCCCACGCCATCGGCTTCCAGGTCTTTGTAGCTGATGCCCAGCTGCCGGAACGCCTCGGTGCGGCACACCTCAAAGTAGGCCGCGTAGTTGCCGTGATACACGTACCCCATTTGGTCCGTCTCGGCGTACCGCACGCGGATGTGGGTGTCGGATTGATACATAAGGAAATGTGCGTAATGTGAAAAATGTGGTCAAAATGTGCAGAATGAAATGCGGTATGGTGCACCAAGTGCAGCACCTATTTTTCACATTATGTACATTTCATCCACATTCTCACATTATTTCATGATTCCACTGCGCGTTAGGGCCGCTTGGTAGCGGCGGGCGTTTACCAGGTGCTCCTGCTCGGTGCGGGCGAAGGCGTGGTAGCCGCTGAAGTCCTCTTTGGCGCAGAAGTACAGGTAGTTGTGCTGCTCGGGGTTGAGCACGGCGTCGATGCTGGCAATGCTGGGCAGGTTAATGGGGCCGGGCGGCAGGCCGCCGTACTTATAGGTGTTGTAGGGCGAGTCTTTGGTCAGGTGCACGTTGAGCACCCGCTTGATGCCGAAGTCGCCGTTGGCGTACACCACGGTGGGGTCGGCTTGCAGCTTCATGCCGCGCCGGAGGCGGTTGAGGTAGACGCCGGCCACGCGGGGCCGCTCGTCGGGGTGCTGCTGTTGCTCGGCCTCCACGATGCTGGCCAGGGTGCTAACCTCGGCACGGCTCAGGCCCAGCGCCTTGCGCTTAGCGTCACGGGCCGGCGTCCAGAACTTCTCGTATTCCTTCTTCATGCGCTGCATGAGCTTGTCGGCCGAGGTGTTCCAGTACAGCTCGTAGGTGTTGGGGATGAACATGGTCAGGATGCTCGTCGTGTCGAAGCCCAGGCTCTTGGTGTAGCTGGGGCTGCGCAAAAGCGAGTCGAGGGTGCGGGCGGGCACGTCGACTTGGGCTGCCAGGCGGCTCACGAGGTCCTGGCGCAAGCGCACCGTGTTAAACGTGAGTTGCAGCGGCGACTGAGACCCGCTCTTGAGCACGTTGAGTAGCTGGCGGTTGGTCAGGCCTTCCTTCAGCTCGTAGTTGCCGGGCTTTACGGCGCCCGGTTGGTCGTACTTCATCAGGCGGGCCACGAAGCGCAGACTCAGCTTGTCTACCACGGCCCCGGTCTGCTCGATGCGGCTCAGCGCCGTTTTCCAGTCGGCCCCGCGCGGAATCAGCACGTAGGTGCGCTGGCCTTTGGTTTCAATGTTGGGCGTAAAGAATACCTGGTAGAAATAGTAGGAAAACGTAACCAGCAGCAGCCCGATGATGCCCGTGGCGTAGGCAAAACGCTTGCGGCGCTTCAGGGCGCGGGCTTTGTAGTCGATGCGGGTTGTAGTCATGCGAAAAAAAGAATGTGGCAAGACGGCGGCGCCGTGGTAAAGGAAAGAGGGAGACCAGCAGGAATGCTACCAGCTCAAAAGTACGGGTTCTGCTTTTCACCCTGTTTTCAAATCTATAGGCGGCGGCGCAGGGCTCTATAATCCCATGAGGCCGAAGGCGTTGCAATTCATCGCAAAATTACCTGCTGCCGCCAGCTTCGCTTTCGGCGCAATTTGTTCGTATGCGTACCAGATACCTGGTACACCGCGTACCTTGCCCGGACTGGCCCGGCAGGCCGCAGTTCCGTCCTCTTCACTCATTCTACCCCCATGCTATGGCTGCAACTCTGCTTCGCATTCATCCTGATAACCCGCCCATGAACCGCCTGCTCCAGGCCGTAGAAGTACTGCGCAACGGCGGCGTCATCATCTACCCCACCGATACCATCTATGGCCTGGGCTGCGACATTCACAACGCCCGCGCCGTCGAGAAGCTGTGCCGCATCAAGGGCGTGCAGCCCGAAAAAGCCAATCTGTCTTTTATCTGCTCCGACCTGGCTCACATCACCGACTACGCCAACGGCATCACCACGCCGGTATATAAGGTGCTGAAAAAGGCCCTGCCCGGCCCGTTCACGTTTATTTTCGAGGCCAGCACCAAAGCCCCGCGCTACGGCGGCGTCAAGCGCAAAACCGTGGGCATCCGGGTGCCCGACAACAACATCTGCCTAAGCCTGGTGCGTGAGCTGGGCAACCCCATCGTCAGCACCTCCATCCACGACGAAGACGAGGTGCTGGAGTACAGCACCGACCCCGACCTGATTTACGAGAAGTACCGTCCCCTGGTGGATATGGTTATCGACGGCGGCTTCGGCAACAACATCGCCAGCACGGTCGTCGACTGCACCAACGAGGACTTCGACATCATCCGCCAAGGCGCCGGCGACATTGAGCAGTATTTGTGAGACCTGAGACAGTGAGAGGTGAGAAGTGAGACGATGTTCTAGCGGCGCGGCCGTCAGCACGAAAGTCTCACTTCTCACCTCTCACTGTCTCAGGTCTCTCTTATGTTTCCACCGCCGGTGGCTCCAGAGGTAGTCGGCGGGGGCGGACTGGATGTCGCGCTCCAGGTGGCGGGCAAAGGCTTCGGTGATGACGGTGGCGTTTTTGTTGAGGGGAGTCTGGCCATCGTGCAGCTCTGCTACTACCAGCTCGTAGTAGCCCCGGCGCAGGCGCCGGATATTCACGTAGGCCACCGGGCAGTTGAACTGCGCCGCCAGCCGGTCGGCGCCGGTGTAGAAGCTGGTTTCTTGGTGTAGAAACGTCGTCCAGTGCGGCTTATCTTCCGGGCCGGCGGCTTGGTCGCTAAGCAAACTCAGCACGCGGGCTTCGTGGCGGTGCTGCACCATATGGCGCAGGGTTTCGCGCATGGGCACCAGGTGGGCACCCGTGCGGGTGCGCAGGCGCAGCAGGAAATGCTCGAAAAACGGGTTCATCAGCGGCTTGTACACGCCATCCACGGCTCCCTGCCGCAGCCGCAGCGCCCCCGACGTTAGAATCCATTCCCAATTGCCGGCATGAGAACCTAGGGCTAGTACCAACCGCCCTTCAGCCAGCCACCGGTCCAGCAACTCGGCATTCCGAAACTGCACCCGGCTTAGCAGCTCGGCCGGGGGCATCACGGCCAGCTTCAGAATTTCCACCATTACCTGCGAGAAATGCCGGTAGAACGTATGCGACAGGCGCTGAATTTCGGCCTCCGTTTTCTCCGGGAAGGAGTTGCGCAAGTTGGTTAGGATGACGCGGCGGCGGTAGCGCAGCACGTAGGCCAGGAGCCCGTAAATTACATTGGCCAGCCCGTACAGTACCGGCCACGGCAGCCGCGCCAGGCCCAGCAGCAGCCACTCTACGGGCCGGTAATACCATGGAAACGGCTTGGTAGGTACAGTAGCTGGGCTCATCGGGGCACTACGGCCCCGGTCGGCGCGTATTCAGTTAGGTTGCGGGTAAAGCGCGCGGTTTGCGTCGTCACTGGCTTGTTGGTAGCGTTGCGTATTTCAAGGGTCAGTACGTACTCGCCGGCTGCCAGGCTCCCGAAGGCCAGCTCCCCGGCCACCGTGGTAGGTCGGCCGCTGGCGGCCTGCACCACATGCTGTCCGGTTAGCGCGTCTTTGGCGGCACCAGCGGCCCGCACCCGGTAGCGCACAGTCAGGCCCTGGCCAGCGGGAGCATCGTACAACTCGGCGTAAAAGTACAGCTTCTCCTGCCCCCGCGCATACAAGGCCCCGGCAGCTCGCGTCAAGCTCAGCCCGTTCCGCACGAAAGCCGTGGGCTCGGCGGCCGTACGGGCGGCCGGCCGGCTCAGCAGCACAATGTCACTTAGCTGCGGCTTGCCCGTGGGCTCAGCTACCACAAGTGCCCGCTCCACGAGGCCCAGGCTGCCGGTTTGGTACTGGTCGCGCACCTGGGCCCGCACGGTGTAGGTGCCGGGCGGCAGGATTAGTCGCTTCTGGAAGTTCAGCGGGTTTTTGTTGGCGGCGGTAGTGTCACGCAGCACCGGCGGTTTCAGCGTGACAGTTTCCTGGTACACGGCTGCCCCATCGGGCCGCACTACTTCCAGCGTGAGAGCAGCGGCAGCCTGAAACAGCTTCGGGCCGCGCTGCTTGTACAGGAGCTGCTGAGTGGAAACGGTAGTGAACAGCTCCACCACGGCGCCTTTCACGGTGCGGTCTTCCGGCCGGAACCGGGCCACATCCAGCCGCAGCTGGAGTGGGGCGGCAGCCCAGGCCAGCACCGTTTGCAGACACAGAAATACAACTACTACGATGCGCATACTGTCAGCTTGTCTGGTTTGAAACGAACACACTCATGCCGGAAGCTTTCGGCAGGAAAATAGCGTAACCCGCTGTCATATATACCATCCTAGCGCCACTCAGCCGGCCTCTTATGCTTAACCGGCTTCTGGGAGCTAGTAATTGGTATTGTTTACCTGTCTGTTTCTTGTGTGCTGCCGTATGGCTGTTGTCTTGTTTGAAGCCCAGTATAATCCGCCCATAGCTTTTTTTGCCGCTTTGGTGGGAGCCGACACGCTGCTGCTGGAAGCCCAGGAACATTACCGTAAGCAAACCTACCGCAACCGCTGCCTGATTCTGACGGCCCAAGGCGTGCAGCCGCTTACGGTGCCTGTGGTGGACGGCAACCGCAGCGAAAAAGTCAAAAGCAGTGAAATCGAAATCGACTACCGCCAAAACTGGACCCACCGCCATTGGCGCACCTTGCAAACCGCCTATGGCAGCAGTCCGTACTTCGAGTATTATGCCGACTACCTGCACGACCTGTACCGGCAAAAACCTGCGCTTTTATTTGACTTCAACGTCAGCCTGCTGCATTTTTATCTAAAATGCCTGCGCTTCCGACTGCCAGTAGAGTTTACAGCCGAGTACGTCTCTCCTACTTCACACTCACTTATTCACTCACTCGCCCATTCACTCATCGAGGACCGGCGCGACTGGCTGACACCCAAGCCTGCTGCCGCAGCTGAACCTGACAGGACGTCGGCGCGGCCGTACGCGCAAAGCTTTGGTAAAGATTTTGTTCCCGGTCTCAGCATCTTAGACCTGCTGTTTATGCAGGGCCCGGCCGCCGGCAGTTTTCTTGCGTAGTGTAGCTGCCGCCCCCGAACCTTCGCCCGCACCCATCTGTTTTCAGACCAGTAGCGGCCCAACCTGCTCCCATGTCGTATAGTCGCGTATACATCGGGGTTGCGGGGTTCCGTTTTTCTTCACTACCTTATCTGCATGGAAGCTAAATTCTCAAATCGAGTCAAGGAGGTCATCTCCCTGAGCCGGGAAGAGGCCATCCGGCTCGGGCACGATTATATCGGCACCGAACACCTGTTGCTGGGCATGATTCGCGAAGGGGAAGGCACGGCCATCGGCCTGCTCAAGAAATTGGGTGTGTCGGTAGACGAGCTAAAGTATGCCTTGGAGCAAGCCACCCGGAATACGGCTACGCAGGGCACGAGCATTACCGGCTCGATTCCTCTTACGAAGCAAACCGAAAAGGTCCTCAAAATCACCTACCTCGAAGCCAAAATCTTCAAGAGCGAGATTATTGGCACTGAGCATCTGTTGTTGTCCATCCTGCGGGATGAAGACAACATTTCGTCCCAAATCCTGAGCAAATTCAACGTGAACTACGAATCCGTGCGCGATTCGCTGGATTACCACGGTAACACGGCGAACAACCCGACCTCCGGCCCCGAGGCCGACGACGACGACAACGACCGTCTGTTTGGCGGCTCCGGCGCTGGCCGGGGCGGTGCTGGCAGCGGCTCGGCCGCTAAAAAAGGCAACGAAAAGTCGCGCACGCCGGTGCTCGACAACTTTGGCCGCGACCTGACCAAGCTGGCGGAAGAAGATAAACTGGACCCCATTGTGGGCCGCGAAAAAGAAATTGAGCGCGTAGCCCAGATTCTGAGCCGCCGCAAAAAAAACAACCCCATTCTCATCGGGGAGCCCGGCGTTGGTAAAACCGCCATTGCTGAAGGCTTGGCCCTGCGCATCATCCAGAAGAAAGTGTCGCGGGTGCTATTCGGCAAGCGCGTGGTAACGCTGGACCTGGCTTCGCTGGTGGCTGGTACCAAATACCGCGGCCAGTTTGAGGAGCGCATGAAGGCCGTAATGAACGAGCTGGAGAAGTCGCCCGACGTTATCCTGTTCATTGACGAGCTGCATACTATCGTGGGCGCTGGCGGCGCTTCGGGTTCCCTGGATGCCTCGAACATGTTTAAGCCGGCCCTGGCCCGCGGCGAAATTCAGTGCATCGGTGCTACTACGCTCGATGAGTATCGGCAGTACATCGAGAAAGATGGCGCCCTGGCCCGTCGTTTTCAGATGGTAATGGTGGACCCCACCTCGCCGGAGGAAACCATCGAAATCCTGCACAACATCAAAGACAAGTACCAGGACCACCACCACGTCCTGTACACCGACAAAGCCATTGAGGCCTGTGTGAAGCTGTCGGACCGCTACATGTCAGACCGCTTCTTGCCGGACAAGGCCATTGACATTCTGGACGAGGCCGGAGCCCGTGTGCACATCAACAACATCGTGGTACCGGAGGATATTCTCAAGCTCGAAGAGCAGATTGAGAACATCAAGACCGAGAAAAACCGGGTGGTGAAGTCGCAGAAGTATGAGGAGGCCGCCAAGCTCCGCGACACGGAGAAGAAACTTATTGATCAGCTCGACCAGGCCAAGAAGGACTGGGAGGAGGAGACCAAGAAGAAGCGCTACACTGTGAAGGAGGAAAACGTGGCTGAGGTTATTGCCATGATGACCGGCATTCCCGTTTCGCGCGTGGCCCAGAACGAAAGCCAGAAGCTGCTCAATATGGGTGAGGAGCTGCAAGGCAAGGTCATTGGCCAGGACAAGGCCATTACCCAACTGGTAAAAGCCATTCAGCGTACCCGCGTAGGCCTAAAAGACCCCAAGAAGCCCATCGGCTCCTTCGTGTTCCTCGGCCCGACGGGCGTGGGTAAGACGGAACTGGCCAAAGTACTGGCTACCTACCTCTTCGACAAGGAAGACGCGCTGGTGCGCATCGACATGTCGGAGTACATGGAGAAGTTCAGCGTGTCGCGCCTGGTGGGTGCGCCTCCCGGTTATGTAGGGTATGAAGAAGGCGGGCAGCTGACGGAAAAAATCCGCCGCAAGCCTTACTCGGTAATCCTGCTCGACGAAATTGAGAAGGCTCACCCTGACGTATACAACCTGCTGCTACAAGTGCTCGACGACGGTATCCTGACCGACGGCTTGGGCCGCAAGGTGGACTTCCGCAATACCATCATCATCATGACCTCCAACATTGGGGCGCGTGACTTGCAGGACTTCGGCGCGGGCATCGGCTTCGGTACCAAGGCCCGGCAAGAAAACATGGACGAGATTACGAAGGGCACCATTACCAATGCCCTGCGCAAAACCTTCTCGCCCGAGTTCCTCAACCGCTTGGACGACGTGATTGTCTTTAACTCGCTGGAGAAGAAAGACATCCACCGCATTATCGACATCTCGCTGCACAAGCTGCTCTCGCGCATCCAAACGCTGGGCTACCGCGTAGAGCTGACCGATGCTGCCAAGGACTTCGTGGCCGAGAAAGGCTATGACCCCAAGTTTGGCGCCCGTCCGCTGAACCGGGCCATCCAGAAATACATCGAGGACCCGATAGCGGAGGAAATTCTGAAAGCTGAAATTGCTCAGGGCGACGTCATCACCGCCGACTACAAAGAAGGCAGCGAGGAGCTAACCTTCGCCGTCAGCAAGAGTGGCGAAGCCCCAGACCTTCCCAGCGACGAGCGACCCGCCGAAGCCCCTGAGTCGGGTGACGACGCTGATGCAAAGAAGTAAAGTGAGTAGTACATAATCTAAACCGGCCGGTTCCTGCGAAGGAGCCGGCCGGTTTTGTATTTTTGAGAAAACCTCAGTTTCCATGGAATCACCCCGCAAGCGCCGTTACACCGAGGAGGAATACTTAGCTATGGAATATGTCTCTGAGTTCAAGCATGAATTCGTAGACGGCCAAATTTATCCCTGGGGCCATCCCAATATGCTGGGCATGTACGATGTGCAGGCTATGTCAGGTGCCTCGCTACCGCATAATACCATTGCTGGCAATGCTTTTGGTTTGCTTCGCAATGCGCTACGAGGCAAAGGCTGCCGTCCGCACAATAGCGACATGCGCGTGCATATTCCATTAACCGGAACGTACCTCTATCCAGATGTGCTAGTAGTATGTGGCCAGCCCGAAATTCTCAAAAATGGCAAGATAGACCTGCTGCTGAATCCCGTGGTCATCATTGAAGTGCTATCTGACTCCACGGCTGACTACGACCGAAGCGGCAAGTTTATGCGCTACCGCAGTATTGAATCGGTACGGGACTACTTGTTGCTTGACTCGCGCAGTGTGCGGGCGGAGCTGTATTCGCGCATGGAAAACGGACAGTGGACGTTAACGGAAATCCTGGACCCGGCCGGGGCGGTTATTTTAGCGAGTGTAAAATCTACGCTGGCAATGGCTGAGTTGTATGAGGATGTAACGTTTGAACTATAGTGCCAGCTAATGGTATGAAAATACAGGTCATGGCCGCTCTAATTGCGGCAGTATCATTACCGTGTACAGCGCAGACTCAAGTAGACTCACTGCTTAAAAATGTGCGGCTAGAAATTACTGATAGGACGCGGAAGGTTTACAGTTTGTATGTGTTAAACGACTTAGGACAAGAAAGCCTATCAGCTTCTTTCGCTATTCAAGACACTGATAGCACCATCTATTATTTTGACAACCAAGCCTTTACAATTACCGCATCCAAACATAACAAGCAGCTTTGGAAGGCTGATTACAGATACGCGTTCTTACTTACCAAGGCGGGCAGGTTCACGACATATGGCTTGACGATAAGTTCATCCACCTAGCTTGCGGGACTTGTGAGGGTGTCTTCAATAAGAAGACGGGCGCAGAAATACCTGCGGGGGGCTGCGATTAAACTGCCCACACCGCTCGTACCATCTACCGCACCCGAAATTCTAGTGCGGCTTTTCTGTACCTACACGTTACCATTGACCTACGGGTCAGTGTAGCTGTTCAGGCGCAACTATGTCAGTGATGCTCACTTATGAACGACTTGTGTGCCGCTGAGAAAGCAGCTTGGCCAGCATTCGTAATCCAGCTGCTCCGTAGCGGTGCGCCCGGCTGAAAGTCGGTAAGGGGGCGGGCAGTTGGGGCCAGTCTACCAGGCGGAAGTAGTGCAGAGCAGCCTTTATATTTTTTTGCTTCACGGTTTCCATCAGCAAGTCATAAAGCACCACTTGGCGCTCAGCCTCAACTTGCTGATAATAATGGGCAGGTAGATGGTGGCGAATAATGTCGAAGAAGGCTAATGAATCCTGGCGTTTCTGGTACCAGCTGGCACCTGAGAAGGCTCCTTTGGCGTGCACTCGGTACACGCCCATTACCTCGGGCCAGTAGCGCGCCTTACCGCCTCCGGCCAGCACCCAGTAGTAGATAGCCAAGTCGGGATAAGGCAGCTCATAATAATATGCGGGCAGCTCCTGCACCGGCCGGCGGAATATGGCTGATACAGTATAGATTGGATTGCCCAAGTAGATAATTTCGTGTAGGTTCAGGATATGCCGTGCGGTACCTAACTGGGGGGCAGCAGGCTGCGTGTGCTGCCGGGTAGTTTCGTGATACAGCTGCACGCCGTGGAAGCTGACGTGGCAAGTGGCATCCGCTTCCATTAGCTCCACCTGTTTTTGCAGCTTCAGTGGATCGGTCCAGTAGTCGTCGCCGTCGAGCATGGCTACGTACTTGCCGGTGCACATGCGGTAGGTAGGCTCCAGCACCGGCACCATGCCCAGATTTTTAGGCGACAGGAACAGCTTGATCCGGTCAGGATATTGTTTCTGGTAGGCTTGCACGATTTCACGCGTCCGGTCTGAAGAGCAGTCCTCGCCGATTATCAGCTCCACTCTGAACGTGGTTTCCTGCATCAGCACGCCCTCAATGGCCTGCGCAATGTAGGGCTCGTGGTTGTAGGTAATAAGCCAGACGCTCACCAGCGGCTGCTCGGCGGGGCAGACTGAAGGGGCAGCGGAGGCAGCAGCAACTAAAGTGTTCATCCGTGCCGCTCAGCGCTGGGGTTCCCGGTACACGTAGGTCGTATACTCATATAGGCCGTAGTCGTGGCGAAATACCACGTGTCTGCTCAGCTGGCGCTTCAGAAAGGCGGCCAGCGTGTCTAGCGGCAGGTGGAACAAATCGTCCCGCTCCCAGTCTACGTGCTTGGTCATGACGTTGAAGGCTAGGCCTACTCGGGCTTTGGCAAACACGGTTTGCAGCAGTTGCTGCGCATAGGTCCACATGTCGTCGAAGCCAACCGTACACTTTTGGGTTAGCACCCCATTCATCAGGATGTAGTCGAAAGCGGGCAAGGCTTCCGGCTCACGCAGCACATCCAGAGCTAGAAGCGGCACCTCCGGGTATTTGGCGCGGGCCAGTTGCAGGTACTTCTCCGAAACATCGAGTCCTGTATAGTGTATGCGGTGTTGCAGGCCGTGGTCGAGTAGATACTGGTAGAGGTGGGCCGGGCCGCAGCCGAAGTCGAGGACGCGCACCGGCTCGGGCCCGCCAAGGCGTAGCAGGTCCAGCATCACCCCGTAACGGGTCTGAGCATCGGCTTCGTTGGGCCAGCCCACGCCCAGGTGGTTGTCGCCGTGCGCTTGCAGGTAGTCTTCGCAATGAGCAACAATGGTATGGTGAGGCGGCGGAGAGAAGTCAGTGGGCTGCATAGGTGGAAAAGGTAGATGGGGTAGTGTTCTGGCGGCTATAGCACTTGAGCTTGCATTAGGGTTTGCCGGATCCAGGCCGGGGAGTTGTGCATCAGCACATCAATGATGGACAAGCCCGGAACAAAAACCGGAGCGGCCTGCGGATACGGCGGCAACCACGGCCGCAGCAGCCGCAGCTGCACTTCGTGCCGGGCAAGGTGAGCCGCCGAGTACAGATGGCCCCCGCCTTCCATGTTCAGGTACTCGTCGGCACGCAGGTGCGTGCAAATGGCCGCTATCCGGTCGGCTCCCACCAGGCCAGGGGCTTTGGGCAAGGCTGAGCTACGGGAAAGCTGAGGCTTCCAACCCAGATACTGCGCCACGGCCAGCAGACTTTCCTGGACGATATCCGTAACATTCAGCGAGGATGGCCTGAGCAGAATCTGCTCCAGCAGCGGAAAGCACGCCGCGAAGTACGGTGCTTTCCTGTAGGCTTGCTCAATAGTCCGGATCAGCTTGCGCCGGGCGTGGTCACCGGGCTGTAGCTGCACTTGGTGAATTAGCTTATTCTGGGAAGCCTGCTCTAAAGGCACCGTAAACAGATGCTCCCGTCCTGCTACCAAAATACGGTTGCGGTTGATCCAGCCCCGGGTGATGAACTGCACATCATCCAGCAGCACAAACTTGTCGGCGGCGTGCAAGAGCTGAAAATAGCCCAGGTACGGAAACAAATAGGGTTGCATCACGGCCACGCGCATAGCTCCCTACGCCATGGTAAGCTGAATAATCTGGGCAATGCGGGCTACATCTGCTTCGGCCAGCTCATAGTACAGCGGCAGACACAGCACCCGACTGGCTACATCCGTTGCCACAGGACAATCAGCCGAGGGCGCGTAAGGCAACGTGGTCAGAACTGGGTAGAAGTAACGCCGGGGGTAGATACCGGCTTGTTGCAGGGCGTCACATACCCGCAGCAGTTCAGCTTCGGAGCGAAACAGCACTGGATAATATGAGTACGTGGGCGTGGTTGCGGGTGGCAGCTGGGGGCACTGGAGCTTGGCCGGAGCTAGCAGTTGGTCGTAGAGCTGCACTAAGGCACGGCGGCGGCGCATCAGCTCCGGCACATGGGGCAATACGCATAATCCCAGAGCGGCATGAATCTCGGAGTTTTTTGCGTTGATGCCCAGGCCGGCAAACGTATGGGCTCCTTCGTGGCCGAAGTTGCGCATGTACGCCAGCTTACGAGCCAACTCGTCGTTATCGGTTACAATGGCCCCCCCTTCCCCCGTGTGAAAAAGCTTGGTGGCGTGAAAGCTCAGCGTTGATACGTCGCCGTGCCGGAGCAGGGAAGTGCCGTGGTATTGCACGCCAAAGGCGTGGGCGGCATCGTAAATAACCCGCAGGCCGTGTCGCTGCGCCACCTGTTCGATTTGCTCCACAGCGCAGGGTGTGCCAAAAACGTGGGTAGCCACAATGGCCTGAGTGGCTGGTGTGATGGCGGCCTCCAGCAGGTCGGGGTTCAGGCACAGGCTGCGCGGGTCCACGTCCACGAACACGGGGCGGCACTGCTCCCACACAATGCTGCTGGTGGTGGCCACGTACGAAAACGGGGTCGTAAGTACGTCGCCACGAATATCCAAGGCTTTGATGGCCAGCTGTAAAGCCAGCGTACCGTTGCTGACAAAAAGCAAGTGCTTGACACCCAGATACTGCCGAAGCGCCTCTTCCAGTTCCGTTACTAAAGGCCCCTCGTTGGTTATCCAGCCGCACTCCCAGACACCACGCAGGCGCGCATGGTATTCTTCAAGAGGCGGTAAAAAAGCCTTTGTTACGGTAATCATGTACTAAACGAAGCAACCCGGCGTTATCCTAAGTTTCGGCAAGATACGCATTGAAGCAAAGGTTAAGCCACACCTGTGTAGCGTCAATAGCTTACTTGAAGCTTAGCACTAGTTCTTGTCATTGTACCAGGCGGAGCGTAGCACACTGAGTGTGAGGCACTACGAGCGCAGATGAAGGCCGAGGCCGGCTTCATCCGTGGGCACAGTCGACGACGCTGAAAAGAGGCCGTGTACTGTGACCGGCCCGTTATAAAAGACGCGCCGCACCCGAAATTCTGGTGCGGCTTTTCTTACCCCGTGCGTTACCTTTGGCTTACCGACCAAAGTAGCTACACTGAATTCCCCACCCCGCATGTCTGACCTGCACGCTGAAGCCCAACTAAGCAAACTCGAAATCCTTGACCGTAAAAACCAGGAGGCTCTGCTCGGCGGCGGCCAGGCCCGCATCGACGCCCAGCACGCCAAGGGCAAACTGACGGCCCGGGAGCGAATCGACTTACTGCTGGATGAAGGCTCGTTTGAGGAAATCGGCAAGTTTGTGATGCACCGCTCCAAGGACTTCGGCCTCGATAAAGAATACTACCTCGGCGACGGGGTAGTGACGGGCTATGGCACGGTGAACGGCCGGCTGGTGTACGTGTTTTCGCAGGATTTCACGGTGTTTGGCGGCTCGCTGAGCGAAACGCACGCCGAGAAAATCGTGAAAATCATGGACCTGGCCATGAAGAACGGCGCCCCGGTTATTGGCCTCAACGACTCAGGCGGGGCCCGGATACAGGAAGGTGTGGTGAGCCTGGGCGGCTACGCCGACATTTTCTACAAGAATACGCTGGCCTCGGGCGTAGTGCCGCAGCTGTCGGCTATCATGGGGCCGTGCGCGGGCGGGGCGGTGTACTCGCCGGCCATTACGGACTTCATCCTGATGGTCGAAAACACGAGCTACATGTTCGTGACCGGGCCCAACGTAGTGAAAACCGTGACCCACGAAAACGTGACCAGCGAGGAGTTGGGCGGGGCCAGCACCCACTCGGCCAAAAGCGGCGTTACGCACTTCACGGCTCCCAATGAGGTAGCCTGCATCAACCAGCTCAAGGCGCTGCTGAGCTACATGCCCCAGAACTGCGAGGAAACGGCCCCCGTCGTGCCTTATGAGCCGCAGGGCGACGAGGCCCGGCCCGCCCTGGACAGCATCATTCCCGACAACCCCAACCAACCCTACGACATCCGGGAGGTTATCGAAGGCATCATCGACGCCAATACCTTCCTGGAAGTGCACCAGAACTTTGCCGAAAACATCGTCGTGGGGTTTGCCCGGCTCGGGGGCCGCAGCATCGGCATCGTGGGCAACCAGCCGGCGGTGCTGGCCGGCGTGCTCGACATCAACGCCTCAACCAAAGCGGCCCGCTTCGTGCGGTTCTGCGACTCGTTCAATATTCCGCTGCTGGTGCTGGAGGACGTGCCCGGTTTCCTGCCCGGCACCGACCAGGAGTGGCGCGGCATCATCACCAACGGCGCCAAGCTGCTCTACGCCTTCTGCGAAGCCACCGTGCCGCGCATCACCGTCATCACCCGCAAAGCCTACGGCGGGGCCTACGACGTGATGAACTCCAAGCACATCGGGGCCGACATGAACTACGCCTGGCCCACGGCCGAAATTGCCGTAATGGGCGCCAAAGGCGCGGCCGAAATCATCTTCAAGCGCGAAATAGCCCAGGCCCAGGACCCCGAAGCCAAGCTCCAGGAGAAGGTAGATGAATACCAGCAGAAGTTTGCCACCCCCTACCGGGCCGCCCACCGCGGCTTCGTGGACGAGGTAATCCGGCCCTCGCAGACGCGGCAAAAGCTGATTCGCGCCTTCAAGATGCTAGAAAACAAGGCGGATACACTGCCGCGTAAAAAGCACGGCAACATTCCGCTGTAGTTTTTCTGATGTTTACGTGTTTGAGCGTTGAGGTAAAAGCTCACGCTGCGCAGCGAATGTACGAGCGAAACATCACGCGGGCCGAAGTAGAATTTGTGTTGGAACACGGGCAGGTCATAATTGACTATCTTAATGATCAGCCATTGCCAAGCTTTCTGTTGTTAGCGTTTCCAACGGGTCGTCCAATTCACTTGTTGGCTGGTCATGATGCCAGCACGCATCATTGCGTCATAGTTACTGTTTACGAACCCGATCCTGCAAGATGGTCGGCTGATTTCACTTCAAAACTGCCCCACACATGAGTAAATGTTTGACGTGTCGGGCCGGAGACATGATTCCGGGTCACACTACCGTCACCTTCACTAAGTCAGATAGGGTGACGATTTTTCGGCATGTTCCAGCGTTAGTATGCGACTGTTGCGGCGACTATTCACTTAGCCTCGACGTGACCGAACAATTATTAAATGAAGCCCAAAATGCCGAGCGCCGTGGCGTGCAGATTGAAATAGTTGATTGGCAAATTGCGGCCTAGCCATACTTAAAAATTTATGCGTCAAGAATCTTTCGACTTCCTACAGAAATACCTGAACAACCCCTCTCCTACCGGCTTCGAGAAGGAGGGCCAGCAGCTGTGGCTGGAGTACCTCAAGCCTTACGTCGACGAGTACCTGGTGGACACCTACGGCACGGTGGTGGGCGTTATCAATCCCCAGGCTCAGTACAAAGTGGTGATTGAGGCTCACGCCGACGAAATCAGCTACTTCGTCAACTACATCACCAAAGAAGGCTACCTGTACCTGCGCAAAAACGGCGGCTCCGACCCGCTGGTAGCCCCGAGCAAGCGCGTGAACATCCACACCAAAAAAGGCATCGTGAAAGCCGTGTTCGGCTGGCCGGCCATTCACGTGCGCAAGGTGGAGCAGGACAAGGCCCCGACCATCGAAACCGTGTTTCTGGACTGCGGCGCTTCCTCGCGGGAAGAGGTAGAGGAAATGGGCGTGCACGTGGGCTCGGTAGTGACGTTCGAGGACGAATTCACGGTGCTCAACGAGAAGTATTACGTGGGCCGGGCCCTGGACAACCGTATCGGCGGCTTCATGATTGCCGAGGTGGCCCGGATGCTGCGCGAGAACAACAAGCAGCTGCCTTTCGGGCTCTATATCGTGAATGCGGTGCAGGAGGAAATCGGCCTGCGCGGCGCCGAGATGATTGCCCACCGCATTCAGCCCGATGTGGCCATCATCACCGACGTGATTCACGATACCCAGGCGCCGATGTACGAAAAGAAAACGTCCGGCGACCTGCACTGCGGCAAAGGCCCGGTCATCACCTACGGTCCGGCCGTGCAAAACAACCTGCGTGAGCTAATCATCGAAGCGGCCCAGGGAGCCGAAATTCCGTTTCAGCGGGCGGCAGCCACCCGCGCCACCGGCACCGACACCGACGCCTTTGCCTACTCCAACGCCGGCGTAGCCTCTGCCCTGATTTCGCTGCCGCTGAAATACATGCACACCACCGTGGAAACCGTGCACCGCGACGACGTAGAAAACGTAACCAGGCTCATCTACGAAACCCTGCTCCGCATCCAAGACGGCCACGACTTTCGGTATTTCAGTTAATTGTAAAGTAGGATTGTGAGGTCTTAAGAAAGAGAAGCTGTTTGGAATCTGGGTTTCCAAACAGCTTCTCTTTTTTAAGTTTTGACAGCTTTCAGTTACCAACCTATGGGGCATATTCTTCCGCCTTTGACCGTAGTCGACCAGATGGGTCGTCAAGTGGCCATTCCTTATCCGCCGCACCGTATTGTGTCATTAGTGCCTTCCCAAACAGAGTTACTTTATGATTTAGGCCTTAGTCACCGAATTGTTGGCGTAACAAAATTCTGCATTCATCCACCTACCGCCCGCCACACGGCTGCTGTCATTGGCGGCACCAAGAACTTCCACTTTGACAAAATAGCCTCTTGCCAGCCTCACCTCATTCTCGGCAACAAAGAGGAAAACTACCAGGAAGGCATTGAGCAGCTAGCCACCCGGCACCCGGTCTGGATGAGCGACATTGCCACGCTGGCCGACTCGCTGGACATGATTCGGCGGGTGGGGCTACTCACCGGCCGCAAAGAAGCCGCCGATACGTTGGCGGCAGAAATTGCCAACTCGTTTGCCGGCTTGGTGCCGGCTTCCGAGCCCGTTCCAGCCGCCTACTTTATCTGGCGCAAACCGTACATGGTGGCTGCTGGGGGTACTTTCATTGACGACATGCTGGCGCGCGCCGGTTTCCACAATGTGTTCGGCCACCTGGGCCGCTACCCGGAAATCACGCCGGAGCAACTGCAAGCCGCCGCGCCTCGGCAGATTCTGCTGTCGTCGGAGCCGTATCCGTTTGGGGAAAAGCACGTGGCAGAGTTTCAGGCCATATGTCCGACAGCTGAAATCCGCATTGTCGATGGGGAATTATTCAGCTGGTATGGCAGCCGGTTGCGGTATTCGGCGACATACTTTCGGGAGTTGTGGCCTACGCTTTAGCTTGGGCCGGGCATCGGCAGCTCTCAGTCTTACCGTTTGCTTGCAGCCAACGCACGGCCTAAGCTGAAGCGTAGGCCACATTCATTCCTGCCTTCTCCAGCTCGGCCCAGAACTGCGGGTACGACTTACGCACCACCTGCGGAGCCTCGATAGTAAGCGGGCCGCGCATGGCCAGCGGCGCAAAAGCCATAGCCATGCGGTGGTCGTGGTAGGTGGCTACCGTTTGGCCGCTGACCTGGAAACCTTCGGACGTAACCCGGAAGCTGCCGTTGCCCTCGTCGGTTAGGGCGCCGCCGAACTTGGCCAGTTCCGTTTGCAGGGCGGCAATCCGGTCGGTTTCCTTGATGCGCAGGCTTTCCAGGCCGGTCATGGTGGCGGGTACTCCTAAGGCGGCAGCTACCACGGCTACGGTCTGGGCCAGGTCGGGGCAGTCGGTGAAGTCCTGAGTGAGGGACTCGGTGGGCGTGGTTTGGGTGAGGCGGATGGTTTCGCCGGCCAGAAACTCGGTCTGCACACCCAGCTTTGCCATAATATCGGCAATGGCCTGGTCGCCCTGCCAGGAGTAGCGGCGCAAGGTGGGCAGCGTGAGAAAGGAGCCCGGCGGCGCCAGGGCCACCAGTGCATACCAGTAGCTGGCCGCCGACCAGTCGCCCTCCACGGTGTAATCGGTGGGTTGGTAGGGCTGGGGGCGCACCTCCAGCACCCGGCCCAGGTCGCGGCACTGGGCCCCGAAATGCTGCATCAGAGCCTGAGTCATGCGGATGTAGGGCCGGGAGCCGACTTTGCCGGTCAGCCAGATGCGCAGGCCGTGGGGCAAAGTGGGCCCCACCATCAGCAGAGCCGAAATGTACTGGCTGCTGATGTCGCCGCGCACGGTTAGCTCCGTGAAGTCGGCGGCTTCTTCGGTGGCGGGCTGGGGCGTGCGGCCGTGCAGGCGCAGGGGCGGGTAGCCTTCTTGCCCCGCATACTCGATGCGGGCTCCCAGCTGGCGCAGGGCCTCCACCAGCACCCCAATGGGCCGCTCCTGCATGCGGGCCGTGCCGGTCAGCGCGGTGGCGCGGCCGGTCATGGCTAGGTAGGCTGTCAGAAAGCGCATCACCGTGCCGGCGTCCTCGGCGTCGAACACCTCGGCGGCGGGGTCGTGCAGCAGGCGCTGCATGAGTTGGGTGTCGTTGGCGTCGGAGAGGTTGTGCAGGGCGCCGCCCCCGGCCAGGGCCCGGATAATGAGGGCACGGTTGCTTTCACTTTTGGACGCCGGCACCTGGGCCGTGCCCCGCACGGGCCCGCCCGCCCAGGTCAAAGAAACAGAAGAGTTAATAGTCGTAGAGGTGGAAGGGCGAAGCCGGACTTCAACCCAAGGTGAAACATGGAAACAGAGAGAAGCAGCTTAGAAAGCTGAAAAGACCGTCCTGCTGAGCGCAGCCGGAGGCGCAGTCGAAGCATCTCTACCGCGCTTCGTTGCAGTGCTAGATGATTAGCCCCGGTAGAGATGCTTCGCGGGACTCAGCATGATGGTCGAGTGACTCTTGAACAGCTGTAAGGTCTACAGTCGGTGGTAGTAGCGTAGGGCGGCGGCAATGTCTTCCTCGGTGACAGGCTGGTCGTAGATGCCGTGGCCAATGCCTTCGAGCAGCGTGCAGTTGATGACGGCGCCCGTGTTTTTCTTGTCCTGGCGGGCAAAGTCGGCAATGGGGTCGGCTTCGAGCGACACAAACTGCACCTTCTCGAACACCGACAGCACGCAAGTTTCTACCTTTTCCAGCCCGGCCGCCGACAACAAGCCTTTCCGGTGGCTCAGCCAAGCCTCGCACACCAGCCCGGCGGCCACCGCTTCGCCGTGCAGAATTTCGCGGCCCGGCTGGAGCAGCAGGTAACTCTCCAGGGCGTGACCTACGGTATGCCCGAAGTTAAGCAGCTTGCGCGGCCCGCTTTCCCGCGGGTCCTGCTCCACAATGCGCTGCTTCAGGGCCACCGAGTCGCGGATGATGGGCGTCCAGTCGATGGTGAGCACGCCCTGGGCGCCGTAGGTGGCGAAGGCGTCGGCGTCGGCAATCAGCCAGTGCTTGAGCACTTCGGCGTAGCCAGCCTTGAGCTGGCGGGGGTCGAGGGTGGCCAGGAAATCAGGGTTGATGCATACCAGCCAGGGCTCCTGAAATACGCCAAGCTGGTTTTTGAACCCCAGGAAATCAACGCCGGTCTTGCCGCCTACGCTGGCATCTACCTGGGCCAGCAACGTGGTGGGCACCTGCACAAACCGGATGCCGCGCTTATACAAAGCCGCGCAGAAGCCGCCCAGGTCCGTTACCACGCCCCCACCCAGGTTGACCAGCACTGCATGGCGGTCGGCGCGCAGCTCGGTGAGCTGGCGCCACACTTCCTCGCAGGTAGTCAACGTCTTATGCTCTTCGCCGGCCGCAATTTCTATCAGTGTGTGGGTGGCGGGCAAGTGGGGCTTAAGCCGCGGATAGCATAAGGTGGCCGTGTTGGTATCGGCCAACACCACTACTTGCCCTAAGCCTGGGCGGGCCAGTCGGGCGCCTAACTCAGACAGAATCTGGTTGCCAATCAGCAAATCTTCGTTCAACACAAGCTTGCTTTAAAAGATATTTATGTGCATTTTATTCCAACATAAGACAAAAATAGCTTGCTTTGATGCAACTAAATGGCCTGATTTTTGAAATATGCGCCGCAACTTACAGGGTATTTTCGATGAAGCATTGTGTACAAGTTGCTTGCTGGGGAGCTTCGCTTTTCGCAGTTTCCTTGCTGAGTGCCTGCAACCGGGAGTCGCTGCCCACGGTGGAGGAAAAGCTGGTGGGCCGGTGGGAATGGCAGCAAACCGCCGATGCCGACCAGAACACGCTTACTCCGGCCAACACTGGCCATCAGGTGGTAGTCGAGTTTGACCGCCGCGGCCGGGCCCGCTTTTACCAGGACGGCGCTTTGGTTAGTGCCGCGGCCTTCTCGTTGCGCCGGGAGATGAGCGGTTTCGGCCGGCCAGCGCGGCAGGTTATCATCTACCGCGGCTACCGCTCCAACCAGGTGTACACCGTTACGGGCAACCAGCTGAGCCTGCAAGAAACCAGTGGCGCAAAGCTGGCCGAACACACGTACACCCGTCTGGTTCCGGCTGGCCCAGACCACCTACCGGAGCAGAAAAAATTATAATACCTGGTTGCCCTGGCTTCTGCTTTGCCGCCGGCTCTGCTGTTTGATGCGCGAAAGGCATCAGGCGGCAGAGCTTTTTTTTGCAGAAAACGCCGTCCCCCGCTAGTTCAGTTGGGGGTTTGGGTTGCAACCGAGGCGCCGAAAACAAGCTCTAGCGAAAAAGCATTGCCCCCAATTTCGCTTGCCTCTATGTACCCATCTATTCTACCCGCCCGACTGCTACAGCTAACGAGCCTTCTGGCACTGGCTACCACGTTGCTGGCCTGCCAGCAAGACGAAGAAACTCCCAGCACCGGTCTTGTCGGCCGCTGGCAGCTTACCAACCGGCAGTGCTTCTGTGCACCTGGTCCAGTACCCGACGAAACGGTTATTTTCACTGAGAAAGAATACTTCTTCTATGAAAACGGGCAGCTGGCCCGCCAGGGCACTTATACAATGGGCGCCGGAAAGATATGCGGACTTTCCGTTCAGGAAGGCCTGCTCAACCTCACGCCTGCCTCTACCAATCCGCCTGCCCTGACCTCCGCAACGCCCACCGCCAACGCCACGACGCTGACGCTGGACTTTGGCCGGGCCTGCGACGCGCCTTTCAACACTTACCGGCGCCTGAAATAAGCCACACGCAGCTCCGGCCAGGCCCCCTTTATTCCGGCCGCTGCAGAATCTCGGTTTGCTTGCGGATGCTTTCAATGTGAATGAGCTTGTACAGCTCCGCCACAAACTTCTCGTTGACGCCTACCCGACCGGCCCAGTCCCGGCGCGAGGCAAAGATTTCCTGCCAGCGGTCCAGCTGCAAAATCTTCACGTTGTTTTCGCGCTTGTACTCGGCCAGCTCCTCCACCAGCGACATGCGCCGGGCCAGGGCCTCGATGATTTCCCGGTCGGCCACGTCCATTTTCTGGCGCAGCTCCTCGGCTTTGTTGCGGTACTCGGCGTTGTCGGAGGAGCGGTAGCGGTACTTCAGCTCTTGGAGCAGCTCGCCCAGGCGCTGGGGCGTAATCTGCTGCTCGGCGTCCGAGAGGGCTTGGTCGGGCGTGGGGTGGGTTTCAATCATCAGGCCATCGTAGTCCAAGTCGAGGGCCTTTTGGGCGATGGGCAGCAGCAGGTCGCGCCGGCCACCGATGTGGCTTGGGTCGCAGATGAGCGGAATGTGAGGGAAGCGGGTTTTCAGCTCGATGGGCAGGGCCCAGGTGGGCGCGTTGCGGTAGCGCGAAGGCGCAAACGTGCTGAAGCCGCGGTGAATGGCGGCCAGGTCCCGAATGCCGGCCCGCTCCAGTCGCTCCAGGGCTCCGGCCCACAAGGCCACGTCGGGGTTCACGGGATTTTTCACCATCACGGGCACGCCGGTACCGGCCAGCGCATCGGCCAGTTCCTGCACCGCAAACGGATTGACGGTGGTGCGGGCCCCAATCCAGAGCACATCCACGCCGTAAGCCAGGGCTTCCTCTACGTGGCGCGGGGTGGCTACTTCGATGGTTACCGGCAGGCCGGTTTCCGCTTTCACCCGCTGCAACCAGGGTAGGGCGGCCGCGCCGCGTCCCTCAAAAGAACCCGGCCGGGTGCGGGGCTTCCACACCCCGGCCCGAAACAGCTGCACCCGCCCCAAAGCTCGCAGGCCGTGGGCAGTGGCCAGCACCTGCTCCTCGGTTTCGGCTGAGCAGGGTCCGGCAATGAGCAGTGGAGCCGCCTGGGCGTGCAGCAGGCGGGTGAAATACGTTTCGGGGGCAGATACGGAGGGCATGAAACAGCGGAGAAAAGCAGTGGGGCCGGGCAGATGCGGCCAGCGGAAAAGCGCCTCGCGTCGGGGTAACTATCCACTCCCAAACGATGTTTAACGGCTATCTTCGCACCGGCCAAATTCCACCCTGCGCCGCCAAAGCTAGCACCCGATGTCCGTAACCCAAGCCCCGCCCCTCTCCTTCGACAACACTGCCGTGGCGTTTGCCTCCAAGTCCGACGCCGACCTGCGCAAAATGTACGCGCTGTTTGCGGCCATGAACAACAATGCCTTGGTGAAAACCGGGGGCGGCCTGATGAAGACGGCGCTGAAATGGCAGTTGCCCGGCACCAAGTTCCTCATCAAAAACTCCATCTTCGAGCAGTTTTGCGGGGGCGAAACCATTCAGGAATGCCTGCCTGTCATTCAGGAGCTGGGGCGCTACAACATCGGCACCATCCTCGACTACTCGGTGGAGGGCGAGGGCAACGACAAAAGCTACGACGCCACAACCACCGAAATTCTGGCGACGCTGGACCTGGCCCACCGCTCCCGCCACATTCCGTTTTCTGTATTTAAGGTGACGGGCGTAGCCGATGCGGCTATCTTGGAGAAGGTACAGGCCGGCACCGCCCTCAGCCCCACCGAGCAGGCCAGCCTGGAGCGCAGCAAAAAGCGCATCAACGCCATTTGTGCCCGCGCCCACCAGTATGGGGTGCGTGTGTTCGTGGATGCCGAGGAAAGCTGGTTTCAGGAAACCATCGACCAGCTGGCCACCGAGATGATGGCCCGCTACAACCGCGAATCGGCCATCGTGTGGAACACCTACCAGCTCTACCGCCACGACCGACTCGAAGCCTTGCAGGAGGACCACGCCGCCGCCGAGCGAGGCAGCTACTACCTGGGCGTGAAGCTGGTGCGCGGGGCCTACATGGAAAAAGAAGCCCGCGTAGCCGCTCATCAGGGCCGCCCCAACCCCATCAACCCCACCAAGCAAGCCACCGACGACCTGTACAACGAAGCCCTACGCTACTGCGTGCAGCACATCGACCGAATCAGCATTTGCGCGGGCACCCACAACGAGGCCAGCTCCCTGCTGCTCACCGAACTGATGCAGGAGCATGGCGTGGCCCCTAACGACCCGCGGGTGTGGTTTGCCCAGCTCTACGGCATGAGCGACAACCTGAGCTACAACCTCGCCAACGCCGGGTACAACACCGCTAAGTACGTACCGTACGGTCCCGTAGAGGCCGTAATGCCTTATCTGCTGCGCCGCGCCGATGAGAATACGGCCATTGCCGGCCAGAGCAGCCGCGAGTTTCTCTTAATCCAGCGAGAAATAGCCCGGCGCAAATCCAGGGGGTAGCTCGTCAGCCAAAACGGCACAGTTTTGGTGAAGCCCGCCCGACGCATTGGCTGCAAAACCAATGCGTCGGGCTTTTTTGCTACATTCCGTTCCCATCTCACCGCGCTCATGACTGGTCGAGTACGCAGGCATCTGATCCGTTTTTCCCGCACGCAGGTAGGCACTACCAGCTACCTCAACTTGGTTCAGGAGGCCGAGTTGGGCTTTAACCTGGATATTTCCCACGAGAAAGCCCGGCTGAATGAGATTCTGGCGGAAATTTCGGAAACCGAGCATCGTGCCGGCCGCCCCGTGCTTAGCTGCCTCGTGAAGGTGGAAGGTTCCAAAGGGCAGGGCGACAATTTCTATAAGCTGTGCGAACGGCTAGGCCTGGGGGAGTGGCGCACGCTAAAGCAGCAGGAAGACTTTCTGAAGAACATGCGCCGCGAATGCCGCGAGTTCTGGAAGAATGAGGAGAACTACGAGAAGTTCGCGTAGGCTCTATCTTTTGGAGGTTAGGGAGAAGAGTAGTTGGGTTTTGTAGATAATACAGCAGTTTCAGAAGCTGCTATACAGTAAAAAGACGGTCCTGCTGCGCCCTGCGTAGCAGGACCGTCTGCGTTCTGCTTTCTGCTACATGCCCACCCAGCGCAGAGGCGAATAACAAAATATTGGCTTACTGAAATAGAAATGGGAAGCGGGCCGCAACCTCAACTAAGGCGTAGCCGTTAAGCTCCCTCGAAGGCTACGCCACTCTCCCTTTTATGCGGCGGGCCATTCTCTCCTTCATCATTAATTCAACACCCCACCCCCATGAACAACGATTCGAACAACCCGACGAACACTGGCACTGGCTCTGGCGCAAACTATGGTACTGGCTCGGCTGGCTCGGGCTATGGTACCGGCACCGGCAGCTCTACCTCGGGCGGTAATATGGGCAACTCCAGCACCGGCAACTCGGGGCTTTCTGATTCTTCAACTGGCACTGGCTCCACCTACGGCAGCTCGACCAGCGGCGACAGCCAGCACCATGACTACAGCGCCACGCAGAAAGGTGCTGCTCTGGCCGGCTCGGCTGGCGCCGCAGTAGGTGCCGGCATCGACGCAGTACAGAACGCCGCCGGCGATGCAGCCCGCGCCGTAACCGGCAGCAACACTACCTACGGCTCGGGTGGCATGATGACCAGCTCGTTCCGCGACCGTGAAAGCGCTGAGCGTGCTTACTCTACGCTCTCGTCGCGCGGCTATAGCAAAGACGACGTGAACGTGCTGATGTCGGATGACACCCGCAAGCGCCACTTCGGCGACGATACGGCTCACACGGAGTTGGGCGACAAAGCTATGGAAGGTGCTGGCGTAGGCTCGGCCATTGGTGGTACCGCTGGTGCTATCATTGGTGCTATTGCTGCCATCGGCACGTCGGTAGCTCTGCCTGGCCTGGGCCTGGTAATTGCCGGCCCGATTGCCGCTGCTCTGGCTGGTGCCGGCGCGGGTGGCCTAACGGGTGGCCTGGTAGGCGCTCTAGTAGGCTCGGGCATTCCGGAAGAACACGCTGCCGAGTATGAGAGCGACATTAAGAACGGCAATATTGTAATGGGCGTGCGTCCGCGCAGCGACGAAGACGCTCGTTACTTTGAAGAAGAATTCCGCCGCCACAATGGTGACAAAGTACGCCGCTACTAGTTTCTAGACTTGTAGCTAAAAA
This sequence comes from Hymenobacter sp. YIM 151500-1, assembly GCF_025979885.1. NCBI lineage: Bacteria > Pseudomonadati > Bacteroidota > Cytophagia > Cytophagales > Hymenobacteraceae > Hymenobacter > Hymenobacter weizhouensis. Next base: position 2,350,555 of record NZ_CP110139.1, read on the forward strand.
AGCCCTTCTCTTCAGTGAGAAGGGCTTTTTTGTTTGTAGCTTACGCTGTACTCTATTGGGTTTACGCCCTGGTCTGCTATCGACTTAGCAGCCCGGAGACAACCCAACGCGGCCTGAGGCTGTCTTTGTAGCACAGAACAGGCAACTAGCCCGCTTTTTGCTGTCTTACAACCCCGCTGGCTACGGGGCACTTATTTCGCTGGCAATAGCGTTTTCAGACAGAACCAGGCATCTGGGCGGCCCGTACCGTCAGGAGTGCGTTTTGCTTACATTTGATTTTCCTCATCTCACCCCGATCCTTCATGTCATCCCCCCGACTCAAGATAGGCTTGTATGCCTCGGTGTTGCTGGCGGTGTTTGTGCTGGCTTCTTACAAGCTGTACCAGCGCAACGACGCCCGGGCTCCGCAAAAAGACGAAGTGCTGATCAAGGCCATGCTGCAAGCCTTGAGTGCAGCCCACTACCAACCGGAGCGTATCGACGACAGCTTCTCCAAGCGCGTTTTCGACTTATATCTAAAGCGTATTGATGCCAGCAAGAAGTTCTTGTTGCAGCCGGACATAGCTCAGCTGCGCAAGTACCAGAACGACATCGACAACCAGGTGCAGCGCGGCACCCATGAGTTTTTGGACCTGAGCACCCAGCTCATGGACCAGCGCGTGAAGGAGGTCCAGGGCTTATACCGCGAGATTCTGGCTAAGCCTTTCGACTTCACGGTAGAAGAAAACTTTGAAACCGAGTCCGACAAGATCAACTTCGCGGCCGACAAAGCGGCGCAACGGGAGGAATGGCGCAAGTTTCTGAAGTATCAGACGCTGGTGCGGGTTTCGGAGATGATGGATGAGCAGGCAAAGAAAAAGGATAAGCCGTTGGCTTCGTCGTCGGTTACCCCGTCGCCGGCCACTACGTCGGAGCCCATGCGCACGCCCGAGCAGATGGAAGCCGAAGCCCGCAAGCGGGTGCTGAAGTATTTCGATGACTACTTCAAGGACCTGCAACAGACCGACGCCAACGACCGGCTGGCTATGTATGCCAACACGATTTCCAACACCTACGACCCGCACACCGAATACTTTGCTCCCCGCGACAAAGACAACTTCGATATTGCCATGACGGGCCGCTTCGAGGGCATTGGGGCAACGCTGCAAGAAAAAGAAGGCCAGATTAAAGTGGCCGACATCGTGCCCGGCTCCGCCTCGTACCGCCAAGGCGACCTGAAAGCCGGCGACATCATTTTGCGTGTGGCCCAGGGTGCCGAAGAGCCCGTGTCGGTCGAAGGCTGGCGCCTTGACAAGGCCATCACCCTGATTCGGGGCCGCAAGGGTACGGAAGTACGTCTGACCGTGCGCAAACCCGACAACAGCACCAAGATTATTCCCATTATCCGCGACGTGGTGGTAATCGAGGAAACCTACGCGCAGTCGGCTACCATCAATGAGAATGGTAAAAAGCTGGGCTACATCAAGCTGCCAAACTTCTACGCCGACTTTAACGACAACGGTAGCCGCAGCTCGGCCGCCGACGTGAAAAAGGAGCTGGAAAAGCTGAAAGCCGAAAATGTACAGGGCATTGTGCTTGACTTGCGCTTCAACGGCGGCGGCTCGTTGCAGGACGCGGTGGAAATGGCAGGCTTGTTCTTCGAGAGCGGCCCGGTAGTGCAGGTGCGTGGCGGCCAGGGTGCTCCCACCATCATCAACGACCGGGACCCGCGGGTGCAATACAGTGGCCCGCTGGTGGTGCTGGTGAACAAATACAGCGCCTCGGCTTCGGAAATCCTGGCTGCTGCCGTGCAGGATTATAAGCGCGGCGTAGTAATGGGCTCGGCCAGCACGTACGGCAAGGGCACGGTACAGCGCATCTTCGACTTGGACGACGCCATGCCCGCCGAGTTTAATAGCATCAAGCCGTTTGGCTCGCTTAAGCTCACTACGCAGAAGTTCTACCGTGTTAACGGAGGCTCTACGCAGTTTAAAGGGGTAATTCCGGATATCGTACTGCCCGACGCCTATAGCTACCTGGACCAGGGCGAAAAGGAAACCGACTACCCGCTGAAGTGGGACGAAATCAGCCCGGCCAAGTACCGCCCGTGGAACGCTCAGCCCAACTACGACAAGCTGAAGCAAGCCAGCTCGGCCCGCGTAGCCAGCAGCCCAAGCTTCAAGCAGCTTTCGGACATGGTGCAGCGCATGGTAAAGCGTAAAGACGACACCAAGGTATCGTTGAAGCTGACTACTTACCGCGCCGAACATCAGCAGGCCAAAGCGGAGTCCGATAAATACGAGGCTATTCAGAATGCCGCTCAGGCCATGGCCATTGCCCCGCTAGCCTCTGACCTGCGCCAGCAAGGCGCTGATACGGTTAAAGTGAACCGTGCCTCACGTTTTGTAAAGCCGCTGAAAAAGGACATTACCCTTCGCGAAGCCGTAGCGGTGCTGAAAGACCAGATTTAAGTTATAACTCTGCTTGGCCGCCGGGCCTAAAGCCTTCCTGCTCGCTGAGTGGGAAGGCTTTTTTCTGTGCTTATTCCGTTAGCCAACTATGTTAGCAAATCAACTGTTTCCAAAAACTTTTAATTAATAAGAAATTTTCTTTGTAATCCATTGATTTACAGCATACTATTTTTAGTAATTTCAGACAATTATTTTAGCAAATAAGAACTAGAAAAGCAGTATCTTGGTTTACTAAGCATGACAACGACAGACATGGAAACGACCATCATCCCGCTCGTAACGGACGAGCAGAAGCAGGCCGAGGAAACCTGGCGCAAGTCCATTCCGGCGCAGGTGTTTCTGAACTACTTCTTTGCCATCAACTACCACATTCAGCAGGCCGACGACGCCACAGGCGGCTTACAGCACCTGCCCTACTTCCGGGCGCACCAGGCTGAGCTGACCGAGGCCGACGTGCAGGCAATCAGCAAGCTGCTGCACGCCTGCTGGAGCACGGAGTACGCCCTGCGCTCCACCGCCGAGCTGGGCGACGAGGACTACCTGCGCAACGCCCTGCACTGGACGTTCCCGCAGGCTTACCACACCATCATGGCGGGTTTGCAGGCATTCCTGTACACGGCCGGCGTGCGTAGCAACAACCCCTCGCTGATTCGGCGGGAGGTGGGCCGCCTGGTGGTGCGCAACGCCTACCCGCGCCCGATTTCGTTCTACGCCGCTGGCGCTTACGGCGACTTCAGCATTCACCGCTTGCCGCTGGCTGGCTACAAGGCCGGGCTGCACATTGCCAGCAAGGAAATCGACGCTCAGGCCCAGATTGGTCAGTTCCTGCGCACTACCCGCAAGATCAAGGCCCAGGCCACCCGCCAGCAGGTGCAGGCTAACCCCAACACCGCGCTGCGCAGCCAGAAGACCGGCAAGGTGCTCGATAAGTGGACGGCTTCGCACTGGCAGCAGATTACCTGGCGCCTGGGCTACACCACCATCTTCGACCTGCTGGGCCGCCTGCGCATCTCGCAGACCAGCCGCGAGATTGAGCGCTACGTGGAGGCTGAGATTGACTTCAAGCTGTTTCACCAGTCCCTGCTCAACATTGTGAGCTACCTCAACGGCATCCACGAAACCTACGTGGCCAAAGCTATGGGGCTGGAGCGCTACCAGCAGCTAGTAGCCGAGCTGCCCCGGCACCTGCAGAATTCCTTTGTGCAGGAGCGCCTACGTACCCGTGTGGAGCCCACGTTGCAGGAAGAAGCGCCTACTATGCGCCTGGCTGCCTAAACCACGGATTCCGGCGGATTCATCGGATTACTCGGATTTTGTAGACGATTGTTCGTGTATGTTATGTATATCTCAACGGCTCGCCTATCTGGCGGGCCGTTTTTTATTGCCAGTATGCTACACTATACGCTTGCGCTGTTTGTCTACAGTTCAGAGGCTTGAACAACAATCGTTTGCAAAATCCGGGGAATCCGATGAATCCGCCGGAATCCGTGGTCTATCTTTGCGGCTTGACTTTTCGGCCCCCGGCGGGCTTTCTTTTTAACCGTAGCCCCATGCACCACCTCAGCGAACAGGAAATTATTCGCCGCAACAAGCTGGAAGAGCTTCGGCAGCTTGGCATCGAGCCCTACCCTTCGGAGCTGTTCGACGTGAACTTCTACGCCCAGGAAATCCTCGACAACTACCATCCGGAGCTAAACAACTTCCAGGAGGTACGCCTGGCGGGCCGGCTGATGTCGGTGCGGGTGATGGGCAAGGCCTCGTTTGCGGAATTGCAGGACGCGTCGGGCCGGATTCAGCTCTACATCAACCGCGACGAAATCTGCCCTGGTGAAGACAAAACGCTGTACAACACCGTCTTCAAGAAGCTCGTGGACCTGGGCGACTTTGTGGGCGTACAAGGCCACGTATTCAAGACCCAGGTGGGCGAAACTTCGGTGCATGTGACGAGCTTCCAGCTGCTAAGCAAGAGCCTGCGCCCCTTGCCGGTGGTGAAGGAGCGCGTGGATGAAGCCACCGGCGAAAAGGTTGTCTACGACGGCCTCACTGACCCCGAGATGCGCTACCGCCAACGCTACGTCGACCTCGTGGTGAACCCGCATGTGCGCGACGCTTTCATTAAGCGTACCCAGCTGGTGCAGGCCATGCGCAACTTTCTCAACGACAAAGGTTACCTGGAGGTAGAAACTCCAATTTTGCAGCCCTTGTACGGTGGGGCAGCGGCTCGGCCCTTCAAGACTCACCACAACACGCTGGACATGACGCTCTACCTGCGCATTGCCAACGAGCTGTACCTGAAGCGCCTCATCGTGGGTGGGTTTGATGGGGTGTACGAATTTTCCAAGGACTTCCGCAACGAGGGCATGAGCCGCTTCCACAACCCGGAGTTCACCCAGATGGAGCTTTACGTGGCCTACAAGGACTACTACTGGATGATGGACCTAGTGGAAGAAATGGTGGAGCGCGTAGCCTTGGCCCTGCACGACAAAACCGAAGTGCAGGTGGGCGACAACCTCATCAACTTCCAGCGCCCCTGGAAGCGCTTCACCATGGCCGAGGCCATCGAGCACTACACCGGCCTAAACATCGAAGGCAAGAGCGAGGACGAGCTGCGCGCCGCAGCCAAAGACCTGAAGGTGGCGCTGGAGCCGAGCATGGGCAAAGCCAAGATCATCGACGAAATTTTCGGGGAGCACGTGGAGCCCAAGCTGATCCAGCCCACGTTCATCACCGACTATCCGGTGGAAATGTCGCCGCTAGCCAAGAAGCACCGCTCGAAGCCGGGACTGGTGGAGCGGTTTGAGGCTATTTGTAATGGCAAAGAAATCTGCAACGCTTTCTCAGAGCTAAACGACCCCATCGACCAGCGCCAACGCTTCGAGGAGCAGCTGGAGCTAGGCAAGCGCGGCGACACCGAAGCCATGGTGCTCGACGAGGACTTTTTGCGGGCCTTGGAGTACGGTATGCCACCCACGGCCGGCCTGGGCATCGGCATCGACCGCCTAAGCATGATAATGACCAATTCCCACTCGATTCAGGACGTGCTATTCTTCCCGCAGATGAAGCCGGAATACACCAAGTCGGAAAACGCGCCTAAACACTAATCAACCACAGATGAAACGGATTTTTACTGATTACACAGATGCAATTAATCTGTGTAATCAGTAAAAATCCGTTTCATCTGTGATTATAAATCAGAAAGCCTCCCGCTGTGTGTAGCGGGAGGCTTTCTTTTGTAACAGACTAAGCGGTTGTTGAAGTGCCTTTGCCTGAAGAAGCTTGCGATGGGCGAATCTGATTTTGCTACCAGGTTATCTTAACCTTCCCCCGGTAGAAGCTCTTACTGCCGGCAATTTTGCAACAGGTGCATATCCAACTTCCTGTAAGTCGGTTATGATAGCTTTAACGGGTCAGTAATTTGGAAGGTTACAGTAAGAATTATTTTTTTGGTTACGCACACGCTACTCGTAAAAAGTAGAAAGCCTCCCGCAGCACGTGGCGCGGGAGGCTTTCCTTTTGTACAAACGGCTTACCCTTCCAATTGGGACTACTGAAAGAAGCTTGCGATGGACAGCGTATGATTTTACTGACGGGTTGTTTTACCAGATCCTATCAGAAGCTCTACGGTCGGCAATTTTACTTTCGCAGTTTCTCCAATCTTCTTTCAAGCCGGATGTATGTTCTTTAACGCCATTGTTTCGGCAAGGTTACGGCCGCAGTAATTTTTTTTAAGAACGGTAGCCGGGGTAATGCCGGGAGTCGCCGCCCGAGCCGTCGTAGTCGGAGTCGGAATCGTCGGGCAGGCTCTCTTCGGCGGGAGTGCTGCCGCCGGCCCGCGCTGTAGAGAGGGACTGAAGCAGCTCATCGGCGGCGGCTTTATCGGTAATGGAGCGGTGCTGGGGGGCCGCGGTGGGACCGGGGGCTTCGGTGGCGCCAGAATCGGGGGTGCTGCTGAGCAGCTTGGCCAAACTGTCGCCGAGGCGGGTAGCCGACTTCTTTAAGCTGGCTCGGGTGTCTTCGCCGGTTTCGGGGGCTAGCAGCAGGCCAGCTACTGCGCCGGCCGTGGCTCCTACCAGCAGCGAGAGAATCACTTTGCCTTTCGTGTCTTCCATAAACCTACGTGCGTTGAGAACCACCCCTGCCCACCGTGAGCCGGGACTCAGGTAACGAGCTACTCCCTGGAATTGTTAGCCAAAAAGCCCCCGCTTCTGGTCAGAAGCGGGGGCTTTTGCTGAATGCTGACGGTAAGCTTAGGCCTACAGGTCGTTTAGCATCTTCGTGATTTCGTTTTTCGATTTGCCGAGCTTGTTTTGCAGACGGCCTACCAGCTCATCACCTTTGCCTTCGGCATAATCGAGGTCTTCATCGGTAAGCTGAGCGAATTGCTGCTTCAGCTTGCCTTTGTTGGCATTCCAGTCGCCTTTCATCTTCAGGCTGCTGCCAACGCCGGTTACTCCCATGTCTTCGAGCTTCTCGATATAGCCTTTGAACTTGGCATCCAGGTCTTCGCCGTATTTCGAGAGCTGCTCACCCAGCTGGCCGCTGTACTTGGTAGCCAGGCCTTTCCAGTTTTCGCGGGTTGCCGAGCCTTTATCGGGAGCCAGCAGCATACCGGCAATGATACCGGCGCCAGCACCGGCCAGCGCAGCGAGGAGGATTTTACCTGAGTTGTCTTCTTCGTGGTACGACATGATCAGTAAGGGAGAGAGAAGTGAATGATTACGTTGGGTACTTGCGGGGCCCACCGTCAGGGAAGGTGAGCCGGCAATCTGGAGAACTATACGAAGCTCGGCGGCGGGGGTTTTAAGGCAAGGTAAAAATCGGCGCCGAAAAATCAGACCGTCAGACCATCAAACCGCCGGAGGCTACCGTACTTAGCGGCACTACGCGCGTTGTGGTATACTCATGTTTCACGAAAGCCCTCTTGCCTGTATGCAACAGCTTCTTTCGGCCAGTCTGCTGCTGGCGGTTTTGGCACTGGGCGGCTGCCAGCAGCCTGCCCCACCCACGGCCCAGCAACCAGCGCCGCCTTGCATTGATGAAAGTAAAATCCGTGGAGCTGCGGCGTGCACTATGCAGTACGACCCGGTGTGTGGCTGCAACACCAAAACCTACAGCAACGCCTGCGTAGCTACCAACGCCGGCGTGACAAGCTACACCAAAGGCGCCTGCCCCAGCCACTAAGCTTTCCGGTTATTCTCTCTTCTATTAGTTCTGATGTCAGAAAAACGCTACTTCCGCCAGCAAAAGCCATTCGTGGTACCCACTACCGACGGCAAGCTCATAGAGGAGCACATTGGGCTAGCCAGCACCCGCACCAGCCAGTACAGCGTGGCCCACATGGTCGCGCCGCCCCATTGGAGCGAGCCGCACCAGCGCCCGGAGTTTGACGAAGTCACCATTGTGGTGCGGGGCCGCAAGCGGTTTGAGGTAGATGGCGACGTTATCGAGCTGGCAGCTGGCGAGTCGCTGCTGATTAAGGCCGGGGCCCGGGTACGCTATTCCAATCCTTTTGACGAGGAGTGCGAGTATTGGTCGGTGTGTGTGCCGGCGTTTTCGCTGGACACGGTGCATCGGGAGGAGTGATGCTAGACCGGAGACGGTGAGACTACGTGCTGAATGACTGGTAAAGCGCTGCTTCGCTCGCCTCCCCCGAAAATGCGTAGCTTGAGCTATGGACCAGCGCATTATTAACCTGTTCGACGAATACACGCACGCCCCGCTTTCGCGGCAGGAGTTTCTGGAGCGACTGGTGAAGCTGGCGGGCGGCACGGCCCTGGCGGCTGCGGCGCTGGCGGCGCTGGAGCCTGGCTACGCCCAGGCGGCTACCGTGGCGGAGGACGACAAAAACCTCGTGAGCGAGGACGTCACCTGGCCCGGCGAGGCCGGCGTGACCATGCGCGGCTACCTTGTGCGGTCCAAAGGCCGGAAGAAGCGCGGCGCCGTGGTAGTCATTCACGAAAACCGGGGCCTGACGCCCCACATCAAAGACGTAACGCGGCGCGTGGCCCAAGCCGGCTACCTGGCATTGGGGGTTGATGCGTTGTCGGGGTTTGGCGGCACGCCGGCCAACGAGGACGAGGGCCGCACGCTGATTGGCAAACTAGATGCCGAACAAAACCTTAATAACTACCTTCGGGCCCTGGCCTACCTGCGCGCCCGCCCCGATTCCAACGGCCGCACCGGCTGCGTGGGCTTCTGCTGGGGCGGGGCCCTGGCCAACCGCCTCGCCACCCACGACCCGCAGCTGAACGCCGCCGTGGCCTACTACGGCCGCCAGCCCGACGCTGCCGAAGCCCCTGCCATCAAGGCACGCCTCTTGTTGCACTACGCCGGCCAGGACGAGCGAGTAAATGCCGGCATAGCCGCCTGGGAGGCAGCCTTGAAGGCGGCCGGTGTGCGCTTTGAGCAGTACCTATACAAAGGTGCTCAGCATGCTTTCAACAACGACTCCTCCCCCGCCCGCTACAACGCCGAAGCTGCCAAACTAGCCTGGGACCGTACGCTGAAGCTGTTCCGGGAGGCGCTGGGGTAGAGGTGATAGGTGAGGGAGTGAATGGTAACAGGTGACAGGAGAACGGTCATGCTGAGCTTGCCGAAGCATCTCTACTGGGGGTAACCTCAATCGTGCGGACGAAGCGGCAGAGATGCTTCGACAAGCTCAGCATGACGGTCCTCCTGTCACCTGTTACCCCCTCACCTATCACCTCTCACCTCATCACTTCCCATTACATCCGCTGCTCGGGTTTGGCGGCGGGCAGGGGCTTGCGGGGTAGTTTTTGGTCGCGCATGGCGGCCTGGTACACGAAAGAGGCCACGATGACGGACGCCTGCTTGAGGTCGTCGGCGGGCAGCCGCTCGTAGGTGTCCATGTTGGTGTGGTGGGTGCGGGTACCGTAGTCGAGTGGGTCCTGGATGAATTGAAAGCCGGGCAAGCCTACGGCGTCAAACGACAGGTGGTCGGTGCCGCCGGTGTTGCGCAGCGTGACGGTGGTGGCGCCCAGGTCGGCAAACGGCTTCAGCCAGTCCTGGAAGATGGGTACCACGGCCTCGTTGCCCTGGGCGTAGATGCCCCGGATTTTGCCGGCGCCGTTGTCGAGGTTGAAGTAGGCGGCCAGCTTTTCGTGTTCCGGCAGCAGCTTCATGGTGGCAGGGTCGGCGAAATGGTTTTTGACGTAGCCGCGGGAGCCGTGCAGACCCTGCTCCTCGGCGCCCCACAAGGCAATGCGGATGGTGCGGCGGGGCTGCACGCCGGCCGCCTTCAGAATGCGCACGGCCTCCATCATCACGGCGCAGCCGGCGGCATTGTCGGTGGCGCCGGTGGCGGCGTGCCAGGAGTCGAGGTGGCCGCCCAGCATTACTACTTCGCTTTTCAACTTCCGGTCGGTGCCCGGAATTTCGGCCACCACATTGTAACCCTGTAAGTCCTGGGTTTGGAAGCGGGTCCGGGTTTCCAGCTCCACCTCTACCGGAATGCCCGCTTCGGCCAGCCGAATCAGGCGCAATTGGTCTTCGGGAGCCATTTCCAGCTCGGGCAGCACGGGCTTGGCGTCGGCGGCGTAAGAGGCGCCGTTGGAAGTAAAGAACGTGCCGTCGGAGCCGCCGCGGGAGCTAAGCACCGCTGCCGCGCCTTCGGTCAGCAGCATGTCGCTGAGCTTGGTGCGCAGGGCGGCGCGGGCGCGCAACGCGGCAACGCGCTCCGCATCGGCGGCGGCCGGGGAGGTAGCGGGAGTACCGGGGGCGTAGTCGGCCAGCTTCTTCAGCTCCTCGTCGGTGTAGCGCCGGGCGTCGGCCTCGAAGGTGAGCTTGGGCGGGTTGACGACCTCCAGCACCACAATTTTGTCGCGCAGCTGGCCTTTGTATTTGTCTAGGTCCGCTTCCGCAGCGGCTTTCACCACGGCCACCTGCTTTTTCACGACTCCGCTGGTGCTGGGCGTCCAGGCTTTGGGGGCGCCGACGAGGGTGTGGTAGTAAGGCGCCGTCATAGCCACGTACGACTTCTCGATGTCCCAGCCGCGGCCGAAGGTGCCCCACGGCTCGATGGCGGCGTTGGCGAGGCCCCAACTGGTGAGCTGCTTTTGCGTCCATTGGTTGGCGCGGGCCAGGCCGTCGGAGCCGGCCAGGCGGGGGCCGCACACGTCGGTCAGGTAAAAGGCTGTTTCCATCACCTTGGAACGGTTCAGGCCTTCGTCTTTGATTTTAGCCAGCATGGCCGGGTCGGCCTTGGTGCCGGTCGTCTGCTGGGCCGCGGTGGGCGCGGCCAGGGCCAGGCCGCCGGCCAGCGTGAGGAGTCGGAGAGTATGCATACGGAGCGGAAAAGAGCGTGAAAAATGGAAGTGCAAATCAAGAGAAACCTCTGGCAACCAAAGAAACGAAAGCAGCGGCAGCGTTGCGCAAAGTCTGTACCTTGCCTAGCTTCACAACGCACCGGCGGCCACGCACGCTTCCCGCTTATTTATTTCGCGTATTCACCCTATCCTCTTCCTGATGCCATTTCGCTCTATTCTACTTCTGCTTTTCTTGCTGGTAATTCCTCTGTTAGCCGGAGCACAGGCCAAAGACAGTAGCTACGCTGCTAAAATGAAGGCGCCCGGTGTGCGCATGATTACCGTGGATGGGCGCTACAAAGTATGGACCCAAAAGGTGGGGCAGGGCAAGATCAAGCTACTGCTCTTACACGGCGGCCCAGCCAACAGCCACGAGTATTTCGAGAACTTTCCGGCGTATCTGACCAAGGAAGGCGTGGAAATATATTTCTACGACCAGCTGGGCTCCTACCATTCAGACCAGCCCAAAGACACTACCATTTGGAACATCAGCCGCTTCGTGGACGAAGTAGAGCAGGTGCGCCAGGGCTTGGGCCTGGAGCAGTTTTACCTGCTAGGCCACTCCTGGGGTGGACTACTAGCCTTGGAGTACGCCGCCAAGTATCCAGCCCAGCTGAAAGGCCTTATCATATCGAATATGGGCTATAGTGCCCCCATCTACAACAAGTACCGGTTTGGACTGTACGCCGACATCGTCCGCAGCCAGGCCGCTGCCGCCGGCCGCCGGGTGCCCGCCGCCGACAGCTTAGTGGGCCAGAGGCTGTATCCACTAATCACTAAAGAGGTAAGGGACGAATTTTTTCGGCAGCACATGCTACGCCTGGATAAGGAGCCCGAGCCGTCCGTCCGCAATTTTGCCCATATCAACCAGAAAGACCGGATACCTATGTTCCGGTCGCTGGCAGTGTGGGATTTTACTGCGCGGCTGCCGCTCATTCAAGTTTCTACCCTGCTGCTGGGTGCTCAGCATGACTTTGTACCTCCCTCGTCCTATTCATTTATGCAAAAGCAGATGCCGCGTAGCCAGGTATACATTTGCCCTGCTGGTTCTCACTTTGCCATGTGGGACGATCCGCAGCACTATTTTCCGACGCTGCTGAAGTTTCTGAAAAAGACAAACCGCAGAAGCTAGCCGCGGCAGCTGTCTAGCGTTTTCACCCGTACTCCGTTGATAGCACGAGACTCCAGCCTCACGCCATCGTTTACTTTTCCCGCCGAAACAAAAACGATACGATGCGCGGCGTGCCAGCGCGGTGCTCGTCATCAAACCACTCTTGCAGGCGCTGGCAGCTGAACCCATGGCGCCGGGCGCTTTCCGTGAAGTCGGAAATGTGGTGGACGTAGCATTCTAGCTCGAACACGCCGCCCTCAGCCGTGTCGAAACGGGCCTTGGAGCCCTGGTACTGCTTAAACGGGTGCAGTTCGCCGATGTAGAACAGTCCGCCGGGACGCAGGGCCATTTGGGCCAGGGCAAACACCACGTCGAGGCGCTGGATATGCTCCAGGATGAGGCTGCACGTGAGCAGATCGGCCGGGGCGGTTAGCCAGAACCAGGGCTGGGTAATGTCGGCTTGCTGAAAGCGCACATGCGGAGGCTGAGGTGCGGCCTGAGCCCGCGCCAGCATCTCGGAGGAGAAGTCGACGGCCGTGAGCCGATGAGCCCGTTGGGCCAGCCAAGCGGTGTTCTTGCCGGTGCCGCAGCCCAGCTCCACCACCTCCGCATACGAACCTGGGGGCAGCACGGCGCGCAGCACCTGTGCCTCCAGGTCGCGGGTAAGGTTGCGGACCATATCGTAGCTGCTGGCCCAGGTGTTGTAGGCTTGCTGAACGTTCATGGCAGAAGGTACGTGTTTTACCAGCAGCAGCCCGGTTCTGCTAACTCACCGTCGGCGGATTGCGGTTGGGTACGGGCGGGCCGCCGGCCAGCTGGCTTACCATGTCGTCGAGGATGGCTTTGCCGTAGCCGATGCGGTGGGCATACTCCAGGCACAGGCCGTACTCGCGGGGGTCAATCTGCCCGTCTTGCAGCATCATCTGCACCAGGGTTTGCAGCTCCAGGGTGCGCTGCAAGCCGTCGGCGGGCACGATAAAGCTCAGCACATCCAGGTTTTCGGCTATGGGCTGCACGTCCTCGGCGCTCAGGCCCAGCCGCTGCCCCAGCTCCAGCAGAAACTGACTTTCGCTGGTATCAATGGCCCCATCGGCAGCGGCCACAAGTATCAGGTTCTGAAAGAAAGCCAGCTTCTTATGCTGGGTGTCAAGGAGTTGGTCGAGAGTGTGGGTGGTTTGCATGGTTGAGTCGGTGAAAGCAAAAACGCTTTAGCTAAACAGCTACTAATGAAACGGGCAGCCGCTGGCCTCTTCTACGGGAACGGCCGGCAGTGGGTGGGCGGGCTCCCCTACCAGCTGCACGTTCCGCATTACGAAGCCACTACGGGGTAAGGTGGGCATGCGGCTCAGGTCGTAGCCCAGGTCCTGCGGCGGCAGCTCGTAGCGCAGACGGCTGCTCAGAAAGGTAACGGCGTGCTTCAGGACTTCGATGGTTATCCACTCGCCGGCGCAGCGGTGGCCGGTGGCGTAGCCTCCCCCACCCTGCGGGATAAAGTCAAACGGATTCTCCTGCCAGTTGCGGAACCGGTCGGGCCAGAACGTATCGGGGTCGGGCCAGAGGTGGGGGTCATGGTTGGTGCCGTACACATCGAGCAGTACCAGCCGGCCTTTCGGGAAGCGGTAGCCGTGCCAGGTGAAATCTTCACATACCCGCGCGCCCAAAAACGGCGCAAGCGGCGAGTGGCGGCGCACCTCCTGCACAAACAGCTCGGTGTAGTCTTCTTCAGGATTTTGCAGCAGTTGCCGGTAAGATGGGTGCCCGTGCAAGGCCACGGCCGCAAACGTCACGTAAGTAGCAATGGCCACAATAGGCCGCAGCAGGTTGATCAACTCCACGGCCGCCATCTGGTCGCTGAGCAGTTTCCCATCCGGCTCCCGGTGCCTGGCAATGGCGGCCAAGGGCGAGTTGTGGGCCGGCCGTAGCGAGCCGCGGCGCACGTGCCGGATAACGTCCCGAATCCAGCTTTCGGCCCGCTGCCGGGCCTGCTTGCCCCGCGAGTGCCGGGCCCCCACTGCCCCAAAGGCATCTACCATAGCCCCAAAGTCGGCGGCCCGCCGGCGTACTTCCGCCTCCCGCAACGGCACCTGGCACCAGGCGCAGGCGGCCCGGCACAGAATGTCCTGCACCTCCGGGAACAGCACTACCTCCGGCTATTGCTCCCAGCGGCGGGCGGCGGTTTCCCACTCGCGGGCCAGCAGCGTCAGCAGGCGGTGGCGGCTGCCGGGCGTCATCACGGCCATAAACATGTCTTTGCGGCAGCGGTGGTTGGTGCCGTCCAGGGTTTGCACGGCATCCTGGCCCATGAGGGTGGTTTGCACCCGGCGCGGCACGGCGCCCAACCGCACGAAGCGGCTAGAGTTGTAGAACAGTTCGGCGCCTTCGGGACCGTGCAGGCAAATCACCGGCATGCCCAGCAGCCGGATCTGGAAGATGTCGGAATCGAGCCGCTCACTGCGGTTCAGCAGAAACGGAAACCCCTCGCGCAGCAGGTCCAAGGTAGAATCAAAGCTAGAGTCGCGCGGAATGGCGGGCATAGCAGGCAAGTATTTGCCTGCTTCCTACGGCTGGCCGGCAGCCGGGATGCGGAGGAGCTTGGCAGGTATTGCGTAGCGGATGCCACGGCATACTTGCCCGGCCAAACTGAAACGGCGGAATCTTAATGTCTTCTTGACTCTGGCATAACCTGTTATATAGGGTATCGAAAATAGTTTTGTGACGTGCAACACCGCACACTGTCACCCCCATTCCACCCTTCTTCATCACCCTATGAAAACCCTTGTGCTATCCTCCATCGGCGCCCTACTGCTTGCCGCTTGCACCACCCCCACCACGCCGGCACCCTCCACCGCCTGCGTTGATGCCAGCCTGAAAAATCCCGCCGTGCTGTGCACCGCCGACTACGACCCCGTGTGCGGCTGTGACGGGAAAACCTATAGCAACGCCTGCAACGCTACCAACGGCGCGGGCGTCAAGTCCTTCACCAAAGGCGCCTGCCCGGACAAGAAGTAAGGGGTACCGCGTCTCTGTATCTAATAAGAAAAAAGCCTGACCGGTGTGGTCAGGCTTTTTCATGCGGCAGTTAATTATCTGCTCGCCTAGCTATTCATCTGCTCAATCACGCCCACAATGTCTTCCGAGATGCCGGTGCTGCTGAAGCCGCCGTCGTGCAGCAGGTTTTGCATGGTTACGTAGCGGGTCAGGTCCGAGAACAGGCTGATGCAGTAGTCGGCGCAGGCTTCGGCCGGGGCGTTGCCTAGGGGCGACATCTTGTCGGCGTAGTCGAAGAAGGCGTCGAAGCCGCCCACGCCGGTGCCGGCCGTGGTTTTGGTGGGCGACTGGCTGATGGTGTTTACGCGCACTTTCTTGAGCTTGCCCAGGCGGTAGCCGTAGTTGCGGGCGATGCTTTCGAGCACGGCCTTGGCCTGCGACATGTCGGTGTAGTCGGGGAATACGCGCTGGGCGGCAATGTAGCTCAGGGCCACCACCGAGCCCCACTCGTTGAGGGCGTCCTGCTTCTCAGCCACGGCCATCATCTTATGAAACGACAGCGCCGACACGTCCAGGGTTTTCAGAAACCACTCGTAGTTCAGCTCGCCGTAGTGCTTGCCCTTGCGGATGTTGGTGCTCATGCCGATGCTGTGCAACACGAAGTCGAGCTTGCCGCCGAGCTGCTCCTGAGCCCCGCTGAACAGCTTCTCCAAATCCTCCACCGACGTAGCATCGGCCGGGATGATGGGGGCCTGGCACTCCTCAGCCAGCCGGTTGATTTCGCCCATGCGCATGGCCAGCGGGGCATTGGTCAGCACGAACCGGGCGCCCTCGGCGTAGGCGCGCTGGGCCACTTTCCAGGCAATAGACCGTTCGTCAAGGGCACCCGAAATGATGCCGACTTTACCGGCGAGTAGGTTGTTAGGCATATGGTGAAATGAGTGAATGAGCGAATGAGTGATTAATTGAATGATGCCGGTCAGCTTTTATGTCTGACCAAAGGCCTCATTGACGGCTGGCAAGTTAGCCATTCACTCAGTTACTCATTCGCTCATTCACCTATTTCTCACCCCGCCATCTCGGCCCCGCGCAGGGCTAGCAGCTCCCGGGCGCTCTGGAAGGCGTGGGGGCTGGGATTGGCGCCGGATATCATCTGGGCAATTTCCTGGATACGCTCGTCGAGGTTGAGCGGGCGGATGCGGCTCACGGTGCGGTCGGCGCGGTCTTCCTTGTACACGAAATAGTGCGCGTCGCCGGCGGCGGCCATCTGGGGCAGGTGGCTGATGGCAATGAGCTGGTGCTTCTTGGCCATCTGCTGCATCATGCGGCCCACTTTCACCGCAATTTCCCCGCTGATGCCGGTGTCAATTTCGTCGAACACTATCGTGGGCAGGGCGGTTTTGTCGGCCAGCATGTACTTGATGCACAGCATCAGCCGGGAGAATTCCCCACCCGAAGCGGCTTTGCTCAGGGTCTGGGGCTGGGCGCCCTTGTTGGCCGTAAACAGAATACTAATCACGTCGAGGCCGCTGGCGGCCAGGGGGCCCTCCTGGTGCTGCACCACAATGCGGGAGTGCGGCATGCCCAGGTCCGCGAGCAGGGCGGCCAGTTCCTTCTCAAACTTCGGAAACGATTTGCGCCGGGCCTCCGAGAGGCGGGCGGCCTGCTTGGTGGCCGTGGCCAGGGCGGCATCGGCGTCGCGGCGGAGGCGGCCGATTTGCTTGTCCAGGTTCAGCACCGAGCCCACTTTGTCGCGCAAGTCGTCGCGCACGGCCAGCAGGGCCACCACGTCGCGCACCTGGTGCTTGCGCTGGAGGCTGTAGAGCACGTTCAGGCGCCCTTGCAGCTCATCGATGCGGGCTGGGTCGCCCTCGGTGCGACGCTCGGCAGCTTCTATTTCGTCGGCAATGTCGTGTAGCTCAATCAGGCAGGAGTCGAGGCGCTGCTTCAGCTCCTTGGCCTGCTCTGAGTAGCTGGCAATCTGCCCTAGCAATGTGGAGGCCTCTTTCATGCTGGAGGCGGCGCAGTATTCACTTTCCGAGAGGCTTTGCAGGGCGTGGGTCAGCTTGAATTTGATTTCCTCGGCGTGCTCCAGCTCCTTTACCTCCTGCTCCACTTCCTCCTGGTTTTCGTTGTCGAGGCGGGCGTCTTCCAGCTCACTGAGCAGAAAACTGTGGTAGTCCAGCTCCTTGTTGGCCTGGGCCACCCGGCTTTCCAGCTCGCGCAGTTCGGCGTCGAGCTTGCGGTACTGGCGGTAGGCGCTGCTGTACTGGCTGCGCGTGGGCACGAGGCCAGCATAGAGGTCGAGCAGGTTGAGCTGAAACACGGCATCCCCGAGCAGCAGCGTGTCGTGCTGGGAGTGGATGTCCATGAGGTTGGCCCCGATGTGGCGCAGGGTTTCCAGCGTCACCGGCGTGTCGTTCACGAAGGCCCGGGACTTGCCGCCGGGGCTGATTTCGCGGCGCAGAATGCACTGGGTGTCGTAGTCCAGGTCTTCGGCCTCAAAAATGTCCTGAAGCTGGTAGCTGCTGATGTCAAACTGGCCTTCAATCACGCATTTCTTCTCCGTGTCGAAGAGCATGCGCGAGTCGGCGCGGTTGCCGAGCAGCAGGCCAATGGCGCCCAGCATGATGGACTTACCGGCGCCCGTTTCGCCGGTGATGATATTGAGCAAGGCCGAGGGCTGCAGCTGGAGCTGCTCAATCAGGGCGTAATTGCGGATGCGAAGGTCAATCAGCATAACAAACCACGTGAGGGAGCTGACAAAAAGAAAAGCCACCATCACTAGGTGGCTTTAGCAAAGCTACTAACTCCTTTAGTGTTATGCCAATAGTTTTTGCAAAACAAAATTTTGGGTGCTAAAAAATTTCTCGCTGAGGTCCGCTGAGGTTTACATAGAGGTTCGCTGAGGGCTACTGGCGCAGGATGGACTGGTATTTGGCGGAGTTGGTGGGGTCTACTTCGCTGAGCAGGGTTACGACCTGGGTTTTCTGCTGCTGGTCGGGGCTGGTGCGGAACACGTTGGCAATTTCGTCGGCCTTGGTGGTGAAAAAGGCGCGGGCCAGTAAGGTGCCGGGGCGGCGCTGCACCGCCTGCTGCACGCCTTGCAGCGCCGTGGCAATGCTGGCGCGGGCTTCCTCGGGCTTGGTAATGAACACGTCCATGCCCTGGCGGTAGTAGGCGTACATGCCGGTGCGGAAAGCTTCCAGCTGCGGATCCTGGAGGTTGTTGAGCAGCCAATACCGGTTGCTGGCTTCACTGTCGCTCCACCCTGCGTCGTTTTCATTGGTGACGTTCTGCGACAAGGCATTCGTCTGAATCGTGCGGGCCCGGTCGTAGTAGGGCGAGCCGCTCAGGCGGGCGAAGCTGTCCTGGTCCATGCCAATGATGATGTAGGCATAAAAAGACAGCAGTGACGACAAATTGCCTACGAACGTATTCTCCGAGTAGTCGAGCGGGTTTTGGGGTGAGTAGTTGAACACCCAGCTGGGGTCGGCGTAGCTCAGCAGATTAGTTTCGTAGCCGGTGCCGTACACGGGGCGGGTGCTCAGAATGCGCACGGTGGCCCGGTACGTGCCGGTTTGCGGAATATCCCGGATGCCGATAAACAAGCGACACCGAATCCGCTCCTCGGGCCGGTAGGTTTGGTTGGTGAAGGTGCGCGTGTTAAGAAACGTCTGGATGTCGTTCTGCATCTGCTGAATCAGCTGGCGGTCCGCCACGGTGACGTTTTCGGTGGTGACGCGCACTTCGCTGAGCAGTTCCTGGGCGCAGACGGCGCCGGGTGCCAGCAACAAGGCCAGCAGGAGCAGCAAAGAAGGCAAAAAGAGGTTACGCATGATGGGGCAAACGGGCAAGAACGGTACGCACGATGTCGCGGGCCACCTCGGCCTTGAGCTTCAGCTCAAAGGTAGTCACGCGCCCGTCGGCTTCCAGCAGCGTCACTTGGTTGGTATCGTGCCGAAACCCGGCTCCCGCGTCGCGCAGGGAGTTCAACACTACCAGGTCAAAGTTTTTGCGCCGGAGCTTGTCGAGGGCGTAAGCCCGCTCATCGTTCGTCTCCAACGCAAAACCTACCGAATATTGTTCAGGCCGCTTCGTTCGGCCCAGCGTAGCGGCAATATCCACGTTCTTGACCAGCTCCAGCGTGAGCGTGTCGCCGTCTTTTTTGATTTTCTGGGTGGCCGCCTGCGCCGGCTTATAGTCGGCCACGGCGGCGGCAAACACCCACACGTCGGCCACCGGAGCCACGGCAGCGGCGGCGGCATACATCTGGTCGGCTGTTTCCACGCGCTGAGTACGGATGCGCGCGGCCGCAGGGTCCGGCAGGTTGGTAGGGCCGCTGATAAGGGTCACGTTCGCGCCGGCCTCGGCAAAGGCTTCGGCCAAGGCGTAGCCCATTTTGCCGGTGCTGTGGTTGCCGATGAAGCGCACCGGGTCCAGTGGTTCATACGTGGGGCCAGCCGTGACGAGGACGTGCATTTTTTTGAATTAAAAATTAAGAATTAGGAATTAAAAATTGGAACGTATAGCACAACGAGGTGAAGCTATTTGGAAGATTGTTTGAAACATACAAGACCGTCATGCTGAGCCCCGCGAAGCATCTCTACCGCTTCGCTGAGCAAGCGTTAAAAATTAGCCAGAGGTAGAGATACTTCAACAAGCGGACGTCAGATGAAGCATGACGGTCTATCAACTTCCTAAACAGCTTCTCTGCGCAAGACTCTCAACCCTCACACAAGGCGAAGACGCCTCACTATTTTTACTTGTTACTTCTCAGTTTCTACTTGAAAAACCTTTCCAGCTCCGCCACAATGTCTTCCGGCTCCAGCATGCGGCCGGGGCCGCTAAGGCCGCTGGCCAGCTCGCCGGCGGGCGAGTCCCAGATGGTATTGCCGTAGCTGCGCAGGCGCTGGAGGTTGGCCTGAGTGGCGGGGTGCTGGTACATATCGAGGTCCATGGCCGGGGCCAGAAACACGGGGCAGCGGGCCGAGAGGTAGACGGCATCGAGCAGGGTTTCGCAGAGGCCGTTGGCGAGGTGGGCCAGGGTATTAGCCGAGGCCGGCGCCACCACCAGCGCATCGGCCCACAACCCCAGGTGAACGTGGTTGTGCCACTCGCCGGCTTGCTCGTCCTTCAAAAAACCCTGCAATACTGGCTTCTTAGAAAGCGTGCCCAGCGTAAGCGGCGTCACGAAGGCCGTAGCCGCCGGCGTCAGGAGTACCTGCACCTCGGCGCCGGCTTTCACCAGCAGCCGCACCAGCACCACCGACTTATACGCCGCAATGCTGCCGCTCACGCCCAGCAGTATCTTACGCCCTTGCATGATTTAGAAGTGAGAAGTCAGAGGTAAGAAGTGAGAAAACTGAAAGCCAGAACGTCATGCCTTATCTGACGTCCGCTTGCCGAAGCATCTCTACCGCTTACCGCTTTGTTGCTAACAACAGAAGTTAGCCCGCGGTAGAGATGCTTCGGCAAGCGGACGTCAGATAAGGCATGACGTTCTTTTATCCTGGTCGTATTCTGCCTACTCCGCCTTGCGGGTTTCGGTTTGCTCTTCTTCCTCGGGAGTATGGAAGTACACTTTGCCTTCCAGGAACTCCTCTACGGCCAAGTTAGTGGGCTTGGGCAGCCGCTCGTAGTGCTTGCTGATTTCGATTTGCTCCCGGTTCTCAAACACCTCCTCCAGGTTATCGACGGTGGTGGCAAACTCGGCCAGCTTGCTATTCAGCTCTTCCTTCAGCTTCACGGCAATCTGGTTGGCACGCTTCGAAATGATGGCAATGCTCTCATACACGTTGCCGGTGTCCTCGGTGAAGTCCGACATGTTGCGGGTCACGATGGAGGCGGGGACGTTATTAGGAGTCTTCATATCAGGAATGTGAAAATGTGTTGGTAATGTGCGGAATGTGGCTGAAGGCAGTAGATGTGAAAAGTAAGAACATGCGTGGCCGCACAGCCAGCTTTATCATTTTCATATTCTACCACATTCCGCACATTAATTTGCGGCAGTTGAGTCGGCGGGTTTGAGCTTGGCTACCTGCTCACGGGCGTCTTCGTACATGCGCTCGGCGTCCTTGAGGTTTTTGCTTTTCGGATAGGTATCCACGAAATTTTGGTAGAAGGCAATGGCTTCCAGGTACCGTTCGCGCTGCTTTTCTTCCACGCTTTCGCGGGCCAGGTCGTACTGAGCGCTGAGCTTCAGGAAGGCGGCTTCCTCGTTGAAGGCCGAGGCCGGAAACTGCTGCTGGAAGCCCGCCAGCGCCGTCACGGCCGACTGGTAGTAGCGGAGGTCGTAGTAGAGGCGGGCGCTGCGGAAGGCCTTGTTCTCCAGCTTGGTTTGCAGCTCCCTGGACATATTCTCGGCCTCGGGCCGGAACTTGCTTTCGGGGTAGCGGTTCAGGAAATCCTGGATGCCTTCCAGGGCCGAGAACGTGCTGGTTTGGTCGAGCTGGAACTCCGGCGAGTCGCGGAACTGCGACTTGGCGTACATGAAGTTCGCCTCTTCGGCGTAGGGCGAGTTCGGGTAAGTGTCGGCAAACTGCCGGAAGTAGTAGGCGCTGAGCGTGTAGTTGCGCTGGCGGAAGTTGGTATTGGCAAAGTAGAACTGGGCTTTCTCAGCCTCAGGCCGGCCCTTTAGCAGCGGAATCAGCTCTTCCAGCAGGGTGCCAGCCTTGAAAAAGTCGCCTTTCTCGTAGTATTGAATGGCAGCTTCGTACTTCTTGTTTACGTCGGTGCTCTTGAGCAGCTTCTGGTAGCCGCTGCACGAGCCCAGCAGCAACGCGCTCAGCAACAAGACAAACAAGGTAGGGCGGAAAGACAGCATAAGGGGCGCAAAGGTAAGGATAAATTGTAGCCGCGGCAGCACTTCTCCACCAGGAGCTTCCTACTTGCGGCCGGCCACCGGCGGGGGTGCCGGGCGGCGGGGCTTGGGTTTGGCCGGGGCCGGCTTGCGGACCGGGGCTTTCTTCTTGACGGGAGCGGCCTTTTTCTTGGGCTTGGCCGGCGCCGCAAAGTGCTTGCCTAACGTCAGGCGGCGCGTAGGGCGTTCCTTTTCCCGCCACTGGAAACCCTTGAGCTTCTGGTCGGCGGGCGTCAGCTCGTGGGGTGGAATAAAGCTGGCATCGGGGTTGGTGCGGAAGGTGATGGTCTGGAGCTTGCGCTGGTCGAAGCGCAGGGCCATGGTGGCGGCCACGGCTTTGTTCAGGCCGCTCACGGCCGTGTCGCCCTCAAGAGCATAGTAGAGGCTCTCGGCGTTGCCAAGCACATCCACTTTTTTTATGGCACTCTCCCGGAAGTAGGCCACCATGGTGCGGCCCTTCACCTGATTGAAGTTCAGCAGCGTATCCTGGCCCGCAATGAAGGCGTTGCCGTACAGGCGCATCTGGTCGATTTTGCCGCGGCGCTGCTGAATCTCCATGCTGTCGGCCGTGAGCTGGTTGCGCTCATTCCAGAGTACCGGGTCGTGGCTGAGGTAGATGACGGAGTCCTGGCGGTTGTAGGTCAGCGAGTCGCAGCGGCCCTGCAAGTCGCGGCGGAAGATGCGCACCTTGCGGTAGGCGTAGATGATGCCGGCCTCGTTGCGGGGCGGGCGCCCTTCCACGCTCACCAGCGTGTCGGCCGATAGGTAGAGCGTGTCCCGGTCCGAGATATTGCGCATCACCGGGCGGCTGCCGTACACCTTGGCCCGGCCCTCCGTGCGCCAGTACCGCCCCACGTCGCCCCGAATCACGAGGTTGTCTTTCTTCGAGGTCATCGACACGCGGCCGGTGGCCACACCGTACTGCCGGGCTTCGTCGTACATCAGCCGGTCGCCGCCCAGCAGGTAGTTCGGCGTCTCGATTTTGGCATTCTGGGCGAAGTTGGATACGCGCGTGATGGTATTGTAGGTACCATTTTCGGCATAAAGCGTGCCCTGGCGGCCCTTGATGCGCGTGGGCCCCAGAAACGTAGCCACCTTGGAAACCGTGTTGTACTGGAGCGTGTCGGTGTCGATGGTGTTGTCTTTGGTTACCAGCTTCACGTCGCGCTTAAAGCTGAACACCTTGCTCTGGGTGTTGTAGTAGCCGAAGCGGCTGTCGAGGGTGTTTTCGGGGTCCTGGAGGTGGCCGCCGGTGCTGTAGTAGGCCAGGTTGCGGTTCAGGTCGTAGTCGAGGGCTTGGGTGGTGAGCGTCATGCGCGGGTCGCGCATGGTCACGTTACCGGTGAGGCGGGCCTGGCGGGTGTCGCCGTCGTAGGTGCCCCGGTCGCCGGTGATGGTGATGGTGTCGTTCTGGATGATACGCACATTGCTAAATGCCTCCAGCGCATTGCGCTCCGTGTACTGATAGGCTGAGTCGCAATAGAGTAGCGTAGTACCCTGCCGAAAGCTCACGTTGCCTATGATCTTCCGTATCTCGACGCCGTTAAAATCACCTCCCACCAATTTGCCAGCACCAGGCAGTAGCTCAATCTGCTGGCCTTTGGGCGGTGCGGGTTGGGTGCCGGGGCGCGGTGCTGGAAGCTGCTGCCCCCACACCAGGACCGGCAGCAGCAAGAGAAGGAAAAGGAAAACAGACTTAGGAAAGGACATTTCAGCGCAAAGGTACGGAAGGCCCGCTGCTAACGGCTTTCTTTGCGGGATAGTGTAGTACCATCTCTTCTCCGAAACCTCACCCCCTAGCCCCCTCTCCAAAAGAGAGGAGGGACTAGTTGCTAGGTTAGCAAAGCTAGATTCTAGTTCCCCTCCTTGGAAAGGAGGGGTTAGGGGTGGTTGATTGACGGTAGAACGATGTTAGAACTAGTGCTAAAAATCGTTCTGTCGATTGTCAACTACCCCCAGCCCCTCCTTTCTAAGGAGGGGAACTAGAGCTAGAAAACTAGTCCCCCCTCTCTTTTGGAGAGGGGGCTAGGGGGTGAGGTCCACGTCTGCCATGCTCGACCGTATTCAAGCTTACATTCAAGAACACCAGCTCTTCTCCCCTACCGATAAGCTGCTCGTCGCCGTCAGCGGCGGGCTCGACTCGGTGGTGCTGGCCCACGTGCTGCGCAAGCTGGGGGTGGCGTTTGCCGTGGCCCACTGCCACTTCGGGCTGCGCGGCGAGGAGGCCGACGCCGACGAGCAGTTTGTGCGCAAGCTGGCGGCCCAGTACGACGTGCCCTACTTCGTGGAGTTCTTTCAGACCAAGCAGTTTGCCCAGCAGGAAAGCATTTCAGTCCAGATGGCGGCCCGCGCCCTGCGCTACGAGTGGTTTGAGCGGACGCGCCAGGCCCAGGGCCTCGACTACATTGCCACGGCCCACCACCAGCGCGACACGGCCGAAACCATGCTGCTCAACCTCACCCACGGCACCGGCCTGGCCGGCCTGCACGGCATCCGGCCCAAAGCCGGCCGCCTGGTGCGGCCCCTGCTGGCCGTGGGCAAGGAAGACCTGTATGACTACGTGGTGGAAAACCGCCTGATTTGGCGCGAAGATGCCTCCAACGACTCGCCCGTGTACCAGCGCAACCGCCTGCGCCTGGAGGTGCTGCCCGTGCTGCGCGACATCAACCCCAACCTCGACCAGACCCTGAGCATTACGGCCGAGCGGGTGGGCGGGGCCGAGGAAATCGTGCGGCGCTACGTGGAGGAAACCGCCGCCCAGGCCCAGCGCCAGGAGCCCGAAGCTACCTACCTCGACATCCGCACTTTGCAGCGCACGGCCGCCACCACGCTCGTGCTGCACGAGCTGCTGCGGCCCTTCGGCTTCTCTTACCTGGTGGTAAAAGACATTGTGCACAGCTTTGGAGCCGAGCCAGGCCGGCGCTTCGAGTCGCCGACGCACCGGCTGGTCAAGGACCGGGAGCAGCTGGTCATCACCCCGCGCAGCCTCACCAAATTCGGCACCCACCAGCTCCAGGCCGGGCAGGAGGCCCTGAAAATCGACGGCCTGCACTTGCGCACCGAGCTGCTGGAACGCACCGAGGGCTTCGACATTCCGCGCGGCAAAGCCGTAGCCGCCCTCGATGCCGACCAGCTCAAATTTCCGCTCACGGTGCGCCCCTGGCAGGAGGGCGACTGGTTTATGCCCATCGGCCTCAAAGGCAAAAAGAAGCTTTCCGACTTCCTCATCGACCAGAAAGTGCCCCTCAACCTCAAAGACCAGGTGCAGGTGCTCGTCTCCGCCGACGGCAAAATAGCCTGGGTTATCGGCTTCCGGCCAGATGAGCGGTTCAAGGTGACGGACGAAACAGAACGGGTGCTGGTGGTGAAGCGGATGTGAAGTGTAGAAATGAGAAGGTGAGACATGAGAAGTGAGACTTTATGCACTGGAAGCTATGCTGCCTGAACAAAGTCTCACTTCTCATGTCTCACCTTCTCATTTCTATAAAGTAGCTTTAGGCTCCGAATTCAAACGTACCACCCAATTCCATTCTCTGATGAAAGTTACTGTAGTTGGAGCCGGCAACGTGGGCGCAACCTGCGCCGACGTATTGGCCACCCGCGAAATTGCCAACGAGATTGTACTAGTTGACATCAAAGAAGGCTTCGCCGAAGGCAAGGCCCTCGATATCTGGCAGAAAGCCCCCATCATCGGCTACGACTCCCGCACGGTGGGCGTCACCGGCGACTACAGCCGCACGGCGGGCTCCGATGTGGTAGTCATTACCTCGGGCCTGCCCCGCAAGCCGGGCATGAGCCGCGACGACCTGATTTCGACCAACGCCGGCATCGTGAAGTCGGTAACGGAGCAGGTGGTGCAGCACTCACCCAACGCCATCATCATTGTGGTGTCGAACCCGCTGGACGTAATGACCTACCAGGCCCACCTAACTTCGGGTTTGCCCCGCGAGAAGGTGTTTGGCATGGCCGGCATCCTGGATACGGCCCGCTACCGCGCCTTCCTGGCCGAGGCCCTCAACGTGAGTCCCAAAGATATTCAGGCGGTGCTCATGGGCGGCCACGGCGACACCATGGTGCCCCTGCCCCGCTACACCACCGTGGGCGGCATCCCTGTGACGGAGCTGATTGAGAAAGACAAGCTCGACGCCATTGTGCAGCGCACGGCCGTGGGCGGCGGTGAGTTGGTGAAGCTCATGGGCACCTCGGCCTGGTACGCCCCCGGCGCCGCTGCCGCCCAGATGGTCGAGGCCATCGTGCGCGACCAGCGCCGCGTGTTCCCCGTGTGCATCGAGTTGCAAGGCGAGTATGGTATTAACGGCGTGTACCTGGGCGCCCCGGTTATTCTGGGCAAAAACGGCATTGAGCGGGTTATCGAGCTGCAACTCAACGACGAGGAAAAAGCTCTGCTCGAAACCTCCCGCGGCCACGTGAAAGAAGTAATGGACGCTCTCGACAACATGAGCCAGGCTTCGGCCTAGGTGTAGAAGTGAGAGGTTAGAGCCTAGAACTTAGATTCTGGGCTTGATACTAGAAGGGCCACTTGGCAGCTGTCCAGGTGGCCCTTCTAATATTTAAAATTTGCGCAATCCAATTAATCTGCACAATCTGCGCTCCTACTTCTGGCTGGCGCGGAAGAGCTTCTGCTTTTCGTCTTTTGACAGGCTTTCGTAGCCGGAGCGGGAAATCTTATCCAGAATCAGGTCGATTTCGTCTTGCTCGGGCCTGGGAAAGGCACTTTTCTTGGGGGCCGGCGCGCTGGGGGCTGGGGCCGGCGTGCTACGGTGCGATACGCGCAGGCGGGGCCGGCCGCTGAGCAGCGCCCCTACCCAGTCGCCGACGGCCTGCACGGGGCGGCCCAGGTCACGGCCGCGCTGGAGCTGCTTCACAAACAGAAAGCCGATAAGCGCCCCGCCAATGTGGGCAATGCCGCCGCCGGGGTTGCCCTGGTTAATAGCCAGCACCGACAGCAGAATTACCACGGCCGCAATGTATTTGATGCGCACGGCCCCAAACAGAAACAGCATAAACGTGTACTCCGGGAGCAGCGTGGCCGCGGCCATAATCACGGCCGTCACGGATGCTGAGGCGCCCAACAAGGGCATCCCCACCATGCCACGCAGGGCCGGCAGCAAGTTGAAGGCCAGCAGAAACAACACGCCACCCGCCAACGCCCCCAAGACGTACAGACTCACCAGCCGGCGGTTGCCCAGGTATTCACGAATGAGCGCCCCAAACCAGTACAGGTTCAGCAGGTTGAACAGAATATGGAACGGTCCTTCGTGGGTGAAGGCGTACGTAAGCAGCGTCCAGGGGTGGCGTAGCAGGGAAGGCAAGTCGGAAGGCAGCACAAACTGCCGCAGCACGCTGGGATAATACTCGAACGTACCCGACAGCCGCATCACCGCGTTGGTGAGCACCAAGAACACGAATACCAGCACGTTAATCAGCAACAGCTGATTCAGGGCATTGTCGCGGCGGCTAAAAGCGGTCCGGATGTCATTGAAAATACTCATGAGTGAGGCAAGTTTGAAAGTCGGGCCACGCAGGGCAGCGGCCGCAACGAAGCGGTAATTTCCGCAATTTTCGGGCTAGCGGCCCGCCGGGTGACTGCTTCTGACAACTTAGTACAGGCGGGTCCGGTCGCGCTGCCAGAGTAGCAACAAGATCAGCCCTACCAGCATTCCGCCTAAGTGGGCGAAGTGCGCCACATTGTCACCAGGCACGCGATGCACGCCCGTGTAGAACTCGTAGAGACCATAGAAGCCAATCAGGTACTTGGCCTTCACGGGGATTGGTATGGGGAAGAGCACCAATACGGTATTCGGGAAGAAGAAAGCAAAGGCCAGCATCACCCCAAACAGGGCCCCCGACGCCCCTACCATGGGCGCGCTTATGCTGTCCTCATACATTCTCTGCATTGAGGCCAGCGCCCCGCTGATCAGTTGCGGGTCGTTGGGGGTGCGGTGCAGCTGGGTGGCTACGGTTTCGTACGCCTCACGGTGCTGCTTCAAATGGTTGTCGACGAAGTCCATCAGGTGCACACCGGTGGGCTCCCGCTGGAAGGTTGTAATGTCCCGCTGCATACCGTTCAGCTCGTAGGAGCGCACCCCGTTGTAGAGCAGCCCCGCCCCCAGGCCGCAAATCAGCCAGTAAGTGAGAAAGCGACGGGCGCCCCAGCGCTGCTCCAGCATCGGCCCGAAGACCATAAGCCCCAGCATGTTGGAGAACAGATGCCCCAGGCCGCCGTGCATAAACATGTGCGTCAGCGGCTGCCACACCCGGAAATACGATGACTCAAACGGATACATGCCCAACAATCCCACCCGGCTGCCCAGCTGCAAGGTGATAAAAAACACCACCACATTGGCGATGAGCAGGTTGCGAACCGTAGGCGTGAGCTGGAACATGAAGCGCAGATTGGGCAGATTAAGGTGATTTCACAGATTTTTTGTGCTTACGGGAATTCGGTTGAATTCGCTGGCTGCCGGCAGCGCGAAGCGGAAGCTTCGCGCATCGTTGGATGATTGTGGCCTTCGACGCCCGTACGAATGGCGTTCAACGATGCGTGAAGCGGAAGCTTCGCGCTGCCGGCATCAGCTGGCACTCTGCGAAATCAGGCCAATCTGCATAATCTGTGATTTAGCGAGTAAAGAAAGCTTGCAGCTGGCCCAGCTCCAGCAGTACCAGGGTGCGGCGGCCGTCGGGGGTGTAGTTGGGTACCTGGCAGGCGAAGAGCTTATCCACGAGGGCCGTCATTTCCAGCTCGGAGAGGCGGGAGCCGGCGGCGCTGGCCGCCACGCGCCGGGCCAGGGCGCGGGCCAACTGCTCACGGCGGTCCAGCTTAACGGTGCCGCTGCCGGTGCGAAACTGCTCGATGAGGCCTTCCAGCAGCTCCTTTTCGTCGCGGGCCGGCACGTCGGCCGGAATGCCCTCCACGGCAATGGTGTTTTTGCCGAAGTCGGTGAAGCGGAAGCCCAGGGCACGCAGGGCTTCTTCTACTTCGCGCAGCACGGCGAAATCCTGGGGCGTAAACGTGACCGTGCGCGGAAACAGCAGGGTCTGGGAGGCGCTGGTGTCGCGCTCCAGGGCCTGAGCGTACTGCTCAAACAGGATTCGCTCCCGCGCCGCCACCTGGTCAATCAGCATGACGCCCGATTTCACGGGCACCAGCAGATACTGCTGGTGCAGCTGGAGCACCTTATTGCCCGGCCCCGTGGACGACTCGCGCAGGGGCAACTCCGGCGCCGGGGCGGCGGATTGAGCTGGAATAGTTTCCAAGGGCGGCAGGCCAGCAAAAGCTGCCGCTGCTACAGAGGCTCCGGACTCATCTTCAGCTTCAGGAACAGGCGGCGCGGGACGGGCGGCAGTGAAGGCGGTGGCCGAGGGCACCGGCACGCCGGTGGCTGTGGCTTCGCGCTCCACATCGGGCACCTTTACCTGCTGAAGACTTTTATAAAACTCTTCCAGCTCCCGCTTGGCCTGCTCAGTAGGCCGGGGCGGCAATTGCCGCTCGTACGCATCGGTTCGGGCGGGGGGAAAACCGGCAGGTGTCGTGCGAGGCGTGGCCGCGCGAGCGGCGGCCGAGGCCAGGGCGTCCGGCTGGAAGTCCTGCGTAAACGGGTGCTGCTCGGTGCCCGCTAGGCGCAGGGGCTGAATGGGGGCGAAGTTCACGTCCCCGTCAAAATCCAGGGAGGGCGCCATGTTGTGCAGGCCCAGGCTTTGCTTCACGGCGGCCCGCACAATGGCGTACACGGTCTTCTCGTCCTCGAACTTGATTTCCGTCTTGGTGGGGTGCACATTGATGTCGATGGCCTTGGGGTCCAGCTCCAGAAACAGCACGTAGAACGGGTGCGTGTCTTTAGGCAACAGGCCTTCGTAGGCGGCCAGCACGGCGTGGTTGAGGTAGGCCGAGCGGATAAACCGGTTGTTGACGAAGAAAAACTGGTCGCCCCGGCTTTTCTTGGCCGACTCCGGCTTACCGATAAAGCCCTTTACGGTAATAAAGGGCGTCACCTCCTCCACCTGGGCCAGCTGCTCCTTGTAGCCGTTGCCGAGCAGGCTTACGATGCGCTGGCTTAGCTTGCCGGCCGGCAGGTTGAACACCTCCAGGTCGTTCTGAAACAGCGAGAAGCCAATCTGCGGATTTGCCAGGGCCACGTGCTGAAACTCGTCCAGGATGTGGCGCATTTCCACCGCGTTGCTCTTGAGGAAGTTGCGGCGGGCCGGCACGTTGAAGAACAGGTTCTTGACGCTGATGCTGGTGCCGTCGGGGCAGGCTACGGGCTGCTGGGAGCTGATCTGGGAGCCTTCCACCAGCAGCAGGGTGCCGGTATCCTGGTCGCGCTGCTTGGTGCGCAGCTCCAGCTGGGATACGGCGGCAATGGAGGCCAGGGCCTCGCCCCGGAACCCCAGGGTACGGATGCGGAACAGGTCGTCGGTGGTGCGGATTTTGGAGGTGGCGTGGCGCTCCAGGCTCATGCGCGCGTCGGTGGGGCTCATGCCCGAGCCGTTGTCGACCACCTGCACCAGCTGCTTGCCGGCTTCTTTCACGATGAGCTGCACCTGGGTGGCGCCGGCGTCCACGGCGTTTTCCAGGAGTTCTTTCACCACCGAAGCCGGGCGCTGCACCACCTCGCCAGCCGCAATCTGGTTGGCTAAGTACTCGGGGAGCAGCTGAATAATATCTGCCATACACAAAAGGAATTTCGACGAGAAAGGCGGGCGGTTCACCCCGCCAGCGGCCGGCCCTAGGTGCCTGACTACAACCGGCGTCGGGAAATAATCCGTAAGTTTGCGGCCAGCTTTTGTGCGCGCCGCACTGGACGGATTTTTGCGCTGGTGCGTTAGGAAGGGGAAAGTTGGCAGGGACGCCGCGGCCACAAACACCAGCGGCGGCCCCGGCCGGCGCTCCGCTGGAGCCCGCACGAGAGTGGGCAAAAGTAGGGCTATTTCCGCTTGCTTTCAATCTTGCCCGAACCCTCTTATCAGACCCGAACTCCCGAGAGCCGATGCTCAAAGACTTGCGGATTAGACTCCTTCTGCTGCTGTTGGCCGTTACGGGTCTAGTCATTTCCTCGTCGGCGCCGCGCCTGCCCGACGACGGCACCCGGCCCATGTCGGTGGCGGAGCAAACCTGGGTGGACAGCGTATTCAACTCCCTGACGCCCGACCAGCGCCTGGGTCAGCTGTTTATGGTGGCGGCCTACTCCAACAAGGACCGTAAGCACGCGCAGTACATCGAGTTCCTGGTCAAGAACTACAACATCGGGGGGCTGATGTTTTTGCAGGGTGGCCCGCGCCGGCAGGCCTTGCTCACCAACCGCTACCAAGCGGCTGCCAAGGTGCCCCTGCTCGTGGCCATGGACGCCGAGTGGGGCCTCGATATGCGCCTCGACTCGTCCATGCACTTTGCCAAGCAGATGACGCTGGGCGCCATGGACGACGACCAGTACGTGTACCAGATGGGCCGCGAAATAGCCCTGAAGATGAAGGCCTTGGGCGTGCACGTGAGCTTTTCGCCGGTCGTGGATGTCAACTCCAACCCCAGCAATCCGGTTATCGGCAACCGCTCCTTCGGTGAAAACAAGGAGCAGGTGGCCCGGCGCGGTATTCAGTACATCCGCGGCTTGCAGGACCACGGCGTGCTGGCCGTAGCCAAGCACTTCCCCGGTCACGGCGACACTGATGTGGACTCCCACGTAGCCCTGCCAGTTATCAACTCCGACCTGGCCCGCCTGACCAACGTGGACCTGTACCCGTTCCAGAAATCGTTTGAGCAGGGCGTGATGGGCGTGATGGTGGGCCACTTGTATATGCCCTTGTTCGACACGGTGCGTACCTTATCGGCTACCATTTCCCGGAACCTGGTAACGGGCCTGCTCAAGGAGAAGATGGGCTACCGGGGCCTGGTGTTCACCGACGCGCTGAATATGAAAAGCGTGTCGAACCTGTACAAGGCCGGGGAGCTGGACGCCTTGGCCCTGGCCGCTGGCAACGACGTGCTCCTGTTTTCGGAAGACGTGCCCGTGGCCCTGGTGAAGATCAAGGAAGCCATTGCCGCCGGGCAGATTACCCAGGAAGACGTGGACCAACGGGTGCGTAAGATGCTGCGGGCCAAGTACTGGGCCGGCCTCAACCGCTACCGCCCCATCGACGTGCCCAACCTGATGACCAACCTGAACCGGCCCCTGAGCCGGCTGGTGCAGCAGCAGATTTACGAGCACGCCACCACCGTCGTCAAAAATGACGACGACCTGTTGCCCTTCCACCGCCTCGACACGCTGCGCATTGCGGCCGTCACCATCGGGTCGGAGGCCTCGACCTACCGCGAGATTATGGGCAAGTACCAGAGCGGCCCGGTGTACGCCGTGCCCAACCGCTACGCCCTCGACTCGACCTTTGCCCGCATTGCCGGCCGCCTGGCGCCCTACAATGTGGTGGTGGTGAGTTTGCACAACATGAACAACACGCCCACCCACAACTACGGCATCGGGGAAGGGGCGCTGAAGTTTCTGCAAGAGCTGCAAGCCAACCCGCGCGTCAAAACCGTGGTGGTGGCTTTCGGTAATGCCTACTCGCTCAAGCACCTGGAAGCCAGCCGCACGCTGGTGTGCGGCTACGAAGACAACTACCCCGCCCAGCTGGTGGTGCCCCAGGTGCTATTTGGGGCCCTGCCCGCCAAGGGCCGCCTGCCGGTCACGGTGTCCGAAACCCTCAAAGCCGGCCAGGGCCTGCCCACCCCCGACTTCCGCCGCCTACGCTACGGCACGCCAGAGGCCGTAAACCTCGACTCCCGCATCTTGGCCCAGATTGACAACGTGGCCCTGGAGTCGGTGGCTTACGCGGCGGCGCCGGGCTGCCAGGTGCTGGTAGCCAAGGACGGCATGGTGGTGTTCGACAAAAGCTACGGCTACTGCACCTACGACAAGTCGCAGCCCGTCAACAGCAGCACGCTCTACGACCTGGCGTCGGTGACGAAGGTGGCCGGCACCTTGCAGGCCATCATGTATCTGAAAGACCAGGGCCGCATCAACCTCGACGATAAAGTAGCGGCCTACCTCACGGAGCTGAAGCAAACCAACAAGCGCGACATGACCGTGCGCGACGTGCTGCTGCACCAGGCTGGCCTCAAGCCGGGCATTCCCACCTGGGAGCGAACCATCACCAAGGCCAGTCCCAAGCCCACGTTCTACGCCAGCACGGCTTCGCCCGAGTTTCCGCGCCCCGTGACGCCCGAGCTGTACAGCATCCGCACCGCCGACGACTCGGTGTGGACCTGGGTGCAGCGCTCGGGCCTGCTGCCCAAGGTGAAGGGCAAGTATCCGGTAGAGTATTCTGACCTGAGCTTTATTATTCTGAAGCGCTTGGCTGAAAAGGTGCTCAAGGAGCCGCTGGATGCGTTTTTGCAGAAGAATTTCTATCAGCCCCTGGGCCTGGGCACCATGACTTACAACCCGCTCACGCGGTTCCCGAAGTCGTGCATTGCCCCTACCGAGAACGACACCTACTTCCGGCGCACCCAGCTGCAAGGCACCGTGCACGACCAGTCAGCGGCCATGGTGGGCGGCGTGGGCGGGCACGCGGGCCTGTTCTCGAATGCCAACGACCTGGCCGTGCTGATGCAGATGAACCTGCAAAATGGCCGCTACGGCGGGCACCGCTTCTACCAGACGCCCGTAGTGACGGAGTTTGCCCGCAGCACCGAGGCCGGCAACCGCCGCGGCCTGGGCTGGGACCGGGGCGACCCATCCAAGCCCGAGGGCCCCACCAGCAACCTGTCGCCGGCCAGCACCTTTGGGCACACCGGCTTCACAGGCACCTGCGTGTGGATGGACCCCGAAAACAAAATCCTCTACATCTTTCTTTCTAACCGCGTGTACCCGGACGCCGGCAACAACAAGCTGCGCCAGTACAACATCCGCACCCGCATCCACGACGTGATTTATAAGTCCTTGCAGAAGACATGACCTGTTGTCCGGCTTTTCTGTTTCTTTGACTCCGCAATCGGCGGTAGGGCGTTCTTTAGAGCGACTTGCCGCCGATTTTTGTTGTCATTCCGAGCGGAGCGAGGAATCTGAATCGCGGATTGAGCAGATTTTAGGATTGCACGGATTTTGGTCACATTATATACAGTCATCTGTCTCGTCACCGAAATCCGCGAAATCTGAGCAATCCGCTCAATCCGCGATTCAGATTTCTCGCTCCGCTCGGAATGACAGTTCTCTTCCCCTACCCTTGCTTGCCCGTCTCGCCCCCTTGACGGCGCAAGCTGAAGCTACCGCCACATGAACATCGGCATTGTCTGTTATCCTACGTACGGCGGTTCCGGCGTGGTGGCTACGGAGTTGGGCAAGGCCCTGGCCCAGCGCGGCCACCGCGTCCACTTTATTACTTACAGCCAGCCCGTCCGCCTCGACTTCTTCAACGAGAACCTGTTCTACCACGAGGTCTACATTCCGCCCTACCCGCTGTTCCAGTTTCCGCCCTACGAGCTGGCCCTGGCCTCGAAGATGGTGGACATCGTGCAGAACGAGAAGCTCGACGTGCTGCACGTGCACTACGCCATTCCGCACGCCTCGGCGGCCTTTATGGCCAAGCAGATTCTGCTGACCCGCGGCATCCGCATCCCGGTGGTAACTACGCT
Source organism: Hymenobacter sp. YIM 151500-1 (assembly GCF_025979885.1). Classification (NCBI taxonomy): domain Bacteria; kingdom Pseudomonadati; phylum Bacteroidota; class Cytophagia; order Cytophagales; family Hymenobacteraceae; genus Hymenobacter; species Hymenobacter weizhouensis. The sequence continues at coordinate 2,384,933 of NZ_CP110139.1, forward strand.
GCACGGCACCGATATTACGCTGGTGGGCAAGGACGTGAGCTACGAGCCGGTAGTGACGTTCAGCATCAACCAGTCGGACGGCGTGACGGCCGTGTCGGCGGACCTGCGGCGGGAGACGTACGAGTATTTTGCCGTGGAGAAGGATATTGAGGTGATTCCCAACTTCATCAACCTGGAGCGCTTCAAGAAGCAGAACAAAGGCCACTTCAAGGCCGCCATTGCCCCGGAGGGCGAACAGCTGCTCGTGCACACCAGCAACTTCCGCTCGGTGAAGCGCGTGGACGACGTGCTGCACATTTTTGCCGGGGTGCGGAAGCAGATTCCGGCCAAGCTCCTGCTCGTCGGCGACGGGCCCGACCGGCCCCGCATCGAAAAGCTCTGCCGCGACATTGGCTTCTGCAACGACATCCGCTTCCTGGGCAAGCTCGAAGCCGTGGAAGAAGTGCTGAGCATTGCCGACCTGTTCCTGATGCCTTCCGAAAAAGAAAGCTTCGGCCTGGCTGCCCTGGAAGCCATGGCCTGCGAGGTGCCCGTCATCAGCACCGACGCGGGCGGCATCCCGGAGCTGAACGTGCACGGCCAAACCGGCATGGTCAGCCACGTCGGCGACGTAGACGACATGGTAAAGAACGCCCTGTTTGTGTTGGATGAAGAAAACCTGCCCCGCTTCAAAGCCGCCGCCCGCGCCCGCGCCGAGACGTTTGCCGTGGACAACATCGTACCCCGCTACGAAGCCTGTTACCAGCGGGCCATTGATGCGGTACTGGCAACAGTATAATTGCTCTTCCAAGAGGAAGAATCCGTCTTTTTTATAAAGAACACAATCTTTGGAATGCCGAAAGCCCCTTACATCAACATGGATGTAAGGGGCTTTTTGATGGGCTATAGTACTAATACTTGGTCGGTTATCAGAGCTGAGAAGCTGTGTCGTTTAAATACCTTCATCTGGAGCAGATGAATCGACACTTCCCAAACCTAAAGCAACGGTCAGTACCAATACGCTCAGCACGATGAGCCACAGGGTGTCCGAGCCTGATGCATCACTATATTGCCAGATCAGGTATAGCCCACCCCACCAGCCACCAAAGGCGGGTAGTGTTATAGCTAGCAGGCTAGGCCGTTTATTCTTAAGTAAGGCCACCAACCAGAACGCAATCAATCCTATAATGAAGGGAATGCCGGCTACGAAGAATATAATCGTCCAGAGTATTTCACCAACGGACCTATTTTTCATCATTTCGGCCAGCGCAGGAGTAGTGGCAAGTATCCAAGCCATACCTACTGCCGCCAAACGTTTAATTCTGCTCATGCACTAATGGCTAGAACATAGCCACCGCCTCTCGTTTCACAGCCAACAAGGCGCCTGCGGTGGGGTCGGTTTCGTCGGTGATGAGGCTTTCGAGGATGCGCTTGGCCAGCTCGGGGCCGCGGGCGTGCTGGGGGTCGGGCAGGGTGCGAAAGGTGGTGTTGATGCGGTTTACCACGTTTTCCTGGGCCTGGCGCACCTGGGCCCAGGTTTCGGGCTGCATGTAAAGTTGCTGGCTGAGGTTGTGCTCCACCTCGGCCCGGATTTCCTGGAGCAGCAGGCGGTGGTAGTCGGCGGCGGAAAGGCCGGCCGAGCTGACGCGCACCAGCAGGTTGCTGGGCGTGATGCGCTCCAGCAGCATCGTGACGCGCTCCAGGGCTTGCAGGCGCAGGGGCAGCGTGGTTTTGCTGGCTTCCAGGCGCAGCTCCATCAGCCGGCGCTGCTGCTCCTTCTCCAGAAACTGCTGAAACAGAAAGTAGATGGCCCCGGCCACAATGAGTGCCGGCAGGATAATCTTTAGCAAATCGAACAGATACTCAGTGGTGTTCATTAGCGAAAGGTGGTGAGAGAACGATGATGGACGCGTAGGCCGGAAAACGTCATGTCATTCCGAGCAGCGCGAGGAATGACAATAGCCTTGGCACACATGAATTGGGCAAAGATAGGCCGTGAACCGCGGGCCCCAAGCCGTTGTTATACGACCAAACGCAGCTACGGCTCGACGCAGTGTCCGTTCTTCTATTCCGAAGGCACACTGCTACTCTTGCGGGCTTCGTATCTTTGCGACCTACCTTCCCTAACGACGAACAACTTATGGCAACGGCCGTTTCCACGAAACTTGCTCCCATCAGCCTCACTCCCCGCGCCCTGGAGGAGGTGAAGAATATTCTGCGCGAGAAGAACGTGCCCACTGAGTACGGCTTGCGCGTAGGCGTGCAGGGTGGCGGCTGCTCGGGCCTGAGCTACCTGCTCGGCTTCGACAAACCGAAAGACCAGGACGAAACCTTCGACCTGGAAGGCGTGACGCTCATCATGGACAAAAAGCACGCTATGTACGTGCTGGGCATGGAGGTTGACTTCCAGGATGGCCTCAACGCCCGCGGCTTCGTCTTCAACAACCCCCAGGCCAAGAGCACCTGCGGCTGCGGCTCCTCGTTCTCGGCATAATCACCGATTGGCGCTGATTTCTTTGCTTGCGCTGATTAGCTAAAAAACAGCCCCGGCTTTGCGGCCGGGGCTGTTTTAGTACTATGCTGTAGCTGGCAACTAGGCTGTTACCGGCGTGCCAAGCAATTCCATTACTGCCGCAGGATTCTTGACTTCAATGACGAGCTGATCGTAGCTGTCATCCTTTAGGTCGATAACGAGGGCGTTCTTGGCGTTGCGCACATCCCAGAAGACGCATTTACCCTCACGCAGATAGGTGCCCGCCACTAGTACGCCGGGAATATGGGTGCCCGGCACCCGCCAGCCTTTCCACCAGCCGCGGTGCGCGTTTGGGTCTTGGCGTACGGCTCGGATGTGAGCCCGCGGAATCTGCAACTGGCTTTTGAATGCCCATAGCTTATGCAGCCCTTTGACGTCGAATAGCACGTCACTGCCCTGGATTGTTACGTCTACCATATCGATGTGAGAAGTAAAGAATTGTTACGTGAATATACTTTGCTTCTCAGGAAAAGCAACTGCTTCTACTGCCCTACTGGCTTGATACTCACGGCCGTGCCGCCGCCGGGGGCCAGCTGAAGCTTCAGCACGGTTTTGCTGTCTACTTTCTGCTTGCGAATCTGATACGTCATAGGGTTTTGTTCCCAGTGGGCGCCCTTGCCGTCGGCGTAGATGGTGGCTTCGTAGCGCTGGCCGGGCCGCAGGAAATCCAGCTTTACCTGCTGTTGGCGGGCGTTTTCGTCGGTGATGCTGCCTAGGTACCATTCGTCCTTGCTTTTGGCCTGGCGGGCAATGGTGATATAGTCGCCGGGCTCGGCCAGTAGCACGCGGGTGTCGTCCCAGTCCACGGGCACATCCTTGATAAATTGGAAAGCGTCGAGGTGCTGCTCGTAGGCTTCGGGCAGGTCGGCGGCCATTTGCAGGGGCGAGTACATCGTCACGTACAGGGCCAGCTGCTTGGCCAGGGTGGTATGCACCTGGCGGCCTTTGTTGGCGGTGGGGTTCCAGCGTTCGAGCTTGATCTGGAAGATGCCGGGCGTGTAGTCCATGGGGCCGCCCATGAGGCGGGTGAAGGGCAGAATGGTTTCGTGCTCGGGCGGGTTGCCGCTGCTCCATGCGTTGAACTCGTTGCCACGGGCGGCTTCCGAGGCCAGCCAGTTGGGGTAGGTGCGGTGCAGGCCCGTGGGCCGCACCGACTCGTGCATGTCCACCATAATCTGCTGCTGGGCCATTTTCTGGGCCGTGCGCACAAAGTGGTTGACCATCCATTGCCCATCGTGGTGCTCCCCGCGCGGGATGATGCGGCCCACGTAGCCGGTTTTTACGGCCTGGTAGCCGTGCTGCTTCATGAAGCGCAGTGCCTCATCCTGGCGCCGCTCGTAGTTGGTGACGGAGGAGCTGGTTTCGTGGTGCATCATAAGCTGCACGCCTTTACTGGCGGCGTAGCGGTGCAGCTCGTCCACGTTGAAGTCGGGGTAGGGCGTCACGAAGTCGAATACTTCTTCTTTCCAGTTGCCGGCCCAATCTTCCCAGCCTACGTTCCAGCCCTCCACCAGCACGCTTTGCAAGCCGTGTTTGGCCGCGAAGTCGATGTAGCGCTTCACGTTTTGGGTGTTGGCGGCGTGGCGGCCGTTGGGCGTGAGCTGGCTCCAGTCGGTGGTGGCCAGCTTGATATTGCTCACGTCGGCGTAGTTCCAGCTGCCTTTGTTGACGTGCATCTCCCACCACACGCCCACAAACTTCTGGGGCTTGATCCAGCTGGGGTTCTGGATGGTGCTGGGCTCGTTGAGGTTGAGGATGAGCTTGGAAGCCAGCACCTCGGGGGCCCGGTCACTGACCACGATGGTGCGCCAGGGCGTGTGCTCGGGGGCTTGCAAGTAGGCCTTGGCCCCGGTGCCCGTGGCGTCGGGCACGAGCTGGCTGGTGAGGCCAAAGCTCCGGGTGTCCACGTTCAGCATCAGAGCCGGGTAGTTTACCAGCGCGGCCTCGTGCAGGTTCACGTACAACCCATCATCCGACTTCAGCATCAGGGGGGTCTGAATTCGGTTCGGGGCGGCTTTCTGCTGAATGGCCTCAATCGGCGTGGTGTTCACCTCGCTTAGGCGGGTGGTGCTGTAAGTGTACTCGTTGGAGTCGTAGTCGCCGGGTATCCAGAAGGCGTGGTGGTTGGCGGGCAGGTTGAACTCGGTTTGCTCGTCCTGCACCGTGAAATAGGTAAGACCTGGCTGCTCCGGCACCTCGTAGCGGAAGCCCAGGCCGTCGTCGTACAACCGAAACCGCACCACCAAGCGGCGACCCTGCGGCGCGGGCTGCTGCAAGGTCACGGCCAGCTCCCGGTAGTGGTTGCGGATGCTCTTCACCTCGCCCCACACCGGCTGCCAGGTGTCGTCGTGCTGGCTGCTGTCGATGTGGGCCACGGAGAAACCCTGGGCAAGGCCCGGCTGGTTTTGCAGTACCAGCCCGAGGCGGCTGGGCCGCACCACCGTTTTCGGGCCGAAGCTGAGGGCGTAGGTCGGCTCCCCGCTCGGACTCAGCTGAAAGCGGAGCGTAAGCTTACGGGACGGTGAGCGGAGAGTTTGGGCCAGGGCGGGCACAACGAAGCCAGCCAGCAAGGCGGCAGCCAGGACGAGAGCAGCACGGTTCATACCTTGAAGGTACACCGCCTCCCCGACCCAACCAATTCAGTTACCTGAGCTACGTCACTTACAGCAACACGTCGAGCGTGAGCGTGGGCATTGCCAGCAGGCGGCGGCCCACGATGGACATGGTGCCCTCCCGATACTCGGCGCGGAAGCCATTGGCCAGGAATACGTTGACACCCGCCCGGAACCGGCGGCTGAAGCAGAAGTTGGTACCGAAAGCGCCGCCCACGTTCAGGTCGTGGAGGGTGCCGCTGCCGCCGAGCAGGTTCCAATGATACCACGAGTACACCCCACCCACGCCCACCAGGGGCTCCAGAAACGGGTGGCGGCTGGGCAGGTAGTAGGTCAGCAGCCCAATGCCCGCACCGCCATGCTCTTCCCGGCGCACGTAATCCAGGGAGCGGGCCCCCACGGCTTTCAGGGCAAACCGGGAGCTAAAGCGCAGTTCGGCCTGCACGCCCACGGCCTGGTAGGTGGCGAGGATGCCAGCAGCCAATCGGTAGCCGGAATTGCGCGCGGTGCTGTCCGGCTTCTGCTGGGCTAAGACAGAAAGCGGCAGGGCAAAACTGATGCTGAGGAGTAACGGTTTTATCATGCAGGAGAAGAATAGTAGCCCAGAAATATAGTGGAAGGCCGCGCAGAATCTGCTACTTGGCTTAGCGGCATCGGTGCCGGGCTTAGCAGCAGTGGTGCTGGGCGTAGAAGGATTGGGGCTAAGGTTAGCAGCGTTGGTGCCGGGCTTAGCAGCATCGGCGCCAGGCTTAGGAGCATCGGTGCCAGGGTTGGAAGCCTTGGCGCCGGGGTTAGGAGCATCGGTGCCGGGCTTAGCAGGATTGGGGCGAGGGTTAGAAGGATCTGCGCGGGAGTTAGAGGGGTTTTACCTGTGCATGATTAGCTGAAATCGTACGGGTAGCCGATGGCTTGCAGGTCGGCTTCGAGCTGGTACCAGTCGGGGGTGGTGTTGACCAGGGCGTGCACCATGGGCCGGGTGAGCGGGGTGCCGTGGTAAATCTGCTGCACCACGGCGAAGGGCAGGCCGCCGACGTGGAAGATGTCCTCTTCGCCGTAGTATTCCTCGGCCCAGTCGATGTAGGTTTGGGGGTTATTGTCGAAGATGCCGAGCAGGTCTTCGGAGCCGTCTTCCGGCTGGTTGGAGTCGCCGAGCTGCCACTGGCCGGGCTGGGTTTGCCAGAAGCAAAACGTGGTGCCAATGGAGCTGACTGGCTCTCCAAACATGAACTCCCGAAACACTTCGGGCAGGCGCCGGGTTAGCTGCTCCTTGTCGGGCTCCGGGAGGCCGTCGGCGTAGCCGTTGAGCACGCACCCCTCCGCCCGAAACAGCGCCAGCAATTGGTCCCCTTCCCCATCGTTCATCTCAAAAAACTCCTCCCCCGGAGCCCAATGCGCATCGTAGGAGTAATACCGGTACTCCAAGTCCGGGTAGATAACCGCATCCAACGTAGCCAGCGCCTTGCAGAGCTGTTGCAGAGCGGCTTTATCGGGCAGGGCGGTGTAGGCAGCGGTGGAAAGCATGGGATGGTGAGGTGGTGAAGAGTGGGTGGTGAGTTGTCATTGTGAGGAGGCAGGACGACGCAATCCGTCTTGGTCACGGCGCTAAGCTCTACCGTGGCGCCTCACCCCCCGGCCCCCTCTCCGAAAATGGAGAGGGGGCGCCTGGCGTCAGGAAGTTACCGGCAGAAGAAGTGCCAACCTGATCAGTGAAATTAGTTCAACATCTGCCCAATCTGTGATGATTAATACGTCTTGGTCATGTCGGTGGGCACAACGAGCACGAAATCGGCTTTTTGCTCGTGCTCTTTTTCCAGCTCATCGAGCTGCTCCTGGCTCACGGTGCTGATGGTAAGCACGCGCAGGCGGGGGTTGAGCTGGCGTAGGTAGGCCAAGATGCCGTCGTGGTGGTCAGAGTGGTAGGCGCCGTTGAGATGGAGCAGCAGGTGGCCTTCAGTTCGGGCCTGGTTCAGGAAGTAGGCCATGGTGGCGTCTTTCAGGGCCTGGGCCTGAATGATGCGCTGGGCTCCGGCGCCGTGGGTCGCGTCGGCGCCGCCGAACATCTTGGCCATGTTCTTATAGCCCGGCAGCTCGTAGTCGACCGTCAGTGGCAACGGGGCCAGCCAGGCTTTTTCGGCGGTGGGCAGGGCATCGAGCACGCCCAGGCCGCCCTTGGCTACCTGGGAGGCGTAACGGCGCGGTACGTTGGTGCCCACCACGCGAAACTTCTGCTGGCGGGCCAGTTGGAGCAGGGGCTTGTAGTCGGTGGCGTAGTTGGGCCAGGGGCGGCTTTGTTCCTCGAAGGCCTTATCGTCCAGCTCGCCGGTGGTGTACTGGTCCACGAGGGGCTGCACGTCGCGCTCAAACATTTCCAGGCCCAGCACCAGCTGGCCCTGGCGCAGGCGCAATAGGTCTTTGACAACTTGCAGCTCCAGCCAGTGGGCCAGCGGGTCGTTGTGCTGCTCCCCGAAGAACACCACGTCGGCGCGGGCCAGCTCGCGCACCATCTGGTTGTAGCTGGCGGGCCGGCCGGCGGCCGTGAACAGGCGGTAGGCGGGCTTGTCGTCGGCGGGGGGGTGGGGGCCGAAGCTGGAGAGTACCAGGCAGGCCAGCACAAGTGAAAGAAACAGGCGCATTCCCGAAGATACCGCACAGCTCCCGATTACCCCTACGCGCCCGGCCTTCTACGCCATGCGCTCCGGCCAGAAACCGAAAACCCCGCCGTTGCAGGGCGGGGTTTTCGGTAAAAACCTGCGGAAGCGGGTGCCAGGCTAGGCTTTATAGAACATCCATTTCGCCAGCTCCCGGTAGTTTACCTTTTTGCCGTACATGAGAATGCCTACGCGGTAGATGCGCCCGGCCAGCCAGGTAGTAAACACAAAGCCTGCCACCAGCAGAGCCATAGACAAGGCCAGCTGCCAGGCCGGCACGCCCCCGAAGGGCAGGCGCATCATCATAGCAATGGGCGAGGTAAACGGAATCATCGACATCCAGAAAGCCACCGTGCCGTTGGGGTTGGTGGTGAGAATGGCCTGCGACACCACAAACGCCAGGATCAGCGGCATAGTCACGGGCATCATAAACTGCTGGGTATCAGTGTCGTTGTCGACGGCTGAACCAATAGCCCCGAACAGGGCACCGTAGAACAGATAGCCACCCAGGAAATAGAACAGAAAGCAGCCGATAAGCAGCGGCACGTTCAGGTCGGCATTGCGCAGAGCATTGCTAAACTTGGCAGCTATGTTGGTTTCTTTCTTGGCGGCTTGTTGGGCGGGCGTATCCTGGCGCACTACCGCGGTAGCCTGGGCTGCCCGAGCCTCCACTACTTTGTCGGGGCTGATAGAGCCGGCCATTACCGTGCTGATGCCCATGGACAGCAGCACCCAGATGCCCAGCTGGGTGAGGCCTACAGCGGCAATACCAAGCACCTTGCCCATCATTAATTGGAAGGGCTTTACGGTCGAAATGACCACCTCCACGATGCGGCTGGTTTTCTCTTCCATCACCCCACGCATAATCTGCACGCCGTAAATGAAGATGAACATGTAAATCAGGAAGCCGCAGAAGTAGGCCACACCGGTGCTGATGCCCGTGCTGGAGCTTTTCTCGCCCTCGTCGCTCAGGCTCACCGTTTGCAGGTCTACGTCCACTTTGAGCTTGTCGAGGGTGGCGCGGTCAATGCCGGACTGGGCCAGACGCTGGTTCTCAATCTGCCGATTCACGGCACGCTTGACATCCGTTTCCAGGCTCAGGCTCAGTCCCTTGCGCGAAAACACCTGGAAGCCGCCTGGGTTGGCCAGGTCGAGCTTGGGCACGTAGAGCAGGGCATCATACTTGCCTTTCTTGAACTCCTCCTTGGCCTGGGCCAAATCCGGTGCGGCGGCCACAAAGCGGATGTCGTCCTTGGGCTCGGGCAGCTGGCCGGCAAATAGGTTGCCGGCGTCGGCTACGGCCACCACTTTGCCGTTGTCGGCCATGCGCGCAATGAGCACGGGCACGGCAAACAAGGCCACCGTGAGCAGCGGCCCAATCAGCGACATAATCAAAAAACTCTTCTTGCGCACCCGCGTGAGGTATTCGCGCTGCACAATAAGCCAGATTTTATCCATGGGTTGTTGGGTCTTGGGGGCTTGGGGTCTTGGGGTCTTAGCCGGTGGGTAGTGAGGTGGTGAGCTGATGTTCTGTCATCCTGAGCTTGAGAACTACGGGATGATAGAGGTTCATTTCTCACATTCTCCACATTCCACCACATTTTTCACATTTAAAAACGTCATGCTACTTCTTCCTCCACCAGGGTTTCGGGCATGGTTTCGCGCACGCGGCGGATAAAGATGTCGTTGATGCTCGGAATCAGCTCCCGGAAGGCGTGTACCTCCACCTGGCCGGGCCCGATGAGGTAGCGCAGCAGGTCGTTGGGGGTAGTGCCGCCGTGCAGCTTGATGACATCGTAGAAGTAGCCGTTTTCGCGCTCCTGGTGCTTAAGTACCTCAAAGTCGGGATGCAGCAGCATCAGGCGGCCCTTGCCTTCCACTTCGTAGGTCTGGGTTTTGAACTCGTTTTTGATGGCGCTAACCGGCCCGTCGAGCACTTTGCGGGAGCGGTTGATGAGGGCAATATTGTCGCACATCTCCTCCACCGACTCCATGCGGTGCGTGCTGAAGATGATAGTGGCGCCTTCGTCGCGCAGGCGCAGAATTTCGTCCTTGATGAGGTTGGCGTTGATGGGGTCGAAGCCCGAAAAAGGCTCGTCCAGAATAATCAGGCTGGGCGCGTGCAGCACGGTGGCCACAAACTGCACCTTTTGCTGCATGCCCTTGCTCAGGTCTTCCACGTTTTTGTCGGCCCAGGCCTTGATGTCGAAGCGCGTCAGCCAGCCTTTGATGCGCTCCGTGGCGTCGGCCTGGCTCAGGCCGCGCAGGCGGGCCAGGTACAGCAGCTGCTCTCCCACCTTCATCTTCTTGTAGAGCCCCCGCTCCTCGGGCAGGTAGCCCACGTGGGCAATGTGGCTGGGGTTGAGCCGTTCGCCCCGGAAGCGGACCTCGCCCTCATCGGCCCCGGTTATCTGGGTGATGATGCGGATAAGGGACGTTTTGCCGGCGCCATTGGGGCCCAGCAGGCCGAAGATGCTGCCCTCCGGAATGTCGAGGCTCACGCCATCGAGGGCCACGTGGGCGGCGTAGGCCTTGCGCACGTTCAGGGCTTGGAGAATGGGTTGCACAGGCTGTTGAGAATGAGGTGAAAGTGTGGTGAAACGAATGTAGGCGTTTTGCCGGCTAGTGTACCGGAAAAATTCAACTAACGGGCTGCTTTACTCCTCCAACTCCTTTAGCAGCGCCTCCAGTCGGTCGAGGTGCTGGCCGTAGAGCTTTTGCAAGTACCAGCGCGTAAACCAGCGCATAAAGAAGTAGCCGAGTAGCCCCACGAAGGCATAAAAAGCAACGAGTATCCCAAGCCCCAGCAGCAGCTTTTGCCCCGACAGCTCCTGCGCTAACTTACTGCCAATGAAGAATAAGCCGATGCCGAAGGTGATGGGCAATGACCACATAGTAGCCCGGTAGTACAGCTGCACCAGCCCCCGCAGGCTGCTTAGCTGCCGGGCCACATGCTCCCGCAACGCCCCGGCGGAATCGTTCAGGCTCCGCAGCACGGCGAGTTTGCGGCGGAAATAGAAGCCGCTGAGTAGGCACATGATCAGCATCCATACCAACATAGCCTGAGTGTGTCCATCCTTCACTTCACGTAAAGCACTAGCAGCCAGCAGAACGAAGGCGACAGCAATACCAATTTCCAGCCACACATTACGCCGCATCTTGGCCACTGGACTGCCAGAGCGGCGAGCCAGCAGCAGGCGCACGGTCTTATCGTCGAGGATAGGTTCGGATGGCGCCGACTGCTGCCAGCGGCGGCGCAAGTCATCGAGTTCCATGAGCGGCGGGGCGGGTAAGGAGTTGGCGGAGCTTGTCTTGGATGCGGTGCATTTTCACACGCACGTTGTTTTGGGTAATGCCAAGGATATCGGCCATTTCCTCGTAGGTGCGTTCTTCGAGGTAGAGCAGCACAAAGGCCTTGTCCACGTCGGACAGGCGGTTGATGGCGCGGTAGAGGGCAGCCATTTCTTCGGGTTCGTACGTAGCGGGTTCGTCGGGCTGGGCCAGATGATGAGCCGCGTTGCCCTCGTCGGCGCCGAGGCGACTGGACCGGGGGCGGCGGGTACGCTGGCGCAAGCCGCTGATGGCCACGTTCAGGGCAATGCGGTAAAGCCAGGTGCTGAGCTTAGCCCCGGCCTGAGGCTGGTAGCGCGGCCACGCCCGCCACAGCTGCAATACCACTTCCTGAAACAGGTCCTGCCGGTCGTCAGGGTCGGAGCAGTACAGGCGGCACACCCGCCGCAGCAAGGGCTGGTACTCCTTCACGACAGCTGTAAAATCAGGCGGCGCAGGGGCGGCGGGGCTCATAGCAGGGCAGCAAAGTCAAGGCATATATCGGCGGGCTCGGCTCGGCATTACAGAAGCGCTGCAGATTTTTTTGAACAGATAAAAAGCTGAACCTACTAGCCCCCTGCTGGCGCGAGTTTAGCGTAGCGTAACTCGTGCCTGAGCATGAGGTGGAGGCTGCGCCTCCACTGCCGCGCCAGCGGCAAGCCGGTACCGGGCCACCAGGAGCAGACGTCGGTCGTTCTGGCGGGGGGAGGCGCAGCCTCCCGTCATAGTGGGCACGAGTTACGCTGCGCTAAACTCGCGCCAGTACCATACAAACAAAAAGCCCGCCTTCCGAAAATGAAGACGGGCTCTTGCAGAATCGACGGAATCAGCAGTAATCCGTGGTTCTTACTGGAAATACTCCTTCACTTTCTCGAAGAAGCCTTTCTCGTTTTTGCCGGGATTGGGCGTGAAGTTGCGCGAGTCGCGCAGGCGCTCCAGCAACTCCCGCTCTTCGCCGGTCACGTTCTTGGGCGTCCACACGTTCAGGTGAATCAGCTGGTCGCCGCGGCCGTAGCCGTTGATGTCCTTGATGCCTTTGCCACGCAGACGCAGGATTTTGCCCGGCTGGGTGCCCGGCTCCACCTTAATCTTCACCTTGCCTTCGATGGTCGGCACCTCAATGCTGGCGCCCAGGGCGGCATCTACGAACGAAATGTACTGCTCGAACATAATGTTGTTGCCGTCGCGCTTGAGCAGCTCGTGGGGCTCCTCCTCAATCTGAATAAGCAGGTCGCCAGGCACGCCGCCCCGCTCGGGGTAGTTGCCTTTGCCGTTCATGCTCAGCTGCATCCCCTCGGCCACCCCGGCCGGAATGTTGATTGGAATAACCTCTTCGTGCAGCTGGCGGCCTTCGCCGTGGCAGGTATCGCACTTGCTGGTTACGACCTTGCCCTCGCCTTCGCAAGTGGGGCAGGTGCTGGCACTCACCATCTGGCCCAGCATGGTGTTTACCACGCGCTTCACCTGGCCCTGGCCGTTGCAGGTGCCGCAGGTTTGCAGGTCGGTGCCGTTTTTGGCGCCCGTGCCCGTGCAAGTGGTGCAGGCCACGTAGCGTTTCACCTTGATTTTCTTCTCGACCCCGTTGGCGACTTCCTCCAGGTCGAGCTTAAGCTTGATGCGCAGGTTGGAGCCCTTACGCACCCGCCGGCCCTGGCTGCGGCCATTGCCGCCCCCGAAGAAGCTCTCGAAGCCGCCGCCCCCGAAGATGTCGCCGAACTGGCTGAAGATATCCTCCATGTTAGGGCCAGCGCCGTTGCCGCCCACGCCTTGGTGGCCGTACCGGTCGTAGCGGGCCCGCTTCTGCTCGTCGCTGAGCACCTCGTACGCTTCAGCGGCTTCCTTGAATTTGTCTTCGGCGGTGGGGTCGTCCGGGTTTTTATCGGGGTGATACTTGATGGCCACCTTGCGGTAGGCCTTCTTTATCTCCTCCCCCGACGCCGTTTTCGCGACGCCCAGCACCTCGTAATAATCTCGCTTCGTTGCCATTGTTGTGGGGGTACTAATCCGTCATGCTGGGCGCAGCCCCTCGCGTGCCGACGTTGGAATACTAATTCAACGGTGCCACGCCAAGTGCTCGGGTAAGCTCAGCATGACAACCATTCAATGATACTTACTGGCCCAGCACCACCTTGGCGTGCCGGATTACCCGGTCGCCGAGGTAGTAGCCTTTTTCTACCTCATCAACAACCTTGCCCTTCAGCTCATCTGTCGGGGCCGGAATTTGGGTAATGGCTTCGTGCAGGTCGGGGTCGAAGGCGCCGCCCCTGGTTTCCATGGGGGCCAGGCCCTTTTGGCTAAGCGTTTTTTGCAGCTTGCTATAGATAATGTCGATGCTTTCGCGCACGGCATTAGCATCAGCAGTGTCTCTGGTGTGGTGGCGGGCCCGGTCGAAATCGTCGAGTACGGGTAGCAGGGCCACCATCAGCTCCTGGTTGGCGGTTTTGAACAGGTCGGCGCGCTCCTTGGTGGTGCGGCGCTTGTAGTTTTCAAACTCGGCGGCCAGGCGCAGGTATTTGTCTTTCAAATCAGCCAGCTCCGTTTCAGCTTTGCCACCCGCCGGTACGGCTTCCGAGCCCTCTGCCTCCCCTAGTTCAGGAGCATTCGGTTCCTCGGGCAGCTCACCGGCTGCAAAGTTGGTGGCAGAATCCTGGTTGAATTGAACGTCGTCGGGGTTGGGATAGGTGTTATTAGCCATGGTTGCGAAGAATCTTCGAAATGGGTTAAATCGGTTAGCCATAGGCAGCCAGAGCAGGCACAAGGAGCCTGCCAAAGCCCCTTGCCGTGTCAATTTGGCACAACAACCGTAGGTACTTGAGCTTTAGTTCAGACGCAGTGGCCGGTGCGGTGTTCCGGCGTTACAGCCGTGGTATCCTGCTCGCTACTCACTGTGTAAGGCCTGCCAAATCATATCTTTCAGCTGCTGGATATTCTTATTCGTGAGGCTGGAAATGAAGATGCTGGGCACATCGGCGGGCAGGCTTTGACGGATTTCGGCTTCCAGTTCCTCATCCAGCATATCCGTTTTGGTGATGGCCAGCAGGCGCTTCTTGTCCAGCAGCTCCGGGTTGAACTGTTCCAGCTCGCCCAGCAGCACCTGGTACTCGGCCACGATATCAGGCGAGTCGCAGGCAATCATGAACAGCAGGATGGAGTTGCGCTCAATGTGGCGCAGGAAGCGGTGGCCCAGCCCCCGCCCTTCGGCCGCACCCTCGATGATGCCGGGAATGTCGGCCATCACGAAGGACTTGTAGTCGCGGTAGGGCACCACGCCGAGGTTGGGCGTGAGCGTGGTGAAGGCGTAGTCGGCAATCTTAGGCTTGGCCGCCGACACCACCGAGAGCAGGGTGCTCTTGCCGGCGTTGGGAAAACCCACCAAGCCCACATCGGCCAGCAGCTTCAACTCCAGAATCACCCACTCGTCGATGCCCGGCTCGCCGGGCTGGGCATACTGGGGCGCCTGGTTGGTGGCCGACTTGAAATGGTCGTTGCCGAGGCCGCCACGGCCACCGGGCGTCAGAATCACGCGCTGGCCGTGCTCGGTGATTTCCACTTTCTTTTCGCCGGTTTCGGCGTCGCGGGCCACGGTGCCCAGGGGCACCTGAATAATAACGTCTTCGCCCTGGGCGCCGGTGCGCAGGTTTTCGCCCCCGTTTTCGCCGGGCTTGGCAATCAGGTGCTTCTGGTACTGCAGGTGCAGCAGGGTCCAGAGCTGGGAGTTGCCTTCCAGAATGATGTGGCCGCCGCGGCCGCCGTCGCCGCCGTCGGGGCCGCCGTTGGGCAGGCCCTTGGCCCGGAAGAAGTGGTGGGAGCCCGCCCCACCCCGGCCCGAACGACAGTTAATCTTTACGTAGTCGATGAAGTTATTGCTGGCCATGTTGCGCTTGGATGAAAAAGAACTGTCATCCTGAGCGCAGCGAAGGATCTGAAAAACAGCCACCAGAGCGGGGCTATTGTCCTCCAGATCCTTCGCTGCGCTCAGGATGACAGACGATACTGTTTACGGCTGCGAAGTTACGCTTTTACTTCGTCGGTGGCCTGGCGGCTGCTTTCCGAGGTGGCGGGCTGGTGCTGGTCGATGATGGCGCAAATCTGGCCGAAGATGTCCTCGATGGCGCCGATGCCGTTCAGGGCGTGAAACTTGCGCTGCTCGGCGTAGTAGCCGGCTACCTGGGCGGTTTCGGTGTTGTACACCGTCACGCGCTTGCGGATTTTAGTTTCGTCCTGGTCGTCGGGGCGGCCCGAGGTTTTGCCGCGCTCCAGCAGGCGCTTAACCAGCTCCTCCTCGTCTACTTCCAGCGCCACCATGCACGATACCTTAGTATCGTGCTGGGCCAGCAGCTGGTCGAGGCTTTGAGCCTGGGGCACGGTGCGCGGGAAGCCGTCGAAGATGAACCCGGCGGCTTGTTTGTTGGCGTTCAGGGCCGAATCAATCATGCCGATTACCACTTCGTCGGGCACTAGCAGGCCTTCGTCCATGAGCTTTTTGGCCCGCAGGCCTAGTTCGGTGCCCTGGGCAATCTGGGCGCGCAGCAGGTCGCCGGTGGAGAGGTGCACCAGGTTGTAGCGGGCAATCAGCTTCTGGCTTTGCGTTCCTTTGCCGGCGCCGGGCGGGCCGAAGAGCACGAGATTCAGCATGAGTAGCGGGGTGTTACGCGGAGGAAGGGGGAAAACGGGGAGGAAAGAAAGATACGGAATCAAGACCAACAAAGTGCGACCCGCCGGCACGCCGGCGAATTTTAGCTAGTGCCCTACACCGCTTTGTACACGTCAGGATAGTTGCGCCCCAGGCCGTCGTAGTCGAGGCCGTAGCCCACGATGAAGTCGTTGGGGATACGCAGGCCCACGTAGCGGATGGACAGCTCGTGCTGCAAGCATTCAGGCTTCAAAAACAGCGTGGCTACCTCCAGCGAGGCCGGCTGGTGCTGGCTGAGCTGGCCCAGGAGCTGGTGCATGGTATGGCCCGTATCCACAATATCTTCGACGATGACGACGTGGCGCCCGGCCAGCTCCTCGGTCAGGCCCAGCACCTCCTGCACTTGGCCGGTGCTGCTGGTGCCCTGGTAGGAAGCCACCCGAATAAAGCAGACCTCGCAGGGCAAACTGATGTGCTTCAGCAGGTCGGCCGCAAACATAAAGGAGCCGTTGAGCACCACTACAAACAGCAGCGTCTGGCCGGCGTAGTCGTGGTTGAGGCGGGTGCCAACCTCCCGCACGGCGGCGGCCAGCTGAGCCGCCGGGAGGTAAGAAGCAAACTGCTTGTTGTGCAGCGAAATATGATCCGGATTCATCCGTGCTAGGGTTTGGCCGAGGAGGGAGGCCGGCCAAAGGTAGCAGAAAAAGCCGCCCCTCGGGTGCAGAAGGGCGGCTTGATCTGGCGTTTTTCGGGGTTGCTTTTGGATTGTTTGCCCGTCGAAGCTAGCTATTCAGGGCTTTCTGCAAGACCGGTGAAGCGGGTTTATCAGCTGAGCTATGGCTTAGACTCAGCCTAACCAATGAACAACACAAACGATAAACGAGCGGCTTCTAGCGGCCCAGCAGCACCAGCACCGATTCGGCAGTGCGGTTGGTCAGGTCGGCGTACTTCACCTTGGGGCGAATCTGCTCCTGGGTTTTCCGCTCCCACTCGCCGGGCCGGGCTACGCCCTGCTCGGGGGCCGCAATGTGGGGCGCAATAACCAGGGACACAATGCTCATCAGCTTGATAAGGATGTTCATGCTGGGGCCGGAGGTGTCCTTGAACGGGTCGCCCACCGTGTCGCCGGTCACGGAAGCCTTGTGGGCCTCGGAGCCTTTGTACTGCATGGTGCCGTCAATCATTACGCCCTTCTCAAACGACTTCTTGGCATTGTCCCAGGCGCCACCGGCGTTGCTCTGGAACATAGCCATGAGCACCCCGGCCACCGTAACGCCGGCCAGCGTGCCGCCCAGCACTTCGGGCCCCATGGTGAAGCCCACGATGACGGGCACGATGAGGGCAATGGCGCCGGGCAACAGCATTTCGCGGATGGCGGCCTGGGTGCTGATGGCTACGCACTTCTCGTACTCGGGCCGGCCGGTGCCCTCCATGATGCCGGGAATCTCGCGGAACTGCCGGCGCACTTCCTGCACCATGGCCATGGCCGCGCGCCCCACCGCCGAAATGGCCAGGGCCGAGAAGATAAACGGAATCATGGCGCCCACGAACAGCCCTGCCAGCACGCGGGCATTGCTGATGTCGATCCGGTCGATGTTGGACGTGCCCATGAAGGCCGCAAACAAGGCCAGCGACGTGAGAGCCGCCGAGGCAATGGCGAAGCCTTTGCCCGTGGCGGCGGTGGTGTTGCCCACGGCGTCCAGAATATCGGTCCGCTCGCGCACTTCCTTGGGCAGCTCGCTCATTTCGGCAATGCCGCCGGCATTGTCGGCAATGGGCCCGAAGGCGTCGATGGCCAGCTGCATAGCGGTGGTGGCCATCATCCCGGCTGCGGCAATGGCTACGCCGTAGAGCCCGGCCGCCTCAAAGCTTAGCACAATGCCCGCCGCCAGCACAAGGATGGGTAGCACGGTGCTTTCCATGCCCACGGCCAAGCCCCCAATAACGGTGGTGGCGTGCCCCGTGGAGCTTTGGCGCACGATGCTCAGCACGGGCCGCTTGCCCATGGCCGTGTAGTATTCGGTGATAATGCTCATCAGCGTGCCCACAACCAAGCCCACGAGCACGGCCCAGAACACGTCGGTGGCGGTAAACGGCGCGGCACCGGGCCGGTTGATTACCAGGTCGCCGGCCGGCAGCATCCATTGAATGAGGAAGTAGGAAGCCACTGCCGACACGCCCACCGATACGTAGTTGCCCAGGTTCAGGGCGCCCTGCACGTTGCCGCCTTCCTTGACGCGTACCATCAGAATGCCTATCAGCGAAGCCACAATGCCGGCCCCGGCAATAACCATGGGCAGCAGAATCGGCGAGAGGCCCTGAAACTGGTCGCCGACGGCCACTACTTCGCGGCCCAGCACCATGGTAGCCAGAATAGTAGCCACGTAGGACCCGAATAGGTCGGCGCCCATGCCGGCCACGTCGCCCACGTTGTCGCCCACGTTGTCGGCGATGGTGGCGGGGTTGCGGGGGTCGTCTTCGGGGATGCCGGCTTCCACCTTGCCCACGAGGTCGGCTCCCACGTCGGCGGCTTTGGTGTAGATGCCGCCACCCACGCGGGCAAACAGGGCAATGCTTTCAGCCCCGAGCGAGAAGCCAGTCAGTACCTCCAGGGCCGTTTCCATCTCAATGCCATTGGCCCCGCCGCCCTTGCTCACGACAAATAGCTGGTAGAAGACAATAAACAACGAGCCCAAGCCCAGCACCGCCAGCCCGGCCACGCCCATGCCCATCACCGAGCCCCCGGAAAACGACACGTTCAGGGCCCGGCTCAGGGAAGTGCGGGCCGCCTGGGCTGTACGCACGTTGGCCTTGGTGGCAATCTTCATCCCGATGTAGCCGGCCAGCGCCGAAAACACCGCCCCGATGATGAAGGCAATAACGATAACGGGGCTCGACTTTTCGCCGGTGCTGCCCAAGTAGAACAGGAAGACGCTGGCCACCAGCCCAAACAAGGCCAGCACGCGGTACTCCGCTTTCAAAAAGGCAATGGCGCCGTCGGCAATGTAGCCGGCAATGGTGCGCATCCGCTCATCACCGGCGTCTTGGCGGCTTACCCAGCCCGAACGGAGCCACGTGTACAGCAACGCCAGCACACCCAGTGCCGGCACTACGTAAAGAAAATTCATCATAAACGGTGGGAAAAGAGAGTGGTGTTAAGGTTGCGAAAAGAACGAATGGGCGGGTAAAATACAGGAAATATATAGACCTTGGTCTAGACTTGAGACAGAGAGAGGTGAGAAGTGAGACTTTCATTCTAGCATCATCAGAACGAAAGTCTTACTTCTCACCTCTCTCTGTCTCAAGTCTATCTGAAACTACAGCTCCCGCATCAGCGCCTGGTAGAGCGCCAGCATACTCGCAATGTCCCGCTTGTCCACGATTTCGTGGGGCGTGTGCACGTTGTCCTCGGGGGCGCCCACGAAGCACCAGTCCCAGGGCTGGGCGCCGTGCTGCAGTTCTTTGGCGTCGGAGCCGCCGCCGCTTTCTACTTCCAGCTGGTGCGGAATGCCGGCCTGCCGGGCAATGTGCCGAATGCGCTCCACGTAGCTGCGGCGCGGGATAAGCGAGTCGCGTAGGGAAATTACGCAGCCTTGGCCAGCGTGCACGCCTTCCGTCACCCACGTAATGTCAGATATCAGCGCCTGGCGTACGTCGTAGGTTTCGTAGATGTGCTTGGCCAGGTAGGCCACCGAGCCGCCACCGTGTTCTTCCCAGCAGCTGAAGGCTACTATTCCGTCTTGCAGTGTTTCGCAGAGCCGCAAGGCGTTCCAGACGCCAAGCCGGTTGTCGAGCGTGCAGCTCTGCACGGTGGTGGCGGTTTCGCGGAAGTCACAGCGAAAAGTCAGCTCCGTGCCCCGCTCAATTTCGCGGTGGTACCTGTAGCGCAAAGCGCCGGTATTTTTGTCTACTTCCAGCGTGCACTCGATGGGCCCTTGGGTGTCGTGCCCTACCAGCGGGTAGCCGGTTGCTACATCGGGCCCGCCAATGCGCACCAGCTGGCGGCCGTAGCGCACCGTGAAGCCGATACTGTCGAGGTGGGCAAACACGGCCGTGCGTGGTGTGCCAAATACTAGAATAATACAATCCTGCAATTCTTCACCCGCCACTATTGTGGGCTGTACCTGCCAGGTAGCCTGGTGCTGCTGAACGTAGCGCAGAACAAAATCCGTCAAGGGAGCTTCATTACCAGAAGGCGCGGCAATCTGACACAAAGACCGTAAAAGCTGCATGAGAGGTATGTTATTCGTCCAAATCTAGGAGAAAAGCCCTACTTTAGCTTTTCCGTTGGGCTTGTCTGTTTTGCAGCTTTCTATCAGCCTCCGGTTACCATCCAACGTGACTATGCTTTCCCGACTCCGTTTTGTCCTGTTGCTGGCCCTCCTCCCCTCCCTGGCGCAGGCGCAACAATCCGGCTCGGCCCCTCCGTCAGTTCCTGCGCCCGACACGCTCCGGCAGGTGCAGCTGGAAAACGTAGACGTGGCCCCGGCCGCCGTAGATACCAAGGGCTGGCTGCTGCTCGACAAAGACATTCAAACGGAACTGGAAGGAGCAGTTTTCAACCTGTATAATTTCAAGTACGACAAGGCCGAGCGTCAGTTCCGGTCGTTGCGCCGCCGCTACCCCCACCACCCCATGCCCTACTTTCTGATGGGCCTGAGCACGTGGTGGAAAATCGTGCCCACCAACCAACAGACCAAGCAGTACGACAAGCTGTTTTTCGCCTATATGGACACGGCCATTACCAAAGGCGAAAAGCTGTACGAGGCCGATAACCGCAACTACGAGGCCTGCTTCTTCCTGGCCGCCGCCTATGGCTTCGATGGCCGCCTGCACGCCGACCGCCGCGACTGGCGCAAAGCCACGGTCAGTGCCAAACGCTCCTTAGACTATCTGGAGAAAAGCAAGGAAGCCAACGGGCTGAGTCCGGAATTCCTGTTTGGACAGGCCATTTTCAACTACTACGCCGTCTGGATTCCGGACAATTATCCGCTTCTGAAACCAGTGCTGCTGTTCTTCCCCAAGGGCAACAAGCAGCTGGGCCTACAACAGCTGCGCAACGTGGCCGACAACGGCTTTTATGTAGCGCCCGAAGCGCGGGTATTCCTCATGAGGATCCTCATGAACGAGGAAGACAAGCCCGACTTGGCCTTGCCCGTTGCCCGCTACATGGCCACTACCTACCCCGACAATGCGTATTGTCAGCGGTTTTACGCCTTGGCGTGCTTCAACCAGGGCGAGTACAAGGAGTGCGAGCGGGTCAGCCGAGACATCCTCGACAAATTAAATCAGGGGTTGCCGGGCTACGAGGCCATTAGTGGGCGTTATGCCACTTACTTTATGGGCTGGCTGATGCAGAACAAGTATAAGAATATCTCTAAAGCCAGAGATTACTACCAGCGTTGCATCGTCTTTGCCGAAAGCACCGGGGATGTGAGCGGAGGCTTTTACCTGTATGCCAACCTGGCTCTGGCCCGCCTCGCCGACAAAGACAAGGACGCCAAAACTGCGGTTCGGTACTACGGCGTCGTGCGCGACAAATCGGACCGCAAATCGGAACAATACCAGGAGGCGAAAGCGTATTTGAAGAAAAACCGCCAGTAGCGAATTGCTTTCTTCATGGACCTCAAGGACCTCTTCCTCACCCCGTTATATCTGGCTTTGTTCTATGGGTTGGCTTTCGCCGTACGGCGCCGCTTTACCAATGCCTTAACCCGAAAATATTTTATTCCTGCGTTGTCGGTCAAGTTTCTGGGGGCCATTTCCTTAGGGCTGATTTATCAATTTTATTACGGAGGTGGCGACACGTTTAATTATTACAATCACATTAAGGTTATCTACGGTGCTTTCGGTGATTCTTTCGCAGCAGGCCTGAAGCTATTATTTCCGCAGCGGCCTCCTGATTCTACCATACTCCGCTACACGGCCCAGATGTATTGGTACGACTCGCCTACCGAGTATTTTATTGCGCAAGTAGGAGCTGTGTTTGCCTTGCTTTCATTTAATACGTATTCTGTTATCGGTCTTGGTTTCGCCCTTATCAGCTTTTGGGGCGTTTGGGCTATGTATATTACATTTTTACGAATTTATCCGCTGGCTTATAAAAAATTAGCCTTCGCTATTTTCTTTTTGCCCTCCGTTTTTTTCTGGGGCTCTGGGCTTATGAAAGACTCTCTTTGCATGGGAGCACTGGGCTGGGCATTCTATGGTTTTTATCACCTTTTTATTGAAAAGAAAAACCTGCTTACGGCTGCTGCCCTACTGGGTGCCGGGGCTTTTGTGCTGGTTTCAGTTAAGGTTTATATTCTGCTTTCCTTTCTGCCCCCGGCCTTGCTCTGGGTTTTCAATGAAAATAACCAGCGAATAAAATCGGCTGCCATCCGCGCTGTTTCCAAACCTATCTTCCTGGTGCTTGGATTAGGCATCGGCTACCTGGGCGCCACCAACCTGACAGCCGGCGACGAGCGGTATGACGTGGAGAAAATCGGGGAGCGTAGCAAAATCACCAAGGATTATCTCAGCAAATACGTGAGCAGCGGCTCAGCCTACGACATTGGGCAGCTGGACGGCTCTATTGGTTCCATCGTGCGTGTAGCACCGCAAGCTGTTTTTATTTCTTTGTTCCGCCCGTTTTTATTTGAAGCGCGCAACCCGGTTATGTTACTATCAGCACTGGAAGCTACCTTGTTTATCTGGCTTACGGTTAGTCTTTTTTATAAAACCGGTTTAATTAAAAGTTTTAGATTAATAGCCGCCAAACCTATCCTTACGTTCAGCTTTGTTTTCTCCATTATTTTTGCAATTGGGGTTGGAACCAATAGCGGAAACTTTGGCACCCTAGTACGCTATAAAATTCCCTTGATGCCTTTCTATCTATCGGCTTTATATATCATGCAGTCGATGGCGGCTCCTAAGAAGAAAGCACAGCCACTTCAACTGAATAATTCCAAAAAGTTTCGCCGGTTAGCCGTAACCGAGTAGCGCTGCTCAATGGTTTGGCGGGCGTGGCGTCCCATCTCCTGGCGTAAACCAGGGTTTTGCAAAAGTCGGCGCAGGCTGTTCTCCCACTCGGCAGCAGTGGCGCACACGTTGCCGTTCACTCCTTCCTGCACCACTTCGGTGTTCATTCCCACCGGCGACACCAAAGCCGGAATACCCAGGGCCATGTACTGCAAGGCTTTGAAAGCGCATTTGCCCTTGGCCCAAGGGTCGTCTTCCAGCGGCATCAGCCCCACGTGAAAGGCCAGCAGATCGGCTATTTCGGTTTCCTTGCGCCAGGGCACGTACACCAAAGAGCGAAGCGGCAGCTCCGGCGGCTGGTTGGAAATTACCCGAAACTCGAAGTCGAATTCCTGCTCCAGTCTGGCCAGCACTGGCACTACCTGGTGCAGATATTTCAAGGTCGAGTGAGTCCCCGTCCACCCAATCACCAGCCGCCCAGGCTCACTTTGGTCTTTCACCTGATTGTGCAGGTGAACCGTGTCGATGGTGGTTGGGTTGATGATGGCGTTAGGGTTGAACTGCCGGGCGTAGTCGCGCAGGTAGGCGTTGCCGCAGCTCACCTTGTAGGCCCAGCGGCAAATGCTCTGCACTTTATGGTGCCACTTCACGCCCGCCACTAGCTTGTTGGCCTCCGAAGTGTTCGGAATCCAGATGGCGTCGTCGAAGTCGTAAATAACCCGCTTACTCAGCAGCCGGCTGATTACCCATTCAAATACCGGAGGGCCAATTGGTGATGCTTCCCGGTGAACAAAGACGTAGTCGTATTGCGGCACGCTGAATAGCAATACGACCCGTCGGGCAAATCCGGCCAGTATCCCGGCGGCCTTGGCTAGGGTATGACCGGGCTTGTACAAAATAGCCCAGGTTTGGTTGGATATGAAAGGAGCCATTCGCCAGGAATGGCCTTCTTGGGTGAGAAAATCCAGATACTGCTCGAATCGGAACCGTTGCGAAGGCGCCTTGCCGATGGGGTACGGTACAACAAAAAGAATACGCATACTATACAAACTGCTTACGCTAGCCCACTGAGGAAGTAAGGTTATTTCAACCGCTGCCGGGCTTGCCGTGGCAAAGGTACGAGCCCGTCAGGCATTCGCTTCGGTGCGGCGGCCCGGCCCTGTTATCTTTGGTCATAGACTCCCGTTGTTCTGGGCCGGTTTTTTCCGGGCAATCCAGCCTGGGCAGTTCGTTGCCGCCGGCCCATGCGGTGCACAGCCACGGGCCGCCGCCAGGCACTCCTCTATCTGATCTGATGCTTCCTTCTCCCCTACCGCCTGACTTCATTCCTTTCAATAAGCCCCACTTGGTAGGGCCTGAACTAGAGTACATCCGCCAAGCTGTGGCGGCGGGCAAGCTTTCCGGCAACGGCGAATTCACGCAGCGCTGCCAGCAGTTTTTTGAACAGCGCTACGGCATTCACAAAGCCTTGCTGACAACCAGCGGCACCGATGCCTTGGAAATGGCTGCTTTACTCTTGGATATCAAGCCCGGCGACGAGGTAATTGTCCCTAGCTACACCTTCACGTCTACGGCCAATGCCTTTGTGCTGCGAGGCGCCCGAATTGTATTCGTTGACAGCGGCCCGGAGCATCCCAACCTGGACGTAGCGCAGGTGGCAGCGCGCATCACCTCCCGTACTCGCGCCATTGTACCCGTGCACTACGGCGGGCAGGCTGCCGACAACTTTACGGAGTTGCTTGCTTTGGCGCGGCAGCACCACTTGTGGGTAGTTGAGGATGCCGCGCAGGCAATTGAAGCCCGCTACCGGGGGCAGGCCCTTGGCACGCTGGGCCACCTGGCTGCTTTCTCGTTTCACGAAACAAAAAACGTAAGCGCCGGCGAAGGCGGGTTATTAGCCATCAACGACCCTACTTTGGCTGCCCGGGCCGAAATCTTGTGGGAAAAAGGCACCAACCGGGCCGCCTTCTTTCGCGGGGAGGCAGCCCGGTACGAATGGGTAGATGTAGGCTCTTCTTTTCTACCGTCTGAGCTAAACGCGGCGTATCTCTGGGCACAATTGGAGGCTATCGACCTGATCCAGCAGCGCCGGCAGCAACTGTGGCAAACGTACGCCACCGCGCTGGCACCACTTGTCACGGCTGGGCAGGTTCGTGTGCTACCTACCCAGACGGATTCGGCACCAAACTGGCACCTGTTTGGGATGCTATGTCGCCACGAAGCCGAACGGGACGAACTGCTTGCCTACCTGCGCCACCGGCATATTCTGGCCGTCTTTCACTATCTCCCGCTGCACCGTAGCCCATATTATGTATCCCGGCACGGCAATGCAGAGCCGCTTCCTCACGCGGAGCGGTTTGGCCAGACGCTGGTGCGCCTCCCGCTGTTTCAGGACCTCCAGCCTGATCAGCAGCAACGCGTAATCGATGCTATCAACGAGTTTTATACCACTCGCTAGTCAGCTTCCCTAGCGCGCCAGCAGTTCGGCATATACTTGCCCGAGCTTTGCATACGTAGCCTCGGGCCGGAATTTATGGCGCACAAATTCTCGCCCTGCCGCAGCAAAGCGACGCCGAAGCTCAGCGTCGGTACCCAGCGTCACCATCGCGGCAGCCATGGCGGGCACGTCGCGGTTGGGCACCAACAGGCCCGACTTCCCGGATTCAAAGAGTTCTGCCGGCCCCCCGCAATCTGTAGCTATTAAAGGCGTACCAAAATACAGAGCGTCGAGGCAGGTCAATGAGAATGATTCCGACTCCGAAAAATTGAGCACGATGTCGGCCTGTTTGATAGCCGCTTCCACATCCTGCACAAATCCGCCGAACGTCACTACTTCCTGCAGGCCGGCCGCTGCCACGTCGGCCTCCAGTTGCTGCCGAAATGCTCGGTTTTTCTCCAGGCCCATATCCCCACCCGCAAAATGCAGGCGCAGGCCGGGTAGCTGAGCATAAGCTCGTTGGAATGCTTGCACGGCAAAGTTTTGCCCTTTGCCGGGAATATAATTTCCAAGGTACAGCATCCTGACTGTACCATCTTCTCGTTGCACCAGCTCGGCGGGCGGATATTTTTCCTGCCCTGGTATCGGGTCGTAAATGACCTGCACTTTGGGCAGCGGCCGGAAATATGTATGCACTGCCCGTGATACGCACACCACCCGCTGCGCCAAGTGCTCCGCTACCCAGCGCCACGTCCGCGCCAGGGGCTGCAGCTGCGTGTGCGGCAGAAAGCGCACGTGTGTAATTAGAGGCAGCCCCGTCAGAAACCGCGCTATAACCCCCGTAAGGTTATAGAAATCATTCATGTGCAGTGCGGCTGCTCTTTCGCGCCGCGCCAGCCGCGCCAGTCGCCAGCCGTTCAGCACCAGCCTAGGCACGTAGAGTAGCAAGCTGCTGGGTCGCCGGCTAATTTCTACGAACGGCAGTTCATGTACTTTATAGCCGGCTTTTTCCAGTGTGGGTCGGCCTTGGCTGCCATTGGGCAACACGTATACAAACTCGTAGTGGGGGCGCAGCCGATCTGTAGCATTGCGGATGGCTACCAAAGCTCCCGTTACTGCTGTGGAATTGTCGGTAATAAGTATAACGGGTTTACGGGAGATACCTATCATGAACGGGCAAGTACGTCATCGAGCATCGTTACCCACTGGCGAAAAATTTTTTCGCGAGTAAAGTCTTGCATCCGCTGGCTAGCTAAACGCCCTAGCCGTTCTCGTTCTGTAACATCGTTTAGCAATTGGCACAAGGTATCTGTCCACACACGTAGGTCGGCGGCTAAGCTGGCTGGCTGGTTAAGCATAGGCATTAGCACTCCAAATTCAGCTTTTTCAGCAGCCCGAATGCTGACACGAGGTGTGTCTGTATTGGGCGCAAGTATTTCCCGAGGTCCAGTAGGGCAATCGGTTGTTACAGCCGGCACCCCGCAGATCATAGCTTCCCCCAATGCCATTGGGAAACCCTCCCAGGCTGAGGGAAACACAAACAATGATGCTGGCCGGATGTACTTAAATGGGTTCTGCTTCAGTCCGAGGAAGTAGACGTCACATTCTGGCGTTAGCGCATCCTGGCTCCAAGCTTCATATACCCGCAAACCTAACTGACGCGCGTGGCGGGTCAGGTCATTCCGTAGCTCTCCGTCGCCTACAAACACCAGCTTTGCCGACCTGCGTTGAATAAGAGTAGCAAAAGCATCTAGCAGCGGGGCTTGGTTCTTTTGGATGGTAAGCCGGCCGGAGGTTACTAGCACCGGCGCTGCGTCGTATACGGCTTGCTCTTCCGTAGAGAGTGGCTCTTGCGACTTTTGCTCAATCTGAGTTACCTCAAAGAAATTATTAATAGTGACTAGTTTCTCCGGCTTTACTCCAAAGCCATTGATCAACTCAGGATTAATGTCGCGACTTACAGTCACGATTTTATCGGCGCGGTTGTATAGGCCAGGCATGAGAATTTTTTTTCGCAGCCAGCCTACCAATCCCATAATATTGCCATCGTGCAGCTTAGATCCGTGAATGCAGAGTACTACTTTCTCTGGGCCCTTGCTAAGCAGGTTCACATAGTCGGCACCTTCCAGATGGCTTATGCACACATCAGTGTGCAAGCGTCGTTTCAGGGCCCGCAGCCGCCCAATGCGCCGGCCGAAATTGCGGATCTTCTCGGTTGCACTGCCCCCACCCCCTACTTCTAGGCTCACCATCTTGTTGCCGCTGGGGTACATGTTGCCACCCTCTGTATTGAAGACGGCTTCCGTCACAGCATAGTGCTTGGCCAGCTCTACGCTATGGTCGTGAAATACCCGCTGAGCCCCGCCAAAGCCAAGATTAGGAATGAGTAATAGCAAATTTGTTGATTGCAATTTCATCTAATCTTTAGTTAAGAGCTAAATTACATATTTTATTTAATATGAAACGGTTTTTTTTCTATCATATTGATTGCATGTTTTTGATCTATCAAATTCTGACTCCTTTTCTCCAAGTATGAATACAGAAAAGGAACTTTATAATTCCTGACGAATGAAGCTAGTCTGCTTTTTAAGCTAGAGGCTGACGCATAATCTAATGTACTACGAAACGCAGCTGGCTTTGCCTGAATTGGATATAAGCATTTAAACGATTTAAAAGCCCCTTTTTCATAATATACGCCCCAATAATCAGGCTGAACGCTAATAGGCATTAATATATCAGCCATCTTTTCTGCTACACTTCGTGTTATGATATAGGCCATAGTTGAGGCAATGCATTCTATATCAACCGGGTAAAAAAGCTTGTTTCCAGATGCTAAACTTATAGCACCTTTGTTACTCAGCTCCGTTACATCTCCGGAATGACTATAATAGGAAAGTGTTATCACTTCATCATCAGCAACTACACTCTCGATTTCACGAAGTATGGTGTCAATATTTTTGGGCAAAGAAACATCGTCCTCCACAACTAAGGCTTTCTCTATATTATCATTAACTATCTTTTTAAAAATTTTAACATGTGACAATGCACAAGCTACCATTCCCTTTGTCAGATAGGGATTTTTAGCCATTGCCTCGCTACTTGCTAATGTAGCAAATTCATGATCAGTTAACTGTTTATAGTCAACTGCATCTATTATTTCATAATCAACATTCAACGCTGAAAAATGAGATTTAATATACTCTCTTCTTTCAGTAGCTCTTTCTAAGCTGATGACAAAAACTTTCATTGAAAAAATTAGTAAAAGGAAAGTAATCCAGTTTGTTTGCCTCTTTTTAATTCAGAAGTTTGCTGAGTGCAAGTGTGAGCAGTCAATTGGGTAGAAGAAAATATTTATGCAAATTCTCTGGCTAACCGTCCCTGACAACTTTGATACAGCGCTGTGTAAGCCTGCACACAATACTTCATATCAAATTTCTCAAACGCCTGCTGAGCCAGTTGCTGATGCAGGGATAAGAGTTCATTATCGGTAGCATAGCAGCGCATGGCCTGATACAGCTGCCGTGTATCGGTTAGTTCTTCGACAGGAAATTCAACTAATAATCCGGCCTCTTGTCCGTCGCTCGTACGAATCATCTGCCTGATTTCGCCTATATCCGTTGAAATAACCGCTTTGCCACAGAATAGATATTCAGCAATGGAATTGGGCAGGCTCTCCCTCAAAGATGAAGCTAGAATACCGACGTCGAAGGACATCACACAATCCACTGGGTTGTTCACAAAGCCTAAAAAGCGCAAGCTTTCGTCTGCTTTATATTTTTCCCGTAACTGATCCAGAAAAAAACTTGCTCCTACCAGCACCAAGTTCATTGGCCGAAGTATCTCCGCTCTTAGCTGTTGATACGCCTGAATTACGGGTTCCCAGCCTTTTTCCGGTACCCCACGGGCCACCATCCCGTATACCAAAGCATCATCGGATATATTAAGAGCGGCGCGAGTAAACCGGAATGCTTCATTTGAAAAACGGCCATCAAGCCCGTTATAAATACGCCGTACATGTATATGATCAGTGGTAATGCCTACCACTTCCGGCCGCAACGATTCCAAGTTCTGATCCGATAGATAAGCGACGCCGTTAAGCCGGCTTACCGTCTCGGTAAGTTGAGTTATATACGCTGGAATAACGTGGTTTTTGCCCTCACGGTAAGATACCAGAAATTGTTCATAGTCACCGTGCATGGTTATTATCAGCGGGATATGAGGGAAATGCAGTAACACCTGGGCGCATAAATGGTCAGCCTTAAAAGTGTTGCTGCTAACTACTTCGATTTGCTTTTCTTGAATTACGCGCCGCAAGTGCTTGCGCAAACTTCTGGCTCGTAACTCTGAGTGTTTTCCCCGACGCTGCAGCCAACTATCAGCACGCATTATGAAGTTGTCCAGCTTCCGGTTGCAAGGCTGATACTGTACTAACTCTACATCCGGCGCCAGTCGCTTTACTAGATCGTGCTCCGTGTACTGCCAGTACATATTGTACAGGTACACCAGATGCCCGGCTTCATGTAATGCTTGAGCTAAACGCAAGGCAAATGTTTGGGCTCCCCCGATTCGGAGCTCTTCAACGGCAACAAGAATAGTCATCAGGGACTAATAGAAAGTTTGGCAAGCAAAGCTTAAAGCGCGGGAATGATATTACGCATCACTAATACGTCTCGCAGTTGCTTTGCCCATTCATCCCAGTTCAGGGTAGTTTCGTACTGCTGGCGAGCGTTCCATCTCATTTGAGTATACGTTTCCTGATGTTGAAACAGGTGCCGGATTGTGTTAGCAAAATCCTGCCCGGTACTAGTGAGTGGGAGCATTACGCCATTAGTTCCCTGCTTAATAAAACTGCTGATGCCGCCCACATCCGTGGTGATGACGGGTACTCCAAATGAATTTGCATCCGCAAAAGCAATAGCAGCACACTCCGCCCGGGATGGTAAAAGAAAAAAGTCAGCCTCACTAAAAAGCTGGTGGAGTTGGGCAGCCTCAGCAGGTACTGACATATTCAGAAAGGGCAGCAGTCGAAACCCCGGGTGCGTATATCGCGCCGCATCCGCCGGTTTACACCCCACTACTGTGAGACGAGCATCAACGCCCATCTCCGTTAATGCAACCAAAGTATCGTAAGCAATATCTCCTCCTTTACGTCCCCATTCTCCTCCCACAAATAGCAAATGGCACGTGCCATTAGAGCGAGTAGGGTGATTAATTGCTTCTGCGCGGGTTGGCGGATGCGGGTAGTTAGAGCCAAAGGGGATGACTACCACTTTATTAGGATCAACTCCGTAGTCACTGACCGCTGAGTGAGCGGCCCATTCCGACGAGTAGCATATCAACGAGGCTTTAATTAAAGCTTTTTTCTCTATAAAATTCAACTCTTTCTTCGAAACATCGAGTAACCCCATTAAGCCTGGATAAAAATCAATTAACTGGTTTAAGGTTGAGTCCTCGATGTATACAACCGGAGTAGTAGTATCAAGATAGGCTATTTCTGTAAACGAGGCAGGTGCCAGCAAAAGGTCGAACGCCTTATTTGCCAGTTTACGCTTGAATGTACGAGCGTATAACTTGGCTAATACTACACTCCAAGAATAATGATACCGTTTACCAGTAAGGGGTTTGATAAGCCGTCGATTCAGATTGTCACCAATACGTAACGGCCACACCATCGGCACCGGGCCCAAAGCTTCTACCGACCCAAGCACCCGTTCTGCTGCTCGGAAGATTGAGTAATGCACTCCCGACCAGGAACGTCTGTTTAAAGGATCCGTGCTGGTAAGAAAGCCTATACGCAAGGATTGGGAACGTTTGGTCATTAGCTTTTCGCTTGAGCAGAAAAAGCGGAGTGTTGATGTTTAGATAAGTACCACGCCCAAGTACGCTGTAATGCTTCCGGGAACGACATGCTGGGATACCAGCCGGTATCGTTATGTAACTTGGTATAATCGAGCACGTTTCTGGGCACATCAAAAGGTCGGCTAGGTTGCACTACCACCCGCACTTCGTGCCCAGCAGCCGTCGCTAGTGGTGCCAAGGCGTCAAGTACTTGGCGGTTTGATAGTCCTTGCCCACTGCCAATATTATATATCTCTCCCGGTCGGCCGTGCACCAAAGCTGCAACAATGCCGCTTGCCACATCGCGCACATGCAAATAGTCCCGAACAGTGCCCTGCGCCCCAAACAGCGTCAGTTCCCTTTCATCTAGCACGGATGCAATAGCCGTGGCTATAAAGCCCTGGCCAATATAAGGTCTTTGGCTTTCCCCAAAAGCATTAGAAGGCCGTACGCACACAATGGGCAGACCACGGCTTTCAAAGTACATGTGGGCGTATTTTTCAATAGCCAGCTTTGTAATTCCGTACGGTGACAAGGGCTGCGTTGGATGGCTTTCATCAATGCTTGCAGCCGTGGTGCGACCATACACAGTACCTCCGGAGGATACCCATACGAACTTACGAATGGGCAGTGCCGAAGCCATTTCAAATAGGCGTACAGCTTCTGGTAAGTTTACCAGAATGTCATTAACTGGGTCTTGGTAGCTTGTTTGAGGTACAGTGGCATAGGCTAGATCAACCACTTCATCAACCCGGGTTAGTGCTGCCTGCAAGGCTGCTCCTCCATCGTTAGGCGGATTTTCTAAGTAATCGACACCAGCCGGTAAAGTTGCAGGATCCGTGCCGCGTCCTACCACTAACACCCGGCGCCCTTGAGTTAACAACTCATCTACTACTGCCCGTCCAATAAAGCCCGCTCCACCAATGACACAAGTAGTAAGAACTAAGGGTGAGGATGAATGAAAGTCAGACACGGTGCAAAAGATGAAAACCAAGCTATTGGCCTGCCGAAGTAAAGTTGATTACGCAAAATTACAGGTTTTCTCACGTAGCTGACTCTTCAGCAGCTAATTCATGGAGCGACGCCCGAGCAACAATAAAGCCATCCTCGTCTTATTGTACTTGGCACGCCAGGACAAGAGTGACCTCTGCGTGCCAACCAGCAATTACCGTTTGCGGCTGTGCACGCGCTTGTGTGCGGCGAGTGCAGACCTCGAAAATGTGTGAAGCGAACTTGATGCTAGCTGTTTAGGTACCACCCCATGGTCACTGGGCTGGAGGGCCGCTGGCAAGCTACATCTTAGCAACCGCTGTAACATCCACCCGTAGCGAGGCTGCGCGTCCGTAACTTGTTGCTGGCACAAGCGCCGGCAGTAATATTACATCTACAGCCACGTCTGCATACTTTGTCCAAGTGTTTCAAGCAGATTAGAAGCCCTTAGCCACATGGCGAGCGGAAGCCAGCCTTCTCGCAACCTCCCAACCTTGCCTTGAGCCCCTACCCGTTATTATACTTATACCATCGGCTTGGCAAGGTACAGCGCTGTTGCCGTAATGAGAAGCAAACACTTTGATCTACCCATTACACTATAAACGCCCTGATAATAGATTGCAAAATACAAAGTTCTCAGCACCCTGATCTATACAACCGATAAGATACGATAAGATTGCTTCACATCCTGTGTATCTTTGCGGCCCTCATGCCTATGCCCTCTTGCTTAGGCATGAGCAACAAAAGCATTGTGTGCACATGAAACAGGGAGTTGTTGGTGAGTCGCTAGCGAGTGTATATTATTATCTGACTCCTGGTGACAAGCGTCAGTTTATATTGATGTTAGTGCTTCTACTAATCTCCTCATTGTTGGAGGTGTTTGGCTTAGCGTCTTTGGTGCCAATTATCATGGCAGCTTCACGTCCAGGAACTATCAATCAAAACAAGTATACCGCATGGATATACAATCTTGCAGGTTTTGAGAACGAAAAAACATTCCTTCTATTTGCTATATTATTAATATTACTGTTTTTTGTAGCGAAGAATATTTTTACAACTTGGGTAAATTACAAGCAAGTATCTTTTTCAACAAAGGTGGCTTTGCAAATTATAGAAGATCAATTCAAGAAATTTACCAGTTTGCCTTACTGGGATTTTATTAACGTAGGCTCTTCTATTTTTACTCATCATATACTCAATATTCCCCAGCAGTTTGTCACTATTGTGATTCGTCAATTATTCGTGTTGTTATCAGAAATCTTTATTGTTGCTATTATTATAGTAGCAATATTATTTTATCAGCCATTTTTGTTTCTCCTATTGGTGTTGGTATTAGTGCCTAGCACTCTATTAACATACCGCCTTCTGCGCCAACGTTCACAATATGTTGGCGCAAGATTAGATAAGCTACGACCCGTTCCTTACGCTATTTTAAGTGATATGTTTGCTGGCTTTACTGAACTCACCTTAGCCAACAAAAAACACAAATTCAAGGAACGACTTAATATAAATCAAGAAGAATTTCAAAAACTAGAGGGTCGGTCTTATTTATACTCATTAATACCCCTTAAGGTAATCGAGATGGTAGCTATATTTGCTATTTCTACTATCTTTATTTATTCATTATTTTTTACCGAAAATCCAGCAAACGTAATTACAATCATTGGCGCATTTGCGGCGGCAGCTTATAGATTAATGCCTTCCGTAAACAGGATCATTAGTTCTTTAGTCGCGCTAAAGCAAAGTGAGATTGTACGGAAAGAACTGGAGCGTTATCGCAAAGAAACATTTCCTCAGCTTTTATCCGCAAACAAGCAGCCCTTGCTGTTTACCCAAGATATCACCTTCAAAAACATCAGCTTTTCCTTTCCTTCATCGGACACACCAGTAATTAATAATATTTCATTTCAAGTAAAGAAAGGTGAAAAAATAGGTTTTATTGGAACTTCTGGTTCTGGAAAGACTACTCTGATGAATGTGTTGCTCCGATTCTATCCAGAAGAGTCTGGCAATATTCTTGTGGACGGCATACCGCTCAGTGGTGCAAATCTTTTGGCTTGGTATCAGCTTATTGGCTACGTCAAGCAAGATACTTTCCTGATGGAAGCTTCTATACAAGATAACATTACTTTGCACGATGACAATCCAGACGAGGAAAGGCTAAAATATGCAATCGAGCAAGCCTCATTGTCCCACTTTGTGAACTCGCTACCAGAAGGAGTGAACACTCGTATTGGTGAACGTGGCTCTAGACTATCAGGTGGCCAACGTCAACGCATTGGTATCGCGCGTGCACTTTATAAGAAGACTGAGATAATGATTCTGGATGAAGCAACCTCTGCTCTTGATAATGAAACCGAGCATGAAGTGAATGAATCTATCAACAGACTATCCCATACAGCTATTACTTTATTTATCATAGCACACCGATTGACCACTTTACGTTATTGCGACCGAATTTACGAGCTAAAAGAAGGAGAGATAATTGCAGAACACCAGTATGCTGATATTATAGCAGATCTTCATTAGGCTCTGCATTTATTGTTCAAGTATTTTTATTAGTAGATATTATTTTCAAGTGTCATAAGTTGGTATAATACAAGTGCTATATTATAATTTATTTGACAAATAGCAAACTTCTACACTCTCACTGCAAGCAAGTTTTCTCATGAACATACTTATATTGAATGACACCTTTACTGTAGGAGGAGCTGAAATTTTTTCAGCTCGCCTAGCTGAGGCGTTGCTAGCAAATGGGAATAATGTTTGGCTATACTCTGTTCATAATTCGAAACATATAGACAGCAAAATGCTCCAGCATAATGCTCCCAATGTTCCAGTAATTAGCTTACATACGAGATTTGACTGGTGGGTTGAAAAAGCTGATTCTCTTTCACGGCGTTTGGATGTAGACTTCAAGATGCGTGAATTTTTAGTCACTTCGCACCTTAAAAAATTCATACAAGAACACGATATTGAGGTAGTACATGCGCATATGTTCGTTAGTGATTACCTTGCTGCAACTGTAAAACACACCGGAGCCAAATTCGCACGAGTTGCTTCAATGCACGGAACACATGAAGGTTTTCTATATAATTATATACACAATACCGGCTGGATCATTCCAAACTACGTTGAAAAATTAAATAAATGCTTGGATGGGCTAGATAGTATTATCTATTCGACTGACAGAAATATAGCATTTTTGAAAGAACCGATAATTAATAAATACTTGTCTGATCATATCATCACAGAGAGAATATATAATGGTTTCACTCAACACGCTGTTCGTCATACCATTACGCGAAGCTCACTGGGTATTCAAGATTCTGATATCGTATTTGGATTTGCTGCCAGAGGTGTTCCAGCTAAAGGATGGCCTGTTGTATTAGAGGCCTTCAAAAAGATTTCCTCTACCGGCGCACATCTTATTCTTATTGGTGATAGTCCTTACGTTCAGGAGCTTAAAGCAGAATACAGTCAGCACTCCAATATTCATTTTGTTGGGTTTCAGATTGAGCTCAACGAATGGATTGCTATTACTAATGTCGGCTTATTACCTTCCACTTTTGGTGAGAGCCTACCTACTGTTATTATGGAGTTTTTAGCTCAGAGCAAGCCAATGATTGTTTCTGATGTAGCCGAGTGCGCCAACATGATTGAAACAGAGGGTGAATATGCGGGCTATGTAATTAACGTACCAAAAAACATTGACGGTTTCGTAGATGAAAAGTATAGAATTGATGTCAATGAATTAGCGCATTACATGCAATCTTATATTACTAGCAGTAATACTCTTGCCAGTCATAGTTCTTTAGCGCTCAAAGCATTTCAAAAGTTCTCTATGCAAACCTGCGTTGACCTTCACCTAAAAGTTTATAAGCAAGCTATAGCGCATTCAATGACAACTCATCAACATGATAAAAGTGTTTTAGAAACCTTTTAAGTGCATCAAACAAAGCGAGTGTAGTAGAAAAGTGCGAAGAAACTGATAAAAAAGCTAGTAAGTTGTTGCTCGGGTCGTTGGACTTTCACTGGCATGTGTATGATGTATCTGTAGCCTCTTTTGACTTACGCTGACAAGCTATAACATCAAATGGCACAACCCGCCTTGCGCACGTGACTTAGCAACTGACCGAATTTGAGTTTTAAGCATGCCTTCGCTTAGCCTTGTATAATTTTAGATGTTAATCTGCATTAGCTCGAAACCTAGCAATTAACTTGGTTCCATTATTAATTCAATCCAGCTTTGCAGCTCATTAAGCTATTGCCTCGATCGAACGGCAAGACCAGCTTACCATCCGAGAAAGCTACGGTTAGATCTAGGTTTAACCCCAACCTTGAAGCCTTGCGGGCAGTGGCGGCCCTGGTGGTGGTGTGGCACCATGCCATTATTCATGAATTCCAGCTTGATCCAGCTTATAAACCTAATGGCATAGCAGGATTTAATCCTCCTGGCCACTTCTCGGTACTTATCTTCTTTGTGCTTTCGGGCTATGTAATTAGCCTAGCTCACAAAAAAGCTCTTACTTGGGCTACAGTTGGTACGTACCTACGCAAACGCTTTACGCGCATCTATCCAATATACGTATTGAGCTTGTCTGGTGCCCTTATTGTCGCAGGTTTCGCGTATTCATTGTATACTGTTATTGCACACCTCTTATTTGGTCAGATGGTGCTGGCTCCTCTCATATCTGAGAACAACCCCCTTTGGTCTTTGCAGTATGAGATATTTTTTTATCTGCTTTTTGTGCCGTTATCCATGCTACGCGTTCAACCTATCATGGTGGCTATCGTGACAACTCTGCTTTCCTTCGTAGCACTATATTTAGGAACTAAAGGAATTGGAGGAAGTACTTACTCGTACTTGATTGGCTTTTCCTTTTGGGCTTTGGGCTGGAGCTTTGGCTCGCTTCGAAATACCCGCGCGGTAAACTACACCTTGCTGCTGAGTACGATTTTCTTCCTTTTAGCTATTGATGCACGTTTCAATGTTTTGCAGATCATTTATAACCGATTACTCAAATTTGCTACCAGCGACTCAACATTAGGTATAGATCTTGTCTACTGGCCAGAAGCATTTATTTACCACGTTGACTTTGCTTCTTTGCCGTTTGCCGCATTTATTATTTTGCAGTTTATCGGCTATGACCACAAAAATTGGAAATGGATTAGCTTATTATTTCAGATTCTACCAGCTTATACGCTGGTATACATAGCACGCCACTATTCTGAAGGCTCCACCGTTACAGCAATAATGCCTGCCATTTTTTATCTGTTGAGCACATTTCTTTTTTTCATACGAACGGAAGCTATTGAACGAGTAAGTAAATGGATAATAGTCCGGCTAATTCCACTTGGTGGTATCTCTTATGGACTGTACGTGATTCA
This sequence comes from Hymenobacter sp. YIM 151500-1, assembly GCF_025979885.1. Taxonomy (NCBI): domain Bacteria; kingdom Pseudomonadati; phylum Bacteroidota; class Cytophagia; order Cytophagales; family Hymenobacteraceae; genus Hymenobacter; species Hymenobacter weizhouensis. Next base: position 2,422,284 of record NZ_CP110139.1, read on the forward strand.
CTTTCCTATTCTATCCGCCTTTCACCGTATTCATTTGTTTAGTGGCAACGGTTACACCTTTGCTGCTCGGTTTGTATTCTATGTGCTTATGAGTTTGAGCGTAGCGTACTGGTTGGAAAAACAATTCCAACCTTGGATAAAAAAATATTTATAACTTACGTCGATCTCCTGCGTTCGTACGCGACTTCTTTCAATGGCTAGCTGTTGCAGCTAAAATTCGAAGGAAGCTTTCTTTATTATTTTTAGTTCTAGTTTGACCGTCTAAGTCGTAGCCGAAACGATTGACTATCAGTTAATGTAATTTTTTATCGGGTGCACACGAGTGTGGCCTGACGTTACTTTTCCAAACGGTTCGGGGCCCTAGAACCTGATTGCATCCCTTCCGAAGGCTTACGCTACTGTCTTACTTTCTCCGTTGACTAACACCAGTAGCAAAATTCTACTCGCACAACAAAGTAACAGCCCGCTCCGGTATGTCGGAGCGGGCTGTTACTTCATTAGCCGTTCGTTTTATAATGCTGCCTTACGCGCCGTAACCGCCGTTACAAAAGCAGTGATTTCGGCAATCCGGGCTTCTGTTTCAGCTAGGCTTCGCTCACGGGTGAGCAAAGCTACCGGGCCGCGGGCATCCAGTCGGTCGGCCAAGTTAGCGCGGCGGTACGTGGCCTCGCGCAGGTCCAATTCGCTGTTTTTACGCGCTTTGGTGCCTTCGGCTAGTGTAGGAATTACTGTGGTAAGGGCTTGAATTTCGGCGTCGAGGCCTGCCAGGGTAGCCTGAGCTTCTGTGGCGCTTTCGCTGGTCGTGTCACGGGCGTAGTCGAGATTGTCGGAGCGGTGCCGCAATGCCCTCAAGTCATCTTCCGCTTTTCCCAACAGCTTGTCGCAGTCGGCCGTGGTGGTTAGTGCATTTACTGAGTAAGCCATACATACTTAAGTTAAAAGTTAAAAACTAACTACTGCTACCTGAACGCTAGTAACTTTTATTATATTGCTCATCTCATATTCTCAGCCTCAAGATTTTTCTCATCAGTAACCTGAACCGCTAGTATCTCCCTTAGCGCGGCAGCTTCTGCTTCGAGGTATTTAATGCGCAGTTTCAGTAGCACCCGCTCTGCCATTGCATCCGGGTTCAAAGCTGCCGCCGCGGTGGCGGCCCACTCTTCCAGAAACCGGTGCTGGCGAGCGGTATGAGCCTCGGCGGACTGGGATGGCTGCCCAGCCCGCCACTTGACAAGCAACTGTTCCCAACGCCGAGCTTGGGCGGCACAAGCCTCCAGTTGTGTCAACTCCACGCGGAGGCTAGCAGCCCGCCGCGCACACTGGACCTGCCGGCGACGTAATCGGACTGGGGCAGGTACCGCAGGCAGTGCTTGCACTACTGACGGTTCAGCAGAATGATCAGTATCTGGCAGCAGTTGAGCCAACTCACGCAGACGCTGGCTGGCTTCCCCCCGCAACAACCGCCGTCCTGCTTCTACGTGGGCTATCTGTCCCCTCGTAAGCCCTAGGTAAACGGCCAACTGCACCTGAGACAAACCTAGATATTCCCGTACAGCAGCGGCCAGAGTAGTGGAAGGAATGGCTTTTTGGGGCATGCCATTCTAACGAACGGCTTGCGGCCGTAGCATTCATAAGAGAAATATTCGGCGGTGGTCTAAGTGGTGGTGCAACGTCGATTATGCTCGTCAATAACGAGTTGAATTCGGACATGATGCATGGCCAGCGAGCGACTGAAGGAGCAAGACTTGCGCACGAGCACAGCACACTTTTGAGGCAGGGAGCAATTGACAGCCTCTACAATGCTGGTCTGGCCGCTGCCTTTCGGATGGGCGCGGTGGGCGCGCTCGGGCAGCACGCCGCGGTAGGCCTCCCATGCGTCCGTGTGGTACCAGGTACCCGTACGATACGGGCCCGGTAGCGCCCGCCATAGGCGCCGAGCCGTGGCGCGGCCGCGCGAGCCTAACACCCAGGCCCCGATGCGCCGCGTGTGCCGTTCGACGGCTAGCCACAGCCACTTCTTGCGGCGTTTGCGGCCGATAAACGTCCACAACTCATCTAGCTCCAGTTCTTTCGGCCGGTGCGGCAGCGGGCTGCTGGCCAGGCGTGTCTGCGCTTTTTTTTGCCAGCTTCGCCACCGGCATGCGCGCCACCCCGGTCAGGCGCACGATGGCTCGCTGCGAAACCCGCTCCAGCAGGAGCTTTTCCACTTGCGCATACTGGGCGGCTTTGCGCGGGGCGGCCGGCGCGAAAGCCGCCTGGTGGCGGCAGTTGAGGCACCGGTACTTCGCCTGTCCGTGGCTATGACCATTTTTGCGCAAGGCGGTGCTGCCGCATTTGGCGCAGGTAAGAGTTGTCTGCCGCATACCACAAGATAGTAAAACCACGCTTTAGACCACCGCCAAATATTCTTGAATGCTACAATCTCATTGTAGCATTCAGCGGCCAAAAGGTTGTGAATGCTACAGAAGCAGCTATAGTAAATACAGTACCGGGACAGGCTTCTTTAGACTCTAATTTACCTACAGGGCAGGCCGCCAGAACAATTAGTTCTATCATCGTATTAATTAAAGTACCACTCGCAGTCTTTAGGATAAACTAGGAATACAAAAGCAAAACGCTAGAGCTAGTCAACTACCACCTCAAGTACTTCCGTTGAGGATTCGGATGCAGATTGGGAGCAGACCCAAGCATTACACTTAGTTAAAAGAATGACACAGACGAAATACTCTACCTAACTAATCTAGCTTATCAAAGTGGCTTCACTGATCTTACGCATTTTTTGTTCTTGTTGGGCGAGTTGTGTGATAAGCTTTAAAAATGTGGCCGGGGCTTGAGGGTCTAAGTGCTTACGCGCAGCTTGGTGAGCTAGACACCCCATTTCGGGCCATAGATGCTGAGACACCCATGCTGCTTCAAGCGCCTCACCAAAAAGAGTAACAGTAGGGGCTGGGGCTATGAATCCTTGCTGCCCTGATGTCACCCATTCGGGTACGGTGCCAACGGCTGTAGCTACTACCGGACGGCCGCACAGCATAGCTTCCATCACAGCCAGGGGAGCCGCTTCCAGTCGTGAAGGGAGCAATAGCAAATGGTTCTGCTGCCAGACTCGCTCTATATCGGTTACATTGCCGTGCAGGGTTACCCTTTCGTTCAAACCATACAAAGCCACTAGCTCCTGAATGTAGGCCCGGTCTGGGCCTTCGCCGTACAGGTTTAAGTGCCAGGGCCGGTAGTGCCAAGCCGGTTGGCTCAACGCTTCCAGCACAACATCGTGCCCCTTGCGGTTTACGTCCAAGCTGGCCACCATTGCTAGCTGCGGAACTGAGTCTTCGGGCCATGGATGCAGCACTGTATTTGCTAAATTCACGGGGTTCTTGACTACCACACAATGATCAAACGCCTGAGCCAGCTGGCGCTGCGTGACATGTGCTTGCTCGTGCGAGACGAAGAACACGCGTTTAGCTTTCCCAAAAATTGCTATGCCATGCCGCCTAGCTTCATCCGATGGCAGCACACCCGGGTTGAAATTATGACACAAGATGCCCAGTGGAACATTAGATTGGAGCAAGTACTCTCGCAACCAATGCATCTCAGTTAAATCGAAGTTCCCACCTTGGTTAACGCAGATAACATCGGGGCGAAACGTGTCCAGCGTTCTTTCTAAGGATTCAATAAACCCCAGCTTGCTCAGCAACCGGCGACGAATCCGTACGAGTAAGTCAGGAGAATACAGAAGACGCAGGTGTAGCCTTGCCCCTTGTTCGCGGAGCCGAATCAGTTCAGGAGCTAGGGTATCCCATTTCATTACGCTGCAATACACCTCATGTCCCTGCTGAAGCGCTTCTAATGCTGTGCGCGTCCACAGTTCCTCACTCCCCCCCCAAGGTGCAGCGGCCATTGTCGAGATGAATGCTATCCTCATAAGCTGGTTGGGTTTACTTATTCTGCGCCTTCCCGCTATATCATGCGGCCCGATTTCTCTCGGCTGCTATGCACCCACAACTTAGCAAGCCATAGGGTATCTCGGTTTAAAGGTTGATAACGTAAGCAGCGTGCAAGGTATTGTAGCACTATTTGGGCCGGGAAACGTTCCCGGATTAGCCGGCCAGTAAACTCCTGTAACGCTCGAAGCTCCATGTAGTTATGTTGAGCTTGCGTAGGCTTTACCACACCGAATGGTAATTGCCGCCGACGTTTCTCTTGATATTTCAGCGCGTTACGTACCCAGGATTTATTAACCGAGCCACGCGAGTGATGCTCAATCAGCACCTCAAACGTGACGCACACGCGTAAGCCGTGCAGAAAAATTTCGGTACAGTAATCAATATCGTAAAAGTGGAACTCCGTGAACGTTTGGGAATCAAAGGGGTATTGCTGCCACACTTCCTTGCGTGAACACATCCACAAGCCATCCACTACGGCTACATCCGTTAGCTTGGCTCCTTCCGGGTTGCGCAGGTCCAGTTCGGTGTGCCCATCTTCGAAGAGATTAAGTACATTTTCTCGACATAGGTCGAGGCCACAGCCCCACCAAGCCGCCGGAGCTGCTACCTGATACTGCCCCCCCGTAACGCCAAGCACCCCAACCGTAGGATCTTGCAAGATGTCGGTCACGATGCGTCCCCACCCGGGGGTGTGAAACCGGATGTCTTCGTGCATAAAGCACAGCAGCTCATATTGCGCCCTGGTTGCCCCTACATTGTAGGCCTCGCAAATGCCGTATTGCCCCTGGCTGTTGTCTACGGCCACTATTTCGTGGGGCACGCCAATAGTAGCAGTTGCGCTTTGGCTAACCGCCTGCAGGGCCACCGGGTCGCGGGTACAGATGATGAGGGAGAGCATCAGGATGACAAGCGGTTTCTCAGCGGATACAACAGTTTATCACCAATCAGCATTCGGATGCCACTCAGCTTATTGCCTAGCAAAAAATGCCAGAATGCTTTCTTGAACTGCCTGGCAAACTCGGGATCCAGCGCCACCATGTTCCGGTAGATGGCCCGGTGCGTCTGCACTGGCACCTTATAGTAGACCAAAGAATGAAACCAGACGGCTAGCAGAAGCTCTATGGACTTCTGATAGAAATGGGCTTCGGGAGGACCATACTGGCGCATGGCCGCCAGCATCTGCGTAGTTTCTAGCAAAGCCGTACCATTCTCCAGCGTTTTGCTGCGCACGTTGTTGCGATGAGTGCGGAAATAATTGAGGGGCTGGGCAACAAACACCACCTCACCAGCCGCCAGAATCCGAGCCCAGAATAGCCAGTCGCCCAGCACCTTAAAGTTCTCATTGGCGGGCCCAACCTGCTGGAGCGTGGCCCGGCGCAGCAGCACGGCACTAGCATTGGGAATGATATTCCGATAGGACATGAACCGCCGCACCAGCTCTATCCCGGGCCGCACGAAGTCCTGTTTCCACAGAGCCGGGTCCAGCTCCGCTAGGAAGGGCTCCCAGGTAGCTATGGGCATCAATTTGTTGTGCTCATCAACACTGTAGGAATCACAATACGCCAAGCCAGCAGCAGGAAGAGCATCAAGGTGGACCGCTAGGGTAGCTAGCAATTTCGGGTCGGCGTAATCATCACTTTCCGCCAGCCACACGTACTCGCCTTGAGCCAGCGCAATGCCTTTGTTCCACTGCTTAAAGGTGCTGCCGCTGTTGTGCTCATTCAGCACTACCCGAATCCGGGCGTCCTGGGCGGCGTAGTGGGCAATGATATCCCGACTGTTATCCAAGGAGCAATCATCCAGCAGTAATACTTCCATATCCCGCAACGTTTGACTCAGCACACTTTCAATGCGCTGCGGCAGGTAGCGGGCGTGGTTGTAATTGGGGATGATGACGGAAACCTTCGGGGGCATACGCAAACTAGTTTTTTATCATGCGGTAAAGGCCTCAATTACTTCCTCAATGCGAGCGGTTACGCCCGAAATGTTGTAGTTAGTCCGTACAGCTTCGCGTGCGCGCTTCCCCTTATCACGGCGCTCCTCATCGTTGCGTAGTAGCTCCTCTACCGCATCCGCCATTTTTTCAATCTGCCCGTAGGGAACAACCACTCCGTACTCCGTACCTACAAATTCTGGACTACCTCCTGCGTCGGCAAAACATACAGTAGGCTTGCCTGCTACCGCTGCTTCCAGAACCACTAAAGGAAACGTATCCTCCCGCGAGGGTAGGATCAGCATTTCTGCTACAGCCAGATACTTCAGGTACTCCGGTGTGGTTGGGATAATATGGAAATTATCAACCAGCCCATACCGCTCTACGTCATGCACCAGCTGTAAATACTCCATTGTATTGGGGGTCGCTCCCACCCAGGCAAAGTGTATATCAGACCTGCGCTTTGATACTACATCAGCTAGTTGAACAAATAAATCACTACCCTTCCGCCAACTGGCCGTTCCTACTGCTACCAGTAGGCGAGCGTTAATTGGTAAGCCTAACTCGGCTCGCACTTTTTCAATAGTGTACGTTTGCAACTGTGCTTCAATGGCCTCAAAAGGAATACTTGAATAAATAACTTCTATCTTGTTAGGATCAACTCCTTGCAAAACGAGGTGCCTTGTTACGGCCTTTGAGCCAGCCAGAAAAAAACTAGTATTAGAAAGCGCTGTATCAATCCCTCCATGATACAATTGCTGCATTCGCATGATAAATGATAGCTCATGAACATAGGTTATAATTGGGACATGAGCATCTCGAAATTTTTTAACTAGATCTGCGTTTACAATTGTATTCGAAAAAATAAGCTTTATATTTTTACCACGTAAAACTCTTCTAAACCTATTTAACTGATACTTATCTATAGTATCACTCCTGCGTAAAAGGGCAGCTACTACACGGGAGGAAGGAGTAACATTATATAGTATTACCTTGGCTACTTTCTCAAAATCCTGCCGTAGCGGCCCATCTTTCGCCAGCACTACTACCAAATCATATTTTGCTTGAAGTCCAAGCCAAGTGACAATATTTAACAATAAAATAGGTGCACCAGTGAGAGTAGCTTCGTGCGATACAAAAACAATGGTTTTTTTCATTACTCAGGTTTTTCAAGCACCTATCTAATCCCACTCACAGAGCTGTTTAGCTACTTTCTTAAACTAGGAAATACTTTGTACAAATACTTATCACCTAATATCATCCGTATGCCACTTAGTTTATTTCCCAATAGAAATCTGATCCATTCTCTTTTTACAGTTTTGCCATTATCATCCAACAGTTTATTTATGTTACTATATAATATTCTGTGTCTAAATCCAGGAATGTCTCCGTATACAAAACCTTGAATCCAACGTTTTAGCAGAGCTAAGACAATCTGTTTCTGCTGCGCATTTACACCAACTATTGCTTTTATTTTTAATAAAACCTGACTAGTTTCTACCAGCAACACTCCATTAGTAGTTGTCTGGCTGCGTACATTGTTATTGTGTGTACGAAAATAGTTAAGCGAACGAGATATATAACTAATACCTGAGTATTTCAAGATCGAGACCCAATACAGCCAATCACCGGCTAACCGGGTGTTCTCATCAGCCGGACCAGCAGCCGTTAACGCGCTTCTTCTGAGTAATACTGCACTAGCATTAGGAATAGAATTACCAAATGTCATATACTTACTTATGAAATCCGGACCGTCCATATCAAAATCCTGCATCCACAAGGTGGTTTGAAGGGCCTCACAAAATGTGTACTTCCACTCCTGAAGCCTTGTGTCATTTTCATCTATTGTGATTGAATCGCAGTATACTAAACCAACTCGTGGCTTTTCTTCTAAACACTTAACGAGAGTCGTTAAGAAGTTTACATCAGCCAGATCATCACTTTCTGCCAACCAAATATATTCACCTTTGGTATGGGCAATTCCTTTATTCCATTGTTTGAAAGTACTTCCACTATTTTGCTCGTTATACAGAATTCGTATTCGTTTATCAAGTGCAGCATACTTCTCAATAATATCTCGACTATTATCTGGCGAGCAATCATCCATAATTAACAATTCAAAATCGGTGAACGTTTGGTTCAACACCGACTCTATACGCTGCGGCAAGTACCGGGCGTGATTGTAATTTGGAATAATAACGCTTACTTTTGCCGTCATATTATAGATGCTCACTTACAGGCACTTGCCTATTCTTTTTGTAGAAAACTACTATAGAGTCAAAGAACCTAATCTCATTTATAATAGAGGTGAACTTAGGTACGCTAAAAGACCTCACTCTTGATTTGGAACCAAGCCTAAACTCTGGTTCCGATTGCCCTATAGTATAATGATAATGCATTAAATCTACTAAATCTTTAGAAAAATCAACAAAAGAATATACCCTATCCCTGTGTGTTATCCAATAATTAGAATGAGTATCTTCAACAAAGTAAATACCTTCGTCTTTCAATCCTTCATCAAATAGATAGTTAAAACTATCAATCATATGGGAAACTACATGACTGCCATCATCTATGATTAGATCAAACTTACCAAATTCTTGTATAATATTTTTTAAAAAAACCTCATCCTGTTGACTGCCAATCCTAATATGCACGTTTCTATTTGGATTAGCATGTTCTTTACACATTTCGTTTATGTCCACTCCTACTAACAGAGAATCTTCATGAAAATACTCTTTCCACATTCTTACTGACGCTCCTTTGTAAACACCTATTTCTAATATTTTAATGGGACCACTCTGAAGAAAACTAAATATTTTCTCGTAAATAGGAAAATAGTGATGCCACTTATGTGCACCAGGTATCTGATGCCATATATTATACAGCTCACCTTGTGGTAGATCAATATTATCGGAAACATTCCACAAAAAACTATCCCTCATTAGCTTTGATAAAATGCTATTTATCTTTATTGAATATGAAAACTGCTTCCGTAAATTATAGGGATTTTCTGACAACATACCCACCTTTTTGAGCAATGCCCTTATCTTCGTTTTTGGACTTTCCATGAGATGAAGATTTATATGCTGTTTATACCATTAAACCAATTTGCTCTGATTATGGAATTATACTCCGTGGAATTTTCCACAAAATACTTGTTTCCATATTCACCATTCGGCAATACATCTATTAATAAATTAATAGAATCCGAGTTTATTTTCCTTATAAAAGGAATAGCTACATCAAATTGAATATAATAACTGCCAGTCGCCAAGGACAATTTTGGTATTAGAAATTTTAATATATAATCTCCCGCTTTCAAACCAATCATGTTATTATGATCATTAAATGAAGCTCTTGCTATTGGATAACCAAACTCAGAAATGATATTAAATCCAATAACGATATCATTTATATCTTTTTTAACACTTATGCAAATATTTATGTTTATGTCTTGATCATTGTATATATTACCATCTTCTATAGTAGAAACTTCAGTTGAAGTTACCTGAACAAACTCATCTCCGTCTATCCCGACCCACTTCTTTTTATTAACTAACAACCCTTGATAATCCCTTATTATTTTATCGGACCTACCGATACTCTTAACGGTCCCAAACTCGAGAAACACACATGAATCACATAAATTTTGAACCGCAGCCATATTATGACTAACAAACAACACCGTGCGGCCATCATTTACGCTCACATCCTTCATGCGGCCCAGGCACTTCTTTTGAAACTCGGCGTCGCCCACGGCCAGCACCTCATCCACAATTAGAATCTCGGGTTCCAGAAAGGCCGCCACCGCAAACGCCAGGCGCACGTACATGCCGCTGCTGTAGCGTTTTACTGGCGTGTCGACATACCGTTCCACGCCGGAGAAATCCACGATTTCATCGAATTTACCCCGAATTTCGGATTTGCTCATGCCCAGGATGGCGCCGTTGAGAAAGATGTTCTCGCGCCCAGTCAGTTCGGGGTGGAAACCGGTGCCTACTTCAAGCAGGGAGGCAATGCGGCCTTTGATCTTTACCCGGCCGGTGGTGGGGGCAGTTACCTTGGACAAGATTTTGAGCAGGGTAGATTTGCCGGCGCCGTTGCGGCCGATGATACCGAGCACTTCGCCCTGATTTACTTCGAAATTGACATCTTTCAGGGACCAGACAAAGTCGCTCTGGCCTTTGATGGTGCGGTCGTTGGTTTCGCCGATTTTAGCGAACGGGTCTTCTTTGCCCCGCAGCCGGGCCCACCAACGGTTGAGGTCGTGGCTGAGGGTGCCCGTCCCAATCTCGCCCAGGCGATACAGCTTGCCCAAGTTTTCTACTTGTATGGCGATGTTGCTCATGGCGGTGGCTTACAAAGGAAGAGGTCCGGGGGCGACCCGCCGGAATGCCGGCTTATACCGTATCGGTAAAGCTTTTCTCCACCTTGTTGAAGATAATCGTCCCGGTGAGCAGGACGAGCAAGGTAATCAACACACTATACCCCAGCATTCCCCAGCTAAACGTACCGGCCCCAAGAAACCCGTACCGAAACGCTTCGACAATGGAGCTGAGCGGGTTGGCCATGATCAGCCATTTGTACTTGGGCGACAGGCTGGACAAGGGGTAAATAACCGGCGTAGCGTACATGAGCAGCTGCACCCCGAAGGTAAGCAGCATGGCCAAATCGCGGTACTTGGTGGTCAGCGAGCTGAAGATCATACCCAAGCCCAAGGACAGCAGCCCCATCAGCGCTACCAGCACTGGAGTCAGTAGCAGGAAAGCATTGGGCTTTACTACGTCTGAAGTAGCCAGATAGTATGCCCAGCACCCCAGAAACAGCGCAAACTGAATCCCGAAGCGGATCAGGTTGGATAGCACAATGGACAAGGGCATGGTGAGGCGAGGGAAGTACACCTTGCCGAAAATGTGGGCGTTGGCCGTGAATACCGTGGAGGTGGTAGTCAGCGTCTGAGCGAAATAATTCCAGATGGTGATGCCCGCCAGGTAGAACAGCAGTTGGGGCAAACCGTCGGTGGAGAGCTTGGCTACGTTGCCGAAGATGATAACGTAGGTGATGGTGGTGAGCAGGGGCTGGATAAAAAACCAGATGGGCCCTAGCACGGTCTGCTTGTAGGTCGAGACAAAGTCGCGCCGTACGAACAGCATCACCAGGTCGCGGTAGCGCCACACGTCGCGCAGGCCAAGATCGAGCAGACCGGTCCGGGGCTGGATTACTTCGGTCCACGTGTCGGCAGCGCCCGAAGCGGAGAAACTGCTCGTGTGAGAACCTACTTCTTGCGGAGCTTCGATTGTCTGCACGGATCAGTGATTATTCGGAAGATCAGTAAGCCATTCCGGCTTCTGTTTTACTCCATGGCAAGGAAAAGAAAAGCCTGTTTGACGGACAAAGATAGCCAAAAGGATTTTAGACACGGGCTGCGCTCCGCTACTCAGGGTACAAGCTCAAGCGGTGGAAAAGACCTCAAACTGCACCAAAACCCATGTAAAAGGCCTTAATAAGCGCACTAACCGTAGCCACCTGAGACTCCGTCATGCCAGGCCACAGGGGCAGGCTCAAGCACGTTTGCGACAGTTCTTCGGCCAATGGAAACTGTCCTTGGCGGAAGGAAAGGGTATGGTATGCCTGCTGTAGATGCGGCGGAACAGGATAGTGCACCATAGTTCCTATTCCCTGACCAGCGAGAAAATCCTGCAGCGCTCGGCGTCGCTTGGTACGTACTACATACAGATGGTAGACATGCGTTGCTTGCGGCGCTACAACAGGCAATTGCAGATCGGGCACGTCGTGCAAATGCTGCTCGTATAAAGCCGCAATCTGCTGGCGCTGCCGGTTCCATTCCGCTAGCTTTTGAAGTTTCACTGATAGTATAGCTGCCTGCAGCTCATCCAGGCGGGAGTTATAGCCAATGATGTTGTTGTAGTACTTCTGCGTCGACCCGTAGTTGCGCAGCGCTGCCACACGCTGAGCTAATTCTGGATCATGTGTGGTTATGGCTCCCGCGTCGCCCAAGGCACCTAGATTTTTGCTGGGGTAAAAGCTTGTGGCGTTCAAGTGGCCGAAGCTTCCGGTACGCTTATCAGCGTAGGTAGCTCCTTGAGCTTGCGCATTGTCTTCGATTATGAAGAGGTGATGACGGGCGGCAAGCGCCATGAGCGGGTTCATCTCGCAGGCCTGGCCGTACAGATGCACTGGCATAATAGCCTTGGTTCTGGGCGTTATGGCCTCTTCTACTCGTCGAACGTCAAGGTTGTAGGTATCAGGGTTCGGCTCCACAGGAACGATGGTAGCTCCAACCTGAGAAATGGCTAGCCACGTGGCGATGTACGTATTGCTGGGCACGATTACTTCATCACCGACACCCACCTCAAGCGCGCGTAGTGCTAAATGCAACGCATCCAACCCGTTGCCAACGCCAATGCAGTGCCCTACCTGATTGAAGGTCGCGTACTGGGCTTCAAATTCCTCTACTTCTTTTCCCAATACATACCAGTAGCTGTCATACACGCGGGTCATGGCGGCCAGTATCTCGGCCCGCATGGCACTGTGCTGGTCATCAAAGGAGAGGAATGGTATTTCCACAACTCCGGAAATTAAGTGGTTGGAGATTGACTGGCCGACACCTTCTTCGCTGTGTATAGCGGCCTATTACGAGCCGCGTCCAGGCCACGCCATACGTATTCCCCTATTACGCCCAGGGCCAACATCTGGAAGGCTGAGACAAACAGAACCACCACCATTAAGGAAGACCACCCAGCTGGCTCCTGCGTACCTAGCAGTCGTAGACCAATGATGTACACCCCATATAGCAGAGCTAAGAATCCCAGCACGAAGCCAGTGGCAGAAATAAGACGGATAGGCAGGAACGAGAAAGAGACAAACGAGTCAATAAATAGCTTTACTTTCTTGGCTACTGTCCAGCGCGAGTGCCCAATCTGCCGGGGCCGGCGAACATAGGGTAGGTTTACGTATGGATACCCCAGCCACAGCATCAGATAAAAAACGTTGCTGTTTCGTTCCGGCAATTGCACAACCTGCTGGCTGATGCGCCGGTCGAACAGCACGTAATCAAACTCCCCAGCTGGCACATTGGGTAAAGCGAAGCGCCGCATAAGGAAGTGAAACGTGCGGGCCAGCAGCCGCGCCACTCCCCGTTCAGGGCGCTCCTGCCGGTTGCCAACTACCAGCCAGATGCTCTGCTGCCAGTATGCGTACATCTGAGCTAATAAGGCCGGCGGGTCCTGCAGGTCAGCTGTCAGCAGGGCTTGGCAGTCACCGGTGGCCTGCTCCATTCCTGCCACAATAGCGTTGTACGACCCCACATTAGCTACCAGCTCAACCACCCGGACCCGATCAGGATACTGCTCGCGCAGTTGATGCAAGGCGGCTATCGTACCATCCGTTGAGCCGTCGTCTACGAATACATACTCAAACTCGACATCCGGTGGAAACAGCGCTTCATTGGCTATCAACTCGGAACCGGTTACCGGAATGTTAGCCTCGTTGAAATAACACGGGACAATGATGGACAGCTTGGGCATATAGCGGCAAAAATAACAACTGCGCAGCACCCTATTCTGGATGAGCCATATGAAAATCCGAATCAGCACAGCTTAAGCTACCTGGCTCCAGCTAACGATATGCGTGATGCTGCCCAGCTTAAAGCCAGTTGTTTCGCAGTTGTGGATGACGGCCCGATTGGTAGCCTGAGTTGTCAGCAATACCAGCTGCCCACCCCTCTCCTGCGTATGCCACAAGGTTTCGTCAATTAGGTGCCGATGCCAGCCCCGGTTTGCCGGACCTACGGCCGTTAGCACCACTCGTCCTAGCGGCATTCCCAGTAAGTGAGCATCAGCCGGCAGATACCCTACTGCAAGAAAGCTGGCGACTGGCTCGTGCTGAGGCACAAAGGTGATACTGCACAACCCCTTTACCGCAGCGGCGGCATATTCACCCAAAAAGGCGTCTGCTTCTGCTTGCGTAAAGAAAGGGTCAGCGTGGAATCGGTCATGCGGGTTGCGGTTATGGGCCGCAACTTGCCGAATGGTTTCAACATCCTGAAGAGTTGCTGGCCGAACAGCTGCACGGGTTGCTGGCAACTGGTGCAGGGTGTGATAATAGTGCAGGCGGGTTTCAACTGTAGCCCAGCCAGCACACCCCAAGGCAGTAAGTACGCTGTTGTCAACAGCCCCTACTTCAGCGTAGCAGTGCTGGATATGCGCTTCCCTTAGATGGCGCGAAAACTGCTCAATAGCCTGTACCAGGTTCGTAACCAGTATCTGTTCGGGGTCAAACAGGACGGCTCGCACCCTCGCCATAGGTCGCTGAAAATAGGCTGAATCCCAAAGTAACTGCTCGTAAAAAAACAGTACTCCCTGAGCTTCCCATATTTTCTCCTCTGCCCGAACCCCAAAAGACAGCAGGCGCTGCCGCACAAAATGCTGGAAAACAACCTGAACATCCAGCCCCGGCACCGCGGCGTACGGTATTACGCTGAGCAGGTGGGCACGGCGGGCGGCTAGGGCTGCTTCGAGGCCCATACCTTTTTAAACTCAGTGTACTCCCTGATGTAGTCAGCCTCTTCATAAGGCGTCGCAACAAAAGCCAACTGCACGGCGGCCTCCGAGTATTGCATGGTGTGCCACACGTGCGGCGGGATGTACAGTCCGAGGTGGGGTGAGTCGAGCACGTACACCTGTAGCTCGCCGCTGGGCATCTCGGTGGTAACTAAAATGCGGCCGGCCGCCGCTACCAGCACCTGCTCAGTGCGGTAGTGGGCGTGCCGGCCGCGCACAATAGTTTCGGGAGTATAATAGGTCCAGAATACTCGCTCTATCCGAAAGGGCAGCAATTGTGCCTGCTCCGCTACGGATAGGTAACCTATGTCGGGGCCACCCAAGCGCGGAAACTCTATCAGGTAAGGCTTGGTCACGAAAACTTATTTTACGTGCTCCTTGAAGTACTCCAGCGTGCGACGCAGGCCTTCGGCCCGGTCTACCTTCGGCTCCCAACCCAGGATTTCTTTAGCCTTAGTAATGTCGGGGCGACGCTTCATGGGGTCGTTTTCGGGCAGAGGGCGGTAGTCGGGCTTGAACTCTACGCCGGTGAGGCGGGCAATTTCTTCGCCGAACTCCTTAATGGTGATTTCCTGAGGGTTGCCGATGTTGATGGGCAGGTGGCAGTCGGACAGCAGCAGCCGGTAAATACCCTCAATCAGGTCGTCGACGTAGCAGAAAGAGCGGGTCTGGGAACCGTCGCCGAACACGGTCAGGTTCTCGCCGCGCAGGGCCTGAGACAGGAAGGCCGGCAGCACACGTCCGTCGTTGAGGCGCATACGGGGGCCGTAGGTGTTGAAGATGCGAACAATGCGGGTTTCCAGGCCGTGGTGGTTATGGTAGGCCATGGTGATGGCTTCCTGGAAACGCTTGGCTTCGTCGTAGCAGCCGCGCGGGCCCACGGGGTTTACGTTGCCGTAGTACTCCTCCACCTGCGGATGCACCTCCGGGTCGCCGTACACTTCCGAGGTGCTAGCAATGAGCATGCGGGCACCTTTTACCCGGGCTAGGCCTAATAGGTTATGGGTGCCTAGCGAGCCTACTTTTAGAGTTTGAATAGGAATCTTAAGGTAGTCGATGGGCGAAGCCGGCGAGGCAAAATGCAGGATGTAGTCCAGCTTGCCCGGCACGAAGACAAACTTCGAGACATCATGGTGATGGAATTCAAAGTCTTCCTTGCTAAACAGGTGCTCGATGTTTTTGAGGTCCCCAGTTACTAGGTTGTCCATGGCTACTACGTGGTAGCCCTCCGCCAAAAACCGGTCGCAGAGATGGGAGCCCAGAAAGCCCGCTCCGCCAGTAATGAGTACGCGTTTTTTTTCAGCCATATTTTTTAAGCTGCTAGCTTTAAGCCGCAAGCTACAAGGGGTAACGAATCAATTCTAGAGGTTTGAGGCTTGTTGCCTAACACTTGCCTCTTCAACCGGCTCTTGGTGAGCAGTACGCACCCCAATGCAGTGGTAGGCAAAGCCGGCTTCCTGCATTTCCTGAGCGTCGTAAATGTTGCGGCCGTCAAAAATTACTTTCTGCTTCAGCAAGCGGCCTACCACGTCAAAGTTAGGCGACCGGAATTCGGGCCACTCGGTTACAACAAGCAGGGCATCAGCGTCAATCAGCGCGTCGAACTGGTCTTTGGCGTACGTGATACGGTCGCCGAGGGTATGCTTGGCTTCCTTCATCGCCACGGGGTCGTAGGCTGATACCGTGCAGCCTTCGGCCAGTAGCTTCTCAATGATGACTAATGAGGGCGCCTCCCGCATGTCGTCGGTTTTGGGCTTAAACGACAGGCCCCACACGGCCAGCTTCTTGCCTTGCAGGTCGCCCCCGAAGTGGTTCTTCACTTTATTGAACAGCACCTCTTTCTGAGCCTCGTTCACGCTCTCAACAGCTTGCAGTACCTGCATCTGGTAGCCGTTTTCGGCGGCGGTTTTGATGAGAGCCTTGACATCCTTGGGGAAGCACGAACCGCCGTAGCCGATGCCGGGGTAGATGAACTTGGTGCCGATGCGGGCGTCAGAGCCAATGCCCAAGCGCACTTTGTTCACGTCGGCGCCCATGATTTCGCACAGGTTGGCAATGTCGTTCATAAACGAAATTTTGGTGGCCAGCATAGAATTGGCCGCATATTTCGTCATTTCCGCCGACGGAATATCCATGAAGATGATGGGGTGCCCGTTGAGCAGGAAAGGCTTGTAGAGCTTGCGCATCACCTCCTCAGCCCGCTCCGACGATACCCCTACCACAATCCGGTCGGGCTTGAGAAAGTCGTCGATGGCGGCGCCTTCTTTCAGGAACTCGGGGTTGGAGGCTACGTCAAACTCGATGTTCTCACCACGCTTGGTCAGAGCATCTTCAATTTCCTTGCGCACCTTGGCCGCTGTGCCTACGGGTACTGTGCTTTTTGTTACAATTACCCCATAGCTGGTCATGTTTTCGCCAATGCCACGGGCTACGGCCAGCACGTACTTGAGGTCAGCGGAGCCGTCTTCGCCGGGAGGGGTACCCACGGCAATAAATGCTACGTCGCATTCCCTAATAGCCTCGCTCAGATTAGTCGAGAAATGCAGGCGGCTGGCCGCCACGTTGCGCGAAACCATTTCCTCCAGGCCTGGCTCGTAAATTGGCAAAATGCCTTGGCGCAGGTTATCGATTTTCTTTTGGTCGATATCAATGCAGGTAACATCAATACCAACCTCCGCAAAGCACGTTCCCGTTACCAACCCCACGTAGCCGGTGCCTACTACTGCTATTTTCATTTGTAAGACAATTAAAAATATGAGTTAAAAATGAGGTGGCTGGAAATGTCGTGTCATATTTTTCATGATGGACATTCTTTGATTCCTCACTTTTAATTTTCAGTTAACTCATGTGCCGCTTCCACCACCACTGAAACACGATGAGGGCCCAGATGCGGGCGTGTACGTCGCCGGGGCTGCGCGAGAAAAGCTGGGTTTTCAGGGCGCGGATGGCCTGCACGTCGAAAACACCCTGAGCTTCAATGAAGGCGTCGGAGAGCAGGTCGTCTTCAATCAACGGGCGAAGCTCCCCGCGAAACCACTTCAGCAGAGGCACCTCGAAGCCGTGCTTGGGACGCTTGTACAGCTCCTCCGGGAGCATGGGCCGGAAAGCGTCCTGCACAATCTTCTTCTTCATGTTTGCGTCGATTTTGCTCGACACGGGCAGGGAGAAGGCAAAGCGCACCACGTTGGGGTCGAGGAAGGGCGGGCGCACTTCCAGGGAGCAGGCCATGCTCATCAGGTCCACTTTGGTGAGCATGTCGTAGGGCAGCACCAGCTTGGTGTCGGTTAGGAGCACCTCGTTCAGGTCGCCGTCGGCGTGGAGGTCGGCCAGGATGTCGCGGCGGCGCTTCTCGGCCAGCTTCTTGCCTACTTTGCGGCGGGCGGCGGGGCTGAGCAGAGCGCGGGCGTCTTTCTCTGAGGCAAATGAGGCCCAGTCCCAATACCGGTCTTTGGGCCCACTGAGCATGCCACGCGAGAAGCGCTGAAACTGCCGCACCTTGTTGCCAAAGAAGGAGTTGCGCGACTTTGGCAGCACGTCCCACAGCAGGTTCAGGCCCGTCACGGCTTCGGCCTTGAAGCCACCCTGGCGCACCTGAAACTCGCCCATGTGCTTGTTGTAGCCGGCAAACAGCTCGTCGGCGCCGTCGCCCGACAGGGCTACGGTGGCTTTTTCGCGGGTGCGCTTGCTGAGAATATACACGGCCAGCGCCGATGAATCAGCAAAAGGCTCGTCGATGTAGTCCAGCACCTCAAAAATGTGGTCGTAGAGGTCCTGGTTGGTCAGGGAAAAGACTGTATGGTTGGTTTTGTACCGGTCGGCGACGAGCTTGGCGTACTTGGTTTCGTCGAAGAAAGGCTCGTCGCGGTAGCCGATGCTGAACGTGTTCAGGTGCGGGGTGTGGCGCGAGGCCAAGGCCACAATCACCGACGAGTCGATGCCGCCGCTCAGGAAGGCGCCCACGGGCACATCGGCCACGAGGCGGCGGGCGGTGGCTTCGTCCAGGATATCGACCAGCTTCTTCTGCTGCTGCTCGTAGGTGAGCTTGTTTTTCTCGACCTTCTTGGGGTCGTACGGAATCTTGTACCACCGCTTGCGCACCACCTTCTTGCCTTTAAGATAGAGGTAGTGGCCGGGCAGCACTTTCTTTACGCCCTTGAAAATGGTGGCCGGACCCGGAATGTAGTTGAGCTGCAAATAGTGGCTCAGGGCCACGTAGTCGAGCTTGCGCGGTACGCCCAGGGCCAGCAGCGCCTTCATCTCGGAGGCAAACAGAAACTTGTCTTCGTCGCGGTATACGAGCAGGGGCTTCTCCCCCATCCGGTCGCGGGCCAGAAACATGGAGTCCTCTTCCCGGTCGTAAATGGCGAAGTCGAAGAAGCCGTTCAGTTTCTTGAGGAAGTTGCGGCCCTCGGCCATGTACAGGTGCAGCACCACCTCCGTGTCGGTTTGGGAGTGGAAGCGGTGGCCGCGGTTAATGAGCTTCTGGCGCAGCTCCTTATAGTTGAAGATTTCGCCGTTGAAGACGATGGTGTAGCGCCCCGACTCGTCGGTCATGGGCTGGTTGCCGTCGGCGGTCAGGTCCAGAATGGCCAGGCGCCGAAAGCCCAGTCCGCACCGGTCAAATACAAAATGCCCCTGGGAGTCGGGGCCCCGGCTGATAATGGCGTCGGTTGAGGCGCGCAGAAAGGCCAGCGAATCGCGGCCTGCGTCGGTAAAAGCGAATACTCCGGAAATTCCACACATACGGCCGGCAAAAGTACGAACTATCAGGACTTGGATTCCTAAAAACTCGGGGCCGCGCCCGCAACCAAAGCCGTGCCACGTTAGTACAACCGGGAGAAACTTTTCATTCTGCCCCTACTCTCTGCCTTATGAATCTGCAAGACCAAATGAACCTACAACAGGAATTTGAAGCCGCTGTGGCCCGCGTCGACAACCTGCCCGGCGACAAAGCCGCGGCCCACATGACGGAGCTGTACGGCCTCTACAAGCAGGCCACCGAGGGCGACCATGACACCGAAAAAGACGTGGTTGGCGACGACTCACCCTCCAACCCCAGCGGCTACGCCGGCATGTCGCAGGCCCAGTGGGACTCGTGGAGCAAGTTTAAAGGTGTGAGCGAGGACGATGCCAAGCGCCAGTACATTCAGAAGGTAAATGAACTAACCGGCCCCGTGGGTGAGCAGCCCACCATCATCACCGGCAACGGCCAGCCAGCCACGGCCTCGCAGGTGGGCGGCGCCGATGCTGCCTCCGGGCCGGAAGTGCAGGCCGATGACAACACCACTCTTTCACAACAACCCGGTACGCAACCCGGCGTGTCGCAGGGTGGTCTGCGGGGTGATATTACGGCCGGCGCCCCCTACGGCGGCGAGGACAAACTGAAGGGCGACCAAAGCTAAACCGCGGATTTAACGGATTTAGATGAATTTATCGGGTTTTACGGATTCGTCTATCTAGGCAGATTCGTCAACAGTAAAGGCCACTTCCCGCGGGAAGTGGCCTTTACTGTTGATGGTTGTTGAAGGGAAGCTAAACTGCATCCGTGCAGTCCATATAATCTTCATAATCTGTGATTTAAAAGATCTTGCCCGGATTCATAATACCGTGCGGGTCGAACACGCGCTTGATGCCCCGCATCAGTTGGAGTTGAGTTTCGCCCAAGGCAATGCCGATGTAGGGCTTTTGCACCAGCCCAATGCCGTGCTCCCCGCTGATAGTGCCGCCCAGCTGCACGCACAGCCGGAACAGCTCTTTGATGGGTTCTTGCAAGCCGCGGTGCCACATATCGTCGTCCAGGTCGCCGCGGATAATGTTGACGTGCAGGTTGCCGTCGCCGGCGTGGCCGTAGCACACGCTCTTGAAGCCATACTGCCGGCCCAGGGCTTTCACGCCCTGCAGCAAAGTAGGTAGCTCGGCGCGGGGAACCACGGTATCCTCTTCTTTGTACACTGAGTTGTAGCGGACGGCATTGCCGATGTTGCGCCGGATTTTCCACAGCTCGTCTTTCTGCGCCGCGGTGTCGGCCAGCAGTATTTCGCCCACATCATAGCCTTCCAGCACGGCGTACACCTGCTCGGCTTCTTTGTAGAGTTGGTCGAGGTCCTGGCCGTCGAGTTCAATGAGCAGGTGGGCCTGAATGTCGTCGGGCAGGGTGAGCGGAATGTTGAGGTAGTCCGACGACCACACAATGGCCTCACGCTCCATGAACTCCATACCTGAGGGCACCACGCCCGCCCGGAACACCGCCGATACGGCCTCGGCGGCCTGGTCTTCGCGCCGGAAGGGCACGAGCATCAGGATGTTCTGCTGCGGATACGGCAGCAGGCGGAACACCACTTTGGTGATAATGCCCAATGTCCCCTCCGAGCCTACCATGAGCTGGGTGAGGTTGTAGCCGGTGGAGTTCTTCAGGGTGTTGGCGGCGGTCCAGATGATGTCGCCGGTGGGCAGCACCACCTCCAGATTCAGCACGTAGTCACGGGTGGTGCCGTATTTCACGGCTTTGGGGCCGCCGCTGCTGTGGGCCAGGTTGCCACCCAGGAAGCAGCTGCCCTTGCTGGCCGGGTCGGGCGGGTAAAACAGGCCTACTTCCTTCACTGCATTCTGAAACACCTCATTTACCACGCCGGGCTCCACGGTGGCCTGCAAATTGCGCGTGTCGATGTTCAGAATCCGGTTGAGACGCTCGGTGCTCAGTACCACGCCCTGGTGCATGGGCAGCGCGCCCCCCGACAGGCCCGTGCCGGCTCCCCGCGGCGTGATGGGAATACGGTGCTCGTGGCACAGGCGCACAATCCGGCTGATTTCCTCGGCGTTGGCGGGGCGTACCACTACGTCGGGGGCGAAGTGCAGGTCCTCGGTATGGTCGCGGCCGTAGCCGGCGTACACGTCGGCTTCGGCGTGCTGAGCCGTGAGTACGTGCGCCGGGCCGACGATGGCTTCAAAAGCCGCCACCACCTCAGGAGTTACCACTTGAAAGTCCATATATAGATGAGGGAAATAGCTGAGCTGTTTATCTTTGTTCCGATGCGGGAACATAGTACGAAGGTACGGCATTCGGCGCAGTGGGGCCGGCTGGGGCTGCTGCTGCTGGTTGCTATGCTGGGGTGGCTGTCGTCATGCGGCAGCACCCGAAAAGTCAACTACCGAAACGGCCGGTACCACTCGGCCCGGGACATAGCGCGCATGAAAGCTGCCGACCGCCGGGGCGGCACCGTGGCCCGCACCAAGGCCAAAAGTAAGCTGGCTACTTCGGCAGGCAAAAGCAAGGTAGTTACCAAGCGCCCGGCAGCGGCGCGCCGCCCCTTGCCGGCGGGCACGCCCGCTAGCGTAGCCATGGTAATCGAGGCGGCCCGCTCTTTCGAGGGCACGCCCTACAAGTTTGGCGGTACTACCCGCCTGGGCATGGACTGCTCCGGCTTGTTACAACAATCTTTTGCGGCAGTCAACATCAGCATTCCGCGCTCCAGCAACGAGCAGGCAGCCTGGGGAGAGCCGGTGCGCCCCCAGGATTTACGCCCCGGTGATTTGGTATTTTTCGGGGCCTCGCCCGGCAGCTCCACGATTACGCACGTGGGGCTCATAACGGAAGCTACGCCGGAGAGCGTGCAGTTCATCCACTCTTCTAGCTCGTTAGGAGTGGTGGAGAATGCCTTGGAAACCGACTATTATTTAAGTCGATTCATCAAAGCAGTACGCCCAAGATTGTGAATTTCCCCCTTACCTTTGCGGCCGAAAACAGCCGCAAGGTGGTCAATTTCATAACATAAGCATAATACAGACCCGGTAGGACGGGCTGTAATTTTGCGCCGCTTTTTCGCAAACCCTTTTGCAACCTTTTTTCACCAATCCCCCCACTTTATGAGACGCAGTTTTTACGCTTCAGTGGCTCTAGTGCCCGTGGCGGCCTTGTCAGCCCAGCTCAGCTGGGCGCAGGGTACTACAACCTCGGCTATGAACGGTATTATTACCGACAAGTCGGGGGAAGGGTTGCCTGGAGCAACTGTAATTGCCGTGCATAACCCCACGAACACCCAGTACGTGGCGCCGACCAACTCGGAAGGCCGTTTCAACATCCAGAACATGCGCGTGGGTGGGCCTTATACCATTCGCGTTACGTTCGTAGGCTACCAGGAAGCCGTTCGGGAAAACATCTTCCTGACTCTGGGCCAGAACCAGCGGGTAGACATCAACCTGAGCGAAGCTACTACAGAACTGGCCGGCGTAACCGTTACGGGCCGCCAGGACCCGATTATCAACTCCGGCCGTACGGGGGCGGCTACTACGGTACAACGTGAGCAAATCGAGCGCCTGCCCACGCTGAACCGCTCTTTTGCTGACTTCACGCGTTTAACACCGCAGGCCAATGGTCTAAACATCGGCGGCCGTAGCGCCAGCTTCAACAACTTCACCGTTGATGGTGCCGTCTTCAACAACGCCTTTGGCTTGTCAGGCTCGGTAGGGGGCCAAACGAATGCCCAGCCTATTTCCATCGACGCTATTGAGCAAATTCAGGTAAGCCTGGCCCCGTACGACGTGCGTCAGGGCTCCTTCACCGGGGCTGGCATCAATGCTATTACCCGTGCCGGTTCGAACCAGGTAACTGGCTCAGTGTATTTTTTCAACCGTAACCAGCGGGAGTTTTTCCTCGGCCGCAGAGTGGGCGACCAGGAAGTGGCAATTACCGACTTTCGCCTGCAGAACTACGGTTTCCGCGTCGGCGGTCCAGTCATCAAGGATAAAGTATTCTTCTTCCTGAACGGGGAGCGGGAGCGTCGCACCGACCCGCCGTCCGGCAACTTCATAGCCAGCCGCACCGACCTGCCGGCCAACGGCACCAGCGTTTCGCAGGTAAGCGAGGCTCAGTTGAATACCCTCAGCAACTTCCTGCAAATGCAGTTTAACTACAATCCGGGCCCCTACCAGGGCTACAGCCAGCGCCAAAATAGCGACAAGGTTACCGCCCGTATCGACTGGAACATCAGCCAGAACCACCGGCTAAACGTGAAGTACAACCTGCTCCGCTCGCTGGCTGATGTGCCGCCGAGCAACAGTGGCGCCATCACCTCACGCTCAGGCACGCAGTTTGGCCTGCCCTTTCAATCGGCTTACTACGAAATCAACAACAACCTTGACTCGTACATTGCTGAGCTGAACAGCACCTTCGGCACGCGCTTCTCGAACAACCTGACCGTAGGCTACACAGCTTTCCGTGACTTCCGCGTTGCCGCTTCGCCTTCCATTTTTCCCTTCGTGGAAATCGGCAACGGGGCGCCCGGTCAGAACGTGAACCAGACGCTAACTTCGTTTGGCTTCGAGCCTTTCACGGCCGGCAACCTGCTGGACACCGATGTGTATCAGTTCGGTGACAACTTCACGGCCTTTTTGGGTAAGCACAACGTAACCGTGGGCACTTATAACGAGCACTACCGTTTCCGCAACGGTTTTGCGCCCAACTACAACGGCCTGTTCCGCTTCAACTCGCTGGAGGACTTCTACAGCGCCAACGGTTTTGCCTACGACCGCACAACCAACGCCTTGACGCCGCTGGGGGCCGGTACTGCCCGTGCTCTGCCTTCGCAGTTTCAGCTACAATACGCCGCCAATGCGGACGGTGAGTTCCCCTACGCCCGCATCGAGGCCACCCAGCTGGGCTTGTACGTTCAGGACGAATATACGCCCTTCAGCAACCTGCGCGTGACCGTAGGCGTGCGCGGCGACTTACCCATCATCTCGTCGGATGTGGAGCAAAACCAGAATGCCGCTAACCTGACCTTCCGGGATGGGGTGCGCATCAACACGGGCCAGCTACCCAACTCTCGCGTGCTTTTCTCGCCCCGTGTTGGCTTCAATTGGGACGTGAACGATGACAAGAAAACGCAGCTGCGTGGTGGTACCGGGGTCTTTACCGGCCGTGTGCCTTTTGTGTGGATTTCCAACCAGGCTAGCAACAACGGGGTGCTGTTCGGCAGCATTTTCGCCAACAACGCTGCGACAGGTATTGGCAATTATCCGTTCCGCACAGACGTGAGTGCTTATGTTCCGGCCAGCCGCGCTGCCAACACGCAGTATAACCTGGCAGTAACCGACCGGGACTTCAAGTTCCCGCAGGTATGGCGCACCAACCTGGCTGTAGACCAGGAGTTGCCCGGTGGTATTGTTGCTACCTTGGAAGGCTTCTACACCCGCGACCTGAACGCTGTATACCTGCAAAACGTGAACCTGCCGGGTAGCGAGTCCGCTCCGTTTGCTCGGGCTAACGGCCCGGACAACCGCCCGATCTTCTACACCTTCGGCGCTCTTAATACAACCGGCAACAACGCTGGTCTGTACACGGTAGCTCCCGTGGGCACTGGTGCTAACGCTCGCCAAAGCCTGATTTCCAATAACCGCATCTATAGCGGTCAGGGTGGCGCTACGGCTGCCAACCCCAACATCACAGATGCTATTCTGCTGAAGAACACCAACAAGGGCTACTCCTACGCCGTAACCGGCCAGCTACAGAAAAGCTTTGACAGTGGCCTGTTCGCTAGCTTGGCGTACACCTACACTGATGCCCGTACTGTAAACGATGGCGGCTCAATTGCCCAGTCGCAGTGGCGCGACCGTCCGGTATCGGGCGACCCCAACGCCAACGTGCTAAGCTACGCCAACTTCCTGCAGCGTCACCGGATAGTAACCGTAGGCTCTTACCGCCGTGAGTACTTCAATCACCTGGGCACGACGCTGTCGGTGTTCTACACGGGTGCTCCGCAGGGCCGCTTCAGCTACCTCTACGGTGGCGACGTGAACGGCGACGGGGCCGGTGGCAACAACGACCTGATCTACATTCCGCGCAACCGGGGCGAGATTATTCTGCGCGACCTCACCTTCTTCGCGGGCACACCCCAACAATACACGTACACGGCCGACCAGCAGTACGCCGACTTGGATGCCTATATCAATCAAGACGAGTATCTGCGTAACCGTCGCGGTGAGTATGCTGAGCGCAATGGTGGTGAGTTTCCCTGGCTGCACCAAGTGGACCTGAAGCTGATTCAGGACATCTTCTACAACGAGACAAACCGCCACACGCTGCAGCTGAGCCTCGACATCTTCAACGTGGGCAACTTGCTGAACTCGGAATGGGGTACCATCCAGGCTACCAACCGTAACAGCGGTGTCCTCAACTTCAGCGGCTACACTGCTCAAGGCCAGCCTGCTTTCACCTTCCCCTACCTGACCAACCCCACCCGCGCTACCGACGGCACCGTAACGCCGGCCGTGCCGCTAAGCCGCACCTTCCGCGACAACGTGACCACCATTGGTTCGCGTTGGCAGGCTCAGGTTGGGGTGCGCTACATCTTCAACTAAGCCAACGGTTTATCTTTCGAAAAGTGGGCTGGCAGTAGTGCCAGCCCACTTTTTTTGGTTTACCGAATCGAAAAAACTTACGTTATTTTCGCCTTTCTACTTGCAGATTCAAAAACACGCCGTACTTTTGTCACACTCAAACGCAGCCGGCGAATGAGAACTACAACCTGGGGGATTAGCTCAGCTGGCTAGAGCGCTTGCATGGCATGCAAGAGGTCATCGGTTCGACTCCGATATTCTCCACTACAAAGCCCAACCACATGGTTGGGCTTTTCTTTTTTCCGGTTATACGCCCATGCGCTTTTACCACAGAGGCCCAAGCTGCGAAGCAGAAGTATAATGGAAGTACTAGCCCATCAGAAAACGAGCTTGCCCTGGAGCAAGCTCGTTTTCTGTTAATCGGCCACAAAATCCGTGTAATCCGGTAAATCCGCCTCAATCCGCGGTTCAGACGAACAAGCCTTCTACCGACAAGTACCGCTCGCCGGTGTCGTAGCAGAAGGTGAGGATGCGGCTTCCTTCCGGCACCTCGGGGAGCTTGCGGGCCACGGCGGCCAGGGAAGCGCCGGATGAGACGCCGATGAACAAGCCTTCCTCGCGGGCGGCGCGGCGGGCCATGTCGAAGGCTTCCTGCTGGCTGATCTGGATAACGCCGTCGAGGACTTCACGATGCAGGTTGTCGGGGACGAAGCCGGCGCCGATGCCCTGGATGGGGTGCGGGCCGGGGGCGCCGCCGCTGATGACCGGAGACAGTTCGGGCTCCACGGCAAAGGTTTTCATGTCGGGAAAAAGGGGCTTGAGCACTTCCGTAACGGCCGTGATGTGGCCGCCGGTGCCCACGCCCGTGATGTGGAAGTCGAAGCCCTCGGGAGCGTCGCGCAGGATTTCCTGGGCGGTGGTTTCGGCGTGCACCTTGATATTGGCGGGGTTGCTGAACTGCATGGGCATCCAGGCACCGGGCGTGTCGCGCACGATTTCGTGAGCTTTTTCGATGGCGCCTTTCATGCCTTTCTCGCGGGGCGTCAGCTCCAGGTTGGCGCCGTAGGCGGCCATGAGACGGCGGCGCTCAATGCTCATGCTCTCGGGCATGACCAGCGTGAGCCGGTAGCCTTTTACGGCCGCTACCATGGCCAGGCCCACGCCGGTGTTGCCGGAGGTAGGCTCCACAATCAGGCTGTCGGGGCCAAGGATGCCGTCCTGCTCGGCCTGCTCAATCATGCTTAGGGCAATCCGGTCCTTGATGCTGCCGCCGGGGTTGGCGCGCTCCAGCTTCACCCACACCTCCACGTCGGGGCGGTGGGCAAACAGGCGGTTGAGGCGCAGCAGCGGGGTGTTGCCGATGGTGTCCAGAATGGTGGTGGCTTTCATGTGCTTGGGGTCTTAGGGTCTTGGGGGTTTAGAGACTTAGTGAATGTGCGAAGGTTGTTGAGGCGCAATTGTCAACTCAAAAGTCTCACTTCTCACTGTCTCACTGTCTCACTTCTAAATAGAGAACATAATATCCTCAGCGGGGTCTTCGGAGCGGGTGACGTGGATGTGGGCGCGGTGGTAGACGCGGGAGTGGGACGGGACGCTTTCCGTGAGCCACACGTTGCCCCCGATGATGCTGTGGCTGCCCACGGTGGTGCTGCCACCCAAAATAGTAGCGCCAGCGTAAATCACCACGTGGTCTTCGATGGTGGGGTGGCGCTTGATGCCCTGCAGGTGCTTGGCTACGCTGAGTGCGCCGAGCGTTACGCCTTGAAAAATCTTGACGTGGGCCCCAATTACGCAGGTTTCGCCGATAACCAGGCCCGTGCCGTGGTCGATGCAGAACGAGGGTCCGATACGGGCGCCGGGGTGGATGTCGATGCCGGTGCGCTGGTGGGCGTACTCGCTCAGCATGCGGGGCACGCGGGGCACACCGCGCTGGTGCAGGCCGTGGGCGAAGCGGTGCAAGGCAATGGCGTAGAAGCCAGGGTAGGTGCTTACTACTTCGGCCAGGCCCTGGGCGGCCGGGTCGGCGGCCACAATGGCGGCGGCATCCTGGAGCAGAAGCTGGCGCAGGTCGGGCAGGGCATCCCACAGTTCGGCGGCTACATCGGCGGCGGGGCGCGACAGAGGCACGAGGCGCAGCAGCGCGGTGAGGTCGTCCTCAAGCTGGCGCAGCGTGGCGGCTACGGCGTCGGCGTCGCGCAAAGGACGCTCGGCCCGCTCGGGAAACAGCAGGTCCAGGAGCTGCTCGGCCAAGTGGCAGAAGGCTGCTGCGGGCAGGGGAGCCGCCGTGGAGCGGTGGGCCTGGGTGAGGTCGTGCAGAAAATCGGCAGAAGACATAGCAATGGCAACTAGCAGGACAGCCCGCGGCCGGAAGATACAGCCGATGCAGTTTTTCCAAACCACGCCGGCGCCCGAAGGTTTGGCGGAGAACGGCAAAGTAACCCCTCCCCTCTTCCCACCGTTAGGCAACTCGGCGGCTTTGGCTGCCTGCATTCTTTCCACCTAACCTTCTCTCTGCCCCATGGCCGACACCACCGTTACCAAAATCGACTCCCGCAACTCGCCCAAAGGCCCCGAGGGCGAAAAATACCTGGCTTCCGGCATCCACGTCTCGATGCGCCTCTGGGAGAATGAGCAGCCCAGCGAGGCTAAAGAGCCTTCGGCCCGTCCGTATGAAACGGTGGGCTACGTAATTCAGGGCCGCGCCGAGCTGCACATCGAAGGGCAGATGGTGCTGCTGGAACCCGGCAACTCCTGGGTGGTGCCCAAAGGCGCCAGCCATACGTACAAAATCCTGGAGTCATTCACGGCGGTAGAAGCCACTACTCCCCCGGCCCAGGTGCACGGCCGCTCCGAGAACTAGGCTTCCATACGCCGTTAATGCTAACCCGTGCCATTCCTCCCGGCGGTCGGAATGGCACGGGTATTTATTTTACCAGCTCTATCCGCTCAATTTTGTCACCGATGCCGAGGCGGCTGACGACGTCCATGCCTTCGACTACCTGGGCGAAAATGGTGTAGCGGCCGTCGAGGTGGGGTGTGGGGGCGTGGGTGATAAACCACTGGCAGCTCTCGGTGTCTTTGCCAGCCGAGGCCAGGCCCACGGCCCCTTCGGTGTAGCGCAGGTCGGCGAATTCGGAGCGCAGGTTGTAGTCGGAGCTGCCCCAGCCGTCGCCACGGGGGCAGCCGCCCTGGGCCACGAAGTTGGGCACGACGCGGTGGAAGTTCTTGCCGTTGTAAAAGCCCTGGCGCGTCAGCTCCACGAAGCTAGCCACTGAGCCGGGAGCCTGCTCCACCAGCAGATGCAGGATGATGCGCCCCTTGCTGGTCTGAATGACGGCGCGCTGCCCGGCCGGGATGCTGGTCACCATGTCCCAGTTGATGGGGTGCGTGGCCGCTTGGGCAACGGGCGCGGGGGTGGCCGGGCGGTTTTGCAGGAAGTCGATGGTTTGCTGTAAGGACTGCCAGGCCTCCACGTCGCGAGGCAAGGTGAGCTGGTCGCGGGCCCGCACCAGGAAATCGGGGTTGGGCAGCAGGCGGCGCAGGTCGAGCTTGGGGTCCCGGATGGCTTCGGCGGCAATGCCCATCTTGGCTACGTCGCCGCTGAGCACGCCCCGCCGCAGGGCCAGCGCCACATCGGGGTAGCGGCTTTCCGGAAAGTCTTTCTGCTGGCGCATCGTCACCAGGGCTTCCATGCCGTAGGTGCCTACCACCACGCTCTGCTGGGGCGCGAAGGTGGTTTGCAGGACAAATTCAAAGGCGTCTGGGTCTTCGGCCAGGGCTTTCAATAAGTAGCCCCGCTCGTACACGTCGGGAATGGCGGCGTACCGCTCCTGGATGGCCTGCCGGATGGCGGCCCGCTCGGGACCAGGCTGGCGCAGGGCAGCGGCCAGCAGCGTAGCCCGCACCCGCCACGGCACCAGCTTGTTGGCTTTTTCCAGAAACAGCGTGCCCGGCTCGTTGGTGGCGTGAGCCAGGAAGAACTCGGCGGCGGCCAGCGCAACCTGGTCGTGGGCATCGGTAAGGGCCGCCCAGGCGGCTTCCTTCACCGGGGCGTACATGGCGGCATTCATGGCGCGCAAGGCACTCACCCGTACTCGATAGTCGGCGTCGCGGCGGGCCAGGGTGGCTAGCACGGCCGGCACTGCTGGTGCTTCGGCTGCTTTGCCGAGGGCGCCGGCCGCCGCACTGCGCACGGTGTATGAGGCATCGGACTGAGCGGCGCTGCTCACGGCGGCGGCGTAAGGCGCCAGGTTGAGGCCGCGGGTGCGGGCCAAGGCGTTGGCAGCGGCCAGCCGGGCACTGATGGGGTTGGCCGGAGCCAGCAGCTGCACCAGCCGGCTTACCGCAGCTTCCGAGGTCAGGCCCCGCAGGCCAGCGCGGTACAGGCCCCAGGCCTGGCCGCTGAGGGCGGCCGTGTCGGCGGCCAGGGCAGCAGGCAGGCGCACCAGCGTGCCCAGGCCGGCGCGGGAGGTGCAGCGGCCCAGGGCTTCCAGCACGTAGCGGCGCACCACGGCGTCAGGTTCGGTTGCAACGCGTTGTTGCAGGGCCGCTTCGGCGGTGGAGTCGGCGGTTTGGCCCAGGGCGTAGGCGGCAGCCCGGCGCACGGCGGCATCAGCATCGGGCAGGCGCGCGGCCAGGGCTGGCGTGGCGGTTTTGTCCTGCACCGAGGCCAGGGCTTCGGCGGCGGCGCGGCGGTACGTGCCCTCGGGCCGGCTCAGGTAGGGCAGCAGAGCGGCGGTGCGGCGCTCGTCCTGCACCGTGGCAATGCGGCGCAGAACAGAGTCGGTGGCAAAGACATTGGAAGCCGGCGCTACCGTGGAAGCCACCGGGCGCGAAGCACAGGCTCCCAGCCCCGCACACCCCACTACGGCCGCCACCGTCGCCGCGCGGTACAAAGCGTGGTTGGTCATGGTTGCCCTAAGTTAGGCACTATGGGAATGTGGTTGAATGGGCGAGAATGTGAGAAATGTGAGTAGCTGAGGAAATGTGTTACTCTGAGTGCAACGCAGGACCGTGCTACTGCAAAATGACTGGCACCTGAAATGCCTATCCTGCCATCTCGTTTTCACGTGAGCAGGTCCCGCGTTGTACTCACAACGACACATTTTTCACATTCTCGCACATTCAACCACATTCTTCCCATTTACCCTATCCCCGCCAACACGCTACCCAGCGCAGCAAACAGCTCTTCGTTGCCGGCTTGCTGGTAGGTGGTGAGGGCCTGGTCGAAGCCGGAAAGGTCGTAGAGGAAGGCTTTGAGGTGGTCGGGGGTAAGGGCGCTGAAGTGGCGGCCGTAGCCCAGCTTCTCGACTTCGGCGGCATTCAGAAACTGCTCGAACTGAGCCGGAATAGGCACGGCGCAGATGGGCTTGTGCAGGTACACGGCCTCGCTGATCAGGGAAAAGCCACCGTTGGTGACGACGGCCTGGGCACTGGCCAGGTCCTGGATGAAGCCTTGCTCACTGAAGGCCCGCAGCTGCACGTTGCCGTGGTCCTCTTCGCGGTTGAAGCCGTACACCCGAAACTCCTGCCCCGGCAGCTGCTGCAGCAGCGCCACCAGGTCCTTTTGCGTGGTGGCCGACTGGTACACGAGCACGTGCTGGCCGCGGGTGGGCGTCTGGGCCAGAATTTCGGGACGAATAATGGGCGGCACCAGGGTGGTGCGCTCCTTGAGCAAGGGCAGCCGGAAGAAGGTGGTAACCAGGTAATGGTGGCTGCCGGGCAGCTTGGCGCGCACAATCTGGCGGGCCAGGCTAAGGTTGCCGCGTTCCTGGGGCGGCACGGCCACATCGAGCTGGGCCCGGCTGAGTATCTGCATGTTGTCGATGCTGATGACGGGCAGCCTTTTCAGCTTGGCAAACAAAAAGCTGAACGATTCAAAGTCGGAAATCACTGCGTCGGGCGCGAAGCTGCCGAGCAGCTCCCGGTACTTGCGGAAGTTGACTTGCAGGTTTTCCGGGGCCGTGCGCAGGGTAAGGGCCGCCGTGCGCGACTTCGACACGGTAAGCTGCTTATATGCCAGGTGAAACCCGCGAATCTCGTGCACCCGCCCCGGAAAGTTGGCCGCCAGCAGCTGGTAGGCCCGGGAGCTGCTGACCACCTGCACGTTGTGCCCCTGGCTGAGCAGGTGGCCGATAACGACTTTGCTGCGGGTAGCGTGCCCCAGCCCTTCGCCGGGTACTCCGTAGAGGATGTTCATCTGGGTGAATGAATAAATGAGTGAATGAGTGGATGAGTGAATGAGTGGATGGGTGCAGATATAGCCTCGGAGGGGCGACATATCGATAGCAAAGGTCGAGGTAAAAGAACCGAAAGCCCCAGCAGGGCGACACCCATCGTTGAACGGTTGTGTCGCCCTGCTGGGGCTTTGAACATACAGTACCTGCTGATTTCTACCGATATGTCGCCCTCCGGGGCTATGTCTGCACCCATCCACTCATTCACTCATTTACTCATTTACTCATTTACTCATTTACTCATTTACTCATTCACTCATTCACTCATTCATCTACCGCCGCGCGGTGGGGATGCGGAATTGCAGGCCTAGGCTGGGAATGAAGGTGAGGCCGCTGAGCTTAGCGGTTTTGTTGTTCAGGAGTTGATACTCCCCGTAGTTTTGGTAGTACACCGATAGGGCGGGAATGAAGTAGGCGTAGCGGTAGCCCAGCTTGGCATTAAAGAAAGCGCCGAACGAGCTGAAGTTCTGGCGGGTGGTGCCCAGCTCCGGCACCCGGTCGTTGACGAAGCCGCTACCGGGGCCGTTGTAGAGGTTGCGGGGCTGGAACCCGTAGCGCAAAAAGCTGTGCGCGTACACCACTCCGTAAGAAATGGCCCCGATTTCCTCCTCCGCCCCCAGCGACTGGCTGAACACCAGCGGCACGAGCAAATCGTGGCGGCTGGCCCGGAAGCCCAGCACGCTGTTCACGTCATCCAGAAACGGAATATTGGGCAGCTTGGCCCGCTGCGTAGCGTATTGCAGGCCGATGCTGCCGTAGGTGGCACCGGGCTGGCCGCCGGGGTTTTCGGGCGTGCCGGTAGGACCCAGAAACTGGTACATGGCATCGAACACGTGCGAGCCAAACGCATACTTGTAGCCCACGTCGAGCCGGTTGATGACCCCGTAGCGGATGTACAGGTCGGAGGCCGGCCGCACGGGGTCGAGGGCGTAGGCCAGGGCGGCCGTTTGCAGCCGCTCGATGGTTTGGTTATAGCGGACGGTGTCCTTGTTGGCGGCTTCCTCAGCCGCTTTCAGCAGGGCCGAGCCTGTTTTGCCGATGGTTTCGGTGGGCAGGTTGAAGGCCAGGTTGCCGCCGGCTCGAAACTCGCCGCGGGGCGTCACTTTGCCCGTGCTCACAATGGCGCGCGGAGCGGTGCAAGAGGCAGCGGTAAGTAAAGCCGCCGCAGCCGTCAGGCGCACCGCAGCACGAAAAAAGGAAAGCAGGAGCATAACAAAACGAGAAGAAGACGGAAGGCGGTGGGCCAAAACCGGGCCGAAAGTACGGAAAGTAGCCGCGCGGCCTGCCGGCGGCCGGGCTTCCGGGGAGTGAGCTGCCTTACCTTGACTTCCTGTTGAGGACGAATTTTCCGCAGAACACGCAGGAGCCGGCGCGGAGGGCGCCGGGACTTTCATGCCTTGGCGCTGCGCGCAAACGTTTTGCTCGAAGGCTCTGTTCAGGTGGCGGATGCTCAGGCAGGAGCCGTACCTTGCCTGAGGCAACCCGTAGTGCTCTGCGGTGCCTGTTTTGCTGCCTATGTTGCGTTTTCTTTGTTTGCTGACGCTGGCCTTACTGCTGAGCGCGGCAGCCCACCTACCGGCTGGGGCTGCCAAGGCTACGGTGTACATATTTCTATCCGACACCTGCCCCATCTGCCAGGCCGCCACGCCGACGCTGCGTCAGCTGCACGCCTCCTTCGCGACGCGGGGCGTGGAGTTTGTGGGCGTGTTTCCGGAAGAGCAGCTGCGCCCGGCCGACCTGGTGCTGTTTCAGAAGCATTACCCCCTGCCCTTCCCACTTCGCCTCGACCAGCGCCAGCAGCTGGTCCGCCGCTTTGGGGCGCGCATTACGCCGGAAGTGGTGGTAACGGCCCCCGATGGCCGCGTGCTGTACCAGGGCCGCATCGACGACAGCTACGCCCGCCTGGGCCAGCGCCGCACCGTGGTGCAGCACCACGAGCTGCGCGACGCCCTGACCGCCGTGCTGGCCGGCCAGCCCGTAGCCCAGCCCCGCACCGAGGCGGTGGGCTGCTACATCAACCTATAGAGCACGCCCTGACGCCACAACGAGGCCAGCGGCCGGGCAACCACTCACTACAAGGCTCAGCGTTCCACGGCCTCGCCGGAGCCGCCTTGCAGGTAGCCTTCCGTAAACACGTGGTACTGGTCGAAGATGGAGCGCACGGAGCGCCGCAAGATGATTTCAGCCTGGTTGCCTTGCGGAATGCTCACGCCCGAAGCGTAGCCGTTCCACACGGCCCGGTTGGTTTTGCTGTCGATGAGAGTGATAAGCAGCGTGCCTTCGGTGAGCAGCATCCGGACGGGCTCGTAGCCTTGGCGGGCTTCCTTTGGCGTTTCGTCGTCCTCGGCGTAGCCATTGTTTACCCACTTGGTGAAGTCCTGCTGCATGTAGCCGCGGAAGCGCATGTCGCCCTCAAATAGCCGGAAGTTCACGAGCAGGTCGGGGTTGCGGCGGGCCGGGCGGTAGCCCTGGACTTTCAGGCGGGTGCGGATGGCGTCGCGCACGGCTTCGCCTAGGCGGCTGGTGTCGGCTGTCAGTCCCTGGCCGGTCACAAACTCATAGGTGCGGTAGCGCCGAAACTGCCCAGCATAGCTGTAATCGGACTCGACACGGGCCTCACGCGCGGCGAAACAGCCGCATAACGACAAAGCCAGCGCATAGCCGGCCAGGTGGGTAACACTCAGTTTCATTGGCACTCGGGTTTGGCGTACCTCCTAAAATACGAAACCCCCAAGGCTTATCGGCTGCTACCTACCTTAAAAAATTATAATCTTTACTTTCCTTATATATATAGGAATTTTCCTCTTATCAGTAAAATCTGCGTTACAGCTACTCTACGAGTGGTCTGCTGCTTTCGGAAGCGTAACCAGCTGCACGAAGCGCGCATGTCTATTTTTCTTTCACCGCATCGGGCGGTAGTTCTTTCTCCAGTACGATAGTCAGGCCGCGCGGGCTTTGCATCGTCCCGATAATGTCGAAGCCGTGGCGGAGGTTGAGCAGGAGCATGGCCCGCCAGCGGTTGAACGTGTGGGTGCGGATGCGCTGGTAGCCCTGCTGCCGGCACCAGGCGTGTTGCCGGCGCATCAGCTCAGCGGCAATGCCCCGCCCCTGAAAGTCGGGATGCACCCCACCCAGCCAGCTGTAGTAGTGGCCCGGCTGCCGCTCGTAGCCCAGCTTGCAGCCCACCACCTGCCCCTCAGCCACGGCCAGCCACGCCTGCACCGGCTGACGCTGCTGCTGGTAGCGCAGGTCCTGGGCCACGTCGGCGGCGGAAGTTTCCAGGGCCGCGGCCAGCAGCTCGACTACTGGCTGCCAGGTAGGGACATCGGGCGAGAGTTGTTTTTGAAACAAATATTCCTGAATCATACGCTACCAAAGCCAAGGGCTTTCCTGACAATTATTCCCGAGGAATAAGCAGGTGCTGGTTCAACTCAACCAAGTTGTGTTCTGCAAACAACTCTACAATAGCCGGTAGTCGTTCGGTGAGCAGTTGCAACAATTCCGTGTTGCCGATATTACCGGTTGTAATCAGCAGCAAACGGCTCGGCTGTCGGCTTACCAGGTAGCTGTGCAGGAAGTCAGCATCTTTTGTGATGATGATGCGCCCGGTTGCGACAGCTAACTGGCGTAGCTCCGTATCAGTTGTCCTGTCACGCTGCGGCAAGTCGTCGGTATGCAGGCAGTCCAGCCCCTTGTACCGCAGCAGATGCGCCACCCGAGCTGGCAGCTGGGCATCGACGAGGAACTTCACGAAGCGGCGTAGGGCAGGGTTTTCAGGTCGCTCAACCGGGCACCATACGCCAGGCAGGCACGAATATCAGCCTCTTCCAGAGCCGGATAATCGGCCAGAATTTCGGCGTGACTCATGCCAGCGGCCAATAAATCCAGAATCAACGACACCGGGTAGCGCATCCCGCGAATGCAGGGCTTGCCGTGGCAAATGTCGGACTGAACGGTAATGCGGGCAGAATCCATGGCAGGAGGATACTAAAGCGTCAGCGAAAAATACGAAACTACCGGTACCCGGCGGCTTGCAACTGGAACAGCTCGGCGTAGCGGCCGCCGCGGGCCAGCAGCTCCTCGTGGCTGCCGATTTCCACGAATTGGCCGTTCTCAATCACCAGAATCCGGTCGGCCATGCGCACGGTGCTGAAGCGGTGGCTGATGAGGATGGCGGTTTTGCCTTGAGTGAGGTCCTTGAAGCGCTGGAACACCTCGTACTCGGCGCGGGCGTCGAGGGCGGCGGTGGGCTCGTCGAGGATGAGCAGCTGGGCGTCGCGCATGTAGGCGCGGCCCAGGGCAATTTTCTGCCACTCGCCCCCGCTCAGGTCCACGCCCCCGTTGAAGCGGCGGCCAATCATCTGGCTGTAGCCCTCGGGCAGCTTGGCAATGACGGAATCGGCGAGGCTCAGGGCGGCGGCTTGTTCGATGCGGGGCTGGTTTTCCTTTTCCTCAATGCGGCCCACGGCCAGGTTGTGGCCGGCCGGCAGCTGAAAGCGCACGAAGTCCTGAAAAATCACCCCGATTTCCTGGCGCAGCTCGGCCGGGTCGTACTCGCGCAGGTCGTGGCCGTCGAGCAGGATGCGGCCCTCGGTGGGGTCGTAGAGGCGGGCCAGCAGCTTGACCAGGGTGGTTTTGCCGGCGCCGTTTTCGCCTACCAGGGCCAGCTTTTCGCCGGCTTGCAGCGTGAAGTTGAGGTGGCGCAGGGCCCACTTGCCGGCGTTGCGATACTGAAAGCCTACGTTTTCAAACGTAAAGCCCTGCCGGATGGGCCGCGGAAACGGCCGCACTGCCCGCCCCGCCGCCGGCCGCACAATGCGGGGCTGGAGGTGGAAGAAATCAAAGAAGTCCTGCAAGTACAAAGCGCCCTCGGCCACCGAGCTGAAGCGGCTCAGAATGCCTTCGAGCAAGCCGCGCATGCGGGCAAAGGAGCCGGCCAGAAACGTGAGCTGACCAATGGAAATCTGCCCGCGCACGGCTTGGCTGATGATATAGACGTAGGCCGCGTAGTAGCCCGCTGCCCCTACGGCCGCGAAAAACGTGCCCCAGCCCGCCCGCCGAATCACCAGGTCTTTGTTTTTCTGGTAGAACTCGTCAGATAAGGTGCGGAACCGCTCAATCAAAAAGCCCGACAGCCCGAAAATCTTCACTTCCTTGGCCGTTTCGTCGGAGGCACCGGTTTGGCGGAGGTAGTCCAGCTCCCGCCGCTCGGGCGTCCAGCCGTGCACCAGCGAGTAGCTGCGTTCATTGAAGTGCGACTCGCCCAGGAAGGCCGGCACCACCGCCACCAGCAGCAGCCCCAGCAGCCAGGGGTTGAAGGCGGCCAGGCCCACGGCCAGAAACACCATCGTAATCGTGTCCTGGGCTTGGCTGAGCACCTGGGCCATGAGCACCGTGCGCGAGAGGGTCTGGCGGCGGGCCCGCTCCAGCTTGTCGTAAAAGGCCGAGTCCTCGAACTGGTCGAGGTCCAGCTCGGCGGCGTGCTGCATGAGGCGCACCGAAGTTTGGTTGGCAAACAAGTCGCCGAGCAGCGAGTCGAGCAGGGCCACGCCGCGGCCCAGGGCATCAGAGAGGATGGCCAGGCCGAACTCCAGGGCTACCAAGGTCAGCACCGGCGTCAGCTCCCGTGCTTCGGCCGGCTGCCGGCTTAGCGCCAGCACCGAGTCCAGGATAAGCTGGGCCACGTAGAGCATGGCCACCGGCAGGGCCGCCCGCAGCAGGCGCAGGGCTACGTTGCCCAAGGTCAGGGCCGGGCTGGTCTGCCAAATGAGGCGCAGAAACTCCGGCAGGTTACGCAGAGCCGAAAACCGCTCCTTCACCGTCAGGGCTGGTTTGCCGTCGGGCCGGGGCCGCTTGGCCGATATTGTTGAGAAAAATGAGTCAGAACGAGCCATAGGCCAGCTATACGGCACACTTCGCGCCGGAGTACGCAGGCAGCCGTTTTGGCAGGGAGCTGAGTGAATGAGTGAATGAGTGAATGAGTGAATGAGTAGATGCGTGAATGGGTGAAGGTGGATGGTCAGCCCCGGCGGGGCGGCATATCGGTAGAAATCAGCGGGTACTGTATGTTCAGAGCCCTAGCGGGGCGACACTTGACGTCTGCACACCGATGTGTCGCCCCGCTGGGGCTTCATATACACAACTATGTTGGCTTGCTACCGATATGCCGCCC
Organism: Hymenobacter sp. YIM 151500-1; assembly: GCF_025979885.1. Classification (NCBI taxonomy): domain Bacteria; kingdom Pseudomonadati; phylum Bacteroidota; class Cytophagia; order Cytophagales; family Hymenobacteraceae; genus Hymenobacter; species Hymenobacter weizhouensis. The sequence goes on from NZ_CP110139.1 coordinate 2,460,488, forward strand.
CTCCGGGGCTGTGCATCCACCTTCACCCACTCACTCATTCACGCATTCACTCACTTATCACTCACTCATTCACGCATTCACTCACTTATTCACGCATCACCTTTCAACTCGTACTTTTACCTAGTTTGCTTTCGTTTTCAGCTTCGTTATGCTGTCCAGTATTCTCCAGGCCCCATTTCCCGACGCTTCCCGGCAAGCTCACTACGAGGCGGTGCATGCTACGCTGGCGGCGGCTGGCACGGAGGGCCTGCTGCTGGGCAACCTGGAAGTGGCCGGCGAAACCCTTGACGCGGTGGTAGTGCTGCCGCACGGCGTTACGGTGCTGCTGCTGGTGGCCGGCGGTGGGCAGCTCACGGTTCCGCGCCTGACCACCGACCCGTGGCTGCTCGACGGCCAGCCCCTCCCCGGCTTTGGTCCTGCCAACGACAACCCGTTGCAGCGGTGGCAGCGGCAACGGGAGGCGCTGGTGGCCTGGCTGGCCTGGCAGCCGGAGGTGGCGCCCATCCCGGCAGCTGCCATTACGGGCCTGGTGGTGTTCGGGCAACCCGTCACGTTCGGGGCCGAGGTGGAAAAGCACCTGCGCGTACACCCGGCCGCCGACGATTTGCAGCTGCTGGCTCACTTGCCGCAGCTGCCGCGCCGCTTGCAGCACGTGGAGGGACAGGTAGCTTTTGGCTCCGAAGACCTGCGCCGCTGGGCGGTCCGCTTGCAGCAAGAACTCAACGCGGGGGCCGCCTCTTCGGAAGAGCCAGCGCCCGGCACCGCGCAAGGCTTCTGGGCCCACAAAGCGCAGCAGGTGTGGCGCTGGCTCGGCGCCGAAGATGTACCCGCCGACCCACCTTACGACTCCTATACCTCGGCCCCCGATGCTGTAGCCGCCAGCCAGCAGGAAAAGCAGCGCCTGGAGCAGATGCGCCAGCAGGTGCGCACCGAAGTCAGCCAGCAAACCCAGGCTATGGAAGCCCGCGAGGCCGAGCGTGACCACACCATTGCCCAGCTGCGGCAGCAGCTGGCCGCCGCCTCGGCCGCGGCCCCCGAAACGGCCCGCCTGCAAGCTCAACTGGCCCGCGAAGCCCGCGAAAAGGTGGCGCTGGAAGAAGCCATCCGGGCGGCGCGGGCCGAGTCGGCGGCGCGCAACCGGGAGCTGGACGCCCGTATTCAGCAGCTGGGGCAGCTGATTGAACAGCTGCAGGCGCGGCCCGCCCCACCGGTCCCGGAGCCGCAGGCAGGTTCCGCGCCGGTTCGGACGGCTCCACGTTTGCGTCAATCTGCGCCAGTGCTCCAGCAGCGGCCAACCGCGCAACCGTGGCGGCTGCGGTGGGTCCGGCTGGCGGCGGTGGTGGCCGTAGCCGGCGGATTGGGTGCCCTTGGCACGTGGGGCCTGAGCCGGCTGCCACTAGCGCGGCGCCCAGTGGCTGAGAAAGTGGCCCGGCCCGCGACTAGAGCGGTTACTGAAAATGAAAACCTGGAAACCGCCGCTCCTACCCTATTCGACATTCAACCCGACACCGTCCACCTGTCTTCCGGCGAAACGCAACAGTCGGATTCTGAAGTAACAGAGCCCGCCGAGCCCGAAAGCACGGAGCCGGTTCCTGTTCAGGCGCCGCCCGCAGCTGAACAGGACGAGGTTATGGATCCGGTAGAGGCCCCGGACGATGACGAGAACAGCGAAAATGACGACGTGTAAGCCGATGTTCATTCTCCTGGTTCAGCGTAAGCCAGCAACCAAAACCGGCCAGCAAAAACGCGCTGTACGTTTCTGCTGGCCGGTTGCCGTGGTAGAAACCAGTCGGGTTTAGCGGTACGCCACCCGGTAGATTACGCCATTGGTGTCGTCCGACACAAGTAGGGCCCCGTCGCGGTTTACGGCTACTCCCACCAGGCGGGCAAACTGGGAGCGGTTGTTGTTCACCAGAAAGCCCGTCAGGAAGTCATCGAAGCGGGTAGGCTGGCCGTTTTCAAAATGCACCCGCACCACCTTGTAGCCCGAGGGCGTGCTGCGGTTCCAGGAGCCGCGCATGGCTACGAAGGCGTCGTTGCGGTACTCCTGCGGAAACTGGGTGGCCGTGTAGAAGGCCATGGCCATGGGCGCCGCGTGGGCCTGGTAGGTGAGCGTGGGCAGGGTGGTAAGCTTGAGGTACTGCGCGTAGGTGGTGTCGCCTTTGGGCCGGTCGGAGGGGTTGTACTTGCCTTCGCCGTAGATGTAAGGCCAGCCGTAGTTGGCGCCGGCCGTAATCTTGTTCAGCTCCTCTTTCTGCTCGTCGTCGCCCAGCCAGTCGATGCCGTGGTCCATGCCCCACAGCTCGTTGGTGGTCGGGTGCCAGCCAAAGCCGATGGTGTTGCGCAGGCCCTTGGCAAATATCCGCCGGTTGGTGCCATCGGCGTCGGCAATCAGGATGGTGGCGTTTTCCTTGTTGGGCTCGGGGCAGGAATTACAGGTGCTGCCCACCGTGATGTAGAGCTTGCCGTCGGGCCCGAAGGCTATGGTGCGGTTGGGGTGCTGCCCACCGTCCGGGAGGTTATTGAGCAGCTGACGGGGCGTTTGCAGCGTGCCGTCCATGTTGATGCCGGCCACGTACAGCTCGCGCACCGCCACAATGTAGAGGTTGCCATTGTGGATGGTCAGGCCGTGGGCCTGGCGGATGTTGGCCACCACCTGCTTGCGGTCCGAAACACCATCGGCGTTGGTATCCTGGAGCAGTGTCACCGTGCCGGCTTCCCGGTCGGAGTAGTACACGTGGCCGGCGCTGCTCACGGCTAAAATGCGCGGCTTACCCAGCCCCTCGGCGAATTTGTTGACCGCAAAGCCGGCGGGCACGCGCAGCTGCTGCACGTTTTCGGCGGAGGGCGGCGCCAGAGCCGGCCGGAACACGAAGCCCTGCACTCCGGCGGTGGTAGGCTCCTTGTCGGTTTCAGGAATCATGGATTCCCAGACGTCTTCGTCTTCGTCGTCATCCTTGCTGCACCCCGTGACAAGGCCGGTGGAGACGGTAAGGGCTACAGCTAGTTTCAGCCAGGTTTTCATAGCGGAGAAGGTTAGGTGAAGTAGTGCGTTTACGGGCTTGCTCCGCGTTCAGTTCAGCTACTTCAGCCTAACCATGCTATTTTATCAGAGCTGCTCTCCAGGCCGCCGACCGACACACTACCACACCCTTTCGGGTGCCGTGTTTCTACGCATTTTTGATTTTGCCTTGGTTGTCCCAGTGGCTGTGCTTGACGTGCAGGGTGCCCGGCTCCCGCTTGATGGTGCGGGTGTACCGCTCCCCCACGATTTTGCCGTCGGGGCGGCGCTTGCCGAAGAACAGTGTCACCGGCTCACCGTGCTCATTGGTCAGGAAGGTGATGTCGTAGCCTTTGAACACGTCGTTGATACTGGACTTGGGCTCGTAGATTTTGCTTAGCTTTTTTTCTAGCTCGGAGTGCAGGGGCATACTACTGGCAGGGTAAAAGGTATTTCTTACGTAATGGGGGCAAGTTTCGTCCTTGCCGGGCTAGGGCTCGAATACCACGCGCATCACGTTGTCGGTTTTGTCTTTGAGCATCTGGTAGCCCTCGGCGCCGTACTCCAGGGGCATCCGGTGGGTGAGCAGGTAGACCGAGTTTACGTTGCCGCGCTGCACGTGTTCCAGCAGGCGCAGAAGGTAGCGACGGGCGGGCAGCTGACCCATCCGGAAGGTGAGGCCCTTATGCACGGCCGTACCCGTGGGCAGCTTGCCCCTAAAACGCAACAGGGAGCCCCATGTGAGGCTCCCTGTTGGGTAAATCTTCGATACAGAAAAGCGTGCCTTATAAGGGCGAAACTTGGCTGTATCTTCTTTCTGCTCCGCTTCAGCGCACGAACAGAGTCAGAAGTATCTGGAATGGCGCCATATGAATCTGACACCCAATACCTGCTTTGCTCGTGCGCTGGGTGAAACGCAGCGGTACTGCTTAGTACGGCTTGGCGTCGTGGGCCATTTCCTCGGCTTGCTGCACGGCGGCGTTGGCGCCGGGCTGGCCGTGCAGGCCGTTGGCGCTGCCGTTCTGGCCATTCTGGCCGTTCTGGCCCAGGCGGCGGCCCATGTAGCGGCGAGAAGCGGCGCTGGGGTTCTTGGCGGCTTTGTCGAGGCTTTCGCGCAGGCGGCGGCCGTACTCCTCGTCGCACTTGCCGAACAGGGCTACCATGCGGTTCTGGACTTCCTCGGTGGCGGCGCTCAGAGCATCGGTCAGGTTGTTGATGAGGTCTTCCTTCTCGATGTCGTTGTGCAGGCGCCACCGCTCCCCGGCTTGCTTGAAGTCGACGTCGCCGTGGCGGTCAATCTTCTGGCGCACGAGGCGGGCGTTGTAGTGGGGCTCGTGCTCCTTGCCGGCACGGGGGCTTTCGGTGAGGCCGTTCAGGGAGCTGGGCTCGTAGTTGACGTGGGGGTTCTGGTTCGGGGCCGTGTCCACGTGGTAGGCCATCTGGCCGTCGCGCTGGTTGGTGGCCACGTGCTTCTTGGGCGCGTTGATGGGCAGCTGCAAGTAGTTGGTGCCCACGCGGTAACGCTGGGTGTCGGAGTACGAGAAGGTGCGGCCTTGCAGCATCTTGTCGTCCGAGAAATCGAGGCCATCCACCAGCACACCCGTACCGAAGGCTACTTGCTCTACCTCGGCAAAGTAGTTTTCGGGGTTGCGGTTCAGCGTCATCATGCCCACGGGCAGGTGCGGAAATTGGTCTTCGGGCCAGAGCTTGGTGTCGTCGAGCGGGTCGAAATCCAGCTCGGGGTGCTCCCCATCTTCCATAATCTGCACGCGCAGTTCCCACTTCGGGTAGTTGCCGCGCTCAATGGCTTCGTACAGGTCCTGGGTAGCGTGGTTGAAGTTCTTGGCCTGGATGGCTTCGGCTTCGGGCTGGGTTAGGTTTTTGATGCCTTGCAGGGGCTCCCAGTGGTATTTCACTAGCACGCCCACACCCTCTTTATTCACCCACTTGTAGGTGTTCACGCCTGAGCCCTGCATTTGGCGGTAGTTGGCCGGAATGCCCCAGGGCGAGAACAGGAAGGTGAGCATGTGCACCGACTCCGGCGTGTTGCTCATGAAGTCAAAGATGCGGCCCCCGTCCTGGAGGTTGGTTACCGGATCGGGCTTAAGGCAGTGCACCATATCCGGGAACTTCAGGGCGTCGCGGATAAAGAACACCTTGAGGTTGTTGCCCACCAGGTCCCAGTTGCCGTCTTCGGTGTAGAACTTCACCGCAAAGCCGCGCGGGTCGCGCAGGGTTTCGGGCGAGTGGCCGCCGTGGATTACCGACGAGAAGCGCACGAACACCGGCGTCTGCTTACCGGCCGTGTTAAACAGCTTGGCTCGGGTGTACTTCTCGATAGGCTCGTCGCCCACTTTGCCGTAGGCCTCGAACACGCCGTGGGCCCCAGCGCCGCGGGCGTGTACCACCCGCTCCGGAGTCCGTTCCCGGTCGAAGTGGCTCATTTTTTCGAGGAACTGGTAGTTCTCCAGCGTCACGGGGCCGCGGTTGCCCACGGTGCGCACGTTCTGGTTGTCGTACACGGGATGGCCCTGGCGGGTGGTCAGGGTCTGGGCGTTTTCGCCCTGAGCCGTGCGCTGGTCGTGCGCAGTGCCTGCCCCCGTTACGGCCGTGCCCGTGCCGTCGCCGGAAACGGCGTGGCCGTTTTGGGCTTGGTTTTCGTTGGAATTTTGGTTGGCGCTCATGATGAATCAGGTAAGATGATACTGCAAGTATACAATGCGTCATAAGTCATTGTTCGCCCTAGCGGAGAATAATTCTCCACTGGACTGACCTTGAAGGCCCAAAAAATTTTGTCCTGAGGCTGGTGCGGGGGTGAGGGGTGAGTTTCTCGCCGAGGTTCGCGGAGGGTTGCGCGGAGGTTCGCGGAGGTCGTCCACTGCGAACCTCAGCGTCAGCCTCCGCGAACCTCGGCGAGAAACCTACTCTGCCCTGCCCGGAGCGCCGTACCTTTGCCGGCAATGCCTCCTATTGCTACCGCTGCCCCGCGTACGTATACCCTTGGCTTCTGGCTGATGTGCCTGTCGTCGCTCCTGTTTTTCATGAGCTTCAACATGCTGCTGCCCGAGCTGCCCGACTACCTCACGCGCCTGGGCGGGGCCGACTACAAGGGCTACATTATTGCTCTGTTTACGCTTACCGCGGGCATCTCGCGGCCATTCAGCGGCAAGTTGGCCGATACGGTGGGGCGTATTCCGGTGATGGTGTTCGGGTCGTTGGTGTGCTTTGTGTGCGGGTTCTTTTACCCCTGGACTACTACCGTGGCGGCGTTTCTGGGGCTGCGCCTGCTGCACGGGTTCAGCACCGGCTTCAAGCCCACCGGCACGGCCGCCTTCATTGCCGACATCATTCCGCTGGCCCGGCGCGGGGAGGCCATGGGCCTGCTGGGCGTGGCCGGCTCGGTGGGCATGGCCGCCGGCCCCATGCTGGGCTCCTGGATAGCCGAGTCATTTTCCCTGAACACCTTGTTTTATTGTTCGTCGGTGCTGGCGTTGCTGAGCCTCGTGGTGCAGGGCACCATGACCGAAACCTTGCCCCGCGAGCAGCGCCAGCCGTTTCGGTGGAGCCTGCTGCGCCTGGAGTGGGCCGAGGTGCTGGAGCCCCAGGTGCTGCGCCCGGCCCTCGTGACGCTGCTGTGTTTGTTTCCGTTCGGGGCGGTGCTCACCGTCATCCCCGACCAGAGCCGCCTGCTGGGCCTCACCCACGGCAGCAAGGGCTTGTTTTACACCTGCTTCACGGGCGCCTCGCTGGTGGTGCGCCTGCTGGCCGGCCGCGCCTCCGATACCTACGGCCGCGTGCCGGTGCTGCGCCTGTCGGCGGCCCTGCTGGCGGTGTCGCTGGGCCTGCTGGCCCTGGCCGACTCGGTACCATTGTTTTTGGGGTCGGCGGTGCTGTTTGGGCTGGCTACGGGCCTCAACTCGCCAGCCCTCTACGCCTGGACCGTAGACCTGAGCCACCCCGAGCGGCGCGGCCGGGCCGTAGCCACCATGTACATTGCCCTGGAGGCCGGTATCGGGCTGGGTGCCTTGCTGGCCGGCTGGCTCTACGCCAACGAGCCGGCCCGCCTGCCCCTGGTGCACGCCCTCAGCGCCCTGTGCGTGCTGGCGGCGCTGGGGTATCTGCTGGTGGTGCCCAAGCAGCCGACAAAGAAGTAGCCGCCGCTTGGCTGAAAGCGTGTTTGGATGAAGATCATCCACGCCTGATTGAAAATCATCGGGCTCCGCACCAGAATGGCGGGCCGGCGCATAAGTATTATCCGAAGCCGCATGATATTCATGCACCGACCGATTTCTGACATGCACAGACGCATGAAATTCATGCGACACTGGATGAATTTCATTCAGCTCCGGTATTCAGAATACCGAGCGACCTATAAAAAAACGCGGCAGCGAATGAATTTCATCCGCTGCCGCGTTTTTTGCACGGCTAGTTAGTTGGTTTTGCTTTTTTAGATGGCGGACGTTTTACCCAAGGCCTTCTTTGCCTCTTTGCTTTTCTCAAACCGGGCTTTCAATACATCAGCAACTGGCTGGGCTCCGCTTACAGCTTGCTTAACGGCTTGCTGTACGGAGTTGTAGTACGCCAACGAGGTAACGTATGCTTCGCTGCCTAGCTTTACCGTAGTGCTGTTTAGGTCGCTGGTAATAGGCTGCAATCGACGCTGCACATTTAGGAGTTGCTTCCAGGCCGCTAGGTCTTGCCGCAGACCGGGCACATCCACGTAGCCGGGGGCAAACTGGGGCTGCTGTTCGGCCAGGTCCAAAGCCTGCTCAATAAACGGCAGAGTCCCGTCGCTGGCTTTCGGCAGGCGCTGAATGTCTTTGCCGGTCAGTGAAATCAGCAGGGGTTTCAGCAGCTGGTCGAGCGTATCAATAGCGGCATTAATCTTCTGCATGTCGGCATCGGAGATGGTGATTTGCAGATTGTCGGAAGTGGACATAAAAGGGAGAGAAGGGTTAAAGTGAAACTCGGCTGTAAGCTAGGAATTTCTTTGGTGATTTTACTGCCCTCTTTTCTTTAGAAAGGCTCGTACTCACACACTATAGCAACTTCACAAAGAGAGTAGTTGTAAATCTTCTCCTTTACTGTTACCACCGTATCATTAAGTTCAATATTCAGAGATTCATAGTCAGAGCTACGCAGTGCAATTCTATCACCCAGATTGGGTATCCAGTTTTTTTGATTAAAGAACTCGCTTGTAGCAGGTGCGTGTAACCAACTCTTGCTAGTACCTTTGTGAACAAAAATCCCTACTATTTCCATGTTCCGAGAATGTTGAGTTGTTGAAAAATTTATGATTTAAAACTAAGTTTTTGTAACAACTTAATCTTAACAAGTAAGATTTTAGATGTTAAGAAGCCCGTTCTTCTCAAATAACTTCTACTAACCCGTCCATAAACGCCGTGAGGGAGTGAGCTAGAAAGTGAACACCCCATAGGCACATTAAGTCTCATCATCTGTCATTTCATCTAACCAGCTAAAATCCTCTTCCTCGTCCTTAACCCAATTCTCTATGTAGGTTTTCAAACCTTCAGGAATTCGACGTAATATCAGGCTTACAATTACGTCACGCGGTACTATATATAACTCTGGTTTTTTCTCCAATAGTTTATCTATTGCGAACATACCTGAGTGAGCAGTTCCATCTTCTACTACAATCCAATTTGTTTTATACTTACGATTAATTACTTTACCAAGATAAATATAGCAGGCGGTAAATTGCCATATGGCATCTTCATCTCCGCTGCTTGTATGAATTATATTCTCATTTAGTACATATCTTTCTAAATCATTTAGCGATTCCCAATTATATTTCTCACTCAAGCCAGTATAACCTTTCTCGTTGGCAGCATGGATAAATAAATCCAGACCAATATTCGACCAATAAAAAAGGTCTTCGTCTTCATCTTCCAAGTCAAAGTTAGGCTCAAAGTTCATTTCAGTTAGATTTTAGGGCCAATAGTAATTTTAGCGCCGATTCGTTTCAAAGCTTCCAATAGTGGCTTACTGCCTCCTTGTTCTAAAATATACTCTACTTCATACCGCTCTTTAATCAACCATCTATCTTTTCGCAAATCTATTTTCTCTTGTTTTCCCAAATATAACTTGCCAGTTTTCAACTGTCCGCAGTATTTTTGGTCACTTATATAAATATCAATTTGACGTTGTGTGTATGCTGTTTTAAGCATCTTACTTACGCCCCCAAACGCTTCTTGATATTTATGCTCTTTGCTATAACCACGTTTGTTATTGTTGATGACAGTATAATAGCTCTTTTCCCATTTTTCGTAAGGCATAGGTTCTTTACCCTGCTCCTTTTTCTCAGCTAAATATTGTTCACGTCTAGCGGCTTTGTGCGCATCTGAGCCAGGTCCGAAACCTTCCTCTTTGCTGACGCTCTTTCGAGTTGGCTGCTGCAAAGCCGGCACTCCGCTATAGGCATACTCCCTAGGCAGGGGCGGTACCCATGTCTCCCCCGTGCCGCTTTCCCGGCCCATGTCTTCGGGCCAGATGCACAAAAACAGGCGCAGGGCGGCCTCGTCGGAGGTGCCGCGGCTGTCGAAGTGCTCGACATGGTTGGTGCAGAAGGCGCGGGTGAACCACACGTGCCAGCCGATACCCGGCGCATCGAGATGCTGGAAGACCAGGCACAACGAAAACGCCTTGACCGGAGCCAAGGCGTTTGTCATTATGCTTCCTTGGGAGCCTCAACTAGCCCTTCTAGGAAAGCGGTGAATGATGGGGCCAGAAGATAGACGCCTTGGCCGTAGTCGCGGGGCTGGGCTTCTAGTTCTTCATCTTCCAAAAAGGCGGGCGGGACATAGGATTCATGGCTGATGTAATACACGTTGCCGTAATCTTCTGGGCCTAACGACAGGCAAAATTGGTCACCGCCTGGATCGTTAGCAAAGGGTACTAAGTCTGGGTGCAGTTGGTCGGATAAGGATTCTAAGCCTCGTTCAAACGAACCTTTTCCGCCACCCACAGGCTTGAATTTATTTACTATGTATCGCCTGCCGTCTTCTCCAAGGAATATATTTCGGTTAGGAAAGCCGCCGTTATGATGCAAGATGTGCGCTTTGTAATCGTCGGGTAAGATAAATCCATATTGTTCTTCAATGGCCTGAAGAATTACCAGTGTGGCTGGCTCTGCGCTTCGAACAAACTGTATCTCATTCATAGAAGTTAGGTGTAAATAGGTTGACCGACGTGTTTGTTGACTTGGTCACAGGAACCAAAATGTACAAAGGTATCAGCGTGGGCATCTTCGTCAACTAATTCCATTGTGCAAGTACCATAAGGCGGGTGTGGAGGTGGAGATGGGTGATAATCGGCACGATGATGCCATGTGTAGCCATCTGGAGCTTGGTTATTTTTCAGTCCTTGAGTTTTCACTATATCGAGTAAGCCTGCTTCTTGATTGGCTCGTAAAAAATCTGCCTCTCGGCTGCCCTGCATCTGAATAACCACTACATTCTTTTGATTACCTGTAACTGGGTACATACAAGGTGTTCCCACGAAAGTTGGCTCCCCATTTAAAGTGAGCGGAATGCGTGTCAGTCCTTTGCGCGTACCGGTGACATTGTAGCTTTTCTGTTCTCGCGCATCATACACCGCAACGACTTTGCCTTCCCCATCCGTGCGGTAGGTGAATGGGTCACCCTCCACATGAAATTCAGTCATATGGTGTTCCTGCAAGAATTTAAACTTTTTGTTCTTCGCACTTTTTGACCGGTCCCACCGTCCCTTAATTACGTCCTGCCACTCCTGGGCCGATAAATGCACCTGCTTATGGTCGGGTGAAGGATTGGGAACGGGCGCGGGCAAGTGCGGCGGAATGTCAGGATTGACAAGCGGCGCGGCCGGTGCGGCAACCGCCGTAGGCCGGCCCGTATAGGCATACTCCCGCGCTGCTGGCGGGGTCCACTCTTCGCCCAGGCCGCTTTCCCGGCCCATGTCTTCGGGCCAGATGCACAAAAACAGGCGCAGGGCGGCCTCGTCGGAGGTGCCGCGGCTGTCGAAGTGCTCGACATGGTTGGTGCAGAAGGCGCGGGTAAACCACACGTGCCAGGCCGTGGCCTGGGCATCCGGGCGCTGAAAGACTAGGTGGCCAGAAAACGTTTTGGTGGAAGAAGCGGCCCAGTCGCGCAGCTCGGAGAAGTCAGCATCGGTGACGAGCACCTCTACCAGGATAGGGCCTTTCGTGACTTTGGCCACCGGGCGGCCCCGATAACCCAGGCGCTGATGAAACCGATACTGACACCAGACCACCACGTACACGCGCCCGTCTACGTGCAGAAAAGCGGAAAAAGAAGCCATAAGAAGCTAATGAAGATGGAAGGACGGAATAGGTAGCGGTAGTAGAGCGGTTCAAGATAGAAATCTTCCCCTATAAAGCACAGCCGTTTTTAACTGTCGCGCTTTTCCGCCTACTTGCCATATCCAAACCTTCATATCTTCTTATGACTTCACCTCTACTCCACCGCTTGGTGCTGGCCGGAGCCCTGAGCAGCCTGACTGCCACCTCCGCCCTGGCCCAGGCCGACCCTATCAAGTTTGGTAAGATTGACGAGCGGGACCTGACCCCGGCGGGCTTCGCGACCGACTCAGCGGCGCCGGCCGTGGTGCTCTGCGACTTCGGCCGCTCCCGCTTCGACTACAACGACGGGCAGTTCCGGGTGATTTTTGAGCGGGTGGCCCGCATCAAGATTCTCAAGAAGTCGGGCTACGAGTACGGCACTGTGCAGGTGCCGCTTTACCACAAAAACACCTCCGAAGAAAAGCTGGTGAGCTTGCGCGGCTTCACCTACAACCTGGTGAACGGACAGGTGGTCAAGGAAAAGCTGAACTCGGAATCTACCTTCCGGGAAGAGGCCACGCCCAACATCACCATCCGCAAGTTTACGCTGCCCAACGTGCGGGTGGGCTCGGTGGTGGAGTTTGCCTACACCGTGGCTTCGGAGTTCACCTTCAACTTCCAGGACTGGACCTTTCAGCGCGACATTCCCGTGCGCTGGAGCGAGTACCGGGCGGCCATTCCGGAGTATTTCGACTACAAGATGGTGCTGCAAGGCTACGAGCCCCTGGCCGAGCAGCAGCGCGAAGAAGGCGTGACGCAGTACACCATCCGCTGGTCGTCGACGCTGACACCGGGCGTGGGTGGGGGGCGCGAGTCGGGCGGCTCCGAAACCATTACGCCCCGCGTCACCAACTACCGCTGGGCCATGAAGAACGTGCCCGCTCTGCGCGAGGAGCCCTACATGACCACGACTAATGACTACGTGGCCCGCCTCGACTTCGAGCTGGCCGGGGTGAAGTGGCCCGACCAGCCCTACAAGCCCGTGGCCAACACCTGGGAGAAAATAGACGAGGAATTGCTGCGCGACGAGTCCTTTGGCGTGCAGCTCAGCCGGGCCAGCTTTCTGAAAGACCAGCTGACGCCCTTGGTGGCCCAGCACAAGGACCCGGCCGCCCGCGTGGCCGCCGTGCACGCCTTGGTGTGCCGCTCTGTAAAGCACAACGGCCGCTCGGCCCTCTACGCCAGCGGCCCGCTGCGCCGCGCCTACGACCAGAAGTCGGGCACGGCCGCCGATGTGAACCTGCTGCTGATTGCGGCCCTGCGCGAGGCTGGCGTGCCAGCCAACCCGGTGGCCTTGAGTACCCGCAGCCACGGCCGCCTCAGCACCAACCTGGTGCCCCTGCTCAGCCGCTTCAACTACGTGGTGGCCCACGTGGCTTTGCCCGAAGGCAAGGAAATGCTGGTAGATGCCACCGAGCCCCTGGCGCCCTGCGGCATGCTGCCTTACAACTGCCTCAACGGCCAGGGCCGCCTGATTTTGTCGGCCAAGGAAGGCGGCTCGCGGTGGCTGGATTTGAAGCCGGCTGACCGCCTGCTCACCTACCGCGCCGTGCAGCTGACCCTGGACGAAAAGGGCGCCCTGCGCGGCAAGGTGCACCAGGAGCACGGCGGCTACCTGGCCCTGGCTCAGCGCGAAAAGCTGCAGAAAGTGGGTGAGAAAAAGTACGTGGAGGAGCTGACCGCCGGCCACGACGGCTGGACCATTCCCACCTTCGCCTTCAAGGAGCGGGAAGCCCTGCACCGCCCGCTGGCCCTCGACTACGAGTTTACGAGCAGCGGCGCCGACGCCCCCGCCGGTACCCTCTACCTGAACCCGCTGCGCGACTTCGGCACCGAGAAAAACCCCTTCCTGCACGAAGACCGGCGCTTTCCGGTGGACCTGGGCGCCCCGCTCGACGAAACCATCATGATAACCGTGAGCCTGCCCGCCGGCTACGCGCTGGAGGAGCAGCCCAAAGGCCTGGTGGTAGAATTGCCGGAGGGCGGGGGCCGCTTCACCTACGCCGTGCAGCCCGGCAACGGCACCGTGCAGATTGTAAGCCGCATGAGTCTGGCCCGGCCCTTCTATTCGGCCGAGGAGTACGCCAACCTGCGCGAGTTTTTCGCCCGCCTCATGGCCAAGCAGGGCGAGCAGCTGGTAATCAAGAAGAAATCATGAAAAGCGGCTTTGCGCTACTAGGCACCCTGCTGCTGGCGGGGCCCGCGGCACTGGCGGCCCCTGGCCCCGCGCCCAAGTACCCCGTGGCCGAGGTGCCCGCCGCCCTGCTCGAAAACGCCCACGCCGTGGTGCGCCGCCACGACGAAACCCTGGTGGTGAAGTCGGTGGGGCGCACCCAGGAAACCGTGCGCCGGGCCGTGACGGTGCTCGACGAGGCCGGGGCGCACTGGGCCACCGAGCTGGTATACTACAGCCAGCTCAACACCATCAGCTACCTGCGCGGGGCCGTGTACGACGCCCAGGGCAAGGTGGTGCGTCAGCTCAAAACCCAGGACGTGCAGGACATCAGCCTGTCCGACGGCTTCAGCCTGGCCACCGACGCCCGCGGCCGGGCCGCCGACCTGCGCCAGCCCACCTACCCCTACACCGTGGAGTTTGAGTATGAAGTGGTATCGGCCAACCCGTTGTTCTACTCCACCTGGCGGCCCCAGCCCACCGAGCAACTAAGCGTGGAGCAGGCTTCGTTTCGGGTGCTGATGCCGGCCGGGCTGGCCCTGCGCTACCAGGAGCGGCGCCTGCCGGCGGGCAGCGCCGTGCAGCGCAGCCAGCAGTCGGGCCAGGAGGTGTACGCTTGGGAAGTGAAAAACCTGCCGGCCCTGGAGGAAGAGCCCGACGCCCCACCCGTGGCCGAGCTGACGCCCACCGTGCGCACCGCGCCTACCGAGTTTGAGGTGGAAGGCCACGCCGGCCGGCTCACGTCCTGGGCCGAGCTGAGCCGCTGGACCTACGAGCTGAACGCCGGCCGCAGTGAGTTGCCGCCCGCCTTACAGCTGGGCATGAAGGCCCTGGTGCAGGGCGAGAAAGACGAGCGGGCCCGCATTCAGAAGGTGTACGAGTACTTGCAGGCCACCACGCGCTACGTGTCCATTCAACTGGGCTTGGGCGGGTGGCAGACGTTTCCGGCCGCCTCAGTGGCCAGCAACGGCTACGGCGACTGTAAGGCCCTAACCAACTACTGCCAGGCCCTGCTGGGCGCGGCCGGCATCCGGGCCCACGCGGCCCTGGTGCGCGCCGGCCGCGACGAGCACGACATCCGCACCGATTTTCCCAGCTCCCAGTTCAACCACGTGGTGCTGTGCGTGCCCCTCACCCAGAGCCCCCGCCCCGATACCGTGTGGCTGGAGTGCACCAGCCAAACCAACCCCTTCGGCTACATGGGCGGCTTCACGGGCAACCGCCACGCTCTGCTGCTGCTGCCCGAAGGCGGCCGGCTGGTAGCCACGCCCCGCTACGGCGCCGCCGAAAACCGCCGCAGCCGCCGCGCCGAGGTGCGCCTCGACGCCCAGGGCAACGCCACGGCCACCCTGCGCACCCTGCGCACCGGCCTGGAGTACGACGCCGTATCGGGCCTGCCGGGCCTGCCGGCTGCCGAGCAGAAAAAGCACATCGGCGACCGGCTGAGTTTACCCAACTTCACCCTGACCAAAGTGGGCTTCCGGCCCCTGCCCGAAACCGCCCCGGTGCCGGGCCTGGTCGAGACGCTGGAGCTGGCCCTGCCCGGCCTGGCCCCGCCCAGCGGCCGGCGCATGTTCTTGACGCCCAACCTGCTCAGCCGCCAGCCCTCCCCACGGGCGGCCGTGGGCGAGCGGCAAGCCGACATCTGGCTCGACCACGCCTACTCTCACGCCGACACCGTGCGCCTGCACGTGCCGGCCGGCTTCCGGCCCGAGCAGCTGCCGGCCCCGGTGCAGCTTAGCACGGCCTTTGGCACCTACAGCAGCCAGCTCCGCGCCCTGCCCGATGGCACCCTGGAGTACGTGCGCCAGCTCACCCTGCCCCGCACCCGCTTCGCCCGCGCCGAGTACCCGGCCTACCTGGAG
This sequence comes from Hymenobacter sp. YIM 151500-1, assembly GCF_025979885.1. NCBI lineage: Bacteria > Pseudomonadati > Bacteroidota > Cytophagia > Cytophagales > Hymenobacteraceae > Hymenobacter > Hymenobacter weizhouensis. The sequence continues at coordinate 2,475,886 of NZ_CP110139.1, forward strand.
TTCCGCCGCAAAATCAGCGCCGCCGACAAAGCCCAGCTGGTGCTGGTGCGGTCTGACTCGTGAGGTAGCGCTCAGCTTGCGCACGAGCGAAGCGAGTGGCTACGCGGCTGACGAATAGTGGCACTGACGACGGGAACTGGCGCAACTGGCGCGAGTTTAGCGCAGCGTAACTCGTGCCTGAGCATGAGGTGGAGGCTGCGCCTCCACTGCCGCGCAGCGGCAAGCAGAAACCGGGCCGTGCTGGCGAGTATCGTTCTAACGTGGGGAGGCGCAGCCTCCCGTCATTCTTGGCACGAGTTACGCTGCGCTAAACTCGCGCCAGTACCCGGTAACCTTGTACTGGTAACAGAAAAACAAATCTTAAAAAAAGCTTCTGCCGCTGTAGTGCGGTGGGGGCTTTTTCGTTTGTAGAAGGGCTCTTGCTGCTTGGCAGCACCTGAGTACGCGCGAGTCGCAGTACCTTGGGCACCAACAACCACCGCGCCGGTTTTGCCGGCGTTCCGGCTAGCTGATATCTGCTTTTCTATGCTCTCGTCTTCTACTTGCCTGCTTCGATGTGCCGGGCGCTTTGCGCTGGCGGGGATGTTGTTGTTGATGGCCGGCCGAACCCAGGCCCAGCAGGTGCTGTGGGCCGATGCCCCGCGCCTGCCCCAGGCTGCCCGGCCGGCCGCGCAACCGTTGTCGTTTTACCGGGCGGTGGATTTCCGACTGGATGCCCTACGTCAGACCTTACAGGCGGCTCCGCCCGCCGATGCGGCCCGGCGCGGAGTCAGTCTGGTGGTCGTGTCGCTGCCCCTGCCCGATGGTACTTCCCAGCGCTTCCGGGTGGAGGCGGCGGCGGTGATGCACCCGCAGCTGGCCGCCCGCTACCCCGCCATCCAGACCTACGCCGCCCAGGGCCTCGACGACCCCACGGCCACGGCCCGCCTCGATATAACCCCTGCCGGCTTCCACGCCCAGATTCTGGCCGCCGACAAAACCGTGTACATCGACCCGGTGGCGGGCAGCCCGGAAACTCATCGGGTATTTGAGCGCCGCGCTATGGCGGCCAGGCCCTTCGGGTGCGCCACGCCGGCTGGTGCGGCCGCCGCGGACCGCTCCCGGACGGCGGCCCGGCCCAACGGGGCCCAGCTGCGCACTTTCCGGCTGGCCCTGGCTTGCACCGGCGAGTACGCCACCTACCACGGCGGCACCAAGCAGAGCGCCCTGGCGGCCATGGTCACGTCCATCAACCGCGTCAATGGCATTTATGAGCGGGAGCTGGCCGTGCGGATGGTGCTGGTGCCCAACACGGATGAGCTGATTTACTTGAACGGCACCACCGACCCCTACACCAACACCAACGGCTCGGCCATGCTGGACCAGAACCAGACCACCGTGGACCAGCGCATCGGGGCGGGCAGCTACGACGTGGGGCACGTGTTTAGCACCGGGGGCGGAGGCATTGCCCGCGTGGCTTCGGTGTGCGAGGCCGGTGATAAAGCACGCGGCGTAACCGGCTTCGCCACGCCCGAAACCGACGCCTTCGACGTGGATTTCGTGGCCCACGAAATCGGCCACCAGTTCGGCGCCGACCACACGTTCAACAGCGACAAAGAAGCCTGCTCGGGCGTCAACCGCACGCCGGAGTCGGCCTACGAGCCGGGCTCGGGCTCCACCATCATGGCCTACGCCGGCATCTGCGGCACCGACAACCTCCAGCCCAACTCCGACCCCTACTTCCATTCCCGCAGCTACGACCAGATTCTGGACCACCTGGCTGGGGCCGGCAGCTGCGGCATCAGCACCCCCACCGGCAACCGTGCCCCGGCCGTAAATGCCGGCCGCAACTTCCGCATTCCGGTGGGCACGCCCTTTGTGCTGACCGGCTCCGCCACCGACCCCGACGGCGACGGGCTGACCTTTGCCTGGGAGCAGTACAACCTGGGCCCGGCCGGCAGTGTTACCGCCCCCACCGGCGACGCGCCCCTGTTCCGGGCCCTGCCACCCACCGCTTCGGCCAGCCGCACGTTTCCGCGCCTGGCTAACCTGCTGACCGGGGCGCCGTCGGTGGGCGAGGTGCTGCCCACCACGGGGCGGCGCCTGGTGTTCCGGCTGGTGGCCCGCGACAACCGCGCCGGCGGCGGGGGCGTAGCCTATGACTCTATGCACGTGGTGGTAGTGCCCACGGCGGGGCCGTTTGTGGTGCAGGCGCCCAACACGGCCGCCGCCACCTGGCAGGCTGGGGCACCTCAGCAAGTGCTTTGGGACGTAGCCGGCACGGCCCAGGCTGCCGTGGGAGCCGCGCAGGTTGACATTCTGCTCTCGACGGACGGCGGCCTCACCTACCCCATCACCCTGGCCGCGGCCACCCCCAACGACGGCTGCGAAACCCTTACGCTGCCTGCCAGCGTGGCGGCCACCGCCCAGGCCCGCATTCGGGTGCAGGCCACGGGCGGCATCTTCTTCGACGTTTCCAACCAAAACTTTACCATTCAGCCTCTGAGCGGCCCGGCGTTTTTCCTGCGCGGACCGGCTTGCGGGGCGGCGGCTTTGCAGCTGTGCCCCGGCAACACCGCCAGCACGACCGTGGGAACGGGCGCCTTGCAGGGCTTCACGGGGCAGCTCACGCTGAGCGCCGACAACCTGCCCACCGGCCTGACGGCCACGTTTAACTCCGCCACTGTGGCGGCCGGGGCCGAAGCCACCGTCACCTTCACGGCGGGCGCCAACACGCCGTCGGGGACGTACCAGGTGGCGGTGAAGGGCAGCAGCGGCGGCCAGACCCGCACCGTGGAAGTGCCCCTGACCGTGCTGCCCGCGGCCCGGCAGGCTCCCGCCGTTACATTTCCGGCGGCGGGCAGCACGGCTACTCTGCTACGGCCGCGCATTACGTGGGGCGCCGTTGCCAATGCCAGCGCCTACGAGGTGCAGATAGCCACCGATGCCGCCTTCACCACCCTCGTACTCAACCAGCCTAGCGTGGCGGGCACGGCTTTGGTGCCGGGCGCGGGCGTGCTGCGCCCGGCCACCGGCTATTTCCTGCGGGTGCGGGCCCTGAGCACTTGCGGGCCGGGCCCGTACTCGGCCCCGTTGGCTTTCCGCACGGGCATTGTCAACTGCCAAACCTACCTGGCCGCTTCGGTGCCGGTGGCTTTGCCCAGCGCCAGCCCGTTTGTCGTCAGCTCCACGGTTACCGTGACCAGCTCGGACCGCGTGACCAGCCTGCGGGTGCGCGACCTGGCCCTGACCCACGCCAATGCCGGGGAGCTGGAAATTACGCTGACCAATCCGGCCGGGCGACGGGCCGTGCTGCTGCCGCGCCAGTGCGCGGGGTCGGGGACCTTGTCGTTGACCTTCGACGAAACGGCCGCTGGACCCCTGCCCTGCCCGCCTGCGGCCGGCGCCACCGTGCGTCCCGCTGCGTCCTTGCTCGACTTGCTCAACAGCCCCGCCCAGGGCACCTGGACCCTGACCATTGCCGACAACGCCGCGGGCAACGGTGGCACGCTCACGGGCTGGAGCCTGGAGCTGTGCACGATGCTGGAGCCGCCCGCCCCGCCCTCCGACCTCACCGTCGTGCAAACCGGCCCCGATGCCAGCCCCGTTGCCAACCTCACCTGGACCGACAACTCCCCCAACGAAACCGGTTTTGAAATCGAACGGTCGGCCACTGGCCCCGACGGGTTTGTGCGCCTGGCCACGGCGGGCCCGAACGTTACTTCCTACGAAGACGCGCTGCGGGCCAATGGCACGTACTGCTACCGGGTGCGGGCCGTGGGTGCCAACGGCGTATCGGCTTACTCCAACGAGGGATGCCTGACCCTGACGAACGTTCCGCCCCAGGCGTCCAGTGTGCTGGCCGGCCTCAGCGTGTGGCCCAATCCGGGCACGGGCTTGTTTGAGCTGAAGCTGGACAACGACCGGGAGGGCACCGTCACCCTGCGCGTGCTCGACGCCGTGGGCCGCATCATCAGCACCCAAACCCTGACCAAAACCACAGTTACGGCGCAGCTACCGCTGGACCTGCGCCGCCTCGGCGCCGGCCTCTACCTCCTGCACCTCACTGCCGCGGGCGAGTCGGAAGTGGTGCGGGTGGTGAAGGAATAAGTGACAGGTAACAAGTAGCATGTCATGCTGAGCTTGTCGAAGCATCTCTACTGCGGGCTAACTCCAATTGTGAGGACGAAGCGGGAGAGATGCTTGCCTGCGGCGACCTTCGGTTCGACTCCGCCTCCAGCTTCGCTCAGCAGGACGTTTACTTATCTGCACTAAAACCGATACCGCACCTGGGCTTTCACCTCCGAGCGGCGGGGGCCCTGGATTTCCTCCAGGCCGGAGCCGACGGTGCGCTGGTGGCGGTAGTGGGTGTCGGCGTAGCGGAGCCAGAGGGTGAGGTGGCGGCTGATTTCCACCTGGGCCAGGGCGTAGGCGCGGGTGCCACGGCCGGCCAGGGCGGGCACGGAGAAGGCGTAGAGCACGTCTTGCTCGAACACGTACTGGCGGGTGTCGTAGTCGTCGGTGTCGAAGAGGGCGTAGCGGGCCGAGAGGCGCAGACGCGGCAGGGGCGTCACGGTTACATCCTGGGCCAGCACGAAGCCGCGGCGGCGCGGGCCCAGGTCTTCGCTGTACTGGGTGCCTTGCAGGCGGGTGCGCAGGCTGAGCGTGGGCGTGGGGCTGGCGTCGTAGAACAAGAGCAGGCTGCGGCGCTGGGTGGGTACGGGCAGGGGCACGGGGCGCAGCGTGTCGGCGTTGAGGGCCTTGGTGCGCTGGCGCAGCTGCACGTAGAGCAGGCTGGTTTTGCTGGGGCTGAAGGTGAGGCGCACCAGCCAGTCGTGGCCGGTGCTGGGGGCGCCCACCCGGTAGCGCAGCCACGGGAAGCGGAACTGGTCGTAGTAGGCGGCTACTTCCCAGCGCGAAGCGGGCCGCAGCTTCAGGCCCAGGTACAGGCCGTTTTCGTTGCTATTGCGGGTGTTTTCGCTGAGTGCGTTGCCGTAGAGGCTGTGGAAGTGGCGGGCGTAGCGGCGGTAGAGCACGGCCACGTCGGCGGCGGGGCTGAGGCTGGCCAGCAGGCCGTTCACGGTGCCCAGGCCGCCGCTGCTGGAGCGGGCCGTTTCGCCGAACAGCAGCAGGTTGCGCCACACGTAGCTGTAGTGCGCGCCCAGCGCCAGGTTGCGCCGCCCCCGAAACTCATAGACATTGTAGGGCTCAGGCCGCCGCTGCAAGGGCTTATCAAACAACGTATTGACGGCCGTGAGGCCGGCCGCGAAGTCGCCGCCCGTGCTGGTGTAGCCCAGGTGGCCGCCCAGCACGGTTTCGCGCAGGGCCTGGCGGTTGCGCAGCTCGGTGGGCGTGCGGTGGAAGCCGGTCAGGAGCAGGCCCGACGAAAACTCGTCGAACCCGGCTAGGGAGTCGGCCGGGAGCTGCACGGTGGCATCGGCGCGGCGGTGGCTGGCGAAGCCCGTGACCTGCACTCGGGGCAGCACCTGCACCGTGGCGGCTGCGCCCCGGAAAAACGTGTTTTCCAGCACCGAGGAGTAGGGCCGCACGCCCACCGAGCTGCGCCGTAGGGTGGTTATGGTTTCGGCCCCCTTGCCCACCGCCAGCCCCGAGGACAGCAGCAGCCCTTGCCCGAATTGCAGCTGATAATCACCTAGAGCCAGGGTTTTCAATCGGCCCCGCTCCTGCACTACAAAGTGGGCCGAGTAAAAGTCGGCGCCGTAGCGGCGGGTGGCGGGGTCCCAGGTCAGCGCCTCGCCGGCGTCTTTCTCAGCCGTGAAGCCCAGGCTGAAGTCCTTGGCGTGGCTGACGCGGTAGCGCACCAGCAGCTTGTCGGGGGAGCCCAGGTAGCGGGTGGCCGGCGCCCCGCCGCGCACGGTGTCGGGGGCGGCGTAGCCGCGGCGGTCCTGGAGCACCCGCTCGTAGCGCAGAAACAGGGCGTTGTTGTCTTCGCGGCGGATGCGCTGCCACAGCGGCCCCAGCCCCGCCGGCCCACTGGCCTGCACCGTCACGAAGGGCAGCACGCGGTAGATGGTCCGCAAATCAAAACCCTCCACACTTTGCAGCTCATACACGCTCAGCAGCGGCCCCAGCTGCTGGCGGTGGCTGAGCAGAGCCGTAATCTGGGTTTCGGACAGCAGCAGCAGGCCGCGCAGGTCTTCGCGGGTGGCCGTATTAAGGTTAAGCGGGGTTTGGTAGTACTGCAGCAGCGTTTCGTAGAGGTCCTCGTACGGCACCTGGTCGCTCTGGATTTCGGCAAACAGCTCTTGAGTCAGCCGGTCAAGGTCGGCCACGGCCGGACGAGCATACTCCTGGGCCTGAGCTGGGTAGATGAGGCAGGTCAGGAGGGCAAGCAGGGTCAGGCGCCAGCAGGGTTGGCAGGGTTGGCCCCCATTTTCAGCTCTTGTCCGCTTCAGGCGGGGCACTCGGAAGGAAAGCAAGCTTAACGTCAGCCTTACAGCATAGACTACAGACCGCAAGTAGTTGTGGGGCTTGCAGCTTGCGGCGTGAAGCGTGAAGCTTATCACCTTCATGGCTTCTGCCCCAGTTTCCCCACCGAAACCTCCACGCTCAGGTGCTGGCTCAGGCCCAGGGCAGTATGCCAGGCAGCGGCGTAGTCGATGCGCAGCTGGCCGGCGCGGAAGCCCACGCCGCCGGTAAGCTGCTCGGTGAGGGCCGAGAGGCCGGCCCGCAGCGCCAGCGGCGCCAGCACCTGGTACTCCAGGCCGGCACGCACGTCGGCATCCTGCTCCACGTCTTTTTCTACTTCGGTGAGCAGCAGCACTTTTTTAGAGGGTCGGTAGGCCAGGCCGGCCCGCAGCACGGTGGGCAGGCGCTCGTCCTGGTCGGGGGCCAGGCGGGCCTGGTTGAGGTTGCTGAGGCTGGCCCCGAACGTGAGCTTGCGCGGCACAATGTCGGCCTGCCCGCCCAGCGAGGCGGCTACGGCCCGGCGGCTGCCCAGCCCTTCGATGCTGAGCTGCAACACCTCCAGCCGGGCGCCCACGCTCACCGTGCCCAGGCGGTAGCCGTAGCTCAGGCCCAGGCCCTGCTCGGCGTACTGCTGGTTGCCGAAGCGCCGGGCCGTGACGCCCACTACCCCGTAGCGCGGAGCTTGGGCCGCAGCCACGGCGGCCGGCACGCCGGGCACGGCTGGGGCCGGCCGCGCCGCGCCCACGGGTAGGGCCACGGCCAGCCCCACGGTGTTTAAATTAGCCAGCAGAAACTGATTGGCGGCCTGAAAGCCAACGGTTTTGGTACCCAGCTCGCCCAGGCCGGCGGGGTTGTTGCCAGCCGCCCAGGCATCGTTGGCCAGCGTGACGGAGGCCCGGCCCAGGCCCGCCGCGCGGGCGCCCCACACGCCGGGGCCGTAGCCCTGGGCGTGGGCCCTCATACTCATACCAATCAGCAGAAAACCTAACGATACGTAGCGTTTACCCATTCACAAGACGATAAAACTCAGCTGCTGAAAAGTAGCTACTTCCGGGGAGTTGCCCAAGTGTCTTCGCTGCAACTGTCCAGTTTTATAGATGAAGAGGCCCGGCTTGCTGACCCGAAGAATACGCTAGTGCTCCGCCACGCCTACGACTTCCCATCAGCTTTTAGCTCAACTATAACGTTATAGTACATTCCTATTATGGATTTATTCAATGGCTTGTACATAATTTTTACTTTCTAGATAATAGATGTTGTACTAAGCTGAGCGGCAAGTAGTTTAACCTCGCCATTTTAGGATTTTTCGCCTTGAATGGTATTCCGCCCCTTTCCACAACCTGATTACCTTCATGAAAAAACCCTACTCCGTCCTCCTGTTGGGGGCCGTGCTGGCTGTGCCTGCCCTCAGCCACGCCCAACCCACCCCACGTGCAGTTTTTTACCAACACCGCCAGCTGCTGACTGCCGCGCCCGGCCGTGCGCCTGAACTGGTAGGCACGGCCGTTGCACCTAAGCCCGGCCGCCTCGCGCCGGGGCCCGTGGTGGCCCTTAGCCCCGCCCAGATAGACGCCCGCCTGAGCGTGCCCACTGGCTGGGTGCTGTTTCAGGGTGTGCAGGCGCCGGCCTCCCGGCAATGGTCGTATTTGGAGCGCACCGTTATTGGCAATGACTACCGCCTGTGGGTGTACAACGCCGGCACCGGGCAGCGGGAGCTACTGTTTGACCAGGGCAGCAGTCCAGCGCCGGGCCTGGCATTCAAGCCCATTGCCTGGGGGCCGCAGAGCCGGGTGCTGTACATGGAAGCGCTGCGTTTTGATACCGACCTCAACCACGAAGGCGTGTGGGCCTACGACCTCGCCACGCGCCAGGCCCGGCGCCTGTCCCTGCCGGCCGGCTACTTCAGCACTCCCCTGCTCTCGCCCGACGGCCAGCAATTGCTCTACTCCCTGAGCACGGCCGCACGGCCCGACCGTCTGCACGGCGCCGCTGATGCCGTGGCCGTGTTCAGCCTGACGGCCCGCACCCAGACTGTGCTGGCCCGCCGCCCCAATGCCGACTTCACCGTGGCTGGCTGGAGCGCCGATGACCTGAACGCGGCCGACGTGCAGGCGGCTTCCACGGAAGCTCCGCCCGCCGAGGCCTCTTCGCTGGTAGCCCAGGCTTCGGCCATTGAGTACCGCCTGCCCTGGGACGCGGGCCGCACCTACTACGTGTCGCGGCACGGCACGCCGGCACCTTCGCAGCCTCACTCGCCCAGCGGGCCGCGCATCACGGTGTACGACGGCATTGCCCAGCACTCCTACGCGGCCATCGACTTCGACACCCCGGACAATGCCGACCAGAACGTGCGGGCCGCTGCCGCAGGGCAGGTGACGGTGGCCAGCGACTGTGGCTGCGGCTACGGCAACCTGGTGGTGGTGCAGCACGCCGACGGCACCCGCACCTACTACGGCCACAACAAGAGCATTCGGGTAGCCGTGGGCCAGCAGGTACAAACGGGCACGGTGCTGGGCCTGGAAGGCACCACGGGCCAGTCGTCGGGCGACCATATCCACTTTGAATGGCGGGCCGCCGGCGGCAATGCCTCCACCATCGGTACCTTCGCCGATGCCGGCCAGCCCCGCCAGGGCTTCCCTTACCTTTCCTCTACGCCCGCGCCGGGCAGCACCCCGCCGCCCGCTACCGATACGCAGGCTCCCACCTCTACGCTGGCCGCCGTGGGCGGCACCACGCAGTCGGCGGATTTCACCGTCAACTTCACCGACGCCGATAATGTGGGCGTGGCGGAGCGGTTTTACCAGGTGCTGGAGAATACCGGGGCCGAGTGGCGGGCCAACCGCGGCAACGGCTTCTATAACGACAACTTCGGCACCGGCGCCCTGCACCCCGACTACACCCTGGGCCAGGCCGACTGGCAGGGCACTTGGGCCGTGACGACGGATGGCCGCCTACGCCAGAGCAGCCTCACGGCCACCAACACCGCTGCCACCACTTTCCTGTCGCAGACCGCCGGCAACGCCTACCTCTACCACTTCGCCGCCCGCCTCGTCGGCGACGACAACACCCGCACGGGCCGCTTCGGGCTGCACCTGATGGCCTCGGACGCCACCTTGCGCGAGCGGGGCAACTCCTACCTGGTATGGTTCACGAACGACGACCAGAAAGTGCGCATCATCGAGACAATAAACAACGTGCTGTATGAGCGGGCCAGCGCCGACGTGGTGGTGGCCGCCGGCAGCTTTGCCGACTACAAAATCAGCTACAGCACCAACAGCGGCACGATTCGGGTGTTCCAGAACAACCGCCCGGTGCTAAGCTGGACCGACGCCACGCCCCTCACTTCGGGCTCTTATATGTCGCTGCGCACCAACCAGGCCCAGGTAGATTTCGACGACCTGAAGGTGTACAAGGCCCGCAGCACCAGCAAGGTGGTGACCGTGGGCTCGGCCACCAGCAAAGATGCCCGCCGGGTGTCGCCGAACAGCACCACGCCGGCTTGCAAAGTAAAGAGCATGGTGCGCGACGCCGCCGGCAACTGGTCGGCGGCCGGCAACCTGGACATTATCATCCCGGCCCCGGCCAGCGCCGCCACTGCCCTGCGCGCCGACGTGTACCCCAACCCGCTCGAAACCAACGCCACCCTGCGCTACGCCCTGCCCGGCTCGGCTCCCGTGCGCGTGGCCGTCCTCGACCGGTTTGGCCGCACGGTGCTGAGCTGGCCCGAGGAAACCCAGGCCGCCGGCACCCACGAACTGGCCCTGACCCGCCTAGCTTCCCTAGCCCCCGGCACCTACTTCGTGCAGGTGCGCGCCGGCCGCCAAGCCACCGTCACGCGCGTGGTGCGGCAGTAATCCTCCCTGGCGGCAGACTTCTCGCCGCAGGCGAGGCGTCTGCCCGCCGAAAAATGGGGCAAGTCTCCCGACTTGCGGCCGCGCCAGCGGCCATGCGGTACCGCGCCGCTCGGGTGCTCTGACATCCTAGCCCTAGTCGCCTCACCCCCTAGCCCCCTCTCCGGAAAAGGAGAGGGGGAACTAGCTGTAGCTTCTAGCCGACGTGCTGCCGCTTGGTCACCCCCCCAGCCCCTTTTCCAAGGAGAGAAGCTAACTTCTAGTTCTAGAAAACTAGTAGCTAGTTCCCCCTCTCCCCCGGAGAGGGAGCTAGGGGGTGAGGCAACCTCAACTCCTTTCCCACCAAACCCCTAACATTCATGAAAACCCTTACCCTTTTTCTGCTCCTGCTGTGTCTGGGGCTGACCACGATGCCCGGCCTGCGGGCCCAGGAGCTGCGGCCGGGCCGTAGCCTGTTTGCCGGTGAAGGCCAGGGCCGCGTCAGTCTGCCGCTGGCCAGCGCCGAATCCTACGCTGACCGTCAGGACTTGGCCGTAGCTGGGGCAGCCGCGCGGCCTGCTCCAGGCAAAGCAGCAGCCTCCTTCACTACTCGTCCTATTGCCGTAGGCCTTACTAACCCCAAGCCTTTCGTGGTGTTCTCGCTGGTGTGGCGGGGCGAAAACCTGGCGGGGGAAGCGCTGCGCTTTGCCGTGCGTACCTCCCGCGACGGTTTGCAGTGGAGCGCTTGGCAGCCGGGCGTCCTGGACGGGCACGCCGACGATGATGCCACCCGGCGCGTGAGCCGGGCCCAGGAGCTGGCGCCCACCGTGCGCTTCGTGCAGGTGCGTGCCGAGGTGGCCGGCCAGGGCGCAACGCCGGTGCTCAGCCAGCTGGAAGCCGTGTTCTACAGCCCCGGCGAAACGCCCGCCGCGGCCACTACTGCACCAGACCTGACGGCCCAGGATGCCACTAGTCAGGTTGCCGTTACCTGCGCCAAGCCGGTCGTAACGTCGCGGGCCGGGTGGGGCGCCCGCACGCCCACGGGCACCCGCTCTTATACCACTGTGACCCACCTGGTAGTGCACCACGAGGCCGGCTCCAACACCAGCTCCGACTGGGCGGCCCGGGTGCGGGCCGTGGAAAGCCTGCACATCGACGCCAATGGCTGGTCGGACGTAGGGTATAACTACCTCATCGACCCCAACGGGGTGGTTTACGAAGGTCGCTCCGGAGGGGACAATGTAATTGGGGCGCACTTCTGCGGCGGCAACGCCAACACCATGGCCGTGTGCATGCTCGGCGACTACAGCAGCATTGCGCCCACCACCGCGGCTAGGGAAAGCCTGAAGAAGATTCTGGCCTGGAAGGCCGCCCGCGAAAACATCAACCCCCTGGGCTCTTCCACCCACTACGCCGCCGGTACCATTCCGAACGTGTGCGGGCACCGCGACAACAAAGGCTGCACCGCCTGCCCCGGCAATGTGCTCTACGGCCAGCTGCCCACGCTGCGCGCCGACATTCAGAGCTACCTCGACGCCGGCTGCGGCAGTGGCCCGGTGGCCGACACCCAGGCACCCACCACCAGCATCAGCGCCCCGGCTACCACCGTGGCCGACGACTTCACGGCCACCTTCACCGACGCCGACAACGTGGGCGTGGCGGAGCGGTTTTACCAGGTGCTGGAGAATACCGGGGCTGAGTGGCGGGCCAACCGCGGCAACGGCTTCTTCAACGACAACTTCGTGGGCTCCACCATCAACACGGAGTGGACCATCCGCACCGGGCAGTGGATTCTGACTACCGAAGGCCGTCTGAAGCAGGCTAACACTACCCTCACCAACACCAACATCTCGACGGCTCTCACCCAGGGCTCGGGGCAGACTTACCTCTACAACTTCGCCGCCAAGCTGAACAACACCACCGGTAGCCGCCGCTTCGGCTTTCACATCATGGCTTCGGACGTAACGGCGACGGAGCGGGGCAACTCCTACCTGGTGTGGTTTTCGGCCGACGACCAGAAGGTGCGCATCATCGAGACGGTGAGCAACGTGCTCAACGAGCGGGCCTCGGCCAGCCTGAGCCTCAGCTCCGGCACCTGGTCCGACTACAAAGCCACCTACAACACCAGCACGGGCACGCTCAACGTCTACGTCAACAACTCCCTCAAGCTCTCCTGGACCGACACTACGCCCTTGACCTCGGGTACCGGCTTCACGCTGCGCACCAACCAGGCCGAGGTGGAGTTTGACGACCTGAAAGTGTACAAGAGCCGCAGCACCAGCAAGCTGGTGACGGTGGGCCCCGAGGCCACGCAGGATGCCCGCCGCCGGAGCCCCAGCACCACTACGGCCGGCGCCAAAATCAAGAGCCTGGTGCGCGACGCGGCCAATAACTGGTCGAGCGTAGGCAACCTGGACCTGGTGGTGAGCTTCCCGGCTGCCGCTACGGCGGCCCGCCTCACGGGCAGCGGCAGCAGCTTCGGGGCGGCGGTGTACCCCAACCCGCTGCCCGAGCAGTCGGCCCGCGTGTCGTACCACCTGGCCCGCGCCCAGCCCGTAACCGTAACCGTGACTGACCTGCGCGGCAAGCCCCTGCTGACCCTGCACGAAGGCCCGGCCCCGGCCGGTGACCAGCTCCTCACCCTGCCCAGCCAGCAGCTGCCCCGCGGCCTGTACCTGCTGCGCGTGCGCACCGCCGACGGCACCCACGAAGTGCTGCGCCTGCTGAAGCAGTAGCCTTTTCGGCTCCGTGCCTCTGCGTATCACGGCCCCGGCAACCTGTGTTGCCGGGGCCGTGTGCGTCTGTCCGGGACGGCAGGTGAGCTGGCGGGCTGGTGGCCGGAGTTCGGTTTTCTGGGGCTGGGGAAATGGGAGGCTTCGCTTTTTATGGATAGTTTGCCGCCTCGTTTTGCTTCCCGCTTCTATTTCATGTCTGCTACCTCTGCTTTTCGCCAGCTAGCCAGCCGCCCGTGGCTGCGCGGGCTGCTGGCCGTGCTGCTTCAGCTGGTGCTGGTGCTGTACACCTTCAGCAAGCTGATCTTCAACCCCGGCCAGTACATCCTCGTCGACCACTTCGACGGCATCAAAATCTACTTCTCCATTGAGTCGTTTTTGCAGCAGCCCATGGGCAGCGGTATGCTGGTGCACGGGCACAACTATCCGTTCGGGGAGTATATGTACTACACCGACAGCACGCCCCTGCTGATTGCGCCTTTGCACGCGCTGGTGCAGGCCGTGCCGGCCCTGGCGCCCTACGGCCTCTACCTCTACGACTTGTTTATCCTGAGCAGCTTCGTGCTGAGCACCTGGCTGCTGCACCGCATTGCCCGGCTGCTGGCCCTGCCCGGCTGGCTGGCCGTGCTGGTGAGCGTGGCTCTGCCCTGGCTGGGGCCGCAAACCATCCGCTTGCAGGTAGGCCACTTCAGCCTGGCCTACACGCCCGCCCTGCTGCTGGTTGTGTGGGTGCTGTTGCAGCTCTACCTGGCGCAGGCGGCGGGCCGCCCGGTGCGGAAGTGGTGGGGGTGGCTGGGGGTGAGCCTGGTGGTGGCCTCCTATATTCACTTCTACTACCTGGCTATTCTGGGAGCTATGAGCGGCTTTTTCCTGCTGCTCTGGATTGTGCGGGAGCTGCGCGCCCGCCGGCCCTGGCTGCCGCTGGCCGTGTGGGGGGGTGGCACTCTGCTCGTGGCGGGCATCGTCACGGTCGGCTCCCTGATGCTGCTGGATGGCCGCTACTACGAACGGCCCGCGGCCAGCGGCGGCTACGACTGGATAGAATGGAAGCTGCAGTTCGGCGCCTTCTTCCGCGGCTACGACTACAACCACATCCGGTTTCCGCTGGAGCGCATGGCCAGCGTGCCCTATGAGTCCTCGGCCTACCTCACGGCGTTCGGGCTGTATGCGGGCTTGCTCATCGGGGGGCTGGCCCTACTGCGCCGCTTGCCGGCCCTGGTGCGGCCCCTGCCGCCGGCGGTGCAGTTCGTGGGGCTGTTGCTGGTGGCGAGCCTGCCGATGGTGTCCATTGCCCTGGGCGAAACCTACCTGCTCGACAACGACGCCTACGTGCTGCACAATTACACGAACCCCTTTCTGTGGCTGCGCAAAATCACGGACCGCGTCACGCAGTTTCGGGCGCTGGGCCGCTTTGTATGGCCGTTTTGGTGGGCCGTGCTGCTGGGGGTGGCGTGGTACGTGGCGCAGTGGCGCCGCCACCCGCACCTGCGCTGGGCCCTGCCGGTGCTGGCCGCCCTGCTCGTCATCGACACCAAGGACGCCATGCGCTTCTACCGCGACAACACCCAGCGCGACAACCTGCTGGCCCCCGGCAACCCGGCTGCGGCGCCCATGCGCCAGTTTTTGGGGTGGATCGATTTCAGGCAGTACCAGGCCGTGCTGCCGTTTCCGCTCTACCACGTCGGTTCCGAAGGCACGCCCAACTACACCATCGACCCCGACGACCCGCACTGTAACCGCACCTACCAGTTGTCGCGCATCACGGGCCTGCCCATGATGACGCACAAAGCGGCCCGCACGCCCCCGGCCCATGCCGCCCAGATTGTGAGCCTGCCCCAGGCCGGCGGCCCCCCGCCCGAACTGCTGCGCCGCCTCGACCAGCGCCCGATTCTAGTGTTTGTGGACAGCGCCTACTACAATGGCCAGAACAATCATTTCCGCGAGCTGCTGAAGGAGCGGCCCCACCTGCTAGCCCTGTTTGAGCGCACCGACGACTTCATCCAGGAGCAACGCTTGAAGCGCATCCGCCGCCAGGGCACCTGGTCGTTGTACGAGTGGTACCCCCACGGCCAGCCAGCAGCCGGCAAGTAGCGTTTACCGATTATTCACCCCCGAAAAAGCCCCGGCGCCAGTGCGGCGCCGGGGCTTTTGCCTGCCTAGCGCAGAGGTATGAGGCTGCATCGGCGCCGTCTTGCTTCTCTTGAGCAGAGCCCGTAGCCACTACCGGCGCTGATGCCGCGCTTCGGTTTGGAGTTGCAAAGAAGCAATCTTCATGACACCTTTAGCTGCACACTTGTGGCCCTTCGCTAGTGGGCAGGGGTAAGATAAAGCCAACGGCAAAGTTTATTCGCGCCACATGGCTAGTCTTCTTTCTACGCACTTCCTTTTTCACCAACCTTTCTACCCACCTATGAAAACTGTGTACTTGTTGCTGCTCCTGCTTTGTCTGGGGCTGAGCACGGCGCCCCGCCTGCGGGCCCAAGAAATACGGCCGGGCCGCCTGCTGTTTGCAGGCGAAGGGCGGGGCCGCTTGAGCTTGCCCCTGGCGGAAGCCACTTCCTACGCGGAACGCCAGAATCTGACGGCCACAGGCGCTGCTGTGCGGCCAGCGGTGGGCAAAGTAGCCTCGTTTATGACGCGCACTCTGGCAGTGCCCCTGACCAACCCCAAGCCGTTTATCGTGCTGTCATTGGTGTGGCAGGGCGAGAACCTGTCGGCGGAAGGGCTGCAATTTGCGGTGCGCACCTCGGCGGATGGGCGGCAGTGGGGCCCGTGGCAGGCCGGCGCCCTTGATGGGCACGCCGACGACGACGCCCGGCGCCGCGTGAGCCGCCCCCTGGAACTGGCGTCCATCGTGCGCTTCATACAGGTGCGCGCCGAGGTGGCCGAGCGGGGCGCCACGCCGGGCCTGAGTCAGCTGGAAGCCGTGTTCTACAGCCCCGGAGAGACGCCCGCCTCTGCGGCCAGCGGAACCGCTGACGCTACTTCCACAACCAATACCACCACGGGAACCTGCGCCAAGCCGGCTGTGACGTCGCGGGCGGCCTGGGGTGCCCGCACGCCCACGGGCACCCGCTCTTATACCACTGTGACCCACCTGGTAGTGCACCACGAAGCCGGCTCCAACACCAGCTCCGACTGGGCGGCCCGGGTGCGCTCCATCGAAAGCCACCACATCGACGCCAATGGTTGGGCCGACGTGGGCTACAACTACCTCATCGACCCCAACGGCGTGATTTACGAAGGTCGCTCCGGAGGGGACAATGTGATTGGGGCCCACTTCTGCGGCGGCAACGCCAACACCATGGGGGTATGTATGCTTGGCGACTACAGCAATGTTGGCCCCACGGCAGCCGCCAAGGAAAGCCTGAAGAAGATTCTGGCCTGGAAGGCGGCCAAGGAAGCCATTAATCCGCTGGGCAGCGCCACGCACCCCGCCGCTGGCAACATCCCGAATGTATGTGGGCACCGCGACAATAAGGGCTGCACCGCCTGCCCCGGCAACGTGCTCTACGGCCAGCTGCCCACGCTGCGCTCCGTCATTCAAGCCTACCTCGACGCCGGCTGCGGAACTCCGACCACTACCGCTGCTTCCACGCTCTACCAGGGCCAAACGCTGCAACAAGGCCAGTCGCTTCGCTCACCCAACGGGCAGTACACATTGCTGATGCAGGGCGACGGCAACCTAGTGCTGTATCAAGGCAGTCAGGCGCTGTGGCACACGCACACCTGGGGCCGCCCCCACATCACGGCCTGTGTAATGCAAGGCGACGGCAACCTAGTGCTTTACGACAACAGCGGCACTCCGCACTGGAACACTGGTACCTGGAACTACCCCGGCAGCTACGTAACCCTGGAAGACAATGGTAATCTGGTCATGTACTACCATGGCACCGCTATCTGGGCTTCTAACACGGCCAGCGCCCGTGCCGTGGTCAACCAATTCGAAGCCACGGCTGCTCCCAACCCGCTAGGCAATACCACCTTGCAGGTTGACTACCGCCTCAACCGGGCCCAGCATGTACTTGTGGCCGTGTACGACATGCAGGGACGGCGCGTGGCGGTGCTGGCCGAAGGCCGGCAACCAGCCGGTGCCCAGCGTGCCACGCTGCCCACCCACGGGCTAACCCGTGGGCTGTACCTGCTACGCATCGAAGGCGAAGATGCCACCAACATGATGCGCGTGCTCAAGCAATAGCCTTCCCGTTTACTCTGGCCCTTCTCCGGCCCCGGCAGCGCATGTTGCCGGGGCTTTTTCTGTGCCCTATGTGCTTTTTATCGAAGAAATTCATTTACCTATTGCTGCCCCGGCTGCCGCAAGGCCTGTGCCAGCGGCACACCACGGCCCGCCGCGCCCAACATGTACGTAGTACATCCTGGCCCCCGCCATTCCCAAACTCCACGTAGGTCGTCGCCGTGGCCGTGTGGCTACGGGCCAGCTCCACAAGCAGGGCATCATCGGCCGGGGTTAGGGTCTCGAACTGCCGGCCGCCGAGCGGATACAGAACAGAAAGGAAAGTAAGAAAGCATTAGCACCTGCCGATGCTACCAACAAGCTACATATGCACCGCCAAAGACGGCAGCCAGCAAGGCCAGCAGGAGCGCCAAGAGCTGGCCGAGCAGCTATTCGTGAACCTGCTCACCCTGCTTCTCCAGCACAAAAACGACCCCGAAGCCGTCGGCGCCTACTTCGACCAGGACCTGCTGCGCCGCCGCGCCCCCTTGCCAGAAGCCGCAGCTATCTAGAGCAGTTTTCGGCCTCGGTCCTGCCACGCTCCCGCGGGCCAGGAATCCTGGCGCAGGAAGACAAACGGGTACGGGTAGCCAGCCGTACCACTTTCTAGTAGAAACACAACGAGCAGGCCGAGTGGCCTGCTCGTTGTGTTTACGCGTAGCAGCCTTCACCTACTGGATGGAATTGGTCGGCAAGTGGTTTGTAGCGACGCAGTAGCTGGAGTCTCTACAGCCGTCCAGGTAGTCATGGGCGCTAGCTCAGGCAGTTGTGGCCTTAGGCAAAGTGCTGCTGTAGCACGCGCTCCACTTGCTGCTGGGTGAGGGGCTTGTGGAGAAAGTCGTTGACCGGCAGCTGCCCCACGCGCTGCACGTCCTGCGGATGGACGGAGGTGGTGAGCATGACGACCACCACGGCGCACTGCTGGGCGGGCGGCAGCTGCCGGTAGGCTTCCAGAAACTGGATGCCGTTCATGATGGGCATATTCAGGTCCAGAAAGAGGAGCACCGGGTGGCCAGCGGGCTGCTGGCCGCACTGCGCGCGCAGCTTGTCCAGGGCCTCGCGGCCGTTGAGGGCCACGGCAATCTGGTCGGACACGGCTAGGCGCTCCAGCAGCTTGCGGTTGAGGAAGTTGGTGGTGGGGTCGTCATCGACCAATAAAACACAGGGCAGCTTTTGCATACGAAGCGGGCGTAGTACGGGCCGGGCGGTTTCGGTGCCAGCTTACCGGAGAAAGTATACGGCGAAGGTGGAGCCCTGGCCCAGCTGGCTCTGCACCGTAATGTGGCCGCCGGCATTCTCCACTATCTTCTTAACCATGTAGAGGCCGATGCCAGTGCCCTCGACGTGAGTGTGCAGGCGCTGGAACAGCTGAAACAGTTGCTCCTGCCCGTGCGCCAAATCGATGCCCAGGCCGTTGTCCTGCACCTGCAGCACCTGGTAGCCCGCCTCGGCGCGGCAGCGGATGTGCACCCGCGGCACGCGGTCGGGGTGGCGGTACTTGAGGGCGTTGCTGAGCAGGTTGTACACGACCGAGCGCAGGTTCTTCTCCGAGAAGATCAGCCGGCAGTCGGCCGGCACGTCGACCTCGAGACGGGCCTGGGTGGCGAGCAGCAGGGGCGTCAGGTCCAGGCGGACTTCCTCGATGACGGCGGCCAGCGCCACCTGCGCCAGGGGCGGGTTGTACTCTTTCTGCAAACGCGAGACGTCAGTAAGGTGGGCAATCGTGCGCTTGAAGCGCTCTACCGCCTCCTGCATCAGCTGCAGCATCTGGGGCACGTCGCCCACGCGGCTGGCGGCGGGCAGCTCGTGCTGCAGGGCCAGCAGCAGGCCCTCGATGTTGGTGATGGGGGCTTTCAGATCGTGCGAGGCCGTGTAGATGAAGTTGTCCAGGTCCACGTTCGTGCGCTGCAGCTGGCGCTGCAACTCCACTTGCTCGTGAATTTCGAGGTTGATGCCGCTGTGGCCGGCCACTGTGCCGTCGGGGCCCAGGTAGGGCTGGGCCCGGGTAATCGTCCAGCGGTACTGCCCGTCGCGGCGGCGCATGCGGTAGGGCATGCTTTCCCACCCCTGCCCGGCGGCTACGGCGGCTTCGAACGACGCCTGCACCGGCGCCACATCCTCGGGATGCACGATGCTCCACACGTCGTCTAACGTGGCCAGCTGGGCCCGCGCTAGTCCGGTCCACTCAAAAAACGCTTCATTGAGGTAAGTCATGTGGCCGGCCGGGTCGGTGCGGAAGAGGAAGGCCGGAGCGTGGGCCGTGAGCAGGCGCAACTCGGCAGCGGCTTCTTCGACCTGCTGGCGGGCTACTATCTGGTCGGTTACGTCGGTGGCCGTGTTCAGGACGCCGTATACCTGGCCGTGGGTGTCGCGCAGCGGAATGAAGCTGTAGTTGTAGTAGAACGTCTGCGGCACGCCGTTCATAACCACTTCTAGCTCTTGGTTGCGCAGGTGTAGGGGCTGGCCGGTAGTGAATACCTGCTCTAATTGCTCGAACACGGCCTGGTTTTCCAGCTCGGGCAATACCTCGGCAAAGCGCCTGCCGAGTACGTCCGGTCCTTTGCCCCAGCCCGCCAAAAAGGCCTGGTTCGCCAACTGAATGCGGAACTCCGGGCCCACGTACACGCCGATGGGGAACGGGGCGCCCTCCACTACGGCGCGCACCTGCTGCTCGCTATCCTCAACTTTGCGGCGGGCGCGCACCTGCTCGGTTACCTCAAACACAAAGTTGACAATGGCGTTGACCTGGCCGTGCTCGTCGCGCCGGGCCTGGTAGACGAAGGTGAAGTAGCGGTCCTCCAGCTCGCCCTCGCCCTCGGCGCGGGCCACGGGAATCAGCAAGTCCTGCACCTGGTGGGTTTCCCCCGTCGCGTAGGCGTGGCGCAGCAGCGCTTCCACGTCCGTGCCGACCAGCTCGGGCAGGGCCTCGAACAGGGGCCGGCCCAGCAGCGCGCGGCCGGGCAGCAGGCGCTGGTAGCTGGGGTTGATGAACTCATACACCAGGTTGGGGCCGGCGTGGATGCAGATGCCGGCCGGGGCCTGCTCGAACAGGGCGTAGAGCCTGCGCTGCTGGACCTCGCGCTCCTGCCGCGCCCGTACCTGCTCGGTCACGTCGTAGGCGAAGGTGGAGATGCCCACGGTCTGGCCGTTTTCCCGCAGGGCCTGGTAGGTGAAGTTGAAGTAAATGGTGCGCACGGGCGTGCCCGCCGCGTCTTTGAGTACCACCGGCAATTCAGTGCCGCGGAAGGTTTCGCCCGTGCGGTACACTTGGTCGAGCAAGTCCACGAAGCCTTGCTCGAAGGCTTCGGGCAGGGCCTCGGCTGGAGTGCGACCGGGGAAAACGCGGTCCGCAAACAGGGCTTGGTAAGCCGGATTCACGTACTCGAAGCGGTGCTCGGCTCCGCGCTGAATGCAGATGGCCGCCGGCGTTTGCTCGAACACTTGGTAGAGGGTTTCGCGCTCCTGCGCCTGGCGCCGGGCGGCGGCCAGTAGTTCCGCCTGCAAAGCTTCGGCCCGTTGGCGGGCAAGCACCTGCCCGGTTACTTCCACGCCCACCAATATCAGGCCCGTGATTTGCGCTTGCGCATTGCGTAAAGGCTGCCAGGTACAGTTGAAATAGCCCTGGGCTGGCAGGCCCGCCTGTTGCCGGGCCAGGGTCATGGGTATTTCAATGGCGGTGAATGGCTCTCCCGTCTGCAGCACCCGGCTGAAAATCTGCTCCAAGCCTTGTCCTCGGGCGTCGGGCAGGGCCTCGAAGTGGGGCCGGCCGATAACCTGCGCCACCGGCCGGCCCCACAGCTTGCCGATGGCCGAGTTAGCCAACTCGATTATCAGCTCCGGCCCCCGGTAGATGGCAATGGCCACCGGCGCCTGCTCAAACACGTGCTGTAGCTCGGCCCGTTGCGCTTCAGCTTCGGCGCGGGCGGCCTGGGCCGCGCGGGTGCGCTCCTGCACGCGGGCTTCCAGCTCCTGGTTGAGCTGCTCTACCTGCCGGCGGGCCAGCACTTGCTCGGTTACGTCGTAGGAAAAGTCCAGCAGGCCATCAATATGACCTTCCGCGTTCCGCAGAGGAAGGTAGAAGGCATTAACAAACACCGACGCAGTGCGGCCGGGCTGCTGCTCAGTCAGAGTAACTTCCAGCTCCCGTACTTCAACGGGCTGCCCGGTGGCATATACCTGGTCAAACAGCGCAAATACATCCGGTGCTACCGCCTCCTGAGCAACCTCCCGCACCGGCCGGCCGAGCACGGCGTGCTGGGGCACGAAGGCCTGGAAGCGTGGGTTGACGAAGCTGAAGACGTGCTCGGGGCCGTGGTAGGTGGCTACCTGGGCGGGCAGGGCCATCAGCACTTCGTGGAGGCGCTGGCGCTGTAGTTCGGCCTCGGCGTGGGCGGCCTGGGCAACGGCCTGCGCTTCGCGTAGGGCATTTTCGACGGGCGTGCGGGGCTGGTCTGCCGTGTCGGTGAAGCTGACCAGCAGCCGCTCGCCGCTGCGCCGGGCCGCCAGGCGGAAGTAGTTATCGAGGCCGTCGGCCTGGTAGTTGACCTCGTAGAGGTCGGTAGCTTCTGCCTGGTACACGCGCCGGTAGTAATCGAAAACGCCGGTTGCTACGGAGCCGGGGAAGTGCGTGAGGAGCGTGCCGCTGGGCTGCTCGGCCAGCCCCAATATGCGCTGGCCAGCCGGATTCAGGTACTCGATGGCAAAATCGTTCAGCTCACCAGCGGGGCCGTAGAGCGGGCGTAGCAGGTTGATGCCGGTGAGCGAAACAGCCAGCAGGTCGTGCAGCAGGGTGTCGGCGGAAGCAAAAATATCGTAAGAATCGGCAAGGGACATACGGAACGAGCTACAACACGTGGAATCAGCAGCCGGGGTATGTACCCAGCAGTTCAATTCAACTAAGATGGGTAATAATTCGTGCTGCTGCCCGGTGGTATATAAAAAAAGCTCCGGCCCACGGACCGAAGCTTTCTTAATAAATACCGCGCTGGCGCTGGTTGCCTCACTTCTCCCCGAAAAGGAAAGCGGCACTGGTGGTAGCTTGTAGAGGGTATTCGGGTTAGCTAACCAGTTGGTCAGCCCGCTGTAGCGACGCGGCAAAAACCAATGCAAACCGCTTCTTGGTTTCTGGTTGATGCTCTGACCCGTATCGACCACCCCTGCCCCTTCTTTCGAGGCGGGAAACCGGCGCTGGCTCCTGAGCTATGACGCGGCTTACATGCCGGCAGCGGCGTCTTCTTTTTTGCGCTTGATTTTGGTTTTGCCACCCTTGTCGGTTTTCACCTTCATCTTTTCCACGTCGCCCAGCTCGGCGGCCGCCGAGGCCGAGGTCTGGGGGCCCACGCCGGGGTTGGGGCCGTTGTTGACGATGGTCATTTCATCGACCAGGTGCTTGGCGCCGCCCAGCTTCTCCACGCACCAGAGCACGTAGCGGATGTCGGCGTTGATGCAGCGCTTCAGCTCGGGGTCGTAGGCCAGGTCGCCGGTCATGGCTTCCCAGTTGCCGTCGAAGGCCACGCCAATCAGCTCCCCGCGGCCGTTGATGACGGGGGAGCCGGAGTTGCCGCCCGTAATGTCGTTGTCGGTGATGAAGGCCACGGGCAGGTTGCCGTTTTTGTCGGCGAAGCGGCCGTAGTCTTTCTGCTTGAGCAGCGCCAGCTCCTTCTGGGGCACCACAAACTCGGGGTTCGAGGGGTCTTCCTTCTCCAGAATGCCCTGGGCCGTGGTTTTGTAGTCGTAGCTCACGGCGTCGCGGCCCCGGTAGGGGCGCACCGTGCCGTAGCTCAGCCGGATGGTGGAGTTGGCGTCGGGCGAGTATACCTTCTGGGCGTTCTTTTCGCGCAGGGCGGCCACGTAGAGGCGGTTGGCGCGGCCCAGGCCGGCTTGCAGGCCCTGCATGGTGGGCAGAATATTCTGGGTGAAGCTGGTGTACACCGAGTTCATGGTCTTGAAGGCCGGGTCGGCTTCCAGCTTGGCCAGGGTGGGCGCGGCCAGGAAGGCGTCGGTCTTGGCCTGCGAAGTCAGGAAGGAGGTGCTGAACACGTAGTCGGCGTACTTCTGCATCGAGCCGCCGTACTGCTTCTGCACGGTCTGGAACACGTCGGGTAGCTGGTCCTTGGGCACGTCCTGCTGGTAGAGGCTCATCAACGCCGCAAACACCTTTTTATCGGTAGGGGCGCTGTAGTCTTTGAAGTGCTCGGCCACGGGCTCCTTGAGGTCGGCGGCAGCCTTCTGGATGGCGGCTTTGTCGGCGGGCGTGGCTTTCAGGGCCATGTACAGGGGCATCAGGCGCGAGGCCAGCGTGATGATTTCCGTCCCGAAGGCGCCCTCGTTGATGTACTGCACGCTCAGGTTGTACTGGCGTATCCCGGCGTATGCCTGGTTGATGGTGCTCAGGGCCTCGCCGTACTGCTGCTGGCGGGCGGGGTCCTGGGCAATCCAGTCGGCCAGGGCCTTTTCTTCGGCCTGCTTGGCTTCCACGGTTTTCAGGCGCTTCATGCCCTCATTCTGCCCAATGAAGTACTTCCAGTAGTTGGCAATGCTGGCGTACTTGGAGGCGTACTTGAGGCGCAGGGCGGGGTCCCGGTCCATGTCTTCCTTCCACAGCTTCAGGCGGGTGTCGCGCAGCTTGATGCGGGCGGGGTTGGTCTGGTCCAGGGTCAGCTGGAGGCCGGCGGCGGGCAAAAAACGCTGGGTGCGGCCCGGAAAGCCGAACACCATAGCAAAGTCGCCCTCACTCACGCCTTGCAGGCTCACGGGCAGGTGCTTTTTGGGCACGTAGGGCACGTTGCCGTCCTGGGGCGTGGCGGTAGGCTTGTTGTTTTTGTCGGCATACACCCGGAACATGGAGAAGTCGCCGGTGTGGCGGGGCCACATCCAGTTGTCGGTGTCGCCGCCGAACTTGCCCACGGCCTCGGGCGGAGCACCCACCAGGCGCACGTCGCCGAAGCGCTGATACACGAACAGGTAGTACTCGTTGCCTCCGAACATGTCGCGCACGTAGGCCACGTACTGGCCGTTTTCCTTGGCGGCGTCGGCCAGCTCCTTCTGGCGCTTCTGCACGGTGGCCATGCGCTCCTGCTCCGGGGTGGCGGGCGTAATGCCTTCCAGCACCTTGCCCGTCACGTCTTCCATGCGCACCAGGATGTCCACGAACAGGCCGGGGTTCTTTTTCTCCTCGGCTTTGGTGGCGGCGAAGAAGCCGTTTTGCAGGATGTTGTTTTGCGGGGTGCTGTGGCTCTGGATGGCGTCGTAGCCGCAGTGGTGGTTGGTGAGCAGCAGGCCCTGGCTGCTCACAAACTCGCCGGTGCAGAAGCCGCCGAGCTGCACCACAGCGTCCTTGAGCGAGGCATTGTTGATATCGTAGATTTCTTCGGCCGTCAGCTTGAGGCCTTTTTTCTGCATGTCGGCGTGGTTGAGCCGCTTCACGAAGAGCGGCAGCCACATGCCTTCGTCGGCGCGGGCCGTGAGTGGCAGCAGTACTGCCAGCGCCAGGGCCATAGCCCAGTTGTTTTTACGCATGAGGGGAAAGAGTTTAAGGAATTGTAAACAAAAGTACAGTATGGGTTCTAAGTTGTAGGGGTGCGCTAGGGGTCTAAGCAGCAGGCGGCGAGAAAACAATTGTGGCCCGAAGTAAACAGCTAGGATGCAAGTGTCTCTGCTTTTTATACAAACCGAAAAGATTCTACTGCAAACGCCTCGAAAATTACCACCAACCAAGAAGGCGCTATCCGCGGGTCAGCCGGAACTACAGTAGTACACGGATGCGTCACGGACGCCACGGCGCTATACACCCGGAGCTACTACCGTTTCGTGGAAGCCCTGGTAGTGGCCCAGCCACTGCTGGCGGGCACCGGAGGAGCCGGCGGCGGGCACCAGCAGAGCCTTCTTTCAAACGCGTGTACTTTCAAACGCGTGTACCGCCACGGCCGCATCGGCGCGCAGGCGGGCAGCCAGGTTGGGGAAAGCCGACCGGTAGTCTTGCACTGCGGCAATGCAAGGGTTTCTGCGTCTTCTGCGAAAATCCTCTGCGCCCTCCGCGGGAACCCGATGTAAGCCTACTATGCCCGGAACGGCCCAAGCTAAAGCTTAGGCCACATTGCCGACCTTTACGCCTGCCTATGTCCTACCTGTTCCGCCAGCTGCTGCTGGGCTTGCTGTGGGTGTACCGCCACCTGATTTCGCCGCTCACCCCGGCCAGCTGCCGCTACACGCCCACTTGCTCGGCCTACGCCGCGCAGGCCATTCAGAAGCACGGCCCGTGGCGGGGCGGCTGGCTGGCCCTGCGCCGTATAGCCCGCTGCCACCCCTGGGGCGGCCACGGCTACGACCCCGTGCCCTGAAGCACCCCCGCCACCTGCACTTCCTCCGCCGCCACCACCGACGACTGCCGGATGCGCAAGTCCGTGTCGAGCACCACGGCCTGGTGCTCCACGGGTTCGTCGTGCTGCACCAGGTGCATTTCGCGCAGCAGCAGGTGCATGGCTTGCCGGCCCATTTCGAAGCCGGGCTGGTACACCGAGCTGATGGGCGGGTCCATGACGCTGGCCACGTGCCAGTCGCTGAAGCCGATGATGGCCAGGTCCTGGGGCACGCGCCGGCCCGCGTCCTTGGCTGCCAGCAGGGCGCCCACCGCTACCAGGTCGGTGATGGTAAACACGGCCTGGGGCGGCTCGGGCAGGGCCAGCAGCTCCCGCGTGAAGCGGTAGCCCTCCTCCTGGGTTACGTGCTGGCACTGGCGCACGTACTCGGGCCGGAACGGCACCCCAGCCTGAGCCAGCGCGGCGCGGTAGCCGGCCAGGCGCTGCTTGGCGTTGTCGGGGTGCTCGGGGCCGCGAATGTGGGCCACCCGCGTCAGGCCCTGGCTGAGCAGGTGGATAGTAGCATCGAAGGCGCCCTGAAAGTCGTTGACGACAACGTAGCTGGAAGCCAGCTCCCGGCTGATTTTGTCGAACTGCACCACGGGCGTGCCCCAGTCCTGGGCGGCGCGCAGGTGGTCCACGGCCACGGTTTCGTTGGACAGGCACACCAGCAGGCCATCCACGCCGGCGGCCTGGAGCATCCGGGCCTGGCGCTGCTCCTTCTGCATCGACTCGTTCGACTGGGTGAGCATCACCTGGTAGTCGTGTCGGTCGGCCACGTCAATTACCCCGCTCACCACGCTGGAAAAGAAGGGGTGCACGGTTTCGGGGATAATCATGCCCACCACGCTGAAGTGCTGCTGCCGCAGCTTGACGGCCAGCGGATTAGGAGTGTAGTGAAGCCGCTGGGCCGTGTCGAGCACGCGGGCTTTGGTGTCGGAGCTGATGTCAGGGTAGCCTTTCAGGGCGCGGGAAACCGTGGCGACGGTAATTCCCAGGGCCTGCGCAATGTCGCGCAACGTAGCTCTTTTCATAGCAGAAGTGAAGGTGGACAGGACGAAAACCGGGAACGGCTCTGTCTCAAGGTAGCCAAATCTGGCGGGCGAGCAGTAAGCCACCGGGGCACAATTCGGCTGGTTTGCTAAAAAAACCGGCCTGAATCCAAAAAAATAATTAGGCTCCGAAAACGATTACGGTATCGTTTTCGGAAGAAAAACGGTGTCTATCAAGAGTTTAGTGCTTGATTTTATCTGTGTTAATTCTACACCTTTAGTGCATCAGCCAAAAATATCCACCTAAAATCCCACTCCTTTTATGTCGGCATTTTTACACATTCGCACCGGACTGACAGTCGTCTTTCTGGTGCTGGCCAGTGCGGTGCTGGGGCAAGGCGTCGTGCAGGGCACCGTGGCCGAGCCCAATGGCACGCCCGTTGTTGGGGCCACCGTGCTGGTGAAAGGCACCACCAATGCCACCCCCACCGATGTGTCGGGCAAGTACGAGCTGCGCATAGCACCCGGCACCTACGAGCTAGTGTTTTCGTCGGTAGGCTACAAGGCCGTAACGCGCCCCGTAACCGTAGGCTCCGCACCCGTAACCGTCAATGCAACGCTGGCAGAAGACGCCCAGGTGCTGGGCGACGTGGTGGTGGTGGGCTACGGCACGGCCCGGAAGCAGGACGTAACCGGTGCCGTGGCCGTATTAGGCGAAAAGGACTTCAACAGAGGCACCTTTACTTCGCCCGACCAGCTCATTCAGGGACGCGTATCGGGCGTGCAGGTTAGCAATAACAGCGGGCAGCCTGGCGGGCCCTCTACCATCCGCATCCGGGGCAACTCCGCCGTAACCGGTACTGGTCAGCCATTGTATGTGGTGGATGGCGTGCCGCTCGACGGGCGCACGGCCCGGCCGGGCCTCGTGGCCTCGACCGACGTGGGGACCGGGGCCGACAGCAACCCACTCAACTTCCTCAACCCCGACGACATCGAGACCTTCACCGTGCTCAAAGACGCTTCGGCCACGGCCATCTACGGCTCGCGGGCGGCGTTTGGGGTAGTGCTTATTACCACCAAGAAAGGCCGGTCGGGCACCCCGGTGCTCAGTGTGGGTGCCGCCACGGGCTTCTCGACCTTGTTGCGCCGACCCGAGTTTCTCAACGCCAGCCAGTTCCGCGAAGCCTTGGTCTACTACGGGCTGCCCACCAGTGGGCCCACCAGCGCCGACAAGGGCGGCGACGTGGACGCCCTGGATGAGATTCTGCGCACCGGCTACCTGCAGAATTACAACGTGTCCATGAGCGGCGGCGGTGAAACCGGCCGCTACCGCCTCTCGCTGGGCTACCTCGACCAGGATGGCATCGTGCGCAAAACTGGTTTTAAAAAGTACAGCGCCAGCCTTTCAACCAACCTGCAATTTCTGGAAAGCAAGCGCTTGGGCGTGGACGTGAACATTACCACCAGCCAGTTTCGCGAGCAGCAGGCCAACATCACTACCGACGCGGGCTTCCGGGGTAGCCTCATCGGGCAGGCATTGCAGTGGAACCCGACCCAGCCCCTGCGCAACCCCGACGGCTCACTCTTTATTCAGCCCGGCGACGTGGTAAACCCGCTGGCTGCTCAAGAGCTGTTCGACGACAATTCGCGGGTTAATACCGTGCTAGCCAGCCTCGCGCCCTCGTTCAAGTTTACCGACTGGCTCGACTACCGCCTGCTGCTGAGCGTGAACTACAATTCCGGCGAGCGGCGCACAGCCATCGACCAGCGCCTGATTAACTACCCAGGCATCCTGAATCAGGGCTTTGCCGCCATCAGCAACAACGAATTGATGACCCAGCAAATCGCCCACACGCTTAACTTCAATAAGGCCATTGCCACCGACTTGAATCTAAACGCGGTGTTAGGCTACGAGTACACGAATTTTATCAACCGGGGCTCCAGTATCGGCGCCTACGGTAATCCCGTGACGGGCGGCTTTGGCAACTTCGGTCTCGACTACACCGATTATATCCAAGCCTCGGCCGTCGGCAACCGCAGTATCTCGTCGTTCAATGACCCCACGTATGAGCTGCAATCATTTTTCGGCCGGGCCATCTTCAATTACAAGAACCGTTACGTACTGACCGGCACGCTGCGCCGCGATGAAAGCAGCAAGTTCGGCGCCAACAACCGGATAGGTTATTTCCCCTCGTTTGCCGTAGCCTGGGACCTGAGTCAGGAGGCTTTTTTCCCGGCTGAGCAGTTGACGCAGCTCAAGTTACGGGCCGGCTACGGCCTAACCGGCAATCAGGAGTTTCCGGCCGGCGCGGCCGTGGACCGCTTTCAAATACTTAACAACGGGATACAAATTCCCCTCAACGGCCGCAACGAGGATTTGAAGTGGCAGGCGGACCGCCAGTTTAACGTCGGCATCGACGTTGGGGCGTTCAACGACCGTCTCACCTTCTCGGCCGATTACTTTAACAAAACTACCACTGACATCCTGTACCCTACCATACCTGGTCAGCCCGCGCCGCAGGTGCAGGCCATTTATTGGCGAAATTTGGAGGGCAAAATCGTGAACAAGGGCGTGGAAATGGCGCTGAACACTACGTTAGTGAGCAGCGAGAAAGCGGAAGTAGGCTTTAACGCCAACGCCACGTTTATTCGCAACGAGGTGCGAGATTTAGAAGGCCCTGCTATCGTTACCGGCGCCATCAACGGGCAGGGTTTGTCGGGGGCCACATCGCAACTAATTAGGAACGGCTATCCTATCAACGCCTTTTTCCTGCCCCAGTTCAACGGCCTCAACGAGCAGGGCCTGTCCAATCCAATTGACCTGTCAAACCCAGTGTACGCCGGCAGTCCTAACCCTCGAACACTGCTGGGTTTTGGCACCAATGCCCGCTACGGCAAGCTTTCACTGGTGGCGAATATGACCGGCCAGTTCGGCCAGTACATCTACAATAACACGCTTAACGCCGTGGGCAACGTTGGCCAGATTGGGGCTGGCAAAAACATTGCTCTTTCCACGTTTGAGAACCCGGTCAAGGAAGCTACGGGCAACCCTTCGGCCGCTACGACGCGCTACCTGGAAAAGGGCAACTTCCTCAAACTGTCCAACGTGACGCTGTCCTACGCCCTCGGCGATGTGACCAGCTTTGTAAAGGGGGCCCGCGTGTACGTGACGGGGCAGAACCTACTGGTCATCACCAACTACGACGGATTCGACCCGGAGGTCAACACCGTCAAGCGCGGGGCCAACCAAGTGCCCTCCGTGGGCATCGACTACCTGCCTTACCCCAGCGCCCGCACCTTCACGTTTGGGGTCAATTTCAATCTGTAAAGGCTAACTGATAACCTAGCTTTGCCATGAAATACTCGAAGATTACCCGTGTGGCCGCCGTGCTGGCCCTGCTGCAAGGGGGCGCCAGCTGCGAACTAAATGAAGAGCTACAAGGAGAGCTGACCCAGGGCCAGATTCCAAGGGGTGACCCGGCGGCCCTGCTGCAGGGCGTCTACAATGCCCAGCGCGACCCTATTCAGGGTCACGTGAGCGTGTTTGCCCTTCAGGAAGTATCTACCGATGCCCGCATTATGCCGACCCGCGGGCCCGACTGGGACGACAATGGCAAGTGGCGCGCGCTGTACAACCACACCTGGGACAGCAACAACGAACGGGTGCGCGACACCTTCAACCAGCTCGAGGGCATCGTTTTCGCCTCCACCGACCTGTTGCGTTTCGACCCTACAGTGCAACAGCAGGCCGAGGCTCGGTTTGTACGGGCGTGGGCTACGTACCTGCTGCTCGACCTCTACGACCAAGTGCTGTACCGGGAACCGGGCGAGCAGTTGAGCGTGCTAGCCAGAGTGCGCAAGGGCACCGAAGCGCTGGACTACATCGTGAGTGAGCTGAACGCCATTCAGGGCAACCTACCCGACGTGCCGGTCAGCCGCGGCACCAAGGACGCTGCCCGCGTACTGCTGATGAAGTGCTACCTCAACAGGGGTGTGTACGCCAACCGGCAGTCGCCGGCCTTCGCTGCGGCCGACATGAACCAAGTGGTGCGGCTGGCCGACGAGATTATCAACAGCAATAAGTACTCGTTCACGCCTAACTACTTCGACAATTTCGCCCCCAACAACGGGGCCATTGGCCGGGAGAATATATACACTCAGGAAAATACGTTTGGCAACAGCGGCCCACTGCGCGACTTGTGGAAGTTTGTCTCGCACTATAATATGCGGCCCGTCGACGGCTACAACGGCCCGGCTGTGCCGGCCGAGCTATACGACTTGTTCGAGGCCAGTGACAAGCGACGCGGCCAGGTTTATGATGTGCCCGGCGGCCCTGCTAACCCCGGCCGGCGCATCAACGTGGGCTTCCTCATCGGCCAGCAATACAACCTGACCACCGATGCCCCGCTGACCACACGCAGCGGGTCACCGCTGGTGTTCACCAAAGAAATCAACCTTTTTGAAACCGGCGCCGACCTCGAAGCCAAAGGCATCCGGCCCATCAAGTATCCTGTTGATTATGTGAGCGAGGCCCAGGGCGGCAACGGCTGCGAAAACGACCACGTCACTTTCCGGCTGGCCGACGTGCTACTGATGAAGGCCGAGGCCATTCTGCGCGGCGCTACACCCACCAGTGCGGGGCCGTACGGAGCTACTCCATTAGCCATCGTCAATGCCATTCGCACACACCCCTCGCGTGGGGCCAGTAGCCTACCTGCGCTTACGCTTGACATTTTGCTTGCCGAGCGGGCCCGAGAGCTGTATAGCGAGTCGTGGCGGCGGCAGGATATGGTTCGGTTTGGCAGGTTTCTGCAGGCTCGTAAAGACAAGCCGCAGAGCGACCCGAAGTACTTGATTTATCCTATTCCGCAAACTCAGGTGGACATAAACCGCAATATCACGCAGAATCCGGGTTACTAGCCCTGATTGTGTTTTGATAGTGCATAAGTAGTAGGCCGTTGGTTACTGCTGCTCGGCAGCAATCAACGGCCTGTGTACGTCTGTTTATGTACCTCCTCTAGCAGCGCTATGGAACTTGCCTTAACCTTGCTACTTGCAACCCTACCGCTTATGCTGCCGGCTGGCAGCCAAGCCCCGCAAGTAGTCTCGGTTGACCAACCAGCCACGGGGCCTACGGTGAAGCCAAACACAACGCCTACAGCTCTGGATCAGCCCCAAACCTGGTGGAAAGAAACGGTGGTGTATCAAATCTATCCGCGCAGCTTCCAAGACAGCAACGGCGACGGCGTGGGGGATTTGCGGGGTATCATTTCCCGCCTCGACTACCTCAAAAGCCTGGGCGTGGGGGCGGTGTGGCTGAACCCGATTTACGCCTCGCCCAACGACGACAACGGCTACGACATCTCCGACTACCGCCAGATTCAGCCGGAGTTTGGCACCATGCAGGACTTCGACGAGCTGCTGCGCGGCCTGCACCAGCGGGGCATTAAGCTGGTGATGGATTTGGTGGTAAACCACAGCAGCGACGAGCACGAGTGGTTTCGGCAGGCGCGCAGCTCCCGCACCAGTCCGTACCGCGACTATTACTACTGGTGGCCCGAGGAGAAAGGCCCGCCCCCGGCTCGCTACAGCCCGTTTGATGTGGAGCACAATGCCTGGGCCTACGACCCCGCTACCAAGGCCTACTACCTGCACTACTTTTCGCGCAAGCAGCCCGACCTGAACTGGAACAACCCCAAGCTGCGCCAGGAAGTGTACAGCCTGATGCGCTTCTGGCTGGACAAGGGCATCGATGGGTTTCGGATGGACGCGTTTCAGTTTGTGGCCAAGGACCCCACGTTTCCGCCCATGCCGGGCCTGACGGGGCAGAACTACACCAACGCCTACAACCACGGCCCGCGCCTGCACGACTACTTGCAGGAAATGAACCGCGAAGTGCTCAGCAAGTACAACATCATGACTGTGGCCGAGGGCGCGGGCCGCAACCCCACCGAGGCCATGCTCTTCGTGGACCCGGCCCGGCGGGAACTGAACATGGCTTACCACTTCGAGGGCGTGGACCTAGGCAATGACCCGGCTGGCTATACGCTGGCGGAATTCAAGCGGGTGTACTCGCGCTGGGACAGTGCCTTTGCCCAGAAAGGCTGGCTGGCCGTTTTCCTGGCCAACCACGACCAGCCGCGCATGGTCAGCAAGTTTGGCGACGACCGGCCGGAGTTCCGGGCAGCTTCCTCCAAGCTGCTCACCACGTTCATCCTGACCATGCGCGGTACGCCCTACTACTACAATGGCGACGAGCTGGGCATGACCAACATCCGCTTCGACCGGATTGAGGACTACCGCGACGTGGCTACGCTGAACGGCTACCAGCAGGT
This sequence comes from Hymenobacter sp. YIM 151500-1, assembly GCF_025979885.1. Lineage (NCBI taxonomy): Bacteria > Pseudomonadati > Bacteroidota > Cytophagia > Cytophagales > Hymenobacteraceae > Hymenobacter > Hymenobacter weizhouensis. Next base: position 2,508,774 of record NZ_CP110139.1, read on the forward strand.
AAAAAACCAGGGCGGCGACCTGGCCGCCTTTCTGGCCGCCGCCAAGCGCACGGCCCGTGACAACTGCCGCACGCCGTTTCAGTGGGATGCCACGCCCAACGCAGGCTTCACCACCGGCACGCCGTGGATCAAGGTCAACCCCAACTACACCACCATCAACCAAGCTGCGGAAGAAAAGGACCCCGATTCTATCCTGAATTACTTCCGCCGGGCCACGGCCGCCCGCCGGCAGCACAACGTGCTGGTGTACGGGCACTACCAGCTGCTCGACCCGGCCAACCCGCACATCTACGCCTACACCCGCACGCTGGGGCCGGAGAAGGCGCTGGTCGTGCTCAACTTCTCCTCTGAAAAACGTACCTGGGCAGTGCCGGGCGGGCTGAAACTCGGTGCCGCGCCCTGGCTCAACAACTACTCCAGCTTCACGGCCGGCAAAACCCTGGCTTTGCAGCCTTGGCAAGCCGTGGTGGTGCCGCTCCGCTGACCCCACCCCCGGCCCACCTCACTTGCACCCTGCTTCTTCTTTCGCCTAGGTCCGACTTTCCTCAAAAAAAGAAGTTGACGGCCGCCCACCAACACAACCCGCGCACTACCTCCCTACACGCATCCCCACATGCTCACTTCCCGCTTCTACCGCCTCTTGCTCTGCTTACTGCTTCTGCTGAATATCGGGCCAGCCGCGGCCCAAACGCCCGACCCCTGGCGCGTGGCCGCCGACCAGGTTGACGCCCGCAATTATTACGGGGTGACGGTGGCCAACGGCATGATAGGCATTGTGTCGTCGCCGGAGCCGTTTCAGGTGAAGCAGGTGGTGCTGGCCGGCGCCTACGACCAGTACGGGCGCGGGCGGGTGAGCAACTTTCTCAACTCCTTTAACCTGCTGAACATGTACTTGGAAGTGGACGGCCGACGCCTGTCGGGCCGCGACGCCACCAACTTCCGCCAGAGCCTGGACATGCAGCGGGCCGCCTTCACCACCACCTTCGACTACCAGGACCGGGCCACCATCAGCTACACGTATTACGCTCTGCGCCACCTGCCCTTCACGGTGCTGCTGGACGTGAGCATCACGGCCAAAAAAGACCTGAACCTGACCGCCGCCAGCGTCATGGAGACGCCCGACGCCCTGCGCGACGCCCAGAACTACTACAACGAAATCGACCGGCCGCACGTGACCCTCAGCCTGCTTACATCGTCGGCGCGGAGCCCCACGGGTAAGCTGCAGCTGTGCGCCTCCAATGCATTTTTGTTTGGGGAAGGGCACGGGCAGGAGCCCAAGGTCATCCACGAAATGTGGGACAACAACATGCATCTGATGAAGTTTGGCCGGGCCTTGAAGGCCGGGCAAACCTACTCCTACGCCGTAGTGGGCTCCAGCATCACCTCCAGCCACCACCCCGATCCGCTCAACGAAGCCGAGCGCCTCACCATCTTCGCCCGCCTTGAGGGCAAGGAGCGGCTGCTGGCTTTCCACACCCAGGCCTGGCGGGAGCTGTGGAAGAGCGACATCCAGATTACGGGCGACGCCCAAGCCCAGCAGGATGTACACTCCATGCTCTACCACCTCTACAGCTTCTCCCGCGCCGGCACCGATTTCTCGCCCTCGCCCATGGGCCTCTCGGGGCTGGGCTACAACGGGCACGTGTTCTGGGACACCGACGTGTGGATGTTTCCGGCCCTGCTAGTGCTCCACCCCGATATTGCCAAGTCCCTGATAGAGTACCGCTTCCGGCGGCTGGAGGCGGCCCGGCGCAACGCCTTCGCTCACGGCTATCAGGGCGCCATGTACCCCTGGGAAAGCGCCGACACGGGCGTGGAGGAAACGCCGGTGTGGGCGCTGAGCGGGCCGTTTGAGCACCATATTTCGGCCTGCGTGGCCCTGGCGGCCTGGCAGTACTACTGCGTAACCCAGGACCGGGACTGGCTGCGCGAAAAAGGCTACCCCATTCTGTCGGCCACCGCCGACTTCTGGGCCAGCCGGGTGGAGCGCAACGGCCCCGGCCGCTACGACATTCGGAACGTGGTGGCGGCCGACGAGTGGGCCGAAAACGTGGACAACAACGCCTTCACCAACGCCGCCGCCCAGGTGAACCTGCGCAACGCCGCCGCCGCCGCCAAGCTGCTCGGCCTGCGGGCCAACCCTGACTGGCTGCACGTGGCTCAGAACATTCCCATTCTGCGCTTCCCCGACGGCGTTACGCGGGAGCACGCCACCTACAAAGGTGAAGGCATCAAGCAGGGCGACGCAAACCTGCTGGCCTACCCGCTCGGCGTCATCACCGCCCCCGACCAAGTGCGCCGGGACCTGGCCTATTACGAGACGCGCGTGCCCACCGAAGGCACGCCCGCCATGACCCAGGCCATCTTCGCCTTGCTCTACGCCCGCCTCGGCAACGCCGACAAGGCCGCACACTTCTTCCGGGATGCCTACGTGCCCAATCTGCTGCCGCCCTTCCGCGTCATTGCCGAAACCAAGGGCGGCACCAACCCCTACTTCGCCACCGGCGCGGGCGGCGTGCTGCAAGCCGTGTTGATGGGCTTCGGGGGCCTGGAAATCACGCCCGGCGGCCTTACCCAGCGCAAAACTACGCTGCCCACGGGCTGGAAGTCGGTGCGCATCACGGGCGCCGGCCCGCAGCGCAAAACGTATTCGGTGACCCGGTAAACGGCCAGGTTTGCATGTGGGCTGACGTTGCAGTAGTACCGGTCCTGCTCCAACGCCAGCACGCGGGATGCTTGCCTGCGGCGACCTTCGGTTCGACAGGCGGATGCCGGATGGAGCAGGACGGTCGGCTTTTTCACTTCATCACCTCATCACTCTTCCGCACATGGCCCTGTCCTCGACTCTATCAGCTGCTACCGCTACCCTGCCCAAGCCCCGGCTAGCGTTCTGGCAGATTCTGAACATGAACGTCGGCTTCTTCGGCATTCAGTACAGCTTCGGGTTGCAGCAGACCAACATGAGCCCCATCTACTCCTATCTGGGCGCCGACCCGGAGAAGCTGCCGCTCTTATGGCTGGCCGGCCCCATGACGGGCCTGCTGGTGCAGCCGCTGGTGGGGGCCATGAGCGACAAAACTCTGAGCCGCTGGGGCCGCCGCACGCCGTATTTTCTGATTGGGGCGGTGCTGTGCAGCATTTGCCTGCTGGCCATGCCGTTTAGCAGCGCCGTCTGGATGGCGGCCTCCCTGCTCTGGATTCTGGATGCGGCCAACAATATTACCATGGAGCCCTACCGGGCTTTCGTGAGCGACAAGCTGCCGGCCCCTCAGCATTCGGTGGGGTTTCTGACACAGAGCTTTTTCACGGGCCTGGGCATCACGCTGGCCAACTTCACGCCCTCGGCGCTGGTGTACCTGGGGCTGGTGAGCGGCACGGCCCGCAGTGGCAACAACATTCCGCATACCACCTACGCGGCTTTTCTGATTGGGGCGGCCGTGAGCATCGGGGCCATTCTGTACTCGGTCATCACCACGCGGGAGCATCCGCTTACCGCCGAGGAAGAAGAGGCCATCCGGCGCCAGCCCAAAGGCCTGGGGCATACCCTGGCCGAAGTAGGAGCCGCCATCCGCGACATGCCGCTTACCATGCGCCGTATGGCCCCCATGATGCTCTGCACTTGGTACGCCATGTTCTGCTACTGGCAATACATTACGCTAAATCTGGCAGCATCTATCTACGGCACTCAGGACCAGGCTTCCCCCGATTTTGCTACCGCCCAGCTGCTCACCGGACGCATCAACGGCACGTACAACATCGTCACGTTCTGCTCGGCGTTTGGGCTGGCCTGGCTGGCCCGGCGCTGGGGGCCGCGGGCAGTGCATATGCTTAGCCTGAGCCTGGCTGGGCTGGGGCTACTGGCCTTGCCCTTGCTGCGGGAGCCGGCCTGGCTGGTAGCGCCCATGGTGGGGCTGGGCATCGGGTGGGCCAGCATGATGGGCACCACCTACGTGATGCTGGCCGGCTCCATCCCCAAGGAGCGCACCGGCGTGTACATGGGCATCTTCAACATGTTTATCGTGGTGCCCATGCTGATTCAGACGCTCACCTTCTCCTGGATATACAAGCATCTGCTCCACTCCCGCCCCGAAAACGCCATCCACCTGGCCGGCGCTCTGCTGCTGGCCGGGTCCGTGTGCGTCCTGCTGATTCCGCGCGGGCCTCACCCCCTAGCCCCCTCTCCAGAAGAGAGGGGGAACTAGCTTTTAGAGCTAGAGGCTAGCTCCTCCCCTCGGCAAATTTGGCGCATCAAGCATTGCGTAGCAAGCAACATGGGCTGAGGCGTTTGGAAATCATCCGCACGTCAGCTAAAAACTAATTCTATCAAGTCGTTCTACCATCATCAACCACCCCCAGCCCCTCCCTTCCAAGGAGGGGAGCTAGTACTAGAAAACTAGCAGCTAGTTCCCCCTCTCTTTTGGAGAGGGGGCTAGGGGGTGAGGTCCGCCGCCATGCACACGTCTACCCTCACCGACGACGCCACCACCCAGAGCCTGGCCTTGCTGCACCGGGCCGCTACGCCCTACGGCTTTGTGGCCAGCGTGCAGGATGTGAGCAACTACCAGCGCATCTGGACCCGCGACGGGGTCATTACCAGCCTGGCCGCTCTGCTGACCGACGACTACGGCCTGCGCGCTGTCGCGGAAGCCACACTGCATACCGTCTTCCGGGCTCAGCATCCGGTGGGCTTTTTTCCGTCGAACGTGGACCCGCGCACCGGGCAGGCCAGCTACGGCGGCAACTGCGGCCGGGTGGATAACGTGAGTTGGGCCATCATTGGGCTGCTGCAGTACGCCTTGCTTACTGGCCACCAGGAGCTGGCCGCCACCCACCGGCCCCAGGTAGAGCGGGGCCTGGCCGTGCTGGAGGCCTGGGAGTTTAACGGCAAGCACCTCGTGTACGTGCCCCAGAGCGGCAACTGGGCCGACGAATACGTGCAGCACGGCTACGTGCTTTACGACCAGCTCCTGCGGGTGTGGGCCCTGGAGCTGGCCGCCCGCACGTACCAGCACGAGGTTTGGCAGCAGAAAGCCGCTACCATCCGGCAGGTGCTGGTGCGCAACTACTGGCCCGAGGATGCTGCCGCCGACCCGGCCGGGCTGTACTCACCCAGCCTGGTGCACCAGCTGCGGCAGGCCCCGCGGGGTTTCTGGCTCATGGGCTTCAACCCGGCCCGCGTGTACCCCCAGTTCGACCTGGCCGCCAACGCTCTGGCCCTGCTGCTCGGCCTGGGCACTCCGGCCCACACGGCCACGCTCACGGCCACCCTTACGGAGCACCTCCGGCAGCAGCAGTTTCTGCTGCCTGCTTTCAGCCCCGCCCTCACACCCGCCGATGGCCTCATGGCCGAGCTAACCGACAATTACGCCTACACCTTTCGCAACCACCCCCACGAGTTTCACAACGGCGGCCTCTGGCCAGTGTGGAACGGCTGGCTGGGAGCCGCCCTTAGCCTGCACCATCCGCCCGCCGCCAAGCAGGTGCTGGCCTACCTGCAAGCGGCCAACCAACTGCATACCGCCGCTGAGGCTTCCTGGGGTTTCTACGAGAACTTCCACGGCCTCACCCACGCCCCCATTGGGGTGCCCTACTGCACCTGGAGCGCCGCCGGCCTGCTCCTGGCCGCCGCCTACCAGCAGGGCCGCCGCTTGGCCTGAGTTTTGGTGGAGCGGCCGCCCAAGCTCATCCAGTACACTACCCGCTACCGCTCGGCTCTTTTATCTGCTCGTTTTATGGTTTCTGCTGCTCCCGCTCCTCTTCCTGGCTCGCCCGTCGGCTTGCTGGCCATTGGCGAGTTGCTGATTGACGCCATCAGCACGCAGTTTGTCACCGATTTGTCGGAGGCGACGACCCTGCGCGTGGTGGCGGGCGGCAGCCCGGCCAATCTGTGCCGCTTTGTGCGGTGCGGGGGCGGCGCGGCCACGCTGGTGGCCGCCGTGGGGCAGGACGGCCTGGGCCGCCGCCTCTTGCACGCCGTAGCCGAAGCGGGCCTGAGCACCAGCCACATCCAGCAGCTCGACGACTACGCCACCAGCATTATCGTAGTGGCCCGCAGCCAGGGCACCCCCGAGTTTATCCAGTACCGCGACGCCGACCGGCACCTCGCCGCCGTGTCCGACGACCTGGTGGCCCAGGCCACTGTGGTGCACACCACGGCTTTTGCCCTCAGCAAAACGCCCGCCCGCCACGCCATTCTGGCGGCATTTGCGGCAGCCCACGCCCGCAACATCCCGGTTTCCGTGGACTGGAACTACGCCGAAGCCATCTGGGGCCGCAAAAACAACGCCGCCGACGTCTTCCACGAAGTGCTGTCTTACGCCCCCCTGCTCAAAGTCAGCCTCGACGATGTGAGCCGCTTTACGGGCAGGATGCAGCACGCGGCTTCGGCCAAGCTATACCTCGACGCCACCGCCCCCGCCGCCCGCATCGTGTGCCTGACCTGCGGGGCTGAGGGCGTATGGTTTCGCGTGGGGGCCTACCCCTGGCAGCACCGCCCCGCCCACCCCGTCCCGGCCGTAGTCGACACCACCGGCGCCGGCGACGCTTTTTGGGCCGGCTTTCTGCTGTGCTGGATGCAGCAGCACCCCGCCGAAGTCTGCATCGACAACGCCTTGCTCACCGCCGCCCGCCGCCTCACCGGCCACTTGTAGGGGCGCGTCGCACGCGCCCGCCCGGCAGAACAACTTCGCTTGACGAAGCCCTGACACTGCCTCATTCCGTGCCACCTCACCCTGCAAGCTTCCTTGTTAGGTGGCGCAGCGCTCCAGCAAGACGTTCTCCAGCGCCCCTGCTTTATCTTATTTACTTCAAATTCGTATAGCCCGGTTTGTTCCGCTGCTTCCACCTTGCGTGGGGGCAGCGTTTTTCTCACCTATCCGCACTATGCACAAGCTACTGATTGCTGCCACCCTCGCCGCCTCCCTGCTTAGCGGCTGCTCCCAGGCCCAGAGCGACGAGCAGGCCCTGGCCAAACAGGAAAAGAAAAACCAGAAGAAAAAAGCCAAGGCCGAAGCCCTGGCCGCGGCCGGCCTGCGCCGCATCGGCACCCTCGATGGCGTGCCGGAAAGCTCCGGCTTGGTGCTCACCGGCCAGCCCGGTATGCTCTACACCCACGGCGACGAAGGCAACCCGCCCATCCTCTACAAAATCAACACCCCCAGCGGCCGCAAAGCCCTGGAGATTCGGGTGCCCGTGGAAAGCCACGACTGGGAAAGCATTTCCCGCGACCCGCAGGGCAACCTTTATATCGGCGACGTGGGCAACAACGCCAACGACCGGCAGGACCTGGTCGTCTGGCGCTTCAACCCCGAGCAGCCTCAGCAAGTGGGCGCTATCCGCCTGCGCTACCCCGACCAGACTGCGTTTCCACCCGGCAAGAAGGAGCGCAATTTTGACACCGAAGCCTCTTTCTGGCACAACGGCCTGGTGTATCTGTTCACTAAAGACCGCGCCACCCAGAGCACCAGCAAAGTTTACACCGTGCCCGCTACGCCCGGTACCCATACCGCCAAGCTCGTCACTCGCTTAGCCATCCCCGGCGAAGTCACCGATGCGGCTCTCAGCCCCAACGGTCAGCGCCTGGTGCTGCTGGCCCGCGAGGAAATGTTTGTGCTGCAAGGCGCCAGCTTCCCGGAGCTGCTGAAAGCCACCCCCGAACGAATTGCCCTGCCCGGTGCCGGCCAAACCGAAGGTGCCGTCTTCCTCAATGATTCCACCCTCAACATCAGCACCGAACAAGGCGCGTTGTATGAGTATGTGTTTGGAGAATGAGGCGAGGAGGGGAAGAGGTGATGGGGTGACAAGTGACAGGTAACACGTCTGTCATGCTGAGCTTGCCGAAGCATCTCTCCCGCTTCGTTGCTGGTTGATTAGAGTTAGCCAGCGGTAGAGATGCTTCGACTGCGCTCAGCATGACGTTCTTCCTGTCACCTGTTACCTGTCACCTACCACTTGTCACCCGTCACCTCTTCCCTTCATCTCCTCATCACTTCTCCTTACCTTCACTCCTCGAAACCCTAACCCGGTGCGGCACCCACCCGGCCGTGCCCCCAATGCCTCCCCATGGCTGACCATACCACCCTCACCGGCCTACGCGCCGGCGTGCTGTACGGCGACGAAGTGCAGCAGCTTTTCGACTACGCCAAGGCGAACCACTTCGCTTTGCCCGCCGTGAACGTGACGGGCACCGACACGGTAAATGCCGTGCTGGAGGCCGCCCGCGAAGTAAACTCGCCGGTTATCATTCAGTTCTCGAACGGCGGGGCGCAGTTTTTTGCCGGCAAAGGTGTGCCCAACGACCAGCAGCAGGCCAGCATTGCCGGAGCCATTTCGGGGGCCCAGCACGTGCACCTCATGGCCGAGCTGTACGGCGTGCCCGTGGTGCTGCACACCGACCACGCCGCCAAGAAGCTGCTGCCCTGGATTGACGGCCTGCTCGAAGCCGGCGAGAAGTTCTTCGCCGAGCACGGTAAGCCCCTGTACTCCTCGCACATGCTCGACCTGTCGGAGGAGCCCATCGAGGAAAACATCGAAATCTGCAAGGAGTACCTGGCCCGCATGGACAAGCTGGGCATGACCCTGGAAATCGAGCTGGGCGTAACCGGCGGCGAGGAAGACGGCGTAGACAACTCCGACGTGGACTCCAGCAAGCTCTATACCCAGCCCTCGGAAGTAGCCTACGCCTATGAAGAGCTAAGCAAAATCAGCCACCGGTTCACGGTAGCCGCGGCCTTCGGCAACGTGCACGGCGTGTACAAGCCCGGCAACGTGAAGCTGCAACCTGTCATCTTGAAAAACTCCCAGGAATACGTGCGCGAGAAGTTCAGCCTGACCGACGAGCGGCCCATCAACTTCGTGTTCCACGGCGGCTCGGGCTCCTCGCAGGAGGAAATCCGTGAGGCCATCGGCTACGGCGCCATCAAGATGAACATCGACACCGACTTGCAGTGGGCGTTTTGGGACGGTATTAAGAACTACTACCAGAAAAACGAAGCCTTCCTGCAAAGCCAGATCGGCAACCCCACCGGCGAGGATGCGCCCAACAAGAAGTACTACGACCCCCGCGTGTGGCTGCGCGAAGGCGAGAAAACCTTCGTCGCCCGCCTCAAGCAGGCTTTCGAGGACCTGAACGCCGTAAACCGCCGGCCGTAGTCCTCCTACCTTACAGCATGAAAAAGCCCCGCATTCGGTTGAAAGCGGGGCTTTTTTCTGTGCAGATGAGGAGTCATCTCATCCGCGTAAGCAAAGCACAACTTACCGGCTTGCATGAGTTGGTAGATTCATTTGCTGAATCATTACGCGTAAGCTACCCACCCCCGAAAGGTAAACCCGGCGTAGAACAGACTGACGTCCGAGAAGCCGACTTCCCGCAGCAGCTTCTCGTCCTGTTCAGGGGAAAGCACCGGCAGTTGAGCACCTATGGCGGTACGCGCGCTATTTGCCTTTGCCCGCTCGACGCCGGAGGCAACGGCAAAGGCGGCATAACGTGCCAGCCATATCTCCCGCTCATCCTCGCTCTGCGGAAAACTGTGGTGGGCAACTACAAAAGGAGCACCAGGCTTCAGCCGACGTAAGACTTCCCGCAAGGTGCGGCGCCGTTCTTCCAAGGCCAGGAAGTGTAGAGTAAGCAGGCAGGTCGCCGCGTCGAATGGTCCTTCCGGCGCCGTCTCAATATACCCCTCGTGTAGACGCACGCGGGAGGCGAGTGGGCCGAGCGTTGCCTTAGCCAGCCGTAGCATTTCGGCGGCGGGGTCGACTCCATCAAATTGCCAGCCCGGCTGGCCCTCGGCGAAGGCTTTAAGCTCCAACCCGCCGCCCGCGCCCAGAACCAGCACTCGCGCATCAGCCGGGCTGCGCTCGGCAAGCAAAAGTAGCGTCATGCGATGCAGATCAGCGAAGCCCGGCACAAGCCGAGGTGGTCCTTCGGCGTAACGAGCTACCGCTAGGGGGTCAGAAAAGGGGAGCATCCGGTTAATGTGGAGTCAAGGCCAGTGTGTATTCTAGGGCAAAGCTAGCCCCGCTCTACTGGGCCAAACGACTTCTACGAGCGGCTAGCAGTGGCTTTTGCTTCTTCTGGCTCTAAATCCCGCGGGGCGTAGCCGTAGGGGTTCTGGGGGTCCTTGCCGGCCCGCCACAGCACGTAGAGGCCCATGAACACCAGCGGAATACTGAGCAGCTGACCCATGTTCAGGCTCATGCCTTTCTCAAAATCTACTTGCTCTTCTTTCAGAAACTCGACCAGAAAGCGGAAGGAAAACAGCAGCACCACGAATAGCCCGAACAGCTGTCCGCGCGGGGTGCGCTCCTTGGTGCGGTTCCACATGGAGTACAGCAGAACAAACAGGAAGACGCAGAACAGCGACTCGTAAATCTGGGTGGGGTGGCGCGGCACGGCTACTTCGGAACCGGGCGCTACGGCGGAGCCGGCGGGCTGGGTCTGCACGCTGATGGAGCCATCGGCTTCGCGCTGGCGCTGCACCAGCACCGAGCCAGCCGGCACCGGCTGGTCGGGGCGGGCCTGGACGAGGTGCTCGGTGTCGCGGGGGAAGACAAAGGCCCAGGGTACATCGGTGGGCCGGCCCACAATTTCGGAGTTCATCAGGTTGCCCAGCCGAATCAGGGCCCCACCCACGGCTACCACCAGCACGATGCGGTCCAGGGTCCAGAGCACGTCGAACTTATTGTTGCGGCTGAACAGCCACACGGCGAAGATGATGCCGATGGTAGCGCCGTGCGAGGCCAGCCCGCCCTGCCATATTTTGAAAATATCCAGCAGGTTGTCTTTGTACTGGGCCCAATCGTAGAAAAACACGTGCCCCAGCCGCGCCCCCAGCACCGTGCCCAGCAGCATGTAGATGGTAATAACATCCACCCAGCGCGGCGACACCTTCTCGGACCGGTAGATGTGGCTCAGAATGAACGTGCCCACCACGAAGCCCGACATAAACAGCAGCCCGTACCAACGCAGCGTAAACGGCCCCAGCTCGGCGATAATAGGATTGGCGTTCCAGGTGATGGAGGAAAGAAACGAAAGCATGGAGGTATGTGCAGGATGGATGGGTAAAGGTACTCAGACATTCAACTTACGCCTTGGCGGACGATGCTGCCACCGAGGCACCACGCCGGCAGTGGCTGCGCGGTGCCTCGGTGGCAACCAATCAGCGAACGGGGAAGGGAATAGGCTGGTCTGTAGGAGAGGATGGGGGATGATGAGCAGGCTCTGCGGAGTGCGCCACGGCACCGTCGCCGCTAAGCAGCAGGATTATCCCCAGCATAACGGCATAGGTGGGCCAGCGCAGCCACGTGTGCAACGGGTGGTGCACCACGGCTGCCTCACTGGCCAGCCGGGCGCGCACCCGATTGTAAAAAAACGGGCGGAGTGGGGTGTCTTGTTGAGCACGCCATTGGCGCAGCAGGTCTTCCCATTCGTCGTCGTCGGCAGTGGGGCGGGTAGCGGAATCAGGCATGGCGCAGCGGAAGAATAAGGTGGTGACGAAGGGTTTTGCGGGCGCGAAACAACAAGGATTCCACGGCCGACACCGTAGTGTTGAGCACGGCCGCTATTTCCTCATAGCTCAGTTCCTGCTCGTGGCGCAACGTAAACGCCACCTGCTGCTGGTCGGGTAACCGGGCAATGTGCTCGAGTAAAAGCGCCAGCCGCTGCTGCCCTTCCAGTTGCGCCTGCGGATGCGCATGGTCCGTTGGCTCGTGCAGTACCTGGTTGTCGAAGCCCAGCAGGCTGGTAAAGTAAGCGAAGCGCTTCTGCGCCCTGGCCCGCTGCCGGTGTTTCAGGGCCCGCGAAGTAGCCAACCGATACAGCCAGGTACTTAGCGCCGCCTCACCCCGAAACCTGCCAATCGTCTGATAGACTTCCACAAAAACTTCCTGCGCCACGTCTTCGGCCTCCTCCGGCGACCGTAGCAGAGCCAGCACCGTGCGGTAAATACAATTTTGGTAGCGCTCCACCAGAATGCGAAACGCGGCCTCACTGCCCTGTTGCAACTGCGCCACCAACTCGGCATCGGCAAAAGCAGCGCCGTATTGCGCAGGAGGCAGGACGCCGTGAGCAGTAGGCAGCGGAAGTGTGTACACCAGCGAAGCGGAACTGAAGAATGAAAACGATACCTGCTCAGTGCCCCGCCTTTCCCCGCGGCTACTGAGGTTACATCTGCTTAGGCCTAATTAGCGCGTAAAACTTGCGCCCACGCTTTTATATTTCTTTTAGCAAACCCCAGTTGCGGAGTAGCCGCGTAGCGGCTGAAGGGTTGTAGTACGGCGAGCGGAAAAGGCCTTCGCGCCGCGTAGCGGTGCCAGAAACGGCTGGGGCACTCTGGCACCGCTACGCGGCGCGGGCGGCGCAGCGGGGTCGAGCTACAACCCTTCAGCCGCTACGCGGCTCCGCAACTGGGGTTAGCAAGTTGCCTTACACGTACTCGATCGACAAGTAAAGCATAGCCTTCTTGCCGCAGCTCAGCTATACGCTACTAAGGCCCTACAGCCCATTCAGCTCCTCCGTAAACCCACCACTTAAAATAGGGAAACGCAGCCAGGAACGCGGGTCCACGTTGTAGTCGTCGAGGTGAAAGGCGGGGGCGTACCGTTCGCGCTTCCACTGGTTGCGGCTCCAGAGGCTGTAGAAGCGCTTCACATAGGTTTTCAGCAGCTCCGGGTCGGTGGCGGAGTTTTCCTCTTGCAGCACATTGAGTACCTGGCGGGGGCTGAACCGGTCGTAGAAGGCCAGCCGCTCGATGCGGTTGAGGATGACGTAGGGCATTAGGTCCCGCTCGTCGGTTTGCTTGTCTTCCAAGGGGCGCAGCTCGGCGGTGGGTTGCAGGCCGTTCACGAAGCGCAGGGCCGGGTAGTTCAGCTCGGTTTCGGCCCAGCGCAGCCACTGCTTCACGAAGTCCTTGTCCACACCAGCAATGGGCGAGATGGAGCCGGCCGTGTCGCCGTCCATGGTGCAGTAGCCCACGGAGGCCTCCGAGCGGTTGGAGGTGGTGATGAGCAGACAGTTCTGCACGTTGGCCAGCAGCCAGATGCCGGGAGCCCGCACCCGCGCCTGAATATTTTGCAGGGCCAGGTCGTCGGTCTGCCAGGTCAGCGGCCGGGCCAGGGCCTGTTCAATCTTACCCACGTAGCCCGTCACTTCCTCGTCAATGCCCCAGTTGAAGAACATGGCCCCAATGGAATCCGCCAACTCTTTAGCCGAGGTATAGGTGTCGTCGGAGGAGTTGACCGTGCCCTGGTAGGCGCAGGTGAGCAGGCGGGCAGTAAGCTGTTGGTTTACGGTTTTCTGTTGTTGGCTGGGGTCCGACAACGAGGCGTCTTTCGGGCCGGGCTGCTGCTGGTCGGGCACGGGTGTGGCGGGACCGGCCAGCTGGGTTATGTCATCGGCGGTGAAGCAGCCGGTGCGGCGCATGAACTCGGCCGTGCCCAGCTCGGCGCAGCCCAGGCGTACCATTTCGGCCACGGCCACGGCGCACATGCAGGAGTCGGCGCCGCCGCTCAAGCTAAGCACGAAGCCCCGGCTGCGGGCCTTGCGCAGGTAGTCGAACAAGGCCAAGCTCAGGGCCTGGTTCAGCTCCCGCAGCTCGTCGGGGGCAGGCAGGGGCTGGATTTCCTCGGCCCGCACCTGCTCCTGCGTGAAGTCTACATCCACGCACTCCATGTCCACTTCCTTGAAGCTCATGAGCTGGTTGCGCAAGAGCAGGTGGCCGTTGCGGGCCACCAGGATTTCGCCATCGTAGATCATGCGGCCGGCCTCGTTGCCGAGCAGGTTGGCGTAGAGGTAGGTGCATTGGAAATTGCGCGAGGCGTTGAGCACCAGCTTGTAGCGCACGTCGGTTTTGCTCATGGCAAAGTGCGAGGCCGACGGATTCACAATCAAATCTACCCGCCCGCGCAGGCGGCAGGCAGGCCGCACGTCATCGGGCCGCCAGGCATCTTCGCAGATTTCAAACCCGAACTTCACCCCACGGTGCTCGAATATCAGGTCCCCCAGGGTCCACTCCTCCCCTTCCCACTGCACCATAGTGGTTTCGCCGGCCGGCCAGGGGTGGAAGAAGCGGGGCTCGTAGTGCACTCCGTCGTTGGCCAGAAACTGCTTGGCCGCGAAGCCCAGAATCTGCCCGTCGCGCAGCACGGCCGCCGTGTTGTAGGTGCGGTGGTTCAGCCGCACTGGCAGGCCCACCACCACACAAATTCCCTCGGTCCAGGGCCTTACCTGCTGCAAGTGCGCCAGCGCCGACTCCGGCAGCCAGTCGCTCAAAAATAGGTCTTCGCAGCCGTAGCCGGTGAGGCACAGCTCCGGCAGGCACAGCAGCTCCACACCGGCAGCCTTGGCCTGCTCAATGGCTTCGCGGATGGTCCGCAGGTTGTGGGTCCAGTCAATGGGAATTTGGTTGAGGGCAGCGCCGGCTATTCGCATGGGTAAGGAGGAGTTTACGTCTGCAAAACAACTCCATTTCCCCGGATTGGGTTGCCGTCAGTTACGTTTCGTGAAAAGCCACGTCACCCGCGAATCTCATCTTTGATGAAATTCGCGGGTGACGTGGCTGTGCAGTGAGAAAGTGACAGCCAAGCTACCCGGCTTCCTCTTCCTCAGACGGCTTCACTTCACCATTCTTGATACGCTCAACAACACTGTTGACTACCTGCTCATACTCCTGCTCAGAAGAAAAAAGGTCAGGTTCAAGCCGTAAAGGATTCAGGTTAAGCTGAATTTCGCCGCGCCGATAGGCTGCTTTTAGTTGGCGCAGTTCCTCTTGTTGTTCAGTAACAGTGCGTTTTAGTAGCTGGCTCATTGAAAAAGCAAGATGGGTTACTTGCTAGGGGAAGCACCCCTGTTACCTATATTTCTTAACAGACTTGTCCCAAAATTTCACTGTACCTATACAATCGGCATAAAAATCCTGCCCGTTTTCGTTAGTAAATACGCCTTCCACCTCAATCCACTCTGTACTATCTCGCTTGCTGTATTCTCGTTTACTGTTTAGTAAATAACAGGAGGAAGATACTTCTTCAGCATCCAGTTGGCCCTTCAGTACCCGCTCAATCTTCCATATGCAGCGGTATTCGTCGCAATCCTCATTGCTGGAGCGCATAATGACCACTACTCTTTTCTCAACCCGTTGCCATTTTTCATACGCATAGAAAAGGGCGCCCAATCCGAAAATGAACAGTATGAAAAACAACAGTACGCGGAGACAACCTTTCATAGGCATCAGCCTACACCCCCAATACCTCCAAGGCCCGCTCGGCGGCTAGCTGTTCCGCCTGCTTTTTAGAAAGCCCCATGCCAGTGGCTACCGGGTTGCCGTCGAGGAGCACCGTGGCCGAAAACTCCATGACGCCGCCGGGGCGGGCCTCGCCGGTGAGGTCGTAGCGCAGGTTCTTGCCGTTGCGCTGGGCCCACTCAATCAGCTTGCTCTTGAAGTTGGCCGTGGTCAGCGTCATCGACTTCACATCCACGTAGGGTTTAATGAGGCGGCTGAGCACAAACTTGCGGGCTGTTTTGTAACCTTGGTCGAGGTACACGGCGCCTACCAGCGCCTCCAGGGCGTTGCCATTCACGGAGCGCGACCGGGCGGCGCGGCCCTGGGCGGCGTCCAGCTGCACCAGCTTATCGAGCCCGATTTTGAGGGCGAGGCCGTTGAGGCTTTCTCGGTTCACGATGCGGCTGCGCATCTCGGTCAGAAAGCCCTCCTGTTCGTACGGAAACTTCCGAAACAGATACTCAGCCACCACCGTGCCCAGCACGGCGTCGCCGAGAAACTCCAGCCGCTCGTTGCTTTGGTGGCGGGCCTGCTCGCCCTGCTGGCGCACCACCGAGGAGTGCGTAAAGGCCAGCTGATACAGGCGCACGTTGTCGGGGGCGTGGCCGGTAAGTGTGGTAATGGCCTGCCGAAAGGCCCGGTCGCGGCCCAGCAGTCGGCGAAAAAAGCCAAACAACGGCAGGGGCTGACCGGGCCTAGGCATTACTCACGTACTTTACCAAACAGCACCGACGTGTTGTGGCCGCCGAAGCCGAAGGTGTTGTTCAGGGCCACGTTCACCTCGCGGGCCTGGGCTTGGTTGAACGTGAAGTTCAGCCGCTCGTCCAGCTCGGGGTCGTGGGTGGTGTGGTTGATGGTGGGCGGTACCACGCCGTGCTCCATAGCCAGCAGGCAGGCTACGGCCTCAATGGCGCCGGCCCCGCCCAGCAAGTGGCCGGTCATGCTCTTGGTAGAGCTGATGTTGAGGTTATAGGCATGCTCGCCGAACACCTGCTGAATGGCCTTTACCTCGGCCACGTCGCCCAGCGGGGTACTGGTGCCGTGGGTGTTGATGTAGTCCACGGCCGAGGCGTCGAGGCCGGCGTCGCGCAGGGCGTTTTTCATTACCAGCGTCACGCCGGAGCCCGAGGGGTCGGGGGCCGTCATGTGGTAGGCGTCGGCCGTCATGCCAGCGCCCAGCACTTCAGCGTAGATTTTGGCGCCGCGGGCCTTGGCGTGCTCGTACTCTTCCAGGATGAGGGCCCCGCCACCTTCACCCAGCACGAAGCCGTCGCGCTCCTTGTCGTAGGGCCGGGAGGCCGTTTCGGGCGCGTCGTTCCGCTCACTCATGGCCTTCATTGACGTGAAGCCGCCGATGCCCGACTCGTTGATAGCCGCTTCGGAGCCGCCGGTCACCATCACGTCGGCCTGGCCGAGACGGATGTAGTTGAAGGCGTCGATGATGGCATTCGAGGACGAGGCGCAGGCCGAGGTGGTCACGAAGTTGGGCCCCCGGAAGCCGTGCTTGATGGAAATCATGCCCGCCGACATGTCGCTGATCATCTTCACGATGAAGAAGGGCGAGAAGCGCGGTGTGCCGTCGCCCTGCCCGAAGGCTACGCACTCAGCCTGCAGGCTGGTGAGCCCCCCAATCCCCGAGCCCCATACCACCCCCACACGGTCTTTGTCGACGCCGCTTTCAACGAGGCCGGCGTGCTGAATGGCCTCGTCGGCGGCAATCAGGGCGAAGTGGGTAAACAGGTCCAGCTTGCGGCCTTCTTTCCGGTCGAAGTAATCGTCCGGGTTGTAGTTCTTCACCTCGCAGGCGAAGCGCGTTTTGAACTTGCTGGCATCGAAGCGGGTGATGGGGGCGGCCCCGCTCACACCGGCTTTCAGCCCTTCCCAGTAAGCGGGGGCGGTGTTGCCCAGCGGGGTGATGGCACCCAGGCCGGTCACGACAACTCTCCGAAGAGACATAGGCAGGCGCAGAGAAGCGAAAGGAAGACGTACTAAAAAAGCAAAACGGCCGGCGGCAGGCCGGCCGGTAAGCAAGTCGGGGGTAGCAGGTATTGGGTAGTAAGTAGTAGGTAACTAGCTTAAAGGATGGCCGGCGACACGCTTGGCTACACCTTCTAATTACCTAATACCAACTACCTAATACTCAGTACTATTTGGCGTGCTCTTCGAGGTAGCTGATAGCTTGGCCCACGGTGGCAATGTTCTCGGCCTGGTCGTCCGGAATCGACACGTTGAATTCTTTTTCAAATTCCATGATCAGCTCGACGGTGTCCAGCGAGTCGGCACCCAGGTCGTTGGTGAAGCTGGCCTCCGGAGTAACTTCCGAAGCTTCTACGCCGAGTTTATCGATGATGATGGCCTTTACTTTTTCTGCAATTTCAGACATTTCCGTGGGGGTTTGAAGAAAACTCGGCACAAATAACACCATCTTCCCTAACATTGTCAAACATCCCCGCCCGATTCTTCCCGGTACAAGATTATGACTGTCGGGGTTCCTTTCGGGTACGGCGGTGCTTACTTTTGCCGCTTCTTTGCCCTGCTGCCACCCATGAAAACCCTTACGCTCGACGTTGACTACGACTGCGACTTCGACCTGTTCGGGCTGGTGTCGTCGTCGCGGGAGCATACGCTGGCCTGGGTGCTGAACCGGGTGCTGCACCTGCGCCTGGTGAAGCAACCCGACCTGGTGTACGACCTGCTGGCGCGCGGGCGCTTGGTCATCAGCAACTACCTGCACGCCACCGAGCATCTGACCCTGCGCCTGCTGCGCAACCGCTCCGTAGACCCGTCGCCGCTGAAAAAGCCCTTCCTGGCCCCCGATATCAAGGAGTACGACTACTTGCTGCAAATCAGCAACGGCGTGGGCGGACTGGCTGCCCCCGCTCTGCTGGCCAGCCTTGACGCCCTGCCCGAGGTGCAGCTCGTCAGCCAGCTCGACCCCAATTCCTTGCAATTCAAAGAAAATCTGCTCTTTTGAGGCACGTACTACCACAGGAATGTAACGCGACCCGCGGGAAGGCGAAGCCAAGTTTTACTTCGCGACGCGCTAGAACGAGGCTATGTAAACGGTTTCGTTCTGACGCCTCGTGAAGTAAAACTTGACTTCGCCTTCCCGCGGGTCGCGTTACATTGGTTTTCACCGTACAATGCTGCGCGCATTGTCGCGCATTGTAACTAGTCTGTCTAAAAACTAAGACCCCAAGCTCCTAAGCCCCTACTCATGGAACCTCGTCCGCATTTCAATAGAACCAAGATTGTTGCCACCGTTGGGCCGGCGTCCAACACTTACGAGAAGCTGGGTATGCTTATTCGTGAGGGTGTGGATGTGTTCCGCCTCAACTTCTCCCACGGCTCCCATGAAGACCACTTGTCGGTGATTAATACCGTGCGCCGCCTCAACAAGGATATGCGCACGCACGTGGGCTTGCTCCAAGACTTGCAGGGGCCCAAAATCCGGTTGGGCGAAGTAGAAGGCGGGGGCGTGGAAATCAAGCCCGGCGACAAAATCAAGCTGGTGTGCGGGGAGAAGGAAATCAGCACGGCCACGCGCCTGAGCACGATTTACCTGGGCCTAGCCCGCGACGTGAAGCCCGGCGACATGATTCTGATTGACGACGGCAAGATTGAGTTGCGCGTGCTGGCCACCGACCGGGACAAGGAAGTGGACGTGGAGGTGATTTACGGCGGCCTCGTAAAGCCCCGCAAGGGCATCAACCTGCCCGACTCCGAAGTGTCGGCCCCGAGCATGACCGAAAAGGACATCGAAGACCTGAAATTCGGCCTCGACAATGACGTGGACTGGATTGCCCTGTCGTTTGCGCGCCGCGCCGAGGACATCCGCTTCATCAAAAATCTGATTGCCGAAAGTGGCAAGATGGCGCGCGTTATTGCCAAGATTGAGACGCCGGAAGGCCTGCGCAACCTCGATGAAATCATTGCCCTGACCGACGCCGTGATGGTGGCCCGCGGCGACCTAGGCGTGGAGGTGAAGATGGAAGAGGTGCCGATGGCCCAGAAACTGATTGTAGAGAAGTGCAATAAGGCCGGCAAGCCCGTCATCGTGGCCACGCAAATGATGGAGAGTATGATTTCGGCCCCCCGCCCCACCCGCGCCGAAACCAGCGACGTAGCCAACGCCGTGATGGACGGGGCCGATGCCCTGATGCTGTCGGCGGAAACGGCCGTGGGCCAGTACCCGGCCGAGGTGATTCGCTCCATGGTGGGCACCATCAGCAGCGTGGAAAGCCGCATGCCCAGCCTGTTTCACCACTGGTACCCCATCACTCCGGAGTCGCCCACGTTTATGGTGGACAGTGTGCTGTCGGCGGCCTGCCACTTGGCCAAAAACACGGGCGCCAAGGCCATTACCGGCATGACCCACCGCGGCTACACGGCCTTCCAGATTGCCAAGTACCGTCCCAAAGCCAACATCTTCATCTTCACCGACAACCGCCCCCTGCTCACGACCCTGAGCCTGATTTGGGGCGTGCGTGGCTTCTACTACGACCGGATGGTGAGCACCGACGGCACCGTGTCGGACATCAAGTACATTCTTACCACCACCGGCCACCTCAGCAAGGGCGACGTCTTCATCAACACTGCCTCCATGCCCATCAACGAGAAAGGCAAAACCAACATGGTGAAAGTGAGCGTGGCGTAGCGGTGAGTTGGTGAAGTGATGAGTAGTGAAGCGGTTAAATGGTGAGTGGAGACTGTCCTGCTGAGCGCAGCTGAAGCATCCTGCGTGCTGACGTTAGAGGCTACCTGTCATGCTGAGCTTGCCGAAGCATCTCTACCGCTTCGTTGCAGTCATCAATAGTTACCCTCGGTAGAGATGCTTCGGCAAGCTCAGCATGACGGTCTTCATTCACTTAATCATTTACAACGCAAAAAGGCCCTGAACTCACGTTCAGGGCCTTTTTATGTATTTGAGAGCAGAGCGCCGATTCGCTGCTTAGGCAGCCAGCGACTTCACGAACTTCGCCAGCTTCGACTTGTTGTTGGCGGCTTTGTTCTTGTGAATGATGTTCTTCTTGGCCAGGCGGTCCAGCATCGACGATACTTTCTTCAGCAGCTCCTGCGCCGCCGTAGCATCGGTGGTAGCGCGCAGCTTCTTGATGGCTGTGCGGGTAGATTTAGCCTGGTAACGGTTCAGCACGCGCTTCGCTTCGTTGGAACGGATGCGCTTCAGGGCCGACTTATGATTTGCCATGGGGTAGAGAAAATGGTCTTCTGCTCGAAATCAATTCAATTGAGGAGTGCAAAGGTAAGGCTTTGGTTTGAAATAGCAAACCCTGCGTAGCGCATCGGCATAAGTCGGTTCGCGGGTCCTAATACTGCCAAACAGGGAACCCAGGCTAGCCACGTGAGACTAACCCGAATTCCCTGCTTTGTATGTGGAAGAATAACCGTGCGGTAGTCCGCTTTGCTAATCCACCTTCTTCTCTACCTCCCCGGCCATGGTGCCGTGCGAGCGAAGCATGGGCAGCGTTTGGGTGGCGAAGGACTGGACGGCAGGCACATCGGCGCGCTTGCCCTTCACCTCAAACATGGCAATGTCCATCTTGTGCGCTGCTTCCATTAGGTCCATGTATTCCTCGTCGAAATCCTTGCCCGACTTGGCGGCCAGCCGGTCCAGCATGGCCTGATGCACGGGCATCAGGGTTTGCGGCATTTGCACGCTGAGCGGAGTAGCAACCGTTTTCAGCTGCTGCGTGGCCTTGGTGTGGTGGTCGACCATCATCTGGGCGAACTTCTTCACGTCGGGATTCGTGGCCCGCTGGGCGGCCATCTGGCCCGCCTGGATTTCCAGCATGTTGCTGCTGGCCGCATTCATCAGGAACACCGGGTCTTGCATGGTGGCGAAAGTGGCCATAAACGCCGTGGGGTCAGCGGCGGCATCGGCGCCGGTGGCTCCGGCCGTACCAGCCGTACCGGTGAAGCCCGTAGAGCTAGTGCCGGCGCCAGCACCCGAGCCAATAGCTCCTGTGCTGGGTGAGCCCGCCGCGTTGGTAGCGGCGCTGTTGCTGTTAACGGTGCCACTACCGGTAGCCCCGCTGCTGCCGCTAGCATCCGTGCTGGTGCTGCTGCCGGAAGTGGTACCGGCGCCCGTGCCGGTGTTGGTGGTGCTGCACGCCGTGCCCAACAGTAGCGTACTGGCTACCAAAATCTGGGGAATTACTTTCGTTTTTTTCATTTTCATAAGATGTGCAGGTAAAAGGTCTGGAATGTGGGGTAGGGATGTTGCTTTTTTTATACGACTACTAAGAAGACTGGTCAACACTTTCACCCGATAATTTTTCAAACAAAATTCACTGTTGAGTTCTGAATTTCAACTATTTACATCTTATATTCTCTATACGCCACGGCAACTTTCTGACCCTGGGCAGAGTTTGGCAAGCAGTGTCGGGCTGGGTAGATTTTGAGCTACTTGCAGGCTTGCCTACTCGCGTCCGGGTTATCTTTACTTATCTGACGTAGCCTCACCGCTTCTGCTTGTATCTGTATGCCGCTCGTTGCCGAATCCCGTTATCAGCCGCCTTTCTACCTCTTCAATGGCCACCTGCAAACCATCGTGCCCAGCCTGTGGCGCACAGTGCCCGAGGTACGCTACGACCGGGAGCGGGTAGAAACCGACGACGGCGACTTTCTGGACCTGGACTGGTCGCGGCTGCCGGCCGAGCCGCCGACCGACGCCCTGGGCATTGTGTCGCACGGGCTGGAGGGCGACGCCGGCCGGCCTTACGTGCGGGGTATGGTGCGGGCCCTCAACCAGGCCGGTATGGACGTCCTGGCCTGGAACTACCGCAGCTGCAGCGGCGAAATGAACCGCCTGCTCCGCTCCTACCACCTCGGCGACACCGACGACCTCGACTTTGTGGTGCGCTACGCCCTGGGCACGGGCCGCTACCGGCGCGTGTACCTGACGGGCTTCTCGGCCGGCGGCAATGTGACGCTGAAGTACCTGGGCGAAAACCCGGCCCGCGTGCCGCGCGAGGTGCAGCGGGCGGCGGTGTTTTCGGTGCCCACCGACCTTAAGTCCAGCTCTTACCACATTGCCCGCCGCGAAAACCGCATTTACCTGCGTCGTTTCCTGAAATCCTTGCGGGCGAAGATGCGCCAGAAAGCCGCCCTGCTGCCCGGCCAAATCGACCTCTCCGACCTCGACCAGCTGGCCGACTTCCCCCAGTTCGACGACCGATTCACGGCGCCCATGCACGGCTTCACCTCCGCCGACGAGTACTACGAGCATGCCAGCTCCGGCCGCTACCTCAGCGGCATCCGCATTCCGACGCTGCTGGTCAACGCCCAGAACGACCCGTTCCTGCCGCCCTCCTGCTTCCCGCGCGAAATAGCCGCCCAGAGCCCCTACGTGTTCCTGGAAACGCCTTCCGAGGGCGGCCACGTAGGCTTTGGTGAAGGCACGCCCGATGGCGAATACTACTCCGAGCGTCGCGCCGTAGAGTTTCTGACGGCCGAGGTGCCGGCGTAGCTGTTATTGCTCCGCCTTCCTGCGGGTGCTTCGTTGTGCCCCCTCGCAATAGCTGAAGTTTAGGAGTTCGGCACTACAACTACCTTTTTGGTCTCAAAGAATTCTTCTGCGAAGAAATCCTTGAGGTCAACTACTTTGGCCGGGAGGCCGGATTCTTTGATTTCCTCGGTCAGGTCGCCGCCTTTGAGGTAGTAGAGGCCGCTGCCGGGGGCGGCGGTACCGCGGGGTTTGTAGCGGTGGGCAATCCAGCCGTGGAAGGTGCCCAGGCGGGCCACGGCTCGGCTCACGATGTAGTCGTACTTGGGGCGCAGCTGCTCGGCCCGGATTTGCTCGGCCGTAAGGTTGACCAGGTGCAGGGCACGGGCCATTTCCTGCACGGCGTGAATCTTCTTGCCAATGCTGTCCACCAGATGAAACTTTACCTCCGGGAACAGAATGGCCAGCGGCAACCCTGGCAGGCCGCCGCCCGTGCCCACATCGAGCACCGCGGCGCCGGGCGCAAATTCCACCACTTTGGCTATGCCCAGGGAGTGCAGAAAGTGGCGCTCGGCCAGGTTGCCCACATCGGTGCGGGCCACCAGATTCAGGCGCTCATTCCAGCCCCGAAACTCGGTTTCGAGCTGCTGAAACAGCTGGCGCTGGTGGTCAGTAAGCTGCGGGAAGTAGTGAAAGAGGATGTCCATCGTGCCGGCAAAGGTAGGATAGGGCATCGTAGGCTGCACCGCTGAGTATAGCCGGCGCAATGCAGAGCGAAAACTTAGCACGGGTGCTGGTTTGTAGCTGGCGCGAGTTTAGCGCAGCGTACCTCGTGCCGACCATGACGGGAGGCTGCGCCTCCCCCGCCAGAACGACACCTACCGGTACTAATGGCCCGGTCCCGGCTTGCCGCTGGCGCGGCAGTGGAGGCGCAGCCTCCACTTCATGCGCCGGCACGAGGTACGCTGCGCTAACCTCGCGCCAGTACCTGCCAGTATCTGCCTACTGCCTGAACTACTCGCTCCGTTCGTGTGGTTCGGCCCGGCGCTACATGGAAAAAGCCCCTGGCGGGGCTTTTCGGCTAGATAAACTCTTTTTTGTTTTTCACCATGTCGTAGAGCAGCTCCCGGGCGCGGTGGAGCTGGGCTTTGACGGTGCCCAGCGGGGCTTTTAGCTCCTGGGCAATTTCCTCGTAGCTCAGCTCATCGAAGTAGCGCAGCGTAACGAGGCGCTGGTATTTCTCGGGCAGCCGTGACACCACGTGCTGCATGATTTCGATTTTCTGGTTCTTAATGGCCGTTTCCTGGGGGTTCAGGTTCTGGTCGCGGAAGTCGATGGTGATTTCGTCGCCGTTGTCGATTTTGATGGCCGAGTCAATCGACATGGTTTTGATTTTATTCTTCCGAATAAAGTCAATGCAGTTGTTGGTGGCAATGCGGAACAGCCAGGTGCTAAACGCAAACTCGGGATTGAATTTGTGCAGGTTTTTAAAGGCCTTGGCGAAGGCTTCGATGGTCAGATCTTCGGCGTCGTCGGGGTTGCGCACCATCTTCAGTACCACGTGGTACACGGGCTTTTTGTAGATCTGCATCAGCTCGGCATACGCCTTTTCGTCGCCTTGCTCCACGGCCGCGCGAATCAGCTTGAAGTCGTGCTTGGCTTTAGCTGAAAACTGTTTTTCCTGATTATTTACTTCCATCGGAGGGTACGGTAGAGGAACAGCGAGATTCCTAGAGCGAGATAACAAAAAAAATACACAGCGTCGAGGACGGGCACCCAGGCGGGGGGCAGCTGGTCGTCGAGCCGGCGGCTGAGCTGGTCGTACACTACCGTGACAGCCACGGTGCGTACCGCCCACACTGCGGCCAAAAGTACCCAATTGGACGGGGAAAACAGCAGGCCGATTGCCGTACCGTAAAAAACCAGGTTGGCCCCGATAAAGGTCCCGAGGCGGAGCCGGTCGGGCCAGCGGTAGCGGTGGCCCGCCGACAGGTGCCGCCGTTTTTGCCGCCACCACGCGCCCCAGCTGCGGGCGGGCTGGCTCAGGATGTGCGCTTGGGGCTCGGCTACCACCGCCACGCGGGCACCGCGGGCCACGGCATCCTGCACCAGCAGGTCGTCGTCGCCGCCCAGGCTGCGGATGTGAGAGGCAAAGCCCTTGGTCAGGTGAAAGACCTGCCGGGTGTAGGCAAGGTTGCGCCCCACGCCCATGTAGGCCCGGCCGCGCCACGCGAACGACAAATACTGTGCCCCTGTGAGGAAGGTTTCAAATCGAATTAACTTATTCAAAAAGCCGGTTTCCTGCGTGTAGGGCGAGTAACCCAGCACTACATCGGCGGGATGCTGAAACCCGCTCTGCATCAGCCCGAGCCACTGCTGGGTGGCCGGCACGCAGTCGGCATCGGTGAATAACAGCCGCGAGTAGCTGGTGGTTTTGATGCCCAGGGTAAGGGCGTATTTTTTGGGTGAGAGGCCGGCCGGCGTGCTGGCTACCGTAACGAGGTGCACGTGCGGATAGTATTGGGCCAGCTGCTGCACATAGAGGGCGGTGCCATCGGTGGACCGGTCGTCGATGAGCACGATTTCAAAGCCGGCGGGGTAGTCTTGCTGAAGCAGCCGGGGCAGCAGGCGGCGCAGGTTTTCTTCTTCGTTGTGGGCGCATACCAACACCGACACCGGCTCGGCGCCCTCCGGCGCAGGTGCCGGGGCCGCGGGCCGGCGGGCGAAGGGCAGGAAGTAGTAAGCGGCGTAGAGCAGCTGCACCAGCACGGAGGCCAGCAGCAGCCACACGGCCGGAGACAGGTGAAACGGCAAAACGGCGGGCGGATGATTCAGCCGGTAAAAGTAGGCATTCGGGGTGGGGCGAGTACCTTTGCGTTGAAAAGCTGCAAGCTGCAAGCTGCAAGCTACAGGCTACAAGCCCAGACTTACTGCTTGCAGCTTGCAGCCTACAGCTTGTAGCTTTTCCAATGACCTTCGACTTCGTAACGCAGGACCCACATTCCAAGGCCCGCGCCGGGGTGGTGCACACCGACCACGGCGCCATCGAAACCCCGATTTTTATGCCCGTGGGCACGGCCGGCACCGTGAAAGCCGTGCAGCAGCGCGACCTGAAGCAGGACGTGCAGGCTCAGATTATCCTCGGCAATACCTACCACCTCTACCTGCGCCCCGGCCTGGAAGTGCTGCGCCAGGCCGGCGGCCTGCACCGGTTCAACGGCTGGGACCGGCCCATCCTTACCGACTCGGGCGGCTACCAGGTGTATTCGCTGAGTGGCACGCGCAAAATCAAGGAGGAGGGCGTCAAGTTCCGCTCCCACATTGATGGCTCTGAGCACCTGTTTTCGCCGGAGGGCGTCATGGACATCCAGCGCACCATCGGGGCCGACATCATCATGGCCTTCGACGAATGCACGCCCTGGCCCTGCGACTACCAGTACGCCGCCCGCTCCCTGGACATGACCCACCGCTGGCTCCGGCGCTGCATCGAGCGGTTCGACTCCACGGAAGGATACTACGGCTACCGCCAGACGCTATTCCCGATTGTGCAGGGCTCCACGTTCCGAGACCTGCGGGTGAAGTCGGCGGAGTTTGTGGCCGAGCAGGGGCGCGAGGGCAACGCCATCGGGGGCCTGAGCGTGGGCGAGCCGGCCGAGCTGATGTACGAGATGACTGAGCTGGTCTGCGACATTCTGCCTCCGGACCGGCCCCGCTACCTGATGGGCGTGGGCACGCCGGCCAATATCCTGGAGAATATAGCGTTGGGCGTGGATATGTTTGACTGCGTAATGCCCACCCGCAACGCCCGCAACGGCATGTTGTTCACCACCCAGGGCATTATGAACATTACCAATAAGAAATGGGCCACCGACTTCGAGCCGATTGACGCTGAACTAGGCGGCTACGTCAGCACGTTTTATTCGAGAGCCTACGTGCGCCACCTCTTCCAGAGCCAGGAAATGCTGGGCCCGCAAATTGCCTCCATCCACAACCTCACCTTTTACCTGTGGCTGGTGAAGCAAGCCCGCCAGCAGATTCTGGCCGGTACCTTCCGCGCGTGGAAAGACCGGATGGTGCAGCAGGTGATGACGCGGCTGTAGTACAAAAATCGTTTGTCCTGCTGAGCGCAGCCGAAGCATCTCTACCACTTCGTTGGATTACTATTGCAACGAAGCGGTAGAGATGCTTCGGCTGCGCTCAGCTTGACGTTCAGATACGCTATCCATGCGCCTTCTCGATAAATACATCCTTAAGAAGTTTCTGACTGCCTTTTTCTTTGCGGTGGTGCTGCTGGTGTCGGTTATCTGCGTGATTGACTTCACGGAGAAAAACGACGACTTCATCCAGCACAACCTGGGGGCGTGGCAGATTTTTTCGGAGTACTACGTGAACCTGTTTCCGTACTTCGCCAACCTGCTCTCCCCCATCACGGTGTTTATTGCGGTGGTGTTTGTGACGGCCCAGCTGGCGGCCCGCACGGAGGTAGTGGCTATTCTGGCCTCGGGCATCAGCTTCAAGCGGTTTTTGCTGCCCTACGTCATGGGCAGTGCCATTCTGGGCGCTTTAACCATGGCTATGACGGGTTGGATTATTCCGCTGGCCAACAAAACCCGGGTGGCTTTTGAGAAGGCCTACATCAAGAACCCCTACCGCTTCGACGCCCGCAACGTGCACTTCAAAATCGGGCCCCAGAGCTACGTGTTCATGGAGAGCTACGACAACGTGAACAACGTGGGCTACCGCTTTGCGCTGGAAACCATTGACGGCACGCTGCTGAAGCGGCGCCTGACCGCCGAGGCCATTACCTGGGACTCGACCAAAAAAGCGTGGCACCTGACGCCCCAGCTAGTGCGCACGTTTCGGGGCGAGCAGGAAACCCTGCAAAGCCTGCCCGCCCGCGACACTACGCTTAACCTCTACCCCAAG
Organism: Hymenobacter sp. YIM 151500-1; assembly: GCF_025979885.1. Taxonomy (NCBI): domain Bacteria; kingdom Pseudomonadati; phylum Bacteroidota; class Cytophagia; order Cytophagales; family Hymenobacteraceae; genus Hymenobacter; species Hymenobacter weizhouensis. The sequence continues at coordinate 2,536,437 of NZ_CP110139.1, forward strand.
GACTTCGCCAGCACCTACCGCCTGGGCGAAACCATGACCCTGCCCGAGCTGAACCGCTACATCCAGCAGAAAATTGACCGGGGCGCCGACGACACGCAGGTGTACCTGAGCGAGAAGTACGAGCGGTACGCCTACCCCTACGCCATGTTTATCCTGACGGTGATTGGGGTGATTATGAGTGCGCGCAAGAGCCGGGCCGGTGTGGGCGGGCAAATTGCCCTGGGCTTCGTGCTGGCCTTTGTGTTCATCATCTTCGTTATTCTGAGCCGCAACTTTGCGGCCGTGGGCAGCCTCTCGCCCCTGCTGGCGGCCTGGGTACCTAACCTGGTCTTCACCGGCATCGGGCTGGTGCTGTACCGGGTGGTGCCAAGGTGACTTTGAAATGAGTGAATGAGTGAATGAGTGAATGAGTAAATGAGTAAATGAGTGGATGGGTGCAGACATAGCCCCGGCGGGGCGACATATCGGTAGTAAACCAGATGATGAAAGGGTAAAAGCCCCAGCGGGGCGACACAATCGTTTAACGATGAGTGTCGTCCTGCTGGGGCTCAATAAGCAGCATAAGTGCTGAATTCTACCGATATGTCGCCCCGCTAGGGCTACCCATTTAATTATCCATTCATTTACTCATTCACTCATCTACTCATTCACTCATTTATTCAATGCTCAACGACTACCTCCGCCTGCATTTCATTGTGTTGCTGTGGGGCTTCACGGCCATTCTGGGCAAGCTGATTTCGGTGCCGCCGGTGGAGCTGGTGTTTTGGCGCACGTTGCTGGCCTCGGCGGGGCTGGCGGGGCTGCTGCTGATGCGGCGGCAGCCGTGGCGGGTGCCGGCCGGCGAGGCCCTGCGCCTGCTGGGCGTGGGCGCCCTGGTAGCCACGCACTGGATTACGTTCTTTCTGGCCGCGCGCCTGTCGTCGGTGAGTGTGTGCCTGGCGGGCATGGCGACGCTGGCCTTGTGGACGTCGTTGCTGGAGCCCCTGCTGCTGTGGCGGCGGGTGCGCCTCTACGAAGTGGGCCTGGGGCTGCTGACCATGGTGGGGCTGTACCTGGTGTCGCAGGCCGAGCTGGATCAGCTGGCGGGGCTGCTGGTGGCCATGCTGTCGGCGGGGCTGTCGGCGCTGTTCAGCGTGCTCAATGTGAAGCTGGTGAAGCGCCACCCGCCGCTGCGGCTCACCTTCTACGAAATGGCCGGCGCCTGCCTGAGCATTGCGCTGTTTTTTCCCATTTACAGCCGCTACTTCACGGGCGGCGCGGGTCTGCGGCTAGCCCTGAGCGGCTACGACTGGCTGTGGCTGCTGGTGCTGGCCGGCGTGTGCACGGTGTACGCCTTTTCTACATCGGTAGAGCTGATGAAGCGCATTTCGGCTTTTGTCGTCAACCTCACTATCAACCTGGAGCCCGTGTACGGCATTCTACTAGCCGTGCTCATGTACACGCTACGCATCCCTGGCTTCGGCCAGGAGCGGCTGTCTACTGGCTTCTACCTCGGCACGGTGGTTATCCTGCTCAGCGTGCTAATCCACCCCGTGCTCGACCAGTGGAACCAGCGGCGGCAGGTCCTGGTGTAGGGGCGCGGTGCCCGCGCCCACGTCGAGTGGCTACACAAGATGTAACGCGAAGTTATACTTCGCGAGGCGCAAGAACGAGACGAATTAACGACATCGTTCTAACGCCTCGCGAAGTACAACTTCGCGTTACATCTTGTGTAGCCACTCGACGTGGGCTGTTCGGCCGGCCGGGCGCGTGCGACGCGCCCCTACAGCCATCCGTCCCACACCGTAAACTCAGCCGGAAAGTTCAACCTGGGAAGCTGCTCCCGGCCCGGAAACAGCCCGTACACCGCCGAGCCGGAGCCGGATAGGCTGGCGTAGGCAGCCCCGGCGGCGTAAAGCTGGGCTTTGATGTCGCCGAGTACGGGGTAGTGCGGAGTTAGCGCCTCTTCAAAATCATTGCTGACGGTGTGGCGCCAGGTGTCGAGGGGCTGAGCCATAGCCGCGCGCAAATCGTGGCGCGGGGGGTGGGGCTGCACGCGGGCGTAGGCCTCGGCCGTGCTGATGTGCAGGCCGGGGTACACCACTTTGCAGGCCGTGCCAGTTAAGTCGAGACTAATGCTGTCGAATACGTCGCCCTTCTCATAGGCAAATACCGGCTGGTTGCGGATGAAAAAGGCACAGTCGGCGCCCAGGCGGCGGGCGTAGCTTTCCAGCGTTTCGAGTCCTAAGCCCAGGCTGAACAGGTCGTTGAGGGCGCGCAGGGCAAAGGTGGCGTCGCTGGAGCCGCCGCCCAGCCCGGCCCCGATGGGCACCACTTTGTGCAAGTGCAGCTGCACGGGGGGAAGCTCAAAATCAGCCTTCAGCAACTCGTAGGCCCGCAAGCACAGGTTGGTGGCCGGGTCGCCGGGGATGGGCAGGCCGGTGAGGGTGAGCGTGGTTTCGGCGGCGGGCAGCACCTCCAGGGCATCCGTCCAGGGCAGGGGCACAAATACCGATTCGAGGTTTCGGAAGCCGTCCGGACGCAGGCCCGTAATGTAGAGGCCGAGGTTGAGCTTGGCGTTGGGGAAGACGAGCATAGGTAGAGAGCTACAAGCTTCAAGCCGCAAGCTACAAGCTTCCGTTCAGCTACGATTCTATTAAGCCGAAGCTTGTAGCTTGCAGCCTGAAGCTTGTAGCTCCCAATATGCCCTCCGCCGCAACTTCCTGGTACCTCCGCCGCGGCAAGCGCCTGCTCGACGTGGCCGTGGCCGCACCGCTGCTCCTGCTGGCGCTGCCGGTGCTGGCCCTGGTAGCGGCCTTGCTGGCCCTGCAAAACGGCGGCTCCTGGCTGTTTCGGCAGCGGCGGCCGGGCTGGCACGGGCGGCTGTTTACGCTCTACAAGCTCCAAACCATGACCAGCCGCCGCGACGCCCAGGGCCAGCTGCTGCCCGACGCCGCCCGCCTGCCCCGCCTGGGCCGCTGGGTGCGGGCCTCTTCCCTCGACGAGCTGCCCCAGCTCTGGAACGTGCTGCGCGGCGACCTAAGCCTGGTGGGCCCGCGGCCCCTGCTGGAGCAGTATTTGCCGCTGTACTCGCCCGAGCAGGCCCGCCGCCACGAGGTGCGGCCCGGCATCACGGGCTGGGCCCAGGTCAACGGCCGCAACGCTATTAGCTGGGAAGAGAAATTTGCCTTCGATGTCTGGTACATCGATCATGTGTCTTTTGCCTTGGACGCGCGCATTCTGGGGCGCACTGCCTTGCGCGTGCTGGGGGCGCGGGGCGTGACGGCGCCCGGCCAGGCTACCACCACAGCCTTCACCGGCTCCTCCCCTACCACATCCTCAACCGCTCCCGAGCCACTTTTTCCCGCATGAGCTTCTCCGCTACCCTTCCGGCCGCTGCCCCGTTGGCTGAAGCGTCCGCCGCCTTGCCGCGGCTGGTCATTGTGGGCGCGGGTGGCCTGGGGCGCGAGGTGCTGGTGCTGGCCCGCCACATCAACGAAGCCCAGCCTATCTGGGAGCTGGCAGGCTTCTACGACGACCAGCCCCCGGTCCCTTCCCGCCTCCACGACCTCCCCTACCTGGGCACCACCGCCGACCTCAACGCCACCGCCGAGCCACTGCACGTGGTGGTGGCCGTGGGCAACAGCCGCAGCCGCGCCGCCGTGGTGGCCCGCCTCACGTCCAGTCAGCTGACGTTTGCCACCCTGGTACATCCGGCCGTGGCCTGCCAGCCCTACCAGCGCCTGCACATCGGGGCGGGCTGCATCATTGGGCAGGGCTGCATTCTCACCTGCGACATTCGGCTGGGCCGCCACGTGCTGCTTAACCTGGGCTGCACCATCGGCCACGATGCCATTTTGGAGGATTTTTGCTCTCTGATGCCACATGCCAACGTAGGCGGCGAAGCTCATCTGGAAACCGGCGTGTACCTGGGCACCAACGCCACCGTCATCAACCGGGTGCGCGTGGGAGCCAATACCATTGTGGGGGCCGGGGCCGTAACCATCCGCAACCTTCCCCCAGACTGCACCGCCGTAGGTGTGCCGGCCCAGGTGGTTAAGGGACTTAGGGACTTAGGGACTTAGGGACTTAGGGACTTAGGGACTTAGGGACTTAGGGACTTAGGGTGTACCAGTGTTATCTGCTGTGGTTCGCTGTTTTTAGCTTTTTATTTTCTTCATTTTGCCAGCAGCGGAGCCCAGGTCATCTAAGATCCTAAGTCCCCAAGCTCCTAAGTCCCTCCCCCATGCGCAGCCAGGATTACGACCGACTGTATCTTTCTCCGCCCCACCTCGGCCGCCACGAGCTGAACTACCTGCATAAAGCCATTGAAGACAATTGGGTGGCGCCCGCCGGACCCAACCTCGACGGGTTTGAGCGCGACATCTGCGAGTTTACGGGTGCCCGGCACTGCGTAGCCCTCACCTCGGGCACGGCGGCCATTCACCTGGGGCTGCGCCTGCTGGGCGTGGGGCCCGGCGACGAGGTAATGTGCCCGTCATTTACGTTCGTGGCTACGGCCAACCCCATTGCCTATCTCGGGGCCACGCCGGTGTTTGTGGACAGCGAGGCCGACACCTGGAACCTGTGCCCCGAGCGGCTGCGCGAGGCCCTGCAAGCCCGGCAGCAGCAAGGCCGCCGGCCCAAAGCTCTGATTCTGGTGCACCTCTACGGCATGCCCGCCCGCCTGCGCGAGGTGCTGGCCGTAGCCGAAGAGTTTGGCGTACCCGTGCTCGAAGATGCCGCCGAGGCGCTGGGTTCCCGCTACGAGGGTCGGCCCCTGGGCACGTTTGGGGCAGTGGGTGTTTTCTCCTTCAATGGCAATAAGATTCTGACTACCAGCGGCGGGGGTGCCCTGGTAACCGATAACCCGCAGTGGGCGCAGAAAGCCCGATTCTGGGCCACGCAAGCCAAGGACCCGGCCCCCTACTACCAGCATTCCGAGCTGGGCTACAACTACCGCCTCAGCAACCTGCTGGCCGGCATTGGACGGGGGCAGATGGAGCTGCTGGAGGACCGCGTGAAGCGGCGCCGCGCCATCTACACCTGGTACCAGGAACACCTGCGCGACGTGCCCGGCTTGCGTTTCGGGCCGGCCGAGCCAGCCGGGGGCCACGCCAACCGCTGGCTCACCACCATCCTGCTCGACCCTGCCGAGACTACCGTTACGCCCGAGCAGCTGCGCCAGCACCTCGAAACCCACAACATCGAAAGCCGGCCGCTCTGGAAGCCCCTGCACTTGCAGCCCTTGTTTGCCGGTGCCCCCATGTTTGGCGGCGAGGTTTGTGCTGCCCTATTTGCCCGCGGCTTGTGCCTGCCGTCCGGCTCGGCCATGACCGACTCCGATTTGTACCGCGTGGCAAGTGCCGTTACAGGAGCTTTCTAGCGCAGTTGCTTTACCAAAATAGGCACAAACACCCGGTGTCTAGTATATAAAGTTCCCTGGCTAGTTCTTGCAGCACAAAATGCAGTAGACGGGGTACAACTTACGCTGACGAAGCACAAAAAAAGCTGGCTTCTTATCCGAGTTGCAGCTCGTAATAAGAAGCCAGCCTGAGGAGGCTGCACAAATCTACCCCTCTACCCACTTGCAAGCCTGTTACAGCGTCTGGCGCGCTGCCGGGCGCGTGTAGTGCGCAAGCCACACGCGCCCGGCTACGCAGCCAGCCCTCTCCTCACTTCGGTTAAGGGCTTACCAGATTCACGCTCACGTTGAAGTAGAGCGGGTTACCCAGGGTATTATCGAATACCGGATTATCGTCTCCTTCGGGGTTCTGCGTAGCAAAGGCATTGAACCGCCAGTTGTAGCGGTAGCCCACCTGCGCCGACAGCCAGACGAAGCCCGCCAGCTGCCGCTCGTAGGTGATGCGCGGCTTCAGCTCACCCCGGCGCAGGTACAGGTCCTGCCCGTTCACCGGGCCCAGGTAGTAGGCATTGCCCTCGATTTCGTAGCCCAGCATCAGCAGCGAGCTGGTGCCGAAGCTGCGCCGCAGGTTGACGCGGGCCGGAAACACGGCCTCCACGCCCCAGCGCGGGCTGAACGTGCGGTTGTAGAACACCACCGGAATATGAAGAAGCTGGCCCGCGCGGTAGGTGCGCGTCAGGCCCAGGCCCCACATGTAGTTGTCGGTAGGTTTCCAGCCGTAGATGGCCGTGCCGCTGAAGGTCAGAGCCTCGCTGCTGATGTCGTCGAGGTTGCGGTAGATGCCGTTCAGGTCGGCGTTGGCTTGCAGCAGCAGGAAGTGCTTGTTGTCGAAGGGCTTGAACACGGTGGCATTCACACCCGTGGAGCGCAGGCCGCGCCGCAGGGCTCCAAACAGCGCCGACTGCTCCGGGTTGTCCAGGCGCACATCGGTGTTCCAGTAGGTCAGGCCCAGATTCAGGATGAAGCTGGAGCGGGAAATAACCGGGGCGTTGACGCCCAGCCGCAGCCCCCCAAATCGGTTTACCGGCCGGGTGGTTTCTACCACCGGAATAGGGTCCGGCCCGGTGCGGGGCCGGTCGAAGTGCGGCCCCGTGGAGGTAAGGTCAAAGTCAGCCTGCCCCTCGTAGCCCACCGAAATCAGCTTGGTGGGGCTCAGAAACAGAACTTTTTGCGTGGCAAACGTGCGCACTTTTTTGTCGTCGGCGTCCCCGAACTCGCCGAAATCCAGCGAGTCGGCGGGAGCGGGCGAGGGGGTACCGGCGGGCACCGGGGCCACCTGGGCCCCGGCGCGGCCGGCGGACAGGGCACCAAGCCCGGCGGCCAGCAACAGCGCAAAGGAGAAATGTCTGGGCATAGCCGGCTATTTTTTCTTCATCACCTGCCGCTTCCACACGTCGGTGCGGCCAAACAGCGATACGCCGATAAAGCCGCGTACTTCCAGCGTATTCTCATCCACAAGCGTCATCTCGCAGGAATAGTCGCTGCCATTTTTGGGGTCGTAGATTTTGCCCGACTCCCACTTGTTGTTGCCCACGTACGTGAAGTCACGCATGTTTTCGAGGCCTTTCAACGGGCGGTTGCGCAGCTTTTCCTCCGGGTTGTTGCTGTCGGTACGGGGTGTGCCGTTGGGGTTATTGGCCACTTTCAGCCACACAATACGCCCAAAGTACTTGTCGCCCCGCTTGTAAATCTGCACCATACCGGTGCCTTCCCCGTTTTTCCAGACGCCCAGTACCGCGTCGGGGTTGTCGGCGGCCAAAGCCAGCGTCAGTGTAATACCAAGCACGAGGCTTGTCAGCAGAATTCTTTTTATCCAGTTCATACGTTAGAATGAAGATTTGACTGCTATAAAAGTAATACTACAATCCATATTAGGAAGGCTTTGGCCCGACTTTAATCACGCTTTCTACGCCGGTGATTCTGTTAGCAGACTGCCGCTACCGGACATCGAACTGCCCGACGACCGCCGGAGCAGCTCCGCAGCGGACCACAGCCACCCAGCCACGAGCCGGCCACCTGCCTAACGGGAGCCACAACGCTAGCTGTCCAGGGCCTGCTGCAAATCGGCGAGCAGCTCCTCCACCGGCTCGATGCCCACCGACAGCCGCACCAGCCCCGAGGTAATGCCCACCTCGGCCTGCTGCTCGGGCGTGAGGGCGCGGTGCGACGTGCCCAGCGGATACGACAACGACGAATCGACCCCGGCCAGGGAGGGTGCAAACGGAAACCGCCGCGTGCGGCGCATGAAGCGGTTAACTACCTCGGCCTCGTCGGCCAGGCGGCAGGAGAGCATACCGCCAAACAAGGTACCGCCTTGGTCGGCGGCCAGCAGGTGCTGAGGGTGGTTGGGCAAACCGGGGTAGTGCACCTGCTGCACGGCGGGGTGGCGGCTCAGAAACTCGGCTATGGCCTGGGCATTGTGGCAGTGCGCCTGCACCCGCAAACGTAAGGTTTTGAGGCCGCGCACGGCCAGCCAGCTTTCCATGGGGCTCAGCGTCAGCCCAAACAGCGACCCAACTTGCCGGAGTCGGGCCGCATCCTCGGGGGCGCGGGCCACGGCCACGCCGGCCGTAACGTCGGAGTGGCCGGCCAGGTATTTGGTTACGCTGTGCACCACCAGGTCGGCGCCGTGGTCGAAGGGGCGGGTGAGCACGGGCGTGGCGAAGGTGTTATCCACCACCAGCTTGAGGCCGTGGGCACGGCAGGCTTCGGCGGCTCCGCGCAGCCCCACCACCCGTAGCAGCGGGTTGCTGATGGTTTCGCAGAGCAGCAGGCGGGTGCGCGGCTGCAAGTAGGGCGTTAGGTCGCGGCTGAGGTCGTCGAAGGGCACGTAGCCGACCGAAATGCCCAGCCGACCCAGCTCCTGGTTGAGCAAGGACGAGGAGCCCCCGTAGATGTCCTGGGCGCAGAGCACCTGGTCGCCGGCCTGGCAGTAGCACAGGATAGCCGCAAAAATGGCTGCCATCCCCGAGCCCGTAGCCACGGCCCCCGCCCCCTTCTCCAGGCGGCTGATGGCTTCGGCCAGCTCGTCGCTATTCGGGTTGGCGTAGCGTGAGTACATGTAGCGGCTGCCGGCCTCCCCGAAGTACAGCTCCAGCTCGTTCAGGTCCTCAAACTTGAACACGGAAGACTGATAAATCGGGGTGATTTTGGGGTGAATGTGCATGGGTGGGAAGTTTGCTGGCGGCGGGCTCTGGGGTGGGCGGCCCGGCCCGGACTGCAAGCTACAGCCTCGGCTCCGGTTCTGCCGCACCTGGCCGGCTGTTTCGGCTGCCGCGGGACGCTGCTCAGATGAGCCGTAGCCGATTGACCTCCCGGCAGCCCCCACGTTGCAGCTGAACAAAGTACCATGATTCATACATAATCCCAGCAGCTCTTTCTGGGAAATGCTTTATCTTAATTCGATAATAAATCTTACATCTCTTTCTCTTTTACTCTATGCACAAAATGTATCCTGTGGCCTTGGCGCTCCTGAGCCTAGGTTCGGCCCTGGCCCAGAAGGGGCCGCCCGTGCAACTCCCGCAGCAAAAAAAGGCCGCCGTGAGCCTAGTGCCCAACCAGAGCTTCCGGCCCGACCCATCGTCGCGCATCGACGGCGACTTGCAGCAGCTCTACCAACGCTCCCGCACGGTGCAATCGGCCAAGCAGCTCCGGACCGAGTTTGCGGGCCTGACCGTTGCTGAGCCGGGCCAGCCAGCGGGCACGGCCCGGCGAGGGACGGCCACGAGCCCGGTGACGTCGGTGCTGGTGCGTATCACGGCCAAGGATGTAAACGCTCTGCTTCCCCAGCTCACGGCGCGGGGCTTTCGGGTGGTCAGCTCCCATCCGAAGCTGCACTTCGTGGAAGGGTACTTGCCCGTAGCGGAGCTGGCGCCGGGCAAAGCCGGCATCAGCAGCCTCGACCAGCGCGGCTTGCTGGGCGTGCTGGGCGTGCTGAAGCCCCAGGCGCGCGTGGGCCGGGTGCAAAACCAGGCCGACTTTGTGCTAGAAGCCAACCGGGTGCGGGGCGCCCGCCCCACCGGCTTCAATGGCCAGGGGGTGCGCATTGGCGTGCTGAGCGACTCCTACGACGCTCTGGGCGGGGCTGCTACCGATGCGGCCTCCGGCGACGTACCCGCCAATGTGCAGATCATCGAAGACATTCCGGGGGGCAGCGACGAGGGCCGCGCCATGGTGCAGCTCATCCATGATATTGCACCGGGAGCCGCCCAGGCGTTTGCTACGGCTTTCGAGACAGAAGGTAGGTTTGCCGACAACATCCGGGCCCTGGCCGACCCGGCCCGCGGCAATTGCAAAATCATCGTGGACGACGTGGGGTATTTTGCCGAGCCCTTTTTCCAGGACGGGGTAATTGCGCAGGCTGTAGAAGAAGTAGCAACCCAGCGCGGCGTGGCCTACTACTCGGCGGCCGGCAATAGCGCTAATCTTTCGTCGGAATACATCAGCCCGGCCTTCCAGGCCACCACTGGCGGCTCCGCCGACCTCAACTTTGCGGCAACTGGCGGCCAGGCTGACACGCGCCAGCGGTTTCGGGTGCGCAAGGGCACTCGGCTCATCGTCTCCTTGCAGTGGAGCGACCCTTTCTATACGGCGTCCGGCGTCCGTACCGACCTGGATATGTACCTGCTGCGGGCCAACGGCGACACGGTGGCCCGCCGGGCTACCAACAACCTGGCCAACCAAACGCCGGTGGAGATATTGGGCTTTGCCAACTTCTCGCCCGCCGATACCATTACGCTCTACGACCTTGTTATCCGGCGCCGGGCCGGCTCCGCCGACCCCGCCCGCCTGAAGTATGTGCTGTTTGAAGGCGACGCGCCACGGGAGTACTTCACTGGCAGCGGCACCATTATCGGACACGCCGCAGCCGCTAATGCCCAAGCTGTAGCGGCAGTACCCTCGTACAACCGAACTACGGTAGAAAGTTTTTCCTCATTTGGCTCGCCCACTATTCTGTTCAACCCTGATGGTACGCCGCTGGCGGCGCCCAGCACCCGGCCCAAGCCAGATATGACGTCGGTGGACGGCGTCAGTACTACGTTTTTTAACGGTCCCGCCCTGCCCGATCCTCAGGATGGCTTTCTGTTTTTCGGTACCTCGGCGGCGGCGCCTAACGCGGCGGCCGTTGCTGCCCTGCTCTGGCAGGCCGAGCCCAACCTAACTCAGGCTCAACTGAACACTCGCCTGAAAAACACCGCCCGCGACATCAACGTGGCGGGCTTCGATATTCGCACTGGCGCCGGGTTAATTAACGCATATACCGCCATTTTTGGGCCTATTGTTCCCGTAGCAGGTCCGGTGCTCGAAACCCTGGACGACCAGCTGGGCAGAACGTGGCAGGTGAGCGACTTGGGGGCCGGCCGCTCCCTGGTGCGCAACAACTTCGGCCCAGCCTCGGCTCCGGCCCAGCTTATCCAAGACAGCTTTTTCCCCCAATTCTACTCTTCTCAAAGCTTGCAAGGTCTCAGCATTGCCACGCTGCGCCTCAATCTCTCGGCCACGCCCACGGGCGGCTGGACGCTGACCTTCCGGCACAAGCGGTTTGATGGCGAAGACGACCAGCAGATGCCTGCAACCTTCACGGGTAACAGCGGCACGGACGGGGTGGCCTTGAGCGTGAATGGTACCAACTGGTTTCGCCTGGCCGACCTGACCGGCACCAGCTCCACCACCAGCTACCAGACGCAAACCATCGACTTAACGGCGTTTGCGCAGGCAAACAACTTGACACTGGGCTCAGATGTCCGCATTCGGTTTCAGCGCTTCGGCACCACACGCGTAGATGCTGCCAACCCTGCCGTGCGCGGGGGTCGCGCCTTCGACGACATCACCGTGACGGGCCCAGTAGCCGCGCAGACGCCCGTGCCGCTGTTTTCTTTGTCGGCTTCGCCCGCAGAGCCCATTTGCCCCGGCTCCACGGTGCAGTTCCAGAACAGCAGCCTGTTTGCCGCGCCCACAGCCTTTAGCTGGAGCTTTCCGGGAGGCAGCCCCGCCGCCAGCACCGACGCCAGCCCCTCCGTCACGTACGCCGCCGCGGGCAGCTACGACGTGACGCTTACCATTACCACGGCTGGTGGCACCTTTACCCGCACCGTGCCTGGTGCCGTGGTGGTGTCGTCGGAAGTGCCGCAGGCCGCATTCGCCGTGCGCCCGAACACGCCGCTTTGCCCCGGCACACCGGTGCGGTTTGTCAATCAGTCGTTGCTTACGCGCTGCGCCACCACCTACGCCTGGACGTTTGCCGGGGGCAGCCCCGCCACCAGCACCGATGCCAACCCGACCGTAACTTTTGCCGCTCCCGGTACCTATACTGTTACGCTCACGGCCACCAACGCCAACGGCTCCACTACCCGGACCCGCTCGGTCATCATTCAGGCCGGCGCCGCGCTGCCTTATGCCGAGACGTTCCAGAGCGGACTGCCAGCCACCTGGGCCGTACTGAACCCGGATAACAGCTTTACCTGGGCTGCCGTAACGGGCGTCCTGCGCAAAGATGGCACCCGCGGCCCGGTCCTGATCATGCCCTTCGGCCCCTACGACGACGCCGGGCAACGCGACTCGCTACAGTCGCCGCTGCTGGATTTGCGCAGCCAGAGCCGGGCCACGCTGCGCTTCGATATGGCTTACGCCCCTATCCTGAGCCCTCAGCAGGGCAACGATTCGCTGACCGTAGACGTGTTTGCAGCCTGCACCAACACCCGCCTGGGCCGGGCTTACCTGAAGTCGGCGCTGACGGGCCTGCCTACCACTGCCGCTCAGGACAGCTTCTTCATTCCTCGCTCCGTGGGGCAGTGGCGGCAGGAAGAAGCCGACCTGACTTCCTTCGCCAACCAGCAGGTGTACCTGCGCTTCATTGCCTACAATCAGTTCGGCAACAACCTGTTTCTGACTAATGTGCGCGTCGATAACGGCGGCCTCACCACCGGCACCCGCGCCCAGGTCGACTCGCCCGCCCTGCTGGCCTACCCCAATCCGGTGGGTGCCGGGTATAGCCTCACTCTCCAGCTGCCCCAGCTGCCTGGCACGGCCAGCATCCGCCTCGTGGACGGCGTGGGGCGGGTAACCTGGCAGGCGCAGTGGAACCTAAGTGCTACTACGCCCCTGCGCCGTGAGGTATCTGTGCCGCTGTCGGCAGGCCTGTATACCGTGCTCTGCCAAACCGCCGACGGCCAGCTGTTCTCGCGCCGGGTGGTGGTGCAGCACTAAGGTTTGGCCTTTCACCACAAACACAAGCGCCCCCTGGTCTGGCCAGGGGGCGCTTGGGTTTGTAGCCAGGTTCTATTACCAGAGCAAGGTCGCCGCGGGTTACGCCGTGGCGCCTTCGGCCAGCACAATCACGTTGTTGCGCAGCACCTCCACCACCCCGCCTTCGATGCGGAAGATGCTGGCGCCGCCATTCAGCACGATGTCGCCGGCTTTCAGGGCCGAAATCAGCGGGGCGTGGTTGTTGAGAACTTCAAACAGCCCATCAGCCCCCGGAAACCGGGCCGACGTAACCTCGCCCTCAAACACCTTCCGGTCGGGCGTGATGATTTCTAAGTGCATCTTTTCTAATGTGAGAATGTGGAAATGTGTTGAATGTGCTGACAGGAGCGTGTTGCCGAAGCATTTTCACATTTTCCACATCAGCACATTCCTCACATTAGAAGAAATTACTTGGCTTCCGCCATCAGCTTCTCGCCTTTCACCACGGCATCCTCGATGGTGCCTACCAGGTTGAAGGCGGCTTCGGGCAGGTGGTCGTACTTGCCGTCAATGATTTCGTTGAAGCCTTTGATGGTGTCCTTAATGTCAACGAGCACGCCTTTCAGGCCGGTGAACTGCTCGGCCACGTGGAAGGGCTGGGACAGGAAGCGCTGCACGCGGCGGGCGCGGCTCACGGTCAGCTTGTCTTCCTCGCTCAGCTCGTCCATGCCCAGGATGGCGATGATATCCTGGAGTTCTTTATAGCGCTGCAAAATCTCTTTCACGCGCTGGGCGGTGCCGTAGTGCTCCTGGCCGATAACGGCCGGGTCCAGAATGCGCGAAGTGGAGTCCAGGGGGTCTACGGCGGGGTAGATGCCCAGCTCGGCAATCTTGCGGCTCAGTACCGTGGTAGCGTCCAAGTGGGCGAAGGTGGTAGCCGGGGCCGGGTCGGTCAAGTCGTCGGCGGGTACGTACACGGCCTGCACCGAGGTGATGGAGCCGCGCTTGGTGGAGGTGATGCGCTCCTGCATGGCGCCCATTTCAGTGGCCAGCGTGGGCTGGTAACCTACGGCCGAGGGCATCCGGCCCAGCAGAGCCGATACCTCGGAGCCCGCCTGAGTGAAGCGGAAGATATTGTCGATGAAGAACAGGATGTCGCGGCCGGCACCGGTGCCGTCGCCGTCGCGGAAGCTCTCGGCCACCGTCAGGCCCGACAGGGCCACGCGGGCGCGGGCTCCGGGGGGCTCGTTCATCTGCCCGAACACGAGGGTAGCCTTCGAGTCTTTCAGGGCTTCCTGGTCTACTTTCGTGAGGTCCCAGCCGCCTTCTTCCATCGAGTGCTTGAAGCCTTCGCCGTACTTAATTACGTCCGACTCCAGGAATTCGCGCAGCAAGTCGTTGCCTTCGCGGGTCCGCTCGCCTACGCCGGCAAACACCGACAGACCACCGTAGGCCTTGGCGATGTTATTTACCAGCTCCATGATCAGCACGGTTTTGCCTACGCCGGCACCTCCGAACAAGCCAATCTTACCACCCTTCACGTAGGGCTCCAGCAAGTCAATTACCTTAATACCCGTGAACAGTACCTCCGACGAAGTGGCGAGGTCTTCGAAGGCCGGGGCGCCGCGGTGGATAGACATGCCGCCCTCGCTCCGGGGCTGGGCAATGCCGTCGATGGCCTGGCCGATTACGTTGAACAGACGGCCGCGTACGCCTTCGCCGGTGGGCATGGTGATGGGCGAGCCCAGGTCGCGCACTTCAGCGCCGCGGGTCAGGCCCTCGGTCGAGTCCATGGCGATGGTGCGCACACGGTCTTCGCCCAGGTGCTGCTGGCACTCCAGCACGACCACTTGGCCGTTGTCTTTCGTGACTTCGAGAGCGTCGAGAATGTTGGGGAGCTTGGAGCTTTCACCCGCGAAGCTCACGTCCACGACGGGACCGATGACCTGGGTGATTTTGCCGGTATTCGCCATTGCGTTCTGTATAAATGGATGGGTGCAACGTTTCAGGCCGCAAAACTACGGCTTAATCCCGGCATTGCCAAGGCCCCTTCCGGGCCCGCCGCATCCACTTTTTTCGGAAGCTGAGAAGCCCTGAAAATCAACTAAAAAAGGCCTTTCCCAGGCAGTCAGCGCGAAAACCTTCTGAAAAAATTTTCGCCGGAAATTTGCCTTGCAAAAAAGCCGTAGTACATTTGCACACCCAAACGGCATACCGGCTTCGGCAGCTGCTTAGGAAATTGTCCGATGGTGTAACTGGCAACACGCTTGATTTTGATTCAAGAAAGTCCAGGTTCGAGCCCTGGTCGGACAACCGACTACTGAAAGCGAAAGGCGCTGCGTCTTCCTCCCGGAAGATTCGGCGCCTTTCGCTTTTTTTCATCACCGATTTTTCGGATTGAGCGGATTACGCGGATTTCCTCGTCAGCTCCGCTCGATTCCCTTCTGTCCGAATCTGTGAAATCCTACCTAAATCCGCGTAATCTGCGATTCATGTCACAGCAAGTAAAAATCTTTGCCGGCAATGCTTCCCACGAGTTGGGCGAGCAAATTGCGGCTGCCTTCGGCCAGCCCCTCGGCGACCTGAGTATTCAGCGTTTCGCCGACACGGAGCTGGGCCCAAGCTTCAACGAGAGCATCCGGGGCTGCGCCGTGTTTCTGATTCAGAGCACCAACCCGCCGGCCGAGAACCTGATGGAGCTGGCCCTGATGGTGGACGCGGCCAAGCGGGCCTCGGCTGCCTCGGTAACGGTGGTGATGCCCTACTACGGCTACGCCCGCCAGGACCGCAAAGACAAGCCGCGCGTGAGCATCGGGGCCAAAGTAGTGGCCAATATGATTCAGAGCGTGGGCACCGACCGGCTGATGACCTGCGACCTGCACGCCGGCCAGATTCAGGGTTTCTTCGACATTCCAGTGGATCATCTGGACGGGGCGACGGTGATGGCGCCCTACATTAAGTCGCTGGAGCTGGATGACCTCATCTTTGCCTCGCCCGACGTGGGTGGCGTGGTGCGCACCCGCGCGTTTGCCAAGAAGTTTGGGGCTGAAATTGTGGTCTGCGACAAGATGCGCCTGCGGGCCAACGAAATTGCGTCGATGCAGGTGATTGGCGACGTGGCGGGCATGAACGTGGTGCTCGTGGACGACATCGTGGACACGGCCGGCACCATCTGCAAAGCCGCCGATTTGCTGCTGGAGCGCGGCGCCAAGTCGGTGCGGGCCGTTATTACTCACGGCGTGCTCTCGGGCCCCGCCCACGACCGAATCCGTAACTCGGCGCTGGAAGAGCTGGTCATCACCGACACCATCCCGCTGAAGCAGGAAAACCATAAAATCAAAGTTATTTCCTTGGCCGACCTGTTTGCCCAGGCCATCCGCAACGTCGTGACCCACGAGTCGATTAGCTCGTTGTTTATATAACTGTCATTGCGAGCTGAAGGCGAAGCACTCCGTCCTTTTCACTACGCAAAGTGTCCGAACTCTGAAAGCCCCTGACGTCTGCTGATGCCAGAGGCTTTGTAATAGCTCTTCGCTGGCTCTGATGGTGCGGGGCGGTGCATCGTGCTCGTTATATGAGAGGCTCTAGCCTCCCTCGTCAGAACGACTAGCGCATGTTTCGTCCAGACGGCGCGGACGAGGGAGGGTCGAAGTCTCGCGGATAGGCGGCACGATGCACCGCCCCACGCCATCGGAGCACGAGGCTGGTATCGAGGGCTTTCAGAGTTTGGACGATTTGCGTAGTGAAAAGGACGGAGTGCTTCGCCTTCGGCTCGCAATGACAGAGGCTTGCAGTGACAGAGGTTCGCAATAACAAATAGGTTTTCAACTCTACTACAATCCGCCTATCTTTGCGGCCCGTTTACCTGCTGTGGGTAGGCGGTTTCATTCCTCAAACACACTCGTTTATGAAAAGCCTCGAGATTGTAGGGTTTAAAAGAGCGAATCTCGGTAAGAAAGATGCCAAGGCGCTGCGCCTCGATTCGTACGTACCGTGCGTACTGTACGGCGGCGGCGACCAAGTGCATTTTTCGGCCCCGGCCATCCTGTTCCGGGAGCTGCTGTACACCCCGGAAGTACACATTGTGGAGCTGAACATTGAAGGCGACATCCGCCGCGCCATCGTGCAGGATGCCCAGTTCCACCCCGTGAACGAAATGCTGCTGCACGTAGACTTTCTGGAATTGCAGGAGGGCAAAGAAGTGAAAATGGACGTGCCGATTAAGTTCGTGGGCGTTTCGCCGGGCGTTCTGGCTGGTGGCAAGCTAGTGAGCAAGCTGCGCAAGCTGAAAGTGAAGGCTACTCCCGAAAACCTGCCCGATTACGTAGAGGTAAACATTTCGGACCTAGGCCTGGGCAAGTCAATCAAGGTGAACAAAGTAGCCCCCCAGGGCTACACCATCCTCACCAATGCCCTGGCGCCCATTGCCACCGTTACCATCCCGCGCGCCCTCAAAGGCCAGCTGCAGGCTGAGAAATAAAGCACAGAAAGCACAGATTGTGCAGATTGAACGGATTGCGCTGATTCAAGCGTCGCCGTTCACTTGCCTTCTCCTTCTGAAAAGCCGCTCTTTACCGGAGCGGCTTTTTTCATACTGCTGCGTTGCGCGGCGGTCCACCATATTTGCTTATCGGATTTACTCAGGTTCTGGTTGAACCTGTGAAATCCAAGCAATCTGCACAATCTGTGATTTTATGAAGTTTCTCGTGCTGTGCCTGGGCAACATCGGGCCGGAGTACGCCGATACGCGGCACAACGTGGGGTTTATGGTGGGCGACTTTCTGGCTCGCAAGCTGGAGGCCGCGCCCTGGGAGCTGGGCCGCCACGCCTTTACCACCGAAGTGCGCCACAAGGGCCACACGCTTGTGCTGGCTAAACCAACAACCTACATGAACCTGAGCGGCAAGGCCGCCGCGCACTGGCTCACAACACTGAAGATTCCAAAGGAGCAATTGCTCGTGGTGACGGACGATTTGGCCTTGCCCTTCGGCAAGCTGCGGCTGAAAGGCAAAGGCTCGGCCGGGGGCCAGAACGGCCTTAAGCATATTCAGGAAACGCTGGGCACCGACGAATACGCCCGCCTGCGCTTCGGCATCGATTCCAGCTTCTCTCGGGGCCGGCAGGTAGACTACGTGCTCAGCCCTTTTTCCGCTGACGAGAAAATTGAGTTGGAAAATCGCCTGGAAAAAGCCGCCGAAGCAGTGTTACTGTTCGGCACTGTGGGGCTGGAGCGGGCTATGAACGTAGTGAATGTGAAATAGAGAGGTGAGACAGAGAGAGATGAGAAGTGAGACTTTCGCTCTAGCGTTATCAGAACGAAAGTCTCACTTCTCACCTCTCTCTGTCTCACCTCTCTACTTATGCCACATGGGAACCCGGCCGCACGTGGCTGCTGGGCTGCATCAGGCTCAGGGAGCCGTCGGCGTTTTCGGCCATGAGGAGCATCCCCTGGCTCTGGATGCCTTTGATTTCGCGGGGGGCGAGGTTGAGCAGGACTTGCACTTGCTGGCCTACCAAGGCTTCGGGGAGGAAATGCTCGGCAATGCCCGACACGATGGTGCGGGGCTCATCGAGGCCCAGGTCGACGGAGAGCTTGAGCAGTTTTTTGGTTTTGGCCACTTTCTCGGCGGCCGTGATGGTGCCCACGCGCAGGTCCATGCGCTGGAAATCCTCAAAGCTGATGTCGTCCTTGGCTGGGGCGGCTTTGGCAGCGGCCAGCTCGTTGGCTTTTTTGGTGTCGAGCAGCTTTTGCACCTGGGCCTCCACGGTGGCGTCTTCGATTTTGGTGAACAGCAGCGCGGCTTCCCGGAGCTGGTGGCCGGCGGGCAGCAGGTCAGGGCGGCCGGCCTGGAGCCAAGGCCCTTTTTCCACGTTCAGCATCTGACCCAGCCGGCCAGCAGCCGTGGGCAGGAAGGGCTCCAGCAGCGTTACGAGGCTGGCGGCCAGCTGCAAAGCCACGTGCAGTACGGTACCGGTGCGGGCCTCGTCGGTTTTGATGAGCTTCCAGGGCTCGGTGTCGGCCAGGTACTTGTTGCCGAGGCGCGAGAGGTTCATCAGCTCGTTCAGGGCGTCGCGGAAGCGGTAGTTGTCTAGTAGCTCCCCGATGCGCTGCGGAAACTCCTGGAGCTGGCGCAATACGTCCTCGTCCTCTGGGGTGAAGCCCGTGGCGGCCGGCACCTGCCCCTCGAAAAACTTGTGGGTGAGCACCACGGCGCGGTTCACGAAGTTGCCCAGGTTGGCTACCAGCTCGTTGTTGTTGCGGGCCTGAAAGTCTTTCCAGGTGAAGTCGTTGTCCTTGGTTTCGGGGGCGTTGGCGCAGAGCACGTAGCGAAGCACGTCGGCCTGGCCGGGAAAGTCCTGGAGGTACTCGTGCAGCCACACGGCCCAGTTGCGGCTGGTGCTGATTTTGTCGCCCTCGAGGTTCAGAAACTCGTTGGCGGGCACGTTGTCGGGCAGGATATACTGGCCGTGGGCCCGCAGCATGGCCGGGAAGATGATGCAGTGAAAGACGATATTGTCTTTGCCGATGAAGTGCACCAGCTTGGTGCCGGGGTCTTTCCAGTAAATTTCCCAGGCGCCGTCGGGCAGCAGGTCTTTGGTGGCCGAGATATAGCCGATGGGCGCATCAAACCACACGTAGAGCACTTTGCCCTCGGCGCCTTCCACGGGCACGGGCACGCCCCAGTCCAGGTCGCGCGTGACGGCGCGGGGTTGCAGGCCCTGGTCAATCCAGCTTTTGCACTGGCCGTACACGTTGGTTTTCCAATCGTGCCGGTGGCCTTCAACAATCCACTCGCGCAGCCAGGGCTCGTACTGGTCCAGGGGCAGGTACCAGTGTTTGGTCTGGCGCAGCACGGGCTGGTTGCCGCTCAGCATGGAGCGCGGGTTGATCAGCTCAGTCGGGCTCAGGGAGGTGCCGCACCGCTCACACTGGTCGCCGTAGGCGTTGTCGTTGCCGCAGTTGGGGCAGGTGCCCACGATGTAACGGTCGGCCAGGAACTGGTCGGCCTGGGCGTCGTAATACTGCTCGGAGGTTTGCTCGATGAACTTGCCCTCGTCGTAGAGCTTGCGGAAAAAGCCGCTGGCAACCTCGCGGTGGGTATCATTGGAGGTGCGGGAGTAGATGTCGAAGGACACCCCGAACTCCTGGAACGAGTCGCGGATGATGGCGTGGTACTTATCCACCACCTGCTGGGGCGTGACGCCCTCTTTCTGGGCCCGGATGGTAATGGGCACGCCGTGCTCGTCGGAGCCGCAGATAAACTTCACGTCGCGGCCCTGGGCGCGCAGGTAGCGCACGTAGATGTCGGCGGGCAGGTACACGCCAGCCAGGTGGCCGATGTGCACCGGGCCGTTGGCGTAGGGCAGCGCGGCGGTAACGGTGTAGCGTTGGGGAGCAGAAATCATAGTAAGAGAAAGTCGGAGAAGAACAGCGCGAACGGCCCGCCGCAGCCGGCAATTCGGGCGCAAAGGAACAAGTAAAAAAGAGGAAAGGTGCGGGTGGCAGGCTGCCGTCGGGGGCCGTGGCGGTGGGGGCTGGTTTTCCGGCTGCAAGTACGAGCTACAAATTCTTCTATATTTAGGCAGCCTACGGCGGTGCATCCGCGTATCTGAGTCACGTTGCCCTACCCCATTTCACTCATGAAAAACACCGAGCAGGAAAAACCAGACAAGAAGGCGAAGAAGGAAAAAGACCCCGCCGAAAAAGCCCAGCGCAAAGCTGCCAAAGCCGCCAAGTCGGCTTCCAGCAGCCTTTCCGACGCCCGCTCCACCAAGAAGGCTACCCAGAAGAAGGCGCTGAAAACAGCCGCTAAGCAGCTGCAGAAGGAGCTGGATAACCGCATTGATGAGATGGTGAAGCGCATCCGCAAGGAGACGAAGGAGAAGCTGAAAGAAGTGGTGAAAGATGCCTCCCGCCGCCTCGATGTAGATATGGAGCACCTGTTTGAGCAGGCCCTGCACACGATAGTGCGCCACCACGAAAACGGCACCCCCGCCGCCTCCGACAGCATCTCGACGGACGACGGACAGGCCAGCCAATCCGCTGCTTCTACTCCGGCTGCCGCATCCAAAACCGCCGGCTCAAAGGCCGCAGCTACTAGCAAGCCTGCTCCCGCCCGCCCGGCTTCGCCCCCGCGCCCGGCCGCCAAAGCAGCTCCCGCGGCCACTGCGGCAGCCCCTAAGCCAGCCCCGCCACGCCGCAACCGTAGCCGCAGCGCAGCCCCCGCGGCCCAGCCCTCCGCGGATACCAACGCCCCGGCCGAACAGTAATCCTGGCCAGGCATTCAGCCCCAGCCACAGAGCAGCCCGCCACTTTTTTAAGAAGTGGCGGGCTGTTTGGTTTCGTTGTCACCGATGCTCTACAGGCAGCATTCCTGGCTCAGCAGCCGGTAGTACGGTCAGCGGAGCCGGCTACTGGTGCTTCTTACTGACGCGGCAGGCGCAGCGTGTCAGTGGGGGCTCCGTTGAGGCGGCGCAGGCGGGTTTCGGGCGTAGAGGTGTTGGGAGCGTTGGTGTTCAGGCTTTCGGGACGCTTGCGGGAGTTGATGGCGGCCGCCTGCTCCCCCACCGGCACCCGGCCGGGGGTGGCGTCGGGCACCGACCCGCCGTAGCCGGCATTGCTGTTGTAGGCCGCCTGCCGGTCGGCGTCGGAGCGGATGGTGGAAGGCGGCGACTGTACACGGCCTTCCTCGGTGGCCGTTTCCTGGGTGGTGGTACAGGCCGCCAGCCCGGCCCCGGCCGATACCAACAGCCAAGCCGCAACAGTAGAAAGTCTCATAGGAAAAGCAGCAAGGCCAGCCCTTCGCTGGGCTGGCCTTGCTAGAACGCACTGCCGGGCAATAAGTTGGCGTATACGGCGCCCGGCTATGGCCGCTGGGGCCTTACTTGGTTTTCTCGAACACCATGCCGTACGAGTCCATGCAGTAGCGCAGGCCGGTAGGCTTAGGGCCGTCGTTGAACACGTGGCCCAGGTGGCCGCCGCACCGGGCGCAGAGCAGCTCGTCGCGGCTCATGCCGTAACTGTTGTCGGCGGTTACTTTCAGGCTGTTCTCGGTGGCCGGGGCCCAGAAGCTCGGCCAGCCCGTGCCCGACTCAAACTTGGTGTCGGAGGAAAACAGCAGGTTGCGGCAGCCGGCGCAGTAGTAGTTGCCCGTGGCATGGTTGTCCCAGTAGGGGTTGTTGAACGGCTTTTCGGTGCCCTGCTGGCGCAGGATGTAATACTGCTCGGGGGTGAGCTGCTTTTTCCACTCGGCGTCGGTTTTGCGCACGGCAAACTCGGTGGGGTTGCCGGTGGTAGGCTTGGCTTTGGGATACGCTTTTGCAGCGGCTGCCGTAGCTGGAACTTGGGCCTGGGCACCGCCGGAAGGTTTTTTCTGCGAACAAGCCGTGTTCAAGGTGAAAACCGAGCACAGCAGAAGAAGCAATGAGAAACGCATAGGAAGAGAAAGAAAGGTAGAAACCCGGCCCCACCCACGCGGGCGAAGCCGATGCCGTAACATACGCACTGCCGCTGGGGTTCGGGTTTAGCTGTACCGCGAAGCGTGGCTATGTCTTTCCAAAACCGGCTTAATCACCGGGTTTTGCCCTACCTTTTCTTCCGGGCTCATTAACAATTGATTACTCCACGCTTTTGCGGCTGAGATTCCGTACCTTTGCGCCCGCAAAACCCATTGTATGCAGAACATTCGGAATATCGCCATCATTGCCCACGTTGACCACGGCAAAACCACGCTCGTGGACAAGATCATTCACGCCTCGAAGATCTTCGGCGAACATCAGCAGTTCGACGACCTCATCCTCGACAACAATGACCTGGAACGTGAGCGGGGCATCACCATCGTCTCCAAAAACGTGTCGGTGCGTTATAAAGACGTAAAAATCAACATCATCGACACGCCTGGTCACGCCGACTTCGGCGGCGAGGTGGAGCGGGTGCTGAAGATGGCCGATGGCGTGCTGCTGCTCGTCGATGCCTTTGAAGGACCCATGCCCCAGACGCGCTTCGTGCTGAGCAAAGCCATTGACCTGGGCCTGAAGCCCATTGTGGTGGTAAACAAGGTGGACAAGGAAAACTGCCGCCCCGACGAGGTGCACGAGCAGGTGTTTGACCTGATGTTTAACCTGGGCGCCACCGAAGACCAGCTCGACTTTGTAACTCTCTACGGCTCCAGCAAGCAGGGCTGGATGTCGCGGGACTGGAAGCAGAAAACCGAGGACATCACCCCGCTGCTCGACGCCATCATCGACGTAATTCCGCCGGCGCCCTATATCGAAGGCACCCCGCAGATGCAGGTGACTTCGCTCGACTACTCCTCGTTCGTGGGCCGCATTGCTATTGGGCGCGTGCACCGCGGCACCCTGCGCGAAGGTGCCAACATGAGCCTGATGAAGGCCGATGGCTCCAGCAAGAAGGTGCGTATCAAGGAGCTGCAAGTGTTCGAGGGCCTGGGCAAAGCCAAGGTGGCCGAAGTGCAGGCCGGCGAAATCTGCGCCGTGACCGGCATCGAAGGCTTCGACATCGGCGACACCCTGGCCGACGCCGAAAACCCCGAGGCCCTGGAGCGCATCAGCATCGACGAGCCGACGATGAACATGCTGTTCACCATCAACAACTCGCCCTTCTTTGGTAAGGAAGGCAAGTTTGTGACCTCGCGCCACCTGCGCGACCGGCTGTTCAAGGAAACCGAGAAGAACCTGGCCCTGCGCGTGCAGGAAACCGACCGGGAAGACACCTTCCTGGTGTACGGCCGCGGCATTCTGCACTTGTCGGTGCTGATTGAAACCATGCGCCGCGAGGGCTACGAGCTGCAAGTTGGCCAGCCCCAGGTGCTTTACAAGGAGGACGACAACGGCGAGCGGCTGGAGCCCATCGAGCACCTGGTGGTGGACGTGCCCGAGGAAACTGCCGGCAAGGTGATTGAGCTGGTGACCATGCGCAAAGGCGAGCTGACCATCATGGAGCCCAAGGGCGACTTGCAGCACCTGGAGTTCAACATTCCGAGCCGGGGCCTGATCGGTCTGCGTAACAACGTGCTGACGGCTACCGCTGGCGAGGCCATCATGAACCACCGCTTCCAGAGCTACGAGCCGTTCAAAGGCACCATTCCCGGCCGCATCAGCGGCTCGCTGATTTCCATGGAAGCCGGCGCCGTAACGGCCTACACCCTGGACAAGATGCAGGACCGTGGCGAGTTCTTTATTGATCCGGGCGAGGAAGTGTACGGTGGTCAGGTGGTAGGGGAACACACCCGCCCCAACGACCTCACGCTGAACCTGCAGAAAGGCAAGAAGCTCACCAACATGCGTGCCTCCGGCTCCGACGAAAACGTGAAGATTGCGCCCAAGCGCCAGTTTTCGCTGGAAGATGCCATGGAATACATTCAGAAGGATGAGTACCTGGAAGTAACGCCCAAGTCTATCCGGATGCGCAAGATTTTCCTCGACGAAAACGAGCGTCTGCGCATGGCCAAGAAGGAAGACTAAGCTTCGTCTTTCGTTGTTGCTTATTCACATTCGTACAAGGGGCGCGGCCGTGGGTCGCGCCCCTTGTTTTTCTGGCTGGCGCATAGGCGGCAAAGCTCTATCTTGTTCTGCCTTTCAAGCTGATGTATTCTATGGATTCCGAAAACCGCAACAAGCGCGACCTGCCCGAGGTAGTAGCCGACATTCTAATTACGCTGGATAAAGTGCAGCACACGCAGCAGCAGATGCAGCACACACAACAGCACATGCAGCAGACTATGCAACAGATGCAGCAGACCATGCAGCAGATGCAGCAACAGCAGCAGCAGCAGCATGAAGAAATAGTCAGCGCCTTTAATAACATGACTACCGCTGTGCTGGACGCCATGAACCGGCAGACGGAACGCTACGACCGGGTGCAGACTACGCAAACCACGCAGGAAGCTGAAGTGCGGGAGCTGCGCCAGCGGGTGGAAAACCTGGAGAAAACCGTGTACAACAAGGCTAGCTGACTTTCCCTTGGCTCGGCCACAGCTACGGGCGCAACTTCGGTGGCGCCCTTTTTTTTGCGGCCGGGCGAGAAGATTGGGCGCGCGTCAGGTTGTAAGAGGGTTCATTTACTTGATGTGTGCCGTGCCCGGAACATGGTCTTTTCTTCGCCGGCCGCCGCTGATGCGGCAGCGCTGGAGCAACTTGCTTTTCGCGCACTGGCCCGTGGCGCCGGCTGTGCTGCGCCCCTACCTGCCGCCACGGCTTGAGCTGGATGTGTTCGAGGGGCAGGCCTGGCTGGGGGTGGTGCCCTTCACCATGAGCCACATCCGGGCCCTGGGGCTGCCACCGGTACCGGGCCTAAGCTACCTGCACGAGCTGAACGTGCGCACTTACGCCTGCCTTGATGGTGTGCCGGGCGTGTGGTTTTTGTCGCTGGACGCCACGCAGCCGCTGGGCGTATGGGCCGCCCGCACGCTGTTTCGCTTGCCCTACCTGCGGGCCCGGATGCAGCTCACCCGCCACGGCCCGGCCTTGCGGGCCGTAGCCGAGCGCACCCACAGCGGCGCGCCGCCGGCCCGCTTTGCCGCCACCTGGACGCCCGGCTTGGCCTTGCCCCGCGCCCAGCCGGGCACGCTGGCGCACTTCCTGACCGAGCGGTACTACCTCTACACGGCTGGCCCCACGGTGCGCGCCGGCCAGCACCGCACCGCTCTGTGGCGGGGCCACCTCTGGCACGAGCCGTGGCTCCTGCGCCACGCCACGCTCAACGAGTGGACTTCGACCCTGGTCGAAAGCCACGGCTTGCCGACACCCGAAGGAGCCCCCTTGCTCTACGCCGCCGACGCCGTGGACGTGTGGGTGCGGGAGTTGCGGCGGGTGTAGCCTTCGTTGTATTATCAGCCACCAGAGGCAAGGCCCGCGCAAGCACCCGCCAGCCCTCAGCGCCGCACCTCAAATTCCGTGTAGCCGCGCACCTCATCCGCCACCACCTCTACCCTCTCTACCCGCGCGGCGGGCGGGCCGTGCTGGCACCAGGCTTCCAGCGCAGCCAGGGCCTCGGCCGGGCCTTCGGCTTCGATGGTTACGGTGCCGTCGTCGTTGTTGCGGGCGTACCCGTGGAGGCCCAGGCGGCGGGCTTCGGCCTGGGAGCTTTGGCGGAAAAACACGCCCTGCACGCGGCCATGAATGCGGAAGGTGCGGTGCTGGACAGTGGCGGTAGAACTCATATAGTAGTTGTGGTTTGTCGCAAAATACGGCCGTGTGCGGCTGGCCGCATGCCATCGGAGGGCCGTACTTTGCGGCCGTATGCGTTATCTACTTCAATCCTGCACTGTGTACACTGGCCACGCGGTGCTGCCCAGCCATTCCGTCCTGATTCAGGACCACCAGATTGAGGCCGTACTGCCCGACCATGCGGCACCCGTCGACGTGTCTGTAGTAAGCGGGCGGGGCTTCTGCTTGTGCCCTGGTTTGCTTGACTTGCAGGTGTACGGTGCCGACGAAGCACTGTTTTCGGTGGAGCCCACGGTAGCGGTGCTGCGGAAGCTGCACGCGGCCTTTCTACGCCAGGGCACTACGGGCTTTCTGACCACCATGCCCACCAACTCCTGGCAGCTGACACGCGCCGCCCTGGAAGCCGGCCGCCGTTTTCGGCAAGAGCAGCCCGATTTTCTGGGCATCCACCTGGAAGGGCCATTCCTGAACCCGGAGAAAAAGGGTGCCCATCAAGCTGAATTCATTTTACCGCCGACTGTGGAGCGGGTAGACGAGTTGCTGGAGTTGGGCCAGGGTGTGCTGCGCATGGTCACGATGGCGCCCGAGGTGACAACGCCGGCCGTGCTGGCCCGCCTGCGGGCGGCGGGCGTGGTGGTGTCAGCGGGGCACTCTAATGCCACTTATGCCGAAGCGGCAGCGGGCTTCGCGCACGGGTTTACGGCCGTTACCCATTTGTTTAACGCTATGTCGGCGTTGCAGGGGCGGGCACCGGGCCTGGTGGGTGCCACCTACGACGACGCTCAGGCCCAAGCCAGCATCATCGCCGACGGAATTCATTGCGACTTGGCCGCCGTGCGCATCAGCAAGAAGATGCTGGGGGAGCGGCTGTTTCTCATTACCGATGCCGTAACCAGCAGCCGGCAGGGTGCCTACCGCTTCCGCCGCCACCACAACCAGTACGTGGATGAAAACGGCACGCTGGCCGGCTCGGCCCTGACCTTGCTGGAAGCCGTGCGCAACTGCACCGAAGGCGCCGGCATCGAGCTGGCCGAAAGCCTGCGCATGGCCACGCTGTACCCGGCCCGCGTGCTGGGCCTGGACCACCGCCTCGGCCGCGTGGCCCCCGGCTACCAGGCCGACCTCTGCCTGTTCGACGAGCAGTGGCGGGTACGGGGCACGGTGCAGGGCGGACGGCTGACGTGGCACGAACCTACTGCGGGAGGCGTGTCATTTGAGGCTTGAAGATGCCCGTATTCTGCCCACTCCTGGCAAAAGAGTTGAGTGAAGTCCGCTTAGCTGATTTCCCGCTGGCGCACGGCCTCAAACGTTAAAATAGCCGTGGCGGTGCTCACGTTAAGCGAGTCGATGGCTCCGCGCATGGGGATGATGATGGTCTGGTCGCAGGCCTGCATGAGTTCCGGGGTGAGGCCGTCGGCTTCGGTGCCCATCACCAGGGCCGTGGGGCCGCGGAAGTTGCAGGCAGTGTAGGGTACGGAGGCGGGGCTGAGGGCGGCGGCGTAGGTGCGGATGCCGTGCTGCCGGCACCACCCGAGCAGCTCCTGGCGGGTGGTGGCTACGGTGGGCACCGTAAAGATGCAGCCAATGCTGCTGCGGATGGCGTTGGGGTTATAGAGGTCGGTGCGCGGGTCGCAGACGATGACGGCCGTGGCCTGGGCGGCGTCGGCGGTGCGCAGGATGGCGCCCAGGTTGCCAGGCTTTTCTACGGCTTCCAGCACCAGTAGCAGCGGAGCGGCGGGCAATTTCAGGTCGGCCAGGCGAAGGTGGGGGGGCCGGGCCAGGGCCAGCACCCCATCGGACCCTTCGCGGTAGGCCACCTTCTCAAACACGGCCCGGCTTACCTCCACCCACTCGGTAGCGCCATCAGGCCCCAGTAGCCCGCGCAGCTCCTGCTGGCGCTGGGGTCCGGCCAGCTCGGGGCACACCAACAGCGTGACAAGGGGCACCCCGGCGCCGTGGGCAATGGTCAGCTCCCGCAAGCCCTCGATAATGGTAAGCTGCTGCTGGCGCCGCTCCGACGATTTTTGCTGGAGCCGCAGCAGATTCTTGATGCGCGGATTCTGAGGACTGGTGATGAGGTCGGGCATAGCAGGGCGGTAACTCGGCGCGGCGAAGATACGCAGCGCCGCCCCCGACCAAGTGCCGGCTTCACTGGCTGCCGGGCGCTGCATAACCACTGTTTCGGTTAGCAGTCTTTATCAGTACAGCCAGCGCCACGCGGCAGAACAGCTCTGTACAAGCTAGTTAGGCTATTTAGGAAGTTAATTGACTGTCCTGCGTCCTGCTTCATCTAGCGTCTGCTTGCCCAACCGAAGGTCGCCGGAGGCAAGCATCCCGCGTGCTAACCAATCTTATCCAGTTGACTAATCCCACTTGTATGAAACAAACAGTGGAGATGCTTGCCTGCGGCAACCTTCGGTTCGACAAGCGGACGCCAGATAGAGCAGGACAATACCGCGCCAGCACGCGAGAGGCTTGGGCAAGCTCAGCTAACGTGCCAAGGGGCCTTGGGCGGCTTCCTCAACAGCTTCATTCCCTCTACCACCTAGCTGAGCTTTTCCCCGTAGTATAGCTGGGCGCGCTGGGCGAGAGTTGCGTTACACTAGGCGCTGGCGCAGCGGCGTTTAGCGGTTAGCGGGTCCGGCACCTTTGGGCGGCGTGAGCTGTTGCATAATACCCGCGGACGAGTTTGGGGCCGCGGCCCGTTTGTTTCGCTACTTCTGCTTTACTTACCACCTATGTTGTCCCGCTCTCTCCCCTTCGTTGTGTGCTGGGCCCTGGCCCTGCCAGTCCTGGCGCAGCAAACGCCCCGCGAGCTTAACAGCCTGCCTGGCACGCCGCCTGCTACGCGCCCCGCGCCTACTACCCCAGCTCCAGCTGCCCCGGCCCCGGCTGCTCCGGCTACCACTGCCGTAGCGCCGGCCGCCGATACTTCCCGCCAAACCGCGCCCCGCACGCTGGCTTCGCCGCCCGCCCTGCCCGATTCGGCGGTGCAGGCCGCCCGGCAGGCGCCACCCGTGCCCGCCAACACCACCCGCTACGCCGTGGGCCTGAAAACCGGCCAAGTGGTGCGCGGCTACGACGTAGAGATACGCCAGCCCGTGTTCGGCCGCTCCTTTTTGCTGGTTGACGGGCAGCAGCGTTTTGAGCTGGACCAGGTTCGCTACTACGAAGACGAGTCGGGCTTTTACGTGCGCACTACGTTACCGGGCCGCACCAAGCGTGAAAGCACCCTGCGCCGCGACCGGGTGGGCCGCATCAGCCTGTATTCCATCACCTCCCAGCAGTACGTCAACAATCCCGGCGGCTTCGGGCCCTATGGCCGCTTCGGGGGTCCCTACGGCGGCTTTGGCGGCCCGTGGGGCGGAGGCTGGGGCGGCTACCGCACCGTGCGCCAGGAATACTTCAGCAAGGATAATGGCCCGATTGAAGACCTGAGCATCCGCAACCTGCAGCGCGCTACCACCGACAGCCCCGGCTCCCAGAAGCTGCTGGCCGATGCCCGCCGCTACCAAACCGCTACGACGCTGAGCTACATCGGGGCCGGGGGACTGTTTCTGGCTGGTATGTTGTCCAGCTTCGGCGGCAATAATGGCTTCTCGGTGTCGCCGCTGGTGTACGGGGCTATTCCGCTGGCCATTGTGCCGCTGGTTATCGGGGGCAAGCAGCAGAACAATATTCGCCAAGCCATCCTGCTTTATAACCGCGGGCAGTAGGTGGCTCTGGCCTGCTAAGGCTTTTTCCAGTTTCCTTCAGCACAACCCCGTTCGGCGCTGGCCGGGCGGGGTTTGTTTTTGGCTGAAGCCGGGGCGGCAGAAACTCGACCGGGCTGGCCGCGTACAGGCTAGCGTGGCTATTCTTCTTAACAGCACTTCGGACCTGACTGCTCGCCAGGAGCTGGCCTTGTGGGCGCACGAGCGGCTGTGTGCCGAATACGGCGCGCCCTTTCCCTTTTTCAGCACCAAGGACCCGCTGAGTGAGCTAATCAGCGCCTTGCTTTCCCACCGCACCCGCAACCAGGATTCGCACCGGGCCTACCAGCAGCTGCGGGCCCGGTTTCCAACCTGGGACGAAGTGCGCGATGCCCCCACTGCTGAGGTAGAGGAGGCTATCAGCCCCTGCACCTGGCCCGAGCAAAAGGCGCCCCGCTTGCAGCAAGTGCTGCACCAGGTAAGCCAGCGCTGCAACGGCGGCCCCTGCGACTTGGCTTTTCTGGCCGAAATACCAATCAAAGAGGCGCGGGCCTGGCTGGAAGCCATACCGGGCGTGGGCCCCAAAACCAGCGCCGCCGTGCTGCTGTTCAGCTCCTTGCGCATCCCGGCCATGCCCGTGGACAGCCACCATCACCGCGTAGCCCAGCGCCTGGGCCTCATCGGCCCGAAAGTAGGGGAAGGGGCGGCCCACGCCCTGCTCGAAGCGCTGCTTCCGCCCGGCTGGGATGCCCAGCAAGTCTACGACCACCACGAAGCCTTCATGTTTCACGGCCAGAAGTGCTGCTACTTTCACACTCCCGCCTGTGGCCGTTGCGTGCTGCTGGAACGCTGCCCCACTGGCCAGGCGCGGGTGAAGAGGTGAGACATGATGAGTGGTAAGGTGGTGATTATATAAGCCCGTCATGCTCCATCTGGCGTCCGCTTGTCGAAGCATCTCTCCCGCTTCGTCCTCACGATTGAAGTTACCCCCGGTAGAGATGCTTCGACTTCGCCTCCGGCTGCGCTCAGCATGACCGTATCTTTACCTGTTTCTGTCCTGACCCCTTCACCCCTTCACCCCTTCACCCCTTCACCCCTTCACCCCTTCACCCCTTCACCCCTTCACCACTATGAAACAGACTTATGGACTTCCGGCGTTGCTTTCCTTGTTTGTGCCTGGGCTGGG
Organism: Hymenobacter sp. YIM 151500-1; assembly: GCF_025979885.1. Classification (NCBI taxonomy): domain Bacteria; kingdom Pseudomonadati; phylum Bacteroidota; class Cytophagia; order Cytophagales; family Hymenobacteraceae; genus Hymenobacter; species Hymenobacter weizhouensis. The sequence continues at coordinate 2,567,092 of NZ_CP110139.1, forward strand.
GCAGCTGGTGAAAGGGCAGTTTCTCAAGGCCTTTCTGATTTGGGCCGTGGGTGGCGCGGTTGGCTTTCTGCTGGCCTGGACGCTGATCGTACCCTTCCTGATTTGGGCCTGGAACGTGTACGACGCCTACAACGACCCCGCCTAGCTATAACCCTGCTACACTTCAAAGTCCGGCCAAACGCCCGCTACAACTAGCTGCTGCCCGCCGCTGCTGGTAGCTAGACGGTGCGCCCGAAGGCTCCGACCCAGAATGGCCCGGCCAGTGCCGGCCTGGTGGCTTATCTGGCCGAGGTGTTTGGCGTGGCCAAGCCGGATGTGCAGCTGCTGGCGGGTCACATGGCGCCGTTTAAGAAGGGTGGCATCCGGGGGCACGCTGAGCAGGTAAAGAGTTAGTAGGCATACCCTGAGCAGCTTTTTTCCGTTGAAACCGGCGGCACTAAGCACCTTTCGGGTTCGGTAGTGCTGGTTGTTTTGCGTTTTTCTATTCCGCTATGCATATTTTTCCACTGTGGGCTGTGGCTGGTTTCTGGGGGTTGGTGTCGGGGTCGGCGCTGGTGCTGGGGGCGGCCTTGGGCTACTTCGCGCACGTGCCGCAACGCCTGATTGCGGCTATTATGGCCTTCGGCAGCGGCGTGCTCATCTCCACTCTTTCCTTTGAGTTGATGGAAGAAGCCTACGAGAAAGGCGGCTTCGACTCCACGGCCTTTGGCTTTGTGGGCGGGGCGGCCGTGTACACGCTGGCCAACTGGCTGCTGGCCCGCTACGGCGCCCAGCACCGCAAACGCTCCAACCACCCGTCATCTCCTCACCGCTCCGGCGAGGCCGACAATGGCCTGGCCCTGGCCGTGGGGGCGCTGCTGGACGGCATTCCCGAAAGCATTGTGATTGGGTTGAGCCTGCTGTCTGGTAAGGGTGTGAGCATGGTGGCCGTGGTGGCCATCTTCCTGAGTAACTTGCCCGAGGGCCTGAGCAGCGCCGCCGGCATGAAGAAAGCCGGCCGCCGCCCAGCCTACGTGCTGGGGCTGTGGGGCGGCATTGCGCTGGTATCCGGAATAGCCGCGCTGGTGGGCTACTCGGTGTTTAGTGGGTTTTCGCCGGAGGTGGTGGCGGCCACCACGGCCGTAGCGGCCGGGGCCGTGCTGGCCATGATTGCCGACACCATGATTCCGGAGGCGTTTGAGGCAACTCACAACTTCACCGGCCTTATTACTGTGCTGGGTTTTCTGGTGTCGTTTGTGCTGACCAAGCTGGGTGGGTAAGCGCTGGATGCGTGGTGGCAGGACTGGCCGGCGCTAAGGCTACATTAGCCGATCAGAAAGCTTCTTTTGGCCTTTTTCATCCGCTCGGAAGGCCAAAACTTTGTAGCTTGGCGGCCTATGTCTATGCCAATTGATCCTGCTGCTATTCAGCCTCTGTTAGAGGCCCTGTCTTTCTCGCCCGATAACCTGCCGTTGCGCAAGCACGTAGCCGGGCTGCTGCTGCAAGCCGGCCGCCTGCCCGAGGCCGAAGACCTCTACCGCGCCGGCCTGCGCCAGGCTCCCGACGATGCCGAGCTACAGCTCGGCCTGGCCGAAACCTACGCCGGCCTGGGCAAAGCCTCGGCGGCGTTTGTGGTGGTGGAAGAGCTGCTCAGCGCCCGCCCCGACCACGCCCGGGCCCACTTGCTGCACGCCCGCCTGCTGCTGGATTCGGGGCAGCCGGCCGCCGCCCGCGAGGCCTACCACACGGCTTTGCATCACAATCCTACGCTGGAAGACGCCGACCTGACGGCCCGCCTGCGCGCGGCCACCACGGCCCAGCCGGCCCACGGCGGCTCCCCCCTGGCCTACCCTTCGGCCCCGCCCGCCGGCCCCGGTGCCAGCTCACCCGACGCCGACAGCATCGAGCAAACGCTGTTCAGCGGCCTGGAGCGGCCCAAGATTACGTTTGCCGACGTGGGCGGCATGGAGAGCCTGAAAGAGGAAATCCGCCTCAAAATCATTCACCCGCTGCAATACCCCGACCTCTACAAAGCCTACGGCAAGAGCACCGGGGGCGGGCTGCTGCTGTACGGGCCGCCCGGCTGCGGCAAAACCTACCTGGCCCGCGCCACGGCCGGCGAGGTGCAGGCCTCATTTATCCACGTCGGCATCAACGACATTCTGGATATGTGGCTGGGCGGCAGTGAGCGAAACCTGCACCAGCTGTTCGAGCAGGCCCGCCTGCAAGCGCCCTGCGTGTTATTTTTTGACGAGGTAGATGCCCTGGCCGCCAACCGCCACGACCTGCGCCAGAGTGCGGGCCGCACCGTCATCAACCAGTTTCTGGCGGAGCTGGACGGCGCCACCCGCTCCAACGAGGGCGTGCTCATCCTGGCTGCCACCAACGCCCCCTGGCACCTCGACTCGGCCTTCCGCCGCCCCGGCCGCTTCGACCGTATCTTGCTCGTAACACCCCCCGACGAGGCGGCCCGCGAAGCTGTGCTGCGCATCCTGCTGCAAGGCAAGCCCGTGGGGCCGTCGGTGAACTTGCGCAAGCTAGCCGCCGCTACGCCCGGCTTTTCCGGCGCCGACCTGCAAGCCGTGGTGGATGTGGCCGTGGAAAGCTGCCTGCGCCAGTCGATGAAAGTGGGCCAGCCCCTGCCTCTGGAGCACGCCACTCTGGCCGAGGCCGCCGGCCGCATCAAGCCCAGCACCCGCGAGTGGTTTGCCACGGCCAAGAACTATGCCCTCTACTCCAACGAAGGCGGCGTGTACGACGACATTCTGGTGTATCTGGGCATCAAGAAGCCGTCGGTGTAGGGAGCAAAAAGCAGATGAAACCTGTCCGCGCCAACCCCGACCAGTGGCAGGAAGCCGCCCACCACTTGCTCAACGTGCATCGCCCCGCGCAGGCCGAGCAGGTGGCGCGGCAACGCTTGGCCGCTCACCCACAGGATGCTCAAGCATATCAGCTGCTGACCTTGGCCCTGCTTAACCAGGCCGGGCGCGCGGCCGAAGCCTTGCCCGTCGTTCGGCAGGCGCTGGCCCTGGACCCGCAGCACAGCGATGCATACTACTTCCACGCAGTAGCGTTGCTGCACACTGAGCAGCCGCACGCGGCCCTGCGAGCCATTGCCGAGGCCCGGCACCTCGCCCCCATAGACGCTACCTACTCCGGCTATGAGGCCGTGGTGCTACACGCTCTGCGCCAACCGGCAGCAGCCCTGCAAGCAGCTACCGAAGGCTTGCAACACGACCCCAGTCATTTGGAATGCCTGTTTCAGCGCGTGCGGGCCCTCCAACGACTAGGACGCCGCCCCGAGGCGGCCCTCACGATTCAGCAACTAGCCTACTGGCACCCTGACCAAGCAATTACGCACTACCTGCTAGGCAAGGAGGCAGAGCGACAGCAGCAACCGGAGGCAGAAGCGCATTTCCGCGAGGCCATGCGCTTGAAGCCTGGGTATGAGCCACCCCGTGCTGCGTTGCGGGACTTGCTAGCTGATCGGGCGGAGCTGGCTTTGCTCCGGCGTAAGTACGCCCAGGCAGAGGCGGCTTTCAGAGAAGTTCTGGTACTTGACCCAGCTTACCACAAGGCAGAACGCGGGCTTTGCCAAGCACAGCTGCAGCAGCACTGGACGCAACGACCCGTAGCCTGGTTTTACCGCCTCCGCAGCGCCTGGGCTCACCAGTGGCCAGCAGGCTCCCTGCTGCACCGGGCAGGCTTGGTGCTGCGGGTCTTCGGAGTGCTGGCGCTGCTGGTGTTGGCTTTGTTATTCCGCGGACCGTTACATCTGCGGCATTATCTACAAGGCGAAAATCCCATTGCCCGAGACACCTGGTTTTATGCCGGATTAGGCTGGGGAGTAACCGTAGTGGGCGCTGCTGCGCTTTTTCAGTTGCCAGTGCCGCTGGTATGGCTGGCAGTAGTGGGCGGTCTGGTATTTCCGCTGCGTACTTCCTGGCTGAAATGGCGGGCCGGCCAAGGGCGCTGGCCTGCGGGCGCCCAGTTAATGCTTTCTCCCGGAGCAGTAGCCCTCATCAACGCTCATAGTAACTTCCTCACCCCCAACGCAGCTATCGAATCACGGTACTTCCTGGCTTCCTTTGGGGCGCTGCTGATCCTGTATCAACTATTTCGGCCTACGCGGCAGCAGCGGCCTACCTCATCATCCTGATTATAAGCTCCTTGTAGCCTTGACACTTATTATACATAATGGAACAATCTAACTGGCCCGACCGAATTATCCTGCTGCTGCGCCAGGGCCGGGCGGTCCAGGCCGAACAGGAGCTGCGGCGCGTGCTGCACTCCGACCCCGACGACGCCCTGGCCCACGCCTGGCTGGGCATGGCCCTGCTCGATTTGGGCCGCCTGGCCGAGGCCCAGGAGCACATCGAAACGGCTATTGGCCTGGAGCCGGAGTACGACTTTCCGTACTACCTGCTCAGCCTGGCCCACCAGCGCCAGCACCGCTCCGCCGAAGCCCAGCAGGCCATCGAGCAGGCCCTGGCCCTCGACCCCACCGACCCCAACTACTACCACGTGCTGGGGCTGATTCGGTTTCAGCGGGCCCAGTGGGAAGGCGCCCTGCGCGCCGCCGAGGCCGGGTTGCAGTTTGATGCCGAGCACGTGGATTGCCTGGGGTTGCGGGGCCGCTGCCTGGCCCGCCTTGGCCGCGCCCCCGAAGCCGACGACTCTCTGCAACAGGCTCTGCGCCACGACCCCGACGACGCCGGCACCCACGCCGACGCGGGCTGGGTGGCCCTGGAAGCCGGCCGCCACCGCCCGGCCCTAGAGCACTTCCGCGACGCCCTGCGCCGCCAGCCTACCTCCTCCTACGCCCGCGAAGGACTGGTGGAAGCCCTGAAGGCCCGCTACTGGCTGTACCGCGCGTTTCTGCGCTTCACGGTCTGGACCGAAAACCTGGGCGGCGGCACCCGGCGTCTGCTGTTTCTGGGGCTGTACGTGCTGGTGCGCTTCGTGCCGGTGCTGCTGCCGCTGTACCTGCCGCTGGTGTTTATGAGCTGGTTTGCCGATCCTATGTTCAACGGCCTGCTCTTACTCAACTCCTACGGCCGCCACGCCCTCTCCGACGAGCAACGCCGGCAAGCCCTGGCCTTTGGCGGCGTGCTGGCCGGCGGAACTGCGCTGCTGGTAGTGGGCACCTTTACTTCGCTCACCTGGCTTACCCCGCTGGGCGGTGGCCTACTGGCGGCCTTGTTCCCGATGATGGTAGCCCTGCGCCCCCGCCAAACCACCCGCACCGCCCGCTGGGCCTGGGTAGTGGCGGCCGTCCTGCTTGTCCTTGGCATCACTGGCTCCGCTTTAGCGCTAGCTGCTCCTGGCTCCGCCACCTACACCACTGTCATGGGCCTGCTGGTCCTGGTGTGGATAGCCTTCATGTGGCTCACGGCGCTGTCGTGAGATGGTGAAGTGGCAGGGTGGTGAGGAATAAGCAAGCCCCGGCGGGGCGGCTCAATCATCCGTGGACGCTGGGTGCCGCCCCGCCGGGGCTTGCTTATTCCTCACCACCCTGCCACTTCACCAAAGAAAAAGCCACCGGATTTTTCACCGGTGGCTTTTTGAATTGTCCTTCATTTCTTCTTCTAGCCCACCCGCCACCTGCCAGGCACTCCAGTTGAATGCGGCCGTGGGGTGGCGAAGCTGGTGCTACACCCGTTCTGGCGCCGGGTCGCGGCGGTAGGTGCGCTCAAACTCCTCGTCGATGTGGTAGGTGGATTCTTCGTGCTGGCTGAGGTCGAGGCCCAGTTCTTCTTCCTTGAGCTGCACGCGCAGGCCGAAAGCACGGTCCGTGATTTTTAGCAGCACCCACGCCCCCCCAAATGAATACGCAATAACGATAATCAGGCCCAGCACGTGGTAGCCGAACGTGGTGAAGGTGCCATGAATCAGGCCCACTTTGTCGGCGAAGACGCCCGTGAGCAGCATGCCCACAATGCCGCCCAGGCCGTGGCACGGAAACACGTCGAGCGTGTCGTCGATGGTGGTGCGAGAGTTTTGCCAGTGCACGGCGGCGTGGCTGATAAGGGCCGCCACCACCCCAAACAAGATGCTCTGGCCGTAGTTGACGTAGCCCGCGGCGGGCGTAATAGCTACCAGGCCCACTACGGCTCCGGTGCAGGCGCCCACCGCCGTAGGCTTGCCCCCGCGCACGATTTCCACCAGCAGCCAGGCAATAAGGGCAGCAGCCGAAGCCAGGTTGGTATTCACGAACGACAAGGCAGCCAGCTCATTCGCCCCCAGAGCCGAGCCGGCATTAAATCCAAACCAGCCAAACCACAGCAGCCCCGTGCCCAGCAGCACGTAGGGCACGTTGGGGGTCGAAAACGACGAGGCCCGCAGGTGCGTGGAGCGGCGGCCCAGCACCAGGGCCCCGGCCAGGGCCGCAATGCCGGCCGAAATGTGCACCACCGTGCCACCCGCAAAATCTAGCACGCCCCACCGGCGCAGAAAGCCCTCGGGATGCCAGGTCCAGTGCGCCAGCGGGCAGTAAATAAACAGGCTGAACAGCACCATAAAGGCCAGGTAGCCCTTGAACCGCACCCGCTCAGCAAACGAGCCCGTTATCAGGGCCGGGGTGATGATGGCAAACTTCAGCTGGAAAGCGAAAAACAGAATAAAGGGGATGGTAGGCGACAACACCGGGTGCGGGGCCGTGCCGACGTTGCGCAGCATGGCAAACGTGAAGGGGCTGCCAATCAGCCCGTGCCAAGACTCGCCGTAGCACAGCGAGAAACCGACGTAGTAGAACACTACCGTAATAACGCCCAGCGCCACAAAGCTTTGCAACATGGTGCTAATGACGTTTTTGGGGCGCACCATGCCGCCGTAGAAAAACGACAGCCCCGGGGTCATAATCAGCACAAAGGCTGTGGCCGTGAGCATCCAGGCTACATCGGCCCCATTGAGGGCGCCAGGGGCCGCAGCGGGGTGCGCGGCCGGCAGCACAGCCGCTAAGATGGCTAAGACAAGCAGTGTCCCCAGCGCAAGCAGGCTTCTGACCGGAAAAGGAGAGGAGTTAAGTTCCATACATTAAGTTTAACCAACCCTTATTTTGAAAGGCAATATACAGCATATACACCCAATTTTTATCTATACTACCCTATCTTATAAGCCCATTCATTATATTTTTAACATGTTTTCAGAATAATGTCCTTAGTAAAATACCCCTTGCAGCTGTTTTCTACTTTTTGTTGTTAAAACGTAGCTTGTAGATGTTTGCTCGATTTTTGCGGCATCTCCTAAGCGAGCAACCAGCAACTAGCAGCTTGTCCACTGCCAAGTGGCTAGGCGAGGAATCAGGCTTATTTGCTTGACATCCTCCGAAGCCGGGTAGTATATTTAGAGTGCCTCTACTACTACACCACCATGAAAACGAACGATTTACGCTACCTGGGTGCCTACACGGTGCCCGTATCCACTGCCCTGGGGCTGATGCTCGGCGGCGCCTGGGCCTGGCTTACTCCGCTCTACGTGTTCGGGCTGATTCCCTTGCTGGAGCTGCGCCGCCCCACGGAGTCCTCCGAGGCCTCACCCGACGACTCGCGCCGGAAGCAGCAGTTTTTCAACTGGCTGCTCTACCTGAATGTGCCCATTCAATACGGGTTGCTGGGGCTGTTTCTGTATACTATTATCCGGCAGCCGCACACCGCGGCCGAGGTGGCGGGGTTCATCTTCAGCTTTGGCATTTGCTGCGGAGCGCTGGGCATTAATGTGGCGCACGAACTGGGGCACCGCTCGCGGCCGGGCGAGCAGCGGCTGGCCCAGGCCCTGCTGCTGAGCACGCTGTATCTGCACTTCTTTATTGAGCACAACCGCGGCCACCACCGCCACGTGGCCACCCCACTCGACCCGGCCACGGCCCGCTTGCACGAGCCGTTCTGGCGGTTTCTGCCCCGCGCTGTGGTGGGCGAGTACCGCTCGGCCTGGCACCTGGAGCACGAGCGCCTGGACCGACAGCAGCTGCCGGCGCTGTCGTGGCACAACCAGATGCTGCAGTTTCAGGTGTATCAGGGGCTGCTGGCGCTAGTTATTGGGCTGGCGTTTGGCTTGGCTGGCTTGGGAGCCTGGGTGGCAGCGGCCACGGTGGGCGTGCTGCTGTTTCAACTGGTCAACTACGTGGAGCACTACGGCCTGCTGCGCAACCGCACGGCTTCGGGCCTCTACGAGCGGGTGCAGCCTCACCACTCCTGGAATTCGGAGCACGCGCTGGGCCGCATCCTGCTCTACGAGCTAACCCGCCACTCCGACCACCACTTTCAGGCCTCACGACCCTACCAAATCCTGCGGTTTCAGCCCCGCAGCCCCCAAATGCCCACGGGCTACCCCGGCATGATGCTGCTGGCCACCGTGCCGCCCCTCTGGTTTAAAGTAATGAACCCACGGGTGCCGGCTGGAAGTGAGGAGGTGATGGGGTAAAGGGTGACAGGTGACAAGTGACAGGTGACAAGTGACAGGTGACAGGTGAACGGTCATGCTTCATCTGGCGTCCGCGCAGCCGGAGGCGAAGTCGAAGCATCTCGCGTGCTGACGCAGGAGTGGTAATTGTCATGCTCCATCTGGCGTCCGCTTGTCGAAGCATCTCTTCCGCTTCGTTGGGCCCTCCGTAGCCCAGGGTTTAACCCCTGGGCTATGCAGCGGAAGATGTTTGCACGATTAAGTTAGCCCGCGGCAGAGATGCTTCGACAAGCGGACGCCAGATGGAGCATGACAGTCCTTCTGTCACCTGTCACCTCCTCACCATTTACCTCCTCACTTCTCACAACCCCACCACCACGGCGTAGGCGCCGTTTATGACTTCGGCCATACGCAGGAAATCCAGCGTTTCGATGGTGTCGGTGGGTTGGTGATAGTGGGGGTTGCGCAGGAAGGAGGTGTCGTTGAGCATTACGGCGTCGTAGCCGTGGCGCCAGTAGTTGCGGTGGTCGGAAAGGCCAGCCAGGCCCATTTCGGGCGGCAGGCTGATGCGCTGCACGTCGAGGGCGGCGCGACTTTGCATCAGCTCCTGCACGCGCCGGGTGAAAGCCTCCTGCCCGGTGCGGCCCACCACGATAATAAAATTGCCGGTGTGTGGGTACTGGGCTGCCAGCTGCTCGCTGGGGAAGTGCTGGGAGCCGGGCTCGTCGCGGAAGTAGCCAATCATTTCGTAGCACAGCATGGCCCGCACGGGTACGCCGGCTTGGTGCAAGGACCGGGCGTGCACGGCGCTGCCCATGTGCTCGGTGGCAAAATACGGCGGCTCTTCGTTGGGGTACGCCACCAGCTCCACCCGGTACTTCAGCGCCGGCCGAAACTGGTGCAGCAGCCGGGCCGTTTCGAGCAGGCCCGCCACGGCGCTGGCGTTGTCGTCGGCGCCGGGCTGGTTGCCGCACACGTCGTAGTGTGCCCCCACCACCAGGCGCGGGGCATCCTCGGGGCCCAGCAGCAGGCTGATGTTGCGGTACAGCCGGCCCTCAACCCGAAAAGCCTGCTCCTGCACCTGGCCGTCGAGCTTTTCAAACTCGGCCTTGATATAATCGGCGGCCTTGTTGAGCGAGGTAAGGCTGAGGTAGTGGCGGGCCGGCTGCAGCTCGGTCAGGAACTTGACGTCGGCGTAGAGGCGGTGTTGGTCGGCGCCCATGGCACACGGGGGTTGGGTGGCGCCGTAGTATACGGTCTGGCAGCCAGTTGCGCCGTTGTTGCGCCGTATTACGCCGCGGCTGGAGTCTGCCGACCGGCAGCTTACTGCTGCAGCAGCCAGGCTACGGCGGCGGCTTCGTCGTCGAAGTAGCGGTAGGTGAGCTGCTGGGCGTTAGGATGGGCGGCCGAGGTGCTCATGGCCAGCCGGGCAAACACGTTCTGCGCCTGAATAATAGCTCCGTGCTTGTAGCCTCCTTCGGTTATGGCCTGGGGCAGCCACTCGCCCAGCAGCCACTCCTGCTCTTGCGGCGTAAAGGGCTCCATCATGCGCTGGTCGACGAGCATGCGGCCGTGACGGCGGCGGGCCAGCAGCCGCAGCACGTGTTGCAGCAAGTCGCGGTAGGCGGCCGGGTCGCGGCGGCCGGCGGCGTAGCGCAGGCGCACAAAGCCCCGCGGGTCTTCTTCGACCCGGCCCACGACATTTTCAAAGTACAACAGGCTGGTAGCGGGTGTGCTCACGCAGGAAGAGCTTGGTTTAGTTTTCCAGCAGCCACTGCTCGGCTTCCAGTTCGTTGTCGGAGTAGCGCACTGTAAAGGGTAGGTGCCCCAGCTGCATGACGATGTGCGAGGTAGCCAGCCGGCCAAACACATTGAACGACTGCACCACGGCGGCCCGGCGGTAGCCGCACTCGTGCACGGCGTGGGGCGTCCAGGTTTCGACCAGCCACTGCTGCATGCCCGGCGAGAGGGGCGGCATGTGGCGGTGGTCGGTGAGGATGCCCGCTACACCGTACTGCTGCAGGCCCCGGCTGGCGGCCTCATACATGGCCCGCACCGCGGCGTCGGGAGCGGGGTTGCTGTACCAATCGAGGCGGACGTACCCGGTAGGGTGGTAAATAACTTTGCCGGCCTGGTTTTCAAACAGCAGGATATCGGCACCATCAAGCAGGTAAGCAGCGGCCATAGGACCGGCAAAAGTAAGAGGCCGCCACCCGCCAGACAAGCCGACCAAGCAGAACAGCAGTACGCAGAGGGGCCTACCGGAGCTGGTCGACATTTAGCTGTATCCGTTTGCTCCAACTCCGCCTCGACGCCAGCACGCGCAACCTGACCGGCAAGTTTCTGTACAGAAGCGAGAAACGTTTTTATGCTGCCCCAATGCATACCTCATTACATCTTAGAATAAGCAAATAGTATACATAAAATTATGCTCTTTTAGCAGGTAAGCGCTGGGCTTTCCCTATACTCGACCTTTGTTCTGTTCTCTTACCTGCTACCTATGACTACAACTTCAACCTGGCGAGTAGTACCTACCTGGCTTTTTGGCTCGGCCCGAAGCGCAGCTGTGCTCCTGACCATGCTGCTGAGCGGCCCGGCCCTGGCCCAACAATACCGGGGTAAGCTGGGCATCAACCTGGATGGGGCCGGCCCCAGCTCCTTTGTCGACCTGGCCAAAGCGGCCCGACCTTGGGAAGCGCCAGGCGGCGGCACCCTGCCGCCCAGCCAGCTCGACGCCAACGGCTGGCCCACCACCGACTTCCGCACCGTGCTGCTCGACGCCCGGCCCGTGCCGGAGTGGGCCGGCACCATCGACGACCCGCAGGGCTACCGCGTCAGCTACAGCGGCACCCACCACGGCTCCTTCACGGGCAGGGCCGTCATCAGCAACGGGGCCGGGCCCTGGTCCATCCAGAACCAGGCCTACAACGCCGCCACCAATACCACCACGTTCGACCTGGTGCTGGGCGCGCCGGGCCCCGGCCACGGCTTCGTGCTGATGCAGTTCACCAACACCCAGCGCACGGCTACGGCGGCCTTGGGTTCGGGCATTACCAACCTGAAAGTTATCCGGGCCGGCTACCCGGCTGCTTCCACGCAGTTTTTCCCCACGGCCCTCATCAACGCCATCAACGGGGTCAACTTCGCCGCCATTCGGGCCAAGGACCTGACGGGCACCTCCAACATCGACGGCATCGTGTACCCGGCCACCATCGACTGGGCCGACCGGAAGCTGCCCACCGACGCTATCCAGGCCGGCGGGCTGGGCCGCAAAAAGGAGGGCATGGCCTGGGAGCATTTCATCGACCTGTGCAACCAGGTGGACAAGGACATCTGGGTGAATATTCCGGTGTCGGCCACGCCCAACTACGTGACCCAGCTGGCCACTCTGCTTAAAAACCGCCTCAAGCCCACTCTGAACATTTACGTCGAAAACGACAACGAAATCTGGAACAACGGCGGGGGCGGCTTTGGGGCTACCTACACCTACAACCGCGCCCAGGCGGCGGCCCTCGGCTTCACGGGCTACGGCGCCGACAAGCAGAACTACGCCCGCCGCTCGGTGGAGCTGGCCCAGCTGTTCCAGACCGTGTTCGGGGCCGGCTCGCTTAACTCGCGGGTGCGCGTGGTGCTGTGCTGGCACCAGCCCCTGCGCAAGTGGGACGTCAGCCAGGTGATGCTGCCCTACATCAACCAAACCTTCGGGCCGCCCAAGAACTTCATCTACGCCATTGCCACCCAAACCTACTTCAACCCCGTCAACCCGCCCGCTAACGCCACGGCGGCCCAGCTGGTGGCGTTGTGCCGCCCCGGCATTGTGGGGCTGGTGGATGAAGGGCCTACCACGGTGAACGAGGCCGGCCGCCGGCAGTGGGTGCAGGCAGCCCAGCAGTGGCAGCTGCCCGGCGGGCTGATGTCGTACGAAGGCGGGCCCGGCACGGCCTACGGCGAAGGCAACACCACCAACATCGGCAACGCCATTCAGATGCACCGGGAGCCGGCCATGAAGGACGAGGTGAAGTACAACCTAGCCCAGGCCTGGTGGGACCTGGGCGCCGGCCTGGCCATGCAGTTTACCCTGAGCAGCGGCTACCAGCGCTACGGCCAGTACGGCCTCACCGACGACCTCGGCAACCCCGACCGTAACGCCAAGTACCAGGCCATGCGCGAGCTGGTGGGCGGCCCCACCACGCTGGCCACGACACCACGAGCTGCCTCGCCCGACGCCTTGCAGCTCTACCCCAACCCAACCGCCGCTACCTTCCGGCTGCGCTACGCCGCCCCCACCGCCCAGCGGGCTCAGGTGGAAGTAAGCAATACGCTGGGCCAGGTGGTACACCACACCAGCGTGGCCCTGCGCAGCGGCCCCAATGACTTAGAGCTGCCCGCTCATTTCCTGCCGGCCGGCCTCTACCACGTGCGCCTCACGACGGCCCAGGCCACCGCCACGCAGGCGCTGCAAGTGGTACGGTAGCCGGATACATGCTGCCTAGAAATTACGGCCGGCGCAAGTGCGCCGGCCGTTTCTCTTGTTTCCGCTGAATTGGGTCTTTACACCCGCTCTCCGGCCGTGTACAGGCCGGCTCTTACCTCGAACTGTGGCAGGTGTGCCGCGGGCTACCGATGCTGCACCAGAAATCCACCAACTGCTACAATTGACTCAGTAGCACTACTGTGGAAGAGCACTTCTGCATCGGCAGCTTTGCCGCTTGCTTTATTCACGTCAGGCCGCCCCTTGGGATATTTCCCAATTTAACCCTACTTATTTTTCCAGCAGATGTACTACCAGTTCAGCAGCCACGTGGGAAAGCGCAAAACACGCGGTATTAATGAGCAGGCTTTTGCTGACAATCAGCCAGCGGGAATCAGCAGGAAACAACCGAAAATAGGTTATTGTATTGTAGGCTACAATGAACGGCAGTTCGATGTACTCCGTCTCAAAGTTCGGAAATAGCAGCCGTGATATATTTAGGAGCAGCACTACAAAGATGACTAAGGACAGGCTATACAGCACCAGCACAGCTATTTCGGCATAGTTGTATTCCGATTTGCGGAAGAACAGCCACGTGATGAACGCATAAAGCGGTAGCAGTGCCATCTGCATTAGAGAGAAGTAATGCCGGAAATAATCCTGCGAGTCGTCGCTCATCCCATAGAGCTTAAACACGAGGGCTTTGATAAAATACTGTCCTAGCGCCGTGACTGTAATTGCCACGAAAAACATAGAGAAGGGCTTTTGGTGTCGGTAGCGCTGCCCTGCCAGATACTCGCGCTGCATGTCGCCGGGCAGCCGGATTAGCTCTTTTAGAGTGTATAGAAAACCTTTGTCAAGGTGCGTGAAAAGGTGAAACACCTCGTGTAGCAGATGAGGAAATGAAATCCGGTGCGTGGCATAGCTCTGCCCACATTCCTGGCAGAAATGCCCGTGGCCCCGGTTGCCGCAATTGCGGCAGATACTGGAAGCGACAGGGTGTGCTGAGCGGGCGAGTTCCGGCATTGCGGCAGGCGATAATTGGGTAATGCTGATGTTGGTATGGCCTAAAATAATACTTCATATCAAGTGTGGAGTAGGCCCTAGCAACATCCCTCTTTTTCTATACCTTCCGGGGTCTATTTTAAGCTCCTCCCTATCCATGCTCTTCCGTATCCTTTCTCGCCTGCCGCTGCTGGTGCTGCTGGCGTTGCTGTGTGCCTGCTCCAAGTCGGGCTCCGATGCCAGCTCAGACCCCAACGGCGAGGAAATTGACCCCTACCAGAATCTGGTGTTTCAGTTTGCGGATGCCGTGGTGGGGCCCGAGCAGCAGGACCGTTGGGACACGGTGCAGGTGGTGCAGTTTGAGCCCGCCGTGCGCGGCAAGTTCAAGTGGAACTCTGACCGGGAGCTGGTTTTCTCGCCCAGCACGCCGTTCCGGCCCAGCACGGTTTTCAAGGCCACCCTGCGCCAGGAGGCCCTGCCCGAGGGCAAGCGCAACGTGGAGCTGCCCGAGAACCGCCAGCAGTTCCACACGCCTTACTTGCAGCTCCAGGAGCCGCAGGCGTTTTGGGGCCGTTCCGGTCAGGCGGCGGGCACGGCTGAAATGCGGGTGGAGCTGCCCTTCAACTACCCCGTAAAGCCCGCCGACGTGAAGCCCCTGCTCCGCGTCACGCAGGATGGGCAGCCAATGGCCTTTGAGCTGGCCAGCACCGAGCCCGGCCAGGTGGTGCGCGTGAGCCTCACCCAGCAAGTGCGGCCCGGCACGCCGCTCACGGTGGCCCTGGGCCAGGGCCTGCGCGCCCTGGGCAGCGACCAGGCCTCCACCGCCGATTACGAAAAGCAGGTTGACGTGCCCGACCCGCAGGCCCTGGAGGTGCGCTCCATCACCGGCACCCTGCAAGCGGCCGACCCGGTTATCACCATCCAAACCAACCAGCCCGTAACCACCACCGACTTGCAAAGCGCCCTGGCGGTGGCCCCGCAGGTGGCATTTGCGGTGGAGGAGCTGGAAAGCGGCTTTCGGCTGAAGGGTGGCTTCGAGGTGGGCAAGAGCTACCAGGTGAGCTTGCGCCGGGGCCTGCGCGGGGGTTTGGGCGGGCAACTGGGCGAGGATTTCACCCAGACCGTGAGCTTCGCCGACGAGCGGCCCACCATCCAGTTTGCCAGCGCCGACAAAGCCCTGTACCTCGACGCCCTGGGCTCACGCAACCTGGGCGTGCGCATCAACGAGGTGCAGCAGGTGAAGGTGACCATTGCCAAGGTCTACGCCAACAACATCCAGCAGCTGCTGCGCGCCGGCACCCAGTACGGCTACCCTGGCTATGATGGAGAAGAAGGCGCCGAAGAAGAGGAAGAAGACGGCGAGTACGTGGACCGCTCCTACCAATATTACGACGTGGAGAACCTGGGCAACGTGCTCGCGGAGCGCACCTACTCCGTGGCAGGGTTGCCCAAGGACCAGGGGCTGCGCCTATTGAATCTGAACCTCAAGGACCTGGAGTTTACGGGCGGCTTGAAGGGCCTCTACATCATCAAAGTGCAGGATACCGAGCGGCAGTGGCTGCAAGTAAGCAAGCTGGTGGCCGTGTCCGACATCGGGCTGCTAGTGAAGCAGGGCAAGGCGGGCAGCACGCTGGTGTTTGCCAACTCCATCCGCAACGCCAAGGCGCTCAGCGGGGTGGAAATGCGCTTCATCAGCACCAACAACCAGGTGATGGGCACGGGCACCACCAACCGCGACGGGGTGGCCAAGTTCGACAGCACGGCCCAAAACGGGCGCTTCCGCCTGGGCATGGTGATGGCTCAGCAGGGCAACGACTTTACGTTTCTGGACCTAAGCCGCAGCCGCGTGGAAACCTCCCGCTTCGAGGTGGGCGGCCTCCAGAGCAACGCTGCCCGCTACCAGGCCTTCCTCTACGGCGACCGGGACCTGTACCGCCCCGGCGACACCATCCACACCAACACCGTCATCCGCACCGAAGGCTGGCAGGCCCCGCCCAAGGGCTTGCCGGTGAAAATCCGGCTGCTGCTGCCCACCGGCAAGGAGTACGCCAGCCTGCAAAAAAACCTGAACGCGGCTGGTTCCTTCGAGGCCCGCTTCCTGCTGCCCCCGGCCGTGATGACCGGCCTCTACACCCTGGAAGTGCTGACCGGCAACGACGTGCTGCTAACCTCGCGCAAGATTTCGGTGGAGGAGTTTATTCCCGACCGCCTGAAGGTGACGGTGCGCGCCGACCGCGCCGTAGCTAAGCCCGGCCAAGCCGTGCAGGCCCAGCTTACGGCCCAAAACCTGTTTGGTCCGCCGGCCGCCGACCGGAAGTTTGAGGTGGAGTTTTCGCTCAAGGAAAAAACCTTCGCCCCGAAGCAGTACGCCGACTACACCTTCGCCATCAACAGCGGGGAGCGGCGGCGCGGCCAGTACGGCGACCAGGAGTCCACGCCCATTTCGGACCGCTTCGAGAAGACCACCCGCGAAGGCACTACCGACGCCGCCGGCCGCGGCACGGCCACCTACGAGGTGCCCGACTACACCGACCTAGGCACGCTGGAAGGGGCGGCGTTTACGACGGTGTTCGATGAAACCGGCCGGCCCGTAAACCGTCTGGCCACGTTTGAGGTGCAGACCCAGCCGGTGCTGTTTGGGGTGCAGAAACTGGATGAGTTGGTGCAAACCCGCCAGGCCCTGACGGTGCGGCTGGTGGCCCTCACGCCGGCCGGGCAGCCCACGCAGGCCCAGGCGCAGGTGAAGGTGGTGCGCCTGCTCTGGGAAACGATAATTGAGCGCCAAGGTGGCCGCTACATCTACAACTCCCAGAAGCGGGAGCAGGTGGTGCTGAGCCGCACCGTAACCGTGGCCAGCGGCGGCTCCGATGCCGGCCTGGGCTTCACGCCTACGTATTCTGGTGAGTATGAAATCCGCGTTTCCCGGCCAGGGGCGGTTACCTACGTGGCCCAGCGCGTGTACGCCTACGGCTACGGCGACACCCAGAGCAACTCCTTCGAGGTGAACAACGAGGGCGAGGTGACCATCGAGGCCGACAAGGCGAAATACGAGCCCGGTGAAACGGCCAGTCTGCTGCTGAAAACGCCCTTCCCCGGCCGCGTGCTCGTGACCGTGGAGCGCGACCGGGTGCTGGACCACTTCTACGTGAACACCGACGAGAAATCGGCGCGGGTGAGCATTCCGATTCGCGGGGGCCACGTGCCCAACGTGTACGTGACGGCCACGGCCATCCGCGAAATCCGGGACAACCGCCTGCCGCTTACCGTGGCCCGCGGCTTCGTGCCGCTGACGGTGGAGAAGCCCGGCGCCCGGCTGCAAGTGGCTATCAAAGCCCCCACCCAAAGCCGCTCCCAAACCGCCCAGACCATCGAAGTAAGCACCGCCCCCGGCGCCCAGGTGACGCTGGCCCTGGTGGATGAGGGCATTTTGCAGATGAAAGACTACCGCACGCCTGACCCCCACGGCTACTTCTACCAGAAACGCGCCCTGGAAGTGCAAGCCTACGACGTCTACCCCTTCCTCCTGACCGAACTCGGCACCAGCTCCACCGGCGGCGACGGCTACGACCTCTCGCGCCGCACCACGCCCGTGCCCAACCGCCGCGTGAAGCTGCTGGCCAAATGGAGCGGCGTGCTCACCGCCGACGCCAGCGGCAAGGTGCGCTACCGGCTGCAAGTGCCCCAGTTCAGCGGGGCCGTGCGCATCATGGCCGTGGCCTACAAAAACGACGCCTTCGGCTCCGCCGAGCACACCATGAAAGTGGCCGACCCGGTGGTTATTTCCACGGCGCTGCCTCGCTTCCTCAGCCTCGGCGACACGATTGACGTGCCGGTAACGCTGACGAATACGACGGGTAAACCTATCAATGGCACCATCGCCATTGCTCTGAATTCACAGGAACCGTTGAGCTTAGTTCAAATCAGTCAGAAAAACCTTGCTAATACTGATTCACACAGCGCCCTGCTACAGCCAGGCACTGAGAAGCGCGTAGTATTTCACTTACTTGCCAAGCCTAAGATTGGTAGCGCGAAAGTGAACATCAGCTTCCACGCTGGGAAAGAAACCTTCACCGAAACCATCGAGCTGCCTATCCGGCCCGCTTCGCCGCTGCAGAAGCGTACGGGGGCGGGCGTGGTGGCGGGTGGCGCGGCGCAGCAGCTGAATCTGCGGACCGATTTCCTGCCTTCCTCGCTGCGGAGCCAGCTGGTGGTGAGCCGCTCGCCGATGACGGAATTTTCCAAGGACCTGCGCTACCTGCTGCAGTACCCCTACGGCTGCCTGGAGCAAACTGTGTCGGCGGCTTTCCCGCAGCTGTACTACGGCGACCTGGCCGCCACGTTGGGCCAGAAATCCGGCAAACCGGGCAAGGCCGGCCTGTTCAACCCCAACTACCACGTGCAGGAGGCCATTCGCAAGGTAGAAGCCCAGCAGCTCTACAACGGCTCCCTCAGCTACTGGCCCGGCGGCGACTACGATAACTGGTGGGCCACGGCCTACGCCGCTCACTTCCTACTGGAAGCCCAGCAAGCCGGCTTCGAGGTGAACAAGAACGTGCTCGACCGGGTGCTCGGCTACCTGCAAGCCAGGGTGCGCAAGCGCGAAACCGACACCTACAACATCATCCAGACCGGCGGCGTGATTCAACCTGTCACGCTGGCCAAGAAGGAAATAGCCTACTCCCTCTACGTGCTGGCCCTGGCCGGCCGTCCCGATGCCGTGGGCCTGAACTACTACAAAGCCAACCGCCGCCTGCTGGCCGAGGATTCGCGCTGGGTGCTGGCCTGCGCCTACGCCCTCTCAGGCAACCAGCGCGCCTACCGCGAGGCCCTGCCCACCCGCTTCGGCACCCAACCTATTGCCGGCCGCCAGCTCGACGGGGCCTTCTCCTCCCCCATCCGCGACGAGGCCCTGGTGCTTAACGCCCTGCTCGCCGCCGACCCGGCCAGCGCCCAGGCAAACCAGTTGGCCCGCCAGCTCAGCCGCCAGGTGAAGCAGGCCCGCTGGCTCAACACCCAGGAGCGGGCCTTTGCCCTGCTGGCCCTGGGCAAGCTGGCCCGCCAGAACGCCGGCAGCACCGCCACGGCCCAGCTCCTAGCCGATGACAAGGCCATTGGCAGCTTCTCGGGCAAGGACCTCACGGTAAATAACGTAGCCAACCGTCAGCTCACGCTGCGCACCAGCGGCCGGGGCAGCCTCTACTACTTCTGGGAAACCGAAGGCATTTCGCCCACCGGCCAGGTGCGCGAGGAAGACGCCTATCTGCGCGTGCGCCGCCAGTTCCTGACCCGCACCGGCCAGCCCAGCGGCAGCAGTTTCCGCCAAAACGACCTGGTGGTAGTCAAAATCACCCTGCGAGCCGCCGAAAGCGCCGGCGACGTGAAAAACGTAGCTATTACCGACCTGCTACCCGCCGGCCTGGAAATCGAAAACCCGCGCATTGGGGCCGTCCGGGACCTGGCCTGGGCCACCGACGCCGCCCAGCCGGACTACCTCGACGTGCGCGACGACCGGATCAACCTGTTCACCACCGCCACCACCGAGCCCAAATCGTTCTACTACTTGTGCCGGGCCGTGAGCAAAGGCACGTTCAAGCTCGGCCCGGTAAGCGCCGACGCCATGTACAACGCCGAGTACCACAGCTACGCCGGCAGCGGCGTGGTGCGGGTGCGGTAAACGGTGTAGAGACGCAATAGTTGGAGTCTCGTCGTTGCTGATGTTGTTTGTGTCGCGCCGTTATAATCGTTCAACGACGAGACTCCAACTATTGCGTCTCTACACCGCTCATCATCTACGCATACGGATTCCGGCCTTTATCAGAATAAATACCGCATTGCCTCGACGCGCTGGGCTGGATATGATTACAGTCAGAACGGCGCTTATTTCATCACGATCTGCACGCAGAATCAACGGCAGTATTTTGGCGAAATTCAGCCTTGTCTTCTTGCGGGTGAGCCATCAACCTTGTTGCCTACTCCTCTAGCAACCAGAGCCTTGCAGTGCTGGCAGGAAATGACGGAGCATTTTCACTTTGCTGTACCAAGCGCCTTTGTGGTGATGCCAGATCATGTACACGGCATTGTATTCTTTGGCAAAGCGGATACTACTACTGAACAATCCGGCACATTCGGTCCACAACGTCAAAACTTAGCCTCAGTGGTGCGGGGCTTTACATTAGGCGTGAAAGCCTGGGCAACGCGGCAACATCTGGAGTTTGTTTGGCAGGCAGGTTATTATGATCGGGTAACTCGTGATGAAAACGAATTAGAAAAAGCACGGCAGTATATTCTGAACAATCCCACGCAATGGTCCGCGAATCAGGACAAGCCGGATGGGTTGTTTCGCTAAACAGTTGAATTCTCGTTGTTGAACGATGCCGTTGATACGAATGCAGTGCCAATTGCTCAACGAGGAGACGCCAGATGTTGCGTCTCTGCACTCCGCCCAACTGAGTACCAGTGACTCCAGATTCTAGCGGTATATCAGTATAGTACTGATGATGGTGACATGACAGTAGCTGAAGGTTGGCTAACGAATTACGATGGATGTCCGCCCGGCTGATGCGCTAGCCCACCGCTGCACCTCCTTTCCCACCAGCTCAGCCGCAGCCTTCTACCCGCACCTTCGTACACGGTTTAACCGCTCCTGAAACAGCCGGCGCCATCTGTGCGCCGGCTGTTTCGGGTTCATACCCACGGTTGCCTGTACCGATGCCGCCTATGTTTTCTGCCTTTTACTCCGCGCGCCAACTCCAGCGCCTGCTGCTGTTCCTGCTGGGGTGCGGCGCTTTTCTACTGCCCGTTGCGGCGCGGGCCGATAGTGTGACGCTCACGGCCGCCGACAACGGCCGGCAGGTCCAGCTCAACGTGGGCGACCAGCTGGTGGTGCGGCTGCCTACTATTTCGCCGCGCTTCGGCTGGCGCTTGGTGCAGAGCTATCCGGGCCAGCTGACGGTGGTGAATGCGCACAGCCTGCCGGGCATCAGCAGCGGGGTGCCGGGGGCGCCGGCTACCTTCGAGATTCACTTGCAAGCCGTGGGTACGGGCGGGCTCGATCTGGCTTTGGTGTCGGCGCAGCCGGGCACGGGCTACTCCACGCTGGGCGGCTTTTTCCACGTTTACGTTACCATCGACCAGCCCGGCGTGGCTAAAAACGTGAACATCACGGAGTACGACAACCACAGCCGCGTGAAGGTGAACAAGGGCGACCAATTACAAATCCGCCTCGACAATGCCGGCGGCCCGCAGTACATCTGGGAAGTAATGCCCGTGGCCGACAACGTGGTGCAGCTGGTGCCGCCCGCTGCGGCGGCCCCAAAGAAGGCCCGGAAGAAAATCAAAGCCGATAACCCACAGGAAACCATCTTCCAGTTTCAGGCCCTGAACCCCGGCCAAACCACCCTGCACTTCCTTTACCGCAACGCCACCAATAATGAAGCGCCGCCCAAGCGGGATTTTGTGCTGCAAGTGGAAGTGCCCGAGCCGGCCCGTTAAGGAACCGTTCAGCTTATTTTTTCAGCAACCAAAAGGGAGTAGAAACGCAATAGCTGAAGTCTCGTCGTCCGCGCCGCCAGGGCTGAATTCGCGCCGTTCGGCGAGCATCGGGCAACGAGAAGACTCCAGCTATTGCGTCTCTACGGCGCTGAGCAGTTCGCCCGCCGGGATACACCGTGGCGCCGTTTATCCTGGCTGCTGCGTTTCGGGGGTAGCGGGCGGTGCGGGCGGCAAAGTACCCGCCGCTGGCTGAGTCGGGCTCGTTAGCTGCTGCTGAGCCAGCAGGCCAATCAAGGCTTCGACGAGCCCACCGCCAGCCCCGGAACCGCCGCCGTTGGCCTGCACTTCGGGCACAATTTTCACTTGCTGGTCGCCGATAATCTGCATGAGCTGGAGGCCGGTGAACTCCCGGGTGCCCAGGGCTTCCACCCCGGCGCGGTAGGCTTCGGCCTTGGCCTGGCCGATGGCTCGGATGGCGTCGGCCTCGCCGGCGCCGCGCAGGCGGGTAGCTTCGGAGTCGGCAATGGCGCGCAGGCGGGTGCTTTCCGCCTCGCCGCCGGCCCGCAGCTTGGCGGCCTCGGCTTCGCCGCGCACCTTTTTCACCTGGGCATTGGCTTGCAGCTCGGCAATGTTGACGCCCTGTTCGCTTTGCACCAGCGAATTCTGGATGTCGGCAATGCTGGTTTCGCGCACGAGCTGCTGGCGCTGGGTTTGGGCGGCCTGCTGCACCTCGTAGGTCTTCCTCTGCTCCTCGGCCAGCTTCCGGTCGGTTTGCGTGGTCATGAGCTGGGCCGGGGGCACAATGTCACCGATGAGCGTGTCGACGGCCTGCACGTTGTAGTCGCGCAGGGCCTGGCGAATAAAGGCCGCGGCGTCGCGCTGCCGCTCGGCGCGGTTCGTGAGGTAGTCGAGCACCGTATATTCCTGGCTGGAATTGCGGAAGTAGTTGCCCACGATAGGCTCCAGCACGTGGTCAACCAGGTTCTGCATGGAGCCCACGCGGGAAATAACCCGGGGCGCATCCAGGGCCGCGACGTGAATAATCTGGGCCACATCGAGGTTGAAGGAGAAACCGTCACGGGAGCGGACGGTGATGCTGCTCAGGGAGTCGTCGTAGTGGTGGGCCTCGGTGCGGTTGGCCCAGTTGAGCACGATGTTGGTGGTCGGAATCAGCTCCACTTTCATGATGTGCGTGTTCAGGGGCTGGCGGCCGGGGTACAGCGGCGTCGCCCAGATGCCTTTGTGGCCGACTTCGACCAGGTTGCCGTGGGTGAAGTCGGCGCCGCTAACGTCGACGGCGGGCTGGCCCACAAAGGAAATTACCACCCCCACGTGCCCGATGGGAATTTCGGTCATGGGCACTTGCTCTACGCGGCAAAACCAGGGGTTCAGGTTCCAGGAGCCCGACAGCAGAATTTGTTCCTGCAAGCCGCGGCTGCCCCCGGCCGAGAGGAAGGCCTGGGCATCCTGAAAGTTGTTGTGGTTGGGAATTACCGGACCGGCAATTTCGCCGGGCGTGATGGGCACGCCATCCAGGGTGGTCACGATGCCTACTGCATCGGGGGCCACGCGGTAGATGAGCAGCTCGTCGGGCAGCATGCCCATGGAGCCGGCGGTGGCGCGGGTAATGACCGTGAACAGGGCCGTGTTGATGCGGTAGGTGCCGGCCGTGAGCATGCCAATCTGCCGCCCTTTTTCGCCGCCATTGACGAGGAATGCCCGCGCATCCTGGAAATTGTCGCAGGCCACTTCGCGGGCCAGGATGTGGCTGGGCGGAATTGGCTCCCCGGCGTTGGCCACCACCAGCCCGATTTCGCCCTGGGGCACCACCACGACCGGCTCTTTCGTAACCGAATACTGCCAGGGCCAGAGAAAGAAGTGCCACCCCGGCGCCAGCGTATCGGCCTGGTAGCCAGCTTCGCCTTCGAGGGCAATGAGGCGGCCCGCTCCCAGGTTGCGGCGGGCAAACTTCTTGGCCACCACGCCCACCTGCATTTCCCCAATCACCACAATGCCCAACAACGATTTGGCCAGCAACAGCAGCGCCGCCAGCGCCGCCACTATTCCCAGGATGGTGTACACCCCGGTTACGGTAATCTCCAGTAACATAATCAGAGCAAGGAAAAAATAAAGCGCGGGCAAGGTAGCAGTTTGCTACGGATGAGCCTACTCGAGAGCAGCTACAACCGCTTGGGCACCCTTGGCTGCGTATTTTCGCCCTGGCTTCCGCATCTATCAGCCCGAATAGCTAGAGCATTTCTACCATAAAATCAAAGAGCTAATAACAGCATGTTACGCCGCTGCTACTTTGCGCCGGGCAAAGGGCCAGAGCAGCAGCAAGAAAATACCTACCACCAGAAAGGCACTCACAAACACCACAGCGCTTTCCTTGGGTACGCTCAGCGCCGGGTAGCGCGTAGCCAGCTGTTCGGGGGAAGCTAATTTGTCGGCCTCGGTCCCGAGCAGGCTCCGGCTAGCGTATTCGGGTAGGGTGCGCAGGTCCAGCTGCTGGGCGGTAGTGGCGTCGGCGTTGCCCAGGAGCCGAATGGCCTCGCCGGTGCGTATGTTGTAGATATCGATGTTGCTGAGTGGTCCAAACTGAGGCCACGTGTTGTACACCCAGTCGCCGCGCTGGTGCGTAACGGCCGGCATTTTTTCGGTGTCAAGCTCGTAGCGGCCCAGCAGGGGGCTAAACGGCAGGCTTCCCTCGGCGTAGCGCACCACCGATACGCTACTGTTGGGATCCTGGGGGCGCACGTGGAACGCCAGCGAATCGTTGATGCGCAACAGGGCGTAGTCGGCGGCGCGGTTGAAGCTGGTGGTGGTACCGGTTTGCTGAACGCGGAATCCGTCGCCGCCCAAGGCGTAGATGAGCGTTACGCCGATAAACAAAGCGAGCCAGACTCGAAACAGCAGCTTCCACCAACCGGCGGTTACTCGTTTGGGGGTCGTCATACAAGCGGAAAAGGAAAGTTGGGGGATAAAACAAGCCTGCTTGGCCGGATGAAAGTACGGGCCTGGGGGCTCGAGCAGGCGGCTCCTGGCTGCCTGTACACCCCTTATATACCAGCAGGAAGGCGTTGCCGCGGTTTTGCCAGCTTCCTACGTGCCGCCGGCAGCCGCTGCCGCAACTCGACTTTTCCGCGAAACTGCCCTACTTTGGGTGCAGGTTATTCCGACTTATGAAGTGGCAAGCTTATAGGCGCATTCTGGCAGGTCTGGTCCTGAGCCTGTTGTTGCTGCTTGGCCTCGACCGGTTGTTTCCGCTGCCGCCCCCGCCGCAGTACTCGCCCCTGGTGCTGGCCGCCGATGGCTCGGTGCTGCACGCCTTTCTCAACCCCACCCAGAAGTGGCGGATGAAAACCGAGCTGGGCGAAATCACGCCCGCCCTGCGCAAGGCCGTTATTGAGAAAGAAGACCGGTGGTTTCGGTGGCATTTTGGGGTGAACCCCGTGGCCCTGGCGCAGGCCGCCGGGCGCAACCTGTTCGGGCGGGGGCGCACCACGGGAGCCAGCACCATACCCATGCAGGTGGCCCGCCTGCTGGAGCCCAAGGAGCGCACCGTGGGCAACAAGCTGCTGGAGATGCTGCGCGCCGTGCAGCTGGAAGCCCACTACAGCAAAGACGAAATTCTGCAGCTCTACCTGAACCTGGTGCCCTACGGCGGCAACGTGGAGGGCGTGAAGTCGGCGGCCCTGCTCTACTTTCAGCAGCCCCCCGACTACCTTTCCTTGGCCCAAACCGTGACGCTGGCCATCATCCCGAACCGCCCCACGGGCCTGGTGCTGGGCCAGCACAACGCGGCCGTGCTGCGGGAGCGAAACCGCTGGCTGCGGCGGTTTGGGGCGGCGGGCTTGTTTCCCCAGGAAGCCATTGCCGATGCCCTGCTGGAACCCCTGGACGCCCGCCGCCACGCCGCGCCCACACTGGCCCCGCACCTGGCGCGGCGGCTGGTGCGGCAGTTTCCGCACGAGGCCATTATCCGGTCTTCCTTGCACCGCAGCAAGCAAACCAAGGCCGAGGACCTAACCCAGGGCTATGTGCGCCGCCTCCTGGAGCTGGGCATCACGCAGGCGGCCGTGCTGGTGGTGAACAACCATACCCGGCAGGTGGAGGCCTACGTGGGCTCGGCTGATTTCCGCGACTTCACGAGCCAGGGGCAGAACGACGGGGTGGTGGCCGTCCGCTCGCCGGGCAGCACGCTCAAGCCGTTTCTGTACGCCCTGGCCCTCGACCGGGGCCTGGTGACGCCCAAGCTCCTGCTGCCCGACGTGCCCACCAACTTCCAGGGCTACCGCCCCGAAAACTTCGACAAGCGCTGCAACGGCGAAGTGACGCTGGAACGTGCCTTGGCCTATTCGCTCAACATTCCCGCCGTGCGCGTGCTCCACGAGCTGGGCGTGCCCGCCTTCACCGACAAGCTCCGCCAGGCCGGCTTTCAGAATGTCACGCGCAACCGCGCCCAACTAGGCCTGAGCAGCATCCTGGGCGGCTGCGGCGCGAGTCTGGAAGAGCTGACCAACCTGTACGTGACGCTGGCTGCCGGTGGGCGGTATGCGCCGCTGCGGTGGACCTCACCCCCTAGCCCCCTTTCCAAAAGAGAGGGAGAACCAGCTCTAGCTGTAGATGAGAATACTAGCTCTAGTTCTACCAAGTCGTTAGGCTCCCCCCTCTCCCCCGGAGAGGGGGGCCGGGGGGGTGAGGCAACTACGACTAGCAAACCACAAACTAGTCCCTCTTCCCTTTTGGAGAGGGGGCCGGGGGGTGAGGTTTCACTGATTTCCGAATCCGCCGCTTTTCTCACCACCGACATCCTCAGCCAGCTCACCCGGCCCGACTTGCCCATCAACGCGGCCAGCAGTATGCGCCTGCCCAAGATTGCCTGGAAAACCGGCACCAGCTACGGCCGCCGCGACGCCTGGAGCATCGGCTACAACCGGCAGTACACCATTGGGGTGTGGGTGGGCAACTTCAGCGGCCGGGGCAGCCCGGCCCTGACGGGCGCCGACGTGGCCACGCCCCTGCTCTTCGACCTGTTTAACGCCTTGGCGTACAACTCGCCCAACGACTGGTTTGGGCCGCCCGCCGCCCTGGACTTCCGGCTCGTGTGCGCCGAAACGGGCTTGGTGCCAGGCGAAAACTGTCCCAACCAGCTCATCGACTACTTCCTGCCCGGCGTGAGCAGCGGGCGGCGCTGCCAGCACCTACGCCAGGTACTGGTGGCGGCCGACGGCAGCTTTGCCTACTGCCGGGCCTGCGCGCCGGCGGCGGGCTACCGCCAGGGGCTGTACCCAAATCTGCGGCCCGAGGTGGCGGCTTTCAAAGAAGCGCAGGGCCTGCCGTACCGCCGCCTGCCCCCGCACAACCCGCTCTGCCAGCTGGTGCAGGGTGGCGCCGAGCGGGCCCCCACCATCACCTCGCCCGCCGCCAACGCCGAGTACGTGCTCAGCCAGCGCGAAAACCAGCTGCTGCTGCTCAGCTGCACCACACCCAGCGAAGTGCGGCAGGTGTCGTGGTACGTCAACGACCAGTTCCTGAAGACGGTGCCGGCCACCGAGCGGGTATTTTTCAAGCCCGCGCCCGGCGCGCTCAAAATATCCTGCGCCGACGACCACGGCCGCAACACCGACGTGCTGGTGACAGTAGCGGAGCTGGACTGAGCACACCACAGCAGCGCGAAACCTGGTGCTGCCGCAACTCCAACAGCCGTAAAAGCTGAATCTGTTTTGACAGTCAAAGGCCCGTCATGCTGAGCCCCGCGAAGCATCTGGCGTGCTGAGGTTGTGGTGTGGTAGCTGTCCTGCTGAGCTTGCCGAAGCATCTCTACCCCTGACTAACTCCAATCGTGGGAACGAAGCGGGAGAGATGCTTCAACTGCGTTTAGCGTAATGGGCTTTTGACTGTCAAAACAGCTTTACTAAGATTCTTACTTTAGAGGAATTACCAGCCCGCGAGAAGACCAAAATAGTGCGCCTCTACGACGTGCTGGTAGCTCGACAACTAACTCAACCAGATTCCGGGCAGCACATCGGCTGCTTCTGCTGGCGCAGCCGTGCTGGCGCGTGTTTTTGCTTTGGCTGCCTAGCCCTTCCCGGCCAAGTTACGTATCGGAGTAGCTGCTTTGCTTCTGCGTATGAGACACTTAAACCAGGTTCTTTGGCTGCTGATGGGCCTGCTGCTGCCGGCGCGGCTGGGTGCCCAGCCTACGGCTCCGCCGCCGGGCACTCAGCCCCTCACCCTGCCGCAGTGCCTGCTGTTTGCCCTCCAGCACCAGCCCGCCGTGCGCCAGGCCCGCATCGATGAGTCGATTGGGGAGCGGAACATCCGGCTGGGCTTGGCCGAGTGGCTGCCCCAGCTGCGGGGCACGGGCGCTTACACCCGCAACATTCGGCTGCCGGTGGCCGTGCTGCCCAACTTCGCCGACCCCTCGGCGCCGGCTCAGGTGCGGCGCATCGGACTCAACAACACGTCGAACCTGGGGCTGGAGCTTAACCAGACCTTGTTCAGCAACGACGTGCTGCGGGCGGCCCGCGCGGGGCGCTACATCCGTCTGCAAGCCAGCCAGAACACCACCAGCACCCAGATTGACGTGGTGACGGACGTGAGCAAGGCCTTTTACGACATCCTGCTCACGGGCGAGCAGCTACGGGTGCTCGACGAAGCCATCCGGCGACAGCAGCGCCAGCACCAGGACGCCCGCGCCCAATATGAAGCAGGCCTGGTAGACAAAACCGACTACAAGCGCGCCTCCATTGCCCTGAACAATGCCGTAACGGAGCGCAAAGCCACGGCCGAGCTGCTGAAGGGCAAGTACGCCGTTCTGCGCCAGCTCATGGGCCTGCCCTCGGAAAGCCCGCTGAGCCTGACTTACGACACGCTGCAACTGGTGCGCGAAACTCAACTCGACACCCTGGAGCCCCTGGCTTTTGAGCGGCGCATCGAGCTGCAGCAGCTCCAGACCCAGCAGCAACTCCAGCGCCTCGACATCGACTACTTCCGGTTTGGGTTTCTGCCCTCGCTGGGCGGGTTTGCCACCTACAACAAGGTCTACCAGAACAATAACTTCTCTGAGCTGTACAACCGGGCCTTCCCCACTTCCCAGGCCGGGCTGCAGCTGGCTTTGCCCCTGTTCACGGGCACCCGCCGCCTCCAAAACCTGCGCATCGCCGAGCTGCGCAACGACCGGCTGGAGCTGGCCATCCTCAGCACCCGCAATCAAATCAACGCCGAATACCAGCAGGCCCTGGCCGCCTACAAGGGCGCCCTCGCCGACCTGAACGCCCAGCAAACCAACCGCCAGGACGCCCGCGAAATCTACACTATCATTCGCCTCCAATACCGGGAAGGCATCAAAACCTACCTGGAGGTCATCGTGGCTGAAAACGACCTGCGCACGGCCCAGCTCAACTACTTCAACGCCCTTTACAACGTGCTGGCCGCCAAGCTCGACGTGCAGCGCGCCATGGGCACGGTGCCGCTGACGTTTTAACTGTCATGCCAAGGCAGTCAGAACAACAACCCTGTACTCCTTTACCCTAAGCTGCTTTCTGTGTGGATATGAAGCATCCTATTCGGCTCCTGGCGTGCGCGCTGAGCCTGCTTTTCGGGGCCGGCTGCGCCAATAAAGACGCCGACCAGCCGGCTGGTCCGCCCCTGGCCACGCCCGTGACGCTGGTGGCGGCCCGCGTCACGGAGGCGGTGTACTACGACGAGTACCCGGCTACGGTGGTGGCCATCAACTCGGTGGAGCTGCGCAGCCAGGTGGCCGGCTTTATCACGGGCATCTTTTTCCGGGAGGGCGAGGTGGTGCCCAAGGGCAAAACCCTGTACGAGATTGACCGGCGCCGCTACCAGGCCGCCTACCAGCAGGCCCTGGCCGGCCTGCGCAGCACCCAGGCCACGGTCGAAAATGCCCGCATAAACCTCCAGCGCTACGAGCGCCTAGCCCAGCAGGACGCCATTGCCCGTCAGATTGTGGACAACGCCCGCACGGCCTACGCCACGGCCCAGAGCCAGGTGGCCGCTGCCCAGGCCGGCGTAGCTGCCGCCCGCACCGACCTCGACTATTCGTTGATTAAAGCGCCGTTTGCGGGGCGCATTGGCATTTCGCAGGTGCGGCTGGGTGCCCAGGTCAGTCCCGGCGCCACCCTGCTCAACACCCTCAGCGCCGAAAACCCCATGGGCGTGGACTTCGTGGTGCCGGAAACCGAGCTGGCCCGCTTCACCGACCTGCAGCGCCAGCCACCACCCCGCCCGGACTCCACCTTCCGGCTGGTGCTGCCCGGCGGCACGCCTTACCAGCAGCCCGGCCGCCTGCTGGCCATCGACCGGGCCATAAACCAGCAGACCGGCACCATCCAGATTCGGGTGCAATTTCTGAACCCGGAGCGCCGCCTCACCGATGGCATGAGCACCGTGCTGCGCGTGCTCAACCGGCAGTCGGGCCGCCGCGTGGTGGTGCCTTACAAGGCCGTGGTGGAGCAGATGGGAGAGAACTTCGTGTTCGTGGCCGGCGACAGCAGCAAGGCCTACCAGCGCCAGGTGCAGCTTGGCCCCCGCCTGCGCGACCAGGTAGTGGTGCTAGAAGGCCTGCGCGAAGGCGACCAGGTAGTAACCGAGGGCCTTCAGCGCCTGCGCGACGGCGGCCGCATCCAGACGGGCACCCCCGCCCAAGCCCAGGCTGCCGCCGGCGCGGCTCAGGGCGGCCGGTAGTGGCCGGTTCGCCAGGCTTGCTACCAGCAACTATCCGTATTCACCGACGAAAGCAACCCCAGCCAATCGTCAGGCTTCCCCTCTCTTGTGGAAAGGGGCCGGGGGGTGAGGTCCTTACCTTATGATTGCAGAAACCTTTATTCGGCGCCCGGTTACGGCCATTGTTACCTCCCTGGTGCTCGTGCTGGTAGGGGCGCTGGCCATCCTGAACCTGCCCGTGGGGCAATACCCCGAGATTACGCCGCCCACCGTGTCGGTGAGTGGTATCTACACCGGTGCCGACGCCCAAACCGTAGAGCAAACCGTGGCCACGCCGGTGGAGGTGCAGGTGAATGGCACGCCGGGCATGACCTACCTGCAAAGCAATAGCACCAGCAACGGGCAGATGAACATGACGGTGAACTTCGAGGTAGGCACCGACATCAACATCGCCGCCCTCGACGTGCAGAACCGCGTGGGCATTGCCCTGCCGGCCCTGCCCCAGGAGGTGCAGCGCCTGGGCCTTACGGTGCGCAAGCGCAACCCCAGCATTCTGATGCTGGTGGCCCTATACGCACCCCGCGGCACCCACCACACCACCTTCCTCGACAACTACGCCAACGTGTTCGTGCGCGACGCCCTGCTGCGCACCAAAGGCGTGGGCGACATTGTGAGCCGGGCCGACGACTTCTCGATGCGGGTGTGGCTCAACCCCGACAAACTCTCCCAGCTGGGCGTGACGGCCCAGGAAGTCACGGCCGCCATTCAGGAGCAGAACGCCCAGATTGCGGCCGGCTCCATTGGGGCCCCGCCCCAGCAAACGGGCCAGACCTTCGAGTACATCGTGTTTGTGAAAGGGCGCCTGAACAGCACCGAGGAGTTCGGCAACATCATCGTGCGCACCCGGCCCGACGATGGCTCGGTGGTGTACCTGCGCGACGTGGCCCGCCTGGAGCTAGGCAAGTTCAACTACGCCAACAACTCCTTCGTGGACGGCAAGCGCGCCGCCTACCTGCTGGTCTACCAGGCCCCCGGCGCCAACGCCCTCGAAACCTTCGAGAATGTAAACGCCACCATGGAGCAGCTCAAAAAGCAGTTCCCCACCGACCTCGAATACGTGGTGCCCTTTGAGGCGGCCACGGTGGTGCGGGTGTCCATTGAGGAGGTGCTGCACACGCTGGTGGAGGCCCTGGTGCTGGTGGTAGTGGTGGTATACCTGTTTTTGCAAAGCTGGCGCTCCACGCTCATTCCGGTGCTGGCCATTCCGGTGTCTATCATCGGCACGTTCATCCTGTTTATTCCGCTGGGCTTCACCATCAACACACTCACCATGTTCGGCTTTGTGCTGGCCATTGGCATTGTGGTGGATGATGCTATTGTGGTGGTGGAGGCCGTGGAGCACAACCTGAACGAGCGGGGCATGAACCCCACCGAGGCCACGCTGGCCGCCATGCGCGAAATTTCGGCGCCGGTTATTGCTATTGCCCTGATTCTGGCCGCCGTGTTCGTGCCGGTGGGCTTTATTCCGGGTATCACCGGGCGCCTGTACCAGCAGTTTGCCATTACCATTGCCATATCGGTGCTGATTTCGGCCTTTGTGGCCTTGTCTCTGACGCCGGCCCTGTGCACGCTGCTGCTCAAGCCCCACCAGCGCACCGCCGAGTCCAGGGGCCTGGACCGGCTGTTTTTCCGGTTCAACGCCTGGTTTGAGCGCGTCACGGAGCGGTACGGCCGGGGGGTGCAAACTGGTATCCGGCACGCCCGCCTGGTGGTTATCCTGCTGATTTGCCTGGTGGTGGGCACGGGCCTGCTGTTCCGCAACAAGCCGTCGGGCTTTATCCCCACCGAGGACGAAGGACGGATTATTATCACCTTCAACTTGCCCGAGGCGGCCTCCACCGAGCGCACCGTGAGCACGCTCCAGGAGATAATGAAGGAGCTGAGCCAGGTGAAGGGCATCCGCCACTACGCCGCCCTGGGCGGCCTCAACGCCGTGAACTTCTCTTCCAAGTCGAACAGCGGCACGGTGTTCTGCCAGCTCCAGCCCTGGGCCGAGCGCGAAGACAAAGAGTTGCAGCTGCAAGGGCTGATTGCCACTGTGCAGCGGCGCCTGAGCCGCCTCCGCGAAGCCAACATTGTGGTGCTCTCGCCCCCGGCCATTCCGGGCCTGGGCAACACGGGGGGCTTCTCGTTTGTGCTTCAGGAGCGCGAAGCCGGCGGCGACATCCGCGCCTTCGACACGGCCCTCCAGGGCTTTCTGGGAGCCCTGCGCCAGCGTCCCGAAATCACGGGGGCGTTTTCCTTTTTCACCGCCAACACGCCCGGCTACCAGCTCACCATCGACCGGGAAAAAGCCAAGAAGCTGGGCGTGTCCATTGCCGACATCGGCACGGCCCTGCGTACCTACCTGGGCTCAGCCTACGTCAACGACTTCACCCTCTACGGCCGCAACTTCCGCGTCGTCACCCAGGCCGATTCCCTGTACCGCGGCGACATCAGCAACCTGGGCCAATACTTTGTGCGCAATGCCACCGGCGGCATGGTGCCGCTAAGCACGCTCACCTCCTACCGGCGCACGGAGTCGGCCCCGCTTATCTCGCACTACAACCTGTTCCGCTCGGCCGAAATCAACGGCAGCGCCGCCCCCGGCTTCAGCTCCGGCGACGCCATCCGGGCCTTGCAGGAAACGGCGGCCCGCACCCTGCCCCAGGGCTACGGCTACGAGTTTTCGGGCCTGAGCCGGGAAGAGCTGCTGGCCGGCGACCAGACGGTGTACATCTTTGCCTTGTCCATCGTGTTTGTATTTCTATTCCTGGCGGCCCTGTACGAAAGCTGGTCGGTGCCGTTTTCGGTGCTGCTGGCCGTGCCAGTGGGCGCCTTCGGGGCCATTCTGGCCCTCACCTTCTTGCCCCGCCTCACCAACAACGTCTACGCCCAGATTGGCCTGATTACGCTCATCGGCTTGTCGGCCAAAAATGCCATTCTCATCATCGAATTCGCCAAGGAGCGGGTAGACAAAGGGCAGCCCCTGGTGGAAGCCACGCTGGAAGCCGTGCGCCTGCGCCTCCGGCCTATTGTGATGACCTCGCTGGCCTTTATTCTGGGCGTGCTGCCGCTGGTATTTGCCTCCGGGGCCGGGGCCCAGAGCCGCCAAACCATTGGCTGGACGGTGCTGGGCGGCATGTTGGCGGCCACCAGCCTGGCTATTTTCATCGTGCCGGTGCTCTACGTGCTCATCACCCGCGCGGCCTACGGCAAGCAGAAGCTGGCCGAGCTGGAAGCCAACTACCGCCCCGACGAAGAGCACCCCGCCCCGCCGCCCGCCGGCCCCGCGGCCCCGCGGCCGGTTTAGGTGCCTGCGTGTACTGGCTACTCCGCCGTTGACCCCACCTGCTTCCCATGCCGCTTGCGGCGTGGGAAGCAGGTGGGGTTTGAAGCATTGCTCTCAGACGATGCCGAAGAACTTCTGACGCTGCACCAGGCCGTGCTTCCTGGACCCTGTTTGCTGCTCAGCTGTTTTCGGGCGGATGGTGGGCCGCTGCGGGCCTGGTTGCACTTGGCACAGTGCTTGTACCCTGAGACATCAGCAAGTACAAGTGTCCTGAAATCTTACCATCGTAGCCATGAAAAATAGTAGTTGGATTTTGGTTGTGGCCCTGCTGTTGACGGCCGTCTTCTCGAATGCAGCCCGTGCGCAGGAGCGCAAAAAATGGAGCCCCCAGGCCAAGGGCGCCGTAATTGGTGGCCTTGGCGGCGCGGCAGCCGGCGCCATCATTCACAAGCGCAACCGCCCGGTGGGTGGCGTGGTGGGCGGCGTGGCGGGAGCCGGCGTCGGCTACGCCATCGGCAAGCGCACCGACAACAAGCGCAAAGCCGAAGCTGCCCGCGTAGCCGCTGCCAACCGCGCCGCCGCCCAACGAGCCGCCGCGTACCGGGCTGGCGTAGCCCGCGGCTCGGCTTCGGCAGCTAAGTCGAAAACGGAAGCTACTACGGCGCCGGTGGTGGCGTCGGCGCTGGCAGCCGGCACGGGCGCGGCCCTGCTCTACGATGCCAACGGCAACCCCATCACCTACGCCGCCAACGGCTCCGCTACGGGCGCGGCCTACCTGCCCAACCACGAGTACGGCAGCCGCGACGCCGCCTACCCCGAGTCGCAGGTGCGCCGCAAGAGCTGGTAAGCGGCCAGCCGTTTGCTCTCCGAAAACCCAGGCCCCGCGGGCTTGGGTTTTCTGGTTCTCTCCTCTTTCCTGTTTTCACTACACAACCTGTTTTATGATACGAGCTTCTGTGTTTGCCATGCTCGGAGTGGCTTTTTTCAGCTCCTGCACGCCGTCTGCCAAGAAAGACGAAGCGGCCGTGAACGTACACGCCCTAAACCAGCAGTTTATCACGGCCTGGAACAGCCGCAACACAACTCAGATTGACACCCTGCTGGCCGACGACGTGCAGTACGCGCAGGGCGAAGCGCACTACAGCGGCAAGCCGGAGGTGGCGGCTAAGTGGGTGCGCGAAACGGTAGGCACCATCCGCGACCTGCGCCTCACCCCTTCCAGCTTTGGCGCCGATAATAGCCTGGCCTATGAGGCCGGTACCTACGAGGTGGAGGTGCTGCCCGAGCAAGCCAATCAGCCCCGCGGGGAAGGTGAGGGCAATTTTATCCTGCTCTGGAAGAAAGACGCGAAAAACGCCTGGAAGCTCAGCTACGTTCAGCTGGAAGGCCTGCCGGTGCGCGTTAAGTAAGCTCTTCACCAGCGTCCGGGGGGAGGCAATACAGCAGCGTGCCTGCCGGTAACGGCCCGGCGCCTTCGTGCGTGAGCAGCAAGGCGCGGCCGGTACTGGCAGGTGCCCCGGCCGCGCCCGGCCGCGTTACCTCCTCCACACTGCCCAGGCCTGTTGCCTCCTCGCCGGAAGGCAGCACAAGCCGCACCGGTAGTGTGGTGTGCAGGCCGTACGCAGCCAAGGCGGGAGCGGGCGGCACCGGCAGCACCAGCACCCCCAGGCCCGTGAGCGGAAAGCTGGTTTCGACCTGCATCAGCAACTGATTCTGCATGGCAGGTAGTACGACAAAACGCCCTGCCAGGGCGTTTTTAGGGTTCAAGCTCCTCTCACCACCTGCTGCAACTGCCCGATGCGTACAGATTTGCGGACCCGCTTACTTCTGGCTTCCGCGCAAAAGCCACGTAGCAGCTCTGCAAGGTTGCTCAGGAAAGCCGGGCGGGCGGGAACTCACTGCCTGGCCAGCACCTCACTGCGAAACTCACACGTCTACCGGCGCCTGGGCCGGGTACGCTTCGCCATCGTACACCGGCGCTAAGTCCGTGGCCTCTTCCTCGGTGAACAGGCGGGAGCGAATCAGAAACCGTACGCCCAGCGGAATTTCGAGCGAGAAGCTGGCCCCGCGGCCCTTCGTAACATCTACCGTAAGCTGCGTGTGCTGCCAGTACTCAAACTGACTGGCACTCATGAAAAAGTCGCAGCCGTGAATGCAGCCCAGCCACACGTCGTTGCTGCCCACCCGAAACTCGCCGGCCGGAAAGCACATCGGCGACGACCCGTCGCAGCAGCCGCCACTCTGATGAAACATCAGCGGCCCGTGCTCCTGACGCAACACATCAATGGTGGCCTCGGCGGCAGCGGTAACCAGAACGCGGGGAGTGGGCATGGAGGAATGAGTGACTGAGCAAATGAGTGAATGAATGAAGGTAAAAGCCTGTCCTGCTCTATCTGGCGTCCGCTTGCCTGCGGCGACCTTGGGTTCGGCTGTGCGGACGCCAGATAGAGCAGGACGGGCTGGTGGCTTTCTGTTAGGGGCTTAGAAGAAGCCTAGCTTTTGCTGGCTGTAGCTGATGAGCATGTTTTTGTTCTGGCGGTAGTGGTTGAGCATCATCTTGTGATTCTCGCGCCCGAAGCCCGACTTGTGGTAGCCGCCGAAGGGAGCGTGGGCCGGGTAGTGGTGGTAGCAGTTCACCCACACGCGGCCGGCCTCGATGGCGCGGGGCACCTGGTACAGCTCGTGGGCGTCGCGGGTCCAGACGCCGGCACCCAGGCCGTAGAGCGTGTCGTTGGCAATGGCAATGGCCTCCTCGGTGGTGCGGAAGGTAGTCACGGACACCACCGGCCCGAAGATTTCCTCCTGGAAGATGCGCATCTTGTTGTGGCCGCGGAAAATGGTGGGCTGGATGTAGTAGCCCTCGGCCAGGGCCCCGTCTTCCTGCGAATACGCGTCGCCGCCGGTCAGCACCTCGGCACCCTCGGCTTTCCCGATTTCCAGGTAGCTCAGGATTTTCTCGAACTGGTCGTTGCTGGCCTGGGCGCCCATCATGGTTTCCATGTCGAGCGGATTGCCGAGCCTAATAGCCTTGGTGCGCTGGATGACGCGCTCCATGAACTCGTCGTAGATGTCTTCGTGCACCAGCATGCGCGAGGGGCAGGTGCACACCTCGCCTTGGTTTAGCGCAAACATGACGGCGCCCTCCACGGCCTTGTCGAGGAAATCGTCGTCGGCATCCAGCACGCTCTTAAAGAAGATGTTCGGCGACTTGCCGCCCAACTCCATCGTGACGGGGATGATGTTTTCGGAGGCGTACTGCATGATGAGGCGGCCGGTGGTGGTTTCGCCCGTGAAGGCCACCTTGTTCACGCGCGGCGACGAGGCCAGGGGCTTGCCGGCTTCCAGCCCAAAGCCGTTCACCACGTTCAGCACCCCGGCCGGCACTACATCCTGAATCAGCTCCATGAGCACCATAATGGAGGCCGGCGTCTGCTCGGCGGGCTTTACCACCACGCAGCATCCTGCCGCCAGGGCCGGGGCTATTTTCCAGGTGGCCATCAGCAGCGGAAAGTTCCAGGGGATAATCTGCCCCACTACCCCGATGGGCTCGTGCACGTTCATGCTCACGGTGGTTTCGTCCAGCTCCGAAACGGAGCCTTCTTCGGCCCGGATGGCGCCGGCAAAGTAGCGGAAGTGGTCCACGGCCAGGGGCAGGTCGGCGGCCAGGCACTCCCGGATGGCTTTGCCGTTTTCCACGCACTCCACGGCGGCCAGGTGCTCCAGGTTCCGCTCCATGATGTCGGCAATCTTGAGCAGGATGTTGCTGCGCGTAGTGGCCGAGGCGTGCTTCCAGGTTTTGAAGGCTTCGTGGGCGGCGTCCAGGGCCAGCTCAATGTCTTCCTTGGTGCTGCGGGCCACCTTGCAGAAGGCTTGCCCGTCGATGGGTGAAGGATTGTCGAAGTACTGCCCCTTCACCGGCGCGACCCACTTGCCGCCGATAAAGTTGTCGTAGTGGGACTTGAACTGGGGCCGGGCAACGAGGGTGGTAGGTTTTTCTAACGTTTCCATGCTGTGGGAGTTATGGAGTTGAACACTCTCACCAAGCTAGCTGGATAAACTCCGGAAATAGCTGTATTATTCTCTCAGAAATGCTGCCTATTGTCGCAGATTTTCTTTAGCTGCAAGCCGTACGCTTCGAGCTACAGGCTGCGAGCTTGCTCCACCATTGCTTGTAGCTTGAAGCGTACGGCTTGCAGCTTAACCACCGCCGCCATGCCTCACCTGCCCGCTCCGCTTGCCCTGCACCAGCCCGACCAGCTCACCACGCTGGTTGAGAACCGCACCGTGTACACGCTGGAGGCTTTTGAGCTGAACGTGTTTGAGACGCACCGCGCCGCCCACCGCGTGCCCCTGAGCCTGGGCCACGTGGTGCTGACTACCATGCTGCGGGGCAAGAAGGTAATGCACCTGCCCGGCCGCCCGGCCTTCGACTACTTGCCGGGCGAGTCGGTGGTGGTGGGCCAGGAAGAAACGATGGTTATTGACTTTCCGGAGGCCACCGAAGCCGCACCCACGCAGTGCCTGGCCGTGGCCATTCCGCAGGAAACCATCCGCCAGACCGTGGACTTGCTCAATGAGCACCACCCCCGCGCCGAGGAGCACCTGCCCTGGCACCTCGACACCGATAACTACGCTCACTTCCAGAACACGCCCGAGCTGACCGGCACCCTGGAGCGCCTCGTGCAACTCTCGGCCCGCGACACCGGCCGCGTAAAAGATGTGCTGGCCGGCTTCACCATCCAGGAAATGCTGGTGCGCCTGATGCAGACCCAGGCCCGGCAGCTGCTCTTCCACAACTACCAGCAGCACACCACGTCCCACCGCTTTGCGGCCGTGGTGCAGTACATCAAGCAGCACCTCACCGAGCAGCTCACCGTGGACAAGCTCAGCGCCCTGGCCTGCATGAGCAAAGCCACGTTCTTCCGGGTGTTCAAGCGGGAGCTGGGCCTTACGCCGGTTGAGTACATCATCCAGGAACGCCTCACCGAAGCCAAGCGCCTGCTGCGCAACCCCCTGGTTTCGGTAGCCGACGTCTGTTTCCGGTCCGGCTTCAACAACACGGCCTACTTCCAGAAGCTGTTCAAGCAGTACGAAGGCGTGACGCCGGGCTTGTACAAGAAGCAGTGTGTGGCAGCGGGGTAGTATGTATTTTTGATTGCATGTCTACTCTGATTTCAGCTCTTCCTTTTCAGCATCAGGTTCTATTAGCCGCGCTGACTTGTGAGAAAATACTGCCTTTATATGCAGCTTTTACGGAAGCTGAATCGTGGGGTAGTTTCGGCGTACTTCAGCAAGCTACTTCTGCCTTATTTGATTTCGCTATCAATGATACACTTATTGATACCGATGCTATCCAGGGAAAACTAGCAGCAGTAGTACCTGATTTGGATGAGTGCTCCTCTGAATTGGCCTCCTACGCTCTTGACGCCTGCACAGCACTCAGCGAGGCTCTACTTTTCATAGAAACACGCAGCTATACATACTTACAGCAGCATCTCACAGCTGTTACAGACTGCATCGATATGTTTGTGCAGATGCACCGCGACCTAGATCCAAACCAACCAGATTTAGATGTTATTATTACCGCTGACCCGTACATGCAGCAGGAGTTGACTAGGCGCGAAACTTTAGTTGTAGCACTGCATCAAGTACCAACTCTGACGTCTGAGTTGCTGGAGCATCTCAGGCAACTAAACGGTACCGAGCCCCTCGTGCGACTTGAGATGTTACCGTTGAGTTGACACCCAATCCACTCGGTAGTTTGGACTACAACCTCTTTGCAGAGGCTAGTTTTTGAACCTAATCCTTTTCGCCGTGCTTTGTACGGCGTTTTTTATGCAAAAATCAGTTGTTGGAAGAGGTACAGTAGTAACCTCAGATGCAGCACGCCTCTCCCCTACCCTGGTGTGGCTTATGGCCATCAGCTGCGGGCTGGTGGTGGCCAATATCTACTACAACCAGCCCCTGCTCACCGAAATCGGTCGCACCTACGGGCAGCCTGATAAGCAGGTGAGCCTGGTGGCAACGATAACGCAGGTAGGCTACACGCTGGGCCTGCTGCTGCTAGTGCCGCTCGGCGACCAGCGGGAACGGAAAAGCCTGATTATTTCCCTGATTCTGTGCGCGGCCGCGTGCATGGTGGGCGCGGCTCTGGCGCCCACGTTTGGGGTGCTGGTGGCGGCTAGCCTGCTGCTGGGGCTGTTTTCGGCGGTGCCGCAGCTGCTGGTGCCGCTGGCTGCGTCGTTGGCGTCGGATGAGGAGCGGGGCCGGGTGGTGGGCAAGGTGATGAGCGGGCTGCTGATTGGGATTCTGCTTTCGCGCACCATCAGCGGCTACGTGGGGGCGCACTTTGGCTGGCGCACTATCTTCTGGGCTGGGGCTGGGGTGATGGTGGGGCTAGCGGCCGTGCTGGCCCGCATGCTGCCGCGTAACCAGCCGTCGTTTGCGGGTTCTTACGCCAGTCTGCTTCGCTCCCTGGGCACGCTCACGCGGGAGTTGCCGGTGCTGCGCCGCTCGGCTCTGGTGGGGGCCTGCATGTTCGGGGCCTTCAGCGCGTTCTGGACCACGCTGGTCTTCTTCCTCGACCAAGCCTACGGCTACCACAGCGACGTAGCCGGTCTGTTCGGCGTCATCGGAGCCAGTGGGGCCCTGGCTTCGCCCCTGGCCGGCCGCTCCGCCGACCGCCAAGGCGCCGACTACGCTCTTACCATCGGCATTCTGATATTTCTGGCTGGCTACGTATTGCTGCTGCTCGGGGGCACCCACCTGGCCCTGCTGGTGCTGGGCGTCATCATCCTCGACGTGGGCCAGCAGATGACCCACATTTCCAACCAGTCCCGCGTCTTCTCCCTGCGCCCCGAAGCCCGCAGCCGCCTCAACACCGTGTACATGACGTCCGCGTTTCTGGGCGCCGCCCTCGGCTCCCTGCTCGGCGCCCAGGCCTGGGCGCATTTCCAGTGGCCCGGCGTGTGTGGTGTAGGGCTAGTGTTTGCTGGCGCGGCGTATGGGGTGAATCGGTGGTACGGGCGGGGTGAGGTTGGTACAACTTAAACCAGTTGGTATTACTGCCATGAGGCGTGACAGCAGGTAAGCAATGTGCACTGCAAGCGCAATAGCCTACTGTGCCCATTGCTAGGCACTAGAAGAGATGTTACGCAGATTCGCAGGCTCTACGACCTAAGCGCCTCGGATAAGATACACCTGGCGGCAACCTATACCACCGGCGACCTACCCCTGCGCATCGTCTTAACTTAGTGATGCTAAATCTAAATATTACATAGGCCTCTTCTGTTTGTATTTCCCTTTACACTGAGCAAGAGTTTAGTTGGTTTGGCCCACCTGATTTATTCGAAAGAGATGGATAAGAACTGTTGTATGTGCTGTAAGACCATATCGCCCTCTTCTTCCTGCGGGACATGGCCGCACGTGGGTAGCTCCACTATAGTCGGCTGGCGGAAAGCAGTGGCAAACCGCCGCAAATAAGCAGGGCCAAAAAACTTGTCTTGCATGCCCCAGAGTAGCAGCACTGGATGGTCACGCAGTTGAGGCAGTTGCTGCCAGAGCATGCCGAACCATGATTGCTCGTGGAGCAGCGCCTGCGCAAAGCCTACTGTCCCATTGCGCTCCTTGGCCTGGCTGAATGGCGCGGTGTAGTGTCGCCGTAACGCCGGCGTGAGACGCCGTGCTCCAAAGGAACTAGGCAACAAAAAAAGTGGGGAGAAATTAAACCACCGATACAGCCACGGTAAGAGTGGACTGGCCAGTACCGGACGCATCTTTACGAACTCTGGTGCTTCCGAAGCATCCCACAACCAAGAGTTGAGTATAACCAAACGGCGCACGTTGCGAGCTTGCTGCACCGCGTAAGCCAGCCCAATGGGCCCACCGAAATCATGGACGATAAGCGTGATGGCGCGCAAGCCCAGGTGCTCAATCAGGTGTTCCAGGTTGTGGGCGTGCTGTTGGGGCCGGTAGTCGTAGTGTTCGGGCTTGTCGGAGAGGCCAAAACCAATGTGGTCCAGGGCTACGCAGCGGTAAGAGCTTGCCAGCCCCTTGATTTGCTGCCGAAACTCGAAGGACCATGATGGGGTACCGTGCACAAACAGGAGCACTGGACCTTGGCCTTCGTCCACGTAGTGCAGGCGCTGCCCATCAGGCAAGGACAGGTAATGCGGGGCGAAGGGATACTCTTGCGTGTTAAGCCAGGGAAATAATGTAGCAGGCATGGGGCAGCGGAGTTAGAGAATGCTGCCGTAAAAGTGGTCCGGTATTGTTAGTCTAAAGTTGGTATAGACCAACATTCACAAGACCACGGAATTGTAGAGCTTACTGAAGTTGGTAGGGTTGATGTGTAGGTAACTTGCCAAGTATTTATGCGGCACGAGTTGAAATAAATGCGGGCTGCGGTGATAGAAGGCTCGCAACCGTTCGGCAATGGGCAAGGTGCGCAGCTCCAAATGGCGGTTGATGATACCAGCCAGTAGGTGTTCGGTCAACTTGCGAAAGATCCGCTCCAGGGCGTGGCTTTCGTCCAGCTGTTCCAACACATCGGCATAGGGAATGGCAAGAAACCGACTATCGGTGAGCGCCTGTAAGTGGTAGCGGGAGGGCTCCTGCAAGCAGAAGGACTCAGGAATGCCACTCAAAGACGGGGGATAGGTGAAGGCGATAACGTGCGGAGTGCCCTCATGATCCAGATACGACATCTGGACTCCCGCCTCGACAAGCAATAAATCGCGCTGCACCTGACCTTGCCTGGTAATCAACTCACCGCGGGCAACTACTTTCTCGCGCCCGGCACTAAGTAGCCGCTCGACTACCCTACGGTCAACGGGACTTACGGCGTTAAAGAAATCGAAGTATTCAACACATTCCATGTTACGCTTGAACCAAACCTGTAACCAAGGCCATTGTTCGACCCTACGCTTCCATCCGCTCCATGCACTGCTTCAGACTCTCCCGCCAGTGCGGAATGGCTATGCCTAGCTGGGTTTTGGCCTTGGTCTTATCCATCACTGAATAGGCCGGGCGGGTGGCTTTGGTAGGATACTCGGCGGTACGAATGGGCACAGTGCGAGTAGAAAGGCCGCCCAACTCAAAGATGGCCACCGCAAAGTCGTACCAAGAAGTAACGCCTTCGTTGCTATAGTGGTAGATGCCGTACTGCTGGTTTTGCGTCTCGATGATGTGCAGCAGG
The DNA here is from genome assembly GCF_025979885.1 of Hymenobacter sp. YIM 151500-1. NCBI lineage: Bacteria > Pseudomonadati > Bacteroidota > Cytophagia > Cytophagales > Hymenobacteraceae > Hymenobacter > Hymenobacter weizhouensis. The sequence continues at coordinate 2,609,656 of NZ_CP110139.1, forward strand.
CAGGCGGCCAGGTCGATGGCGTAGGTGGGCGTGCCTACTTGGTCCCAGATAACGCGCAACTCGCCCCGCTCCCGGCCCAGCTTGAGCATGGTTTTCACGAAGTTGTTGGCGTACTCCGAGTACAGCCAGCTGGTACGCAGGATGAAATACCGCTCGGTGTGCACGGGAATTACCTGCTCACCTTCCAGCTTCGTGAGGCCGTACACGCTGATGGGCGCGGCTTCGTCGGTTTCGGTGAGGGGCTGGTTGCCGGTGCCGGCAAACACGAAATCGGTGGAAATATGCAGGAGCGTGGTGCCGTGCTGGGCGCACAGCCGAGCCAGGTTTTCCACTCCGTCCCGGTTCACGCGGCGGGCCGTTTCTACCTCATCTTCGGCCTTGTCCACGGCGGTGTAGGCGGCGCAGTTGATGACGTAGGCGGGCTGGTACTGGACAAACACGGCCTGCAAGCCTGCCACATTCAGGATGTTGGCTTCCTCTTCGGCCAGAAACTCCAGGTCGGTCATGCCCTTTGCCTGTGCCACGCGCTGCAAGCATTGCCCGAGTTGGCCGGCGCCGCCGAAAACCAGTGTTTTACCCATAAGTAGAGGTGAGAGGTAAGAAGTGAAAGCTTAGACTGCGCGCTGCCTGGCGAGAATCGGGCATCCAATATAACTTCTTGGTCCTCGGCTCTCGGCGCCAGCGGAGGCAGCTTCGCGCCGCAAACTTAGCTTTTTCCGCTCACGGGCCGCTTGTTTTTGATAGGCTCGAAACGCTGCTCTCGCGGTTGCTTCTCGCTCAGGTAGCGCCAGTAGCGCAGCGGAATGTGCCGCCGGTGCAGCTTCAGGTTTTTGCGCTCCGGGATGTTCACGTGGTCGAAGTACGACTGCCAGAGCACCTTGTACAGCGGCTCCCGCTCGTCGAGCACCGTAGCCGACACGCCGGCGCGGCGCGGCTGGGGCGTCTCCGTATCGAACTGCACTACGTCGGTGCGGTGCAGGTCGTAGTAGAGGCCGTAGCGGCGGCGCCGGTCAAAGATAAGCCAGCGCTGGTCGGCGTAGCGCTTGGTAAAGTGCGGCGCAATCAGCGGCAACACGTCAAAATCGGGGTCGATGGTGGCGTGGTAGAGTCCGTCGGTGGTTTTCTCAAACCGCACAAAAGCTTCCATGCGGTGCTTTTCGCGGTACATCTGCTGAGCCAGGTGCGCTATGCGGCGCACGGTGTCGTCGGCGTAGTTGTCGGAGATGTCGCGGCCGGCGCGCATGGCCTGGTCGGCGTAGCGAAACACGAGTAGCTCCCGGTCGGGGGCTTCACTCAGGAACGTGTGAAACAGCCGGGTGCGGGCCTCCGGGTCCATGTAGCGCAGCAGTCCCTCCCACACCCGCGCCGCGGTGGCCTCGTCGGTGTCAATCTGCACGGGCTGGGCAAACAGCCCGGCCTGCACCGCCCCCAGGGGCTGAATGCTATTGGGCGCGGCCTTCCGGTCGTACACGGCAAACAGCACCGACAGCAAGCCCTCAAACGAGCCGTCGTAGGCATAGTCTAGGGGTGGGTTGGTGAGCTGCGGAGCCTGGGAGCGGGCCACCGGGGCCGCCGGCCGAACTGCGGCCGCCGCGCGCTGGCGGCCAATGGGAGTAAGGGAACGACGCATAGGCAGATAACAAAAGCCAGGAAGCAGGAGTGCACCTGAGCAGGTAAAAATGCAAAAAAGCGCGGCCAAGGTGGCCGCGCTTTTGCGAGTACTGGCGGGTAGCCAGGTTCAGAGGATCAGGCCTACTGCAGCACCAGACGCTGGGTGCTGATCTGGCCTTCTACTTCTACTTTGGCCAGGTAGATGCCTTTGGGCAGCTTGCTAAAGTCCTGAGTCAGCTCCAGGCGACCAGTGGCCGTGGTCCGGAACACCTCCACGCCCATGCGGTCCAGCAGCACTAGGCTAATCTGGTCGTTCTTCTTAGCAGCATCCAGCACGAAGGTTACTGCCGAAGCCGAGGGGTTGGGGTACAGTTGCAGGTTCAGAACATTTTCCAGGTCGTTCAGCACCTGCGGATGCACCTTGGTATTCTCGATTATGCGGGCCAGCACGGCATCAGCCTGCACGAAGCCGTAACCGGTCTTGAAGTCGAAGCCTTGGTCGAACTCCGGCGTGAGCGGGCTGTTCATGTCCAGGGCCGTGCTCTGCAGATAGTCACGAATTTCGGCCGGCGTGATGTCGCCGTAGTTTTTCTTGTCGTGCTTGTCTTTCTTGTCCGAGTGCTTGTGGTACACGCTGGCCGTTTCTACCATCAGCGCGGCCACGGCGGCTACGTGCGGCGACGAAGCCGAGGTACCGAAGAAGTTCGGGAAACCGTCACGGTCGGCGTCGGCGTTGGGGCGAGCCGGGAAGAAGGTGTTGTTGGCGCCGTCGGGGCCGGTGATTTCCGGCTTGTTGAACACGCGCGGGCCAGCCAGCCGCTCACCCAGGTCGTTGAACAGGATGGGCGTACCACCCAGGGCCGAGAAGCCTTCCACGTCGAAGCGCGTGGCGCTGTAAGCGGGCGTAAAGGCGTAGGCGGCGGCACCTACGGCAATGGCGTTTTCGGCGTTGGCGTGGCCCACCAGCGTGGAGCTCTTGGTGTCGTACTGCACGGCCACCGGCGCGCTGCCGAAGTTCAGGTACTTGATAACGCTCGGGTCCGGACCAGCCGCTTTTACAATCAGCAGGCTCACGGTCAGCGGCACGTTGGAGTTGCTGACAATGTTCACAAACTCGAACGGGTCGCCGCCGATGTTGGCATTGCGCGAGAAGAAGGGCAGCAGACGGCCGTTGAACACGAGGTACATGTCCAGGTCGGTCTGGGCGCCGTTGACGCCGCTAGCCGAGAAGAACGGGTCATCCCACTGCAGGGCCAGGCGCAGGGTGCCGCGGGCCGGGATGGTGATTTCCTGCAGAATGTCGCCGCCGCCGAAATCGTGGGCTACGCCGGCCACGCCGGGGAAGCGCAGGCCCGAGTTCTTGAAGCCGGCCTGGTACGACTGCTGGGCGAAGTTGCCAGCCGCCGAGAAGTAGGTCGAGCCGTTTTTCACTACTTTTTCTGCGGCCTGGGCCACTACGCCGTTCTGGAAGAAGGGCTCGGCGAAGTAGAACACGTCGTCGACGATAACCTGGCAGCCGGCGGCTTGCAGAGCTTCGATGCCCTGGGCAAAAGCGGGCTGGCCCAGGAAGGCCGTGTAGAAGGCAATTTTAGAGCCGGGAGCCACGTCGTGCACGATTTCAGCCATGGCGCGGCCTTCGTCAGAGCCGCCGCTGGGCATGTCGGACAGCACTTCAACACCGGCGGGCAGGTCGCCGCTGGTTACGCCGGCAGCGGCGCCTTTCAGGTTGTCGTAGCTGTCAGACAGCACGCCTACTTTCACCCCGGCCCCGGTTACGCCGTACTTGCGGCGGGCAAAGCCGGCCCGCAAAGACGAGTCGCCCTGGCTGGTAACGCGGCCCACGTTGGTGATGGGCGCGTAAGCCGGCCGTACGTGTTGCAAAGAAGCTACGCCTTCCAGGGCAGGCACCGTTTCCAGCGGCAGCAAGCCCGACACCAGAGCGCCGTAGGCAGCACCGTTTCTCAAGCCCTTGGCTTGCAGGTCGGCCAGCAGCTCGGCGGCGTTGCCGGTGCGGGCAACGGCCTCGATAACCACGTAGCCATTGTAAATCTGGATGTCGGACCCAGCCGAGAAGCTGCTGTCTTCGTCCTCGCCGGTGGTTGTCGCGCTGCGCAGGTTGGCGCTGGTGGCAGCCACGCGCAGCAGGTCAGCCGAAATCTTGGACTTGGCGGCCTGCTCCGTGGTGGGCTGGCTTACCTGAGCGGCAACCGGAGCGGCGGTGGCCAGCAACAGGCCCAAAGCGGCCAGAGCCGCTTTCTTCGGATAGTTGTTTGTCATGAAGTTGACGTTGGGGGTGGTGGGTAAAAAAGGATACGCTGAAAAGCCTGATAGAAACGCTTAACGCAGCCAACCCCGCTAACTCAACTATAGAACGTGAAGCAGCACAAACATAGCATCAAAATTATATCGTCCGTCTAAATATTATATTTTTTTAAAACTTTTTTAGTACCGCTTCCGGCACTCGCCTAAAAGACAACTGCTTATGCCAGCCACCCGCCCCTACTGACCGGCTTAGTCGGCAGGTGCGGGTGGCTGGTGTAAGCAATTTACCGTACAGACCCGGCGTCAGTTGCGGCAGCTTACAGGAGTCTACTCCGCCATTAGCCTGGCCTGGGCTTATCGTAAAAAGTCAATCAGCAGCTGGTTAACCTTTTCGGCTTCCTCGTGCTGCACCCAGTGCGTGGCCGGCAGATAGGTTAGCTGGCCTTGCTCGCACCACGTGAGGCTTTGCTGAGCCAGCTCGGCGTTGAGGAAAGCGTCCTTCACTCCCCAGATAATGTGCACCGGAACCGTCACCTGCCTGGTCTGGCTGAGTTGCCGGGGCCGGCGCAGGGCGGCGCGGTACCAGTTAATCATGCTGGGCATGGCGCCGGGCCGCGCCCAGGCCGCGGCGTAGCGGTTCAGGTCGGCCTCCGAGAACGTGCCGCGCCGGCTGGTGCGGCGCAGGGTTTGGCGGCCGGCCCACCAGCCACGCAAGCTCACCAGCTGCTCGGGCAGCCAGGGCAGCTGAAAGAAAAACACGTACCAGCTTTTGCCGCGCTGCGAGGCGCTGCGGCGCAGCGCCTCCCCGAAAACGCGCGGGTGTGGTACGTTGAGAATGGCCGCGCGGCGTACCCGTTGCGGATGATGAGCGGCCAAATGCCAGGCCACGGCAGCTCCCCAGTCGTGGCCCACTACGGTTGCCGTTTCGGCGCCAGCGGCATCGAGCAAGCCGAGCACGTCGGCGGCCAGCTCATCGAGGCGGTAGTCGTCTGCGCGAGGTGGCTTGTCGCTGAGGTTGTAGCCGCGCTGGTCGGGGGCCCACACGCGGAAGCCGGCGGCAGCCAGGGCCGGAATCTGGTAGCGCCACGCATACCAGAACTCCGGAAAACCGTGCAGCAATACTACCAAAGGCCCATCCAGGGGGCCACACTGCACCACATGCAGGCGGATGCCATTGGTGGGCACATCGTGATGTTCTAGCTCATACGTCATACCCACGCTTACCACAACCCCGCCCGCAAAGTTATAGACGAGTAGCAGCAGTCAGTACCGCAAATCAATGGAAGGCGCAGCCAGGCCCGGCTGCGGGGAACGTGCACGTTACGCGGCTTTCGACTCCGGCTGCTGAGCAGCGGCGCGGGCGGCGTCGCGGTGCATCTGCTGCACCAGTGGAAGCAGGTCGGCGAGCTTGCAGCAGCAGGCCATGCGCGCCACTTTCACGGGTTGGGAAGCTTCGATCAGCGTAGCCGACACATCGGCGGAGGCGCGGTGAGAGACGGTCATGGATTGGAGCTTGGTTTTTGGTTGGTGGTGTTTGGCTGCTGGTGAAAGATGATTTCTGACGCCCGGCCAAAAACCACCAACCAAAAACCAGATTAGGAGGCTTGGGCGAATAGATCGAGTTGTTGGGTAACGAGGGCTGAGCGCACCGACCCAGCCCCGAACAGAATCTGGCGACGGATGGTCTGCTCGTCGTAGTCACGCTTCTCCAGAGCTTGGCCGCGGCAGGTCAGGAAGAACTTGGCCCGCTTCAGCACCACCCCAAATTTGTGCAGGTGGTCGAGGGTGAGGGGCGCGAAACGACGGGCGGCCACAATGCGCTTGGCCGAGCGTGCCCCCACGCCGGGAATACGCAAAATCATTTCGTAGTCGGCCGTATTCACGTCGACCGGGAACACGTGGCGGTTGCGCAGGGCCCAGGCCAGCTTGGGGTCAATTTCGAGGTCGAGGAAGGGGTGCGCAGGGTCCAGGATTTCGTCGGCCTGGAAGCCGTAGAAGCGCATCAGCCAGTCGGTCTGGTAGAGGCGGTGCTCCCGGATCAGGGGCGGCTGCGTGACCTGGGGCAGGCGGGCATCGTCGGTGACGGGCACGTAGCCAGAGTAGTACACACGCTTCAGCCCGTAGCCTTTGTAAAGCGAGTCCGAGAGGTTGATGATTTGCAGGTCGTTTTCCTGCGAAGCGCCCACGATGAGCTGAGTGCTCTGGCCGGCCGTGGCAAACTGCGGCACCTTTTTGAACAGGGCCTTTTCCTCCTTGTTCTGGGTAATGCCGTCCCGAATCTGGGCCATGGGCGTCAGAATCTCCTCGTAGTTTTTCTCCGGCGCCAGGGTTTGCAGGCTCATTTCGGAGGGCAGCTCGATGTTCACGCTCAGGCGGTCGGCGTACAGGCCAGCCTCCTGAATCAGCTCCTCCGAAGCGCCCGGAATGGCCTTCACGTGGATGTAGCCGTTGAACTTGTGCTCGGTGCGCAGCTTCTTGATGATGCGCACCAACCGCTCCATGGTGTAGTCGGGCGAGGAAAAAATGCCGCTGCTCAGAAACAGCCCCTCGATGTAATTGCGGCGGTAGAAGTTCATGGTCAGGTCCACGACTTCCTCCACCGTAAAGGCAGCCCGCTTCACGTCGTTGGAGCGGCGCGACACGCAGTAGGCGCAGTCGAAGATGCAGTGGTTGGTGAGCAGAATCTTCAGCAGGCTCACGCAGCGGCCGTCTTCGGTGTAGGAATGGCAGATGCCCATGCCCTCGGCGTTGCCCAGGCCTTTGTTCTCGTTTTTGCGCTTACCTCCGCTGCTGGAGCACGATACGTCGTACTTCGCGGCGTCTGCCAAAATGCTTAGCTTTTCCTGGATGCGCTGGTCGTTCATCGGGGCGTTTTGTCGGCTTAAAAATAGAAGCTTGCGCGTGAATACGCAACATCTTACAAGGCTAATTTCATTGGAAATGTTCCGGGAATCTGGAGTATTTACTGAGGAGTAGAAGCTGTAGCGCGGAGCTGTCATTCTTCGCTCTTCGCAAACTCTGTTTCGGCCCGTACCTTGCAGGGCCGAATGAATCGACATGAAGAAGAGGGTGTGTTTGGTGGCGCTGCTGTGGCTGGGGGCTCTGCCCGCGCTGGCCCAGATTCCCGCGTCCGCGCCCGACTCGGCCCGCCCCGCCCCTCCCCGCCCCGACTCCCTGCGCCGCCGCTTCGACCAGGAGCGCCTGCTCAACGGGCTCAAAGCCTACACCAAGCGCAAAACCATTGCCGGCAAGGCCGCCGCGGCCCTGTTCAACTTCACCGAGCGGCGCGAAGACCGGGCCGGCCTCGATGCCGTGCTGCTCGATAGGCAGTTTGACCAGCACAACTACAAGGTGGTGCGCCGCATCGACATCCGCACCCTCGACGCCTTCGGGTTTAGCATTTCGGACTCGACGCGGGTGCCGCGCAACATTCTGGAGAAAACCGGCAACACCCTGCACATCAAAACCAGCCGGGCGCGGGTGCGGCAGCTGCTGCTGTTTCGGGTGGGCCAGGAGCTGGAGCCCCAGGACCTGGCCGAGTCGGAGCGCCTGTTGCGCCAGACGCCCGAGCTGCTCGACGCCCGCGTGTTCGTGAATGAGCGCACCTCCACGGCCGACAGCGTGGACGTGCAGGTGATTACCAAGGACGTGTTCAGCATCAGCGGCTCGTTTCAGCTGCGCGACGTGGGCGCGGGCATCGTCGGGCTGCGCGACGTCAACTTCCTGGGCCTGGGCCACCAGCTGCGCAACCGCCTTGAGTACGGCCGCGGCCTGCCCCAGACCTGGCGCTACGAGGGCAGCTACGTGGTACCTTTCCGCAACTTCGTGTACGGGCAGGCCCGCTACCTCAACGAGTACCTGAACCGCGAAATGGGCCTGCGCTTCTCGCGCGACTTTGCCTCGGTAAACACCCGCTACGCCGGGGCCCTGAGCTACGATTTCGTGGACCGGCAGGTGGCCGTGAGCGGCATCGGCACCCTGGAGGACCCGTACGTGTTTCGGGCGCTGCGCTACAACGTGCAGGATGCCTGGCTGGGCCGGGCCCTGCGCCTGCGCAGCTACGATTTAGGGTTTGAAAACCCCGGCCGCATCATCGTGTCGGGCCGGATGATTCGCACCAGCTTCGCCCGCAAGCCCACCGAAGACTACCTCAACGCCAACTTGCTGCTGGGCACGGTGGGCTACAGCGTGCGGCGCTACTACAAAGACAAGTACCTGTTTGGCTTCGGGCGCACCGAGGACGTACCCACGGGCACGCTGGTGAGCCTGACCAGCGGCTACGAGCTGAACGAGCAAGCCGACCGCCACTACTACGGCCTGCGCCTGAGCTACGCCGGCTACCACCCGCGCCGGGGCTACCTCTACCTTAACGGCGAGTACGGCAGCTACCTGCGCCGCCGCGGCAACGACTGGCAGCAGGGCTTGCTTAGCGGCGAGGCCTTGTACTTCACCCGCCTCTACCACACCGGCAACTTGCAATGGCGCCATTTCTTGTGGCACCGGGGCAGCCTGGGCCTCAACCGCCGCCCCGGCGAGCAGCTTCTCAGCATCGAGGGCGACCGGGGTTTGCGCGGGTTCCGGCCCGAAGGCCAGCTGCGCGGCACCAGCCGGTTTGTGGTCAATTACGAGGCCACCATGTTCACGCCCCTGTCGTTTCTGGGCTTTCGGATGGCGGCCATTGCCTTTGCCGATGTGGCCTGGCTGAACGCCCGCTCCCCCAGCCGCGTGCTGCCCTTCTACGAAACGCCCTACACGGGCTTTGGGGTGGGCCTGCGCTTCCGCAACGAGTACGCCGCCCTGCGCACTTTCCAACTCACGTTTGGCTACTACCCCCGCGGCCTGGGCTCGGCAGGCGGCTTCCGCATCTTCGAAAACTCCCGCCCCTACTACGACTTCAGCGACTTCAGCTTCGGCCAGCCCGGCGTGGTGCGGTATGAGTGAGAGGAGCCTGAACTGATGGCGTAATGAAAGGCGTGCTGCCAGCAGCTTGGCCGGTGTCAGGCACTGGGTGGCGCCGCTGGCAGCACGGTATCCAAAATGCCCTTGTAGGTTTTGCCCACCGGAATGCTTTTGCGCTTGATTAGCACAGCCTGCCGGGTTAGCGTCTCTATCTTGTTTATGGCCACAATAAACGACTTGTGCACTCTGATAAATGAGGCGGCGGGCAGTGCTTGTTCAAAGTATTTCATGCTTTCCAGCGTAATCAGCGTCTTTTCCAGAGTCACTATTTTCACGTATTGCTTCAGGCCCTCGATGTAGAGAATATCGTCGAAGTTCAGCCGCACCATTTTATAATCGGCCTTTATGTACAGGTGGCTAGGCGCGGGCGGCGCTTCGGTTCCGGCGGTGCAGAGCAGGGTTTGCTTTTTGTTGGAAATGTGTTCTTTGGCCCGCTGCATGGCCTCCGTAAAACGCTCGAAGCTGAAGGGCTTCAGCAGATAATCCACCACGTCGAATCGGTAGCCCTCAATGGCATATTCGGCATAGGCTGACACCACAATGACGGCTGGACGCTTCTCTAGTTTCTCCAGCAGTTCCAGGCCTGTCAGGTGGGGCATCTGGATATCCAGCAGCACGAGGTCAATTTCCTGACGCTGCAACAGCTCGTACGCCTCCAGCCCATTATCGGCCTGGGCTACTACCTCGCAACCCGGCGTCTTCCGTACAAAATCCTCCAGCAAGCGCACGGCTAAGTCCTCGTCGTCAATTACCAAGCATTTGATGGGTGTGCTCATGGGGCCAGGGAACAGGGTGTGAAAGAATGCCGCACGGCAAGATGCCCGGAAAACAAGCAGCGCCCGGCCAGAAGCCTGCTTTTGTGCAATCTACTTACTTGCCCCGACGGGCGGCTTCGGTCACGGCCGGCAGGTGGCGGAGCGCAAGCACCACTTTGTACACTCCTGCATCGGTGGAGATGGAGAGCGTGTGGCTTGTGGGGTAGAGCAGGGCCAGCCGCTGCCGGATGTTCGCCAGCCCAATGCCCGGCGTAGCATCTTTTTTACTGCTGGGGCGAAACGTGTTTTCAGCCTCGAACTGCAGGCCCTGCTCGTTGTGCACCAGCCGCACTTTCAGCCAGGCCCCGTCCTCGGTCAGGTTGCCGTGCTTGAAGGCATTTTCCACGAAGTTGATGAGCAGCATGGGCTCCACCAGAAAATTGGGCGCCCCCACGGCAGCCTGGATTTCCAACGACGACTTCTCCCGCCACTTTTTGTTGAGGTGCTGCAAGGCCACGTACTGCTCCAGGTACAGCAGTTCCTTGCTGATGGGCACCTGCTGGCGGGTTCCGTCGTGCAGCAGGTAGCGCATCATCTCGGCCAGGCCCAGCAGGGAGGGGCCGGCCTTGGCGGAGTTGAAGTGAATGAGGCTGTAGATGTTGTGCAGGGTGTTGAACAGGAAATGCGGATTAATCTGGGCGCGCAGCCACCGCAGCTCGGCTTCGGCCTTGGCTTTTTCGAGCTGCTCGGTGCGCACTTGCCGGCGCGCAAACTCCTCCATGATCCGCTCCCAGGAAGCCAGAATCAGAAACGTGAGCAGGAAAGGCAGGGGCGTGAGGTAGTGGCCAAAGCTGAAGAGCAGGGGAAAGCTGGCGGGCAGAAACAGGCCGTCCAATTGCACCTTCAGGCAGCAGGTAAGCACTACCGCTGCGAGCAGCAGCAGGAAGTAAGCGCCGTAGCGCCGGTTGAAATACAACCGCGGCAGCAGGTACAACGAATTGCCGTAGGTGGCGGCCATGAGCAGCAGCGCGTGCGCCAGGGCAAAAGCCCAGATTGCCCCCAGGTGGGCGGGCAGCTTATTGGCCGGCAGCCAGTTGCGCAGATACTGCACATTCAGATACACAAACGTCGTCCACACGGCCAGGTGCACCAGGGCCCGGTACCAAGCCAGCTGGTTGCGCTTGGGAGGAGACGAGCGGAGTGGGCTGGCCTTGTCCATTTTGCCAAAGTAGTGGTTGCCGCTGCAACATACTGAGCAAACGATACTTCGGGTGGCGTAGAGTGCCGCTCGGGTGGCATTGGTTCAGCATATCTGGCCGTTGGTTCAATTTTTTTGCCCGCTATACTCCAATCCTGCATGTTCGGAGCACCGTTGCCCGTGGGCGTTTGCCGGCGGGCCTCTCCAACCCCATTCCTTACCGCTATGAAACACAGCGTACTATGGCGCCTGGGCCTCGGCGTGAGCCTTCACCTGACGGGCTGCATCATCCCCGACCCGGAGAAGTACCCGTTTGAAGACCCCGCCCAGGTGCAGCAGGAGGCCCAGACTCTTTCCGACAGCTTGCAGGCCTACATCATGAAGTGGGCCGACGGCAAGGCGCCCAGCCGCATTCCGGACCGGCTCATTCCCCAGGGCGTCACCGACCACAAAGACTTCTACCTGAAGAATCCCGACGAGGTAAGCCCCGAGGAAGCGTGGATCCGGCGCTATGCCAAGCCAGTCAACCTAGACTCGACCTACAACGGCAACCCCGACCCGCACGTGACCTACTACCTGCTGGCTACTTCGCTGGCGCCCATGGGCAGCAAGCTGGTAATTGAGGGCGAGTTTCCGTACGCCCGCTTTTTCAGCTTGCAGGTCACGCCCCCACTCAACGGCAAGGAGTACTACTCCGGCGTGTTTGGCACCACCGAAGTGTCCATTGTGGATGCCGACATTGAGCCGCTGCCGGGCAACGTGAACCCCTACCGCGCGGGCGCCAACCGCCGGGCCAAGAACCGCAAGTACCGGATGGAGTTTGACTTGCAAACCGGCGACCCGGTAAGCCTCAACGATAAGGCGCACATCCCCTTATACCGGCAGAAAAGCAACCGGCGCACGGCGGCCATGATGGTGTACCAGGGGCCGTACGGCTTCAAAAACTTCCTGGGCTTGCCCGTAGCCAACCCCGGCAAGTGGAACCTGGGCAACGTGTGGGTGCGCATCTACGCCCCCGACAAGGACAAAGGCCGCCTGGGCGGGGTGCCCATTCCCAAAGTGTGGTTTGAGCTGCCGAACGGCAAAAAGTATTTCGTGGGCTCGGAAAACGCGCCGTACCGCAACTACGCCAACGCCACCGTGCCGGCCCGCACCATTCCGGCCGTGGTGGACCCGAAGGCGGCCGTGGTGGGCTGGAGCAAGGGCTGGGGCATCTTCCGCAGCATCCTGTCGGGCATTGGGGCGGCCAACGGCTGGAACAGCCCCGAGTTCAAAGCCAAAGTGCGGGCCGTGGACCTGGGCGCCAGCGGGCGGGGCGAGTTTCAGCCCGCCCCCGGCAACTACGAAGGCAGCGCCACGGTCAACAACTACGCCACCTACGTGGGCCGCGACTTGTCGGTGGAGCCCGGCATGGTGGCCGTGCTGACGGGCCGCATGCCCACCTTCCCGAACACCCGCAACGGCACCTCCCGGATGGAGCGCGGGCAGCTGCGCTACTGGTCTATCGGCGGCTACGACAACGACCCGCTGGCCCCGCTGCCCGGCGCCGCCCTGCACTCTGTGATGGACGACGAAGTGGCCCTGGACCGGCAGCGGCGCTACATGATTGCCTATTCCAGCCCCGCCGACCGGCCCCGCAATGCCACCGCCGCCAATGGCGTGACCTGGGTAAACTGGGGCCCCACCGGCAAGCAGGGCCTGATTATGCGCTACGTGGCCGTGGCCCCGGAGTGGAACTTCGACAAAGCCCCCCACGAGCTGAACCTGGGCCGCAACACCGACTGGGCCTCGGCTTCCTACGACAGCACGGTTATCGGCCTCAACACCCACCAGGGCTTTATGCAGTGCTACCAGCCCCGCGTGCACTATATGACCCGGATCGAGTTTGAAGCCCTGGGCAGCAACTTCAGCGTGGAGGACATTCCGATCTGGGCCGACACCCAGAACCACATCGGCCTGAGCGACGCCAAGAAGCGGCCGGCCACAGCCTCGTCCATTGCCGACAACAACCCCGCCAGCGCCGCCAGCCAGGCCTTCGACGGCAAGCTGGACACCAAGTGGGCGTCGTCCTGGTCTTGGGCGCGGGAGCCGCAGTGGCTGACGGTGGATTTGGGCAGCAAGAAGAAAATATCGGCCGTCAAGCTGTTCTGGGAGTTTTCCCTGCTCGCCTCGGACTACCAAATCCAGGTGTCCGACGACCAAGCCACCTGGCAAACCGTGCACACCACCACCGGCGGCGACGGCGGCATTGACCTGATCAAGAACCTCCGGGCTTCGGGCCGCTACGTGCGCATGTACGCCACCAAAGGTCCCTGGCCACTGTTTGCCCTGCACGAAATGGAGGTCTACACCCCGCAGCTGGAGTGCGGCGCCAGTACCACAAGCTGGATGCCGGCGAAGCTGCCGGAAAAACCAGGTAGCACGCGCACCCTCTCGTTTGCGGCTTTCCCCAACCCCAGCCAGGAAAAGCTTTCCCTAGACCTGCATGAGGTGCTGCCCAAGGATGGCCGCAGCAAGGCCGAACTCACCGTGTATAACTCCCAGGGCCGCGTAGTATACCGCACCGTTATCACCCAATCGACTTCCGTCGTTACGGTGCGCGACTGGCAGGAAGACACCTACCACCTCGTGGTCCAGGCCGGCCAGCAGCAGCTAACCGGCAAGTTTGTCAAGCGAAACTAGGCCGCGGCCTAGCCAGCCCCTCTTACCCGGTGGCTTCACGGCCGGCGCAGGTTCATTGCCTGCGCCAGCCGTGAAGCCACCGGTTTGTTTGTTGTAGTAGATGGGCGGCATGAAAGTGCGTACCAGCTTGCTGGAGCTAGCTTGGGCCGTGGTGCGCGCCGACCTTGGGCTTTGGATGCACGTATCTTTGCCTACTCCCAGGGGTTTCTCTTTCTCCTGCGTCACCTTTATCCCCGCCCCACCACTCATGCTCCTCGGCGATTTTAACGAACTGGAAGTAGCCCGCGAAGTTGACTTTGGCCTATACCTGACCTCGGACGACGGCGACCTGCTGCTGCCGCGCAAGTACGTGCCGCTGGGCACGGGCGTGGGCGACCGGCTGCGCGTGTTCGTGTACCGCGACTCCGAGGACCGCCTGATTGCCACGACGCTGGAGCCCTTCGTGCGCGTGGGCCAGTTTGCGGCCCTCACCGTGCGCGACGTGACGCCCGCCGGCGCTTTTCTGGACTGGGGCCTGGAGAAAGACCTGTTTCTGCCCTACCGCAACCAGCGCCGCAACCTGCGCCCCGGCGAGCGGGTAACGGTGTTTGTGTACCTGGACGAGACGACGGACCGCATCGTGGCCTCTGCTAAGTGGGAGTGGTTTCTGAGCGACAAGCCCTACCCCGGCAAGGAAGGCGACGCTGCCGAGCTGTTCATTGCCGAAGAAACCGACCTGGGCTACAAGGCCATTGTGGATGGCACCCACCAGGGCCTGCTCTACCACAATGAGGTGTTCAAGCCCCTGCGCCTGGGCAACGTGCACCCCGGCTACGTGCGCCAGGTGCGCCCCGACGGCAAGCTCGACCTCACCCTCCAGCGCCCCGGCTACGGCGAAGCCCTGGCCGCCGCCGAAACCCTGCTCACCGCTCTGCGCAACGCCCCAAACGGCCAGCTGCCCCTCGGCGACAAAAGCGAGCCGGACGACATCTACCGCCGCCTGGGCATGAGCAAAAAAGTATTCAAGAAAGCCCTCGGCGCCCTCTACAAGCAAAGCCTCGTGGACCTGGCTCCCGAGCACACCCGCCTACGGGAGTCGGCGCTGGAGTAATTACTGTCTGGCGCGAGGTTAGCGCAGCGTACCTCGTGCCCAGTTATGAGGTGGAGGCTGCGCCTCCACTGCCGCGCAGCGGCAAGGCGGGACTGAGTTGTGCGGGCGAGTATCGTTCTGGCGGGGGAGGCGCAGCCTCCCGGCATATTGGGCACGAGTTACGCTGCGCTAAACTCGCGCCAGTGGAGAAAAGCAACTATGTAACGATTCATCATTTCACTAGCATGAGTGAGAAGTATAAAATCAGAGATTCACAGCAGCTGTATTTCGTTTCCTTTGCCACAGTCAACTGGATTGATGTATTCACGCGGCGCCTCTACAATGACATCTTCGTGGATAGTTTACGCTACTGCCAGCAGCACAAAGGGCTGGAGTTGTATGCTTGGTGCCTTATGACAAATCATGCACATGTAATCATCAGCAGCGCCACCCAGCATCTTCCTTCCATTCTGCGGGATTTAAAGCGGCACACTGCCAAGTCCATTTTACGAGCCATCGAAGAAAACACGCAGGAGAGCCGACGTGACTGGATGCTCTGGATGTTTAAACGTGCCGGACAACACAATGCCCACAACGAACAATATCAATTCTGGCAGCAAAACAACCACCCGGTAGAGTTGTATTCTTACGAACTACAGCAACAGCGCTTAGCTTATGTGCACCGCAACCCAGTGGTAGCGGGCTTTGTAGACGCTCCCGAGGATTTCCTGTATAGTAGCGCCCGTAACTACGCCGGCCAAGCAGGTCTGCTGGAAGTGCTTTTCATTGGCTGACGTTTAATCTAACTCCACTGGCCTCCACTGGCGCGAGGTTAGCGCAGCGTAACTCGTGCCGACTATGCCGGGAGGCTGCGCCTCCCCACGTCAGAACGACCCACGCCTGCTCCTGGTGGCCCGGTGCCGACTTGCCGCTGCCGCGGCAGTGGAGGCGCAGCCTCCACCTCATGCGCCGGCACGAGGTACGCTGCGCTAACCTCGCGCCAGACGGTGCCAGCTGGTCAAGCAACGTTGCTGGGGAAAGCAACATCTGATGAAACGGACGCAGCGTTTCGACGGCAGCTTGCGTACCAGGTTCGTCTCTCCCCTTCGTTTGCTCTATGACCAAAACCGCACTTATTGCCGGGGCCAGTGGCCTCGTGGGTAGCCAGTTGCTGCCGTTACTACTCGCTTCGGAGCGGTACAACCGCGTTATTGCCGTGGGGCGGCGGCCGCTGCCGCTGGTGCATCCCAAGCTGGAGCAGCGCGTTGTCGACTTCGATAGGCTGGAGGAACACCGCTTGCAGCTTATTGCCGACGACGTGTTTTGCTGCCTGGGCACCACCATGCGCCAGGCCGGCTCCCGGGAGGCTTTTTACCGGGTAGATTATGACTACGTGGTGAAGCTGGCCGCCCTTACGGCCGGCAATTTCGCAGGCCAGTTTTTGGTGGTGTCGGCTATGGGCGCCGACCCGGCTTCCCGCATCTACTACAACCGCGTGAAGGGCGAAATGGAAGAGGCCGTGCGGCAGACGACGTTTCGGGCGGTGCACATCTTCCGGCCCTCCCTGCTGCTGGGGCCGCGCGCTGCAAAGCGCCTGGGCGAGCAATTGGGCGCTGTGCTACTGCGCCTGGCCACCCCGCTGCTACGCGGCCGGTGGCAGCACTACCGCGCCATCGGGGCCGATACCGTGGCGCGGG
Organism: Hymenobacter sp. YIM 151500-1; assembly: GCF_025979885.1. Taxonomy (NCBI): domain Bacteria; kingdom Pseudomonadati; phylum Bacteroidota; class Cytophagia; order Cytophagales; family Hymenobacteraceae; genus Hymenobacter; species Hymenobacter weizhouensis. Next base: position 2,625,889 of record NZ_CP110139.1, read on the forward strand.
CCATGCTGCGCGCCGCTGAAGATGACGGGGGCGGGGTGCGGGTGCACCTCTCCGCCGCCATTGCGCGGGGGGGGCAAGCTACCCGGTAGTATTCCGGGTCAATTTGTACTTTTGCCAGACATTCACCTTTTGACTTACTGAAGCAGTACATGAATCGTCTGGTTATTGGCTTGCTGACCCTGGGCTTGCTGACGGGTACGGAAACAGCCTGGGCCCAAAGCAGAAAGAAGAGCGGCAGCGGCAGCAGTGGGGCCGGCTACCAAACCGGCCTGGGCCTGCGCGGCGGAGGTTGGTCGTCGGGGCTTACGTTCAAGCACTTCCTGAGCGGCAAAAACAACGTGGCCTTCGAGGGTCTCGTCACCCGGGAGTACGCCGCCCGCGGTGCCCGCGTCACGCTGCTGCTGGAAAAGCACAAGCCTGTTTCCGACTTCAAAGGCCTGCAATTCTACTACGGCGCCGGGGCGCACGTGGGGTCGTACCGCCGCTACTACTATTACTACGACGGACGCTACGGCCGGGGCAAGAACAAGCGCTACTACACGGTGTACCGAGTAGACGAGGACCCGTACCTGGCCGCCGGCGCCGACCTTATCCTCGGCCTCGAATACAAGATGGAAGACCTGCCCTTCGTGGTGGGCGTCGATTATAAGCCCTTCTTTGAAGTGTTCGACGGCTACACCGGCTTCTACAACGATGCCGCGCTAAGCCTGCGCTTCACGTTCTAGCTTCCGGCAGCCCCCCCCACGGCCCTCGCCTTCAGCCCGACCCCGGTTTGTTCCGGGGTCGGGCTTTTACATTCCCCGTACGGCCGCTCAGCTGGCGTGCGTACAGACTTTTTGCAGAAGCGGTTGGCGTAAGCTACAAGTAGGTCAGTCCGCTATAGAGACGCGACCCGCAGCAACCCTGCTACAGCCGAACCCGGTACCGGGTGCTGGCCGCGCCCCCGAAGATGCCGTAGCCCGTGCGAATATTGGAGTGCAGCGGCGCCGGCTCGGCGAAGGGATTTTCCTGGGTTTCCTCGTAGCGGCGCTGCGACTGGATGAAGCGGTACAGGTCGGGGGTGAGGCTGAGCACGGTAACCTGCACGTAGGCCGGCGGCGCGCAGGTGCTGCCGAAGCAGCTGTAGTAGCTGCTCACGTTGGAGCTGAGCGTGAAGCGCCGGCCGTTGACGTCGGTGTCGGCGTAAGGGTTCAAATCGTAGACATTCCGCCCCAGGTTCGACAGCTGAAACGCGCCCACCCGGAAGTCTGCGTCGTCTTCATCGGCGTAGAGGGTGGTGATGCGCTGGCCCTGGGCATCGAGCAGCTCGGCTTGCACCAGGTAGTAATCGGTGGAGGCGGCCGGGTCGGTGAGCGTCAGCGCCAGGCGGCCCCGCACCTCATCGGGGTCGTTGGGGTCAGGAGCCCGCCGGGTAAAGGTGACGCTTTCCAGCTGGGGCTGAGCGGGCAGTGTGAGGGTGCTTGCCACCGACTCCAGGCCCGGCAGGCTGGCGCGCAGGGTATAAGTCTGGCCCGGCTGACCGGCAAAGTTCAGGGTGGGCTCGTAGTTGCCGGGCTGAGTGTCGAAGCCGCTGAAGGGGCGCGGAGAGCCGGGTGAGTGCCGGGCCGGCTTAAACCGCTCCACCACCGTGCCGGCCGCGTCGAGCACTTCCACGGTAGCATCGGGGCGCCCGGTTAGCTCGCGCGTGTCGAACATGCGCTGGCTGTTGCTCACGTAGAGCTGCCCGAAACGCACTTCCTGCTCGCCTTGCTGCTGCGGAGCGGTGGTACTCAGCACGTAGCGCAAGGCAATGCGGGGCGTGTGCTTAGGCTCGGGAAGGTTGACGTCGTTGGTGCAGCCAGCCAGCAGCAGAGCCACGGGCAGCGCAGAAAGTATCTTTTTCACCTTGGTATAGAAATGAGAAGTGAGAAATCAGAGGTGAGAGGCGAGAAGTGACAGGTGACAAGTAGAACGGTCATGCTGAGCTTGTTGAAGCATCTCTCCCGCTGGCTAACTTCAATCGTGCAAACGAAGCGGGAGAGATGCTTCGCGGGGCGGACGCCAGATGAAGCAGGACGGGCTGATAGCGCCGCTGCTGAACGACAAACCAGGCAGCCTAGAACCGGAAGGCTTTGCTGAAGGAGGGCAGAACCGGGAACAGCGACACCTGGCGGTAGCTGGGCTTGCGGGTCACGTTGCCGTTCGGGTCTTGCCGGCCCCCCCGGAAGTAGATGTAGTAGGGGTTGCGGCGGCTGTAGGCGTTGTAGAGCGAGAAGCTGTTCACCACTTCGCCCCAGCGCTTCTTCTTGGTTTTGCTCAGGTCCAGGTCGAGGCGGTGGTAGGCGGCCATGCGGTAGGAGTTCCGCTCGCCGTAGTCCTCCAGCACCTCATAGTCGCCCAGGTTGAAGCGGCCCTGGCCCAGTGTCACGGCGTTGCCGGTGCCGTACACCCACGTGCCCGACAGGGTGAACGTGGGGCTGAAGTGGTGAATGACCACCAGCGAGGCATTGTGGCGCCGGTCGTACTTGTAGGGGAAGATGCGGCCTTGGTTGAGGTCGGGGAAGCGGCGCCGGCTCCAGGCCAGCGTGTAGCCCAGCCAGCCGGTGGTGCGGCCCGTCTTCTTCTGCACAAACAGCTCCCCGCCGTAAGCCCAGCCGTTGCCGCTGGTTACTTTGTCCTGCCAGTTGTTGTCGGTGGTGCCCAGGAAACTGGCGCCCTCGCGGTACTCAATCAGGTTGCGCATGGGTTTGTAGTAGCTTTCCAGGCTGAGCTCATACTCCTGGCCCCCCAGGCGCAGGGTGCGGGCCGCCCCCAGGCTCAGCTGCTGGGCCCGCTGGGGCTTGACCCTGGGCGTGGCCGGCACCCACAGGTCGGTGGGCAGGCCGATGCCGCTGTTGGTGAGCAGGTGAATGTACTGCGTGGTGCGGGCGTAGGCGGCTTTCAGGGCCCAGTCTTCGGTGAGCAGGAAGCGCGCCGCCACCCGCGGCTCCAGCGACGGATACAGCTGCCCGTTCACCAGAAACGCGTTCAGCCGCACGCCCCCATTCACCTTCAGCCGCTCCGACACCCGAAAGTCGTCTTCGGCGTAGAGTGAGGCCTCACTGGCCAGGGTACGGGAGGCCGAGTTCAGGCGGGAGCCTATGTCCGAGGAGTTGTTTTTGACCTGCAAGGCTCCCGGCCGGAACGAGTGCAGAATATACTGCCCGCCGAAGCGGATGTAGTGGTCGGGCAGCGGGGTGTAGTCGAAGTCGGTTTTCAGGCTCAGGTCCCGGATGTTGGACAGGTACTTCAGCGCAACCTTGTCGGTTCGGGTTTCGCCGTTGCCGTCGGCATAGCGGTTTTCCTGCTCAACGCCCACATCAAACTGGTAGCGGCTGAAGGTGAGGTGGGTGTTCATGAATAGCTGGTCGTGCAGCACCCGGTTCCAGCGCAGGGCCGCCGTCAGGTTGCCCCAGCCCAGCCCCGATTTAGTCTGGTCGTACTCGGCCCCGTTTTCGTCGCGGGTGCGGGCGTAAAACTTGTCGTAGCCGGTGTAGGCGCTCAGGTAGAGCCGGTCGCGGCGGCTGAGCTTCCAGTTGAGCTTGCCGTTGAGGTCGTGGAAGAAGTAGCCAAACGTGCCTTTCGTGCCCTCAGCCGCCAGCGCCATCCTGATCAGGGGCTGAGCCAGCAGGTCGATGTAGGTGCGGCGGGCCGAGAAGATAAAGGAGGCGGTGTCTTTCTTGATGGGCCCTTCCAGCGTGAGGCGGGAGGCAATCAGCCCAATGGCGCCCTCGCCCCGGAACTGCTGCATGTTGCCCTCCTTCATGGAAATATCCAGCACCGACGACAGCCGCCCGCCGTAGCGGGCCGGGAAGCCGCCCTTAATCAGCTCCACGTTATTCAGAGCGTCGGCGTTGAAGACGGAGAAGAACCCGAACAGGTGAGCGGCATTGTACACGGGCGTGCCATCCAGCAGAATCAGGTTCTGGTCGGGGGAGCCGCCGCGCACGTACAGGCCCGAGGTGCCTTCGCTGCCGCTTTGCACGCCGGGCAGCAGTTGCAGCACCTTTAGCACGTCCCGCTCCCCAAACAAGGCCGGCACGGCTTTAATCTGCGCAATCGGGATGTTGACCGTGCCCATGCGGGTGCTCTGGGCTATTTTCTCTTCCCGCGTGCCGATTACCTGCACGTCGGCCAGCTGGTTGCCGGCCGGCCGTAGCCCGAAATCACGCGTGAGGTTACGGGTGGCCGGCGCCGCCCAGCGCTCCTTCTCAAAGCCCAGGTAGCTCACCAGCAGGCGCACCGAGTCCTGGGCCGGGAGGGTGAGCGAGTAAAACCCGTAGGTGTTGGTGGCCGTGCCTTGCCCCGTGCTCGGGCTGACCACCGCTACGCCAATCAGGTTTTCGCCGGTGGCGGCGTCGCGCACGTAGCCGCTGATGGTGATGCGCGTAGGCGGAGCGGCCTGCTGAGCCCAGGCGGGCAGGGCCGCTCCCGCCAGCCCACCAAGCACGATACTGAAACGAAGAAGTTGAATCATAAAAGGAATAGATTGTACAAATATGACATGCAAGCCGGGCTTCAACGCCTCACTGCGGGTTTTGGTATAGCTGAGGCTGCCTGAGGACATATGGTTGGTTGAGGCAGATAAAAAAGATGCGTAACCCACGTTACCGGGGCGCCGGAACAAGAAAACGCCGGCCTCCCTGACGGAAGACCGGCGTTTACACGCGTAAGTGACTGTTCAAAAACCTGGTTCTCAGGCCTCGTTAAGCATGTCGTGTGCTGACGCCAAAAGCTCAGCAGGACGGTGATTATCCCAACGTCGGCAGGCGGCACGTGGGGTTACTTCTTGCCCCCGCGGTACTCGTCGTTGAGGTGCTTGATTACCTGGTTGGTGATGTCCATGTCTTTGCGGCCGTAGGCAATAGTGCCGCTGGGAGCCGCAATCAGGATAAGACGGTAGCCGTTCTGCTTGCCGTAACGCTCAATCTGCTTGTTAATGCGCTCCAGTACCTGCTGAGTCATCTTGGCTTCCTCCTCGGCAGCCGTGCGCTGAAGCTTTTCCTGCTCCTGAGCTACCTGCATCTGGCGGGCTTGCAGCTGCTGCTCGGTGGCGGCCCGCTGCTCTTGGGTCATGCCCTCGGCCTTCTGCTGATACTGCTGCACGGCCGTCTGGAAGCCCTGCACCAGGGTTTTGTTCTGGGATTCCCAGCGGCGGGCCTTGGCCTCGAAATTCTTGCGGGCATCCTTCATGCCCTGGTAGCCATCGAGCAGCTTACCCGACTCCACGTAAGCCACTTTGTTGGTGTCGGCTACGGCGGCGGGTTCGGCCTCGGCGGGCTCGTCGTTGTCGGGAGTGGCGGCGGGAGCGGCCGATGCAGCGGCTGGCGCGGCGGCGGTGGCAGCAGCGGCTTTTTTGGGGGTAGCGGCGGGCTTGCCGGCAAAGTGCAGGTAGAACAACACCGCCACGGCTAGGCCCAGCACAATGTTAATGATGAGTTGAAGCGAATTTTTCATCTAGAAGAAACAAGAAAGCGAAACTGCCCACGCGAAGGCTGCTCAAAGAAACGGAAAAAGGCGGGGGCTCTTGTGGCACCAGTCAAATTCTAGCCTGAACCCTATTCTATATGGGCTAACTTATATTATCTTCCCGTAGCTGTGGTGTGCAGCCCGCGCGTGCGTTTTCTCACCTAACTCCCATCAGCTCATGAAAAAGTGGACTTTGTATCTCGTGGCCGTGCTGCTGGCGCTGGCCGCTTTTGCCACGCCGGGCCAAGCCCAACTGCCGCCCCTTATCGACCGGGAGCTGCTGTTCGGCGACCCTGAAATTTCAGGCGCCCAGCTTTCCCCCGACGGCAAGTTCATGTCGTTTATCAAGCCCTACAAAGGCACGCGCAACATCTGGGTGAAGCGCGCCGCCGAGCCTTTCGACGCGGCCCGGCCCATGACGGCCGACCTGGCCCGCCCCGTGCGCAGCTACTTCTGGAGCCGCGACGGCAAGTACCTGCTCTACGCCCAGGACAAAGGCGGCGACGAAAATTTCAACGTGTACGCCGTGAACCCCACCGAGGCGCCCGCCGCGGGCCAGGATGTGCCCGCCGCCCGCGACCTGACCGGCCTGAAGGGGGTGCGCGTGCAGCTCTACCACGTACCCAAAACCGACCCAAACGCCCTGTACGTGGGGCTCAACGACCGGGACAAAGCCTGGCACGACCTGTACAAGCTGAACCTGGCCACCGGCCAAAAAACGCTGGTGCGCCAAAACAATGACCGGATTACGGGCTGGGTGTTCGACTGGAACGACCAGCTGCGGCTGGCCTCCCGCTCGGCCCCGGATGGCAGCACCGAGTGGCTGCGCGTGGAGGCCGACAAGCTGACGCCCATCTACCAAACCACGCTGGAAGAGCAAAGCGCCGTGGTGGGCTTTCACAAGGATAACCAGCGCGTGTACCTCATCACCAACTGCGGCGCCGCCCGCGACCTGAGCGAGGTGGTGCTGTTCAACGTGGCCACGCAGAAGGAAGAACCCCTGGATGCCGACCCGCTCAAGCGCGTGGACGTAGGCGGCCTCATGCTATCGGAGAAGACGCACGAGCCGATTTTCGTGGCGTACCAGGACGACCGGCTGCGGCGGGTGTGGAAAGACAAATCCTATGAGCAGGACTTCCGGAAAATCCAGGCCCAGGTGCCCGGCGCCGACCTCTACCCGGTGTCGTCGACGGAGGACGAGCGGCTGTGGCTGATTTCGGCCACCAGTGCTACCCTGCCCGGCACCACGTACCTGTTCGACCGTCAAAGCAAGCAGCTCACCAAGCAGTTTGACCTGCGCCCCAAGCTGCGCGCCGCCGACCTGGCCGACATGAAAACCGTGCGCTACAAGTCGTCGGACGGGCTGGAGATTCCAGCCTACCTGACCTTACCAAAGGGCGCGGCGGCCAAGAATCTGCCCGTCATCATCTTGCCCCACGGCGGCCCCTGGGCCCGCGACCAGTACGGCTTCAACTCCCTGCACCAGCTGCTGGCCAACCGCGGCTACGCGGTGTTGTCGCCCAACTTCCGGGCCAGCACCGGCTACGGCAAGAAGTTCCTGAACGCCGGCAACAACGAGTGGGGCCAGAAAATGCAGGACGACCTGACCTGGGGCGTGAAGTACCTGGTGGCCCAGGGCATTGCCGACCCCAAGCGCGTAGGCATCATGGGCGGCTCCTACGGCGGCTACGCCGCGCTGGCCGGCGTCACGTTCACCCCCGACCTGTACGCGGCGGCTGTGGCCATTGTGGCACCCTCCAACCTGCTCACCCTGCTCACTACCATTCCGCCGTACTGGGAGTCCATCCGTCAGCAGTTCTACCGCCGCATGGGTGACCCCAGCACGCCCGCCGGCAAAACCCAGCTGGAGCGCCAGTCGCCCCTGAACTCAGCCGACAAAATCAAAACGCCCCTGCTGGTGGTGCAAGGTGCCAACGACCCGCGCGTGAACAAAGCCGAGTCGGACCAGATTGTGGTGGCGTTGCGGGAGCGGAACTACCCCGTGCAGTACCTCTGCGCCCCCGACGAAGGCCACGGCTTCGCCCGCCCCGTCAACAATATGGCCATGCTAGCGGCGGCCGAGAAGTTTCTGGCCCAGCACCTGAAAGGCCGCTACCAGGAGTCGATGACGCCCGCCGTAGCCCAGCGCCTCCAGGAAATCACCGTAGACCCCAAAACGGTGGTGCTGGCAACGAAGAAGTAGGTTGTTCCTGGCGGCAGACGATAACTAAAAGCTACTTCAACTCCTCACCTGCTATTTCTTCATCGTCCTCTTCGTGCAGGTCGGTTGCCGGGAGGCGGGGCTTTTCCTCGAAGGGCGCGGCGTGGTCGAGGCGGCTGGGGGCGGCATCGGTGCGGCCCAGGTGCACCAGCGCGTCGCCCTGGTTGACGACGGGCATGTGGTTGAGGCCGATGATATAGCCGGCCACCGGCGCTTCGAGGCGCACGGCGGTTTCGCCGTAGGGGTCGGCCACGGAACCGTACACCTGGCCTTTCTCGACGTACTGGCCCAGCTGCACCAGGCTGCGGAACAAGCCCGCAAACCGGGCCCGCAGCCACGTGGAGCGCATGCACACGACGCTAGGCGTGAGTGTCGGCGCAGCTGCCGGCGCCATGCCCAAATGGTGCAGCAGCCGGAACGTGCCGGCTATGGCTAGGTCAATGCCGCCCTCATCAAGCCGCAGCGACTCCCCGGTTTCATACACAATAATGCGGCGGCCCTGCTGCATGGCCGCCTCGCGCAGGGAGCCGGGCCGCAGGGCCGCGTGCAGGGTAAACGGCGCCCCGAAAGCGGCGGCCAGCGCGTCGGTTTCGGCGTCCTGGTGCAGCAGGCAGCGAATCTGCGGGATGTTGGCGCGGGCCGCTCCGCCCGTGTGGAAATCAATGCCGTAGTCAATCAGGGGCATGATTTCGCGCATGAAGCGGTGGGCCACGCGGCTGGCCAGGGAGCCGCGCGGGTTGCCGGGAAAGGAGCGGTTCACGTCCTTGCCGTCGGGCACTTCGCGCGAGAAGTTTAGGAAGCCGTAGATGTTGAGGATGGGTACGGCAATGATGGTGCCCCGCAACGGTTGCAGCAGGTCGCGCCGAATCATGCGTCGGATGGTTTCAATGCCGTTTACCTCGTCGCCGTGCATACCGGCCATGAGCAGCACCGTAGGCCCCGGCTCCCCGGACCGAAACACGTGCACCGGAATGTCGATAACCGTACCCGAGGGCAGGCGCGAAATGACGAGCCGCGTCAGCACCCGCTCGCCGGGCTTGATAACCAGGCCGTTGAGGCAGAGGTTGGTGGGAACGGCGGGGTGCGGCAAGGCAGAACGGAAAGCACGACGCACCTCAGGTACTTGCTGCGCAGCCCGGCCCCGAGGTGCATCCGCCGCCCGCGCCACGGAAGATAGGCAACCCGGCGGGATTTTGCGGCGCGGTGCCACCTGCTGCCGGCCTCACAGTGCCAGTACCATCAAACGGAAATCAGCGTCGAGCACCTGTCCGGGCGTCCATCACTGCTGCAGTGGCCGCACACCATGGTGGCAACTCCTGTGCCCACCGCTGCCCACAGCCCGAGGCTACAGCGCCTCGTCAACGGGTGGCTCCGACACGGGCCGGGGTTTGGCCTTGGTTTTCTTCTTGTGGGCTACTGCGGCGGTGTACTCGATGATTTTGCCGGCTATGTCGAGGCCGGTGGCTTTTTCGATGCCTTCGAGGCCGGGCGAGGAGTTGACTTCCAGCACCAGCGGGCCCCGCTTGCTTTGCAGCATGTCGACGCCGGCCACGCCCAGGCCCAGGGCTTTGGTAGCCAGCAGGGCGGCGGCCTTCTCGGCCCGGCTGAGCTTGACGAGGGTGCCCGAGCCGCCGCGGTGCAGGTTGGAGCGGAACTCGCCCTCCTTGCCCTGGCGCTTCATGGCGCCCACCACCTCGCCGTTCACGACGAAGGCGCGCAGGTCGGCGCCCTTGCTTTCGGCAATAAACTCCTGCACGATGATGCGGGCCTTGAGGTTGTGAAACGCCTCAATCACCGACTGGGCGGCTTTTTCGGTTTCGGCCAGCACCACGCCCAGGCCCTGGGTGCCTTCCAGCAGCTTAATAATCACCGGTGCCCCGCCTACTTGGCTAATCATGGCGGCCACATCGTCGGAGTAGTTGGTGAAGGCGGTTTTGGGCATGCCTACCCCGGCGCGGCTCAGAATCTGCATGGACCGCAGCTTGTCGCGGCTGCGCACAATGGCCTGGCTTTCCACGGCCGTGCGCACCTTCATCATCTCAAACTGCCGCACCACGGCGCAACCATAAAACGTGACCGAAGCCCCAATGCGCGGAATGATGGCGTCGAAGCCCTCCAGCTTTTGGCCTTCGTAGATGATGCCCGGCTTCCCCTTCTCCAGCACCAGGTTGCAGTGCAGGTGGTCAATAACCACGGCTTCGTACCCGCGCTGCCGCGCGGCTTCTACCAGCCGGGTGGTCGAGTACAGCTTCGGCTCACGCGACAGAATCGCCAGTTTCATCGGATACAAGAGGTGCTTGGGGAAAGAATAGATACAGAGCAGAAGCGCCCAAAGATACGGGCCGGGTGTTAGACCCCGCTAGGAGCGGCCGGCCGTGAGCTGGCTTTTGTACGACAGGTTCAGGCGGGCCACATCCACCACCAGCCGGGCCTGGCGCAGCAGCACCCGCCCAATCAGCACCGGGTAGCGCATGTCGCTGCGGTCCGACAAGGAAAACTCGGTGTCAAAATCTTCCCCAAACAGCCGAATAGCCATCTGAATAACATACCGCTCTTGCACCTCGCCATTGGACGACCGAATGTCGCGCAGCTTAAACCGCTCAAACTGCATGGGCGTGCCGTCGAAGTTGGGGTGCGAGGGGTCCAGCAGCTGCACGTGCAGCACTGGGCGCCCGCCGGGCTGGGTTTCCACGTGAATGTTGGAGCAGTGAATAGCCGCCGTGTAGGCCCCGGTATCCACCTTGGCCTCCACACCCCACAGCTGAAACTGCGGAAAATCAACCAGCTCCCGCCGGCCCACTGTCCGCTTCGGTCCACGTTGTGTTTTCATGAACGGCAAGATAGGGGCTGATGAGATGACAGGTGAGATGAGGTGACAGGTGAATAGTGACAGGTAACAGGTGACAGGTGACAAGTAAGAAAGAACGTCATGCTGAGCGAAGCCGGAGGCGCAGTCGAAGCATCTCTCCCGCGGGCTAACTTCCTGCTAACTCCTGACGCTTGTTCAACGAAGCAGTAGAGATGCTTCGACTTCGCTTCGCTACGCTCAGCATGACCGTTCATCCTGTCACTTGTTACCTGTTACCTGTCACTATTCACCTGTCACCTCATAACCATTCACCCCATTACCCCTTATAGCTAATCCGGTACACGGCGTCGTTCTGGTCGTCGGAGACGAGCAGGGAGCCGTCGGGGTGGACGAGCAGGCACACGGGGCGGCCCCAGCTCTGCTGGCCTTGTAGCCAGCCGTCGGCGAAGGTTTCGTAGCTCTGGGCCTGCTTGCCGCTAGCGTCGAGGCGCACGAGCATGATGCGGTAGCCAAGTTTCTGGCGGCGGTTCCAGGAGCCGTGCTCCGGAACGAAAATCTGGTTGCGGTACTGAGCCGGGAACTGCTGGCCGGTGTAAAACTTCATGCCCAGGGCCGCCACGTGCGGCCCCAGCTTGCGGGCCGGCTTAACGTAGGTGTCGGCCGACTTGCCGCGGCTAAACTCCGGGTCGGGTACGTCGCCGGCGAAGAAGTAGGGAAAGCCGAAGTGCAGGCCCGGTGCGGGGGCGCGGTTCAGCTCATCGGGGGGCAGGTTGTCGCCCAGCATGTCGCGGCCGTTGTCGGTAAACCACAGGGACCGGTCCTGGGGGCTCCAGTCGAAGCCCACTGTGTTGCGCACGCCGTAGGCAAACACTTCCAGGCCGGTGCCATTGGGGTTGAGGCGGTTGATGGTGGCGTAGATGGGCCGCTCGGGCAGGCAGGAGTTGCAGGGCGCGCCCACCGGCACGTATAGCTTGCCGTCGGGCCCGAAGGCAATGTAGCGGTAGCCGTGCCATTCTTTGTTGGGCAGCTGCCCGTACACCACGGCCGGCTGGGGCTTCTGGCGCAGGCGCTGGGCAATGTTGTCGTAGCGTAGAATGCGGTGGATTTCGGCCACGTACAGGGCGCCGTCGTGCACGGCCACGCCGTTGGGGGCGTTCAGGCCAGTGGCAATGGTCACTACCTCATCGGCGCGGCCGTCCTTGTTCCGGTCGGGCAGGGCGTACACTTTGTCGGTTTTGGTGCCCACGTACACCGTGCCATCGGGGCCCAGCGTAATCTGGCGGGCATCTTTTACGCCCTGGGCAAAGTAGCTGATGCGGAAGCCCGCCGGCAGCTTAATCTTGCTCAGGTTGGCATCGGGGGCGGCCGACAGGGCGGCCCGCTCCAGGGGTTCGGTGGAAGAAGTCAGGGCCAGCGGAGCCAGCAACAACAATGGAAGGAAGCGGCGCGTTTTCATACTTGCCCAAACCCAAGCGGGCGGCGGAAGGTTGCGGAAGCTTCGCAGTACTTTGCTGCTCGTAAGCACCCCTTCCCCATGACGACCACCCCCCCCCTCCCCTGCCTGGCGCGACCAGGCCCAGCGTTTCGGCCGCCTGCTGCTGTACCGCGGCGACATCACCCGCCTCGACACCGACGCCATCGTGAATGCCGCCAACTCCGGCCTGCTCGGCGGCGGTGGCGTAGACGGGGCCATTCACCGCGCCGGCGGCCCCGAAATCCTGGAAGCCTGCCGCCGCTTGCGGGCCACTTCGCTACCCGATGGCCTGCCCACGGGCGAAGCCGTCATCACCACCGGCGGGCGGCTGCCGGCCCGCTACGTCATTCACACGGTGGGTCCGGTCTGGAACGGAGGCCACAGGCAGGAGCCCGCGTTGCTGGCTAGCTGCTACCAGAACAGCCTGCGCCTAGCCGCCGAAAACAATCTGCGCAGCGTGGCCTTCCCCGGCATCAGCACCGGCATCTACGGCTACCCCAAGCCCGAAGCCGCCCGCATTGCCGTGCGCGAAATACGGGCATTTCTGGAGCAGCACGAGCAGCCGCAGGAAGTGGTGCTGGTGGCCTTCGACGAAGAAGCTTACCGGCTGCTGGAGCATACAGCACGGTAGCCCTAGTTATGTTGCGTCTCGTCGTTGAACGACTCCGCCGACAATCGTGCAGACGGCCGGCTCGGACGACGAGACTCCAACTATTGCGTCTCTACAGGCAGGCAAATCGTTCTGGCGGGGGCGGCTGGAGCCTCCCGCATAGCCAGCACGGGGTGCCGCCCCGCCCCATCAGCATAGCTGTACTTCCGGGTGGCGGCGCAGGTAGGCAGCCACTTCCCAGATGAGGCCGGCGTGGCCGGCGTCGAGCAGCACGGTGCGGGCGGCTTGCAGGGAGCTGATAAACTTTTGCAGCCCTGCGTGCGGAATCACCCGGTCGTGGCGGCCCAGGAAGAAAGTGACGGGCGTGGGCCGGCGGTTTAGCTGGGCGGCCAGCTGTTTCAGGTCGAAGGTGAGGTTGCGGAAGCCGACCCAGCTGCGGTACACGCGCAGGCGCTTTTCGCGGCTGTCGAGCTGCCACTGGGCGAAGCGCACCAGGTTGGCATTCACGAGGCGGCTCTGGTGCAGCGTGTCGAGTAGGCGCAGCAGGCCCTGGGGGCGCAGCACGGCCCGGCCCAGCACCCCGCGCATCCAGGGCGGATAGGTAGCCAGCGCGTACCAGAACTGCCGCTGCAACCCATCAGGAGCCAACAGCCATATCTGCTCCACGCGCTCCGGCAGCCGCTCGGCGGCCGTGAGGGCAAACTTGGCGCCCATGCTAAACGCCAGCAGGCTGAACCGCTCAACCCCCTGCTCGCGCAGAAACTCTTCCAGCAGCTCACCCAGGCGCCGTTTGCTCAGCGGCGCGTCGGCCTTGGCCAGGCGGCTACGGCCGTGGTAAAACAGGTCGAAGGCGTACACCGTCACGTCGGGGCCCAGTACCGGCAGCATGGTGCGCCAGTGCCCTTCGCTCTGCCCGTAGCCGTGAAACGCCAGCACCACCCGCGCCCCGGAGCCGTATTTCTGGTAGTGCAGGCGAGTCTTCATAAAGTTGAGAAGGTAGAAAGTGAGTACCTACGGAACGGCAGCTTCAGCGGAGCGGCATGTCGGTAGCAAGACCCGTTCTCAGGAAATGTTAAAGCCCCCGCGGGGCGGCACCTATCGTTTGCGGACGTCAAGTGTCGCCCCGCGGGGGCTTTGCACGTTCATACACATGATTTTCTACCAACATGCCGCCCCGCGGGGGCTGCCGTTCCGTAGGTACTCACTTTCTACCTTCTCAACTTTCTACCTTCCAAACTACCCCAGCCTCGACACGCCGCCGGAGACGATGAACTTCATGACTTCAGAGCTGGGCAGGTCGAGGTAGGTAAGGCGGTCCAGGGGCACGAGCACCAGCTCGCCGGAGAAGTTGTAGGAGTGCGGGAAGTAAACGGCCACCAGGTCGTCGCGGAGCACGGCCGTCATGGCGGCCTGGGTCACGAAGCCCATCTTGTAGGTTTGCTCCTGGACGTTGAGCTGCACCAGCACCGGCCGGTTGAACTTCTGCTCGTCGCCCACGAAGGCGTCGAACAGGTCTTTGAGGCTGGAGTAGATGATGCTGACCAGGGGCGTGCGGTGCAGCACCCGCTCGGTGATGATGACGAAGGGCCGCACCAGAAACGACTTCGCCACGAAGCCCACGCCCGTAATCAGCACCACGGCCAGCAGCAGCCCCAGCCCCGGCACATCGAAGCTCAGGCCGGCAAACAGGTCGTTGAGCCAGCGCAGCAGCGCAAACAGGATGTAGACAGTCAGCCCAATGGGCGCGACAATCAGAAAGCCATTGAGAAAGTAATTGAGCAGACGACGCATGGCAGTATGACAAGAGGCAGCAAGTTATACAAACGAGTGCCTCCCCACCTGTCATTCCTCGCTTTGCTCAGAATGACAGGTGGGGAGGCATTCATGCGGGCCGCGCTTTAAGCCACGGCTGCTGCTACTTCCTCAATCCGGTCTTTCACGCGCTGCATCAGCCACATGGGCGTGCTGGTGGCCCCGCAGATGCCCACCGTTTCGGCCCCGATAAACCACTCGTCTTGCAGCTCCTGCTCGTTTTCCACGAAGTAACTGCGCGGGTTGGTCTGGTTCACCACCGAAAACAGGGCCTTGCCGTTAGAGCTTTTCCGCCCGCTCACAAACACAATGACGTCGTGCTGGGTGGCGAACTTTTTCAGGGCCGGCTCCCGGTTGCTCACCTGCCGGCAGATGCTGTCGTTGGCGTCGAAAGCCTCCAGGGAGCCGCCGGCCGCCGCAATGCGCTGCTCTATCACCTCTTTCATGTGGTAGAAGCCAGCCGTGCTCTTGGTGGTCTGGCTAAACAGCGTCACGGGCCGCGAAAAGTCAATCTGGTCCAGGTCGGCTTCGGTCATGACGATGATGGCCTGATTGCCGGTCTGGCCCGTGAGGCCGGTTACCTCGGCGTGGCCGGGCTGCCCGTAGATGACGATTTGGCCGTTTTGGCGGGTGGTGGCGTCGTAGGCGTGCTTCACGCGGTTTTGCAGCTTCAGCACCACGGGGCAGGAAGCGTCAATCAGTTCGATGTTGTTGCGCAACGCCAACTGGTAGGTTTCCGGCGGCTCGCCGTGGGCCCGAATCAGCACCTTGGCATCGTGCAGGCCCGCCAGTTGCTCCCGGTCGATGATGCGCAGGCCCAGGGCGTGCAGGCGCTCCACTTCCATGCGGTTGTGCACGATGTCGCCCAGGCAGTACAGCGTCTGGTCCTGGGCCAGCTCGTCCTCGGCCATCTGAATGGCAAACTCGACGCCGAAGCAGTACCCGGAATTCTTATCGATAGTGACGTTCATAGCTTCTCTACAGTAAACTTCGGGAGGGCGCGGCAAGAAGCAATGCATCCTACAGCACAAGGTAAACAACCGAACTTCGGTTTCGGTGACGCGCAGGCCGACAAATACCGGGCCTCACTCGCTACTTCTTAGCTGCAACCCCAGCCTGACCCAGTACACCCCCGTTACTTTTCGGCTGCGGCCAAGGACAGCAAAGCCGCCGACACGCGCTCCAGCACGAAATCCACTTGCTCGTCGACGGTAATGTGGGTGGTGTCGAGCAGGATGGCGTCGGGGGCGCGGCGCAGGGGGCTTTCGGCGCGGGTAGAGTCGAGGTGGTCCCGCTTGCGCAGGTTTTCCACGATGTCTTCCACCGGCACGTGCTCGTCTTTCTGGGCTAGCTCCTCCTGGCGGCGCAGGGCCCGCGTAAGCACGTCGGCGGTCATAAACACCTTTACCTCGGCATCCGGAAACACGGTAGTGCCGATGTCGCGCCCGTCCATCACCACGCCGCGCTTGCGGCCCATGCGCTGCTGCTGGCGCACCATGGCGTGGCGCACGGCCGGAATGCCCGATACCTCGCTCACGGAGTTGGAAATGCGCATCTGCCGGATTTCGTCTTCCCGGATTTCGCCGTCGATGCACACTTCGTTGCGGCCGGTGCTGCGGTTGCGCTTGAAGGTGATATGCAACTCGTGCAGGGCCTGCTCGATGCGGGGCAGGTCGTCGAAGGCAATGTTGTGCTCCAGCAGGTACAAGGTCACGGCCCGGTACATAGCCCCGGTGTCGATGTAGGCGTAGCCCAGCTCGGCGGCCACGGCTTTGGCCGTGGTGCTTTTGCCACACGAAGAGTAGCCATCAATGGCAATGACAATTTTTCGCATGGCGAAGTCGCTTGAGGCAGAACAGCTGGCAGGACTCACTACATCCAGGATTTACGGCCCGGCTTGGTGGCCAGGCGCTGGGGTACATCCGCAAAAAACAGGGCCACCGACTGGGCCAGGCCCTTGGTGAGCTGCTCACTTACGCGGTAGAAGGGGTTGAAAAAATGGTGGTCGTTGATACCCACGCCCGTGGTACCGTCGCGCCCGGTGGCCCACTCGCCCCGGTAGGTTTCCACCAGGCACTGCCCCAGGAAGCACCCCAGCGCCGTGACAACGCCCGGCCGGTCGGCTTCCTTGATGATGGGCCGCTGAGTTTCAATGAACTCGGCCAGGCGTTGCACGGCCTCCGCATCAAACTGATTGACGCGCAGCTGCTGGCGCACGGCCTCGGCGGCAGCTAGCAGAGAAGTAAGCGGGTTGGTTTCGGGCATAAAGCGGCGGCGGAGGAAAGCAGAAGCTATAACTGAGATGGTGGGGCTGACTCAATTAGGCGCGTCGGTACTGGCCGCACTGTGATTGGGTACGGGAGGCACCGGGCACTTAGTGACTGTCGCAGGGGCAAGGGGTTTTTCCGCTTTTGGCTTTGCGCTTGAAGGCGGCCGTTTTCTTCTGCTGAGGGGTGCGGCTGGCGCAGCCCGCGGCCACCAGGCCCGAGCCTCCAATTAGGGCGGCCAGCAGCAAAGTCACAATCTTTCTCACGGCGCGGATTTTCGGCAAATATACGCTTCTTTACCCGTTAGCCGCCCCGCAACCTCAACTTTCCCGCGGCGGCGCCCCGTTGCTATGCCCGCCGAATTTCGCCTCCTGGCCAACGTCATCGACCTGTTTCAGAACACCATCCGGCCCGCCACGGTGCACGTGGCCGAGGGGCGCATCAGGAGCATCGAGCCCACCGGCGCCGCCCCGCCCGACCCGGCCCTGCCCTACGCCTTGCCAGGCTTCGTGGATGCCCACGTGCACGTGGAAAGCTCCTTGCTGGTGCCGGCGGAGTTTGCCCGCCTGGCCGTGGTGCACGGCACGGTGGCCACGGTATCGGACCCCCACGAAATCGGCAATGTGCTGGGCGTGGCTGGGGTGGACTACATGCTCCGCAGCGCCCGGCAGGTGCCGTTCAAGTTCTGCTTCGGGGCGCCCTCCTGTGTGCCGGCCACCCCGTTTGAAACGGCCGGTGCCGAAATTACCGCCTTAGACATTGAACAGCTGTTTCAGAACCCCGAAATCGGCTACCTGGCCGAGATGATGAACTGGCCCGGCGTGCTGCACCGGGACGAGCTGGTGATGGAGAAAATCCGCCTGGCCCGGCAGTACGGCCGCCCTGTGGACGGGCACGCGCCCGGCTTGCGCGGCCCCGATGCCCTGCGCTACGCCCAGGCCGGCATCAGCACCGACCACGAATGCTTTACGCGGGAAGAGGCCCTGGATAAGCTGGTCGCCGGCATGAAGGTGCTGATTCGGGAAGGCTCGGCGGCCCGCAACTTCGAGGCCCTGATTGACCTGCTGCCCGAACACTACGAGCACCTCATGTTCTGCTCCGACGACAAGCACCCCGACACCCTGGTGCTGGGCCACATCAACCAGCTGGTGCAGCGCGCCGTAGCCCGCGGCCTCGACGTGCTGCAAGTGCTGCGCGTGGCCTGCCGCAACCCCGTGGAGCACTACCGCCTGCCCGTGGGCCTGCTCCGCCCCGGCGACCCGGCCGACTTTATCGTGGTCGGCAGCCTCACCGATTTCGACGTGCGGCAAACCTACCTCGACGGCGAGGTGGTAGCCGAAAACGGCCGCAGCCTGCTGCCCGCCGCGCCCGTGGAAGTCGTCAACAACTTCACGGCGTATGCTGTCCGCCCCGAGGAGTTCCAGGTTCCTGCCCCTACTCCCGGTAACGGATACCCAGCACCCAGCACCCACCAGCCACCACCCAACAACGAGCCGCCAACCATGCGCGTCATCGAGTGCTTCGACGGCCAGCTCATTACTGCCCGCCACGATTTGCCCGCCCGCGTCGAAAACGGCCTGGTAGTGCCCGATGTAAGCCGAGACATTCTCAAGCTCACGGTGGTGAACCGCTACCAGCAGGCGCCACCCGCCGTGGCCTTCATCCAGGGCTTCGGCCTGCGGCGTGGTGCCCTGGCCAGCAGCGTGGGCCACGACTCGCACAACATCACCGCCGTGGGCTGCGACGACGCGAGCCTGGCGCGGGCCGTGAACCTGGTCATGCAGGCCCGTGGCGGCCTGGCCGCCGTGGGTCCCGGCGGCCAGGAGTTGCTGCTGCCCCTGCCCGTAGCCGGGCTGATGTCGGCCCAGGAGGGGCCGGCCGTGGCCGCCGCCTACACGGCCGTCGATGCGCTGGCCAAGCAGCTGGGCTCCCCGCTCCAAGCACCCTTCATGACGCTTTCCTTTATGGCCCTGCTCGTCATTCCCAGCCTTAAGCTCAGCGACCAGGGCCTGTTCGATGGCGAAGCCTTCCGGTTTGTGGAGGCGGTGGTGTAGCAGCCCCCGGAAAGCCCCACGAAAAAACGCCCGGAGCCGCATGGCTCCGGGCGTTTGCTGTCGTTCCTAGTTACTAATTGATAACCGGCACACCTGCCAGCTACTGCTGCAAGATACCCACGAACCGCTTTTGCAGCAGCTTCTGCATTTTTTCTTCGGTCAGCGGCTTGGCCAGGTACTCCACGCCTTCGTACTGGGCCACGCGGGCCGTGTCGGCGGCGTGCATGGAGGTGGTCAGCACGGCCATGACGGTTTTTTCGCGTACGGCTTCGGGCAGGGCGCTGTACAGCTTCAGAAACTCGAACCCATCCATGCCCGGCATCTTCAGGTCCACGAAGATCAGGTCGGGGGCTTCCTCGCTGGGCTGCTCTCCTTTGGCGCCGCCCCAAATCTGGTGGTAGGCCTGCTCCGCCTTGGAGAAAGTATCCACCCGTTCGGCCACGTCGAGGCGGCTGAGCAGGCGGTTGTTCAGGAAACTGGTGGTTTCGTTGTCGTCCACCAATACCACGTTGCGCAACTTCTTAGACATGCACCGGAAACTTGGGTTACGTAGTTGAAAAGAGTCGGAAGTCAGCCGCTGGGCTAGAGCCAGCCCTGGGCCCGCATCCAGTCGTCGTTGTAGATTTTGCCCAGGTAGCGTGTGCCGTGGTCGGGCAGCACAATCACCATCACATCATCTTCCTGCAAGTGCTCTTTGGCGTATTCCAAGGCGCCGTATACGGCCGAGCCGCACGACCACCCCACAAACAAACCTTCTTCCTTAGCCAGCCGCCGCGTCATTAGGGCAGCATCCTTGTCCGTTACTTTGATGAATAAATCAATCAAGTCAAAGTTAACATTCTTGGGCAGAATATCTTCGCCGATGCCTTCGGTTTTGTAGGGGTAGATTTCGTTTTCGTCGAAGATGCCCGTCTCCTTGTACTTTTTGAACACCGAGCCGTACGTGTCCAGCCCAATCGATACGAGATTGGGATTCTGCTCCTTCAGGTACTGGGCCGTGCCGCAGATGGTGCCGCCCGTGCCCACGCCGCAGGCGTAGTGCGTAATGCGGCCTTCAGTTTGCTGCCACAGCTCGGGGCCGGTGGTGTCGTAGTGGGCGGCCGAGTTGGAGAGGTTGTCGTACTGGTTGGGGTAGAAGGAATTGGGGATTTCGGCGTTGAGCTTGCGGGCCACCGAGTAGTAGCTCCGTGGGTCGTCGGGGGCTACGTTGGTAGGGCACACAATGACTTCAGCGCCCACGGCTTTCAGAATGTCCTGCTTTTCCTTGCCCTGCTTGTCGCTCATCGTGAAGATGCACTTGTAGCCCTTGGCAATGGCGGCCAGGGCCAGGCCCATGCCGGTGTTGCCGGAGGTGCCCTCGATGATGGTGCCGCCGGGCTTCAGCAGGCCGGCCTTTTCGGCGTCCTCAATCATGCGCAGGGCCATGCGGTCCTTCACGGAGTTGCCGGGGTTGAAGTATTCTACTTTGGCCAGAATGGTGCCTTTGACACCTTCTGTCACGTTGTTGAGGCGCACCAGCGGCGTGTTGCCGATGGCCTCAACGATGTTATTCAGATACATGCAGAGAGAATTGCAGTGGGTGGAGAGAGAGGCCGCAAAGGTACGGATTTCGGCTGGGAGGGGCTTGCTGCCGCCCCAAAAAAGCCTACTTTTGCCGCGTCGTCGGCCAGGCCTGGCGGCCACCGTTCCCACCCTAACCCGCATTTCCCGCTAACCCCACTTCGTATGAGTGTTCTGGTCAACAAGGATTCTAAAGTGATTGTGCAGGGCTTCACCGGCTCCGAGGGCTCGTTTCATGCCCAGCAGATGATTGAGTACGGCACCAACGTGGTGGGTGGCGTAACGCCCGGCAAGGGCGGCAGCCAGCACCTCGGCCGGCCCGTGTTCAACACCGTGGCCGACGCCGTGCGCGAAACCGGCGCCGACACCAGCATCATCTTCGTGCCCCCGGCCTTTGCCGCCGACGCCATCATGGAAGCTGCCGACGCGGGCATCAAGGTCATCGTCACCATCACCGAAGGCATCCCCACCAAGGACATGATTGCCGTAAAGGAATACCTAAAAAACCGCCAGGGCCTGCGCATGATCGGGCCCAACTGCCCCGGCGTAATGACGGCCGGCGAGTGCAAAGTGGGTATTATGCCCGGCTTCATCTTCCAGAAAGGCCGCGTGGGCATCGTGTCGAAGTCGGGCACGCTGACGTATGAGGCCGTAGACCAGCTCACCAAAGCTGGCCTGGGCCAGACCACGGCCATCGGCATCGGCGGCGACCCCATCATCGGCACCACCACCAAGGAAGCCGTGGAGCTGCTCATGAACGACCCCGAAACCGAGGGCATCGTGATGATTGGCGAAATCGGGGGCGGCATGGAAGCCGAAGCTGCCCGCTGGATCAAGGAAACCGGCAACCAGAAGCCCGTCGTGGGCTTCATTGCCGGCCAGACCGCGCCGCCCGGCCGCCGCATGGGCCACGCTGGCGCCATCGTCGGCGGCGCCGACGACACCGCCGCCGCGAAAATGGCCATCATGCGCGAGTGCGGCATCCACGTGGTAGATTCCCCCGCCGAAATCGGCGACACCATGCTGCGCGTGCTGGGCGGGAAGTAGAAACGCCTTTCCTGGACTTTATGCTATGTCTAAAATCCCTGACCGTGCCGGTCAGGGATTTTTGTTGCCCTCTGTTGCAACGTAGTACAGTATTTAGCCACTCTTCTTTGAGTAGTTTACGCACAATTCTTTCAACCTCTTCATCTATGATTCAAAAACTTCTACTCGCATCTTGCTTACTGTGGGCAGAAAACGTGGCAGCAACTTCCCTGTCTGCGCCCGAGCCGCCAAGCGCCGAAACGAACAGGCCGTTTTCAACTACTGCCTGGCTGGCCGGCGACTTGGTTGTTTCCCCCGCAACGCTGCCGGCCTTCACTACGGCTGCCGGTACCCCTTCGGCGTATCAGACCATTTTAATCAACGGCACTGGCCTAACGGGTGATGTCACGGTTACAGCTTCAGCGGGCTTTGAAATTGCCTGGTTGGAAAATGGGCCCTATGGCTCAAGCCAAGTCCTGACTCAACTGGGTGGTACGGTTACCAACGTGCCGCTCTACGTGCGCTTGGCCGGAAACACGCTGGGCAGCTTTACTGGCACCGTAACGGTAGCCAACACTGGCAGCGCTTCCCGGACCGTAGCCGTCAGCGGCACCGTTACGGCGGCTCCAACTCCTAACCCAGTGCCGGTGCTCACCAGCATTTCACCCTCGTCGGGCGGCCACGGCCCGCCCATTGTTATGGACTTAAATGGCAGCGGATTTGTGCCCGGCGCTACCGTTAGTATGGACTTAACTCGAATCATCAGCACTACTTACGTATCATCGACACATCTGCGGGCTTTGGTTCAACTTCCGTCCCGCGCTACTTCCGTTCAGGCCAGGGTAATCGTTAAGAATCCTCTGCCCGGTGGCGGTGACTCCGCCCCGCAAATGTTTAATATACTGGCTACGGCTCCAATCATTACCAGTTTTTCGCCTAGCAGTGGGCCGGTTGGCACCGCAGTTACCATCCAAGGCTATAACCTTTACCTCTTCAGCGGTGGCGCCACTGTTTCTTTTAATGGTACACAGGCCATATTGATACCTCCAACACCTAGCGGAGAACAAATTACAGCCGTCGTGCCGGCCGGTGCTACCACAGGGCTCATCACGCTAGCCAATAAGAATGGAGCGGCCGTTAGTGCTACTCCTTTTGTGGTTACGGCTTCTCCTCCGCCCTTCTTTGAAAATTTCGAACAAGGAACCAAGACGAGCTACACTCCCGCCTCCGTGGCGCTGGCTAGTGGGGGCTGGACGTTTGGCGAAGCCCTGATAGGCACCACGGCTGGGGCCGACAAGTTTAACGGCAGCAAGTCGGCGCGCCTGCGTGGGGGTGGATTCGTGGAAATGGACGTTGACAAGCCCAACGGAGCCGGTGTAGTGACAGTAAGCGCGGCCACGTATAGCACCGAAACGGGCGTATCATTCTTGCCGGAAATTTCTACTGACGGCGGCGTGACGTACACCAGCTTGCTGACTGGCCCGGCGCCGGTGCTGACTCCCAACCTCACCACCTACTCTTTCACGGCCAACCGGGGCGGCAACGTACGTCTGCGCTTCAGCAGCTCCAATTTGAACGCCAGCACCAATCCGCGAATCAATATCGATGACGTCGGTATTACGAACTTCACCGTCACGTCAAGCCAGCGTAAGCAAGGATTGCCCCAGCTAGTCGTTTATCCGAACCCGGCTCAGAACTATCTGACTGTAGCCACTGGTTCTTCCCGCCCTACTCAGGTCACGCTACACGATTTAACAGGCCGCGTAGTACTGCCCCAAGTGACACTACCCGCTAGCCAACGCTTGACATTGCCCGCCTCCTTGCCACAAGGCAGCTATTTGCTGCAAGTAAACAGCCAGGGGGAACAGCGCATGATTCGATTCTTGAAGCAGTAGCTTTCCTATCCATCGTAAAGTAATGTTGCTTCGGCGCCATAGTCGCCAGAATGGCCATCATGCGCGAATACGGCATTCACGTGGTAGATTTCCCCGCCAAAATCGGCGACACTGTGCTGCGCGTGCTGGGCGGCAAGTAGTTTCACCGCGAATAGGACAGTGAGAAAGCTCCGGTACTTACCGGAGCTTTTTTATTGTATAACTATTTTCTTACCTAGCTGATACATTTTCAATAACTATGCATATAAACAGTAGAATAACTCTGGTGGCCATCGGCTTGCTGATGGCAACGGCCTGCACCAAGGAGGTTGAGAGAATTGTGGTACAGGATAAAACCTACAGCTGGGCCGAGGTAAAGCAGCTCACTGGCAGCCAGAAGATTATCGTGCAGATGACGCAGGATGCGGCCTCGCTGTACTTGCAGCAGCTGGGGTATCTGGGGCGGCTTACGCCACTACCGGGCGCCGTAGGCCCAGAAGGACCAGGTTACTACGGAGCGGTTCGTCAACTATTTGAGCCCCTACCGTATGACTTGAAAAACCGCATTCCGATGAATGCAGCATTCTATTTGAAGCCGGTACCGGGCAACAACCTAGTGCTACGGGCATACCCGACTACCTATATACCTCCCAGCAACATGCCCGCCGATATTGACTTGCGCCGCCTTGACCCGTCGGCTGTGGAGTTCAGTAACCTTTGGGCAAGCCCATACTTTGCATTCGGCGCTATCAGCCGTAATAATTACGCCCTGGTGGGCTATACAACAGCAACTCCTGCTGACCGGGTTATGCGTTTGGTGTTGAGCCGGCTTTCCCTGGATCCAAATTGGCCAAGAGGCCGAGGCCCCGTTACGGTTACGTCCCGGATTCTTACCGTGCCTCTGTCCAATGGTTACTCCTACTCGATTGCCGCCATCGACGATTATTTTCTGGTGAATGTCATAAACCAGGGCATTTACAAAATAACTGAACAAGGGGTAGTGAAGCAGGTGGTATCTGCTCCGGGAACCGGCATTCGCTCCTACTTTAAACACCAAGGCATACTATACGCCATGAACGACGACAGTCAGAACGGCGTCTATATTTCTGCCGACAATGGTGAAACCTGACAGCTGCGCAACGGCATACCAGATTTCTTTGTTTTCAGCACTTTTCATCCGGTTGGCGATAGTATCGTGGGTATTACACACGGCATTCAGGAAAACGCGTTGTATACGCTTCGCTGGCAGGGCAATACGTACCGCGTGCGTCTGCTCAAGAATGATGG
This sequence comes from Hymenobacter sp. YIM 151500-1, assembly GCF_025979885.1. Lineage (NCBI taxonomy): Bacteria > Pseudomonadati > Bacteroidota > Cytophagia > Cytophagales > Hymenobacteraceae > Hymenobacter > Hymenobacter weizhouensis. The sequence continues at coordinate 2,650,370 of NZ_CP110139.1, forward strand.
ATTGAACCAAGCCGATTTTACGGACTTGGCCCAGCTCGGCGATACGGTATATCTGGGCACGACAGGCGGCCTTTTCAAACGCCCCCTCACTACCTTCTTCGAGAGCCGCTAGCTGCACTTTCCAGAACCCCGCTGCCACCAGTGGTGGTACCATGCCGTGCGTGCTGGCGGGGTATGGGTACTGCCGGGGCTGTATTCCATGTAGTATTGCAGCTCCTCTTGACAGGCTGCCTTCTACCTACGAGGCGGCCTGTCACTATGCTGCTGTTTCCTCTGCGTGCTGCGTGCGCCTGTAGCCTATTTCCTGCTTCTCATGCCTGCTATTTTCTATTAGGGCCTAGGTGGCAGCGCCTGCCGGATTTCTACGCCTCGATGCGCCAGCACAATCCGTCCAGCACGATGCCTGACTACAACTACGAGCTGGAGCTGAAGGTCGAAGAGCTATAGCCGTTGCTGGCCAGAGTGCGTTCCATCACTCCCCGCTTCCGCAAGTGCGTTCCGTGACTACCTCACAACAGTAGCTTCCAGCTCAACTTTCAGCGTCTCGAAGAGGCTTTTCACTTCGAGTAAGGTAGTGGCCTGTTTTATTCCGTGCCTGGCTACCCAAGCGGTAAGGGTGTCGAAGCACGTGAACAATTCCGCTGATGAGGTGGTGTAGATATTCAGGCGCACGATATTCTTCGGCTCGTACCCGGCGGCACTAATGACCTGTTCCAGGTTTTGCAGGGTCAGAATTAATTGGGTTTTCATGTCGGCGGTGCTTGGCTGGCCGTCCGCGCTTATGGCAGTCTGGCCGGAGCAGTACAGGGTGCCCGCCGCCTGCGTTACCTCAACGGCTTGCACATAGCTGCGCTCGTCCTGCCATTGCCACGGGTTGATTACTCGCTTTTCCATTTGTTTCGCTTTGCTGGTTAGGTTTGCCATGCAAAGCTGCCAGAATGAAACAGCGCCGGGTGTGCTCTACCTCACTAATATCGTGTGCTGTAAGTCACCTTAAGGAGCGAGCCGGCTTAGGGTCTCGCGCGACACACCCAGGTAGGAAGCCAGCAGGGTTTTGGAAACCCGCTGCACTAGCGCGGGCTGCTGCTTCAGTAGCTGCTCATAGCGCTGCTTGGCCGTGGTGGTCAGCAGCAGCAACAGGCGCTGCTGCGCGGCAATGGAGCCCAGGATTGACTTTTCGAGGAAGAAACGCTCCATCTTGGGCAGGCCAGCACAGAGCGCGCGGTAGCTGGCCAGCGACAAACACAAAACTTCCGTATCCTCCAGGCATTCCAGCGAAAATACAGCGGCCGTTTGCGTGTAGTACGCCTGAAAGTCACTTTCCCACCAGTCCTCCATTGCAAATGAAAGCAGGTGCGGCTTGCCTGCATCATCGGTGTACACCAGCTTCAGCAACCCCGACACCACAAAGTATACGTACTGCACCGGGGCATTTTCCTGGATAAGGAACTGGTGTTTTTTATACCTTTTGCTTACAAAATGGGTGCACACGAATGCAAATTCAGCGTCCGTCAGCGGGACTATCTTTTCTAGATGCTCTCGTAGCCGATGCTGCATAATGTTCCGCTGGTTTTGCAAACGGCTTACGCGGCCCCGGTTTTCCCAGGCCCAAAGCCTTCTGCCTACTTCCCGCCTTTCTCCCCACCCACGTTCACCACCAGCCCGAATTGAAACACGGAGTTGGCGGCTTTCAGGAACTTGCGGTGCTTGAGGCCGAAGTTGCTGCCGCTAATAAGCTGAAAATCAATGGGGCCCAGCAGGCCGATGCGGGTGTAGGTGATGGGCTCCAGAAAGATGTTGTCTTCGGCGGGGGCGGGCAGCCCGTCGCGGCGGAAGTTGGTGAGCGTGACGTAGCTGGCGCGCAGGGCCGTGCCGTAGCTTACAGGCCAGTCGCGGCCCAGCACGTGGTAGGTTTTCTTATCCTTGGAAGTGTAGTTGACCTGCACGAAGTACTTGTTCAGGGTGCCTTCCAGGGCCAGGGTATTCACGCGGGTTTCGCGGCTGAACTCGGTGCGCTTGCTGCGGCCGCCGCCATAGCCGCCGTACACCTCCAGCACCCGCTTGTCACGGATGCGGGTGTAGTAGCCCAGGCCCAGCTCGCCAAAGTCGTGGTCTACGGCTTCCCGGTTGTTGCGGGAGCCAAAAAAGGACTGCTTCTTGTCGGAATGCAGAAACGACACCGAGCCCATCACGCCCAGGTGGTCGGTGAAGGCGTAGGCGCCCTGGGCACTGGTGTTCTGGCTGAAGTTGGTTTGCAGGGAGCCGCTCCACTCCCCTTTCTGCGTGAGCAGCGGCACTTGGGGCGGCGGCGGAAAGTACAAGGACGAGCAGCTGGCCAGCACGGGCAGCAGCAACAGGCATACGTAGCGCAACAGCAGCATAAACAACGAAAAGAAGGCCAGTCGGGCTGAAAACGACAGCCGAGCCGTTTCGTTGTGTAAGTTGACCCTGGCGCGAGTTTAGCGCAGCGTAACTCGTGCCGAAAATGACGTGGAGGCTGCGCCTCCACTGCCGCGCCAGCGGCAAGCCGGGACTGGGCCATGTGGTGCCAGGCGTGGATCGTTCTGGCGGGGGAGGCACAGCCTCCCGTCATTTTCGGCACGAGTTACGCTGCGCTAAACTCGCGCCAGCCAAGTCTGAAAAGCCAACCGCCCCCGCAACTTTCGTTGCGGGGGCGGTTGGCCTTTCGGGCACAAGCTGAAGCGTGTGCTACCGGTTACTTGGCGTAGGCCACGGCGCGCATCTCCCGGATAACCGTGATTTTGATTTGGCCGGGGTATTGCATCTCCTTTTCGATTTTTTGGGAGATTTCGTAGCTCAGCTCGGCGGCCCGCTCGTCGGTCACGTTCTCGGCGTCTACCATCACGCGCAGCTCACGGCCGGCCTGGATGGCGAAGCACTGGTTGACGCCCTTGAACGAGCTGGCCGTTTCCTCCAGCTGCTTCAGGCGCTTGATGTAGCTTTCCATCATCTCGCGGCGGGCGCCGGGGCGGGAACCGCTGATGGCGTCGCAGGCCTGCACGAGCGGCGAAATCATGGCCGTCATCTCGATTTCGTCGTGGTGGGCGCCGATGGCATTTACTACGTCGGGGTGCTCCTTATACTTCTTAGCCATTTCCATGCCCAGGATGGCGTGGGGCAGCTCGGGCTCCTCGGTGGTCACCTTGCCAATGTCGTGCAACAGGCCGGCCCGCTTGGCGTGCTTCACGTTCAGGCCCAGCTCGGCGGCCATGGTGGCGCACAGGTTGGCTACTTCGCGGGAGTGCTGGAGCAGGTTTTGGCCGTAGCTGCTGCGGAAGCGCATCCGGCCCACCATCTTAATCAGCTCGGGGTGCAGGCCGTGGATGCCCAGGTCGATGATGGTTTTCTCACCGATTTCGACGATTTCCTCCTCGATGTTCTTCCGGGTCTTGGCTACGATTTCCTCGATGCGGGCCGGGTGGATGCGGCCGTCTTTCACCAGCAGGTGCAGGCTTAGGCGGGCCACCTCGCGGCGCACCGGGTCGAAGCCCGAAATGATGATGGCCTCGGGCGTGTCGTCCACAATGATTTCGACGCCGGTAGCGGCTTCCAGGGCCCGGATGTTGCGCCCCTCGCGGCCGATGATTTTGCCTTTTACGTCATCGGACTCGATGTTGAACACCGACACGCAGTTCTCGATGGCATGTTCGGCGGCGGTGCGCTGAATAGTTTCCAGCACCACTTTCTTGGCGTCCTTGGTGGCCGTAAGCTTGGCCTGGGCTACCACGTCCTTGATGTAGGAGCTGGCCTGAATCTGGGCCTCGTTTTTCAGAGACTCTACCAGCTGCTCACGGGCTTCGGCGGCCGTCAGGCCCGAAATATTTTCCAGCTGCTGCAACACGCGCTGCTGCTGCTCGGTAAGTTCCTGCTCCCGCTGGCGCAGCTCTTCTTCCACTTCCTGCTCGCGCTGCTCTAGCTTGGCAAGTTGGGTTTCTACGGCCTGGCGGCGCTTTTCTTCCTGGGCTTCCAGCTTTTCGCGCTGCTGCTGGGCCTGGGTTTCCAGCCGTTCGCGGGTGGCTTCCAGCTCCTTTTCCTTGCGCTGAATCTGCTCCAGCTGCTTCTGGGTGGTCAGGGTCAGCTGCTTGATGCTCTGCTCCTGCTCTACCACGGTGGCCCGACGCTCGGCCAGCTCCTGCTCCAGCACTTGCTTTTGGCGGCGGCTTTCCTGCTCAAACTCCTGCTTGAGGGTGCGAAACTTGTCTTTGGACTGCTGAATCCGCTCGTCGCGGAGGCGGGTGGCCTGCTGCTCGGCTTCGGCCAGCAGCTGCTGGGCGCGGTTTTTGGCGTCGGCTTCGTGGTTTTGCCGGGCCTTACCGGCCAGCAAGCGTCCTACTACCACGCCAACCACCAAGGCCAGCACGGCGGCAAAAACGATATACAAGGTTATAGATGAGGACATGGGGCTATGGGGTTGAAAGAAAGGAACTCCCATAGCACAGAGGCTCTGCAACAACGCCCGCGCGGCCGGCAGAACCGATTGTTCTGCCCCGCAACGGGCTGCCGTACTCGCATCATCCGGCCCAGCCGGAACCCCCATATTAGGGGCTCAGACCAGCACCACTCCGGAGAGCAGCTCGTCCAGGCGCGTGAGGCGCTCGGTCAGGGCTGCATCGGTTCCGTCCTTTTCCTTGCTGACCTTCAGGCGGTCGGCCATGGTGGAAAGGGCAATCATGGCCAGCAGGTCCTGCTTGTCCTGAATGCCGTATTGCTCCCGAAACTCCTTGATCCGCTCGTTGAGAAGGCGGCCCGCCAGGCGCAGGCGCTCCTCGTCCTGGGGGCTTACCCGCATGGGGTAGTCCCGGTCGGCAACGCGGATTTTGATGGATAGTTCGCTCATGGAGCTGCAGTAGGTGGGGTTGGATGATTGTCGTTACTCCCTCAAATAGGCAAGGCACTTATCTATTTCGCGGATGTATTCGTTGAGGCGAAGTTTCAGCTCGTTGGCGTTGGCAGGTTCTCCTGCTATGGTATTGACAAGTTTAACAATATTCTCCTGATTCTGGAAGTCTTTCAGCTGCCGCTCCCGGTCGCGCACGTCGGCCCGCAGCTGCTGAATGGTGGTGTGGGCATCGGCCAGCTCCTCGCGCAACTGCTGATAGGCAGCCACTAAGGTGGTCACCTGCCGCTCCAGGCGGTCGAGTTGGGCAAGCTGCTGGGAGGAAGCCATTTTTTTGGTTTTTGGTTGACGATTTTTGGTTGGTGGCTTTTGCTTTTCCGTTTTCTGTTAGGTTGTCGCACCAAAGCTCGGCAATACGGTCACTAGTTGCTTAACCAGCCCAATAACCAAAAACCACCCACTAAAAACCAATTTACTTCCGAATCAGGGCCCCGGCTTGCTGCTCAAACTGCTGGATGAGGCGTTGCATGACGGCGTCGATGGCCTGGTCGGTGAGGGTTTGGGTGGGGTCCTGGAGCAGGAAGCTCACGGAGTACGACTTCTTGCCAGCGCCCAGGTTCTCGCCTTCGTACACGTCGAACACATTGATGTGCTGAAGCAGCTTCTTTTCGGTGCGGCGGGCAATAAGCTGAAGCTGGTCGAAGGTCACGGTTTTGTCGACTACCAGGCTCAGGTCGCGGCGCACCTCCGGGAACTTGGGCAACTCACGGGCCACCAGCGTGTTGCGGTACTTGCGCATCAGCCAGTCCCAGTCCAGCTCGGCGTACCACACGGGCTGGCTGACGTCGAGGCGCTTGAGCATGGGTCCGGCTACGGCACCCACGTGGGCTACCGGCTGGTTCTGGGCCAGCAGGGTGAGCCCGCCCGCCAGGTAGGGGTGCTGCACGGGCTGGGAGGTGGGCTGCGGAAAGCCCAGCGAAGCCAGCACCTGCTGCACAGCTCCGGCCAGCTGGTGGAAGGTGGTTTTTTCGGTTTTGTGCTGCCAGGTTTCGGCGGTGGCGTTGCCGGTCAGGTACAGGGCCAGTACATTCTTCTCCTGAAACTGGCCGTCGGGCTGCTGGTGGTAGGTTTTGCCGAACTCATAAAGCTTCAGGTCGCGCTGGCGGCGGTTCACGTTATGGCGTACCACTTCCAGGCCGCTGGGCAGCAGCGCAGGGCGCATCACGTTCAGCTCGGCGCTGTTGTAGTTCAGGATGCGCACCAGCGTCTGGTCCCGTTGGCCTTCCGTCTCGAAGTAGGCCGAGTTGGTGAGCGAGTTGGTAATGATTTCGGAGTAGCCCTGGCCACTGAGCAGGCGGGCCGTGTTCTGGCGCACCACCTCGGGGTCGGGGTTGGGGAAGCGGGCCAGGAAGGAGGCCGAGTTGTGGGGGCGCAGGGCCACGTGGTTGTAGCCGTAGATGCGCAGGATTTCCTCAATCACGTCGGCCTCGCGGGTCACGTCCACCTTGTGCGGAGGCACCGACAGAATCCATTCCTGGGAGAGGTGAGAGGTGAGAGGTGAGAAGTGAGAAATATCATTCACTTCATTGGTCTCACTTCTCACTCCTGACTTGTCACCTCTCTCTTCGGCAATGAGAATGTCGATGTCGGTGAGAATCTGGCGGATACGCTCCGGGGCAATGTACTGGCCCACCAGCTTTTCTACCCGCGTCAGGCGCAGGCGCACCGGCGTGTGGGCAATGTGCACCGGGTACTCGTCGACGATGGGCGCGGCCACGGTGGCGCCGGCCACTTCTTGCAGCAGCAGGGCCGCCCGCTTCAGGGCTACGGGCACCATGTGCGGGTCGGTGCCCCGCTCGAAGCGGAAAGAGGCGTCGGTTTTGAGCTGGTGGGTTTGGGAGGAGCGGCGCACGGCGGCCGGCTGGAAGTAGGCACTTTCCAGAAACACGCGCGTGGTGCCCGGCGTCACCCCCGACACCTGGCCCCCGAATATCCCGGCCAGGGCCATGGGCGTGCCAGTAGCGTCGGCAATAACCAGGTCACCGGTTTGCAAGGTGCGCTCCGTGCCGTCCAGGGTCGTGAACTTCTCGCCGGCTGCGGCCCGCTTTACGCGCACCTGGCCGCCGCGTATCTGGTCGGCGTCGAAGGCGTGCAGGGGCTGGCCCAGCTCGTGCAGCACGAAGTTGGTGACGTCCACCACGTTGTTGATGGGCGAAAGGCCAATGCTGCGCAGGCGGCGCTGCAGCCACTCCGGCGAGGGACCCACCCGCACGCCAGTCAGCAGCAGGCCGGCATAGCGCGGGTTAGCCTCCGGGTCTTCGATGGTGACGTGGATGTTCTCAGCGGCTTCGGCCGGGGCGTGGAAGCCGCTGATGTCGGGCAAGTGGCAGGGCTGGTGTAGCAGGGCGCGCAGCTCCCGGGCCACGCCGTAGTGGGAAGCCGCGTCGGCGCGGTTCGGAGTCAGGCCGATTTCAAACACCGAGTCGGAGCCCAGGCCGAAGTACTCGGCGGCGGGCGTGCCGTTGGGCAAGTCAGTATCCAGCACCATAATGCCGGCGTGGCTGGTGCCCAGGCCGATTTCGTCCTCGGCGCAAATCATGCCTTCGGAGGCTGCGCCGCGGATTTTGGACTTCTTGATTTTGAATGGTTCGCCTTCGGTGGGGTGCAGCGTGGCACCTTCCAGGGCTACTACCACGCGCTGCCCGGCCGCCACGTTGGGGGCGCCGCACACAATCTGGCGGGACTGGCCGTCGCCCACGTCCACGGTGGTGAGGCTGAGCTTGTCGGCGTCGGGGTGTTTCTGGCAGGTGAGCACCGTGCCCAGCACCACCCCGCGCAGGCCGCCCGGCACGCTTTCCAGCTCCTCAATGCCTTCCACCTCCAGCCCCGAGCCCGTAAGCAGTTGCCCGATTTCGGCAGCGGGTTTGTCGGTGGGGATAAGCGTGCGGAGCCAGTCGAGGGATATTTTCATGAGTTACGCAAAACAAATAAGAGGGGCGGGCCCCAGGCCCACGGTAAGCAAAGGTACAGATTTGGGCCAGCGGCTCGAAACAGGGCTTCAGTAGAAGATGTAACGCGAAGCTGAGCTTCGCGAGGCGGCAGAACGCCTGGTACCACATCGTCCTGACGACCTGTGAAGCTCAACTCCGCGTTACATCCTTTTTAGCCAGCCCAAGCGTGAACTACAACCGAAGGCCAGCGCAGCTACAGTCGTGCTCCAGCCATCAGTCCTTATAGCTCTTCTCCCCCACCGGCACTTCAATGGCCAAGGCATTCTCGCGCGGGGGCATGGGGCAGGCGAAGGCGGCACCGTAGGCGCAGTACGGGTTATAAGTCAGGTTGAAATCAAGCGTTACCTCGTCGTCGTTGGGGCCGGGGGTGGCTATGTCGAGGTAGCGGCCACCGCCGTAGGTGGTGCGGCCGTTGGTGCGGTCGGTGAAGGGCACAAACAGCGTGGAATCGGTCTTGCTCACGCGGCGCAGCAAGGTGAGCTGCTGAGGCTGGCCCCGCCACTCAAAGGTGGCGCGGGCAAAGCGCGTGTATTTATCGGCGCCGCCTTCGGTGAGCGGCAGGCTGAGGGTGTCGCCGGGGGGCAGGCGCTGGAGCGTGGCGTGCAGGCGCCACTGCGGATCGGGGGCGAAGTAACGCAGGCTGTCGAAGGTTTCGTGCAGCTCCTCGGGCAGCGGCGACGAGTCGTGGCGGCGAAACTGCTCGTTTTTCTGCTGGCGCTCTTTCTTGAGGCGCAGGGCGTACTGGTCATCACTCAGCACGAGGTCTTGCAGGAAATACGCCAGCACGGCCAGCAAGCCCAGGCCAATGAACAGTTTGGGGTTGATACGCATGTATCAATTAAAAATTGAGAATTAAAGATTGCGGTGCAAAGGTACGTTCGTGGGGGCAAGCGTTACTTTCAATAGAAGGCCTCACTAATCCGCGTCCACGCGCCTTTGTGAATTCTTACAACACCAGAACTGCCATGCAGCCCGTCCTGCTGAGCTGGCCGAAACATCTCTCCCGCTGGCTAACTTCTGACGTGAGGATGAAGCGGGAGAGATGCTTCGACTCCGGCTGCGCCTACGCTCAGCATGACGGGCTGCATGACCGCCTAATTCTCAATTTTTAATTGACTTTCACAGCATTCCCTCGTCGGCGAAGCTGAAGTAGCCGTGGTCGGTGTAGATGAGGTGGTCGAGCACGGGCAGGTCGAGCAGGTGGCCGGCTTCCTTGAGCTTGCGGGTGAGGGCAATGTCGGCGGCGGAAGGGTTCTTGTTGCCGCTGGGGTGGTTGTGCACCAGAATAATGCTGCTGGCCAGCTGCTCCAGGGCTTCCTTGAAGATAAGCTTGGGGTCGGCGACGGTGCCGGCCACGCCGCCGCGGCTAATGCTGACGGTGCGCATCACCACGTTGGCCCGGTTCAGGAGCACCACCCAAAACTCCTCGTGGGGCAGGTCCTGCAAGTGGGGGCGCATGACGCGGTAGATGTCGCGGGAGGAGCCGATGCTGGGGCGGGCGGGCGTATCGGTTTCCTTGCGGCGGCGCCCCAGTTCCAGGGCGGCCACGATGGTTATGGCCTTGGCTTCGCCAATGCCCTTTTGGCGCATCAGCTCCTTCACCGAGAAGCGGGCCAGCGTGTTCAGGTCGTTGTCGGCGGCACGCAGCACCAGCTTGGCTACGTCCACGGCCGAGAGCTTGGTGGTGCCCGAGCCCAGCAGAATGGCCAGCAGCTCGGCGTCGGAAAGGGCGGCACGGCCTTTTTGGAGCAGTTTTTCGCGGGGTCGGTCTTCCTCGGCCCAGCTCTTGATACCTAACGTAGTAGCGGCTTCGTACGGAACGGGCGCGGCTTCGGCAGCGGCGGGACTGGGTAGGTTTTCGGTCAGATTGTCAAACTCTTGCATGGGGCACCGTTGTTGTAGGCCCCAAAATCTAAAATAAAAACCCCGCATCTGCGTCAGCTGGGGGGCTGCCGCGCTTTACCTGCACCTCTCGGCGGGGCTTTGCTTTTCCTCTATGTATCGACTTTTCATGACTTTTCTGTTTGTCGGCTTGCTGGTGCTGGCCGAATGGTACGGCTTTCAGGCGGTGCGTACGGCCCTGACCGGGGCCTCGCCCGTGGTGCGCCGGGTAGCCGGCATTCTGTACTGGCTGATTACGGTGGCCGTATGGGCGCTGGGCATCTGGGCCATCAGTACCCGCCGCTCCGACCCCGCCACCTACAAAGCCTACCTGGGCAGCCTGCCGCTGATATTTGTGGCCGCCAAGCTGGTGGTGCTCTTGTTTCTGCTACCCGAGGACCTGGTGCGCGCCGGCCGCTGGGCGCTGGCCCGCTTCACCACGCCCGCCGCATCGGCGGCCACGGCCGGCGCGGGCATCACGCGCAGCGAGTTTCTGAGTCGCCTGGCTCTGCTGGCCGGAGCCGTGCCATTCGTAGCTCTGATTTGGGGCATGTTCAAGGGCGGCACCGACTACACCGTGAAGCGCGTGACCCTGCGCTTCCCTAACCTGCCGCCCGCCTTCGACGGCTTCAAGGTGCTACAGATTTCGGACCTGCACACGGGTTCCTTCCAGAGCCGGGAGCCGCTGCAACGGGCCGTGCAGCTCATCAACCAGCAAGCCGCCGACTTGGTGTTTATGACCGGCGACCTGGTAAACGACCTCGCCACCGAGGTAGAGCCCCACATCGACACGCTGGCCGGCATCAAATCAACCTACCCCATTTACTCCGTGCTCGGCAACCACGATTACGCCGACTACGTGCAGTGGCCGTCCCGCGAGGCCAAGGAGGCCAACCTGGAGCGGCTCAAGCAAAACCACGCCAAAATAGGCTGGGAGCTGCTCCTGGACGAGGCCCGCACCGTGGAGCGCAACGGCGAGAAGATTGCCGTGCTGGGCGTGCAGAACTGGGGCGCGCAGATGCGCTTCCCTAAGTACGGCAACCTGGCCAAAGCCCACGCCGCCGCCGACCCCGCCGCCCCGTTCAAGATTCTGCTCTCCCACGACCCGTCGCACTGGGACGCCCAGGTGCAAAACTACCCCGACATCGACTTGATGCTGGCCGGCCACACCCACGGCATGCAGTTTGGCGTCAACCTGCCCTTTTTCAAGTGGAGCCCCGTGCAATACGCCTACAAGCAGTGGGCCGGGCTGTATGAGAAAGGCAAGCAGCTGCTCTACGTCAACGCCGGCCTGGGCTACATTGGCTACCCCGGCCGCGTCGGCTTCCTCCCCGAAATCACCGTGTTCGAGCTGCGCAGAGCGTAATTATAGCTGTAGAAGTGAGAGAGGTGAGACCTGAGAAGTGAGACTTCGGGCTGACGTCAGCGCCAGCGGAACAGAGTCTCACCTCTCATGTCTCACCTTCTCATTTCTAATCCAACAACCACAACAGTAGGCGGTGCGTATACGCGCCATTCCCGGTTCTGGGACTCTCTCCATTTCTCTCTCAAGCCTACTGTACCCATGAAAAAGACCTTGCTGCTGCTCTCTGCCGCCGCTGCTTTCACCGTAGCCTCGTGCTCCGACAACAAGACGGCCGAAACCACTACGACCACCACAACTACCGAATCGTCCTCGTCGACCAACGCCTCGGCCGGTGACATGGATGTGGAGTACCGCAACCGGGCCGGCCGCATTGCCGACCAGATGGCCTCGGATATGAAAATCACGGACACGGCCGTGGTGTCGCGCATCCGGACTACCTACTACAACCGCGCCCGCCGCATGGGTGAGCTGCGCACCAAGTACACGGCCGACACGGCCGGCATGGCCGCCGAAATGCGCACGGTGTACGCCGAAACCGACAGCGAATTCAAAGGCTACCTGCCCGCCGAATCGTATACGACTTACGAGTCGAGCCGTACCAATTACTATGATGAGCGTTTCATGGACGGCAGCGACATGAGCTCGTCTTCGTCGTCTTCGATGGACAACTCGGGTAGCACTCCTACTTCTGCCATGGAACCCGGCTCGAAGATGAAAAACGACGACGGCTCGAAAGTGAAAATAAAAGCCGACGGCGACGTGAAAATCAAAGACGCCGAGGGCAACAAGATGAAGATGGACGGTGACGACGGCACCGTGAAGATGAAGCCCGAAGAAGGCGACAAAACTAAAATCAAGTAAGCCTGCCCGTTGGCTGCTTTTTTGCCTGTCCTGAAGCCCGCACCTGCAACGGTGCGGGCTTTTTCTTTCTCCCTCTTGCGACACTACCGCCCCGGTGTGCGTTAGTTTGCAGTTGATGACACGGTTTCTGGTACAGATACGCAACGCCTTGGGGCCGCGGTGGCGCGGCGGGCTGCTGCTAGCCTTGCTGCTATGGGCAGGCGGAGCAGCAGCGCAAGTGCGCGTTACGGGCTCGGTGTCGGAAGCGGCGACGCGCCGGCCGGTGCCGGGGGCCTCGGTGGTGGTGCAGCGCACGGGCCGCGGCGTGGTGGCCTCGCCGGAAGGCGAGTTCGACGTGACGGCCGCCTCTACCGACACGCTGCTGTTTCGGGCCGTGGGCTTCAAGGCGCAGCGCCTGCCGCTGGGCGGCACCGGTCTTTCCCAGCTTATCGTGCAGATTCGCCTGCAGCCTGACACCGTGCGCCTAAGCGAAGTGCGGGTGCAGGAGGGCCGCCCCGACCGTGCCACTATCAACCGGGCCTTGCGCAACATCAAGCGCCCCAGCACCGCCCCGGCCAGCGCCGCCAAGCGCCCCCCGGCCCCCAAACCTCTGTTCCCCGTCGACTCAACGGCGCCCAAGGCTCCCACGCCTACCCTGCAAAGCCCTGTGAGCCTGCTCTACGACCAGTTCTCGCGCGAAGGCAAAGAGCGCCGCAAGATGGAGGAAATCCGCGCCCAGGAAGCCGCCGAAAAAGCCCGCCAGGCCCGCCAGCGCTACAACAAGAACTTCAAGGACAACCGCGGGTATGAGTGAAGCTAGGGTCTTGGGGACTTAAGAACGGCTTTTGGCCAAAGTGGCTTCTGGCCGAAGTCTTAGCCGCCGCAGGCGGCGTGACTTCGAGCCATAGCAATGGGGCAAGTCTCCCGACTTGCGGCCGCGCAGCGGCCATGCGGAACTGCGCCACGTGAACGGTGGATAAGAAGATGTAACGCGAAGTTTCACTTCGCGAGGCGTCAGAACAAAATCGTGTGGTAACGCCCTAACGCGTCGCGAAGTGAAACTTCGCGTTACATCTTCTTATCCACCGTTCACGTGGCGCGGTACCGAATGGCCGCTGCGCGGCCGCAAGTCGGGAGACTTGCCCCATTCGTCGGCGGGCAGACGCCTCGCCTCCGGCGAGAAGTCTGCCGCCAGGAACAACCTACTTCCTACTGCTTTGCGTAAGCTGAGGTATGCGAATTGGATATCCTTGTGTGAATGAATCGTTGGACTGCACGTCCACGAGTACCTTTCGGCTGGCTTCTTACTCCGACGAGCGGGTGGAGCAGGCCGTGGCCAATAACCTGGCTTGCTTGCAGCGCATTCTGGAGTATAATGTGGAGCACGGGCTGCTGTTCTTCCGGATTGGGTCGGGCATTGTGCCGTTTGGCTCCCACCCTATCAACACCTACCCCTGGCAAACCCGCTTTGCGGCCGAGTTCCGGGCCATTGGCGACTATATCAAAGCCCACGACATGCGCGTGTCGTTCCACCCCGATCAGTTCGTGGTGCTCAACTCGCCCAACCCCGACATTGTGCAGCGCAGCATCGAGGAGTTGGTGTACCAGGGCTCCATGCTGGATTTGATGGGCCTCGACAGCACTGCCAAGCTGCAAATTCACCTGGGCGGCCTCTACGGCGACCGGGACGCGGCCATTGAGCGGTTTATCAGCGTGTGGCACACCTTGCCGGAGGCCGTGCAGGTGCGGCTGGTGGTCGAAAATGACGACCGGCTGTTTAGCCTCCAGGACTGCCTACGCCTGCACGCGGCCACGGGCACGCCCATCTTGTTCGACAATTTCCACCACGAATGCCTGAACAACGGAGAGCCTATGCCCGAGGCTTTGCGCCTAGCCGCCGCCACCTGGCACCCCACCCGCGACGGCGTGATGATGATGGACTACAGCTCCCAGTCGCCGGGTGAGCGTCGGGGCAAGCATGTGGCTTCGATTGAGGAAGACCTGTTTCGCAGCTTTTTGCAAGATCTGGGCGACCTGGACGCTGACATCATGCTTGAAATCAAGGACAAGGAAGTTAGCGCCCATAAGGCTTGCGGCATCATGCGGGAGCTGGCTCTCCTGCCGCCCGCTCGCCCTGGCTACGCGCCGCCCACGCCCAAAGAAGTGCTGGCTGCTACTGAGGGTCCGGCCCCCAAAAAGCCGCGCCGCAAAACTGCCAAAGTCGCAGAAGCTTCCGCTGCCACCCAACCCGCCGACGAAGCCGCTGCCTCCTAAGTGGGCGCCGGCTTACCGGCCCTGCATACGCTTACCTCCTTTTTATGCCAACCGACCAACTCACCACCACCCTCACTGCCCTGCAAGGCGGCCTGACGAGCATTCCGCTCAGCACTGCCCACACCACCATCGACCAATGGCAGCAAACTCTGCAACAAAGCGGGGAGCCAGCCCTTCAGGATATTGACCGGGAGCTAGGCAATCTGCAATCCATGCTGAGTATGAAGAACGGGCTGGATGGCCCGGCCATTGGCCGCTCGCTAAGTATGCTGGGTGCCCAGACGTCGCAGGTGGCTGCCAAAGCTCCGCAGGACATTCGCCCCTCGCTCACCCAACTGGCAGATTGGCTGCTCCGCGCCGGCGGGCAGCTGGAGCAGGATGGGGACAAGTCTTAGGAGTTGACTGAGCTATTGGTCGGAATGCCAGCTCGATAATGCAGCCTGCTTCCTGGAATGTTGGCTTTATTCTTACCTCGTGTATAGTCGTTGCCAGTAAGCAGCACCGCCCCAACGCTTACCTGCTACATCAGCCAACCAAGCCCGTGAGTGTGCGCAGCGGCCTCTAGCCCAAGTAAAGCCGGAAAATGGTGCCCGTTCCCAATTCGCTGGTTACGTCGATGTGGCCGCCGTGGGCCTCTACCAGACGGTTCACCAGAAACAACCCCACCCCGGTGCCCGAGGCAGCCTGGGTATGGAAGCGGCGAAACAGCTGAAACAGCTCGGCGCCGTGCCGGTCCAGGTCGATGCCCAGGCCGTTGTCCTGCACCTCCAGTACGGGGCGCCCCGCTTCGCAGCAGGCCCGCAGCTGCACGTGCGGCGGGCGGTCCGGGTGCCGGTACTTCAAGGCGTTGCCGAGCAGATTGAGCAGGATGGTGCGCAAGTGTATGCGCACGTACGTGAGTTCGGGCAGGGCCGTGAAGTCAGTGCGCACCTGCGCCTGCGTGGCTTCTACCTGCGGCCCCAGCACCGCCAGTATTTCGGCCACCAGGTCGGCCAGCAGCACCGGCTCGGGAGCAGGGCCGTTCACGGACCGGTCGGCTGCCACCACGGCCGCCAGGTCGTTGATGGTGGTGCTCAGGTCCCGCAACGACGTGTCGACCAGCCCAAACACGTAGGCAGCATCCGGGTCGTGGATAATGGCGGTGCGGCGCAATTCCTCAAACAAGCCTTGCAGGTTGTTAACCGGCTGCTTCAGGTCGTGCGAGGCCGCGTACACAAAGTTGTCCAGGTCGAGGTTGGTGCGCGCCAGCTGGGCGTTGGTGCGGGCCAGCTCGGCGTTGGCCGCCGTAAGCTGGTTGTTTTTGTGGTCGACTTCCTGGCGCGCTTCCGTCAGCTTCTCCAGCGAGTCGCGCAGCTGCTGGTTTACACCCCGCAGCTTTTCGTGGTAAGACGCGACGTACTGCCGCCACTCGTTTTTTTCGATGGCGTGCCACACGGTTTTAAACAGCAGCTCGTGGTCGAACTGCTGCTTTACCAGGTAGTCCAGGGCCCCGCTGTTGAGGGCCCGCACGGCCAGCACCTCACTGCCCGCCCCCGTAATCATGACGGCGCACAGGCTGTCAGGGGGGGCCAGCTTGAGCAGCTCGGCCAGCAGGTGCAGGCCGTCCGTGTCGGGCAGGTTGTAGTCGAGCAGCACGCAGTCGGGGCGCAACACCGCAAACTGCGCGCAAGCCTCGGCGCCCGAGCTGGCTTCGCTGATTTCGAGGCGCTCAAATCCGGTGTGTTTGCTTAGATAACGCCGGTACAACGCCCGGTCATGCTCGCTGTCGTCAACGAGTAGTATCTTTTTCACCAGCCTGTCGCTAATTCACCTTGGGTAGTTCGGAAGTCTCCAGCCAGTACTGAATGGCAAGCCGGATTTTCTCTTCCAGGGCGGCATATTCCAGGGGCTTGGTGAGGTAGCTGTTCGCGCCCAGTTGGTAGCAATCCTGAATGTCCTGCTCGCTGGAGGAAGTGCTGAAGATAATAACCGGAATAGACAGCAGCTCCGGGTCGTTTTTGAGTGCCTCCAGCACCATGCGGCCATCGGTGCCGGGCATGTTGAGGTCGAGCAGCACCAGCGCCGGCAAGACCGAAGGCCACCCCACGGCTTTGCCGTGCCCTTGCAGGTACTGCAGGGCCTGGTCGCCGTTTTCGCAGCGCAGCACGGGGTTTTGCAGCGCATGCTTGCGGAAGGCCCGGCCCAGGGCCGTGAAATCTTCTATACTGTCTTCTACCACCAATATTGGTTTGAGCGGATGGGTTGTCATAGCGGGGCTAGAGTCTAGCGTTTGGGAAGCGTGAAGTAAAAGGTGGTGCCCTGCCCAGGAGTGGATTTCACCCATAAGCTGCCACCGTGTTTCTCAACCATTTTTTTGGCAATGGCCAGGCCGGCGCCGGTTCCGCCGCCGTATTTGTCCTGGGCGTGCAGGCGCTTGAACAGCTTGAAGATGATGGCGTGGTGCTTCGGGTCGATGCCGATACCGTTGTCCTGCACGTAGAACACGTAAAACTCGTCCAGGTTCACGGGCTGCCCCAGCTGGCCGGCGCTGTCACCGGAAACCTGGCCCACCGTAATGGTCGGCGCGGGCCGGTCGGTGTACTTGATGGCGTTGGTGAGCAGGTTGAGCAGCACCTCGTGCAGGCTGGTGCGGTCGGCCCGCACGGTGGGCAGGGAACCGGCTACGGTCAAGTTGGCTTGGGTTTCCTTGAGGCGCAGCTGCAGCAGGTCGGTCACGTCGGCCAGCACGTCGTTCAGGTCCACGTCGGCCAGCTCCAGTTCGGTGCGGCCCACCCGCGAAAGGTGCAGCAGCGACTCAATCAGGCCTTCCATGCGCTGGCTCAGGCGCGTCAGGGTTTGCAGCATGTGCACGCCCTCGGCGTCGAGACGGGAGGCGTAGTCTTCAAGCAAAAACAGGGAGTAGTTGTGAATGCCGCGCAAGGGTTCCTTGAGGTCGTGCGAGGCCACGTAGGCAAACGAGTCCAGCTCGTCATTGCTGCGCTCCAGCTCGGCGTTGAGGTGGCTCAGGCTCTGGGCGCGGGCCTGCAATTCGTTGAATGCCTTAAGCCGCAGGTCGGAAATATGCCGGCGGATTTCCCGAACGGTCTCCAGCTCGGCGGGCTGCCAGGGCGCGGCCGTGTTTTCCACCAGCTGCTTCCAGGCCTCAAACGACTGGCGGGGCGACAGAAACAGTTGCCCGTCGGCCAGCACCTGGGGCTTTTCGTGCTGGCCGGCCCACGTTACCGTTTGCACCACTTCGGGCCGGAACCAGAGCAGGTAGTTGCCGGGCGCATCGGCCAGGGAGGCGGCCACTATGCCGCTGGCCGTGCTGCGCAGCGCCAGCCCCGCCGGATTGAGGCTGCCGTAAGACGTGGTGTGAAACACTTCCTCCTGCGGGGCGTGCTCCTGCAACCAGGCCAGCAGCTCTTGAATCTGGGGCTCAGTTGGCGTCGTCCCCAGGGTCACGATTTCGCCAGCAAAGCAGATGGCCGCTCCGCCGCAGTCGAACACGTCCTGCATGGTAGGCCGGTGCTGGTAGAGGCCTTCCACGAAATTAGCGTGGGCCGCCACGTGCTCAAATAGTCGGGCCTGCCGCTCCCGGATGCGCAGCCGGTATCCGCTTTCGTCCTGCTGCTCTTTGCCGGGCAGCAGCGCCGAAAAGGTTTTGCCGATAAACTGGCACAGCTCGCGCAGCTCGTAGCTCACCAGGCGGGGCGTGAGGTGGTGGCAGGTAATCATGCCCCAGAGCCGCCCGTCCCGAATCAGCGAAATGGTCATGGTGGCCGCCGAGCCCAGGTTGTGCAAGTACTCCAAATGGATGGGCGACACGCTGCGCAGCACGGCGTAGGTCATGTCGGGCGGGCGGTTCGTGGCGGGGGTGTGCACTGGCACCAGCGGCACGGGCGTGTAGTGGGCATCGGGAATGAAGCGGAGCCAGTTTTTGAGGTACATGGCCCGGGCCTGCTGCGGAATGTCGGAGGCCGGGTAGTGCAGCCCCAGCCAGGGCGGCAGGTCAGGGCGCGTGGCTTCGGCAATGATTTCGCCGCTTTCGTCGGGCGCGAAGCGGTAGATGGCTACCCGGTCGAA
This sequence comes from Hymenobacter sp. YIM 151500-1, assembly GCF_025979885.1. Lineage (NCBI taxonomy): Bacteria > Pseudomonadati > Bacteroidota > Cytophagia > Cytophagales > Hymenobacteraceae > Hymenobacter > Hymenobacter weizhouensis. The sequence continues at coordinate 2,668,665 of NZ_CP110139.1, forward strand.
GCCCGTGATGGCGCGCACCTGGTGCACGGCGTGCTGGCAAAGCTCCAGCACGCTACCGGCTCCCAGCAGCTGCCCCACCGCCGCGTTCAGCGAGGGCAGGTCGAGGGGTGCCGCGGCCGTGTCGCTCACCGGCTCAAACTCCGCCCACAGCAGCTGGTCGTGGCGGTGCAAAATGAGCTTGTAGTACGGCTGGCCGGCTACCCGGTCGAGGCGGGCGCCCAGCAGCTGCGCGGTGCTGCTGAGTGTGCCCAGCCGCTCCTCGATTTCAGCCAGCCGGTCGGGGCCCAGCAGGCAGTCCAGGCCCTGACCCAGCAGGTCAGCGGCTTCGAGGCCGATGAGTGGCCCGGTGTTGGCGCTGGCCTGCACAATGCGCCGGGTGGCCTCATCGAGGCACAGCAGGAAGCCGTAGGGCTGAATGGCGCCGGGCAGGTGAATTGGCTCCCGGTCACAGTTGGTCAGCGTAACGGGGGCCTGAAACCCGGAATGGTGGGGGAAACTCACGGTTGCTTGATCCACGCGGCGAGGTGTTGAAAGGTATGACTGGCCGAGGCCACAATGTCGTCCGGGCTGGTGGTGGCCGCCTCGGCGGTGAGCAGCTGGCAAAAGGTCTTCCACCGGGGCCCGGTTTGCTCCCCGTAGCCCGCGAAATAGCGGCGCAGCGGAATGCCAGCCTGGATTAGCTGGCGCGTAATTACCTGTCCGCCCAGCGTGGAGCCTTCTACCACGTACATGGCCCCCAGCAGCTGGGCCCGGCTGTGCAGCGGCGGCATGGCCGGGCACAGCGGCAGGCCAGGAGCCGCGGCGGGTCGTTGCAAATCCTCCAGAATCAGGTGGGCGCGGTAGCGTGCCGGCAGCTCCCAGGCCCCGGAAAAAGCCGGAACCTGCTGCCGCAAGGCCGTTTCGTAGGGCTGCAGGAAGCCGTAGAGCTTGGCCAGAAACCACGCCGTGCCTTCGGCGGTGGGGGCGCCGGCTACCAGAGCCTGGTTGAAGGCGTTTTGCTCCAGCGCATCGTGGTACGGGCGGGTTTCGCGGCGCAACCGCAGCAGCAACGACGGCGCTTCAACAACACTAGGCATCGGGGAACAGGAAAAGTTGCTGACTGGTAAGCAGACAAAGATAACCGGCCGCCCGCCCGGAAAGTCACCCACTGGCCCCGAAAAATTACCCGCCCCGTCGTTCGGAAGAAAATCTTGTCAGCTGAAAGCAGCAGGCCCGCCGCGAAGACGAGGCGGCGCTGCCCCACCGCTGCTGAGTGATTCTGCGGATCAGCTCTGACGACGGAGCAGCAGTTGGCGGTAGTTGTTGCAGCGTCTGGCCGCTGCAAGGACGCGCCCCTTGGCTCCGCCGACCGGCGGTTCGCGTCTCTACTCTTCACACCGTGCCACTACCCTGGGGGCGTAAGGCAAACCGCTTCTGAGGCGGAAAAATCGGTGCTGCTGGCCCAGCCGTGACGCCTGGGGCCGGCCACCCACGCCAGCCCCGACGTACTGCGGCCTTCACCAGGGCGGCACCGGCGCAGCCAGATGTAAATCTGCTTCAGATGATTGACTCGCTTCCGGTAGAAAACCGGGAGCGTAAGAATGCTGGCCAACCTAAACAGGCGCGAAATAGATGGCTGGCGGCAGTCTTTATCACTATTCGGACATTGCCTTGTACAAACTTGGCTGACAGTGCGTAGCTTTACTACAATCAGCTCACAGTGCTTTTTCAGCAATAGTTGGTTATCAAGCTCCGTTTTTGAGGGCGGCGAGCGGCACTTTTCTTTTCAAGTAACGCTTACCTGTCCGCCCCCTTACCTGTCCCACCATGCCCACAGAGCTATTTACTACCCTTATTCCTTCCCTGCATATTTCCAAGTCCGGCCACTTGGCTGGCGTCAACGGCCGGCGCCTGGTTAGGCGGGTGCGGCCGGCGGCCAGCTGGCTGCTGACGCTGCTGCTCCTGCTGCTGAGCGGCGCGGCCACCACTGCCCTGGCGCAGGCGACACCGCCCCCGGAGTGCAGCCAGGACGAGAAGTTTATCAACAACTGGTATTTCGGCTACCGGGCGGGGCTGGACTTCAACCAGGCCACCGACTCCATTCCGCCCGCGGTACTGACTAACGGGCGGATGGTGGCGCCGGCCGGCTCCGGGGTAATGTCGGACGGCAATGGCAGCCTGCTCTTCTACAGCAACGGCGACACCGTGTGGAGCCGCAACCACAGCATTATGCCCAACGGCACCGGCCTGGGCGGCAACCGCCTCGCCACCGACGGTCCTTTGGCCATCCGGAAGCCGGGCAGCCCCACCACGCCGGGCGGGCCGACGAGCTATTACCTTTTCACCCAGGACGCGCAAGGTGGCCCCAAAGGCCTGAGCTACTCGGAAATCGTTATTCCGGCCGGGGGCCAGGGCGAGGTGGTGGCTACTGCCAAGAACGTGCCCCTCGCCCGCGGCACAACCGAGAAAATGACGGGTGTGCTGCACAAAAACGGCTGCGACATCTGGATTATCGTGCACGGCTGGGGCACTGCGACCAGCGGCACCGACAACCGCGGCGACTCTTTTCTGGCCTACCGCGTGACGCCGGCCGGCGTACAGACCACGCCGGTGATTTCAACCATTGGCTCCCTGCACGCGCCGAGCATTGCAGCCCAGGGCTACCGCGGCCAGATGAAAGTGTCGCCCGACGGCGAGCAGTTGGCCGTGGCCCGCTTCAGCGAAACCGCCGCCACCGACAGCAGCAGCACCGTCGAGCTGTTTGCTTTTGATGCCGCCACGGGCGCAGTCAGCAACCGCCGGGCCATCGACAGCGGGGCGGGCGGCTACTACGGCGTTGAGTTTTCGCCCGGCCGCAGCCGGCTCTACGCTACGGTGCTGAGCCCGCCCCAGCTGCTTCAGTTTGACTTGACTGCCGCCAACGTGCCGGCCAGCCGGCAGGTTATTCCGCTCAACCAAACTACGCCGGTCGGTCTGGGCTCCATGCAGGCCGCCCCCGATGGCAAGATTTACGTGGCCCGCGACAACCAGCCGGCCCTGGGCTTTATCACCTACCCCGACTCGCTGGGGGCGGCCGTGGCCTACGCCGACGACAGCCTACAGCTGGGCGGGCGCCGTAGCGGGCTGGGCTTGCCCAACTTCAACCAAAGCTCCCTGCTCCGAGTGGGCTTCGGGGCCCAGTCTACGGCGTGTTTGGAAATAACCTTTCGGGCTGGTTCTCCTATTCCTAACCCGGAGCGCTACGAGTGGGACTTTGGCGACGGTACTAAGTCGACGGTAGCCAACCCCGTTCATACCTTCCCCCGGCCCGGCGACTATGTTGTGACGCTGCGCATTACTAATTTTTGCTTTTGCCGCGAAACCCAAGCCCTTATCCGGGTACCCGGCCCGCCCACGCCGGGCAGCATCGCCGACAGTCAGACGCTGTGCGCCGGGGCCACGCCGGCTCCGCTCACCAGTGCCGCCCCGGCTGGTGCCGGCACCGGGCAGTTCAGCTATCAGTGGCAATCGTCGCCGGACAACACCACCTGGACCGACATTGGCGGCGCTACTGCCGAAACCTTCACGCCCCCCGCGCTAAGCACTACTACCTATTTCCGGCGGCTGGTAACGTCGGGCTTCTGCGAGCCGCGCACGCCAACGGCATCCGTCCGCATCACCGTGCTACCGGCCCTGGTGGCTGGCAGCATTGCCGCCGACCAAACCGTGTGCGCCGGCACCACCCCCGCGCCGCTGACGAGCAGCGCCCCGGCTACGGGCGGTACGGGCACGTTTGCGTATCAGTGGGAGTCGTCCACGGATAACACCACCTGGACTGCCATCAGCGGGGCCACCGGCGAAACGCTGGCGCCCGGCCCGCTTACGGTTACCACCTACTTCCGCCGCCAAGTGCGCTCCGGGGCCTGCACCACCGGGCCTTCCAACACCGTTACAGTAACTGTAGCGCCGGCCCTAACGGCCGGTAGCATTGCCGCAAGCCAAACTGTGTGCGCCGGCGGCACGCCTGCTGCCCTTACCAGCGAAACTCCGGCCACGGGCGGTACGGGCAGTATCGACTATCAATGGGAATCATCGACAGACAATACTACCTGGACGCCCATTAGCGGGGCCACCGGGCCGACGTATGCACCGGGTGCGCTGACGGCTACTACGTACTTCCGGCGCCGGGCAAGCTCGGGCAGCGCCTGCGCCCCGGCTTTGTCCAATGTCGTCACCATTACCGTAGCGCCGGCGCTGGTAGCCGGCACCATCGGCACGAGCCAGACGCTGTGCCCCGGCGCTACCCCCGCCCCCCTTACCAGCACGGCCGGGGCCAGCGGTGGCACGGGCACGCCTGTGTACCAGTGGGAATCTTCTCCCGACAACTCGACCTGGACCGCCATAGCCGGGGCCACGGGCGAGACCTTCACGCCCGGTCCGCTGTTTGTTACCACTTATTTCCGGCGCCGGGTGACGGCGGGGCCCTGCGGCCCGGAGTATTCGGCCCCGGTTGCCTTGACGGTGCTGCCGCCGCTGAGCGCGGGTAGCATTGCGGCCGACCAGACCATCTGTGCGGGGGCTGCGCCGGCTCCGCTTACCAGCACCAGCGAGGCCGGCGGCGGCACGGGCACGTTTGCGTATCAGTGGGAGTCTTCAGTGGATAATGTGAACTGGACGGCCGTTGCTGGCGCTACCGGCGCGACTTTCACGCCCGGCCCGCTGGCAGCTACCACCTATTTCCGCCGTCAGGTAAGCTCCGGGGCCTGCACTACCACGCCATCCAACGTGGTGACGATAACCGTGGTACCGGCCCTGACGGCCGGCAGCATTGCCGCAAACCAAACTGTGTGCACCGGCGGTATCCCGGCTGCCCTCACTAGTGAGACACCAGCCGCGGGCGGTACGGGCACGGTTGCGTACCAGTGGGAATCTTCTCCGGATAACTCGACCTGGACGGCCATTGGCGGAGCCACGGGGCCGACGTATGCGCCGGGTGCGCTGACGGTTACCACGTACTTCCGGCGCCGGGCAAGCTCGGGACCTTGCGGGCCGGCTTTGTCTAATGTCGTTACCATCACCGTGGCGCCGGCCCTGGCCGCTGGTACCATCGGTGCCAGCCAGGCCCTGTGCCCTGACGCTGTGCCCGCACCGCTTACCAGCACGGCCGGAGCTAGTGGCGGCACGGGTAGCTACAGCTACCAGTGGGAATCCTCGGCGGATAACTCGACCTGGACGCCGATTGCCGGTGCCACCGGGGCCGACTATGCGCCGGGTCCGCTCGTAGCCACTACCTACTACCGGCGGCGGGTAACGTCGGGGCCCTGCGGCCCGGAGTATTCGGCTCCCGTTGCCCTGACGGTGCTGCCCAGCCTGGTTGCGGGCAACATCAGCGCCGACCAGGACATCTGCGCGGGCACCGCGCCGGCTGCGCTTAGCGGCGGCGGGGCCAGCGGGGGCACCGGCACGTTTGCGTACCAGTGGGAGTCTTCGGCGGATAATGTGAACTGGACGGCCGTTGCCGGCGCCACCGGGCCCACTTTCGCACCCGGCCCGCTCACGGCTACCACGTACTTCCGGCGCCGCGTAACGTCGGGCACCGGTACCTGCGCCTCGGCAGTTTCCAACGTGGTGACAATACGGGTGCAGCCGGCCGTGACGCCCACGGTAAGCGTGGCGCCGCCGCCCGTGCAGTGCCCCGGCACGCCGCTCACCTTCACGGCGGTGGTTGCCAACGCGGGCCCGGCGCCTATAATCCGGTGGTTTGTCAACAACGTGGGCATAACCAGTGGGCCGACGTTTACCAGCAGCACGCTGGCTTCCGGCGACCAGGTGCGGGTGGAGGTGACGCCCACGGCCGGGCTATGCAGCACGGGCCCGGCCGTGGCCACCGTTACAGTAACCCGCACGCCGACGCCGCTGCCCACGCTTACCATTGCCGTGCAGCCGGGCGGGCCCGCTTGCCTGGGTGCCCCGCTTACCTTCAGCATTGCCTCCGTAACGGAGCCCGGCCCGGCCCCCGAGTACCAGTGGCAGGTCAACGGCGGCGACGTGGTCGGGGCTACGGGCCCGGTCTTCACCAGCACAACGCTGCGCGAGGGCCAGATCGTGACGCTGCGCCTGCGCACGACCAACGTGTGCGGACAGCCCGTTACGGCCGTTTCCAATGGCGTGCCCGTGCGGATTCAGCCGCCGGTTGACGTGGATGCCGGCCCCGACAAGGAAATTCTGGCTGGCTCCTCCGTGACGCTGGAAGGCCGCGCCGACGGCACCTACCCCGTGCGGTGGGCGCCGGCCGCAGGGCTGACGTTCCGGGGCGACTCGCTCCGGCCCGTGGCCTCGCCCACGGTAACCACAACTTACACGCTCTCGGCCGGAACCGGCGGCTGCGCCGACTCCGACCAGGTGACGGTGACCGTGCGCCCGGCTATCCGCATTCCCAACGCCTTCACGCCCAACAATGATGGCCGCGACGACACCTGGCAGATTGAATTCATCGAGCAATTCCCCGACAATACGGTGAGCGTGTTCAACCGCTGGGGCAACCGGGTTTTCTCGGTTAACAACTACAGCCGGGCCAATGAGTGGCGCGGCGACATCAACGGCCAGCCGGCACCGGTCGGCACCTACTACTACGTCGTCGTCACGAAGGGCCCGCTAGGCAGGTCCTACAGCGGGTCAATTACGATTCTGTATTAAGGTCTTGGGGTCTTAGGGTCTTGGTCTCTGAACCAGCCTTTCGTTACCAATTAAATCTAAGACCCCAAGACCCCCAACAAGCCAAGTCCCCAAGACCCCTACGGTTATGAAAAGAGCTTTAACTCTACTGCTGCTGCTGCTGGCCGCCGCGCCCGCCTGGGCCCAGCAGCAGGCGCAGTACAGCCAGTACATGAACAACAACTACATCCTGAACCCCGGCACCACGGGCGTGGAGGACTACATCGACATCAAGTTCAGCTACCGCACCCAGTGGACGGGCCTGGAGGGGGCGCCCAAGACCTACTACGTCAGTGGCAGCTCCTCGCTGGGCAAGTGGCGCACCACCAGCAAGCGCACCCTGCGCGACCGGCGCCGGCCGTTTCACGCCCTGGGGGGCCTCGTGTACAACGACGTGACTGGCCCTACGAGCCGCACCGGCGCCTACGTTTCCTACGCCTACAATCTGGTGCTCCGGCCCAACCTCCGGGCGTCGCTGGGCGTGTCGGTGGGCATGCAGCAGTTTGCCGTGGACGGGGAAAAGCTGCGCTTCTTCGACCCCACCACCCGCGCCGCCAGCGACGCCTCCCGGGTGCTGGATGGGTCGGTGGGCCTGTGGGTATACAGCTCCGATTTCTACGTGGGTGTGTCGGGGGCGCAGCTGCTGGCCAACAAGCTCGACTTCTCCTATGGCCCCAACACGCTGGAGGCCGGCATGGGCAACTCCCTGAAGCGGCACTACTTTGCCACGGCCGGCGTGCGGGTGCCGCTCAGCAACGACTGGTCGCTGGTGCCGTCGGTGCTGATTAAGGCCGTGAATCCGGCCCCGCTCTCGCTCGACCTCAACGCCAAGCTCAAGTACCAGGACCTGCTGTGGGCCGGCGTATCCTGGCGGGCCTTCGACTCGTTCGTGGCGCTGGCAGGCCTGAGCTACGAGCAGTTTACGCTGGGTTATTCCTACGATGCCGGCCTCTCCGAGCTGGCCGGCTACCACGGCGGCAGCCACGAGGTGCTCCTGGGGCTGCGGCTCAAGAAGAAAACCCAAGTAGTGTGCACCAACCGGTTCTGGTAGGGCCGGCCCGCGCACATTCCGCGTCAGGTGTGGGATACTAGGTAGATGAAGACCAGCCGCGGCAAAAGAAAAAGCCCTTCCCGGCATCGGGAAGGGCTTTTCAGTGGAGCTGCAGGGATTCGAACCCTGGTCCAGACAAGGAAGCCGTCGAGCTTTCTACGTGCGTATCTATGCTTGGATTTTCGAGGAAGCCCAGGCGCATATCAGGCCCTTAGTCTCCCCGTATCTGCTTGAGTTTCGCCCTGGCGTCGCAGCGCCACCAAGACTATCCTACTGCTTACGACGCCCCGAACTCACCCGTGAGAAGGAAGACGGGTGCGGGACGATGGCGTTTACCTAATACCTAGATTAGGCAGCCATGGCGTAGCTATACTCGCCGGTTGTTTTTTGAATGACTTTTTAACGGGAGATTCATTCAACTCCCGGCACGCTTACTCGCGACCTGCGCAAGCTGTCAATTCCGGTCAGCCCCAACTGGTAAAGAACGAGACCCGCCCAAAAGGCGGGGTGCGAATGTACGCACGCCGGAGAGAAAACGTTGGCCCAGGCTGAAAATGTTCCGGGCATTGTCATTCCGAGCCCAGCGAGGAATCTGGGTAAACGTATCGAGAAACAAATCCAGATTCCTTGCTGGGCTCGGAATGGCAATGCCTACTTCACCGCCGCGGTTTTCGGCTGAAACGCCGGGGCGCCCGTTTGCCACAGCCCGAAGGCCACGAGGTCGGCAATGCCTTCAAACTGCTTGAGGCGCGAGTCGCCCATGCCGTGGCCGGCGTCGTAGTCGGTGAAGAAGAGAACGGGCTTGCTGCCGGTGTGGCTGGCTTGCAGGCGGGCGGCAAACTTGGCTGGCTGCCAGGCAATAACGCGCGGGTCGTTCATGCCGGCCGTCACGAGCGTGGCCGGGTACTGGGTGCCGGGCTTCAGGTGGTGGTAGGCATCCATTTCGAGCAGGGCCTTGGCTTCGTCTTCCTTGGCCATGGTGCCGAACTCGGGCGTATTGACCGGTCCGTTGGGCGAGTTTTCCATACGCACGGCGTTCATACAACCCACTTCCGGCATAGCCACGGCAAACAGGTCGGGCCGTTCGGTCATGGCCCGGCCGATGAGGATGCCGCCGGCGCTGCCGCCGTTGATGGCAATCTTGCTGGGAGCAGTGTAATTGTTTTTAGTGAGGTATTCAGCGCAGGCAATCAGGTCTTTCCAGGTGTTGGGTTTGGTGGTTTTCTGACCGGCTTTGTGCCAGGCCTCACCCAGCTCGCCGCCCCCGCGCACGTGCGGGCAGGCCAGAATGCCACCCTGCTGGGTCCAGAGCAGGTAAGGCGGCATAAACGTGGGGCTCATCGAAATGGAATAGGCTCCGTAGCCTACCATGAGCGTGGGCGCGGTGCCGTCGCGCTTCAGGCCTTTCTTATACACGATGGATAGCGGCACCAGCACGCCATCGTGCGAGGGCACCATAATCTCTTCTACCACCAAATCAGCAAATTCCGGATACTGCGCTTCCGACGAAAGCGGCTCCGGAGTGAACTGCCTGCTGGCCACGTTATAACGGTAGCGTTTGCGGTCCATGGTCCAGCCGCCCATCGTGGCCCATAGGTCCGACGACTGCACGTTTTTGCTGACCAGCTCGATGCGGCCGGCAGCTTGCGGCAGCTTCAGCTCTTGCACCGTGCCGGAGTTCTTGGGCACGAAGTAGAGCTTGGCCTGCACCCCATTTTTCACCCGCACGAAGTAGAGGCCATCCTTGGTGGTTTTCAGCTGCTCGTCGTTGATGGCCTCGTCGGGGCTTTCGGGCACCAGCACTTGGGCCGCAGCCACGCTGGGCCGGGCGGCGGGCATGCGCATAATCTTCTGGCGCGGCGTGTTTTTGGACGTGACAAAGTAGATGTACTGGTCATCCGTCACGAAGTTGGTGACTTCGTCGGCAGGCTTGAACAGCGGTTGCCAGGGCACGTTGGGCTTGCTCAGGGCCGCGGCGGGCGCGTAGTAGCCGTGCAGGTAGCGGTCCACGGAGTACATAAAGCCGTAAGCCAGCCGGGTGTCACGGTCGATGACGGCATAGGGCCAATCGGAGGGCCGGATGCCCAGCTTGGGGTAGAGCTGAGCCGACAGCAGCACTTGGTCCTGGCTCTGCGGGGTGCCCACGCGGTGCAGGCGGCACTGCAAGTTCTGGCGGGCGGCCATGTCCTTCACGTCGTCGCTGTTGAAGGGCACGTACACCAGACTTTGATTGTCGGGCAGCCACTCGCCGCCGCCCCGGTTGCGCTGGAGCTGCTCGGGGTATAGCTTCCTGGTTTTCACGTCCAGAATGAGCGTGCGGCCCAGCTCCGAGCCCTTCTCGCTGATACCAAACGATACCTTGGACCCATCGTAGCTGGGTGCGAAGCCGTTGATGTTGAATACGGTGCCCTTTTCAAAGGTTTCCGGGTCGAAAAGCAGCACTTCCTGGCCCTGGTACCCGTCGCGGCAATACAGCTTGGGCTGCTGGTCCTGAGGCCTGGACTTAAGGTAGAAGTACCGGTCGTTGTCGGCCACTTTCAGGTCGGTTACCCGCGAGGCTTTGCGCTTGTCGAACTCCACCATCTTATCAATCAGCGCCTGGCGGCCCGGAATGGCATCGAGGGTGCGGCGGGCATGGTCGCTCTGGGCCTTCATCCACGCCAGCACGGCCGGGTCCTGGAGGTTTTCCAGGTTGCGGTAGGGGTCCTCGACTTTGATGCCGAAGTAGGTGTCGGTGGCCGGCACCGACGGGGCGGCCGGCGGCGAGGGTTGAGCCAGGGCGGCTACGGAGGCCAGCAAACCGGTCAGCAAGCAAGCTGTTTTCATAGGTCAGCAGTGGTAAGTGAAAGAAAAACGTGCCATAATCATAAGGTAAGTACATCACCTCTACTGCCGCATACAATCACATAAACATGTGATACCCAGGCCCGCTCCTCTCGCGCCGCCGTAGCGGTTGTCTTCTGTCGCGCAGCTCGGCCGCAGCGCTACACCTGCCCTTTTGCGGCCTTGCTTACCTTCTGGCCGGGGCGGCGCGTCTCAGCGCCGGCCAGCGCGCGCCGCCCGGCAAATGGCCGGCAGCCGGCTTTCTAAACCCCGGCTTTTCGGGGTATCTTTGTGGCTAGTCGTATGGAGAATTTCGTTGTATCCGCCCGCAAGTACCGCCCGGCCACGTTCAGAAGCGTGGTGGGGCAGCAGCACGTTACTACCACCCTGCAAAACGCCATTGCCTCCCAGCACCTGGCCCAGGCGTTTCTGTTTTGCGGGCCGCGGGGCGTGGGCAAAACCACCTGCGCCCGGATTCTGGCCAAAACCATCAACTGCGAGTTTATCGAGGAGCACGTGCGCCGGGGCCGCCCGGTGTCGGAGCTGGTGCGGCAGCAGCCCGCCATCGTGCCCGACGCCCTGCTGAAGGCTGCGGACCCCGACAACACGCCCTTTGAGCTAGAGGCGTGCGGTAAGTGCGCCTCGTGCCGGGCGTTTCAGGAAAGCGCCTCGTTCAACGTGCACGAGCTGGACGCGGCTTCCAACAACTCCGTGGAGGACATCCGCAGCCTGGTGGAGCAGGTGCGCTACGCCCCGCAGCAGGGCCGCTTCAAGGTCTACATCATCGACGAGGTGCACATGCTCTCGAATGCGGCCTTCAATGCCTTTCTGAAGACCTTGGAAGAGCCGCCAAGCTACGCCATCTTCATCCTGGCCACCACCGAGCGGCACAAGATTATTCCTACCATTCTGTCGCGCTGCCAGATTTTCGACTTCAACCGGATTCGGGTCGAGGACATCCGCGGGCACCTGCGCCACGTGGCCCAGCAGGAGCACATCGAGGCCGAAGACGACGCCCTGCACCTGCTGGCCCAAAAAGCCGACGGCGGCCTGCGCGACGCCCTGAGCATGTTCGACCAGATGGTGACGTTCTCGGGCCACCACCTGCGCTACCAGGACGTGGTGCAAAACCTGCACATCCTCGACTACGAGTACTATTTCCGGCTGGTCGATGCCCTGCTGACGGAGAACTTGTCGGGCACGCTGCTGCTGCTGGACGAGGTGATGCAGAACGGCTTCGACCTGCACAACTTTGTGGTGGGCGCGGCCGAGCACCTGCGCGGGCTGCTGGTGTGCAAAGACCCCGTAACGGTGCAGCTGCTGGAAGTGTCGGAGGGCATCCGGAGCCGCTACGTGCAGCAGGCCCAGGCCGCGCCCCTACCCTGGGTGCTGTCGGCGCTGAACCTGGTGAGTTTGTGCGACCGGGAGTTCAAGCAGGCCAAAAACCAGCGCCTGCACGTGGAGCTGGCCCTGATGAAGCTGGCCTACCTGAACAGCGCCGTGCAGTTTGCCCGCGACCTGACTGCCGGCACCGCCCCCGCTTCCAACGGCGAGGCGAAAAAAAAAAGTAGCGTAGCTCTCCCTGCCGCTACTCCTCCTGCCCCCGCTTCGCCGGCTTCTACCGGCCAGCTCGTCGCCGACGGCACCGCGGAAGTGGCCGCTCCGTACGGCGCCCCGAATGGAAAAGCGCCGCTGAACGGCACGCCAGCCAGCCCTCAAGTACCAGTCGTCAACCCTCAGCCCGTCCACGCCCCCGCCGACCCCGAGCCGGTGGTGCCGGTGGACAGCGGCGTGGAGGAGCTGCACGACACGCCCAGCATCGAGGACGAAGCGGCTACTGAGGTACCGCCTACCCGGCTCGTGCGCGACACCGTGCCACACGTGGAGATTGGCAAGCCCAGCGTGGCCGGGCACGAGCCGGGCCACCTGCCCGTAACGGCCGCCTCGCTGCCCCCGCCCCGCCCCGGCCTGCCCACGGGCAAGCCGCTGGGCCTGGGCAACAAGCTGCCCGGCCTGGGCAGCCTCAAGGAAATGAAGGCCCAGCTGGCTCAGCAGGCCGCAGCCGACAAGGCCGTGACCGAAGCTGAGCCCACGGCCCCCGTTGCCGGCCTGGCACCCGTGGACGACGCCCGCCTACAGCAGGTGTGGAACGAGCTGAAGGAGGAGCGTAAGCAGCACAGCATGAGCGAGTACAGCGTGCTGAACCGCCCCGTGCAGGCCAACGAGCAGCACGTGATTCTGCTGCGCGTCGACAACCCCGTGCAGGAAGACCAGTTCAACGAGTTTCGGGCCGACTTTCTGGCCCAGCTGCGCCAGCGCACCGGCTACCCCCGCCTCAACGTGCAGGTAGAGGTAGCCGCCCAGCAGAACACCGGCCGCAAGCTCTACACCTCCTCCGACAAGCTGGAGTACCTGATGGAGAAATACCCCATGCTCACGGCCATGAAGCAGCGCCTGGGCCTGGACGCTGATTTCTAAATCACGGATTGTGCAGATTGGCTGGATTGCGCTGATTTTTACCCTTCTGGCTGCATAAGGAGCCAGGAGGCGGAAGCGTGCAGCCGCTCCCAGCCTACTACCGTGCCCCGCAGCGAATACTCGGCCCGCTGCTGGCTTCACTTTACAGTACGCATGAGTTACCCAACGATTATACCAAGTAATATCTTCGGTTGATGCAGTTTTTTAGGCGGCTCACGGACAGAAGGTTCCGTGTTCAATACACTGTTACGGGCGCTTTCTTTGGCCTGCTCCTGCTGATGGGGCTTCTGCTGCACCGTGATTATGGGGTTTCGGCCGACGAGCCCAACAACCACCTCAACGGTTTGGTCAGCGCCAAGTATCTGGCGCAGCTGGTGAAGCCGGACCTAGTGGCTCAGCAGCCCAACCAGCACCTGATTCCGGATATCCGCCGCTTCCGCGACGCCGACCACGGGGTTGCCTTCGAGCTGCCGGCCGCCGCCCTCAGCTACGTGCTTACGCGTCACGACTCGCAGGCCTTCTATTACCTTCGCCACCTGCTCACGTTTCTGGTTTTTGTGCTTGGCGTGGGGGCTCTGTACCGGCTGGCAGCTCTGCGGTTTGGGCACTGGGGCTGGGGACTGTTGGCGGCCGGACTGCTTGTGTTGTCTCCCCGGTTTTTCGCCGAGGCTTTCTACAACAGCAAGGATAGTATTTACATGGCCCTGTTCACGGTAGCCATCTACACGCTCGTGCGCTTGCTGGACCAGCCTACTCCGGGGCGGGCCGTGTGGCACGGCGTGGCCACGGCCCTGGCCGTCGATTTGCGCGTGCAGGGCTTGCTGCTGCTGCTGCTTACCGTGGTTATGCTGAGCCTGGAAGTAGCAACGCGCCCATCTGGCGAGGCACCCCGGCGCCGGGTAGTGCGCGTGGGCTTGCTGTATGTGGCAACGGCTCTGGCCTGCACCTACATCGGCTGGCCGTACCTGTGGGCCATGTCGTGGACTGACCTGCTGACGGCTTCCCAGCGTCTTAACCGTTTTCCCTGGGCAGGAGTGGTATTGTACTGGGGACACGTGTACCACATTCCTGCCGAGCGTCTGCCCTGGCACTACATTCCCGGCTGGATACTAGTTACTACCCCGGTGGCGTACACCCTGGCGGCCATGGGGGGCTTGGTGCTCACGCTGCGTGCTCTGTGGCGCCCCAGGGCCGAGGGGGCGCCCCCGGTGGCTCAGCGCTGCGACGTGCTGGTGGTGCTGTGGCTGCTGGTGCCGTTGCTGCTGCTGGTGGGGCTGAACATGACGGTGTACAACGGGTGGCGGCATCTGTACTTCATCTACCCGGCTGTGCTCATGCTCACCGTCCGGGGGGTGCATTTTCTCTGGACCAGGGCCCACCGGCACTCCACTTCCTGGGCGCTGGCCGCCCGGCTGCTGCTGGTTGCGGGTGGCCTGGAGGCGGCCTACACGGCCGGGCGGATGGTTGAGGCCCACCCCAATCAGCACGTTTTTTTCAGCTTCCTGCCGCCGAGTGCGGCCGAGCGGCTGTTTGAGCTTGACTACTGGGGCCTGTCGTACCGGCAGGGGCTGGAATGGGTGCTGGCCCACGATGCCAGTCCTCACGTAGTGCTGACGGGCAATCCGGGCTACATCGACAACAATATGCTGGTGCTGCCCCCGGAGCAGCGGGCGCGCATCCGCTACGTCTACCGCCCCACCCCCACTACCCTGCCCGCCGAAGCCCGCTACTACCTCACCGCGTACCACTACTACAACGGCCGTCCGCAACAGTATCCGGACAGTACGAGCCTGGGAGGAGAGGTATATACCATTCGCGCCAACGGGCTCCGCATCTTCTCCGTGTTCAAGCGCTGGTGATGCTACGTAGCTAGGGTGTGTGGACAGTTGATGCAAGACCGTCCTGCTTTATCTGGCGCCCGCGCAGCCGAAGCATATCTACCGCTGACTAACTCAATCGTTCAACGAAGCGGGAGAGATGCTTCGACTGCGCTGCGCTCAGCATGACGGTCTTTTTGCTGTTTTTAGACAACTGTCCACTGACCCTAGGCTGCGGTAGAAATTGGCTGGGTCTTTTTTGCTGGTAACAAAGCAACTGCAAAACAGGCACGTTTCAGGGCCCCCGGTCTTGCTGAGCCGCGGCGGCAGGGTGAATCGGCGCAATCCAACCCATCTGCACAATCTGCGATTCTCATACGCATTTTTTCGCACTTCGCGGCGGAGTGGGCGCGGCGGAGCTTTTTATTCCCAGGGGGGCCGCCTATCTTTGACTCCTTATTGCGCTCTTTTTCCTTCCCTGCTCTGCTATCCGCGCCAAACATCCTGTGAAAAAACCCTTTCTGCTTTTGATTCCGGCCCTGGCCACACTGGGTCTAACCCAATGCCAGACCGGTAAGCCGGCTGCCTCGGCAACTGCCCCTCCGGCCCCGGCTGCCGCTACTACCGCCCCGGCCCCGCAGAAAGAATACCGCTACCAGACCGTGGAGGGCGACCCGCTCAAGGCCCGCATCTACACCCTCGCCAACGGCCTGACCGTTTACTTGTCCGACTATAAAGACGCGCCTCGCATTCAGACTTACCTGGCCGTGCGGGCCGGCTCCAAAAACGACCCCCACGACGCTACCGGCCTGGCCCACTACCTGGAGCACATGGTGTTCAAGGGCACTTCCCGGCTGGGTACGCAGAACTGGGCGGCCGAAAAAGCCGAGCTGGACAAGATTGAGGCCCTGTACGAGCAGTACCGCAGCCAGCGCAACGACCCGGCTGCCCGCAAGCGCACCTACCACCAGATTGACTCGATTTCGAGCGTGGCGGCCAAGTACGCCGTGGCCAACGAGTACGACAAGGTAATGGGCGCCATCGGCTCCAAGGGCTCCAACGCCTACACCTCGGTGGAGCAGACGGTGTACCAGGAAGATATTCCGAGTAACCAGCTGGAAAAGTGGGCTGCCGTGCAGGCTGAGCGCCTGGGCGAGATGGTGCCCCGCCTGTTCCACACCGAGCTGGAAGCCGTGTACGAGGAGAAGAACCGCACCCTCGACAACGACTTCAGCAAGGAGTTTCAAGCCCTAAACCGCAGCCTCTACCCCAGGCACGAGTACGGCACCCAGACTACCATCGGGACGATTGAACACCTGCAAAACCCGTCCATCACCGAAATCAAGAAATACTTTGGGCAGTACTACGTACCCAACAACGTAGCCCTGTGCCTGAGCGGCGACCTGGACTACGACCAGACCATCCGGCTGATTGACCGGTACTTCGGGCAATTACCCACCAAGCCGGTGCCGGCCTACGCGCCCGCCCAGGAGGCCCCGCTCACGGCACCCGTGAAAACGGAAATCCTCGGGCCCGATGCCGAAAACGTGATGCTGGGCTTCCGCTTCCCCGGCACCGCTACGCGCGAGGCCCTGGTGCTGCGCATGATTGACAAGATTCTGACCAACGGGCAGGCCGGCCTCGTAGACCTCAACCTAAACCAGCAGCAGAAGGTGTTGCAGGCCGCCACGTTCACGGATCTTAACAACGACTATTCCAGCCACATCCTCTACGCCACCCCGCGCCAGGGCCAGAAGCTGGAAGAAGTGCGCGACCTGCTCCTGGCCCAGCTCAACAAGGTAAAGCAGGGCGACTTCCCGGAGTGGCTGATTCCGGCCATCATCAACAACGAGCAGCTCCAGCGCACCCGCAGCTACGAAAGCAACGAGGCCCGCGCCGGTGCCTTCGTAGCGGCTTTCGTGGCCCGCCAGTCTTGGAAAGACTACCTCAAGCAGATTGACGACTTCTCGACCGTCACCAAGGAAGAGGTGATGCGCGTGGCCCGGCAGTACTACGGCCCCGGCTACGCCCTGGTGTACAAGCGCACCGGCAAAGACCCCAACTCGGTGAAGGTGGTGAAACCCGCCATTACTCCCGTGCCCGTGAACCGGGAGGCCGCGTCGGGCTTCTACAAGGAAGTTACCAGTATGCCCACGCCGGAATTGCAGCCGGTGTTCGTAGACTACAAGAAGGATATTCAGGAGGTGAAGCTGACCTCGGGCGTGCCGGTGTACTATACCCGCAACGGGGAAAACAACCTGTTCAGCCTCTACTATGTGCTCGACCTGGGCACCAACAACGACCCCAGGCTGGGCCTGGCCACCGACTACCTCCAGTACCTGGGCACCGACAAGTACACTGCCGCCCAGCTTCAGCAGGAGTTCTACAAGCTGGGCTGCTCCTTCTCAGTGCAGAGCGGGCAGGACCGCACCTTCGTCAGCCTCTCCGGCCTCGACAGCAACTTCGAGGCGGCCCTCCAACTGTTTGAGAGCCTGCTCCACGCCCCCAAGCCCGATGCCGCCGCCCTCAAGAACATGGTGGCTGGGGTGCTGAAAGCCCGCCAGGATGCCAAGCTCAATAAGAGCGTTATTCTGAGCCAGGCTTTAGTGAACTACGCCAAGCACGGCGCCAAAAACCCTTTCACTACCCAGCTGAACGAGAAGGAGCTACGCGCCCTGAAACCCGAGCAGCTGACGGCCCTTATCCAGAAGCTGCCGACCTACCAGCACCGGGTGCTGTACTACGGCCCGCGCAAAGCTGATGGCCTTGTCAGTACGCTCACCACCAACCACCGCACGCCGGCCAAGCTCACCCCTACACCACCAGTGAAGGAGTTTGCCGAGCTGCCCATGACGGACCGGAAGGTGTACTGGGTGGACTACAACATGGTGCAGGCCGAAATCCTGTTCCTGAGCAAAGGCCCCGTCTACGACAAAGCCCTGGTGCCTACCGCCAGCCTCTACAACGAATACTTCGGGGGTAGTATGGGCAGCATCGTGTTTCAGGAGCTGCGCGAGTCCAAGGCCCTGGCCTACTCCGCGTCCTCGCGCTTCGCCAATGCCGACAAGCTCGGCCGTAGCTCCTACAACCTCTCCTACATCGGCACCCAGAGCGACAAGCTGCCCGAGGCCATGGCCGGCATGAGCACCCTGCTCAACGACATGCCCGTGGCCGAAGCCAACCTCCAGATTGCCAAGCAGAGCATCCGCAACAGCATTGCCACGGAGCGCATCACCAAGTCCGACATTCTCTTCAGCTACGAGCGCGCCAAGCGCCTCGGCCTCGACTACGACCTGCGCCGCGACGTGTACGAGCAAACCCAGAACATGAGCTTCGACGACTTGCGCAAGTTTCAGCAGGCCCGCGTCAAAGGTCAGCCCCAAACCATCCTCGTCATCGGCTCCAAAGACCGCCTCAACTTTAAGGAGCTGGCCAAATACGGCCAGGTCCAGCAACTCACACTGAAAGAGATTTTCGGCTATTAACCTCACCCCCGGCCCCCGTGGCCTCACCCCCTAGCCCCCTCTCCGATGGAGAAGGGGAACTAGCTCTAAAAAATTAAGCTAAGAAATAAGCTAACAATTAGAACTAGAGCCCCTCTCCTTTTTCGGAGAGGGGTTGGGGTGAGGCCACTACGGCTAGGGAGTGAGGTCCTCACCAGAACAACCTACAATTCCAAAGTACCTTTTCAACAATGGCAGAACAGAAAATCACCATTAAAAACGGCAAGCTGAATGTGCCCGACCAACCCACCATCCCGTTCATCGAAGGCGACGGCACGGGGCCGGATATCTGGGCGGCTTCCGTGAAAGTGTTTGATGCGGCAGTGGCAAAAGCCTACGGCGGCTCGCGCAAGCTCGTGTGGAAAGAGGTGATGGCCGGCGAAAAATCGTTCAAGCAAACCGGCAACTGGCTGCCCAACGAAACCCTCGACGCCTTCCGCGACTACCTGGTGGGCATCAAAGGCCCCCTCACGACGCCCGTGGGCGGCGGCATTCGCTCCCTCAACGTGGCCCTGCGCCAGGAGCTGGACCTCTACGCCTGCGTGCGCCCCGTGCGCTGGTTTGATGGCGTGCCCTCGCCCGTGAAGCACCCCGAACTGACCGACATGGTTATCTTCCGCGAAAACACCGAGGATATCTACGCCGGCATCGAATACATGAACGGCACGCCCCAGGCCCAGAAAATGCTGGAATTCCTGCAGGACGAGATGGGCGTGAAGAAAATTCGCTTCCCCGAAAGCTCTTCCTTCGGTATCAAGCCGGTGTCGAAAGAGGGCACCGAGCGACTGGTGCGCGCCGCCATCGAGTACGCCATTAGCCACAAGAAGCCCTCGGTGACCATCGTGCACAAGGGCAACATCATGAAGTTCACGGAAGGCGCATTCAAAACCTGGGGCTACGAGCTGGCCGAAAAGGAATTCGGCGACAAGGTGTACACCTGGGCTCAGTACGACCGGGTGGCCGCCAAGCAGGGCCAGGAAGTAGCTGACGCCCACCAGAAAGCCGCCCAGGAAGCCGGCAAGATCATCATCAAGGACAGCATTGCCGATGCCTTCTTGCAGCAGATTCTGCTCCGCCCCGCCGACTACTCCGTTATTGCAACCCTGAACCTGAACGGCGACTACATCTCCGACGCCCTGGCCGCCATCGTGGGCGGCATCGGCATTGCGCCGGGCGCCAACATCAACTACCTCACCGGCCACGCCATCTTTGAGGCCACCCACGGCACCGCACCCAAGTACGCCGGCCAGGACAAGGTAAACCCCGGCTCGGTTATTCTCTCCGGCGCCCTCATGCTGGAGCACCTGGGCTGGCAGGAAGCCGCCGACCTCATCTACAAAGGCCTCGAAGCCGCCATCAGCAACAAGCGCGTCACCTACGACTTCGAGCGCCTGATGGAAGGCGCCACCCTGCTCAAATGCAGCGAATTCGGCGAGGAGATTGTGAAGAATATGTAGTAGTTTGGCGTTAGGCCAAGTAACACTAAACCCCGCGTTGGCTTCGGCTGGCGCGGGGTTTAGTGCTTATGAAAGCGCCGCCCTTATGGGTAAACTTTTGTATTCAAGTACGGTCACGTATTCTTAAACATCTATTTTCCGTGAACTAAAACCTTGTACCTTTTTCTACATGGTCATTATTAAGCTTCAGCCCTTGCGTGAGTTTATACAGTTACACCCGGATGCCCGACCCAGCTTGAGCCAATGGATAAAGACGGTTGAGCAAGCCGATTGGGGAACACCAAATGAGTTGAAAGCTGTTTATCCATCAGCGTCACTGGTCGCAAATGATCGGGTGGTGTTTAATATTGGTGGCAACAAGTATCGTTTAGTGGTTCTTGTAATCTACGGCATTCGCACGGTGTTCATTCGGTTTATTGGCACGCACAGCGCCTATGACCAGCTTGACGTTTCAACTGTTTAACCTTTTTCTTATGCTTAGCCTCCAGACTATCACCACTGTCTCTCCCATTCGCTCCGATGAAGAGTTGGCCCAGGCTCATCAACGCCTTGATGAATTGATAGCCAGCCAGGCGTATAGCTCTTCCTCACAGGAAGTGCGTGATGAATTTGAGGTGCTTACGGCGCTTATCTTCTATTATGAGCAGCGCACCAAACGTGCTGGAGAATTCGATGCCGCCTCGGCATCATAGGAAACCGTTTCTCCAGCTTCCTATATTTGCAACGCGCTGACAGACAGCCGGTCTATCGGACGAACGATGGCCATGGTCGAAACCCAGACCGCCGTCCAAACTGCTCCTCCTAGGGCTGCTTTACACAATTCCAGAGAAGTGTGAAGCCAATTCGCTTTGCAAACCAGATTGGTTTCTTTTTCGCGCGTTTACCCACTATCTGCTTGGATATAGGGTGCGCAATCCACCCACTTCCTAAAGCCCCGGCTGTGTCACCAGCTGGGGCTTCGCTTTTTCACAGACGACACGTTGGTGGGGTGACAACCGTGCGGATAGCGCGAAGACAAGCAACCTTGCCTGAGGCAGGCGCATACGTATCCGACTCCTCTCCTGCCGTTACCTGCGCTTCGGTGGCTGTGGAGTGTAGGGCGTATTGGCAGCAGGGCTGATGCAGGCAGGTACGGGAGGTGCCACCAGCCTGTGCCTCTGTGGGTTTACTATCGGTTACAGCTAGCGTGGGTTCAGCGCCTTCCGAAATCCAGCATTTTTTGTTTAAAATATTGTATAACAGTTAGTTATTGCTTTGTACACCGTTTGTAATGGTAGTGAAATTGGTAGTTGCGGGCGGGTTATTTCTCTTTGGTCTCAGCAACCCAGCAGGGGGCAGAGCACTGCCCGCACAGCAATTCTACCATCCAACCACATACGTGTATGAACAAACTGCATCTACTGTATTCCGCTGCTCTGGCCAGCACACTGCTGGCATGCAGCTCGCCCGATTCTGCTACTACGAATGCTGCCGCCCCGGCTAGTGGGAGTGAGGCGGCTGCCCCGGCTGCGGGTACTGCCCCGCTGGACGTAAGCACCTGGCAGCCTACTGATTTAAGCAAGCTAGTGCCCGAACTGCCCATCACGCTGAACCTGCCGGCCGGGGTGAAGATGGAGAAGAACGGCAACGGCGGGATAGACATTCAGCTAAGCGACAAGAGCCTACTCACGGCCTCCTTCCCGGCTGTTTCGTCGGTGAAGGAAGCCATGGCTACCGACGAAGACTATTACATCAAAAACGACATGTACCAGGACGCCCGCAAGGTCGTCGACGAGCCCCACGGCTTTGTGTACACGCGCCGGATGAAGCCGGAGCAAAACGGCACCACCTACGAGCCCGAAAGCCACTTTGTGTACTACCTGGAGGGCAAGGATGGCGCCATCTACCAGCTGGCTGAAGACCGCACGATGGATGGCATGAGCAATGCCAAGGGCTCCGATTACCCCGAAAGACGCGCCAAGGAGCTGTATGAAGCCGTGAAGAAGTCGGCCAAGCTCACCAAGTAAGCCAGTTAGCGCGCTGGCTCTTCGCCTCCGGAGCCCTTTCCTCCTCCACGCGCAGGCGCACTCACCTACAGGCCGCCAGGCACCAACGAATTCAGCGTTTCCGGGCTAGTACGGCTGGTTGGGCGCGTACGAAACCAGGGTTTTGGATGAGCGGCTTGCCTCCTGTAGAGTAGCTTGTGTACTGACAGTAATTTTTCTTTTCCATCTTCTTACCTCCTTCCACTATGTTCGCTTGCACCTTCCCTACCAACTGCGTGAAGCACGCCCGCGCCGTACGGGCCGCCCTGCGCGTGAATCCCACGCTTCCGCCCGGCCTGTTCTCCCTCGAAAACAAAAAGAACATCATCGACGAGTCGCGCCCCCGGCCACGGGTGGGCAGCGTAGCCGTCATGCACAACTCCGTAGTGCCTAGCGACGGGCACGTGGCTGTGGTCTATAAGATTCAGGGTGACACGGTATACTTGGCTGAGGCTAACTACGGTGGCAAAATGTGCCGCACCGACCGCAAAATGGCGTATAACAGCAAAGAAATTTACGGCTACTTCTACTAGCCAAGTCACCCCAGCAGAGCACCTAGCTGATTGGCCAACGAGCCATGTAATGTGCTTGGCAGGACCTCCTTGTGGGGTCCTGCTTTTTTTATTGTTCAGTATTCGTTTTTGCTTTTCCTAGTAGTCTATATATAAAATTATATGTACAAAATTCAGGCTTTTATCCTCTTTTGTTGAAATAATACCTAGTATTGAACCCTGTTTTTATCATTTCCACAACCAAACCCCATGTTTACCATGAAAAAACACAGCATTTTCCTGAGCACCTTTTGCGCTGGTCTTGGTATTATTTCGTTACTGGCTAGCTGCAGCAAAGAGCAGGAGTCAGCACCAGCGCATGTGGCTACTGCTCAGGATGCTAAGGTAGAAGAAGCCTATCCTAACCAGACGGGCCAGCGCCAAACCGGTCACTTCAGCGGCCAGCCCATCGAGTACCGCAAAATCAACGGCGACAATGTGTATGAGGGCGACATCCTGCTCACCGACGAGCAGCTGGCTACCGGCAAGGCCCAAACCGAAAGCGCCGGCCGTACCACGGGCAAGTGGCCCTCCGGCATCGTCTATTACACCATCGACTCCAACCTGCCCAGCCAGAACCGCGTAACCGACGCCATTGCGCACTGGGAGGCCAACACGTCTATTCGCTTCGTGCGCCGCACCACGCAGTCTAACTTCGTGACCTTCCGCGTGGGCTCGGGCTGCTCCTCCAACATTGGCATGACGGGCAGCCGGCAGTACATTAACCTGGCTTCGGGCTGCTCGACCGGCAACACCATCCACGAAATCGGCCACGCCCTGGGTTTGTTCCACGAGCAAACCCGCAACGACCGGGATACCTTCGTAAACATCCTGACCCAGAACATCCAGTCGGGCTACGAAAACAACTTCGCCAAGTATAGCGCCCTGGGCTATAGCGGCTCCGACTTTGGTGCTCTTGACTTCGGCTCCATCATGATGTACGGCTCGTACTCCTTCTCCTCGAACGGCCAGCCCACCATCACCAAGAAGGACGGCTCCACGTTCAACATCCAGCGCAGCGGCCTCTCCGCCGGCGACAAGAGCGGCATCGACATCATGTACTAGCTTAGACATGAGATGGTGAGACATGAGAAGTGAGACTATGTTCTACCTGTAGCAGGCAGTAAGTCATTACCATATTCTCTGACTCTTCTCCTACTCTCAGGAATAAAAAAGGACGCTCATTGGAGCGTCCTTTTTTATTGTAGAGAGGTTATCAACACGAAGTCTCACTTCTCAGGTCTAACCTCTCACTTCTAAAAGTTATGTATTGAGAATCTCGCCGCCGTTGGGGTGCAGGGCCTGGCCAGTGATGTAGGAGGCGTCTTCGGAGGCCAGGAATACGTAGCAGGGGCCTACTTCGGAAGGCTGGCCGGCCCGCTTCATGGTGGTGTCTTTGCCGAACTCGGCTACCTTTTCGGCGGGAAAGCTGGCCGGGATGAGGGGCGTCCAGATGGGGCCCGGCGCCACGGCGTTGACGCGAATCTTCTTTTCGGCTAGCTGCTGGGCCATGGAGCGGGTGAAAGCCGTGATGGCACCCTTGGTGGACGTGTAATCGACGAGCTGCTGGTTGCCGCGGTAGGCGTTGATGGAGGAAGTGTTGATGATGGAGTCGCCCTCCTGCAAGTGCTGCAAGGCCGCCCGCGTCACGCGCACAAAGGAAAAGAAGTTCACCTGGAACGTGTCGAGCCACTGCTCGTCGTCCACCTCCTGCAAGTCCTGGCTGGGAAACTGCTCGGCGGCGTTATTGACGAGGATGTTGAGCCGGCCCAGCTCCTGCACGGTCTGGTCGACGATGGACTGGCAGAACTGCGGGTCGCGCAGGTCGCCGGCCAGCGTGAGGCAGCGGCGGCCTTCCTGCTCCACCAGCTGGCGGGTTTCATAAGCATCTTGTTCCTCCTCGGGCAGATACGTGAAGGCCACATCGGCCCCTTCGCGGGCAAAATGCACGGCCACCGACCGACCAATGCCGGAGTCGCCGCCGGTGATGAGGGCTACTTTGCCCAGCAGCTTGTCGCCGCCCTTGTAGCCTTGCCGGATGTACTCGGGCCGGGGCGTCATTTCCTGTTCGATGCCCGGTTGCTGGTCCTGGTGTTGGGGAGGTTGAGACGTGGGTTTGTTTTCCATGATGATAGTGGTTAGCAGATGCTCTTTCCAACGGCTGCGGCTGGTGCAGGTTATTGAGGAGTTACCTGTCATTCCGACTGAAGAGAGAAATCAGAATCACGGAGTAAGCAGATGGTAAATAGATGACGCAGAAGCGGACTTCAGCCAATCGGTGAAATCAGCTCAACATCCGCGTCATCTGTGATTCAGATTCCTTGTCCCGCTCAGAATGATACTATCCTGCACCACGCGGGCCGTGACGAGCAGCTGGCCCAGGTGGCGGGTGGTGTGCTCGGCGGCGTGCACCAGCAGGCCCATGACGGTGCTGGGCAACCCGGCCCGCCCCACCGGCCGAAACTCCGGCAGCACCGCTTCGGGCGTGGCGCGCAGGAAAGCTAGCATCAGCTCTACCTGCTCGTGGAAGGCCTGAACCAGGGCGGCCGTGGTGCCGGGCGTGGTGGGCACGTCGTTTTCGGCGGCCAGGTAGGCAAGCTGGGCGGCCGTGAGAGGTTGGTGGCGGGCGTAGGTCTGCATTCGGTCGAGCACGCCGGTGAGGTGGCGCAGGTGAAACCCCACCGACGCCACCCCAGCCGGCCGGGCAGTGAGCAATTCGTCGGGGAAGCCTGCCAGGGCGGCGGGCAGCTCCTCGCGGGCCTGAAGCAGGGCGTGAGCTACGGGCTGGAGCAGGGGCGGCACATCGGGCAGCGGGCCGCGCAGCCATACTTCGGGCTGGGATGTCATGTGGTGAGAAGTGAGAAGTGAGAAGTGAGAAG
Source organism: Hymenobacter sp. YIM 151500-1 (assembly GCF_025979885.1). NCBI lineage: Bacteria > Pseudomonadati > Bacteroidota > Cytophagia > Cytophagales > Hymenobacteraceae > Hymenobacter > Hymenobacter weizhouensis. Next base: position 2,693,920 of record NZ_CP110139.1, read on the forward strand.
GCGTACGCCGGGGGTGGCGGCTGGGGTTGCGGACGGGCTTTTTAGCTAAAATCGGTAACTTCCTCTCTGTCTTCTTCACCGCCTTTTCTCCATCCTTCTTCCTACCGCTATGGCTCTTGACTTACTAACCGACGCCGTTATTGACACTATTTCGCTGCCCGATACCAATGCCCGGCTGCGGCGCTCCGGTATTCCCGATTCCAAGACGGTAACCGGACTGGAAGTGCGCCTGTCGCGGGTGCTCGTCAAAAACAACCGCACGCCGCAGGTGTGGCCGTTTCCGGGCTTCGCCGATGTGTACCTGCTGCTGGTGGTGTTCGACAACGTGCGGCCCGAGCCCCAGACGATTACCCTGTCCGGCTTTGCCCGCATCGACGACAACGAGGACCTGCCCGTCGACAAAACGGCTTACTACTGGAAGCGCGACGAGGCGGCCCCCGACGCCCGCGTGCCCGGCCAGATTCACGTGCTGCTGTCGGTGCTGAAAAGCAAAAAGCGCCTGCGCGACACGGCCGAAGTGCTGACCAAGGCCCAAAGCTCCGACGACTACCGCACGCTGGTGGGCCAGGTGGTAGGCGCTATTGCCGGCGCCCCGGCCCAAACCGCCGAAACCCTGCTCCGCTTGGCCGCCGTGGTGGGCAATCTGCTGCAAGACGTGGAAGACAAACCCCTGTTTACGCAAGTCGTCACCTTCACCGACATCAACGGCGACTTCGATAACCTGGGCAAAACGCCCATCGTGAAGATGAATGACCACGTGCAAACCACCCTCACGCTCATCGTGCGCGACCCTGCCCGCGAGCCGGTGGTGTAAAAGCTGTTCAGGAAGTGCTGGTAAGTCACCTAGACGTCCTGCTTCGACTTCGCCTCCGACTCCACTCAGCGTGACGTCTAGTTGACTTTCTATAACAATTTCGTAGTACTGCGAAGCTTGGCTACGTCTTTCTTCGCAGTACAGGGCTTATCTTTAAAGCCATGTTGCACGTTTCTCAGCGCGGAGCGGCTATGCCGCTTTCTCCCTACCGCAAGCTCACTCCCTTCGCCGACGCCGCCAAGCAGCGCGGCGTGCACGTTCATCACCTCAACATTGGGCAGCCCGACATGGAAACGCCGCCCGCCATGCTGGCCGCTGTGCAGCAGGCCGACCTGCGGGTGCTGGAGTACAGCCATGCCGCCGGCCACGCCAGCTACCGCCAGAAGCTGGCCCGCTACTACCGGCAAGCCGGTATCGGAGTCGAAGCCGAGGACATTCTGGTAACTACCGGAGGCAGCGAGGCCATTCTGTTTGCCCTGCTGAGTTGCCTCAACCCCGGCGACGAGCTGATTGTACCGGAGCCGTTCTACGGGGCTTACACCGCCTTCGCCGTGGCCGCCGACGTGCGCATCGTGCCCGTTACTTCCACCCTGGAAGAGGGGTTTGCCTTGCCGCCGGTGGCCGCGTTTGAGCAGCGCATCACGCCGCGCACCCGCGCCATTTTGCTCTGCAACCCCAACAACCCCACGGGCCACGTGTACAGCCGCGCCGAGCTGGAGCAGCTGCTGGGCCTGTGCCAGCGCCACCACCTCTACCTGCTTTCCGACGAAGCCTACCGGGAGTTCTGCTACGACGGTGCCTACGTGAGTGCCCTGCACCTGCCCGGCGCCGAGGAGCACGTGGTCATTCTGGACACCATTTCGAAGCGCTACAGCGCCTGCGGAGCCCGCCTCGGCGCCTTCGTCACCAAAAACAAAGCTGTGCTGGGCGCTGCCTTCCGGTTTGCGCAAATGCGCATTAGTCCGCCTGGCCTGGCCCAGCTGCTGGGCGAAGCTGCCGCCGATCTGCCCGCCGACTATTTTCAGCACACCAAAGCCGAGTACCAGGCCCGCCGCGACTTACTGGTGAACCGCCTGCGTGAGCTGCCCGGCGTGCGGTGCCCCGTGCCGGGCGGGGCCTTCTACGTCATGGCTCACTTGCCCATCGACGATGCCGAGCGGTTTGCGCAGTGGCTGCTGGAAGACTTCGAGTATCAGGGCCAAACGGTGATGGTGTCGCCGGCCGCGGGCTTCTATGCCACACCCGGCCTGGGCCGCCAGCAGGTGCGCCTGGCCTACGTCATCAACCAGCATGATTTGGAACAAGCCATCAACTGCCTGGCCGCCGCCCTGCACGTGTACCCCGGCCGCAAAAGACCACAGATGGAACGGATTCTCAACGGATGAAACGGAGTGGATTTTTAACGGTCAAACGAAGAGGCTGTTTAGGAAGTCGTCTAAAACATATCGGACCGTCATGCTGAGCCTGTCGAAGCATCTCTACGGCTTCGTTGAACGAACACAGACGAAGCGGTAGAGATGCTTCGACAGGCTCAGCATGACGGTCTATCAACTTCCTGAACAACTTTGGTCAAACGAATGCTGGCATCTGCTTTTGCTTCTGCGTCATCTGTTAGAATCTGTTTTATCCGTTAAAATATCCGTTTTATCTGCGGTATGGCTTCTGGGCTGATTATTGCCGTGCTGCCGCCCATGAAACACCTTGTTCCACTCTTGTTTCTTCTGCTCCTGCTGGCGGTTGCGTCGGAAGCTGTGGGTCAGGAGTCATCCTCAGCCCGGCTGCTTACGCTGCGCATCAACGGCCAGCCCGTCGCTACTGACACTACCAGCTCCCGCTTCTTTCTGGACAACAACCGTACGCTGCGCCTCAACATTGTGCGGGCCGATGACCCCGATGGCGAAGGGCTTACCATCATCATCGACCGGTTTCCCATCCAAACCGGCACCTACAGCTTCCAGGAGATTCTGAGTGGCCGCAACCGTGACGCTTCCTACCGTTACGGCACCACGGCCGCCTACTCCAAGTCCTGCTCCAATAACTCCGGCTCGGTTACCATCACGGGCGTAAACGCGGCTCGGCATTGGCTCATGGGCACCTACCGGTGCCAGGTCTGCGAATCGGGCCGCGGCGGCCGGCGCCTCACCCTGGAAGGCACCTTCCGGTACCCGGTGGAGAAAGAGTAGCGGTAGTTAGAAAGTTAAAAAGTTGAGGAGTTAGAAAGTGAAGAGGTACTCAACCTCACTTTCTAACTCCTCAACTTTTTAACTTTCTAATTTACAGTGTTGCCAGATCAATCACGAAGCGGTACTTCACGTCGGACTTAATCATCCGCTCGTAGGCTTCGTTGATGTAGTCCATGCGAATCACCTCGACGTCGCTCATCACGTTGTGCTCGGCGCAGAAATCCAGCATTTCCTGGGTTTCCTGAATGCCGCCGATGAGGGAGCCGGCAATGCGGCGGCGCTTGGCAATGAGGTTGAAGGCGTGGAGCTGCGGCGCTTCGGGCGGCACGCCCAGCAGCACCATGGTGCCGTCGAGACGCAGAGTGCCAATGTAGGGCGTCAGGTCCATGGGCGCCGATACGGTGTTGATGATGAGGTCGAAGTAACTGCGCACTTCGCGCATAGCAGCCTCGTCTTTGGTCACCACAAACTTATGAGCTCCCAGGGCGCGGGCATCGGCTTCCTTGCCGGGAGAGGTGCTGAGCACGGTGACTTCGCAGCCCATGGCGGCGGCAAACTTCACGGCCATGTGGCCCAGTCCGCCCAGGCCCATGACGGCCACCCGGTCGCCGGCCTTAGCGTTCCACTGCCGCAGCGGCGACCAGGTGGTGATGCCGGCGCACAGCAGGGGCGCCACGCGGGCCAGGTCGAGCTTTTCGGACACGCGCAGCACAAACTTCTCGGTTACGACAATCTGCTTGGAGTAGCCGCCGTACGTGGGCGTGCCATCCTTTTCGCGGGCGTTATAGGTGCCCACAAAGCCATTGTCGCAGTACTGCTCCAGGCCCTCGGCGCACTCGGGGCAGCTCTGGCAAGAATCGACCATGCAGCCCACGCCGGCCAGGTCGCCGGGCTTGAAGTTCTGCACGTGGGCACCCACCTCCGTCACGCGGCCCACAATCTCGTGGCCGGGCACCATAGGGAAGATGGAGCCGCCCCATTCGTCGCGGACTTGGTGCACATCGGAGTGGCACACACCGCAGAACAGGATTTCGATGCGCACATCGTGCGGGCCAACGTCGCGACGCTGGAAGTCGAAAGGAGCTAGAGGAGCATGGGCAGCCGGGGCTGCGTAAGCTTTGGTTTCTATCATGAGGGTAGTGGTTGTAAAGTAGGGGCGCGTCGCACGCGCCCGGCTGTTTGGCTGGTGGTTTGGCTGGTTAGTAAGAGGCGGGGCAGAACTGAGCCTCCAAACGAAATGCTCAGGCGTTTGTTTGGCCGAGCTTACCGCGTAGCTGGGCGCCTGAGCAGCATGAAGCAAGCCTTACGGCAACTTGTCGAGCTGCTGCTGGGCCGCTTCGTTGTGGGCCGCGGCCTGCACGGGCGGTGCTTCAGCGGCCGGGGGCACGGTCCAGCCTTGGCGCAGCATTTCCGCCACCTGCTCCCGCAGGCGCCGCATCGACTCGCGTGAAAACCGCTTCTGCAACATGCGGCCAAACAGCCGAAAGCCCAGCCAGTAGAAGGGGTTGCGGATGCGGCCGGTTTGCGAAAAGGCGTGGATGCGGAACAGGACCCGGCCCGTAGCCAGATGCTTGTGCACGGTGAAATCAATCTGCCCCCGCTCAAAATGACCTTCCAGGGTGCGGTAGTTATAGCCCCACACCTGCTCCTCGCCGCTGCCGTCGGGCAGGGTCCGCCGCTCGTCCGTGACACCCCCGATGCGCACCCCAAACCAGAAGGTAAAAAACAAAAACTGCCCCCGCAGCACCATGACGCGCTGCTCCAGGGGCTGGTCGGGCAGGAAGATGCCGGTAATGAGGTCGGGCGGCGGAAAGGTGTAGCGGCGCAGTACCTCCCGCGCGGCAGCCCAGGAGCCTTGCGGCGCGGGCGGTCCGGGCGCCTCGGTGGGTAGCTCGGTTTCGTAGTCGTCCACGTTCCAGCCGTTGGCGGCCGTGTACTCGTGGGTGCGGGTCAGGTCGAAGTTGTAGCCGGCGTCGCGGTAGGCGTCGAGGCGAGCCCGGTGCCGCGCCAGCAGGTCGTGTGGCTCAGGCATTGTGCTCCATGTGAGTTTCGACGCTGCTCTGCTTCACGGTTTCGACGTGCACCGGGCCCAGCAACAGGCCCCGGCTGTGGTCGGCCACGCGCAGGCAGAAGGCCTCCCAGGTTTGCTGCTGAATACGCTTGCCCAGGCCCAGCGTGTCGTAGGTAAAGGCCACCAGCCCGTCGCGGGAGCGGGCCCAGGAGTGAATCTGGAAGCGCACCGTGTCGGGCAGCGTGGCATGGGGCCGCAGCGAAAACCGGATGCGGCCTGCCTCGGGGTGGCTTTCCAGCGTCACCAGCTCGAAGTAGTCGGCGCCGATTTCCGATACGCGCACGTCGCCGTTCCAGGGGCCCAGAATCTTGATGCGGAACTCGTCGCCCTTGCGCAGGGTGTGCGGCTCCCCTTTGGCCTTCTCGAAGTCGGCCAGCAGGTCGGGGGAGAAGTCAGGCAGGTTGCATTTGATGTGCTCCAGCAGCTCCGGGACCGACTGGCGCGGGTGCTGCACATCAATCCAGTAGCGCCGCTCAAACAGCGGCCCGCTGCCGCTGTGGGCGGGTTGTTCGGCTTTGTCGGGCATGGAACAGGGCGTGTACGAGCCGGGAGTGGCCCCGGCCTCAGCAGCATAACGCAACCCGCCGGGCCGGGGTTGACGCCGCTGGCCTCGGCGGGGCCAGCAGTTTCTGCGTATGAGGCTCACAGCACCAAGCTCGGCATCACCAGCTACTCTTCGCCTCCTCCCCTACCGCCTTATGGCCTACTACCGCCCACCCGGCCCGCCCGCCGACCCCGCCCTGGTCCGCGACCTGACCCAGCAGCAACACGACATGCGCACCCGCGTGCGGCTAGAGCCCCTGCTCCAGGAGCCCCGCCTCATTGCCGGCTGCGACTCGTCTTTCCCAACTCCCGACACGATTTTGTCGGTGTTTGTGCTGCTGCGCTTTCCGTCCCTGGATGTGGTGGAAAAGGTGTACCACACCAGCACCGTGACGCTGCCCTACATTCCGGGGCTGCTCTCGTTCCGGGAGGCGCCCAACGTGCTGCTGGCCTACCAAAAGCTCCAGCAGCAGCCCGACGTGATTATGGTGGACGGGCACGGCATTGCTCACCCGCGCCGCATGGGCATTGCGGCCCACTTGGGCGTGCTGCTGGATAAGCCCACTTTCGGCGTAGCCAAGCAGAAGCTCACCGGCGAATACCAGGAGCCCGGCCCCCAGCGGGGCAGCACTTCCCCGCTCCTGGACCGCAGCGGCGAGCTGCTGGGTGAGGTCATCAGGTCCAAAGACAAGGTGCAGCCCCTATTCGTCAGCCCCGGCCACCGCTGCGACCAAGCCACCGCCACCCGCCTCACCCTGGCCTGCCTGCGCGGCTACAAGCTTCCCGAGCCCACCCGCCTCGCCGACCACTGGGCCGAGGAGTTTAAGAAGGAGTTAAGATAGGGACTTAGGGATTTGGGGGCTTAGGGTCTTAGATGACAGCAGAACTACATCTAAGATCCTAAGTCCCCAAGTCCCTAAGTCCCTAACAAACTATCCAACGATTCACCCGCTTGCTCGGGCAGACCGAGCAGCCGAGCTACAGCCCGGTACACGACGCGGGGCGAGGTGGCTTCGGCCAGGATGCCGCGCTGCTGGCCGGTTTGGGTGGACTTGGATAGTTTTTGGCCGTGCACATCTAGCAGCAGGCCGTGGTGCAGAAACTGCGTGCGGCCGAAGTTGGCGGCACCGGGCAGCCCATCGGTCAGCCACAGCTGGGCCGCTGTGCTGGCCAGTAAGTCCAGCCCACGCACGATGAGCGTGACACCCAGGCGTACATCGTCCAGCACGGAGGCTACCTGGTAGGCAGCCGTGCCGTCCTTTTTGCGCACTACAAAGTCGCTCATTTCCAGGGCCAGGTCGAGCTGCACGGAGCCTTGGGCCAGGTCGGGGAAGGTGACGAGTGTGGGGGCCGGCACATGGGCCCGCCAGGCCACTTCAGGCGTATCCAGGGACAAAACCAGGGGCCGGCACGTGCCGGGGTAGTGGCCGGCGGGCACCGCCAGGCGAGCCAGCTCGGTGCGGGAGCAGCGGCAGGCATAGAACAAGCCAGGGTGAGCGTGGCGGGCGGCTTGCAGGACGCTTTCGTACTCGCTTAAGCGGTGGCGCTGGGAGAAATTTCGCTCGAAGTCATCGGGGCCGCTGGGGCCGTAGTCGTAGTCGAGGCCCAGCCACTCGAGGGTGCGGAAGATGTTGTCGAGGTAGGCGGGGCGGAACCGGGCTCGGTCCAGGTCGTCGATGCGCAGGTGCAGGGTGCCGCCGGCCCGGCGCGTGAGCAGCCAGGTGAGCGTAAAGTTGACGGCGTTGCCCAGGTGCAGAAAGCCGCTGGGCGTAGGCGCCAGGCGCGAAACAACGGGCACTCCGGAAACGGGCAAAGCAAACATTGCGGAAATGTACACGGGCCTTGCCAGTAAACCAGCAGCCCCTTAGGGCGTCTATAGATTATTCACTATCCTTAGCTTCCCATGAAACACCTGTTCCGTCTGCTTCTAGTGGTATTGCTGCTTTCCGGCCCGGCCGGCTATGCCCAGCAAAGCCTGTACTTCCCACCAAATCCACCTGGCACCTGGGCCACCACGCCGCCGCAGAGCCTGGGGTGGTGCCAGCCCCAGCTCGATTCCCTGCTCAGCTTTCTGGGCCGCAAGGGCACCAAGGCGTTTGTGGTGCTGAAGGATGGACGGCTGGTAGTGGAGCGGTACTACGGCACGTTCACGGAGGACTCGGTGTGGTACTGGGCCTCGGCGGGCAAGGCCCTGACGGCGGCGCTGGTGGGCCAGGCCCAGCACGAGGGCCTGCTGCGGGAGCAGGACAGCGTAAGCCGCTGGCTGGGCCGGGGCTGGTCGGGGGCGCCGGCCGCGCAGGAGCGGCAGATTACCCTGCGCCACCTGCTCGCCATGACCTCGGGCCTCGACGACACGCCGCCTGCGCCCTGCGACAACGAAAGCAGCACGGTGGCCTGCCTGCTGTACCACAGCCTCGCCGGCACGCGCTGGGCCTACCACACCGGCGCCTACCGCCAGCTCCAAACCGCCCTGACCCGCGCCAGCGGCCTTACGCTCAACCAGTACACCAATCAAAAGCTGGCCTCCCGCATTGGTATGAGCGGACGGTGGGTGCAGGAAGTGTACTACAGCCGGGCCCGCGACATGGCCCGGTTTGGGCTGCTGATGCTGGCCCGCGGCACCTGGAACGGCACGGCCGTCCTGCCCGACACGGCCTACCTGCGCCGCATGACCCGGCCCTCCCAGGCCTTCAACCGTAGCTACGGCTACCTTTGGTGGCTCAACGGCCAAGCGTCCTACCTGCTGCCGGGCCCTCAGCAAGCCGTGTTCAGTGGCCCTCTCGTGCCCACCGCCCCCGCCGACATGGTGGCCGCGCTGGGCAAGAACGACCAGAAAATCTACGTGGTGCCCAGCCGGGGACTGGTAGTGGTGCGCCAGGGCAAGTCAGCCGACAGCCCCCGGCTGGCCGCGTCTTCGTTTGATACGGAGCTGTGGCGCTACCTCACGGCGGCCATGCAGTGCCGCACGCTTGCCGCGGCACCAGGCGCCACCCGTGCCGCCGCCCGGCTCTATCCTAATCCGGCGGCTGAAGTTGTTACCGGCTCGGTGGTGCCGGGGGCCACCCGCCTGCGCGTGCTGGACGTGCTAGGGCGGGAGCGGCTTACGGTATCCGCCGGTTCCTCCGAACCAACCCGGTTTTCAGTGGCCGCCCTACCGGCCGGCTGGTACGCCGTGCAATGGCTGACATCGGACGGCCAGGTGCTGGCCTCGCGCCGCCTGCTACGGTAGGGGCGCGCTGCACGCGCCCGGTCGCCAGAACGGTTTTTAATAGTAGTAAAATAGCACAGCCCGCATACCGCAGCAAGGCGCACCCAGGCCGCGGAGCCCCCTCAACCCCGGAGGGGCGGCATATCGGTAGCAAACCGGAGCTAGAGAAACACGAAAACCCCAGTGGGGCGACACTCAGTGTCCGTAGATGGCCGGTGTTGCCCCGCTGGGGCTTGGTGGACGGGATGGGCGTTGTGTTTACCGACAGGCCGCCTCTACGGGGCTGAAGGGGGCTCCGCAATAGGAAGTATTTGTGAACAATTTTACCATAACATATGTACATACATACAATAGCACAATTAGTATGCTTTTCTCATGAACACGACTCTGCACACGGCCAGCTCCCGCGGCCACGCCAACCACGGCTGGCTCAACTCCTACCACACGTTCAGCTTCGCAGGCTACCACAACCCCAACCGGATCCATTTCGGGGTGCTGCGCGTGCTGAACGATGATACCGTGGCCGGCGGCATGGGCTTCGGCACCCACCCGCACGACAACATGGAAATCATCAGCATTCCGCTGGCGGGGACCCTGGAGCACCGCGACAACACCGGCAACCACGGCGTTATCCGGCCCGGCGACGTGCAGGTGATGAGTGCCGGCACGGGCATTGCCCACAGCGAGAAAAACCACAGCCGCAGTGAGGAAGTCAAGTTCTTGCAGATCTGGGTGTTTCCGAACCAGCGCAACGTGCCGCCCCGCTACGACCAGCAGAGCTTCCGGGCCGAAGACCGCCACAACCAGTTTCAGCAGGTTTTGTCGCCCAGCCCCGACGATGCCGGCGTGTGGATTCACCAGGATGCCTGGTTTCACCTGGCCGATTTCGACGCCGGCTTTACAGCCGAATACACCCTGAAAAAATCGGGCAACGGCGTCTACGTGTTTGTACTGGAGGGCGACGCTGCCGTGGCCGGCCAAGCCCTGCACCGCCGCGACGGGCTGGGCATCTGGGACGCCGCATCCTTCCCGGTACAGGCCACTTCCGATACCCGCCTGCTGCTGATGGAAGTGCCTATGAGCCTGTAAGCTAGAAACCATTCGGGCTGTAGGCGGCCTTTCATCGTCTAAAACCCACTGTCTGCCGACTTTGTGTCCCATGGTGGGACATCTTTCACCACCTTTCGTTTTGCACTGCCAGTTGCTCTGCCTGTCCGCGCCAGTTACGCCCGAGCCAGCCGGCTTTCCACCCATATGAAACACGCCACCACTTCCTACCCTGTGCACGAGCTGATTCGCCAGCGCTGGAGCCCCCGCGCCTTTGCTAACCAGCCCGTGACGCCCGACACCCTGAACCAGCTGTTTGAAGCCGCTTCGTGGGCGGCCAGCGCCATGAACGAGCAGCCCTGGCGCTACATCTACGCCCACCGCACCGATGGAGAAGCATTCCAGAAGATGGTAGACTGCCTGCTGCCCGGCAACCAGCCCTGGGCCCGCCACGCCCCCGTGCTGGTGCTGGCCCTGGCCAAAACCCACTACGACAACGGCAACCATAACGGCGCCGCCCTGCACGACCTAGGCCTGGCCAACGGCAACCTGCTGCTGGAAGCCACGGCCCTGAGCCTGCACGCCCACTTTATGGGCGGCTTCGACGTGGCCAGAACCCGCGAAGCCTTTCAGCTGCCCGCCACCTTGCAGCCCGTGGTGTTTATTGCCCTGGGCTACCTCGGCGAGGCCGAGCAGCTGGAAGAGCCCTTCCTGAGCCGCGAAAAGGCCGCGCGCCAGCGAAAGTCTCTCACCGACTTCGCCTTTCACCAACACTTACCTGCCTAAGCCATGCCGTCCCGCATTATCCGCGCCGCCGACCGGGGGCTGAAAGACGCCGGCTGGCTGCAAAGCCACTTCTCTCTAAGCTTCGGGCCCTACGCCAACCCGGAACGGTCGGGGTTTGGGCTGCTGCGCGTGTTCAACGACGATTTTGTACAGCCCGGCCGCGGCTTCGGCCTGCACGCCCACAGCAACATGGAAATCATTTCGGTGATGCTGGCCGGGCGCATGAACCACAAGGACACGCTGGGCTACAGTGAGGAGGTGGGCCCCGACTGGGTGCAGATTATGAGTGCCGGCAGCGGCCTGCGCCACGAGGAGCACAACATCGGCGACGATGAGGTGAACTTCCTGCAAATCTGGATTGAGCCCAAGCTTCAGAACATCGGCCCCCGCTACCAGCGCCGTCACTTTCCGCGCGAGCAGCGCCGCAACCGCCTCACCACCATCGTGAGCAACGAGGAAGGCACGGCTCACTGCTGGATCAACCAGAACGCCCGGCTCAGCCTGGGCTACTTTGAGGCAGGCCAGACGGTGGAGTATACTCTGAACCCGCTCAACAAGTGCGTGTGGGTGTTTGGGCTGGAAGGCGAGCTGCGCGTGAACGGCGAAACCCTGGCCCGGCGCGACAGTCTGGGGCTGTGGGAAACGGCCACGGTGCACATCGACTGCTCTACCGAAGTGCAGTTTCTGCTGATTGAAGCTCCCATCAACCACTAACGGCCACGGGTCCGCCCGGCTCCTTTGGGGGCCGGGCGGGCTTGTTTCGCGCCGCGCGCAAACGACGCAACTGCTTGATTGGTTGCGCGTCCTCTAGAATTTCTGCGGGAATGTACCGTCCTTTGTAGCTACCCATGTTGGTTAACCCTGTTCTATGAAAATACTTCGACTCACCCTGGCGCTGTGCTTGGGGGTAGTAGGCTCGGCTGCCGCGCAGGAGCTTCCCTACCAGACGCCGCCCCGAGCCATTGTCGCCCTGGCCGATGCCCCGCCTACGCCCCGCGTCAGCTTTGCCTCCAACGGCCAGTGGATGCTGCTTATGGATGTGCAGGACATGCCTTCCATTGCGGAAGTGAGCCAGCCCGAGCTGCGCCTGGCGGGCCTGCGCATCAACCCGCGCACCAACGGGCCCAGCCGCACCAGCTACGCCACCTCCCTGCGCCTGCGCCGCCTGCCCGAGGGCAAGGAGCTACTGATTCAGGGCTTGCCCGGCAAGCCGTTGATTAGCGACGTGCAATGGTCGCCGGACAACACCAAAATTGCCTTCACCCATACCACCAAAAACCACGTGGAGCTGTGGCTGGTGGACGTGGCGTCGGCCTCGGCCCGGCTGGTGCCCAATCTGTTTCTGAATGCCATTTTCGGCACGCCCTACGAGTGGCTTTCTGACAGTAAGACCATCATTGCCCGCGCCGTGGTGGGCGGCCGGGGCGAAGCGCCCAATACGCTGCTGCCGCCCACGGGGCCCATTATCCAGGAAAACGTGGGCCGCACCGCCGCCGCCCGCACCTACCAGGACCTGCTGAAAAACCCCACCGACGAGCGGCTGTTCGACTACTACGGCCTGACGCAGATTGTGAAAGTGGGCCTCGACGGGCGCATGGCTCCGCTGGGCCAGCCCGGCCTGATTCAGCAGGCTTCGCCCTCGCCCAGCGGCAAGTACGTGCTGGTGCGCCGCCGCCACCGCCCCTACTCCTACACCCTGCCCGTGAGCAGCTTCCCGCAGCGGGTGGAGGTGCTGAACCTGGAAGGGCTGGTGGTGAAAGAGGTGGCCGACCTGCCCCTGGCCGACAACGTGCCCACCAGCTTCGACGCCGTGCCCACCGGCCCGCGCTACCACGGCTGGCGCGAAGATGCCCCCAACACCCTGTACTGGGTGGAGGCCCAGGACGGCGGCGACCCCAAAACGGAAGCCGCCGTGCGCGACAAAATCTTTGCTTTGCCGGCGCCTTTTGAAGGGCAGCCCCAGGAGCTGGCGGCCCTGCCCCTGCGCTTCCGCAGCATCCGGTGGGCTACCGACAAGCTGGCGCTGGTGGAAGGCTACCGCTGGGCCGACCGCCGCGAAACCATGTGGACCCTGGATTTGGCCACCAAAACCTCGCTCACGCCCTTGTTTGAGCGCTCCTCCCAGGACACCTACACCGACCCCGGCACGCCCTTTATGCAGCGCAACGCCCTGGGCCGCTACGTGCTGGCCACCGATGGCGCCGGCGACGTGGTGTACCTGATCGGGGCCGGTGCTTCGCCGGAGGGCGACCGACCGTTTGTGGACGAGCTGAACGTGCGCACCAAGAAAGGCCAGCGCTGGTGGCGCAGCGAGGCGCCCTACTACGAAGTGCCCGTTACCATTCTGGACGCCGGCAAGCGCATCTTCGTAACCCGCCGCGAGTCGGCGCAGGAGGTGCCCAACTATTTCCTGCGCGACGCGCCCAGCCTCAAGCTTACGCCTCTCACCAAGTTCACGAACCCCTACGCCAGCATCGGCAACCTGCAAAAGCAGGTGCTCAAGTACAAGCGCAATGATGGCGTGGAGCTGACGGCCAACCTCTACCTGCCGCCCAACTACAAAAAGGAGGACGGCCCGCTGCCCACCTTGCTGGAGGCGTATCCGGTGGAGTTTAAAGACAAGAAAGAAGCCGGCCAGGTGAAAGGCTCGCCCTACACGTTTACGCGCTTGTCGTGGGGCTCGCCGGTGTTCTGGGTAACGCAGGGCTACGCCGTGCTGCAAGGCACCAGCATCCCGATTGTGGGCGAGGGCAAGAAAGAGCCCAACGACACCTACGTGCAGCAGCTCACGGCTTCGGCCAAGGCTGCTATTGAGGAAGGCAAGCGCCTGGGCGTCGTCGACCCCAGCCGGGTGGCCGTGATGGGCCACAGCTATGGTGCCTTCATGACGGCCAACCTGCTGGCCCACACCAATTTGTTCCGGGCTGGCATTGCCCGCAGCGGCGCCTACAACCGCACGCTCACGCCGTTTGGCTTCCAGGGCGAGGAGCGCACCTACTGGCAGGCCCCGGAGGTGTACAACACTATGTCGCCGTTCAACTACGCCGACAAAATCAAGACGCCCCTGCTGCTCATCCACGGCGAGGCCGACAACAACTCCGGCACTTTTCCCATCCAGAGTGAGCGGTTCTACAACGCCCTGAAAGGCCACGGCGCCACGGTGCGCTACGTGGTGCTGCCCGCTGAGAGCCACGGCTACGCGGCCCGCGAGTCCATTATGCACATGCTCTGGGAGATGAACACCTGGCTGGACACCTACGTGAAGAAAGCCGCCTCCGCCCCTGCCGACAACGCCAAAGCTGAGGCCAAGTAATTCGTTTTTCGCTGCTCGTTTTTCGTCACAGCCCCGGACTTTTGTTCGGGGCTGTTTTTTGTGCCTGACCTAGGCGTGGAGAAGATGTTGCAGAGGATGCGGACGGGAGCAAGCTGAAGCTTGTTTTACAGGCTACTATAACCCTGATTTTTTGGTCTGCGTAAGAAGGCGCAGTACCATTTTTCTTTCCTAAAGGCAAGCGTCATGAAAATGTTCAAGATATATGCGGCCATGCTTTCGGCCCTGTTTGTAGTAGAAAGCACTGTACTGACCTCAGAAGCTGCTGCGCAGGAACGTCCGCGCAAGCCCTGGAGCCGGAAGGCCAAAGGCGCCGCCATTGGTGGCGGGGCAGGGGCCGTAACGGGTGCCGTGGTGGGCGGCGGTAAAGGTGCCGTAATCGGTACCGTAGCCGGAGCCGCCGCCGGGGGTATCATCGGCCGCAAAAAAGACAAGAAGAAAGACCGGGCCCGCTACGACCAGTATACCCGCAAAGACTAAGGTTGTAGAAGTGAGATATGAGAAGGTCGAGGTAAGACCTTTCTTCTCTTGCTTACTTCACAGAAAAGCCCTGAACCATGCGGTTCAGGGCTTTTTCGTTTTAAAGCTGTCCGAAACCGTCGCCAGCCCGTCCTGCTTCATCTGGCGTCCGCGCAGCCGAAGCATCTCTCCCGCTTCGTTGTAATAGTAATCAATTAGCCAGCGGTAGAGATGCTTCGGCTGCGCGGACGCCAGATGAAGCAGGACAGGTAGCCTCAAACATCAGCACACAGGATGCTTCGCCAAGCGGACATCAGATGGAGCATAACAGTCTTCCGATTGCTTAGAACTAGAATCTGTGCAATCAGCTTAATCTGCACAATCTGTGATTATTGCTTTAAAATGCGGCGATACTGAGGCTGGCCAGCTACTTCAGCCCGCAGCCAGTACACGCCCGGCGCCCAGCCGGTGGTTTGCACCTCGACGGCGCCGCTACCTAGCTGGCGCACGGCGGCGCGCACGGAGCGGCCGGCGGCATCGGTAATGTGCACGGCGGCGGGAGCCACCTGGCCGCCCTGGGTGCCCAGCTGCACGGTGAGGCGGCCCGTGGTCGGGTTAGGATATACGAGCAGCGCGGTTTCCTTCGTCTCGGTTCCAGACGTGGTAACCACCGAGAGCCGGCTCAGGCGGTAGGGCCGCAGAAACCGCCAGATTTCGCGGCTGGCGTTGATGTCGCGGTTCGTGACGCCGATGGCAACCGGGGCATCCGGCCAAGTGTGCCCGCCCCCGATGATGCGGTAGTGCTCCACAACGCTGCCGTTGCGGCCCCCACCAAACACCTGCCGCTCGGCGGTGCTGCCGTCGGTGGTGTTGCTATTGGGGACTTGGGTGATGGTGGGCGTGAGGCTGGCGCCGTTGCGCCGGGCCCAGGCCACGAGCAGGTCGGGCACGGGCACAAATAGGGCATTGCCGGTGTAGGGCACAGTGGCATCGGCGGTGCCGTGGATGTGCAGCACGGGCACCGGCCGCGGGGGCGCGCAGGCCGCCAGGCGACTCTGCACCATGCTGCCCGTGACGGAGGCAATGGCTGCCACGCGGTTGCTGAGCTGGCAGGCCAGCTCGTAGCTCATAAAGCCGCCGTTGCTCATGCCAGTGCTGTACACCCGGTCCGGGTCAATCTGGTAGCGCAGGCGCAGCGAGTCAAGCAGGGCCGATAGGAAGCTGACGTCGTCGGGCCCGCCGGAGCCGGGCGCCAGAAACACGTTCCAGTGCCGGTTGCCGAGGGCGTCGCGAGTGCCATTGGGGTGCACTACCAGGAAGTTGGCCGTATCGGCAATGGGCCGGAAGTCGCCGTACAGCTCCTGCTCTTGGTTGCTGGAGCCGTAGCCGTGCAGGTTGAACAGCAGGGGCACGGCACGGCTGCCGGTGTAGGCGCGGGGCACGTAGAGGCGGTACTCGCGCGCCACCCCGCCGTGCCGGATGGTGCCTTGCACGGTGGTTTGCGCCCGGATCAGCACTGGCAGCAACACGAGCAGTACACAGAAAAGAAGTTGTTTCATAGCGTGAAAAAGGTCGGTGAAGTGAAGCTCAGTCTATGCAATAACTCATTCGCTGCTTTTGGGTTAATAAAGCCACCCAGAATACCTGCTACTCTCCCGTTGGTGGCAGCCGCCGCTTTTGCCGCAGCCATGTTTCCACGGCCGGGGTGCGGCGCAGGTGGTTGGCTTGCAGCAGGTCCCAGTACTCGGTAGCCAGCTGGCCGGTCGTAGTAGCGGGATGCTGGGTGCTGAGGTAGACGTAAGCTTGCTGAAACGCGGGTTCCAGCGTTTCGGTGTCGTAAGTAAATGCGGGGGTGTTGTCGATGCCGGCAAACAGCACTTCCCGGTAGAACTGCACGACATTGCCGACTTGCTCGCGGAAAGGCAGCGCGGGGTAGTTGCTCAGCAGCTTTTCCCACTGCACCGTGCGGCGGGCCAGCTCCTGGGGCGGAATCAGCAGCGCCGCATCCGAAAAGACCACCTGCCGCGCTTCCTCATCAACCAACTGCAAGTAGGTTCGCGCCCCGGCTGAGAGCAACTGCGTGAGCGGCCGGGCCACCACGGCAAAGTTGCCTTCAATGGTGGTCATGCCTTCGGGCTGGCGCACAAGCAAGCCGTACCGGCTCAGCTCCGCTTGCCGTGCCTGCAAGGCCGGGGAAATGTTTCTCACCTGGCCTTGCTCCGGCAGCTCCAGCAGCGCCTCATACTCCCGCTGGAGTTTCTCGTTCTTCTCCAACTGCTGATTGAGCTGCTCAACTACCCGCTCATGTAATGCCAGCAGCGGCACCAAGCCGGCATCGGCGGAGGCCGGGCTAGCTCCCCGAAAGTGAGTCAGAAACCGTCGCTGCGCCTGCCCCAACGAGGCCGTGGAGGCGACCGGCAGCGTGTTTACGTACTGCTGATACGCGGCCACCAGGTTGGCATCTGTGCCCGATGCAGCAGTTGGGGCCGGGGCAGTTGGGGCCGGCGAGTTTGCCGGGCGGGTTGCGGGCGTAGGTTTCTCAGCTGGTTGCTGCGGAGAGCAGGCCAGGACCAGGCCTAGCAGAGGCAGAAAGTGAATGCGCATAAAGTAGTCTTCGGAGAAAAAGCTCTTTACAGCCAAAAGTAGTGGGCGCGGTACGGTGTTATCCTCGTGCGGCTCTTCTATCCATTTGCTCGTCGGGCTGGGTCTGGTGCATGGTGGGCTACTGCTGGAGGGCCAGCTACCGGCGCCGCGCCAGCGCGTGGGGCGCTGCGGGCCGAGGGGGGCGGCGTGGATTGGACCAGGCCCCGCAACGGCAGCATAAATTTCCACGACCACCCGTTGCAACCAGCAGGCGCCGCTACCGCACTTCTCGTACAAACCCTGATTCAGCCCACCAACTCCTGCAAGCGGCGGGCGTTGCCGATGGCTGAGGCGTCGATGTCGTTGTTGAAGTACACGAAGGCCTGGGCGGCGCCGGCCGCGCGGGTTTCGGCAGTCAGCCGGGCCAGAAACTCCTCGTCGTAGGGCGACTGGTACAGGTTGGGCACGCCGTGCAGGCGGTAGTAGAGCAGGGGCGCCGTGGCTACCACGGCATCGGGCAAGGCGGGGTGGCTCTGCCCGCAGAAGCTTACGCCGCGCCCGGCCAGGGCCTCGTACACGGCTGGCTGCCACCAGCTCGGGTGCCGAAATTCCAGCACGTTCTGAAAGGCCGGGTTCAGGTACTCCAGGATGCGGGCCAGCCGCTCGGGGGTGTAGGCGGCGCGGGGCGGCAGCTGAAACAGCACCGGCCCCAGCTTTTCCTGCAAGCCCGCCTGTACAATGTCATAAAAATCGGTGAGCAGCCCGCCCACCTGGTTGAACTGATTGTAGTGGGTAATGAGGCGGGGCGCCTTCACGGCAAACACAAAGCCCGGCCGGCTGGCCTGGTACCAGTTGTCGAGCATGGCTTGCTGCGGAAACCGGTAAAAGGTCACGTTCAGCTCCAGGGTGTCGAAGTGCTGGCTGTAAAACTCGAACCAGCGCCGCACGGGTAGCTTTTCGGGGTAGAAGCGGCCCCGCCAGTGCCGGTAGTGGTAGCCCGAGCAGCCAATATGATACGCCGGAGTCTGCTGCATACGTGGTACGGCCCCGGCACCGGCCCGCCCCACGCGGACCCGCCCAAGCCAAGGCGCTATACCCCCAAGCGCAGCGCGAAGTTGCCCCCGCAACTCCCGCCTAGCTCTTCACCAACGCCCTATTTTTACCGATTTATCTTCTCACCTCTCACCTCTCACCTCTCACCTCTCACCTCTCACCTCTCACCTCTCACCTCTCACCTCTCACCTCTCACCTCTCACCTCTCACCTCTCACCTCTCACCTCTCACCTCTCACCTCTCACCTCTCACCTCTCACCTCTCACCTCTCACCCATGATAGACAAAATAGCCTGGCTACATCTGCACGAAGGCCGCGTGCTCAGCACCCGCAGCCGCGGCAAAGACCGGTATTACCTGCCCGGCGGCAAGCGCGAAGCCGGCGAAACCGACGCCCAAACCCTGGTGCGCGAAATCCGTGAGGAGCTGACCGTAACGCTCGACGCCGACAGCCTCGTGCACGTGGGCACCTTCACGGCCCCGGCCCACGGCCACCCGGCCGGAGTACTCGTGCAGATGACCTGCTACGCCGCCCGTTACACCGGCCACCTTCAGCCCGCCGCCGAAATCGAGGAAGTCGTGTGGCTCACCTACCAGCACCGCCCCCTGGTGTCGGCCGTCGACCAGCTCATTTTCGACTGGCTTCGGAAGCAAGGCCAGCTGGCTGAGTAGCACGGTATCGTGGCGGTGGACAGGCAGCTTTTCACTCAGCAGCCTATGGCATTGATTCGCAGGCTGCACAAGGCTCAGCAAGCGGGCTTTTCTGCTGACTGTTTACACGCCCTTGGCCCGCCAAAAAAATTTGGTGTACATGCAACGGCGCCGCGGCGCGCTGGCTCCTCCTAGCAGCGTATCGTCTTCTCATCTTTTCACCTATCTACTTATGCGTCATCTGTACTCCTGGCTGCTGGGCGGCGGCTTATTGCTGGGCCTGAGCGCCTGCCCCATGACTGGCCCCGAGCCCCTACTCCAGCCCCAGTATCGGCCTTTGCTCATGGCCCGTGCCCAGCTGGAGCAGGCCGTGGCCGCGCTGCCCCCGCAAGCCCTGCACAACACCGGCAAAATCTACCTGCGCGGGTCCTACGTGCTAGTGAATGAGCGGTACGAGGGAGTGCACATCATTGATAACCACGACCCTGCCCACCCCAAGCCGGTTGCCTTTGTGCGCATTCCCGGCAACGTGGACCTGGCCATGAAAGGCAACCTGCTTTACGCCGACAGCGGCCCCGACCTGCTCACGTTCGACGTAAGCGACCCGCGCCAGGCCCGCCTGCTGCACCGCGTCCGTGATGCCGTGCCCGAGCTGCCCATGCCCGAGTTTGGCCCCCTGGAAGCTGAGTATCAACCGCAAAACCGCCCCGCCGACGCTGTAGTGGTGGGCTGGCGCAAACTATAACCCCCGCCCATTCCCATGACTTATACTGCTACGCTTCTCTCCTGGGCCCGCGGGCTGATGCTGCTTGCCCTGCTGACTGCCCTGGCCTCCTGCTCTACTAACGATGCCAGTCCGGCCAGTGCTGAGGCCGCGGCCGATGGCAAAGGCGGCTCCCTAGCCCGCTTCACCGTGCTCGACAACACGCTTTACGTGGTAGACAACAGCAGCCTGCGGGTGTTCAGCCTAACCGACCCCACGGCCCCGGCACGCGGGGCCGTGGTGCCACTGACGTTTGGCGTGGAAACCATCTACCCACGCCCGCCCTACCTGTTTCTGGGTACGCAGCGGGGCATGTACATCTTCGATGCCAGCACGCCGGCCGCCCCCCAGCAACTGGCCTTCTACCAGCACGTGGTGAGCTGCGACCCGGTGGTGGTGGACGACCAGTATGCCTACGTAACCCTGCGCGCCGGCCGCACCTGCGGCGGGGGACCCAATCAGTTGCAAGTCATAGACCTCACCAATCTGCGCGCCCCGCGCCTGGCCCGCACCTACGCCATGGAGCGCCCGCTGGGCCTGGGCATCGACAGCAACCTGCTATTCGTGTGCGACAACAACCAGCTCAAAGTATTTGATGCCGGCGCCACACCCCAGCTCACGCTGCGCCAGACCTTCTCCGTCACGCTGGCCGACGTCATTCCGCACCGTGGCCTACTGCTCGGCACAGGGCCCGGCGGGCTCTACCAGTACCGCTACCAAGGCGGCCAGCTTACGCCCCTGAGCCGGCTACCCATTACGCCCACGCCCTGATGCGCCGCACCCTGCTTCTTGGCCTGGCGCCGGGCCTGGTTCTGTTGCTCGGCGGCCCGGTTGCCGCCCAGCAGACGCCTCCTGACGCCACGCCGGTGCCGGCCACCTGGGCCTTCAAGGCTAATTTTACGCCCCTGCTGGCCAAGGGCTACCACCTCACGGCCGAAAAAGCCCTGGGCAGTTCCCGCCACTCCCTCAACCTGACGCCGCAGTGGTACCGGGGCCGCCTCACAGAGTATACCTCCAAGCTCAGCCCCGCCCCGGACGGCGACCGGGTGCGCGGCTACGGCCTGGAGGTGCTTCACCGCATCTATCTGAATCCCCGTTCCGGGCCGCTCGAAGGCTCCTACCTGGCCTACGGTCCGCACTACCAGTACTTCGATGTCGGGTTTCAGGCCCGCAGCTGGCAGCAGTACACTGCCCCCAACGGCCTGCTCTACTACGAGTACCGCCTGGGCCCGCAAACGGAATCCATTCGGCGCTTTGGAGCCGTGGTCGTGTTTGGCCGCCAACTCCGGCTGCAACGCCTGCCGCTAGTGCTGGACCTGGGCGTGGGGCTGGGGTGGCGCGCCGTGCACAGCCGCACCACCGCTCCGCCCACCGGCCGTTACAACTCCAGCCTTAACGACTACGGGCATGAGGGCGTGTTCTTGCCTGTGAGCGTGCGGCTCGGCTGGATACCGCGCGGCTAGCCATAGTCCTTCCAGCTCTTCCCGCGCCCGACCACAGCCGCCTTTGCTGGTGCCTGTTTGCGCCGCCGGTTCCCCTGAACCCTTGGGTACAGGTGGGGCCGGCGGCTGGTATTTTAAACAGCTTGGCAAGAGCGTACACAAATTACTAGCAGTATTGTTTATAGGCTATTATCTTCCAGTAAGATCCGCTAGAACTGACTGCCGCTGGCACGCGTTAGTGCCTTCATTGTACTGCTCTCATTCCGCATTGCACTGCCCCACTCCCCCTTACGCACACACCTGATGGCCACTACCTCACTCCAAGAAGTTGAAATGCTTACGCGCAAAGAAATCGAAACCCGCGCCCAAGAAGCTCTGCAACTAGTTAATACGTCAAGCTTGCCCATTGACCCGGTGAGTTTGGCCAACGCCGCGGGAATTAAAGTGCACACGGCGGAGTTTTCTAATAACAATCTGTCGGGCATGATTTCGAAGCGCGGCCCCGAAACGGTTATTCTCGTCAAGCAAACCGACCCCGATAGCCGCAAGCGTTTCACCATTGCCCACGAACTCGGGCACCACTTTCTTCACCTCACCGACCAGGAGGACGGCGCGTTTGTCGACGATACCATCAATCTATTCCGCGAACAATTTCAAGATTCTGTTCCCCAGGCCCACCGCAAGCAGGAAACTGAAGCCAACCGCTTTGCCGCGGCCTTGCTGATGCCCGAGCCGCTTATTCGCCGGGAATTTGCGCAAAACCCTGATATCGACTACCTAGCCTGGCGGTTTGGTGTATCTGAACAAGCCATGGGCTACCGCATTGCAGAATTAGGCTTACGCTAAATGCAAGACCTGCTGAATGCCATTCCCCCGGAACTGCGCGACCAAGTAGAAGCCGTGGGCCCTCCCGTAGGGCCGGGAGAATTGGAATCCTTTGAGCGCGTGACCCGGGCCCGCGACCAAAGCTATAAACTTCAAACCCTTGTTACTGCCTGGAAACTTCAGAATGAAGCCGAGCGCCAACTGCGCCAAAAAGTGGCCTGGTACATCTTAGGTGCCCTCGCCTTTCAATTGTTGCTCGTCAACACCTGTTATTTCCTCATCGGCTTCGGCGTGCTCCGCGTCGATGCCGACTTGTCCAAAATCTTCGTGCTGGCCGTGTTTGCCGAAGTAGTGGCCATGGTTCTCATCGTACTGCGCTATCTGTTTCCGCAGATTGGCAACGAGTTTTTGCAGCTCATCAAGGAATTGTAGTTGTGTGCTTTGTGCACTTGAACCAGCAGCGCCAGGTGTTTACCTGGCGCTGCTGGTTTTTACCCAGAATACAAAAGTCCATTCGCTGACCGGCTACCTCTGCCGTCATAGGCTTTTCCTTCGAATGTATGATTATACATACCTGCTGACGTTCTCCAATAAGTGTAGCCGCTTGCACTAAAAATAGAACATAGGCTTACTGGTAGATGCAATGGGCAGGCGCTATGCCGATTTCCTTTATGGCCGGGCCTCGATGGCCGTGCCGGGAAAGTCCGTGAATACGCCGTCAATGCCCAGGTCGTAGAAGTTTTTGTACTCGGCTTTCGGGTCGCCCTGGTAAGCAGGCAGCAGCGTGCTGGGCTCGTTGCGGAAGGTGTAGGCGTGCACCACTAGGCCCTTTTTGTGGGCCCGTTCGATGAGGTCGGTGGCGGGCAGCTTGGTCGTGGGCGTATAGGGCTGAATGTAGGGTTTCCAGGGCCCGATGCCAACGGCGTACGTTTTTACGAAGTCCAAGCCGGCGTCGGTGGTGAGGTCGTAGAACGTGCGCGGGTCGCCGGCCACCACAAAGTCGTAAGGCTGGGCGTACGGGGCTTTCATCACCAGCTTGCCGGTGGCGTCCACGTCGTCGGCGTCGAGCAGCTGCACCAGCTTCACCGTGGACTTGCTGTGGATGTAGCGCAGGTTGGCTGTCTCGAATGACTGCACATACACTGGCGCGTCTTTGCTGTTCCAGCCGGCCTGATCGAGAGCAGCCAGAAGCCGGTCAGTCAGGGGCAGCTTCAGGTCCCGCTCATGAAACGTGGGGTGCTTGGTTTCGGGGTACACCCCAATGGTGCGTCCCCTGGCCGCGCTTTGCTGCTTCACCAGCGCCACCAGTTCCTGAAACGTCGGAATCAGAAACTGTCCGTTGTACTCCTGGGGGCGGCTGGCCCGCGGCTGCACGGCCCGCAGCGTCTTGATTTCAGCCAACGTGAAGTCACTGGCAAACCAGTCGGTGTAGGCCACGCCGTCTACCAGCTTGGTGGTTTTGCGGTCGGCAAACTGCGGCAGGCTGGCCACGTTGGTCGTGCCCGACAGCATGGGCTCGTGCCGGCACACCAGCACCCCGTCCTGGGTCAGCACCAAGTCGGGCTCCACAAAGTCGGCCCCTTGCTCGATGGCCAGCGTGTACGCCTCCAGCGTGTGCTCGGGCCGCAGCCCCGAAGCCCTGCGGTGCCCAATCACCAGCGGCGCCTGCCCGCTGAGCGTGCGGTATTTCGGCGAGGCATTGTTGTCGTCGGAATCGTTGCAGGCCCCCAGGCCCAGCAGTAAAGCGGCCGTAAAGAGTAGGTTTCGTTTCATAGCGCAGAAAGTGAATAGGAACGCGGCAAAAGTGGCCGGCCAATATCACTTCCAAATTGCCGTTGGGTTATGAAATTGCAACGCTTGCAAACTCCTACTTGCCCAGCTTATCACGCTCGCTCCGACCCCAGCCTCCGCAAATACGCCCGCTCCGCCCCCGACTTCCACCAGCGCCTCACCCAAGCCCGCCAGGTGATTGATAGGCCAAGGAGTAGGAAGGGTGGTGGAGAGAGAAACGCGTAGCAACAGAAGGCCTAGAGCATTGTCCCGAACTCCTCAGATTGTATCTTCGTTACCAACCTGTCACCTCACGCTGAAGTATATGGCACGTAAGAAACCAGTAGAACTTACTCCAACCGGCTTGAAGCGTGTGCTAAAGAATGCTTCGGGCCGGGTAGTTACTGAAAACCTACACCGCGGTGTACCCATCACCGTGCTCGAACAGGGCCAGATAATTCAGATCCGTCCTGATAATACTCGCCGCGTCGTGCGTAAGCAAGTGGCGAGTCAGCCTGTTCACATCACCGAAACAGAGCTGTATCTTGACTGATTACATTCCGCGTCTTCGCATGCTTGCCGGGCCCAATGGGTCCGGCAAGTCTTTTTTAGTGGACTCTCTCAAGCAGGAGGTTAATCTTGGCGTTATTGTGAATGCCGACGAGATTGAGGCGAAGCTCAAGGCCCAACATCGTCGGCGCACCCGAGTGCTGAATCTGCATGATTGGAGCCTGAGCTTAACTCAGCAAGACCTGGAAGCATTCGTGGTAGTAGAAAATGCTGCGTCTCAACTGCAACCGGCCTACCAGCAGCTTCAGAAACTCCGCATCGAGGAAAATGTGCTCCTGTTCACCGGCGTCAAAGTAGACTCCTACCTCGCTTCTCGCGTAGCAGAGTTCCTACGGTATGCCCTGCTAACGGCCCGGCAGTCATTCACCTTTGAAACGGTGATGTCCCATCCTTCCAAGCTCGCCTTCCTGCGCGACGCGCAAACGGCCGGATTCCGCACCTACCTTTATTTCGTTGCTACCGAGGATCCCGAAATTAACGTGGGTCGGGTGCGGGCCCGCGTTCAGAAGAAAGGCCACGACGTAGCCCGCGACAAAATTATCTCCCGCTACGCCCGCACCCTCGATTCCCTATTTGATGCCGTCCGCCTCGTGAACCGGGCCTTTATCTTCGACAACTCCTATGCGGCACC
This sequence comes from Hymenobacter sp. YIM 151500-1, assembly GCF_025979885.1. Classification (NCBI taxonomy): domain Bacteria; kingdom Pseudomonadati; phylum Bacteroidota; class Cytophagia; order Cytophagales; family Hymenobacteraceae; genus Hymenobacter; species Hymenobacter weizhouensis. The sequence continues at coordinate 2,718,649 of NZ_CP110139.1, forward strand.
CCAGCTCATAGCTGAAATAGAGGAAGGCAAGCGCGTGGACTTCAAAACGACTTCCATCCCCGCCTGGGTGGACACGTACTTCCGTCAAAAGGCGTTGCGCAAAGCTTGATTATATTGTTCTGCAAACAACGCCAATAAAGACGCATTGACTACTTACCCCAACTTGCCGCAACAGGCCCAGCAGTTGTTTCAGATGCACTACCCTGCTTTCTCCAATGCCCTCAGCGACACGCTGCGGCCCGTGGTTCCGCAGATTCGAATTGGGTAAGTGTAGGTCATTCACTCTGCTTGTAGCAACTATTGCTACGCTTACTGTGGCCGCAACTGAGAAAATGGGCGTTTCTGCTTAGCTTGCATTAGGCATAATACCATGCTCTATAATATTTGTTAGAAATGGACAAAGGCGCACATTTTCATAACTGTGATTTTCAAGTACATACTCCTCGTGATATAAACTGGAATGGTGATAGGGCTATAACTGATGATCAGCGCAAAGCCTATTCTAATGAATTTATTCAGGCATGTAGAGATAAAAAACTAGATGCTGTTGCAATTACTGACCACCACGATTTCGCTTTCTTTAAGTATATCAAAGAAGCGTCTATTAATGAAGTCGATTCCGACGGAAACTTGATAGCTTCGGACGAAAGAATAACAGTATTCCCCGGAATTGAGCTAAGCTTATCCGTGCCTCCTTGTCAGGCATTACTTATACTTGATTCCGATTTCCCAGTAGATGCGCTTCATCGCATCTTGACTAAGCTTAGCTTGACGCCATCACCGGAGGAAGAACACAGAACAGCTAACACGGAGAGAATATCTGGTTCTATCGTAATGGGTTTGCAACATCTTTACGATATGCTTGATTCTATGGCAGAAGTAAAGGGAAGGTATATAGTTCTTCCTAATGTAAGTGAAGGAGGCAATCATACACTATTAAGAAGTGGACACGCCGATTACTACAAAAGTATGCCTTGTGTAGGTGGGTATTTAGATGGCTCAATTGAGCAATTAGGCATAGGAAGAAAAGATATTATAGATGGTAAGAATCGTGAATATGGCAATAAACCTGTTGGAATATTTCAAACGTCAGATAATAGAAGACGTGATTTCGCTAATTTAGGTTTACATACTACTTGGGCGAAATGGGCAGAACCTACTGCCGAAGCAATTAGACAAGCATGTTTAGCTAAAGAGTCAAGATTAGAGCAGCAAACTCCAGAACTACCGAGTATATTTATAGCTGAAATAATTATAACTAATTCCAAGTTTTTAGGTCCTGTTGGCATCCAATTTAATAAGCAATATAATGCTCTAATAGGAGGACGTGGCACAGGAAAATCCACCGTTTTGGAATATCTACGTTGGGGGTTATGTGATCAAGGAGTAGAATCTATGGATGAAGATGATATGGTTCCATTTCAGGTTAGAAGAAAAAGCTTAGTTGAAAAGACCCTTAAAAAATTCGATGGAGAGGTTATCATTACTCTAGAATTAAATGACATTCTGCACGTTATTAAACGTAGTTCTAAAGACCACTCTATACAGCTAAAAATAGGCAATGGCGTTTTTAATTTTGTGGATGAGTCTACCATTAGAACATTATTACCTATCCAAGCATATAGCCAAAAACAACTCAGTAGCGTTGGGGTTAGAGTAGAGGAGTTAAGAAGAATTATCGAATCACCAGTTCGAAAGGAATTACATGATATTAGCGTAAAAATTGAGGCTATTTCAGACCAGATTAAAAGCACGTATAACGAGCTTTCCAGTAAAAAGAGAGCAGAGTTAGAGAAGAGTAGATACGGATATGAAATAAGCTCCTTAACTAAGCAGATTGAAGAAATTCGCGGAGCAATATCATCTTCTGATGGTTCTGCTTACAGTAAGTTATCAGAGTTGAAATCAGGCATGGACGCTGATGCCCTCCTTATTTCCAAATGGGAAAGCCAGTTCTTAATAGTCCAGCGCTTGATGGATGATTTAAAATATCAATTATCAATATTCCCAATCGCCAAAACTGACAATCAGATGCATGGCAACGAGAAGATATTTGAAGCCTATAGTATACTTGGCAACTTAAGCCGTGTAGCCCAACATAAAATAGACGAAATGAGGTCATTATTTTCTATTGACAATATAGGCACCTATAACACTATTTTGGCCGAATGGAGAGCTACAAAACAGAAAATAGAAGGTGAGTATGAAGAGCTATCTTCTCAAGTTTCTGGAAATGTTGAGCGCATTGAGTCTTTAAAGAAAATAGAGAACCGCACTCTAGAAGTAAAGAAAATGATTGACGATACAGAAAAAGTGTTAACCAAGGTATCAAAAGCACACCAGCTGTATACTGAGTTAAAAGCTGAATGGATTAAGCTTCATCGAGATAAAATTAGCTTTTTAGCTGAGCAATGTAGTATATTTTCAGCCTTATCAAACGGAGTTATCAAAGCAGATATGGCCAAAAGTCTTGATTACCACTGCATAAAGGAAAGGCTTAAGAATTATTTTGCTGGAATGAATATTAGGGAAGCAAAGGTTAATGATATGGCTAAGGCCATATCTGATTCCACCGAGCCAATAGATTCTTGGCTAGAGTTTATGGCTGATCTTGAGAAGTTGGCAGATATATCTTCCGATGACATAAGCGATTCTCCATTACCTACAACTCCGCTTTTATCGGAAATATATGGATTTGGCGATAATGAAAGGACGCGAATCATAAAAAGTACCACAAGGCAGACATGGCTTGAATTGGCTTTAGCTGAACTAGAATTTGTTCCTATAATTAAGTATGTGACTAACGCTAGGTCTGACCAATCTATTGATTTTTCGGAAGCATCAGCAGGACAACAGGCCACAGCATTACTTAACGTACTTTTAAATCAGGATGGATACCCATTGATTATAGACCAGCCAGAAGATGACATTGATAATCGAGCAATTGATCAAATTATCAAAATGATATGGAAATCAAAAAAGAAAAGGCAATTGATATTCGCTAGCCATAATGCGAATCTCGTGGTTAATGGGGATGCTGAACTTGTTGTATGCTTCGATTACGTTAATGCGTCAGACCAATCTAGAGGTACAATCAAAGTCGAAGGAGCTATTGACAATCAGTTTATTAAGACAGAGGTTACTTCAGTTATGGAAGGAGGCGAGAAGGCATTTAAGCTTCGCAAAGAAAAATATGGCTTTTAGTTAACTGAAAAAAAGACATTTTTTAAACTTTTTGCTCACTGACATTCTGCCAAAACGTCAGCAAAACCATATCTGCACCCCGTTTGCTAAGCCTTTCGTAAAACTTCCTAACCCGAAGCACCTACTACCGACTTAGCAACCATGAACTTTAATAACTAGGCGGTGGTCTAAAGCGTGGTTTTGCTGGTCGTTTGCTTCAGGTGGCATTGCCGGTTGTGTTCGTCAATGACGAGTTGAATACGGATGCGGTGCATGGTCCGGCAGCGGCTAAAGGAACAGGATTTACGCACGAGCACGGCGCACTTTTGGCGTAGTGAACAATTGATAGCTTCCACGATACTGGTCTGGCCGCTGCCTTTGGGACTGGGCCGGTGGGCGCCGGCTGGCAATACGCCCTGGTAGGCTTCCCACTCGTCGGTGAAGTACCAGGTGCCCGTACGGTACTCGGCCGGCAAAGCGCGCCACAGGCGCCGAGCCGTCGCGCGGCCCCGGCCGCCCAACACCCAGGCCACGATGCGGCGGCTGGAGCGCTCCACGGCCAGCCAGAGCCATGTTTTGCGCTTTTTGTGGCCGACAAACGTCCACATTTCATCCAGTTCCAGCACCCGTGGCCGGCGCGGCTTGGGCCGTGGGCGCGTTGGCGCCCGCGCTTTTTTTTGCCAGTTTGGCCACCGTCATGCGCGCCACGCCCGTCAGGCGCACGATGGCCCGCTGCGAGACGCGCTCGACTAGCAGTTTTTCCACGTGGGCGTACTGCGCCGCTTTGCGCGGAGCGGCCGGGTGCAAGGCCGCTTGGTGGCGGCAGTTCAGGCACCGATACTTGGCCTTGCCGTGGCTATGGCCGTTCTTACGCAAGGCTGTGCTGCCACATTTGGCGCAGGTGAGCGTTGTTTGAAGCATCGCCTAAGGTAGCAAAACCACGCTTTAGACCACCGCCAATAACTATACCATCAAGGCGCAGGAGGCCGTGCAAAAGGCCACTGAAATCGCCGGGGGCAACCAGCAGCAGGCCATCGAAACCGGCCACCTGCTGAAGGGCCTCTTCCAGAGCGACGAGAACGTGCTGTCGTTTCTGGCCAAGAAGCTGGGCGTGAACCTGAACATCCTCACGCCCCGTCTCGATGCACTTGTGGCCGCCTACCCCAAGGTAAGCGGCGGCTCGCCCTACCTCTCCAACGATGCCGCGGCTGCCCTGCAACGCGCCACCGGCTTTCTGAAGGAGTTTGACGATGAGTACGTGTCGGTGGAGCACCTGCTGCTGGGGCTGCTGAGCGGCAAAGACGCCGTAGCCACCCTGATGAAGGATGCCGGCTTCAACGAAAAAGATCTGAAAGCCGCCATCAAAGAGCTGCGCGGGGGCCGCAAGGTCACCAGCCAGACCGCCGAAGACCAGTACCAGAGCCTCAACCGCTACGCCCGCAACCTCAACGAGCAGGTGCGCTCCGGCAAAATGGACCCAGTAATTGGCCGCGACGAGGAAATCCGCCGGGTGCTTCAGATTCTAAGCCGCCGCACCAAGAATAACCCCGTCCTGCTCGGGGAGCCGGGCGTCGGCAAAACCGCCATTGTGGAAGGCCTGGCCCAGCGCATCGTGGCCGGCGACGTGCCCGAAAACCTCAAGGACAAAACCATCATGTCCCTGGACATGGGCCTGCTCATTGCCGGCGCCAAGTACAAGGGCGAGTTTGAGGAGCGCCTCAAGTCCGTCATCAAGGAAGTAACCGACTCCGAAGGCCAGATCATCTTGTTCATCGACGAGATGCACACGCTGATCGGGGCCGGCGCGGGCGGCGAAGGCGCCATGGACGCCGCCAATCTGCTCAAGCCCGCCCTGGCCCGCGGGGAGCTGCACTCCATCGGGGCCACCACGCTCAAGGAATATCAGAAGTACATCGAGAAAGACAAGGCCCTGGAGCGCCGTTTCCAGGCCGTAATGGTGGACGAGCCCTCCGTGGAAGATGCCATCAGCATCATGCGCGGCATCAAGGAAAAGTACGAGCTGCATCACGGCGTGCGCATCACCGACGACGCCGTCATTGCCGCCGTGGAGCTGAGCAGCCGCTACATCACCGACCGTTTCCTGCCCGACAAAGCCATCGACCTCATGGACGAGGCGGCAGCAAAACTGCGTATTGAACTGAACTCCATGCCCGTGGAGCTGGACGAGGTGCAGCGCCGCATCATGCAGCTGGAAATTGAGCGCGAAGCCATCCGCCGCGAGGAAAACCACGACCGGGAGAACGTGCTCAATAAGGAAATTGCCGACCTCTCCAGCCAGCGCGACGCCCTCAAGGCCCAGTGGGAAAACGAGAAATCAGTGCTGACCAGCATTCAGGAGCAGAAAGAGGCCATTGAGCGCTTCAAGGTAGAGGCCGAACAAGCCGAACGCCAGGGCGACTACGGCCGCGTGGCGGAGTTGCGCTACGGCAAGATCCAAGAGGCCGAAGCCAAGCTCAAAGCCTTGCAGGAAGAAGCCAACGCCAACAAAGACGGCGGCTCCATGCTGCAAGAAGTGGTGACCCACGAAGACATTGCCGAAGTGGTGGCCAAGTGGACCGGCATCCCGGTAAGCAAAATGCTGCAGTCGGACCGCGAGAAGCTGTTGCACCTGGAAGAAGAGCTGGGCAAGCGCGTAGCCGGTCAGAGCGAAGCCATTGCCGCCATCAGCGACGCTGTGCGCCGCTCGCGGGCCGGCTTGCAGGACCCCAAGCGGCCGATTGGCTCGTTCATCTTCCTGGGTACTACCGGCGTGGGTAAAACCGAGCTGGCCAAGGCCCTGGCCGAGTACCTGTTCAACGACGAGAACAGCATGGTGCGCATCGACATGAGCGAGTACCAGGAGCGTCACGCCGTGTCGCGCCTCATCGGGGCGCCTCCCGGCTACGTGGGCTATGACGAAGGCGGGCAGCTTACCGAAGCCGTGCGCCGCAAGCCCTACTCGGTCATCCTGCTTGACGAAATCGAGAAGGCCCACCCCGACGTGTTCAACATCCTGCTCCAGGTACTCGACGATGGCCGCCTCACCGACAACAAAGGCCGGGTAGCGAACTTCAAGAATACCATCATCATCATGACCTCCAACACCGGCGCCGATATCATTCAGCACAATTTCAAAGAGCTGAACGAGTACAACCACGACGAAGTGGTGGACCGCACCCGCGAGGAAGTCATTGAGCGCCTCAAGCAGCACATGCGCCCCGAGTTCCTGAACCGCATCGACGAAATCGTGATGTTCCAGCCCCTGAAGCGCCGCGAAATCCGCCGCATCGTGGACATCCAGTTCCGCCAGATTCAGCAGCGCCTGGAAGAAGCCGGCATCCGCCTCGAAGCCACTGACGAGGTGCTCGACTTCCTCGGTGAGCAAGGCTTCGACCCGCAGTTTGGCGCCCGCCCGCTCAAGCGCGTGTTGCAACGCCTAGTGCTGAACGAGTTGTCGAAAGACATCCTCTCGGGCCGCGTGAGCAAGGATGCCGTGGTGGAAGCCGTGCTGGAAAATGGGCAGATTCAGTTTAATAACGTAGAAATTCCGGCTGTGGGGTAAGTTATCGATTATGAATGGGAAGGCCCCGCGGGCAGTGTGCCGGCGGGGCTTTTTTCGTAAACTTGGTCAATGAATGCACCTCCCGTTCAAACCAAAGCCGACGTCATTGGCCGACTTCAGCAGCAACAGCCGGCACTGCGGGCGCTGGGCGTGGCGCAGCTAGGCTTGTTCGGCTCGTTCGTGCGCGACGAGGCCGGACCCGACAGCGACGTGGACTTGCTGGTCGATTTTCAGGAAGGCCGCAAAACGTTTGATGGCTTCTTTGAGGTGCTTGATTTCTTGGAAAATCTGCTTGGGCGTGAAGTAGAACTGCTGACGCGGCAAGGACTTTCCAAATACATTGGCCCTCACATTATTAAGTCTACCGAATATGTCCTCTCCGCTGCCGCTTGAACGCCTGATGCACATCCGGGACGAAGTACGATTTCTACAAAACTGCCGCAACAACCTACCTGATATTGCAGCCCTCGTTACTGATGAAGTAATGAGCCGCGCCGTGGTGAAGAGTATAGAAATCATTGGCGAAGCAACTAAAAACTTGCCAGTAGAATGGCGCGAAGCGTATCCGCAAATTCAGTGGCGCAATATTGCCCGGATGCGTGACAAACTTACGCACCATTATTTTGACACGGATTTTGAGTTTGTGTGGATAGTGCTGCAAAAGCTCATTGACCCGCTAGGGGAAATCATAGCGCGGATGTTGCAAGAGTTGCCAAGTGCTTCCAAATAACCTCAGGATCAGCAGGTGCAACTGCGGGCGCTGGGGGTAGCTCGACTATGATAGCTGTAGTTAGGTAAATTGGATTATCCAATCCACCAAGTTATGTCCATTACCCTCGACCTGAACGACGAACTAGCCCAACAAGCCAAGCAGTACGCCCGGCAGCAGGGCCGCAGCCTGACAACGCTAGTGGAAGAATACTTGCGGCAGGTAACTGCTCGGCTAGCTTCTTCTAAGCCAGTGGCGCCGGCTGCTCAGGAGCTGTATGGAATTCTCTCCTTACCAGCTGATTTCGACTACAAACGCAGCGCGACGAACCGGCCTCCTAATGCGCCATTTCTTTCTGGACAATAACGTTGTGTTCGAACTACCTGGAAATGCGAGAACCGAATGGTGAAGCTGCATTAGCTTTGTTTCAGGCTGCTTACGAAGGACAGGTAACGTTGCACATATCCAGTCTGAGCTTTAGCTACGCCTTCTACACCTTGCGCAAGCAATTTGGCGCGCAGCCAGCGCGGGAGTTGTTGCGCAAGCTGGCCCAGCTGGTTGCGGTGACTACTGTAGATGCAGCGGTAGTGCAAGCCGCGCTTGCTTTGGAGTTTGCGGATATAGAGGATGCCATGCAGCACTTTGCCACCGCGGGGTTGCCGGAAGTGGAAACCCTTGTGACGGGTGACCTGAAAGGTTTTAAAGCGGGGCATTTGCGGGTACTAAGTCCACGGGAGGCGCAGCTTTTACTTAGCAAGTAGTTTCCCGCATCGTGGACATTCAGTTCCGCCAGATCCAGCAGCGCCTGGAGGCTACAACGGTGATTGTGGCTACTGTTGGTAACGTCCGCCAAATGCCTAATTGTGCGCGGCTGCCAGCAAAAGAGGCCGTGGACATAATGCCCACGGCCTCTTTTGCTGGTATTCTCAGAGTGAATTCCGTAAAATCGGCCTACAAGTAGCCACCAGATACGAGGTACTGCACGGCATCTTGCTGAGCGGCAGGCACCCCGCCCACGGCGCTGCGGGTGTGGTACTTGTTATCCTTCTTCACCAGCAGCTTGTAACTGATGTCGCGGGCGCCGGGCGAGTCGGCCATCCAGGCTTCGATGACCACCTCCGCAATGGTCATACCGTCGGGCAGAATTACGGCCCAGTTGGAGCGGCCTTTTTCGTCGCCCATCGGGTTGAGGTAGCCAATCAGTTGGCTGCCCTGCACGATTTCGGTGCGCTGGGTGCGCTTATTGTAGCTGATGGTGGCCGGGTTGCTACGCGGGCGGTCAACGGTAGCGTATTGCAGCGGCTTGGCGTTGCTCTGCTTTTCGGCTTCGGCGGCATATTTCGCCGAAAGCTTCTCAGGGTAAGCCGCCATAAAGCGCTGGATGCCTTCGGGGCTAGGCTGGCCGTCACGCATTACCTCGTTTTTCACCAGAGCCTCGGCGAGCTGCTGGGCGAAGTTCATCCCGGTTTTGCTCATTTCAACCGTTTCGCCGCCAGGCTGGAAGGTCAGGGTATAATAGAAAACCATTTCGTTGCTAGGCAGCGTGGTGGCCGTGCCTTTGGTTTTCATCACCTCTTTGTCGTCGAGCGTGAGCAAAGTAAACTCCCGCATCAGCATACTCCCCGACTTGACGAGTTTGGCGTACGGTTTTTTGTCGACGGTGATGACGTCGCCTTTGAAGCTCACGTTCTGCGCCTGGGCAGTTAGGGCCCACACGGCCATCAGCAGCGTGGTGATGCCGGCACGCAGGGCGTGGCGGGTACGGGTACTGGACTTCATGAAATGAGATGTGAAATATGGATATGAAACAAAATGTGAAACAGCAATAGCTCAGCGGGCGGCCCCTACCCAATTATCATTCCTACTCTTTTTGCCCGCCTGCACGAACGGCCCGTACGGGCCTTGAAAGCGACGCACAAACCTCGTCATTTTCATTCATCTTGTGCCTAGCCCGCCCAGATGCTGTTACCAGCTGACTATCCTGTATTTGCCCGGCCGGCGCTGTCGGGCTTTCCATAATAACCGAATACCTGAATACTAGTAGCTTTACCCGATGCTCTCCGTTTTTCAGACCTACCTTCAGCTCGGGTTTCATCACATATTTAACCTGCAGGCCTACGACCACCTCGTGTTCCTACTGGCCTTGTGTGCCCCGTACGTGTTGCAGGATTGGCGGCGGGTGGTGGCCCTGGTGACTAGCTTCACGGTGGGCCACTCCATCACGCTGGCCCTGGCTACGCTGGGCTTTGTGCGGTATAACGCCCAGCTGATTGAGCTGCTGATTCCGATTACTATTCTGCTGACTTGCCTGGTCAACCTGGCCCAGGCCGGCAAGGCCAGTGCGCGCCCCGTGAGCCGGCGCCAGCCCGATTTCGTCATTCTGAACCTGCCCAACCTGCTGGCGGCGGGCTTCGGTCTGGTTCACGGCCTGGGCTTTTCCAACTATCTGCGCGAGCTGCTGGGGCGCCAAAATCGCCTGGCCCTGGAGCTGCTCAGCTTCAACTTGGGTGTAGAGCTGGGCCAACTGCTCATCGTTTCGCTTATTCTGCTACTGGGCTTTGTGCTGCTTCGGGTGCTGCAAGTAGCCCGCCGCGACTGGCTGCTGGTTACCAGCGGGGCGGCGCTGGGCATTGCGGTGGTATTGCTCCTGGCTCAGCTGCGCTAGCAGCCGCACTCCGCGGAACGGAAGCCTTGAAGTTTGGCGTTTCGGGCGGGCTGCGGGTGCAGCTTTGGCTACAGCGGCTGCGTCTTTTCCGGCCTCGCATCCCACCGGATGCGTATCTTCGCTGCTTTCCTGTTCAGACCTCTTTTCTCCTTCTTCTTCACGGCATGATGAAGACCTTTTTGTGGGCAGCCAGCCTGGCTGCGCTGCTGGCCGGGCCGGCGCTGGCCCAAAACACCAATTCCGGCACCGACAAGTTTGCTCAGCTGGAAACCCTGCTGCCCACGCCCAACTCCTACCGCACCGCTTCGGGCGCGCCCGGCACCGACTACTGGCAGCAGCGCGCCGACTACAGCATCCGGGTACGGCTGGACGACGACAAGCAGGCCATCAGCGGCGACGAGGACATTACCTACACCAACCTCTCGCCCGACGTGCTGACCTACCTCTGGGTGCAGCTCGACCAGAATATCCTGGACAAAAACTCCATTACCACCGCCACCCAAACCGGGCAGATTCAGGACCGGATGCCGTTTCAGGCGCTGGATTATCTGGTGCGCAGCGACTTTGACGGGGGCTTTAAGATTGCCGAGGTGAAGCTGAAGGGCGGCAAGGCCCTGCCCTACGTCGTCAACCACACTATGATGCGCGTGGACCTGCCCACGCCCCTGCGGCCCAAGCAGGCCGTCACGTTCAGCATCCGGTGGAGCTACAACATCAACGACCAGCTCAAGTTCGTTCAGCGCAGCGGCTACGAATACTTCCCGGAGGACAAAAACTACCTCTACGAAATTGCCCAGTTCTACCCGCGCATGGCCGTGTACTCCGACAACCAAGGCTGGCAGCACAAGCAGTTTCTAGGCAATGGGGAGTTTGCTCTGCCCTTCGGGGACTACCGCGTGAGCATCACCGTGCCCGCCGACCACGTGGTGGGCGCCACGGGCGTGCTGCAAAACCCCACCGAAGTGCTCAGCGGCGCCCAGCGCCAGCGCTTGGAGCAAGCCAAAACCGCCAAGCGCCCCGTGCTGATTGTGGCCCCGGAGGAAGCCGAGCAGGCCGAGAAGGGCCGGGCCAAGGGCACCAAAACCTGGACCTACGCCGCCCGCAACGTGCGCGACTTTGCCTGGGCGTCTAGCCGCAAGTTTATCTGGGATGCCATGCAGATTCGGCAGGACGGCAAGCCGGTGCTGTGCATGAGCTACTACCCCAAGGAAGGCAACCCGCTCTGGGGCAAGTACTCCACCGAAGTGGTGGCCCACACCATCAAGACCTACTCCAAGTACACCATCCCCTACGAGTACCCGGTGGCTATTTCGGTGCACGGGCCGGTGGGCGGCATGGAGTACCCCATGATTTGCTTCAACGGCGGCCGCCCCGAGAAAGACGGCACCTACTCCGCCGACCGGAAATACGGGATGATTTCGGTGATTATTCACGAGGTGGGGCACAACTTCTTCCCCATGATTGTGAATTCCGACGAGCGGCAGTGGACCTGGATGGACGAGGGCCTGAATTCCTTCGTGCAGTTTCTGAGTGAGCAGGAATGGGAGCGAAACTACCCTTCGCGCCGCGGCGAGCCAGCCAAGATGGTGGACTACATGCGCACGGCCGCCAACCTGCAAAACCCGATTATGACCAACTCGGAGTCTGTTTTGCAGCTCGGCAACAACGCCTACGGCAAGCCCGCCACTGGCCTCAACATCCTGCGCGAGACCATCATGGGCCGGCAGCTGTTCGACTACGCCTTCAAGGAATATGCCCGCCGCTGGGCCTACAAGCACCCCACGCCCGCCGACTTCTTCCGGACCATGGAAGACGCCTCGGGTGTAGACCTAGACTGGTTCTGGCGCGGCTGGTTTTACACCACCGAGCACACCGACCTGGTCATCGACGGCGTGAAGTGGTACACGGTGGACTCCAAGAACCCCGAAATTGAAAACGCCCGCAAGCGGGAGCTGATCAACAAGGCCCCGCAGAGCATTTCGCAGCAGCGCAACCTCCAGGACATTCCGCGCACGCTGGTGGATGAGAAGCCGGAGCTGAAGGACTTCTACAACTCCTACGACCCGCTGGCCACCACCGACGCCGACCGGCAACGCTACCAGCAGTTTGTGCAGAAGCTGACGCCCGAGCAACAAAAGCGCCTGAGCGCCGGCCTGCATTTCTACGAGGTCAGCCTCAAAAACAAGGGCGGCCTCACCATGCCCGTCATCGTGCAGATGACTTATGAGGATGGCAAACAGGAAGTGGTAAACATTCCGGCCGAAATCTGGCGGCGCAACAACGCCGAAGTCACCAAGGTGTTTGTCACCGAAAAGCCCGTGGTGAGCTTCGTGCTGGACCCTTTCCAGCAAACCGCCGACACCGACCTGGGCAACAACGCCTGGCCCCAGCGGGCCGTGCCCTCGCGCTTCGAGCTGTTCGAGATGCAGCAGCGCCCCCAGCCCAACCCCATGCAGCAGCGCAATGCCGCCCAGCAGCCCGCCGGCACCGGCAGCAGCTCAGGCGGCGGGACCAACTAGCTCGTCATTCCGAGCAGAGCGACGAATCTGAGTTGACCACAACGAAAGCCCCGGACGCTTCGGCATCCGGGGCTTTTGCGTAATTTGAAAAGCAAACCTCACCGCTATGAGCATTAACTGGCGCGACCGTATCCACTCCGACCCGGCTATTCTGCTGGGCAAGCCGGTGATTAAGGGCACCCGCATTTCGGTGGAGCTGCTGCTGAACTGGCTTGCCAACGGCTGGACAGAGACCGAAATATTTGAGAGCTATCCACACATCACCCGCGAAGACCTGCAAGCCATGTTTGCCTTTTTAGCTGAGATGAATCAGCAGGCACTTGGAGTTCCGGCCGATTCCTCTGTACGACAGTCAGCTTAATAATGCAGTTGCTTACAGACGAGAACTTTCCACTGACTAGTGTGAGGTTGTTGCGGCAAGCGGGGTACGATGTACTGGCTATTCAAGAGAGTAATCCTGGAATAGCTAATATAACTGTGTTAGCTTAGGCTGTAGCCGAAAGCCGAATTCTTCTCACGTTTGACCGTGATTATGGTGAGTTGATATATCGTCACCGGGGGCCTGCTCCGCCAGCTATCCTGTATTTTCGGTGAGGTCCGTACACTGCAAACGAACTGGCACAGGCCGTCCTTTCTATATTAAAAGGCTCGCCAACCGATTTATTAGGCCATTTCGTTATTCTCACTCCTCAAAGCGTTCGGCGTAAACCTCTACCTTAACTTTCATTCTATGGGAATTCTCGACGGCCTCCTGGGCAATGCCTCCGAAAGCGACGCCCAAACCATTCAGCTCGAACTCAGCCAGCTGCTCGCGCCCGGCGAAACCGTGCGCGGCGCCTACGCCGTTATCCGCGACCTGCTGGTGTTTACCACCAAACGCCTGATTCTGGTGGACAAGCAGGGCGTAACGGGCAAGAAGCGGGAGTACGTGAGCATCCCGTACCGCAGCGTCGAGCGGTTCTCGATGGAGACGACCGGCCACTTTGACCTAGACGCGGAGCTGAAAATTTGGGTGCGGGGGCAAGCGGACCCCATCAGCAAGAGCTTCCGCAACGACAAAGCCATTCACGACGTGTACCGCGCGCTGAGCGAGTATGCGCTATAAAGCAACGACCCCGAAGTATAACTACGGGGTCGTTGCTTTCACGGGGTTTTCTGCTCTACCCGCCTACCACCGGCGCATCGGGTGCAGGTACCGAGGGATTGTACTGAGGAGTGGAGGTTTGCTGCTCGGCTTTGCGCTTACCAGGCGCATCTTTCACGTCATTGCGCTTGTAGGGGCGGATGATGAGGCGCAGGGCTTTGTCGGAGCTGAAGTAGCTGATGGCCCAGCCCACCAGCGTCACGGCCTTGTTGCGGAAGCCTACCAGCGTCATCAAGTGCACGAACAGCCAAGTCAGCCAGCCCAGAAAGCCACCGAAGTGCCGGTCGCCGGGCAGGTCGACCACCGCGCGGTTGCGGCCTACGATGGCCATGCTGCCCTTGTTGAAGTATTTGAACGGCTTCAGTGCCTCGCCGGCCAGCAGGCGTTTGAAGTTATCGGCCAGCTGCTCAGCTTGCTGAATAGCTACGGGTGCCAGCATGGGGTAGCCGCGGGGCATTTCGTCGGTTGCCATATTGGCCACGTCGCCAATGGCGTACACGTTGGAGAAGCCCACCACGCGGTTCACGGTGTCCACGTTGATGCGCTTGTTGCGAGCTACCACCTGTTCGGGCAAGCCCTGTACGGCGGCGCCGTTCACGCCGGCGGCCCAAATCAGGTTTTCAGTGCGAATAAACTCAGTGTCCGACACATAGGCCTTGCAGTCCTCGAACCGCTTCACCGACGTGTTCAGGCGCACATGAATGCCCATTTCTTCGAGGTATTCCTTGGCTTTTTCCTGAGCGTATTTCGACATGGGCCCCAGCACCTCGGCCCCGGCTTCGACCAGGTAGATTTCCATCTTCTTCAGGTCCAGCTCGGGGTAGTCTTTGGGCAGCACATCCTTGCGCATCTCGGCCAGGGAACCGCAGATTTCGACGCCCGTGGGGCCACCACCTACCACTACCACGTTCATCAGGGCCTGGCGGGCGCCGGGGTCGGAAGTGAGCAGGGCCTTCTCGAAGTTCTGGAACAGGTAGCTCCGCAGGTTCAGGGCATTAGGAATGCTCTTGATTTGCATGGCATTACGCTCAATGCTTTCCAGCCCGAAGAAGTTGGTGAGTGAGCCGGTAGCAATGACGAGATGGTCGTAGCGAATGTCGCCGATGTTGGTCACGACCGTGTTCCGGTCGGGGTCGACGCGCTGCACGTCGGCCATGCGGTAGAAGAAGTTCTGCTGGCCGGCGAAGATTTTGCGGATGGGGTAGGCAATACTGTCGGCTTCCAGGGCACCGGTGGCCACCTGGTACAGCAGGGGTTGGAAGTTGTGGTAGTTGTTACGGTCGATGACGACCACCTGCACGGGCGCGTCGGCCAGGTCTTTGGCCAGCCGGAGCCCGGCAAAACCGCACCCAATAATAACGATGCGGGGCTGGGAGGTAACCGGAAGATTGGTATCCATACAAGGAAAAGCGCGGGCCGCCCGCGGCGGCGTGCTACGGCAACAGTGCCAAAAATTCTGTACAGAAAAACCGCCGCACAGGTTTCCTTTTTTACTCGAGGTGAGTGGTGATGAAGTGATGAGGTGACAAATAGAACGGTCATGCTGAGCTTGTCGAAGCATCTCGCGTGCTGACGTTGTGGTGGTCTTGTCCTGCTGAGCTTACCGAAGCATCTCTACCGCTCCATCCTCACGATTGAGATTAGCCCGCGGTAGAGATGCTTCGACTTCGCCTCCGGCTGCGCGGACGCCAGATGAAGCATAACGGTCTTCCTGTCACTACTCACCACCTCACCATTCACCTCATCACCTCAACTAATAATCCTCCCCTTCTTTCTTCTTGAACTCGCCGTTTTTCACTTGCTTAATCAGCTGTAGCCAGCTGAAGGGGTTAAGCAAGGGGTTGTTGGTGTAGGGGTTGGGAGCCGTGCCCATGCGGCGCTGCTGGTCGAGCTGCTGGCTTTGCAAGGTTTGGCGGTAGTTGCCCATGCTCGTCACGGGCGCATTGTTGAAGATGCGGCGCATGATCTGCTCGTTCAGGTTGTCGGCGGCAGACGAGCCGCGCTCCTTGGGCAGCTTCAGGGCCAGAAAGGCCTGTTTGAACTCCTTTTCGGTGGCGTAGGGGAAGATGCGGATTTCGGGCAGCACGGTGGCATCTTCCTTGAGCTGCACAATGACCGAATAGCTCTGGCGCGGATAGTCAGGCGGAATAACGACGTACTGGTTGCGGTAGCCGAGGCTGCGAATCACGATACTGTCGCCGGCCAGCACGGGCAGGGAGAAGTAGCCGTAAGCATTGGTGGCGGTGCCGCGGCCGGCTTTGGGCACAAACACAGCTGCGCCCGGCACGCCCAGCAGCGAGTCGCCGGTGGCCACGATGCCGGTGAACTGCACCACCCGGCGCTGCCCCTGGGCCACGGCCCGGCCGGGCGCCAGCAGCCCCAGGGCTACGGCCAGCACAACCAGCAGCAGCCACCCCGAAAAATAAACGCGAATCTTAGCAGACATACAAGGCATTACGGACTACAAACATACGGCACTTTCGGGGCCGCTACCGGGTTTGACGTAAATTCGGGCCGGCCTACCCCAGGCCGGCATTGTTCCAGCCTTTCCGCCAAAGATGCGCCTGAAACACTTTACCGTTGCATTCGGCCAGCAACTCTTTAAAGCCCTGGGCGACGAAAGCCGGGTGCGCATCCTGCACCTGCTTTGGCGCAACCAGGAAATGTGCATCTCGGACCTGGAACAGGTGCTCGACTTCACCCAAACCAAAACCTCGCGCCAGCTGGGCTACCTGAAAAATGCCGGCTTGGTCAGCTTCCGGCGGCTCGACAACTGGGTGTTTTACTTCATAAAGGAAGAAGCCCAGGACTTCGTTCAGCAGCTGCTCGGCTACATGGAGCGTGACCCGCAGCTGGTGCACGACCAGAAGATCTACCAAACCCTCTGGTCGAACCGGGAGCTGGCCGCGTATAAGCTCCAGAGCCGCCGCTGGACCGGCGCCGCCGAGGTGCGCTGACGCTAGCCGTTTTTTCGTGTCTGATTCTGATTCTGTATTATTCTGTGAAACCTGTTGCTGCCATTACCCGCATTTTCGTCTGCAATGCCCAGAAAAGTGAAGTGGGCCGCGACGTTGCCAAGGCTTTAAAGCTCGAACTGAAGAAGCAAGGGCTGAAACAGGTGCTGCTGAGTGGCGAAAAGCACAAAACCCGCGTGCAAACCTGCAACTGCCTCGACCTCTGCAAGCACTGCAAGAAAGGCTCCGGCGCGGCCCTCATCATCTACCCCGGAGGCACCGTGTACGGCGACGTAAAACCCAAAGACGCCCCCGACATCGTGCGTGAGCACCTGGCCGAAGGCCGCCCCGTAGAACACCTGCGTCTGGAGTAGTAGGTATACTTGTGTACGTTGAGGTGTGTACTGACGCCAGAAGCCAACCGTCCTGCTGAGCCCCGTGAAGCATCTCTCCCGCTGGCTAACCTCAATCGTGCAGACGAAGCAGTTTCAGCAACGAAACGGTAGAGATGCTTCGACTCCGCTCAGCAGGACGGGCTACTTGTTACCTGTCACCTCCTCACTATTTACTTTATCACTTCTTCACCTCATCACTCCCCTTGAAATACCAGCATCTTTTCTTCGACCTCGACCATACGCTGTGGGACTTTGAAACCAACG
The DNA here is from genome assembly GCF_025979885.1 of Hymenobacter sp. YIM 151500-1. Classification (NCBI taxonomy): domain Bacteria; kingdom Pseudomonadati; phylum Bacteroidota; class Cytophagia; order Cytophagales; family Hymenobacteraceae; genus Hymenobacter; species Hymenobacter weizhouensis. The sequence continues at coordinate 2,736,044 of NZ_CP110139.1, forward strand.
CCGATGCGACCTTGCGGCAGTTGTTCGACCTGCACGAGTTGGGGCGCTACGGCACGTTCACGGTGGAGGAGTTTATTCAGGTGTACTCCGACATCAACCACGGGCTGTGGCGGCTGTACCAGAACAATAAAATCACCCAGCAGCAGCTGCGCGTTACTCGTTTTCCGCGCACCTTCCTGAAGCTGGGCCTGCGAGAGGAAGATTCGCCAGCAGATATTTCGGAGCAGTTCACCGATATTTTACCCAAGAAGTCGGCCGTGTTTCCCTATACCTACGAGGTGCTGGACTACCTGCGCGACAAAGGCTACGAGCTGCACCTGATTACGAATGGCTTCAAGGACGTTCAGTACATCAAGCTCAACGCCTCCCGCCTGACCGACTACTTCCAGGAAATCGTGACCTCGGAGTGCTGCGGCCACCTCAAGCCCGACTGCCGCATCTTTGAGCACGCGCTGGAGCGCAGCGGCGCGGCGGCCAGCCAGAGCCTAATGATTGGCGACAACCTGGAGTGCGACGTGCTGGGTGCCTACAACGCCGGCATCGACCAGGTGTACTTCAACCCCGAAAAGCGCCGCCACTTCAACACCATTACCTACGAAATCAGCTGCCTGAGCGAGCTAAAGGAGATTTTGTAGGGGCCCGTGCGACGCGCCCGGCCAGCGGCACGAGCCAGAAAATGCAACGCGAAGCCTTATTCGGCGAGGCACCTGCGCCGTCCAAGTGATGCTGTTCAAACGGCGACGTTCCGACACCTCACAAAGTGGAACTTCGCGTTATATCTTTTGCCTGTCCAACAAGCAACGAACCGGGCGCGTGCGACGCGCCCCTACATTTGCAGCTGATGACACGGTTGATTGGTTTCTCGGGGCGGCGGGGCAGCGGCAAAGACACCATTGCCCGCCTGATTCAGCAGGTACAGCCGGAGCGGCGGTGGCACATTCGCTCCGTGGGAGAACCCATCAAGGCTGTGTGCGCGGCCCTGGCCGGCGAGGGAGTGGCTCCGTACTTTTCGCAGCAGGGTAAAGCGGAGCGTTTGCCGGCGTTCGGGCGCACCCGCGGCGAAATGCTCCAGCAAGTGGGCCTGGCCCTGCGCCAGTGGGAGCCCGACATTTGGGTGCAGGCCTTTTTCTCGAAACTGCCTGCCGAGCAACACACGCTCATCCCCGACGTGCGCTTTCCCAACGAAGCCAACCTCATCAGCAGCCGCGGCGGCCTGATGATTCGGGTGGAAGGCGACCCGCTCGGCCAGCGCGGCGACGGCACCCGCGACGACCTCCACCCCAGCGAAACCGCCCTCGACGATTATCCTTATTTCGACCTCGTGCTGCATAACTCCGGCTCCCTGACTGAGCTGGAAGAGCAAGTGCGGCAGCTATTGGAACGGGTTTAAATAAGCCTCAACCTTGTGAAAAGAGCTGACTACTTTACTTTTTTATTTACTGCCTTCCTCTGGAGTGGATACACCCTTTTCGCTTTTAGCACTTGGCACGACGACCAGCAGTTGGAAACTGCTCCGGTTGCTTTGGCTTTTGTTCAAAAAGTGAGAAAAGAACATCACAAGAACAGCGTTAAGTACGAAGCCCTCGTGGTATTTAATGCGAAGAAAAGCCTTTCCCATCGCACCAATATAAGAATAGAACTAGACGAATATACCTACCAGCGTACAGCTATAAATGACACACTGCCTGTAAGGTACTTACCACATAAGCCACAAACGGCAGCTTACATCAGTTCTCCTGCCTCTGTAGCGCTGCCTTTAGTTACGCTTATTTGTACTGTTTTATTTATAGGGAATGCTCTGTGGTCAAGCAAAAGCAGGGATTTATTAAAAAGCAACCATGCATGGCACTGGGTTCTGCATGGTGGCACTGCTGTTTTCGGACTTGGAGCCATCTGCTATGGATTAACTTGTTGTGCTGACTGGTCAGCAAAGGATGGTCTACTTTCTCCTTATTTACGTGGTCACCATGTGGTGGGGCGCGTCATTGATGCTAGCCCTGCCGGTTCTGAAACACGCGTGTTGGTGGCTTTTCGACCTGTTAATGAGCCGCCGCCCTCTAGTCCACGTTACCGTTGGATGGCTGTACCTAAAACGTACTGGCATACTTTCCAACAAACTTTATTTCTTGGCTGGCGTCCTCCGGTAGATGTCTGGTATCCGCTCCAGGAACAAGAAAATGCTCAGTTACTGCTACAATTAAATCCTAATGGGGTGGGTCAGGATGGCACAACGTATGGCCTGATTGCCCTAGTTGGAATCGTTGTGCTTTTGTCACAAGTAAAGCAGCTAGAACGTTTGCGCCAAAAAGCGGAATAAGCTTCCGCACTACTGCGGTGCCGGCTGCTGCTGCCACGACGGCGTGCCGCCCGTAACCACCCGCGGCCAACCGTCCACGTACTCCAGCCGGTCCAGCAGCATCACCCGGCGCGAGTAGCCTTGCTCGTCGTCAATGGCGTCGAAGGTGGGCTGCTGGGGGTCGATGGCATGGTAGGCCAGCCAGTCTTGGCCGGCAGCGTCCGTGACGACGCAGTTGTGGCCGGGGGCGCGCCAGTGGGCGTTGCCTTCCAGCAGCGTGGCGTAGGGGTTGCCGGTGGCCTCGGCCAGGGTCTCGAAGGGGCCGGTGGCGGCACGGGAGCGGGCCACCAGCACGCCATAGTGGGCGTCGGGGCCGCAGCAGTTGTTGCCGGAATAGAACAGGTAGTACCAGCCGTGGCGCAGCACCACCCAGCTGCCTTCCAGGAGCTGGTCGTAGCGGCGCGGGTCGCCGGCGCCGGCGGGATGGAGCAGGGGCACTTCCGGGCTGCCAGGGGCGAAAGAAACCCGGTCGTCGGCCAGCTCCCGCACCCGCAGCGGCCCGAAGCCGGAGCCCCAATACAGCAGCCGCTTGCCCGTAGCGGGGTCGTCGAAAGCCATGGGGTCGATTTCCAGGAAGCCCGGCCCGCGCTGCAAAGGGGCGCCCACATCCACGAAGGGCCCGGCCGGCGAGGTAGCCGTTGCCACGGCTAGGCACAGGCCGGCTCCAGTGTCCGGCTTGGCAGAGTAGTAGAGGTAGTAGGTGCCTTCATGTTCACTCACGTGCGGTGCCCAGAACTTCTGCGTTTCTTGCGCCCACCGTGGCTTTTCGGGCAATCCTTCGCCCAGATATTCCCAGTGCACCAAGTCCAGGGAACGGGCCACTTGCAGATTGACGATGAGGCCGCCGGGGCGCTTGGTTTGGGTGCCGTAGGCGTAGTAGTAGCCGTCGGTGGCGCGGATAATAGTGGGGTCGGGAAAGTCGAAGTCCCAGATAGGGTTAGTGTAGGTAGTGGAGGTCGGCATCAGAAGCAAATTAACAGACGCGCATGGCGCTTTGCTCTCCAAACGGATTCGGCTGAGCGAAGATGCTGGTGTAGTCCATAGTCCGCAAGCCAAAGCCTATTGCCAGCCGCTGGCTACCTTTGCCCTCCTCTCCAGTTCGCACATCAACCACCCCAAATCAGCATCCCGATGGCCAACGGCTTTTTTAACGTCCCCACCCCTATCAACGAGCCCGTCAAAGCCTACGCCCCCGGCTCACCGGAGCGCACCGAGCTGCTCAAGACCCTAAAGGAGCTGAAGCAGCAGGAGCGCGACATTCCCATGCACATCGGCGGCCAGGAAGTGCGCACCGGCAACACCCAGCGCCTGAGCCCGCCCCACGACCACCAGCACACCCTAGGCTACTTCCACGAAGGCACTGCCGACCACGTGCGCCAGGCCATCGACGCGGCCCTAGCCGCCCGCCCGGCCTGGGCCGAGCTGCCCTGGGAGCAGCGGGCCGCCATCTTCCTGAAAGCCGCCGAGCTGCTGGCCGGTCCCTACCGCGCCCGCCTCAACGCGGCTACCATGCTGGGCCAGAGCAAAAACGCCTTCCAGGCCGAAATCGACGCCGCGTGTGAGCTGATTGACTTCTTCCGCTTCAATGTGCACTTCATGCAGGAGCTGTACCGGCAGCAGCCCCAGAGCCAGCCCGGCATGTGGAACCGCCTGGAGCATCGCCCGCTGGAAGGCTTCGTGTTTGCCCTCACGCCCTTCAACTTCACCTCCATTGCCGGCAACCTACCCACCTCGGCGGCCCTGATGGGCAACGTGGTGGTGTGGAAGCCCGCCAACACCCAGATTTACTCGGCCCAGGTGCTGATGGAGCTGTTCGAGGAAGCCGGCGTGCCGGCCGGCGTCATCAACCTCGTGTACGTGGACGGCCCCACGGCCGGGGAGGTTATCTTCCAGCACCCCGACTTCGCCGGCATCCACTTCACCGGCTCCACCGGCGTGTTCCAGAACATCTGGCAGACCATCGGCCAGAACATCAAGCGCTACCGGAGCTACCCGCGCATCGTGGGCGAAACCGGCGGCAAAGACTTTATCGTGGCGCATCCCTCGGCCCACGCCAAGGCCGTAGCCGTGGCTATTTCGCGCGGGGCCTTTGAATATCAGGGCCAGAAGTGCTCGGCCGCCTCGCGCATCTACCTGCCCGCCAACCTGGCCGATGAGGTGCTGGGCTACGTGAAGGAAGACCTCAAGTCGTTTAAGATGGGCGACGTCGAGGACTTCTCAAACTTCATCAACGCCGTTATCAGCGAGGCCTCCTTCGATAAGCTGGCCCGCTACATCGACGGCGCCAAGCAGGACCCCAACGCCGACATCGTGGCCGGCGGCAGCTACGATAAGTCGAAAGGCTACTTCATCCAGCCCACGGTCATCGTGACCAAGGACCCGCAGTACGTGACCATGTGCGAGGAGCTGTTCGGGCCCGTGGTAACGGTGTTTGTCTATGAGCCCGACCAGTTTGAGCAAACTCTGGAATTGGTGGACCGCACCTCGCCCTACGCCCTCACCGGCGCTATTTTCGCCCAGGACCGCTACGCCATCGACCTAGCCTCGAAGAAGCTGGTGCAAGCCGCCGGCAACTTCTACATCAACGACAAGCCTACCGGCGCCGTAGTGGGCCAGCAGCCCTTCGGCGGGGCCCGCGCCTCCGGTACCAACGACAAGGCCGGCTCCCTGCTCAACCTGCTGCGCTGGGTGTCGCCGCGCGCCATCAAGGAAACCTTCGTGCCGCCCGTCGACTACCGCTACCCGTTCCTGGGCGTCGAAACTGGCGAAAACCTGAACGTAACCGGCCAGGGTGGGTTCTAAGCCATTCAGTCCCACTAACTAAAACAGCCGCTTTAGGAAACTGAGGCGGCTGTTTCTTTTTTAGGCCGTGGGTATTTATAGTGGCGGTGGCACCTGCGGTGGAGGACCTAGCTTCACTCGGGCGTAGAGTTCCGCCAGTTGAATTCGCAATTGCAATGCGGACAAGTGCAGCTCGTCGCTCAAGGCGTCGTACACCTGTAGCGTCCATTGATTTTCTTCTCCTGGCTGGCGGGTAAGGCATTCAACTCAGCAATACTCCTGCTGCACCAGCACGTAATGCCGTACGCTGGGCAGGCGCTGATAAAACCGCAGTTTAGCGGTGCGGTCATACGCAGCGCTGGCGGGCGAAAGTACCTCGAAAATAACGCTGGGATGCTGTAAGATACGGTCGGCAGCTAGGTCGGCGGGGTGGCAGGACACTAGCAAGTCGGGGTAGATGAAGCACGAGTCATCTATCTTAAGCAAAGCTCCATCTAAAAACACTTCACACCGTGAGGCGTCTAGCCGGTCACCCAGCGCCCGGTAACTGTTGCCAATGATGTGGTTATGCGGAAGCGAGGCGCCAGCCATAGCAAAAACTTCGCCCTGGTAATATTTGTGGCGAACCTCCGAGGCATCTTCGAGCGCCAGATATTCTTCCACCGTGTAGTGGTTGGGTGCAGCAGCCTGTTCCATGTACGCGTCAACGGTTTATTGAAGGGTTCGGGGCTTGTCCAGCTCCGGCTGAATATCTAGCTCCGTGTAGATGTCGGCCAGCGGCAGCGTGATGCCTAGCTCCAGAATCGTCACGACATCCTCCTGGCTGGCTAGCGGTGTAAACGACCACACGCCCGACGGCTCCCGCCGGTACCACTCTACCAGCCAGCTGCTAGCCGACACCAGCAGATAGTGCTGTAAGGATGCCAATTGCGTGTAGCGGCTGAACTTCCACACCCGGTCGTGGCTCTCCGTACCTGGCGACAACACTTCAATCAACACCACTGGGTGGCGCATCATCACCTTGTTGGGTGAGTCGTCGGGGTGGCAGGTCACCATCACGTCCGGATACATGTATAGTTCGCCCTCCAGCACGGCCAGTCGCACGTTCTCATCATATACCCGGCAGCCTCTACCCCGCAACGCCAGCCGCAGGCTCACCACGCAGTTCTGCTTGACAATAGTGTGCATACCAACTGCCCCGGACATGGCGAAGGCTTCGCCCCGGTAAAACAGATGCCGCACTTCGGACACTTCTTCCAGCGCGAAGTATTCCTCCACAGCATAGTAGCGGGGCGAGGCCAGGGCCGGCTCCATAGGTAGCAGGATATATTTCTACCAAAAATACACCTTTTCCCAGCGGGCCGGTTTCACCTTTGTTCCCAACCGCTCAGGCCCTACCTTTGTCTTCCAACGCCATTTCGGATGGCATTCTTCTGTTGTTGCTTATGCTTCTCGCTGTTCCAACTCAATATCAACCCCAGGACTTTCTGCCTATTATCGTGCAGTTTGTGCTGGCGGTGGCTTTTGTGGCCTTTTCCATGGTAGCCTCGCACCTTATCGGGCCGCGCCGCAAGAGCCGCGTGAAAGACGAGGCCTTCGAGTGCGGTATCGAATCGGTGGGCAACGCCCGCACGCCCATTTCGGTGAAGTACTTTCTCACGGCCATCCTGTTTGTACTTTTCGACGTGGAGGTCATCTTCATGTATCCCTGGGCCGTGAACTTCCGCGAACTGGGCAAGACCGGCTTCTACGAGATGCTGGTGTTCCTGGCCTTGCTGTTGGCCGGCTTTGGCTATGTCATCAAAAAAGGCGTGCTGCGCTGGAATGAGGTGCGTTAACCCAAACTTTTGCTTGCCGCCTGGTGTTGGCAAACTGAAGTTTATCGGCTTCTAAACTGACTTTCTCGCATGGATACTAGAGTTCCGGAAATCAAAATGGTGGACGCGCCCGAGGGCGTGGAAGGCGCTGGCTTTTTTGCCACCTCGCTGGAGAAAGTAGTGGGCATTGCCCGCGCCAACTCGCTCTGGCCCCTGCCCTTTGCCACCTCCTGCTGCGGCATCGAGTTCATGGCTACCATGGGCTCCCACTACGACATCTCGCGTTTTGGCTCGGAGCGCCCCTCTTTCTCACCCCGCCAAGCTGACCTGCTGATGGTGATGGGCACCATTGCCAAAAAGATGGCGCCCATCGTGAAGCAGGTATACGAGCAGATGGCCGAGCCCCGCTGGGTGCTGGCCATGGGCGCCTGCGCTTCCTCGGGCGGTATCTTCGACTCCTACTCCGTGCTGCAAGGCATCGACCGGGTTATCCCGGTGGATGTGTACGTGCCCGGCTGCCCGCCCCGCCCCGAGCAAGTGCTCGACGGCCTGATGCGCATCCAGGACTTGGCCAAAAACGAATCCCTCCGCCGCCGCAACTCACCCGAATATCAGGCCCTGCTGGCGTCTTATAACATTAAATAGACCTGGGACAATGAGAAGTGAGAGGTGAGACTAGGTTTTGGGCGGAATACTGCCAGAACATCGTCTCACTTCTCACCTCGCACAATCTCACCTCTCTACCATGGCTGACCACACCGAATCTGCTGCTGCTCAGGAAACCGCCACGGCCCAAGACCCGGCCGCGCAGAAAAACGCGCAGCTGTTGGACTTGCTTTACCGCCTGTTTGGCCAGGATGCCTTTACCGATGTGGAGGAGCCCTACGGCCTGCTAACCGTCACGACCACGCGGGAGCGAATCCACGACATTGTGGCGGGCTTGCAGCAGGACCAGGAGTTGCAGCTCAACTTTCTGACCACCATGTGCGGCATGCACTGGCCGGAGCAGGAAGGCCGGGAGTTAGGCATGGTGTATCACCTGCACAGCCTGGTGCACAACGTGCGCCTGCGCCTGAAAATCTTCTTTCCGATTTCGGACCCCGTGGTGCCGACGCTGACGGACCTTTACGCCACCGCCAACTGGATGGAGCGTGAGACTTACGACTACTTCGGTATTATCTTCCCAGGCCACCCTAACCTCATCCGCATTCTGAATGTGGAAGACATGGACTACCACCCCATGCGCAAGGAATACGCTTTGGAAGACGGTACCCGCGAAGACAAAACCGACCTGTTCTTTGGAAGATGATGTGGTAAGAGGTATTGGGTAGTTGGTAACAAGAAGAATTACCACTTATCCACGAGTTTCCACTCGCTTACCTAATACCAACTACTCTATACCTACTACCAATCATGGCAGTAAACGACACGCTGGAAGGCACCCACAAGATTATCGAGGAGGCGCGCGAGCAGCAGCCCCGCATTAATCCGCTGGCGCCGACCGTCAACGACTTCAACCAGGAGCTGACCACGCTCAACCTGGGCCCCACGCACCCCGCCACCCACGGTATCTTTCAGAACATCTTGCAGATGGACGGGGAGCGGATCGTTTCGGGCGTGCCCACCATCGGCTACATCCACCGCGCCTTCGAGAAGATTGCCGAGCGCCGGCCCTTCTACCAGATTACGCCGCTCACCGACCGGATGAACTACTGTTCGTCGCCCATCAACAACATGGGCTGGCACATGACCGTGGAGAAGCTGCTAGGCGTGACGGTACCAAAGCGCGCCGAGTATATGCGCGTGATTGTCATGGAGTTGGCCCGCATCACCGACCACCTCATCTGCAACTCTATTCTGGGCGTAGATACCGGCGCTTTCACCGGCTTTCTGTATGTGTTTCAGGAGCGCGAGAAGGTGTACGAGATTTACGAGGAAATCTGCGGCGCCCGCCTCACCACCAATATGGGCCGCGTGGGCGGCATGGAGCGTGATTTCTCCGATACGGCCGTCCAGAAGCTGCGCAAGTGGCTTAAGGAGTTCCCGGCCGTGATGAAGGAGTTTGAGAGCATGTTCAACCGCAACCGCATCTTCATGGACCGCACCCAAAATGTGGGCGGTATCACGGCGGAGCGGGCTCTGAACTACGGCTTCACCGGCCCCAACCTGCGCGCCGCCGGCGTCGACTACGACGTGCGGGTGATGAACCCGTACTCCAGCTACCAGGATTTCGACTTTGAAATTCCGGTGGGTACCAACGGCGATACCTACGACCGGTTTTTGGTGCGCAACGAGGAAATCTGGCAGAGCCTGCGCATCATCAACCAGGCCCTCGAAAACCTGCCCGAAGGCCCCTACCACGCCGACGCCCCGCACTACTACCTGCCGCCCAAGCAGGCCGTGTACAAAAACATGGAGGCGCTTATCTACCACTTCAAAATCATCATGGGTGAGATTGAAGCGCCGGTGGGCGAAGTCTACCACTCCGTAGAAGGTGGCAACGGCGAACTAGGCTTCTACCTCGTTTCCGACGGGGGCCGCACGCCCTACCGCCTGCACTTCCGCCGGCCCTGCTTCATTTACTACCAGGCTTACCCCGAAATGGTAGTGGGCTCCACCCTCTCCGACGCCATTGTGACGCTCAGCTCCATGAACGTTATTGCCGGTGAGCTGGACGCGTAATTTACTAGTATCATGCGCCTTACCGAGCAAGAAATCATCCTTATTCAAGAGTACTTCCGGCAGCAGCCGGTGCTGCGGGTGTTCTTGTTTGGTTCTCATGCGCGGGGAGAAGCCAATGCTGAAAGTGACGTGGACTTGCTAGTAGAGCTAGATCCGACGCAGCCTGTTGGAATAAGGTTTTTTGGTTGGTCGGGGGAGTTAAGCGAATCCCTCGGCAAACAAGTAGATTTGGGTAGCGCCGACACCATTTTGCCTTTTTACCGACCCTTTACTGAAGCTGATAAGATCTTAATCTATGACCAAGCGGTTTGCCGACAAGCAGCGGCTTGAGCATATGCTGACAGCCATTGACGACGTGCTAAACTTCACGGCCACAGCTTCAGAAACTGAATTCATCCAAAACCGCATGATGCAATTTGCCTGCGTGCGGGGTTTGAAAATCATTGGCGAAGCTGCCAACCATTTGACAATAGCGCCGCGTGATGCGAATCCGCATATTCGGTGGCGCGACGTTGTTGGGATGCGCAACTTTGCTGCTCATCAATACTTCGACGTGCAGAACCAAGTAATTTGGGATGCTGTACGCCGAGACCTGCCCGCGCTGAAACTGCAACTTCAACAAGTGCTTTCGGCACTTTCTGCCTAATGGAAGTATCTACTATTGCGCCCAATAAGCCCCAATTCTCACCCGCTGCCCTGGCGGAAATTGCGCGTATTCGCAAACAGTACCCCGAAGACCGGCAGAAGTCGGCGCTACTGCCGGTGCTGCACATTGCGCAGGCCGAGTTTGGCGGCTGGGTGAGTCCGGAGGTGCAGGATCTGGTAGCCGAAACGCTGAACCTGCGCCCGATTGAGGTATACGAGGTAGCCACATTCTACACCATGTTCAACCTGAAGCCGGTGGGCAAGCACGTGCTGGAAATCTGCCGTACGGGCCCCTGCATGCTGCGCGGCTCCGACGAGCTGACGGCCCACTTGGAGCGCATCACCGGCGCCAAAGTCGGCGGCACGTCACCGGATGGGTTGTTCACCCTGAAAGAAGTGGAGTGCTTAGCCGCCTGCGGCTTCGCGCCCATTGTGCAAGTGCGCGAGAAATACTACGAGCAGCTTGACACCGAAGAAGCCGTAGACGCCATGCTCACGGAGCTGCGCAACCAGGTGCACCGCCCCGCCCTGCCATGGGAAGAAAATGGCTTGACTAATGCGCTGGCTAACAACTGACCTGCCGCAGCATGGACGAACGAAATAAAGACCTGCCGCTGATTGTCTCGGAGATTGTCATTGAGATGCACGAGATGAAGGAAGGCATTCAGGAGATGCGAGATGATATGCGTGGAATGAAGAGCGCTATTGAACAGATGGCTTCTCTCATGCTCAAGCAGCAACAGCATACCAATCACATGTTCCATTCCCTGATGGAAGAAAACCGCAAGAACACTGAGTTTATGGTAGCTGCCTTTCGTGAAGAGGCGCAAGCAACTCGTCAGCGGCTTGACGACCATGAAGGCCGCATTTCCACGCTGGAAACTAGATAGTGACTATGGGACGCAAACTGCTGACCGAACATATTAACGTTAAAGGCATTGACACCTTTGAGGTATACCGCAAGCAAGGCGGCTACCGCTCGGTGGAGAAGGCCCTGAAAACGATGACGCCCGACGAGGTGGTGGAAGAAGTGAAGAAGTCGGGTCTGCGGGGCCGCGGCGGCGCGGGCTTCCCCACGGGCATGAAGTGGAGCTTCCTGGCCAAGCCCGAAGGCGTGCCGCGCTACCTCGTCTGCAACGCCGACGAGTCGGAGCCGGGCACGTTCAAGGACCGGCAGCTGATGTCGAAGCTGCCCCACCTGCTCATCGAGGGCATGATTACCAGCTCCTACGCGCTAGGCGCCAACACTTCATACATCTACATCCGCGGGGAGCTGCTGTACGTGCTGCGCATCCTGGAAAAGGCCATTGCTGAAGCCTATGCCGCCGGTTTTTTGGGCAAGAACATCCTGGGCTCGGGCTACGACCTGGACCTGTACGTGCACCCCGGCGGTGGAGCCTACATCTGCGGTGAGGAAACGGCTCTGCTCGAAAGCCTGGAAGGCAAGCGGGGTAATCCGCGCAATAAGCCTCCGTTTCCGGCTGTGCAGGGCCTTTACGCCCGCCCCACGGTGGTAAACAACGTGGAATCCATTGCTACCGTGCCGGTGATTGTCAACGACGGTGGCGAGGAGTACGCCAAAATCGGTGTCGGCCGCAGTACGGGTACCAAGCTGATTTCGGCCTGCGGCCACCTCAACAAACCGGGCATCTACGAAATCGAGCTGGGCGTGCCGGTGGAGGAGTTTATCTACTCCGACGAGTACTGCGGCGGCATCTGGAAGGGCCGGGAGTTGAAAGCTGTGGTGGCCGGCGGGTCGTCGGTGCCCATTCTGCCCAAGGAATTGATTTTGAAAACAGCGGCCGGTGAGCCGCGCCTGATGACCTACGAGTCGTTGTCGGACGGCGGATTTGTGACGGGTACCATGCTCGGCTCGGGCGGCTTTATTGCCATGGACGAGACGACGTGCATCGTGCGCAACACTTGGAACTTCTCGCGCTTCTACCATCACGAAAGCTGCGGACAATGCTCGCCCTGCCGCGAGGGCACCGGCTGGATGGAAAAAGTGTTGCACCGCCTGGAGCATGGCCACGGCCACATGGAGGACATCGACCTGTTGGTGAGCGTCGCTAAGCAAATTGAGGGCAATACTATCTGCCCCTTGGGCGAAGCCGCCGCCTGGCCGGTAGCCGCTGCCGTGCGCCACTTCCGCCACGAGTTTGAGTGGCACGTGACCCACGCCAAAGAAGCCGCCCAACCCGGCGCAGTGTATCCTGGAGCAGCAGTGCTTGTATAGAACGTAGATTTGAGAACTTAGAGCTTAGATTTTTCAGAACGATAACAGCTGGTGGACTCAAAGTCTACGCTCTAAGTTCTCACGGTCTAAGCTCTTCACATAGAACCAATGGCTAAAATAACCTTCGACGGCATCGAGGTGGAAGTTCCGGACGGAACGACCATCCTCAACGCGGCCCGCCAGATTGGTGGCAGCATCGTGCCTCCGGCCATGTGCTACTACACGCCGCTGAAAGGCTCGGGTGGCAAGTGCCGCGCTTGCCTCGTGCGCGTGGCGGCCGGCTCGGCCAAAGACCCGCGGCCCATGCCCAAGCTCGTGGCTTCGTGCGTAACGCCGGTGCAAGACGGTATGGTGGTCGAAAACACCACCAGCCAGCAAGTGCTCGACGTGCGCAAAGGCATTGTGGAGATGCTGCTCATCAACCACCCGCTCGACTGCCCGGTGTGCGACCAGGCTGGCGAGTGCGACTTGCAGAACTTCGCCTTCGAGCACGGCGTAGCCACCACCCGCTACCAGGAAGAGCGCCGCACATTCGAGAAAATTGACATTGGCCCGCTGATTCAGTTGCACATGACGCGCTGCATCCTGTGCTACCGCTGCGTGTTTACTGCCGACCAAGTGGCCGGTGAGCGGGTGCACGGCGTGCTGGGCCGCGGCGACGCCGCCGAAATCGGCACCTACATCGAGAACATCATCGACCACGACTTCAGCGGCAACGTCATCGACGTGTGCCCGGTGGGAGCCCTGACCGACAAAACCTTCCGCTTCAAGCAGCGGGTGTGGTTCACGAAGCCCGTAAATGCCCACCGCGACTGTCCCAAGTGCACGGGCAAGGTGGTGCTGTGGTACAAAGGCAAGGACGTGCTGCGCGTAACGGCCCGCAAAGACCAGTACGGTGAGGTAAAGGAGTGGATTTGCAACGAGTGCCGCTTCGAGAAAAAGGAAACCGCCGACTGGACCCTCGAAGGCCCCGCCCACATCGACCGTTCTTCGGTGATTTCCGCAAACCACTACGAGCTGCCCGTGCTAAACCAGTCAGTAGTGGCCGATTTGCCAGAAAGCACCCAGCGCGAACTGGAAAAGAATCCGCCACTGAAGCTGGGTAATTAACTGGTCTACAGTTTTTGGTTGCTGGTTTTTGGCTTTTTGCAGTGAGTGAAGAACGCCAAAACCAGAGCCAAAAACCAACAACCAACAACCAGAAACAATCCATGATAGAGATACCGACCTTAGGCTGGCAAGCCATTGTCATCTTCGTTGTTTTCGCGGTTTCGCTGCTGATTGCCACGTATTCTACGTACGCGGAGCGCGTGGTGGCGGCCTTCTTGCAGGACCGTGTGGGCCCGGACCGCGCCGGACCTTATGGCTTGCTACAGCCGCTGGCCGACGCTGTGAAGATGTTCACCAAGGAGGAGTTTTTTCCTGGTGGCGCCAGCAAAGCCTTGTTCGTATTTGGCCCCTGCCTGGCCATGCTCACGGCCCTGATGTCGTCGGCGGTTATTCCGTTCGGCAACACCCTGACCTTCGGCAACAACTCCTTTTTCCTGCAAGGCATCGAGGTGAATATTGGGATGCTGTGGGTATTCGGGGTGGTGTCGCTGGGCGTGTACGGCATCATGATTGGTGGCTGGGCCTCGAACAACAAGTTTTCCCTGCTGGGCGCCATCCGGGCGGCCTCGCAGAACATCAGCTACGAGCTGGCCATGGGCATGTCGCTGATTGCGGTGCTGATGATGTCGGGCACACTGAGCCTGCGCGAAATCACCTTGCAGCAGTCGGTGCCGGGCGAGTGGGCCATGTGGAACATAGTGAAGCAGCCGCTGGGCTTCATCATCTTCCTGGTGTGCGCCTTTGCCGAAACCAACCGCACGCCTTTCGACCTGCCCGAGTGCGAAACCGAGCTGGTAGGCGGCTACCACACCGAGTACTCGTCGATGAAGCTGGGCCTGTACCTGTTTGCCGAGTACGTCAACATCTTCGTGGCCTCGGCCGTGATGAGCGTGCTGTACTTCGGCGGGTTTAACTTCCCGTTCCAATACGAGCTGCGCGACTGGCTGGTGAGCAGCCAGGACTGGGAGCTGGCTTCGGCCCAAAACCTGATTACGGTGCTGGGCACGCTGGGCCTATTCGCCAAGATTTTCGCCTTCATTTTCTTCTTCATGTGGGTGCGCTGGACTCTGCCCCGCTTCCGCTACGACCAATTGATGCGCCTGGGCTGGACCATCCTCATTCCGCTGGCCGTCTTCAACATCCTGCTCACCGGCGGCCTCATCCTGTTCGGGGTGATAAAGTAACTGGTTACGTACGCCCCCGAAACAGAGAGGCGACAAATCGAACTAGCTACAGCTATACCAGAGGAATTACGCTTGATAAGAGCGAATTTTAACCAGTATAACAGTAGCTCTGAAGAAGACAATCAAGCAGAACACACTAAAGAGGTCGAAAGACGCATGCACCTTAAACAGGCCATTCGCTCCACAGACTCCTTACCTGAAGGCTAAGCCCAATTATGCAACTCACCAACCGAGCCAAGAAACTGGAGAAGAAGCCGATGACGCTGGCCGAGCGGGCGTATCTGCCGGCCATTTTCCAGGGCCTGAGCATTACGATGCGGCACTTCTTCATGAAGAAGGCCACCATTCGCTACCCCGAAGAAACACGCCCCTTCTCTCCCATCTTCCGCGGCCTGCACGTGCTCAAGCGCGACGAGCAAGGCCGGGAGCGGTGTACCGCCTGCGGCCTCTGCGCCGTGGCCTGCCCCGCCGAAGCCATTACCATGGTGGCTGGGGAGCGGAAGAAGGGCGAGGAAAACCTCTACCGTGAGGAGAAGTATGCCGTCAGCTACGAAATCAACATGCTGCGGTGCATCTTCTGCGGGCTGTGCGAAGAAGCCTGTCCCAAAGCTGCCATCTACCTACAGCCCGACAAAATGGCCCCGCCGCGCTACGAGCGAGACGAATTCATCTACGGCAAGGACCGCCTCGTGGAGCCCGTTGACCCCGACAAACGCTCCGTGCGCGGCATTCAGCTCACGCCCGAGCAAGCCGACGCGCTGCGCGGCAAGCTGGCCGGTCAGCCGGCGTAATCCTACCTTGTCGTTCCGAGCAAAGCGAGGAATCTGAATCACAGATTAAACGGATTTTTCGGATTGCTCGGATTGACAAATCCTCTTTTCCTATGTCTCCTCTGTTTCTCTTCCTGGCTTTTGTGGCGCTGCTAAGCGCGCTGGGTGTAGTCTTTGCCAAAAACCCGGTGCACAGCGTGCTGTTCCTGATTCTGACGTTCTTCTCACTCTCGGGGCATTACCTACTGCTGAACGCGCAGTTCCTGGCGGCTGTGAACATCATTGTGTACGCCGGCGCCATCATGGTGCTGTTCCTGTTCGTGATTATGTTCCTGAACCTAAACGTAGATACGGAGCCGCACAAACCAACCCTGGCCAAAATTGCTGCTGCGGTGGCGGGCGGCTCCCTGCTGCTAATTTTGGTGGCGGCCATGAAAGATGTGCAGCCAGCTGGCATCAACGCTACCACCTTCGACTCGCAGATCGGCATGGTTGACCGGCTGGGGATGGTGCTGTATACTGAGTATCTGCTGCCCTTTGAGCTTGCTTCGGTGCTATTTCTGGTAGCTATGGTAGGCGCTGTGATGCTAGGCAAACGCGAGGTCGGCGAGCGGAATTTCTAACTTGTTTTAGTACCAAAACAAAAGAGGCGGCTGAGGTTTCAGCCGCCTCTTTTGTTTTAGCGGCCTATTTAGCCATCTAAGCATCAATTTACCGCAGGCATCGGGGTTTATACCCGTTTTGTATGTATCCATCACCCACGATAACTACTCTGTGAATCGTGGTTTTATCTCGATAAAGGATAGCTGGAATCTCAGGGCAACGTGATAAAATTGCTACATGGTCGGGGGACCGTGGCGGCTGGCACAGGCCGCAGTGAAGGCTTTTTTAACATGTTGTTTTTGTGAAAAAATTGCTGGCCCTCCTATTGGGCTTGCTCACCTCGCCGGCGTGGGCCCAGACGGGGGTTTCGGCGCCGGAGCTGGCGCCTTGTGATGCGGCCGTGCAGAAGTTTATGAAGCGCTGGGACATTCCGGGAGCTTCCGTAGCCATTGCCCGCCACGGCAAGCTGGTGTACGCCCGCGGCTTCGGCCACGCCAACCTGGCGCGCACCGAGCCCATGACGCCCGCTCACCTGTTGCGCGTAGCCAGCGTGTCGAAGCCGGTGACGGCGGTGGCCGTGATGAAGCTCGTGGAACAAGGCCGGCTGGACTTGCGCCATACGGTGTTCGGGCCCGGCGGCTACCTCAACCAGCCGTATTATAGCGACGTCATCACCGACCGCCGTATCTATGCTATTACGGTGCAGCAGCTGCTGGAGCACTCGGCCGGCTGGAACCGCAACGCGGGCGTCGACGGCTTTTCCAGCTCCGACCCCATTGATTTTCCGCTGCACGTGGCGCAAGCCATGCACGTGCCCAATCCCGTCGGCGACTCCACGCTGGTGCGCTACTTGCTCAGCAAAGGCCTCAACTTCACGCCCGGCACTCGTTTCGCGTACTCCAATATTGGCTACCTGGTGCTGGGTAAAATCATTGAGCAGGTAACCGGGCAGCGCTACGAAACCTGGGTGCGCCGCCACGTGCTGGAGCCCAGCGGCGTGCTGGAGGCCCACCTGGGGCGCAACCTGCGGGCTGATAAGGTGGAGCGCGAAGCCGAGTACTTCTGCGACGCTACCAACAAATCGTGCTACGGTACGGGCAAGCGGGTGCCGTTTGCCTACGGCGGTGCCAACCTGGAAGCCATGAACGCGCACGGCGGCTGGCTGTTCACGGCCCGCGACCTGGTGCGCTTGCTGCTGGCCGTGGACGGACTACCCACCCGGCCCGACATTCTGCAGCCCGCTACCCTCGACACCATGACTACGCCTTCTGAAGCCAGCCGGCGCTACGCTAAGGGCTGGATGGTGAACCGGCGCGGCATGTGGTGGCACACCGGCTGCCTCAACGGCTCGGCCAGCTGCGTGGTGCGCACCGCCGACGGCTACACCTGGGCCATCCTGCTAAACTCCTTTCCCATGAATGCCAACCGGTTTTGGGACGACCTGGAAGACCTGGGCTGGGCCTGCGTGGGCGGGGTGGATGCGTGGCCTACCCACGACCTGTTTGCCCCGGAGCACAACGCGGCTCAGCTGCAGGTGACGGCCAGTAGCGCGGCGGCAACCACCCTGGCCTGGGCCCGCGGCAGTGGTTCGCACAGCCTCTTGGTGGTGCGCGAAGACAAGCCCGTGGATGCTTTTGCCCAGGATGGGCAGGCCTACACCGCTAGCCGAACCTTCGGCTTGGGCGACGTGCTGGGCAAGGGCAACGTGGTAGTGGCGGCCGGCGCCGACAGCACCGTGCAGATTCGGGGGCTGCGGCCGGGCCACACCTACCACGCCCGCGTGATGGAGTACTCCGCCAACGAAGCCACCGGGCAGCAGCCTGTCTACACCCTGGAAGGCAACCCCGTGGTACGCTTCCGCGTGCCGGAGGCGGCGCCCGTGGCTAAGGCGAAAGCCAGACGACCCAGCAAAGCCGTAGCCGGCAAGCTCCGCGCAAAGAAACCCACTGCTCCGGCAGCGGCCCAACCGGCGGCGCCGTCTGGCCAGGCATCCCGGACGCCCCGCGCTACGCAAACGTCCTACTTACTGCGCCTGCGCTCCGTGCTAAGCGGACCAAAAGGCTGATATAGCAGCACGCCGTACGCTGGATAAGCAAAAGCGGCACCTGAATCTTCAGGTGCCGCTTTTGCCAAGGTGGTATGCCGGGCTGCCGCTTACGGCTACTGCCTTCCTGCTGATGCTGGCTGCGAGGTGTCGGCTGCCCGGCGCCGCATCCAGGCCGAGCCGGAGCAGGCGCCCTGCATTTTCTGCCGGAATTTTTCCTGCTCCTCGGGTGAGAGGCCGGCCAGGCGAGACTCCATGCGCTGGCGCCAAGCCGCCCGGCGGCGAGCCCAGCGGGCCCGGCCGCCCCGCCCCCAGCCCCCGAACAGGATGCGGGAGAGCAGCAGCAGCCCCAGCGTCTGCCAGAAAGTAATACCGGGGCCCCGGAACAGCGTCGGCACCAGCCAGTTCCACAGGTTCATGGTCAGGAGCCCGACAGCCGCCACAAAGAGCGTGGCGAATAAGAGAAACTTGAGGCCGCGTAGCAGCCAGAAAGAGCGTTTCATGGGATATATCGTTTGTCTTAAGAAAAGAGGGTCATGCAGGGAAGCAGCACGTCATGCTGAGCGGAGCCAGCGGCGTAGTCGAACTAAGGAAAGACGAAGCCCAGCATCTGTATTGCCTCGGTGTAGTTGTCAGAAGGCAGCCCGCGGTAGAGCTGCTTGCCTGCGGCGACCTTCGGTTCAACTGCGGCTCCGCCTTTGCTCGGCAGGACGGGCCGGCATTCAATTAGTCAGTGAATAACTCGGTGTAGAGCTTTTGCAGGCGTTTGCGCAGGTGCTGCACGGCGTAGTGCTTGCGCGAAATCAGGGTTTTGAGCGGGACGCCGGTTTCCTCCTCCATCTCGCGGAAGGATTTGTCTTCCAACTCATGCCAGATGAACACCTGGCGCTGGGCAGCGGGCAGCTCGGCCAGGGCCTCGCTGAGAGCTTCCATCAGGGTTTCGCGCAGCAGGCGGTTTTCGGGGGCGTCGTCGGGGGCGGGCAGGATGTCGGCCAGCAACAGGCCGCCGTCGTCGTCGCTGGCGTAGGCGGCCATTTCGTTTTCCAGCGACACCGGCTTTTTGCGGCGGTACAGGTCCGTGATTTTGTTGCGGGCCACCCGAAACAGCCAGGCCGCGGCCTGCTCCACGGGTTTCAGCAGCCGGTAGCTTTCCACCAGCTCCGCAAACACATCCTGGAGCACGTCTTCGGCCTGGTCGGGGTCGGGGATGCGGCGGCGGATGAACTGCAGCAGCCGGCCGCGCTGCTGGCGCACGGCTTCCTGTATCTGCTGGTCCTGGTAGCCGGCACTCATCGGCAGTGGTAAGGGGAGCGTTTCCATTCTGCTAACGCTGACGCATGAGCCAGGCAAATACTTTACGCGGTGCGTGCGAGTAGTGCCACGACTTTTTGCAGTCGTGCTACCACTATTGTTGCACGACTATCATTGCTGACCTCTGCACCACTGGTTCGTTTAACGATGGTGGCACCACGAACTCCTTCGGGAAATTTGTAGCACCACGCTGGTCTGCCGTTTAGCTAGTGAAATGGTACAGAAACGTCACCACACCGGTGTAAGCGGGCTTGGGACTGTTCTTAATTTCCAGGGCTACTTCAATTCGGGCTTTGGCAATGCCGCGCAGGTTTTTCACCGACAGCAGCGTGGCCCGCAGCCGGACTTCACTTTCCACAGTCACGGCTTGGTTGAAGCGCAGGCTTTCAATTTCGTAGTTCACCTGCATTTTCAGGTTGTGCATGGTCACAATCTGAGCCCACAGGTAGGGCAACAGCGACACGGTGAGGTAGCCGTGAGCAATAGGCGCCCCGAATGGTGACTCGGCTTGGGCCCGCCGCGCATCTACGTGAATCCACTGGTGGTCCAGCGTGGCCCGCGCGAACAGGTCAATTTGCTCCTGCGTGATGCGGTGGTAGGCGGAGCTGCCCAACTCCCGGCCTTCGTACTGCTCGAGTTCCTGGAAGCTGCTGATGATGATGGGGCTCATACAGGCGGTGATGGCGGTTGAGGCACGAATGTAAGCCACGGCCACCGAACCGCCCGGCCACTGCAAAAGGCACTGCCGACCTGCATGTTGCCTCCGCAGCCATCCGCTGCGGGCCTGCGGAGCGGTTCCGCCCAGCTTCCGGGCGGGTTGCATGGGTTGTTTACGTCTGATTTCGCGCAGAAGAGGGGCGATTTCGCGGTGGCGTTTTCCGATTTTCAGGATACCTTTGCCGGCTAACTAGCAACGGCTGGGCTTCGGCCGCCGCGTTGTTTCGCCGTCACTCGCACCGCATGGACCAGAACATACCGCAGGTTATCCAAACGGTTCCGCTTCAGTACTACGTCTTCTTCGCCACCGCCCTGTTTAGCATCGGCGTGCTGGGCGTGCTCACCCGACGTAATGCCATCATCATCTTTATGTGCGTAGAGCTGATGCTCAACGCCGTTAACGTGCTGCTGACGGCCTTCTCCGCCTACCGCTCCGACCCCAACGGGCAGGTGTTCGTGTTTTTCATCATGGCCGTAGCCGCCGCCGAAGTAGCTGTGGGCCTGGCCATCATCGTGATGATTTACCGGAACCTCCAGAACACCGACGTCAACCTGCTGAATCGATTGAAATTCTAACCCCACCCCAACCCCTCCCCAAAAGGGAGGGGCTTAGATTACTAATACAACGACTTTATGACGTTGCCAAAGTAAACTAAGCCCCTCCCTTTTGGGGAGGGGTTGGGGTGGGGTCCACGCTGACCCTTATGCAAGAAACTGTAATACCCGCTGCCGGCGCGCCGTACCCGACCTTGCTGTACGTGCTGATTCCGCTGCTGCCGTTTTTGGGCTTTCTGATCAACGGGTTGCTGAATAAGCGTATTTCGGGCACGGTGGCGGGGCTGATTGGCTCGGCCACGGTGCTGGGCTCGTTTGCCATTTCGGTGTTTCTGTTCCTGAACTTCCAGTACCAGTACACCGTCACGCTGTTCGATTGGATTTCGGTAGGCTCGATGCAGATACCCTTCTCCTACCAGATCGACCAGCTCAGCCTGCTAATGCTGCTGCTCGTCACGGGCGTGGGCTTTCTGATTCACGTGTACAGCATCGGCTACATGCACCACGACGAGAACGTGGGCAAGTTTTTTAGCTTCCTGAACCTGTTTGTGTTCAGTATGCTGGTGCTGGTGCTGGGCGCCAACTTCGTAATTCTGTTCATTGGCTGGGAAGGCGTGGGGCTGTGCTCCTACCTGCTCATCGGCTTCTGGAACAAGAACACCAATTACAACAACGCCGCCAAGAAAGCCTTTATCATCAACCGCGTCGGCGACCTGGGCTTCCTGCTAGGCATCTTCCTGATTTACCTCACCTTCGACTCGGTGCAGTACGCCGAGGTGTTCCAGAAGGCCTCGACCATGCAGATTGGCACCGGCGTCATCACCGCCATTACCCTGCTGCTGTTCGTGGGCGCCACCGGCAAATCGGCGCAGCTGCCGCTCTACACCTGGCTCCCCGACGCCATGGCCGGCCCCACGCCGGTGTCGGCCCTGATTCACGCCGCCACCATGGTGACGGCGGGCATCTACATGATTCTGCGCGCCAACGTACTGTTCACCCTGGCCCCCGATACGCTGGAGGTTATAGCCATCATCGGGGCGGCTACGGCCTTGTTTGCGGCCACCATCGGCCTGGCCCAGAACGATATTAAGAAGGTGCTGGCTTACTCCACCGTGTCGCAGCTGGGCTACATGTTCCTGGCGCTGGGCGTGATGGGGTACAGCACCTCCCTGTTTCACGTGCTGACCCACGCCTTTTTCAAGGCGCTGATGTTCCTGGGCGCGGGCTCCGTGATTCACGCCATGAGCAACGAGCAGGACCTGCGCCGCATGGGCGGCCTGCGTAAAGCCCTGCCCATCACGTTCATCACCTTCTTCATAGGCTGCCTGGCCATTGCCGGCATCCCGCCCTTCTCGGGCTTCTTCTCCAAGGACGAAATCCTGCTGCACGCCTACCAGCATAGCAAGGTGCTCTACGCCGTGGGCCTGTTCACGGCCTTCCTGACGGCTTTCTATATGTTCCGCCTGCTGTTCCTGGCGTTCTTCGGCGAGTTCCGCGGCACCGAGGAGCAGAAGCACCACTTGCATGAGTCGCCGGCTTCCATGACGCTGCCGCTCATCATTCTGGCCGTGCTGGCGGCCGTGGGTGGCTTCCTGAATGCCCCGCTGGTGCTGGGCCGCGGTTACCTTTCCGACTACCTCGCGCCCCTGTTCACCTACTCCCAGCGCCTGAACCCGGCCGCGTTTAACGTGGAGGTGGACCACGCCACCGAGTACCTGCTCATCGGCCTTTCGGTGGGCGCGGGCGTGCTGGGTATTGCCTTCGCCTACGTGCAGTACGTGAGCCGCGGCGTGCGCCCGGCCGAGGACGCCTCGCAGCGTGGTTTCCTGGAAAATCTGGTGTACCACAAATACTACATCGACGAGCTGTACAACACCCTGTTCGTGCGCCCGGTGATGGGACTCTCCCGCGGCCTGTTCCGCTACGTCGAAAACGGCATCATCGACCCCATCGTCACCAGCTTCGGCCGCCTGACCATGGGCGGCGGGCAGCTCCTGCGCTACGTGCAAACCGGCTCCGTGGAAACCTACCTGATTCTGATGGTAGTAGGAATCGTGCTGGTCATGGCGCTGAATTTTGTGAAGTTTTAGATGAACAATTAACAGTTGTTTAAAAGAATTATGACGAGGTGGTATTCTATCAACCATAATGGTGATTATAAAGAGTATGTATCTTTTGAACATGCTAAAGAATCATCAGTTATCACTGTAGTAACAGAGGTCAAAACATCATATAAAAGTCATGCTGGATATATTAACCTTGCATACGAATACAATTTTTATCAAAATCATGAAGAAAGTATGATAATCAAACTTGGAAAATATCAAATTAATGAAGTCAAGACTTTCTCTTCTGTCAACAACTACGATAAAGAAATAATATATGCTGTCTTTGCAGACAAAGACGGTATCAGAATAGAGCCTACTCAATCATTTGGCAGAAGAATTGAAGGAATATCAAATGCAATTAAGTTTTTGATTGAGCTTAATAAATTCGAAAATTACGAAAATTACTCCTTATCAAAACAAGTTCAAAATTTAGAAAAGCGCATTTCAGAATTAGAGAAATTATCATCAGGGTTTAAAACAATTATTGAACAGCTCAACAACATAGCACCCTCACAGTAAAGCATGCTAACTGTCCTTCTCCTACTCTGGCCCGTGGCGGCCGCCCTGCTGCTGCACTTCTTCAAAGGGCGGGCGTCCCGCGTAGCGGCATTTGGCGCGGCGCTGGTTGAACTTGTGCTGGCGGTTTTCGCGGCCGTTACTTTCAACGCCAACAACGCCGGCCAATTCTCCTACGACCTGCCTTGGATAGCCTCGGCGGGCATCCGCTTCTCGGTGGGCATGGACGGGCTGAGCTTGCTGCTGGTGCTACTCACGGCCCTGCTGGTGCCCTTGATTCTGCTGAGCGCCTTCCGCCGCAATTTCGAGAATGAGTCGGTGTTCTACGCGCTGGTGCTGTTCATGCAAACCGGCCTGATTGGCGTATTCACGGCCCAGGATGCCTTCCTGTTCTACTTCATGTGGGAGGTGGCCTTGATTCCGATTTACTTCCTGGCCGGCGTGTGGGGCGGGCAGGACCGAGCCCGCATCACGTTTAAGTTTTTCCTCTACACCATCGTCGGCTCCCTGTTCATGCTGGCCGGCTTCGTGTACCTCTACTTCCAGACCGGCCCGTCGGCTGACGGTCTGGCGGCTCACAACTCGGCCCTTACTTCGTTCTACAACCTGAGCCTGCCGGCCGAAACGCAGATGTGGCTGTTCTGGCTCATCTTCGCGGCCTTCGCCGTGAAGATGCCCATCTTCCCCTTCCACACCTGGCAGCCCGACACCTACACCGAGGCCCCGGCTCCGGCCACCATGCTGCTCTCGGGCATCATGCTGAAAATGGGCATCTACGGCTGCATGCGCTGGCTGCTGCCCGTGGTGCCCCTGGGCGTGGACTACTGGCAGAACCTGGTGCTCATCCTGTCCATCATCGGCATTATCTACGGCGGCATCATCGCCATTCGGCAGCAGGATGTGAAGCGGCTCATTGCTTACTCCTCCCTCTCGCACGTGGGGCTGATGATTGCCGGGGTGTTTTCGCTGACCCAGATTGGCTTGCAGGGCGCCAGCATTCAGATGCTGGCCCACGGCATCAACGTGGTGGGCATGTTCTTCGTGGCCGACGCCATTGAGCGCCGCACCGGCACCCGCCTCATTCCCGACCTGGGCGGCCTCACCCGCCGCACGCCGGTGCTGAGCGTGTGCTTCCTGGTGCTGCTGCTGGGCACAGTGGCCCTGCCCCTTACCAATGGCTTCGTGGGCGAGTTCCTGCTGCTGCAAGGCCTGTATCAGTTCAATCCTTGGATGGGCGCCGTGGCCGGCCTCACCATTATTCTGGGCGCCGTGTACCTGCTGCGCATGTTTCAGCGCGTCATGCTCGGCCCCGACTCGTCCTTCTCCGCCACCATTACCGACCTGACCGGCGCCGAGCTGGCCGTGCTGGTGCCGCTCATCGTGCTGGTGTTCTGGATTGGCTTGTTCCCGAACACCTTCCTGCACCTGTCGGAAGGCAGCGTGCTGGGGATTTTGAACGAGGTAGTGAAACGGTAGCCCTGCGTCCCAGGGCTGAAGCCCTGGGCTACGTAGTGGCTCCACTCTTCCACCTTCTGGCTATTCGGGCCAATTTTGCAAACGCTCCATAGCCCAGGGCTTCAGCCCTGGGAACTCCAGCCGACCATATGAATTCCATCATTCTGCTTTCCGTTCTGGGCCTGGGCAACCTGTTTCTGGGGTTCCGGCGCTCCAACCGGCTGCTCTTGCCGGCGGCCATGCTCATGCTGGGCCTGGTGCTGACCGTGAATTTTCTGGACTGGGGTTCGGGCCCGCAGTCGTTTTTCAGCGGTATGCTGGTCGTCAACGACTTCTCGGTGGCCTTCACGGGCATCGTGGTGCTGACGGCGCTGGTGCTGATTCCCTTCTCCCAGAAGTACGTGCACGACGGCGAGGCCAACCTGGCCGAATACTACTCGCTGCTGCTGTTTTCGCTGGTGGGCGCCATCATGCTGGTGAGCTACAACCACCTGCTGATGCTGTTTCTGGGCATTGAGATTCTGAGCGTGGCCATGTACGTGCTGGCCGGTTCCGACAAGCGCAACCTACGCTCCAACGAAGCTGCCCTGAAGTATTTCCTGATGGGCGCGTTTTTCACCGGCGTGCTGCTGTTCGGGATGGCGCTGGTGTACGGGGCCACGGGCACGTTCGTGCTGGAAGACATTCGCTTTGCGGTGCAGAACCCGGTGAACGACTCACTCACGCCCATGCTCTACATCGGCATGCTGCTTATGCTGGTTGGCATTGGCTTCAAGGTATCGGCCGCGCCCTTCCACTTCTGGACGCCCGACGTATACGAGGGCACGCCCACGTTCTTCGCGGCGTTTATGAGCACGGTGGTGAAGACGGCTGGTTTTGCGGCCTTCCTCAAGCTGCTAGTGCAGGCGTTTCCGGCCGCTTCGGCCCAGGGCCTATGGCTGCCCACGCTCACGGCCATGTGCGTGCTGACGTTGCTTATCGGCAACGTGGGCGCCGTGACGCAAACCAGCGCCAAGCGCATGCTGGCCTACTCCAGCGTGTCGCACGCCGGCTATTTGCTTGTTGCGCTGGTGGCGTTCAATGGGGAGCTGGAAGGCCCCTCGGCCAACGGCATCTTTTTCTATTCCCTGGCTTACTCGGTGGCTACGGTGGCTGCCTTTGCGGTGCTGAAGCTGGTAGCTGACCAGCGCCAGCGCGAGGACTACAACGGCCTGAACGGCCTGGCCCGCACCAACCCGCTGCTGGCTTTTGTGATGACCGTGGCCATGCTGTCGTTGGCTGGTATCCCGCTCACGGGTGGCTTTTTTGGTAAGTTCTTCGTGTTTTCGGCCGCTGTCGAAAACGGTTATATCGGGCTGGTGGTGTTTGCGGTGGTGATGTCGATGGTGAGCATCTACTACTACCTGCGCCCCATCATTGCCATGTACATGCGCCCTGCCGACGACACCACGGCGGCACCCATACCTGTTACAACTTTTCAGTCGGGGGCGCTGCTCCTGCTGGCTCTACTAACGGTGGTGCTGGGCGTGCTGCCGGGCCTGGTGAGCGGTATTTTGTAGTAGGAGAGGTGAGACATGAGAGGTGAGACATGAGATGCCAGAGCATTTCGTTCTGAATCACAAGCAAAAGAGCGGCCCCATGTGGGGCCGCTCTTTTTTCGTAGCTCTGTTTTCAGGAGCTACTTGCGCGTTACCCGCACATCGACGCGGCGGTTTTGGGCGCGGCCTTCGGGGGTGTCATTGCTGGCAACGGGGTGCTCCTGGCCATAGCCCTCGGCCTGCACCCGCAGCGGGTCGAGGCCGTTGTCCAGCAGGGCTTTGCGGGCGGCGTTGGCCCGGTCGGCGCTGAGGAGCAGGTTAGGCTCGGCCGGACCCACGTTATCGGTGTAGCCGCCGAGCTTGATGGTGGCGCTGGGAAAGGCCTGGAGAATCAGCATGATGTTGCGCAGCTGGGCCTGCGACTCCGGCGTGAGCGTGGCCTTGCCCGTGTCGAAATACACCCGGTCGAGGCTTAGCCAGCCCTGGGTGTTGTCGGCGCTGACGGTCTGGCTGGCGTCGCTGAGGAATTGATACAGGCGCACTTCCACGGAGTTGGCTCCCACGTTGAGCACGGTGCCATCGGGAAGGCGCAGCTCGGTGGGGGCGCCCACTTCGTAGATGTAGTTGCCGGTGGCTTCGTCCAGTTGGCCGGTGGGGGCAGGCGGCGCGGGAGCCGGGGCGGGCTCGGTCGTAGTGGTGTCCGGCACGGCCAGCGTAGTAGACTGGGGGTTCCGGTTGCAGCTGCGCGTAAAATACCACAGCGCCGCTAGGCCCAGCACCAACAGCAGCAGCCAGGGCCAGCGGGCCGGCGTACGGCGCGCTGGCTCAGAAGTGCCTACTGCCTGCCCGGGCGCCGCGGGGCTCGTGGGACTGATGGCAGTACCCGGCCCATCGGCAGCAGGGTGAGCCGTGGGGCTTACCCTATCGGTGAGGGTAGTGGTGCCCAGCCCCAGCCCCGGAAACAGATTGCCCAGGTTGCCCGGCAGGCTACTCAGGGCACTCAGCACGCCGCCGCGCTGGTCGTTGAGGTAGGTGCTGAAGCCCCGCTCGTCGAGGTTGCTCTGGGCAGCGTGGCGGCCCAGCAGTCCCAGCACCACGGGCACGGCCATGCTCAGCAGGCTGCTGGTGGTAGCCGGCCGCACCCCGGCCGCCTGGCTGACCTCCTCCACGGCCGGCGCATAATGCAGGCCCAGCCCGGAGCGCAGCAGCTCGGTGCCCCGGCTCAGCAAATCTTTATCGACGGCCTGGGCTGCGGTGCCTGCCGCGGCTGTGCCGCCCAGCAGGCTGCTTAGGTTGCCCAGCAGGTTGCTGCCGTGAGCCTGCCGGGCCAGGTGCAGCAGGTCGGCGGTGCCGCCGGGCTGCTGGGCTCTGGTAAACAGGGCCCCCAGCACCAGGGGCACCCCGCTGCGCAGAGCTGCCCCAATGCTGCTTTCATTTTCGCCTAAGGCAGTGCTCACCTGGCGCGTGGTGTCGCCCCCGAAATAGTTCTGCACGAGGTCAAGTAGGTTCTGGCTCATCGAGAGTGGGTTGGAGTAGAGAAAGGAAATGGTATCCATACGCACTCCTGCCCCCGAGGGCTGCCCAAGCGGCCCTCCTCCCGCGCGGGTTTAGCAAAGCCAGGTTGCGGATGACAGCAACACGTTTATACCCTTCCCGCCCATACTTTCGGGTGCGTATGCAGCTGTCCTGGCACCTGGCACACCCCGCCTCCTGGCTTAGGCCAAGGCCGGCCGGCTCAGCATCCACAGGCCCACTAGGGTAATTAGCAACTGGCGGCGTGGTTTGAACATGGCAGCAACGATTATTCTCCAACAACTTCCCGGAGCCCTTAGCCAGCTTCGGCAACCGGAAGGCAAGATGCAGTGCGAGGTACCGGCTGTCAATGACATGATGATGTGAGGTGGTGGCAGGTGGTGACAGGTGACAGGTAACAGGTGACAAGTAGAACGTCCTGCTGAGCACAGCGCAGCGGAGTCGAAGCATCTCTCCCGCTTCGTTGAACGATTGAGTTAGCCAGAGGGAGAGATGCTTTCCTGCGGCGACCTTCGGTTCGGCTGCGCGGACGCCAGATGAAGCAGGACAATACCACCACAACGAAGCGGGAGAGATGCTTCGACTCCGCTCAGCATGACAGACGTGTTACCTGTCACCTGTCACTTACCACCTGTCACCTGTCACTTGCCACCTGTCACTTATCACCTCAACTCACGCCAGCCCTTGGCGCAGGGCTTTGCTGACGGCTTCGGTCATGGAGCGGACGTGGAGCTTCTCGTAGATTTTTTTGATGTGGGAGCGGACGGTATCGAGAGAAATGCTCCGGTCGGCGGCAATCATCTTGTAGCTGTAGCCTTCCACCAGCAAGCCCAGAATTTCCTGCTCGCGGGCACTCAGGGCCGTCGACAGCTCATCGGCGGATGGGCGGGCGGCGGGGCGCGGAAACAGGCGCAGCACCTGGCGCGCAATGCCGGGCGTCATGGGGGCGCCACCGGCCCGCACCTCGGCCACGGCGTCCAGAATTTTGGCGGGCGGGGTTTTCTTGAGCAGGTAGCCATCAGCGCCGGCGCACACGGCCTGGAACACCCGGTCGTTTTCCTCGAACACCGTCAGCATCACCACCTGCACCTGCGGGGCCACGGCCTTGATGCGGCGCAGCCCCTCGATACCGTTGGCGCCGGGCATGTCGATGTCCATGAGCACCACGTCGGGGCGCAGGCGGATCAGGTCCTCCTCCACGCGGGTGCAGTTGCCCAGCGCCCCGGCCAGCGTCAGGCCCGGCGCTTGGCTCAGCAGCTGGCTTAGGCTGGTGCGCAGGTCGGCATTGTCTTCGTAGAGCAGCACGCGCGTAGCAGTTTCCATAAAGCAGGCAGGTACGAGAAATTCAGTTAAGATACGCGCCCCTAGCTGCGCTGGCTACTACATGATGATGTGAGGTGGTGACAGGTGACAAGTGACAGGAAGACCGTCATGCTGAGCGCAGGCGTAGCCGCAGTCGAAGCATCTCTACCGCGGGCTAACTCC
This sequence comes from Hymenobacter sp. YIM 151500-1, assembly GCF_025979885.1. NCBI lineage: Bacteria > Pseudomonadati > Bacteroidota > Cytophagia > Cytophagales > Hymenobacteraceae > Hymenobacter > Hymenobacter weizhouensis. The sequence goes on from NZ_CP110139.1 coordinate 2,765,490, forward strand.
AATCGTGCAGACGAAGCGGGAGAGATGCTTCGCGGGGCGGACGCCAGATGGAGCATGACGGCCTACCTGTTACCTGTCACCACCTCACCACCTGCCACCACCTCACATCATTACCATTTCACCGGAATGCGCAGGCTGAGGGTGGTGCCGTGGCCGGGGGCGGAGGTGATGTTGAGCTGGCCGTGAAGGGCGGCGGCGCGGGCGTGCATGTTGGCCAGGCCGTTGCCGCTGCCCTGGGCCGGCGCGGTGGGGTCGAAGCCCACGCCGTCGTCCTGGACGGTGAGGTGGAGCAGGCCGTGCTGGTGCTGCAAGCGGATGGTGGCGTGCTGGCAGTGGGCGTACTTCACCAGGTTGTTGAGGGCTTCTTTGAAGATGAGAAAAAATTCCCGGCGGGCGCGCATGTCCAGCTTCAGGCCCTGCAAGGAGGTATCGGCCCGGAAAGTAAACTCGATGCCAGCCGCTTCAAGCACCTCGGAGGCCAGGCGGCGCATGCGGGCCGTCACATCGTCTACAGAATCATGAGCGGGGTTGATGGCCCACACGATGTCGTCCATGGCGTCCAGCATTCGCCGGGAAGATTCGCCGATTTGGGCCAGCACGGCGGCGGCCTGCTCGGGGCGGTGCTGGCGCTGGTGGCCCTCGGCAATCTGGCTCAGAATAGAAATGGAGCTGAGCGTGGAGCCCATGTCGTCGTGCAGGTCGCGGGCAATGCCGTGGCGCACCCGCTCCAGGGTCAGCAGCTGGCGTATGCGCAGGCTGTAGAGCCAGAACAGCACACCGAAAACCACCCAGCTCAGCCCCACCCGAAACCACCACGTGCGGTACCAGGGCGGCTCCACGACAATGCGCAGGGCGGTGCCCACGGGGTTCCAGAGGCCGTCGTTATTGGCGGCCCGCACCCGAAACGTGTACGTGCCGGGGTCGAGGTTGGTGTAGGTGGCCTCGCGGCGCGTGCCGGCGGGCACCCAGTCGGGGTCAAAGCCTTCGAGCAGGTAGGCGTACCGGTTTTTGACGGGGTTGCGGAAGTTGAGGGCCGCAAATTCGAGGGTAAAGAAATAGTCGCGGGGCGAGAGGCGCAGCACCCGCCGCTCCGTGATACTGGTGTCGGGCAGGTCGACGGACTGGTTGAAGCGGCGCAGACCGGTGAGCACCACGGGCGGCGGCGCGGGGTTGGTGTGCACGGCTTCGGGCCGGAAGGCAACCAGGCCCTGCACCCCGCCGAAGTACAGGCGCCCAGTGCGCGAGCCGCGGCAGGCGGCGCCGGCGTTGTACTCGTCCTGTAACAGCCCGTCGCGCTGGTCGAAGGTATGCAGCTGGCCGGTAGCGGGCTGCAAGCGGGCCAGGCCCTGGTTGGTAGACAGCCACAGCTGGCCGGCGCGGTCCTCCACCAGGCCGTACACCACGTCGTTGGGCAGGCCCTGCGGCTCCCGAAACGTGGTGAAGCGGCCCGTGCCGGTGGTATCGTCGAGGCGGCAGAGGCCCCCGCCTTCGGTGCCCACCCACAGCCGCCCGGCCCGGTCCTGCCACAGAGCCCGCACAAAGTTGCTGCTGAGGCTGCGGGCCTGGCGCGGCTGGGCCCAGTAGGTGCGGCCGCGGCCGGTGGTGGGGTCGAGCCGGCACAGGCCGCCCCCGCCGGTGCCCACCCACAGCTGCCCGCTGCGCCGGTCCAGCAGCATGGCGCGCACAAAGTTGTTGCTGAGCGAGTGCGGGTCGCGCGGGTCGTGCCGAAACACGGTGCTACGCCCGGTAGCGGGGTCGAGCCGGCTCAGGCCGCCCTCGGTGCCTACCCACAGCCGCCCGCGGGGGTCGTAGTAGAGGGCCCGCACGAAATTGTCGCCCAGGGAGCCGGGCACGCCGGGCTGGTGGCGGAAGTGGCGGAAGCGGGTGGCGCCGGGCGCCAGGCAGCTCAGGCCCTGGCTCTGGGTGCCCACCCACAGCCGCCCGGCCCCGTCGAAGCAGAGGGCCCGCACAAAGTCCTGGGCCAGGCTGCCGGGGTCCTGGGGCTGGTGGCGCAGCTGCCAGCGGCGCCCGGTGGCGGGGTCGTGCCCGATGAGGCCCTGGGTTTCGGTGCCGGCCCACACGCGGCCGGCCGCGTCCTCGGTCACGGCCCACACGGCTTCGGGCACGGCGGCCAGCGGCACGGCCGTGAAGGGCGAAGGGCGCGGGTCGAGGCAGGCCGCGCCTTCTTCAGTACCCACCCACAGCAGCCCGCTCCGGTCCTGAAACAGGCTTTGCACCACATTGTGGGGCAGGATGCTCGCCTGGCCGGGCTGGTGGCGGTACACAATCCACTGCCTGCCCAGGCCGGGCGGCAGCCGGTACAGGCCGCCCCCGCCGGTGCCCACCCACACGTGCCCCGCCGCATCCAGCTGCACCGCCCGAATGGCGCGCGGCAGCGCCGCCACCACCGGTCCAGGCTTCTCCCCAGCTGCCGCCCAGCGCCGCAGGCCGTGGGCTTCGGTGCCCACCCACAGCGCGCCGGTGGCGGGGTCAGCGGCCAGGGCGGTTACGGCGCTGCCCAGCGGAGCCCCAGCAGCCCGCAGCTCCTGGCGGGCGGTGTCTAGCCAGGCCACTACGCCTTCCCCGGTGCCGGCCCACAGGCGGCCGTCGGCGGCCAGGGCCAGGGCCCGGATGGAGTTGCGGCGCAGGCCCGGCCCCGGCAGCGGCACGCGCCGGAAGCGGCGCTGACCCGGCGCGAGGCAGTGCAGGCCGTTTTCGGTACCGGCCCATACTTGCCCGCGACGATCCACGAGCACGGCCCGCACAAAGTTGTTGGTGAGGCCGGTAGTATCGGGGGTGGTGCGCTGAAAGGTGGTAAACTGCCCGGTGAGGGGCTGGTAGCAAGCCAGGCCGCCTCCGCCCGTGCCCACCCACACGGCCCCGGAGGCCGGGTCGGCGGCCAGGGCCAGGGCGTAGTTGCTGCTCAGGGAGCCGGCCCGCTGCGGGTCGGTGCGGAAGGTGCGGCAGGTGCTGCCGTCGTAGCGGCTCAGGCCGTCCTGGGTAGCCAGCCACAGAAAGCCCCGCCGGTCCTGCGCTATGGCATACACGCTGTTTTCGGCGAGGCCCTGGGCGGTGGTGAGCGGGCGGAATAGGGGTATGGGAATCCCCGGAGCGGGCTGGGCGGCGGTCCGCAGCGAGGCGCACAGGGCTAGAAACCAGAAAGCGGCACTTTTTTTCATGGCCAAGCAAGCTGGTGGCGACAATTCCCAGAGCAGTTTACAAAAGACTTGTAACATTGCGCGAAAACGTAGCACAGTTACTTTGCTGCGGCCGGCGGCCGGCCCTTCCTGCCAATTATACTCGCCGCGAAATGCGCTGCAAAAAACAGGGTAGAGACGCAATATCTTGCGTCTCGCCGTTGCACGACCCCAACTGAACGACCTTTATTCTTGTGGCGCGGACGACGAGACGCAAGATGTTGCGTCTCTACAGCTGCCCAATGACTTTTGCAACCCTCTCTTGCCACGGGCATAGCTTCAACCATCCAAACCCACGCTGATTTACTGTTTTCTATGGTCCTACCTACTACCCCGCGTCACTGCCTGTTCCTGCTGCCTCTGTTGTTGCTTTCCTTTCTCAGCCAAGGGCAGAAGCCTGCTGCCATCCCGGCCGCGCCCCGAGCCGTGGCCTTCACCGAGGTGCGGGTGCTGAGCATGGTGCCGGGCCAGCCGCTCAGCGCCCCGCAAACCGTGCTGGTTGAAAACGACCGGATTACGGCCATGGGCCCGCGCCTGAAGCTGCCCAAGGGCACCCGCATCATTCGGGGGCGCGGGGGCTACCTGCTGCCGGGCCTGGCCGACATGCACGTGCACCTGGCGCGGGGCCAGGCCGGAGAGCTGCCCGTGCACCAGCAGCTGCGCCTGACGCTGGCCGCCGGCGTCACTACCGTGCGCAGCATGCAGGGCCAGCCCACCGACCTGGCCCTGCGCGACAGCATCCGGCGGGGGCAGCTCCTGGGCCCCGACCTGTACCTGTCGCGCCCCTTGCCCAACGCCGACTCCACGTTTACGCCGGCCGCCACGCGGGAGCTGCTGCGCCAGTACAAGGCCGAAGGCTGGGACTTTATCAAGTACCTCTCCGGCCTGACGCCGGCGCAGTTTCAGCAGGTCGTCGAGCTGTGCCGAGAGGCCGGGCTGCCGTTTGCGGGGCACTACTACGCGGGCAGCGTGGAGCAGTCGGCGGGCCTTCGGTCGTTGGAGCACTTCGCGCCCCTGCTGTCGGCCTACCGCAAAGACAGCGCCGCCGTGGGCGGGCAGCTGGCCCTGGTCAAAAGCCGGGGGCAGTTTCTGTGCCCCACCCTCTCCTACCACTTCCTGACCTTGCCCGGCAACCGGCCCGCCGAGCTGGAGCGCCGCCACGGCGTGCCGCAGGTGCCGGCCTCCCTGCGCACGGCCTGGCAGCAGCAGGTGCAGCAGCTCGATGCCAGCTACCTCACCTACTTCCAGAACGACACGGCCAAGTTGGGCCAGGCGCGTCGGGCCGGCCCACGCACCCGGCAGGCGTATCTGCGCCTGCTGCGCCGCGCCTACCAGCAGGACATTCCCCTGCTCATCGGCCCCGACACCTACGCCTACAACGTGCCGGGCTTTGCCATGCTGGAAGAAATGCGCCTGTTTGCCCAAGCCGGCCTGCCGGCCGAGGCCATCCTGCGGGCCGCTACCACCAACGCGGCCCAGTACTTCGGCACCGACGACTGGGGCACCGTGCAGCCCGGCAAGCGGGCCAACCTGGTGCTGCTTCGGCAAAACCCGCTCCTCAGCCTCGACAATCTGCAAACCGTGGTAGGCACCATGTGCAGGGGCCGCTGGTATACACAGCAGGAGCTGCTGGGCGGCACCAAGCCGGGCAAGTAGCGGCAGCCAGCTAGCGCAGCTTGAGGCTGGCCAGCACGCCGTGCCGGTAGGTGCTGCCCACGGGCACTTCGCGGCTGCCCACGTGCAGGCAGTTGCCGCTCAGCCGGTCTACCCGCGTTATGTTGACCAGGTAGGACTTGTGCGTGCGCACGAAGTGCAAGGCCGGCAGCTCACTTTCCATCTGCTTCATGGTTTCAGCCGTGAGCAGCACGCGGCCCGAGGCCAGGTGGCACTTCACGAAGTTGCCGTAGCCTTCCACCACCAGCAGCTCCGCGAAGCGCACCCGCTCGGTGCCCGCGTCGGTTTTGATGAAGATGGAGTCGGCGGGTGCTGGTGGTGGCGGGTCGGGGGCTAGCGGGAGCGGAGCCGGCGGGGCGGCCCCGGCCTGTAAGCGGCCGATGGTTTTCACGAACCGCTCAAACCGGATGGGCTTGAGCAGGTAATCGACCACGCCCAGCTCGAAGGCATCGAGGGCGTGGGCGGCGTGAGCCGTACACAGCACCACAGCCGGCGGCTGGGGCAGGGCGCGCAGCAGCTCCAGGCCGGTCAGCTCGGGCATGTCCACGTCCAGAAACAGCACATCAACGGGCGTGGCGCGCAGAAACGTCAGGGCCTCCACGGCGCCGTAGCAGCTGCCCGCCCAGGCGGCCAGGCCCGGCAGCCGGTCGAGGTAGGCGCGCAGCACGGTGTGGGCCAGCGGCTCGTCGTCGACGAGCAGGCAGCGCAGCGGGGCGGGCGGGGCAGCGGGCAACAGGGATGACGACGACATCAGGGGCAGAGCGTGAGCGTGGCGGCGTAGTGGCTGGGCGTGGCTTCGATGGTGAGGCGGTGCTGCGGGCCGGGGTAAAACTGGGCCAGCCGGGCCCGCAGCGTGGGTAGCCCCAGTCCCGACGGCGCCGGCCGGAAGTGGAGCGGAATGCTGTTAGTGGTGCGCAGGGTCAGGCCGGCGTCGGTCTGGACCAGCTGGATGCGGATGGTGTTCTGGCCGCTGGGAGCCACGGCGTGCTTAAAGCAGTTTTCGACCAGCGGCAGCAGCAGCAACGGTGCCAGCGGCTGCTCGGGCCGCGGCACGTCGGCCGTGAATTCTACTTGCGTGTTGCTGCGCAGGCGCAGCTTTTCCAGCCCGATGTAGCTGGCCAGGTAGTCGGCCTCGCCGCCCACGGTGGTGTGGGCCTGCCGCGAGCCGTCGAGCTGGTAGCGCATCAGGTCGGCCAGCTTGAGCAGGGCTTCGGGCAGCTGGTCGGGAGCGGCCAGGCTCAGGCCGTAGAGGTTGTTGAGGGTGTTGAACAGAAAGTGCTGGTTGACCTGCGACTTGAGCAGGCGCAGCTCGGTGTCGAGCTGCTGGGCGCGCAGCTGCTGCATCTGGTAGTGCGCCACAATCCCCCGCCGCAGGTAGCGCACCACCGCCGACGCACCGAGTACTATCACCACGTTGGCCAGGCACTGCCCCAGCAATTCGGCCTGCGTACCGGGCAACATGCCTATTCCCACTTCTGACCGGCCGGCCGATGCCCCAACCTGCACCATAGTTAGCGTGCCCAGGTCGCGCGCAGCGTAGAGCAGAGCTGTGCCGCCAACCAAAGTGGCCAACAGCCCCAGCGCATACCAGCCGTAGCGACGCCGTTCGAGCGCGTGGGTGAGCAAGGCGAAGTGGGCGTACACGATGGCTGCCGGCACTAGTAGGAGTGCCGTCGAGTAGGGCACGCCCATCAGGCGCAATTGGCTTGGCGCTCCAGTTGTGTCTGCGTACTCTAAGAAGGCTATTACCAACAGCCAGCTGATGGCGTGGCGCGTGGCGCGGTGCCGCCAAATGACACCGAAACGAGATTTCCAACTCATACTGCGAAACTACTGGCAAGTTTCTGGGCCGGCAAACCTGAATGACAAACAGTGTACATCCACGGTAACGGCGCATTCGTCAGCTCCCCGAAAAGGTTGGTCATTTTAAGTAGGGAAGGCAGCATTACCCGGCCAGCTTTGAGGCATCAACGGGCGGCGGCGCTTCACGGAGCGGCTCACTAGGCGCCAAAATTCAGCAAGCCAACTAAAGCTCACTTCTACCCTTACCTCTTGTCCCATGAACATCCTGAAAACATCCCTATGGTTAGCTGCCTGGGCCGCCAGTAGCCACGCAGTAGCGCAAGCAAGCATAGTTCGGACTTCAGCACCCAAAAAAACAGTGAGTATTGGCAAGCTCACCGTACTCGACCATACCCGGAAGGTGCCGGTTGTATCAGCCGCCACAGTGGAGCGGGTTGTGCGTGCGCTGGCGGCCGACGACATGCTGGGCCGGGCAGCCGGGCAAGCAGAAGGACAAAAAGCTGCTCGATTCCTGGCTGGTGAGTTTAAGCGCATCGGCCTACAACCGTTACCGGGAGCCGCTGGCTTTGAGCAGCCGTTTGAGGTGTACAACGTCACGCCACAGCCAGCAGCCGTGGTGGTCAACGGCAATGATCTGGCCCTGAATCAAGTGATGATGACACCGGGCCCGCCAACGCTGCTCTGGACAAGCGAAGACGCTCAGCCTGCCCGCACGGTAACAGTGGGCCCCAACCCCGCCGAGCTGGAAAAGCTCAACGCCCTGTTGCAGCCTACCCAGAATACGTTGGTGTTCATTGACCCGGTCCACGCCGAAGCATTTGCTCAGGCGGCAGCCCAGCTAGCCCAAGCGCAGGTAAGCCCCGCTAAGCCTAGCTTCTACGCCACCGTGTTTGTGCTGGCTAAGGTCCCCACCGGGCCCATTACCTACCGGGTAAGCGGGGCTACCTCCGTCAAGCCGCTTACGCTACGCAACGTGGTGGGCGTGCTGCCCGGCCGCAACCCGGTCCGCACCCAGGAACAGATCATCTTTTCGGCGCACTACGACCACCTGGGCGTGTTGGCCGCCGTGCAGGGCGACTCTATTGCCAACGGCGCCGACGACGATGCCAGCGGCACGGCGGCCGTAGTGGCCCTGGCCGAATACTTTAAGAAACGCAACGACAACGCCCGTACGCTGGTGTTTGTGGCGTTCGATGGCGAAGAGGCCGGTCTGCTGGGTTCTCAGCATTTTGCCCAGCAGCTCGATGCCCGGTTTGTTACGGCCATGCTCAATATTGAAATGATTGGCAAGCCGGCCAAGTTCGGCCCAAATTCGGCCTTCATTACGGGCTTTGACAAGTCTAGTTTGGCTGCGCTGCTGCAAGCCGGGGCTCAGGGCACGGGCTTTCGCTTCGAGCCCGACCCGTACCCCGAGCAACAGGCGTTCTACCGTTCCGATAATGCTCCGCTGGCGCGCTTGGGCATTCCCGCCCACACTATTGTTACTGACCAGCTTCCGACCGACAAGCTCTACCATACCGTCGACGATGAAGTAGCAAGTCTGGACCTGGCAAATATGACCGCCGTGATACGCGCTATTGCCCGCAGCTCCGCTGGTCTTGTCAGCGGCCAGCAAACGCCCACCCGCCTTGCTGCTGCCCCCGCAAACGGTAACCACTAGCCCAGCTAACAACAGCACGCAAAGAAATGTATACCAGTAAGCTAGTACTTCTGGCCCTGTGCGGTATCAGCAACCTACTGTGGGCGCAGGTTTCCACGGTGCAAGGCCGCATTGTGAATGCTAGTACCGGAGCGTCCGTACCCTATGCCACCGTGGGCGTACCCGACCAAAGCGTGGGTACAGTAGCCGACGCAGCCGGACGCTTCACGCTGAAGCTAGCGTCGGCTACTGACCGGTTGATGGTTTCCTGCGTGGGGTTTGAGAAGCGGGAGGTACGCCTGGTGGGTGGCCAGCTCACGGGCGGGGCGCAGATTGTGCTTCAGCCGGTGGCCCAGGCGCTAGGCGAAGTAACAGTGCGGCGCGACAAGCTCCGGCCGGGCACCATCGGGCGCCGGGCCCGCCACGATGCCATCATCGGTAAAAACGATACTGATCTGATGGGACACTTTATCACCGGTGACGACCAAGGCTGGGAAGGCGGCGGCATCTACCAGTTCGGCCGCGCCAGCTACCTAGACACCTTTCACGTGTATGTGGGGCGCAACCCGTGTGGGATGATTCGCTTCCGGCTGAATTTCTACGCCGTGGAAAATGGGATACCCACCCGGTCACTGTTTACCAACGATGTGCAGTTTGTGCTACGCAGCCAGCAAACGGGCTGGGTTGCGGTGGACCTGCGCCCCTACAACCTGCGAGTAGAAAAGCAGCAAAAGCTGGCCGCAACCATGCAGTGGCTCGAAAGCGCCGAATGCACGGCCAAGTGGCCGCCCTTTGTAGTTCCGGCGTCTTTCCCGTCCTTTCACCAGTCCGTGATTCGCACTAAAAGCGAGGACCAGTGGCAGGTACACGGAGCATATCCGAGCATGTACTTCACTATCCAAAGCGAATAGCTGCCCGGCCAGTTCTTCGGCAACTCCTTCTCTCCCGTGAAACGCCGCGGGCTAGGCCATCCGCCCTGAAAGTTTGGGGTGTATCCAAAGATCTAGGCTGGAAAAATCCCACTTCCGATGCTCCTTGGCGTTGCCAACGCCAAGGAGCGGAAGGAAATGGTGGCCGCATTGCTGCACCAAAGCAGCGCACAGAGCCACAGTGCAGCCGCCCAAGCTGTACAACTCGCTAGGCTGGAGCTTGTTTCGGAGCCGCAACGAGCACCGCAAGCCAAACCGCGCCGTTGCGCAGCAGTAGAGAATATTGGGAATATCATGAAGTAGAGCTACCGGCTGTGACAAGTCAAGCCAAAATTCTATGACGAACCATGGTTGTCCGCGCCAGCTGGGTAGCTGTCACGAAACCCGCGTAGTTAGCCATCTTCCCGCCGGCGCGGCTAGAAGCCAACGCCCCTTTGCTAAGTTGGTCGATGCATCCGGCCTGGTTGTTTCCGGTAAAACCCCGGCTACTCCTTCGCCACTGTAGGCCACGCCGGCTGCCGGGCAACTGTCGCCACAGATTTTGCATCCAATCACCAATCCGCTGTACAACCTCGATGTGCTACGCAAGAAAAGGTTGTGCACCGGGTGCTACACTTCCGGTTAGATTTTCCTTCTATTCCCTCCCCCATGAAAACTAGTTGTCTTGCCGCCCTCTTCACGGGCCTCTCCTACCCCGTACTGGCGCAGTCGGGGCCCGGCTACCGGGTGCAACTGGACCTGACAGCCACGCCCAACGACCAAGTACGGGTAGTGGTGAATACGCCCAAAGTACGGGAGGCTCAGGCCACCTACGTGGTGCCGGCCACCGTGCCCGGCACCTACTCCCGCGACAATTACGGCCGTTTCGTGCGCGACTTCCGCGCCCTTGATAAGAAAGGCCGGGCCCTGCCCACGCAGCAGCTGGAGCCCGGCGTGTTTCGCATCGACCAGGCCAAAAAGCTGGCCCGGCTGGAGTACCTGGTGGATGATACCTGGGACGTACCCCAGGATAGCACATTCATCTTCCAGCCGGCCGGCACCAACTTCGACGCCGGGCGCAGCTTCGTGCTCAATCAGTTTGGCCTCTACGGCTACCTGGAAGGGCACAAGATGCAGCCCTACGAGGTAACCGTCACCAAACCCGCCGACCTGCACGGCGCCACGGCCCTGGCCGTCCGCCGGCCCAGCCCCACCCAGGACGTGTTTACGGCCCCCGACTACGTAGCCCTGGCCGACGGCCCCGTGCTCTACAGCCGCCCTGACACCACGAGTTTTCGCAGCGGCGGGGCCAACATCAGGTTTGCGGTGTTTTCGGAGTCGGGGCAGGTGAAGGCCCGGCAGCTGGCCCGCTATCTGCGGCCCACAGCCAGCGCCCTGGCCAGCTTTTTCGGGCAGATGCCGGTGCCCCAGTATCAGTTTCTCTTCTACTTCGTCGACCCCAAATCGTCGGCCGTAAAGCCCAAGGATGGTAAGTATGGCGCCCTGGAACACTCCTATTCCTCACTCTACTTTCTGCCCGAAATAGCCGACTCGGCCCGGCTCAAGAAGCTGGTGCTGGACGTGGCCTCCCACGAGTTTCTGCACGTGCTGACCCCGCTCAACGTGCACAGCCGCGAAATCGGGGAGTTCGACTTCCGCAACCCCAAGATGTCGCAGCACCTGTGGCTGTACGAAGGCACCACCGAGTACTTCGCCCACCTGGCCCAGGTGCGCGCCGGCCTGATTACGCCCGACGAGTTTCGCCAGACCATGCGCCAGAAGATAGTGGGTGCCCAGCGCTACCCCAGCGTTTCGTTTACCGAAATGAGCCGCAACATTCTCGTGCCGCCCTACAAAGACATGTACTCCAACGTGTACGAGAAGGGCGCCCTGCTGGCTTTCCTGCTCGATATTCGTATCCGGGAGCTGAGCCAGGGCCGCCAGAGCCTGCGCGACGTGGTGCTGAAGCTGCGCGAGAAGTACGGCCCCACCCGCTCCTTCGAGGATGACCAGCTGATACCGGAAATCGTAGCCCTCACCCATCCCGAGGTGCAGCAGTTCTTCGACCGGTACGTGGTGGGCAAGGAGCCGCTGCCCCTGGAAGAATATCTGGGCAAAATTGGCTGGCAGTACGTGGCCACCGGCACCCGCACGGAGCGCGGCTTCGGGCAGTTCGGCTTCCAGTACAACCCCGCTACCAAGCAGTTTGTGGTGGCCGGCACCTCCCCCGAGCGCAATGCCTTTGGCCTGCGGCCCGGCGACGCCGTGCTGGCCGTGAATGGCACCGTAGTGGAGCCGACCAATGCCCAGCAGCTGCTACGGCCCTTGCTGGATGCCGCCAGCACGCCCGTCACGCTGCGGGTACAGCCCGCGGGAGCCGCCACTCCCGAGGACCGCAAAGGCCAGCCCCGCGACTTTCAGCTGGAGCTGAAAAACGTGGTGCAACCCCTCGAAAATCCCACCCCCGTGCAGGCCCAGCTTCAGAAGCAGGTGCTCACGGCCGGCCAGTAAGCAGTGGCGGGTGCGCCGTGCCGGCTGAAGCTCACCAGAGTAAACACCAGACGAAAAGACCGTCGTGCTGAGGCTGAAACAGGGAGGCTGTTCTGTAGATGACCGTCCTGCTACCACAGATGCTTCCGCTTGGCTGGCGCGACCTATTCACTTTCCCATGATGCAACGTCCTTTTCGTAATCGGCTTTTCTTCCTGCTGCTCCTGCTGGCTGCATCGGCCAGCAGCACGCCCGACCTGGTGGTACGCGGCCGCGTAGCCGGCCAGCAAGCCGGCAACCAGCCCCAGCCGCTGGCCTTTGCCAACATTGGCATCCGGGGCCGCAACGTGGGCACCACCGCCGACGAGGCGGGCCGGTTTCAGCTTAGCATTCCGGCTGCGCTTAGCCGCGACTCGGTTACGTTTTCGGCCCTGGGCTACTACGCCCGCACGGTGGCGGTGGCCACGCTGGCTGCCCACCCCGACACGCTGCTGGTGCTACCCGCCCGGCCCCAGGCCCTGCCCGATGTGTCGGTGAAGGCCGCGGGCCAGCCCCGGACGCAGGTGCTGGGCAAAACGCGGGGCAGTTCCGTGAGTGGCTTCGTGGTGGGCAAAGGCGGCGGGGCGGAAATTGCCCGGCTGATGCAGCCCCGTCGCTTCCCGGTCTTTCTCGACCAGACGCAGGTGTACATCACCCGCAACCAGGCCCCGTCTTTCCGGCTGCGCCTGCGCCTCTACGCCCGCGACCCCGCCACCGGCCGGCCCGGCGCCGACCTGCTCCACGAGAGTATTCTCATTGATTCCAGCCTCCGGCAGGGCTGGCTCACCACCGACCTGCGCTCCTACAACCTCCAGCTCACCGAGCCCTTTTTCGTGGCCTACGAGTGGCTGGAGGCCGACGTCAACAACCCGCGCATTGCCATTCAGGGGACCAGGGGCGACGGGGCCGTGTTTGCGCGCGCCGTAAGCCAGGGCCAGTGGGGGCCGGCCCACGACTTCAACTGGGTAATCAACGCGCAGGTCACGTCCTACGGCCCGGCCCAGTAACGCAGGCCTCTGCCAAGGCGTGTTCCCCACGGGCTGATGCAGGCACCGGAGCAGCGCGCAGCAGTCTTTACCACCTCGGAGGGTACGGCCTGGCCTTCGTGTTGCGTGTTGCAGCAGGCGTGGCTGCTGCGGCCCCCGCCGCTAGTGCTGCTGCCGGCCAAGGGTTGCACAACCGCAGGCAACGGTTGCCGCCTCGCCATCATCTAGCCTCCCGAACCTGGCTGCTGCGGCAGCTGCTACCCTTCAACACGTATGAACTCCTTTTTTTCCGCGCGCCGTTTTAGGCGCTGCCTGGCTGCGCTGTGCCTATCCGGCGGCCTCGTTGTAAGTGCCCAGGCTCAATCGGAGCCGGGCACGGTGGCGGGCCAGGCCCTCGATCAGGCCACCGGCCAGCCTCTGCCCTACGCCAGCGTAGGCGTGCTGGGGCGCCCGGTGGGCACCGTTGCCGACGCCGAAGGCCGCTTCCGGCTTGCCATTCCGGCCCAGTACAATCAGGATTCGCTCCGGATTTCGCTGGTCGGCTACCGGGCTTTTACTATGCCGGTGCGGGAGTTCCGGCGCCGCGTGTGCCCGGCCGCCGAAGCCGGCTGCGCGGTGGCGCTGGTGCCCGCTCCGCAAACCGCCCTGGCCGAAGTAAAGGTGCGCCCCGGCGGCCGGGCCGTGCGCCGGGTACTGGGCAACTCCAACAACTCGCAGTTTGCCTCCCAGCTGTTTGCCAGCAACGTGCTGGGCACCCAAATCGGGCAGCGCATCCGCATCAAACACCCGTCGATGCTGGAACAGGTGTCGTTCCACATCAACGAGTGCACTTACGACAGCGTGTTTTACCGCGTGAATGTGTACCGGCTCGGGCCCGACGGCCACCCCGATGAGCAGCGCAACGTGCTGCCCGAAGCCGTGTACGTGCGGCTGGCCAAGGCTCAGACCGCCGACCGAATCCGGGTTGACCTGAGCCGCTACCAGCTTTGGCTGGAGCCGGGCCAGGAGGTGGCCGTGTGCCTGGAGCTGGTGCGCGACCTGGGGCCCGGCCGGCTGCTGCTCACGGCCACCGTGCTGGGCGGGCCGCTGTTCGAGAAGCACGGCATTGCCGAAAGCTGGGAGAAAATTGGTGCTTTCGGCATGGGCATCGACGCCACCGTGACGGAGATACGCTAGCCGGGTTCCGGCTCCCCATTGCTACTTATCTAAGCATTCTTGCCTGCCTACAGCTGATTATGAGCCCGAATCAGTGCCATAAACTACTCCCGATAAGCATTGCCCACGGGCAGCAGGCAGTTGGCCGCCTGTACCCGGCCGCGCTCCACGTGCCACCGGTATTCTTTCAACCACCGCCCTCATTTATCCTACCAACGGCCGCCTACCCCCCATTACCGGGCCGGAGCGTCTTGTTCGGGTGGCTCAGCACCAGAAAGTAGAGCCGGAGGGGCTGTTGCAGGACTATTCCCGAACAGTGGTTGAATTTTGAATAGCCCTCCGGAGCGGGCAGCTAGTTTTACAGCATCCAACACCTTTTTCCAGGAGCAACCCACCTGGCGCTCCAGCTGTCCGGACGGCGGCGCCCCAGACCTGCCTGGTTGGCTTCTGCTTTTCTTCTTCACAAAAATTACGGCTTCGGGCAACGAATCAGGTTGCACTGCCATCTACCCCTTCCGAAACCCTGCTGCTGGCTCAGCAGCTCCTTCCCCTCCTGTCGCGTATGAAAACCCTCTTTACCCGCTGCTACGAGCAGCGCCTGGCCGCGCTTTGCCTTTTTGCCGGCCTTTCCTGGAGCGCCCAAGCCGCTCCTACTGGTCCGGCCGGCAGCGTGCTTACCCTCACGGGCCAGGTTATCGACGCCTCCACCCACGAGCCGGTGCCTTATGCCAGCTTGAGCGTGGCCGGCACCCCGGCTGGCACCGTAGCCGACGCCCTGGGCCGCTTTCAGCTGAAAGTGCCGGCGCAGTATAGCCACGATTCGCTGCGCGTGGTGCTGGCGGGCTACCGCACGTATACGGCCTCGGTGCAGGATTTTCAGCAGCAGGCCTGCCCCACTGAAGCGCCGTGCGTAGTAGCGCTGGTGCCCCAGCCAGTGCAGCCTGCCGACGTAGCCCAGCCGGCCGGCCGCGTCGTGCGCCGCACGCTCGGCAACGCCGATTATCTGCAAACCGTGCCGCAGCTTTTTCCGGGCAATGCGCCGGGCATCCAGGTAGGCCAGCCCATCCGCGTGAAGCGCCGGGCCCAGCTTGAGGAAGTGTCGTTTCTGGTGGCGCGCTGCACCTACGAGTATGCCTTCTTCCGCCTGAATGTATACCCGCTGGCCGCCGATGGCCGCCCCAACGAGCAGCGCCACCTATTGCCCGCACCCGTGTACGTGCGCGTAGACCGCAGCGAGCAAGCCCAGCGCGTACGCCTGGACCTGCGCCAGTACGGCCTGACGCTGGAGCCGGGCCAGGAGGTAGCCGTGTGCCTGGAGCTGGTGAGCAAGCCAGGCTCTGGGGAGCTGGAGCTTACCAACACCGCTGCCAACGGGTTCCTGCTCGAGAAATACAGCGCCTCCGGCCCCTGGACGAAAGTAGATAACTACGGCGCCGGCATTGCCGCTACCGTGACTGAACTACGCTAGCCGCTGCCGGCTGCTCACTGCACTGCCAGCACCTTCCCAATGATACAGCTGGCGCAGCCCGGCCGCGTCCGTCGCCTCCGACAAATGGCAAAACCGGGGCTTTTCACGGCCGTTTCCGGGCCGTTGGTTGAATAGCCGCGCTGCTGTATTACGGCTTAACCATATTGCTGACGCTCGGCGGCTTACGGTTTATCGGTGCCACTGGAATCTTCCTCCATGTTTCCCCACGCGGCGGGCTACGCTGGCCCCGGCGCTTCTTCCTCCCTTACCCCCTTTGCTCATGGCCCTCGTCATCGAAAACCTCTCGAAAACCTACCCCAATGGCACGCAGGCACTGAAAAATGTGTCGCTCACCATTCCCACGGGCATGTTTGGCCTGCTGGGTCCCAACGGGGCCGGCAAAAGCTCCCTGATGCGCACCATTGCCACCCTGCAAGACGCCGACACCGGCTCCATCATGCTGGACGACATCGACGTGCTGCGCGAAAAAGAGGCCGTGCGGCGGGTGCTGGGCTACCTGCCCCAGGAGTTTGGGGTGTACCCCAGCGTGAGTGCCGAGGAGCTGCTCGACCATTTTGCCACCCTCAAAGGCATTGCCAGCGCCAAGGAGCGCCGGGAGATGGTGGCGGCCCTGCTGCACCAAACCAACCTCTACGACGTGCGCAAAAAACACGTGGGCGGCTACTCCGGCGGCATGAAGCAGCGCTTCGGCATTGCCCAGGCCCTGCTCGGCAACCCCCGCCTCATCATCGTGGACGAGCCCACGGCCGGCCTCGACCCGGCCGAGCGCAACCGCTTCCACAACCTGCTGTCGGAAATCGGGGAAAACCTGGTGGTGATTCTGAGCACCCACATCGTGAGCGACGTGTCGGATTTGTGCCGCCACATGGCCATCATCAACAAGGGCGAGGTGCTGCTCACCGGCGACCCGCTCACGGTGATGAACGACCTGAAGGGCCGGGTGTGGAAAAAGCTAATTGAGAAAGCCGAGCTGCCGGCCTTGCAGGCCCGCGAGCAGGTTATCAGCTCGCGCCTATTTGCGGGCAAAACCGTGGTGCACGTGCTGGCCGACACCGCCCCGGACAGCGGCTTCGAGGCCGTGGAGCCCGACCTGGAAGACGTGTATTTCGCGGAGATTAAGAATTATGAGTTAAAAAGTAAAAATGGCCTGCCTGTGCTGTAAGGCCTGTTTTTCGTTGGCTAGAACGGCCAATTGTTAATTTTTAATTCATAATTTTTAATTGCCCCCATGTTTCTTCCCATACTTCTTTTCGAGCTGAAGTACCGCCTGCGGCGCCCGGCCACGTGGATTTACTTTTTCATCCTCTTTTTGATGGGCTTTTTGCTCGTCACGGCGGCTGGTGGCGGGTTTGGCACGGGCGTCAACGTGAGCATCGGCGGCGACGGGCAGGCGGTGAAAATCAACGCGCCATATTCGGTGTCCATCACCGTGGCCGTGCTCAGCGTGTTCGGCATCATCATCGCCTCGTCGCTCATGGGCAACCCCGTGTACCGCGACTTTGAGCACCGCACCCACGCCCTCTTCTACACCACGCCCCTCAGCAAGCTGGGCTACCTGGGCGGGCGTTTTCTGGGCTCCTACCTCATTGCCGTGCTTGTGTTCAGCGGCATTGGCTTCGGGGCGGGCCTGGCCAGCATTATGCCCTGGCTGAAGGCCGACCGGTTTTTGGCTAGCACCCCCCTGGGCACCTACGTGTGGCCCTACCTGACGCTGGTGCTGCCCAACCTGCTGTTTACGGGCGCGATTTTCTTTACCATGGCCACGCTTACGCGCAACATCCTGAGCACCTACATCGGGGCCGTGCTCTTGCTGGTGGGCTATCTGATTTCGACGGCTTTTCTGGAAGACCTCAAAAACGAGCACCTGGTAGCGGCGCTGGACGCGTTTGGCTTGTCGGCCCTGAACTTCACGACCCGCTACTGGACTTCGGCCGAGAAAAACACCCTGCTGCTGCCGCTGTCCAGCTACGTGCTCCTGAACCGGGCCGTGTGGCTGGGCGTGGGGGCGGCCCTGCTGGCGTTCTGCTACGCCCGGTTCCGGTTTGCGGCCCTGGCCTCGGAAAAGGCGCCCAAAAAGTCGCGCCGGCGGGCCGACAGCCTGGCCAGCCGCCTGGGCGCTGGGCCGGGCGCCGAGCTGACCGAAGCCCTGCCCGGCGGGCTGCGCCTGCCGCGGGTAAGCCAGGTGTTTTCGGGCGGCATGAGCTTGCGCCAGTGGTGGAGCCTGACCAAGCTGGAGTTTCGCGGCATCGTGCGCAGCCGCTACTTCGCGGCCATTGCCGGCGCGGGCGTCATTTTCCTGCTGGCCAATTCCTCACAGGTCGGCAAAACCTTCGACACGCCCACGTTTCCGGTTACTACCGAGGTAATTGACCTTACGCTGGGCTCGTTTTTCCTGTTTCAGCTGGCCATCATCATCTTCTACAGCGGGGAGCTGGTGTGGCGGGAGCGGCAGGCCGGCGTGGCCCAGATTGCCGACGCCGTGCCGGTGCCCAGCTGGGTGCCGTTCTTGAGCAAGCTGATGGCCCTGTGGCTGGTGCAGGTGGTGCTGCTGGCCGTAGTCATGCTGTGCGGCATGGTGATTCAGACCTTCAAAGGCTACTTCAACTACGAAATCGGCCTCTACCTGCGGGCCCTGTTCCTGTACCAGCTGCCCTTCCTCATGCTGATGTGCGTGCTGGCTATGGTGACGCAAGTGGTGGTCAACAACAAGTACCTGGGCTTTGCGGTGATGGTGGTGTACTACGTGGCCAACATTTTCCGTGGGCAGCTGGGGCTGGGGCACCGGCTGCTGGGCTTCGGGGGCGGCGCCAGCCCCGGCCCCTACTCGGCCATGAACGGCTACGGCCACTTCCTGCCCGCCTTCTGGTGGACCAAGCTGCTGTGGGCGGGCGTGGCTTTGCTCCTGATTCTGGCTGCTACCCTGCTTTGGGTGCGCGGCACCGATGCCACCGGCCGCCTGCGCGAGGCCCGGCGGCGCTGGAGCCCGGCCAATACCGCCACGCTGGCGCTGGGCCTGCTCATCAGCCTGGGCACGGGCGCGTTTATCTTCTACAACACCAACGTGCTGAACGAGTACCGCACGCCCAAGGAAAACGAAAAGCGCCAGGTAGCCTACGAAAAGCAGTACCGCCGCTACAAAGACGTGCCCCAGCCGCGCATCACGGCCGTGGACCTGAACACCGACATCTACCCCAGCATCCGGGCCGTGCGGTTCCGGGGGCAGTTTACGCTGGTGAATAAGCGGCCCGAAGCCCTGGATTCGGTGATTGTGAACCTGCCCGTGGAGCTGAACCCCCGAGTGCGCAGCCTGGCCCTGGGCGCGCCCGGCCAAGCCACGCTGGCCCTCAACGACACCACCTTCGGCTTCCGCATCTACCGCCTGGCCCAGCCCCTGGCTCCCGGCGACTCCTTGCCGCTCACGCTGGACTTCTACTACCAGGAGCGCGGCTTCCCGAATGCCAATTCCAACACCGACCTGGTGTACAACGGCACCTTCCTCAACAGCGGCTACCTGCCCGGCCTGGGCTACCGCGAAGAAGCCGAATTGGGCGGCGACCAGGACCGCAAAAACTACGGCCTCCGGCCCAAGCCCCGCATGGCCAAGGTCAACGACTTGAAGGCCCGCCAAAACACCTACATCAGCTCCGACGCCGACTGGATTCGCTTCCGCGCCACCGTCAGCACCGAGACCGACCAAACGGCCATTGCGCCCGGCTACCTCAAGAAAGAGTGGACTCAGGATGGCCGCCGCTACTTCACCTACGTGATGGACCGGCCCATGCTCAACTTCTACACCTTTATGTCGGCCCGCTACAAAACGTACGCCGATAAGTGGGTGGATACGGCCGGGCGCCGCACCATTCCCATTACCATCTACTACCAGCCCGGCCACGAGTACAACCTCAAGCGCATGGCCGAGGGCGCCAAAGATGCCCTGACGTACTGCTCGCGCAACTTCTCACCCTACCAGCACCAGCAGCTGCGCATTCTGGAGTTTCCGCAGTACCAGCAGTTTGCGCAGGCCTTTGCCAACACGGTGCCGTTTTCGGAGGGCATTGGGTTCGTGGCCGACGTGGACGATGACGACCCCGAGGACCTGAACTACCCCTACTACGTGACGGCCCACGAGGTAGCGCACCAGTGGTGGGCCCACCAGGTAATCGGCGGCCGGGTGCAGGGCAGCACCCTGATGTCGGAAAGCATGGCCGAATACTCGGCCCTGATGGTGCTGGCCCACCACAACGGCCCCACCACCATGCAGCGCTTCCTGAAGTTCGACATGAACCGCTACCTGCAAGGCCGGGCCTTCGAGCAAAAGAAAGAAGTGCCGCTGGCTCTGGTCGAAAACCAGCAGTACATCCACTACCGCAAAGGCTCGGTGGTGATGTACGCCCTGCAGGACTACCTGGGCGAGGCGCTGGTGAACGGGGCCCTGAAAAAGTACGTGGCCGCCGTGGCCTTCCAGCAGCCGCCCTACACCAACTCGCCGGAGTTTATCAGCTACCTGCGCCAGGCCGCGCCCGACTCGCTCCAGCCCTACCTGACCGATGCCTTTGAGCGCATCACCCTCTACGACAACCGCGTGACGGACGCCTCGGTCAAAAAGCTGCCTAGCGGTAAGTATCAGGTAGATTTCACGGTGAAGTCGGCCAAGTTCTACGCCGACAGCCTCGGCAACCAGAAGCCCGCTGACCAAACCCGCGACGCGCTGCCGGTGGCCATCTTCCCGGAGCTGGGCAAAGACAAAAAGCCCGTGCCGCCCCTGCTGCTCGTGAAGCGCCGCCTGCGCCCCGGCGACAATAAGCTGAGCTTCGTGGTGGCCCAGAAGCCCGCCTCCGTAGCCGTCGACCCCTACAACATGATTATCGACCGCCAACTCGACGACAATGTGAAAGACGTGAAGCTGTAGCGCAGGCTTCCGCCTGCCGCTCATGTACTCTCCCGGCAGGCCAGCACGCTACCCAGACCTAAACGCAAGCAGCGGCAACTGAATCTTCAGTTGCCGCTGCTTGCGTTTTCGAGGTATAATTCAGCCGTTCGGCCCTGCGGCTATTCACGTAGCCCTGACTGCTCTACGCCGCTACCGGGCGGGCCCGCGCCGTGCCGCTGCTTTCCACGGGCGTGATGCGCAGCTCCAACTTCTGCTGGCCCCGCAGCACGGTCAGGAACTGAAACAGGCCGATTTTCTCCTGAGTGAGCAGCCGAAACAGGTCGTCGGAGTTTTGCACGGGCTGGTCGGCGAAGGCCACGATGAAGTCGCCTTCGCGCAGGCCGGCGGCCTGGGCGGGCGTGCCAGGCTCCACGCTCACCACAAACAAGCCCTTTCTGGTGGGCAGCTGATGAAAGTTGATGACGCGCGGGTTGAGGCTGACTTCCTGAGTCATCAGCCCCAGGTAGGCCCGGCGCACCCGGCCTTCGCGCAGCAAGGCCGGCAGAATAGCCGTGGCCGTGTTGATGCCGATGGCAAAGCACAGCCCCTGCGCCCCGCAGATGGTAGCCGTGTTCACGCCCACCACGCGGCCGTCGGCGTCGATGAGCGGGCCGCCGGAGTTGCCAGGGTTCAAGGCGGCGTCGGTTTGCAGGATGTTGTCGATGAGGCGGCCGGTTTCGGTGCGCAGCGTGCGGCCCAGGGCACTCACCACCCCGCTCGTGACGGTGTGCTGAAAACCGTAAGGGTTGCCGATGGCCACTACCAGCTGCCCGATTTGCACCTGGCCGGAGTCGCCGAGGCGGGCGGCGGGGTAACCGCTGGCCGGCGTGTGCAGCAGGGCCAGGTCCGAGTCGGGGTCTTCGCCCACGAGCGTGGCCGGGTGCTCGGCCCCATCGGCGAAGGTGATGCGGATTTCCTCGGCTCCGTGTACCACGTGGGAGTTGGTGAACAGGTAGCCATCCGAAGAAAACAAAAAGCCCGACCCGGAGCCCGCCGGGGCCAGCTTGCCTTGCTTGGTGCGCTTCCGCACGTCAATCTTCACGACGGAATGCTTGGCCGCTTCCACGGCCGAAATAATGAGTTGCGAATACGAGTCCATGAGTGTTGGCGCTGAGTAATACATGAGGCCGCAGCGCCAAACGAGGGTGAGGATAGAACTTCCAGCGTTTCTATAGACAAGCCGTTTGCCGATACCAGGGCAGCCTCGCCGCTGAGCCTACAAGAAGCTCGCCACTAGACACTTACCTGACAGGATGACGGAGCACCGGCCCCGCGGCTCTGCCGGCCCGCTCCGCGCCCAAGTCGTAACGAAAACCTTACCGGCCGTAGTCAAATTTATAGTTCAGATTGCATTGGTGGTAATATTCCCGTTACTTACCGTTGTGCGGTGTTTGCCTTGCTGAGTCTTCTGGTGTTGGTTGGCATTCAGCAGCTTATATATAGGCTCGCTCGGTTTTGCGCTGTTGCCCCGCACAGTGTCTGCTCCTTTGTCATCCTCAATTCCCACTTGTTGGTTATGGAAAAGAACACGTACGACGCCATTGTTATTGGCTCGGGTATTTCGGGCGGCTGGGCGGCCAAGGAATTGACGGAAAAAGGCCTGAAAACCATCATGTTGGAGCGGGGCCGCAACATCGAGCACGTCAAGGACTACGTGAACACCCCCAAAGCGCCCTGGGACTTTCCGCACCGCGGCGGCCGCACCCAGCAGATGATAGCCGACTATCCCGTGCTCAAGCGCGACTATCCGCTCAACGAAACCAACCTCGACTACTGGGTCCGGGACTGGGAAAGCCCCTACGTGGAGGTGAAGCCCTTCGACTGGTTCCGGGGCTACCACGTGGGCGGCCGCTCCCTGATGTGGGGGCGGCAGTCGTACCGCTTGAGCGAGTACGACTTTGAAGCCAACGCCAAGGACGGCATTGCCGTGGACTGGCCCATCCGCTACCGGGACCTGGCCCCGTGGTACAGCTACGTCGAGAAGTTTGCCGGCATCAGCGGCTCCCGCGAGGGCCTGCCCCAGCTGCCCGACGGCGAGTTTATGCCGCCCATGGAGATGAACGTGGTGGAAAAAGACGTGGCGGCCCGCCTCAAAAAGGCCTACCAGCACCGCCGCATGATTATCGGGCGCACGGCCAACATCACCCAGCCCCACCACGGCCGCACCAACTGCCAGTACCAGAACAAGTGTTGGCTGGGCTGCCAGTTTGGGGCCTACTTCAGTACCCAGTCGTCTACGCTGCCCGCGGCCGTGGCTACGGGCAACCTCACGCTGCGGCCGTTTTCCATCGTCACGCGCATCCTCTACGACAAAGACCGGAAGCGGGCCACGGGCGTGGAGGTGCTCGACGCGCAAACCAACCAGACCTACGAGTACTTCGCCAAGGTGATTTTCCTGAATGCCTCGGCTCTGAACTCGGCCTGGGTGCTGCTCAACTCGGCTACCGACGTGTGGCCCGGCGGCCTGGGCAGCAGCAGCGGTGAGCTGGGCCACAACCTCATGGACCACCACTTCCGGGTGGGGGCCTCGGGCGAGGCCGAGGGCTTCGACGACAAATACGTGTACGGCCGCCGGGCCAACGGCATCTATATCCCGCGCTACCGCAACCTGTTCGGCGACCGGCGCGACTACGTGCGCGGCTTCGGCTACCAGGGCGGCGCCGGCCGCGAAGGCTGGGCCCGCGAAATCCCGGAGTTGAGCATCGGGGCCGACTTCAAGGACACCCTCACCGAGCCCGGCCCCTGGACCATGGGCCTGACCGGCTTCGGCGAAACCCTGCCCTACCACGACAACCGCGTAACCCTGGACAAGACCAAGAAAGACAAGTGGGGCCTGCCGGTGCTAGCCATCGACGCTACCATTCGGGAAAACGAGCTGAAAATGCGCGTCGATATGATGAAGGACGCCCAGGAGATGCTGGAAAAGGCTGGTCTGAAGAATGTAAAGACTGAGAATGGCGGCTACGTGCTGGGCGGCGGCATCCACGAGATGGGCACCGCCCGCATGGGCCGCGACCCGAAAACGTCGGTGCTCAACAAGCACAACCAGGTATGGGACGCCCCCAACGTGTACGTCACCGACGGGGCCTGCATGACCTCCGCCGCCTGCCAGAACCCGTCGCTGACCTACATGGCCCTCACCGCCCGCGCCGCCGACCATGCGGTCAGTGAGCTGAAAAAGCAGAACGTCTAAGAAGGAGGTAACAAGTGACAAGTGACAGGTGACAACAAGAACGTCATACTGAGCTTGTCGAAGCATCTCTCCCGCTTCGTTGCAGTCATGTTGATTAGCCCGCGGTAGAGAGCTTGGCTTACGCCTTCCTTCGGTTCGACTGCGCCTCCGGCTACGCTCAGCATGACGGTCTACCTGTCACTTGTTACCTGTCACTTGTCACTTGTCACCATTTACCTCTTCACCTCATCACCCCACCACTATGAACCGAAGAGAAGCGCTGGCCCGCGTGGCCCTGATTATGGGCGGCACCGTCATTGGGGCCGATATGTTTCTGGCGGGCTGCTCCTCGCCTGCCAAAGAGGAAAAGACAGCTACGACTGAGGCCGCTAAGCCCCAGGAAAACTCTTTCCTAACTACCCGCCAGGTGGAGCTGCTCGACGAAGTGGGCGAAACCATTCTGCCCGCTACTAAGACGCCCGGCGCCAAGGCGGCCCAGGTGGGTAGCTTTATGGCCGTGATGGTGCGCGACTGTTACACGCCCGAAGACCAGAAAATCTTCCTGGCGGGTCTCACCCAGCTCGAGCAGCGCTGCCAGAAGCAGCACGGCAAGTCGTTCATGGCCTGCACCCCGGCCCAGCGCACCGCCCTGCTCACCCAGCTCGATAAGGAGCAAAAGGACTTCACCGACCACAAGCGCCCCGACGACCCCAGCCAGTACTTCCGCATGATGAAGCAGCTCACCCTGCTGGGCTTTTTCACCTCGGAAGTGGGCGCCACCAAAGCCCTGCGCTACCTGCCCGTGCCCGGCCGCTACGACGGCGACTTTCCCTACAAAAAAGGCGACCGGGCCTGGGCTACCAGTTAAGTCAGCGGAGGGGCGCGTCGCACGCGCCCGGCTGCTTGAACGCCCCCAGCTGGTTGTCATGCCGAGCAGCGCGAGGAATCTGAATCGCGGATTAAACGGATTAGTAGGATTACACGGATTTTGGTTACATCACTTTCAACTGGCTACCTTATCAGCAAAATCCGTGCAATCTGATAAATCCGCTTAATCCGCGATTCAGATTCCGCGCTGCCTTCGGAATGACGTTCATCTAAACAGCATCAGCAACGACCGGGCGCGTGCGACGCGCCCCTCCGCCGCTCTACCCCACCTCAATCTTCCTGCTTATGACTCCCGCGGTCCGCTTCAAATTGTCGGTGATGATGTTCCTGGAGTTCTTCATCTGGGGGGCGTGGTTTGTGACCTTGGGCACTTACCTGCTGAAGACGCTGCAAACTACCGGCACGCAGGTAGGGGCGGCGTTTCTTACCCAGTCTATCGGGGCCATTGTGGCGCCGTTCATCATCGGGCTGATTGCGGACCGTTTTTTCTCGGCCCAGAAGATTCTGGGGGTGTTGCACCTGGCCGGCGCGGCGCTGCTGTGGCTGGCCGCCTCCGCCGCCGACTTCAGCGCCTTTTACCCCTTGATTCTGGTGTACATGGTGGTGTACATGCCCACGCTGGCCCTGGTGAACTCTATTTCGTTTCGGCAGATGCGCGACCCGCAAAAGGAATTTGCCCCGATTCGGGTGCTGGGCACGCTGGGCTGGATTGTGGCGGGCCTGACTATCGGGTGGCTGAACTGGGAGCAGGCCAACCGCCTGGACCTCACCTTTAAGATGGCGGCCGGCGCCTCGGCCCTGCTGGGCGTGTTTAGCTTCACGCTGCCCGCCACGCCGCCCATCCGCCGGGCCGGCCCCGCCACCGTGGGCCAACTGCTGGGCCTGGAAGCCATTGGGCTGCTGCGCAACCGCTCCTACCTGATTTTCTTCCTGGCTTCGGTGGCCATCTGCGTGCCGCTTTCCTTCTACTACGGCTTTACCAACCCCTTTCTTAATGAAGCGGGCCTAAAGTCGGCGGCGGGTGTGCAGAGCCTGGGGCAGGTGTCGGAGGTGCTGTTCATGCTCCTGATTCCGTTCTTCTTCGTCCGGCTCGGCGTGAAGAAGATGCTGGCCATTGGGATGCTGGCCTGGGTGGTGCGTTACTTGTTCTTCGCCTACGGCAACGGCGGCTCGGCCTACTGGCTGCTGATTGCGGGCATTGTGCTGCACGGCATCTGCTACGATTTCTTTTTCGTCACGGGCCAGATTTACACCGACAAGCTGGCCGGCGAACAGTCGAAAAGCGCAGCTCAGGGCTTTATCACGCTGGCTACCTACGGGGTTGGGATGCTCATCGGTTCCCTGCTTTCGGGCCGGGTGGTGGATGCCTACCAGCTGGCGCCCAACCAGCACGACTGGCAAACCATCTGGCTGATTCCGGCGGCCATTGCCGCAGCGGTGCTGGCGGTGTTCCTGCTCCTGTTCCGGGACCAGCCCGCCCCCGCCCCGGCCGAGGAAATCAGCTTCGCGGAAGCCAACGCCCGGCTGGAAGTGTAGAGACGCAACAGTTGGAGTCTCCTCGTCCGCGCCATCAGGAATCGTTCTACCAACATCGTTCAATGAGAGACGCAAGATATTGCGTCTCTACACCTTCCAACCTTTCACCTCTGCACCCTAACTCTACCACCCCTGCATGAAACTACGACTCGGCATGATTGGCGGCGGGCCCGGCGCGTTTATCGGGGCGGTGCACCGCCACGCCGCCGCCCTTGATGGCATGTACGAGCTGACGGCCGGCGCCTTCAGCGCCGACGCCGAGAAGTCGCGGGCTATGGGCGGGCTGCTGGGTCTGGCGCCGGAGCGGGTGTACGGCTCGTATCAGGAGCTGATCGGCCAGGAAAGGCAGCGGCCCGAGGCCGAGCGGGTGCAGGTTATCAGCATCGTCACGCCCAACCACGTGCACTTCGACCCGGCCCGGCTGGCCCTGGAAAACGGCTTCCACGTCATCCTGGATAAGCCCATGACCTTCTCGCTGGCCGAGGCCCGGCAGCTGGCCGATGTGGCCGAGGCCAGCGGCTGCCTGCTCTGCCTCACGCACACCTACACCGGCTACCCCATGATCAAGGAAGCCCGGCAGCTGGTGGCCGCGGGCACGCTGGGCCCCATCCGCAAGGCCTACGTGGAGTACCCGCAGGGCTGGCTCAGCGGCCCCGAGGAAAGCACCGCTAACAAGCAGGCCGCCTGGCGCACCGACCCTGCCCGCAGTGGTGCGGCCGGCGCCATGGGCGACATCGGCACCCACGCCTTCAACCTGCTGGAGTACGTGACGGGTCTGCCCGTGGTGCGCCTCTGCGCCGACCTGAACACCGTGGTGCCCGGCCGCCGCCTCGACGACGACGGGGCCGTGCTGCTGCGGCTCAGCAACGGGGCCAGCGCCGTGCTCACGGCCACCCAGATTGCGGCCGGCGAGGAAAACAACCTGCGCGTGCGGGTGTACGGCGAGCTGGGCGGCCTGGAGTGGCAGCAGGCTGATGCCAACACCCTGCTGGTGAAGTGGCTCGACCGGCCAACTGAAATTCGCCGGGCTGGCACCGGTTACGTGGGTTCCTTGGCCCAACACAACACCCGTACCCCCGCCGGCCACCCGGAGGGCTACCTCGAAGCCTTTGCCAACCTCTACCGCAACTTCGCCCTGACCGTGCAGGCCCGGCTGGCGGGCCGCCCCGCCCCGCCCGAAGCCCTGGACTTTCCGGGCGTGGCGGAGGGCATCCGGGGCATGGCGTTTATTGAAAACGTGGTAGCTTCCAGCCAGTCACAGCAGAAATGGACCGAGTTTACCGTCTGACCCGCGCATGAAAACCATCCAGGGACCGGCCATCTTCCTGGCCCAGTTCATCGGCGACCAAGCCCCGTTCAATAGCCTGGCCGACATCTGCGCCTGGGCCGGTGGCCTAGGCTTCAAGGGCGTGCAGCTCCCGACCCTCGATCCGCGCTTCATCGACCTCCAGAAAGCCGCCGAAAGCCAGACCTACGCCGACGAGGTGCGCGGCACGGTGGAGGCGGCCGGGCTGGTCATCACCGAGCTTTCCACCCACTTGCAGGGGCAGCTGGTGGCGGTGCACCCGGCCTACGACCAGCTGTTCGACGGCTTTGCGCCGGCCGCCTACCGCCACAACCCCGCGGCCCGGCAGCAGTGGGCCGTGCAGCAGCTCCGGTACGCCGCCCAGGCCTCTCGCAACCTGGGGCTGCGGGCCCACGCCACGTTCAGCGGGGCGCTGGCCTGGCCTATGGTGTACCCCTGGCCCCAGCGGCCGGCGGGCCTGGTGGAGGAGGCGTTTGCCGAGCTGGGCCGACGCTGGCGCCCGATTCTGGATGAGTTTGACCGCTGCGGCGTGGACTTGTGCTACGAGGTGCACGCCGGCGAAGACCTGCACGACGGCGTGAGCTACGAGCGGTTTCTGGACCAGGTGCAGCAGCACCCGCGCGCCTGCCTGCTCTACGACCCCTCCCACTTCGTGCTGCAATGCCTCGACTACCTGGAGTACATCGACTTCTACCACGAGCGGATTCGGATGTTCCACGTCAAGGACGCCGAGTTCCGGCCCAACGGCCGGCAGGGCGTGTATGGCGGCTACCAGAGCTGGCTTGACCGGGCCGGCCGCTTCCGCTCCCTCGGCGACGGGCAGGTTGATTTCAAAGCCATTTTCAGCAAGCTCACCGCCTACGACTTCCCCGGCTGGGCCGTGCTGGAGTGGGAATGTGCCCTCAAACACCCCGAGGACGGGGCCCGGGAAGGCGCCCGGTTTATCCAGGACCACATCATCCGCGTCACCGACCATGCCTTTGATGACTTTGTTGCCACCCCGGCCGATTCGGCGTTCAACCGCACGCTACTAGGCTTATAATCATACATGCAGCTATGAAAAAACTCGTCCTTTTCCTTGGTCTGGCCGCCTCGCTCCTGGCCTGCGACACTGGTTCCCGACAGCAGCAGGCCGCTACCGAAGCTCCTACCGAGACGCCCAGCGTGGCCGAGGCGTCGTCGGAGGAGATGAACCGCGACAGTGCCTCGGGGCGCAACCTGGCCGCCGTGGCCCACCAGCCCCAAATTGATACGAGCGTGACCAAGCTCGGCACCGGCGCTACCGGCGGCACGGTGGCCAAGGGCGCGGCCCTGATAACCGCCTCAGACTGTACCACCTGCCACAAGGAGCGGGAACGGCTCATTGGCCCGGCCTACCTCGCCGTGGCCCAGCAGTACCCGAACTCGGAGGAGAACGTGAAGATGCTCGCCAGCAAGATTATCCAGGGCGGCAAAGGCAACTGGGGCGACATCCCCATGACGCCCCACCCCAACATTTCCGAGGCCGACGCCCGGGAAATGGCGCGGTATATTCTGGCGTTGAAGTAGGCCTTGGAGGTGTAGAGGCGCGTTGCACGCGCCCGGCCGTTGCTGCTGCCGACCGGGCAGCCTTTCGCTCCTCCAGCCAGTCGCTGTCCGGGCGACGCCGTGCATGACAGCGGCACCACATCTACATCCGGCTGAACAACCTCACCACATAACCGGGCGCGTGCGACGCGCCCCTACACCCTCCCGCCATGGCTCCTCCCCCAACCCGCCGGACGACCCTCAAATACCTGCTGGCCGGCACGGCTGCCGTGGGCGTGGCAGGCTCGCTCAGCACGTTGCTATCTTCCAAAAACGCATCCGCGCCGGCTATGCTCAAAAATAACCTCAAGCATTCGGTGTGCCGATGGTGCTTCCAGCACCTGTCGCTGGAGCAGCTCTGCGAAGCGGCCCGCGGCCTGGGCCTGACGGGCATCGACCTGGTAGGCCCCAAGGACTGGCCGACCTTGCAGAAATACGGCCTCGACTCGTCGATGTGCAACGGAGCGGAAATCAACCTCACCGACGGCTTCAACGACACCCGCTACCACACCACCCTGCTGAAAAACTACTCGGAGATGATTCCGCTGGTGGCCAAGGCCGGGTATAAGCAGCTGATTTGCTTTAGCGGCAACCGCCGCGGCATGAGCGACGAAACCGGCTGGGCCAACTGCGTGAAAGGCCTGACGCCCCTGCTGGCCCTGGCAGCCAAGCACAACGTGGTGCTGGTGATGGAGCTGCTCAACAGCAAAATCGACCACAAAGACTACCACTGCGACCGGACAGCCTGGGGCGTGGCTCTGGCTAAAAAGCTGGATTCGCCTCATTTCAAGCTGCTGTTCGACATCTACCACATGCAGATTGACGAGGGCGACGTGATTCGGAATATCACCGATAACCACGCCTACATTTCGCATTACCACACGGCCGGCGTGCCCGGTCGCCACGAAATCGACGAGACGCAGGAGTTGAACTACCCGGCCATCATGCGCGCCATCAAGGCCACCGGCTTCCGGGGCTACGTAGCGCAGGAGTTCGTCCCCACGCAAACCGACCAGCTGGCCGCCCTGCGCCAAGCCGTGCAGCTGTGCGACGTGTAGTTTTTTGAATATAAGTTGCTCAGAAAGTTGAAAGGGCGTCATGCTCTATCTGGCGTCCGCTTGCCGAAGCATCTCTCCCGCTTCGTCCTCACGAGTAGAATTAGCCAGCGGGAGAGATGCTTCGACTTCGCCTCCGGCTCCGCTCAGCATGACGTTCCGGTGTATTTGGGGCGACTTCCTATATAGCTTCTAGCCTACCCTTCATTGGTACTTCCACCACTAGTTCCTTTCCCATGATACAGCGCCGCACATTTCTCTATCAGGCTGGCTGGCTCACCGCCCTCTCGGTGCTGGCGCCGGGTCAGCTATTGGCCGCGCCGCCCGCGCGGAAAACCGGTTTGCAGCTATACACCTTGCGCGACTACATAAGCAAAGACGTGAAGGGCGTGCTGGCGAAAGTGGCTCAGGCCGGCTACCAGACGGTCGAAACCTACGGCTACAACCCGGAGGGCGGCGGGTTCTGGGGGCTGAGCGCGGCGCAGTTTGCGGCGGCCCTGAAAGCGCACGGCCTGACCACGTTCAGCGGCCACTACGACACGGGCCGCTACTTCCGCGAGGGTAATCTGGACCTGCTCAAGCCCTACCTGGAGGCCGCCAAGGCTTGCGGCCAGGCCTACGTGGTGGTACCTTACCTCGACGAGCAGGTACGGACCTCGCCCGACGCCTTCAAGGCCATTGCCGAGAAGCTGAACCGGGCGGGCGAGCTGTGCCGGGCCGCCGGCCTGCGCCTGGGCTACCACAACCACGACTTCGAGTTCAAGCCCGTTGGCGGCACCACGCTCTACGAGGTGCTGCTGCGCGAAACCCAGCCCACGCTGGTAGAGTTTGAGCTGGACCTGTACTGGGCCGTGCGCGCCGGGCAGAATCCGCTGCAGCTGCTTCAGAAGCATCAGGGCCGCTTCCCGCTCTGGCACGTCAAAGACATGGACAAAACCCAGCCAGAGCGCAACACCGAGGTCGGCACCGGTTCCATCAACTTCCCGGAGCTGTTCAAACAAGCCGGCGCCACCGGGCTTAAGCAGGCGTTTGTGGAGCAGGAAAACTTTGCCATGGATGCCTACAAAAGCATAACCCAGAGCGCGGCGTACGTGAAAAAAAGACTGCTGTAAGAAGCAGCATTGTCCGGCGCGTGCGGGGTAGAGACGCAATAGCTGGAGTCTCGTCCGCGCCGTCAGGAATCGTTCTGCCAACATCTTGCAACCATGAGACGCAACATATTGCGTCTCTACCTCAGAAAACGGCCTCGATGATGCCGAGTACCACGTGGCCCACCTGAATCGACTATGCTTCTTTAGCTGAACACCCAAAAACAAGCCTCACCGCTAACCCCATCCGCTGCATGACTTTTCGCCTTACTCTTCTCGCCTTGCTGGCCGGCAGCTGGAGCTGCACTCATGCCCAATCCACCGCCAAGCCCGAGGACACCGAAGTGTGGGCGCCCGAGCCCAAGGTAGTGGCGCCGGGTCCGCCCGGTGGCGGGGCTGCCCCTGCCGATGCGCTGCTCCTCTTCGACGGCAAAAACCTCAATGAGTGGGTATCGACCGACAACCGCAACGCCCCGGCCGCGTGGACGGTGGCCGGGGGCGTGTTTACCGTGAACAAGGCCAGTGGCAACATCGAAACCAAGCGCCGCTTCGGCAGCTACCAGCTGCATCTGGAGTGGCGCATTCCGGCCGGCATCAGCGGTACGGGGCAGGCGCGGGGCAACAGCGGCGTGTTTCTGGCCTCCACCGGCGCCGGCGACCTGGGCTACGAGCTACAGATTCTGGATTCGTACCAGAACAAAACCTACGTCAACGGCATGGCCGGCAGCATCTATAAGCAGTACGCGCCCCTGGCCAACCCCGCCCGCCCCCCCGGCGAGTGGCAGACCTACGACATAGCCTGGACGGCCCCGACCTTCACGGCCGCCGGCGCACTGGCCACGCCGGCCAGGGTTACAGTATTTTTCAACGGCGTACTGGTGCAGAACAACGTGGCCTTGCTGGGCCCCACGCTCTACATCGGGGCCCCCTCCTACCAAGCCCACGGCCCAACTTCCATCAAACTGCAAGCCCACGGCGACAAGAGTGAGCCCATCAGCTTCCGCAACATCTGGGTGCGGGAGCTGCCAGCGGCGGCCAAGTAGCGGTTTAGGAGGCGTAAGCTACTGCCTTACTGCTCAGCTTAGATAGTATTTTACATACGGCTTATCTTAGCCTTATGAACCGTGCCTACGAAGAAATAATTGACTGGCTGGCGGGTGGCTTCACCCCCGCCGCGCTAGTAGCCTACCGCCCTTCGGAGGCGGTACGAGAGCGAGTGGCTGAGTTGGTCAGCAAAGAGAAAACCGAAGGCCTCACAGCCAACGAAGCCGAGGAGCTGACGCATTATTTACAACTCGAGCACCTACTACGGTTAGCCAAAGCCCGAGCCCGCACGAAGCTGGCCGCATGAGTCGTACCTACATCAGTGCAGAGTTACGACGTCATGTGGCCCTACGCGCTGAATTGCGCTGCGAATATTGCCGAATAGCGGAAGATGATACGGTATTCGGCTGCCAGGTTGACCATATTATTAGCGAGAAGCACGGTGGCCTTACTACTGCTGATAACTTGGCGTATGCCTGCACTTTCTGCAATCAGCATAAAGGCAGTGACATAGCTTCGCTCACTACTGATGGCAGCTTAGTTCGTCTATTCAATCCACGCATCGATAGCTGGCAAGAGCATTTTGCAATAGTCGGATTGTATATGCAAGCACGCACACCCGTAGCTGAAGCTACCATCCGATTACTTGGCTTCAACACGCCGGAGCGCGTACTAGAGCGCGAAGCCTTATCCAAATTAGGCCGATTTCCTTTCTGACCGCACTTTGATCAGCTACCATTCAGAACTATGTTTTCTAGCCACGAAGGTCGTGCGGTCTAACCGAGGCGGGTTATTCAGGTCATATCCAAACGCTATGCTGTTCAGATAGGCCGCCGCCCGCAGCCGCTCGACTGGTGTAGCGGGCTGCTGCTGGGCGTGGTACTGCGCGTTTTGTTCGTGCGTGCCGGCGTGAAAAGCGGTGCGGTCGAGGCGGAAAGTCATACTGACTAAAGTAAATAACCTTGTACACTTAACGCACAAGCAGCGGCTGAGTACTCAGCCGCTGCTTGTTTTACTAGGCTATTTGAATGTTACTTCCCCGCCACCGCCGTCCGGATGCTCAGCTCCTTGAGCTGCGCCTCCGAAATCTCCGAGGGCGAGTCAATCATCACGTCGCGGCCGGAGTTGTTCTTGGGGAAGGCAATAAAGTCCCGGATGGAATCGGCGCCGCCGAACAACGAGCAGAGCCGGTCGAAGCCGAAGGCAATGCCGCCGTGGGGCGGGGCGCCGTACTCGAAGGCGTCGAGCAGGAAGCCGAACTGGGCCTGAGCTTCTTCATCTGAGAAGCCAAGCAGGCTGAACATGCGGGCCTGTACGGCGCGGTCGTAGATGCGGATGGAGCCGCCTCCTACTTCCACGCCGTTGATTACCATGTCGTAGGCGTTGGCGCGCACCTGGCCGATGGTGGCGGGCGAGTCGAGCAGGGGCAGGTCTTCGGGCTTGGGCGAGGTGAAAGGGTGGTGCATGGCGAAGTAGCGGCCTTCCTCCTCGTTGAACTCCAGCAGCGGAAAGTCTACCACCCAGAGAGCCGAGAAGGTGTCTCGGTCGCGCAGGCCCAGGCGCTGGCCCATTTCCAGGCGCAGCTCGCTTAAGGCTTTGCGGGTTTTGTTTTCCTCCCCGGCCAGCACCAGCAGCAAGTCGCCGGGCTGGGCGTTGAAGGCGGCTTTCCAGCGCTGAAGCTGCTCCTGCGGATAGAACTTATCCACCGACGATTTCACGGAGCCATCGACTTCCACGCGGGCGTACACGAGGCCAGTGGCGCCGATTTGCGGGCGTTTCACCCACTCGGTTAGCTCGTCGAGCTGCTTGCGGGTGTAGGTGGCCGCACCGGTGGCGCAGATGCCCACCACGAGGCCGGCATTGTCGAATACGGGAAAGCCCTGACCTTTCACGAGGTCGTTCAGTTCCACGAACTTCATCTCAAAGCGCGTGTCGGGCTTGTCGTTGCCGTAGTAGCGCATGGCGTCCTGGTAGGTCATGCGCGGCAGCTGGCCGATTTCCAGGCCTTTCACCTCCCGAAACAGGTATTGCACCAGGCCCTCGAAGGTGTTGAGGATGTCTTCCTGCTCCACAAACGACATTTCGCAGTCAATCTGGGTGAACTCGGGCTGGCGGTCGGCGCGCAGGTCTTCGTCGCGGAAGCACTTGACAATTTGAAAGTACCTATCGAAGCCCGACACCATGAGCAGCTGCTTGAAGGTCTGGGGGCTCTGGGGCAGGGCGTAGAACTCGCCGGGGTTCATACGGGAGGGCACCACAAAGTCGCGGGCCCCTTCAGGAGTGCTTTTGATGAGCACGGGCGTTTCGACTTCGATAAACTCCTGGCCGTCCAGGTACCGGCGGGTGGCCTGGGCCACGCGGTGGCGCAGCATCAGGTTCTGGCGCACGGGCGCGCGGCGCAGGTCGAGGTAGCGGTACTTCATGCGCAGATCGTCGCCGCCGTCGGTTTCGTCTTCGATGAGGAAGGGTGGCAGCTTGGCCGGGTTGAGCACCGTCAGGCTCTCCACGCGGATTTCGATGTGGCCGGTGGGCATCTTGTCGTTTTTGGAGTGGCGCTCCGACACCCGGCCCGTTACCTGCACCACAAACTCGCGGCCCAGCTGCCGGGCCTGCTCGCGCACCTGCTCGGTTTCCACGCCTTCTTCCAGGGCCAGCTGGGTGATGCCGTACCGGTCGCGCAGGTCTACCCACAGAATGCCGCCTTTGTCGCGGGTGCGCTGCACCCAGCCGCAGAGCGTGACAGGTTGGCCAATATGTTCGGGGCGAAGTTCGCCGCAGGTATGCGTCCGGAGCATGTTCTTTCGGAAGAAGTGAGAGGTGAGAAGTGCGCGGTGAGACTCGGGTGGCAGCGGTGGTAGCAACAGCGGCCGAGGATGACGGCTCGTTTCAACAAGATGCCAAGGTTGCGGAAACCGCTTCTACAAATGTAGAACTCACTTCTTCAAAAACGCCGCGAAGGTGGATACGAGCTAGCGCATTCTGGGAAAATGTTCCGGCGGCGCGGTACAGCGCACGTCCGGCCTCGCCTTGCGAAAACCGGGCATGTTGGCCCTAAAAGCTGGCCTTTCCGTATGGTTCTCACAAAATTGGTACGGAGTATGCAAACTGCCCGGCCGTAACCGTTCTGTACGCGCATTTCCCTTTCCTCGTCTTTATGAAACGCTCTGCTCTGCTTCTCCTGACTGCCGCTTTGCTCACTTTCTCCGCGGCCCAGGCCCAGACGTCGCCCACCAAGGTCAAGACCAAAACCAAGTCCGAAACCGGCGCCTCCATCAAAACCAAAACTGAGACGGACGCCGAGCCGGTTACCCTGAACGGCCCCATCAAGCGCGTAGAAACCCTGTCGGGCATCGACGTATTCCCGACCTCCGATGGCCAGCGCATCCTGCTCAGCTTCACCCAGCAGTTCACCCAGCCCGGCACGCTAGTGATGACCAACTATAAAAAGCAGGCCATCTATTCCACCGACCTCGACCCGCAGAACAACACCGGGGAGCCCGTGGACCTGGGCCGCATTCCGGCCGGCACTTACCTGGTTGAAGCCAAAACCGGGAACTACGTGTACTGGAAGAAGGTGATGATTAAGTATCCTTCGGCGCCGGTAGCCAAGAAAAAACGCCGCTAACTGTCATTCCGACAAAGGAGGAATCTGAATCGCGGATTGAAGGAATTTCTC
Source organism: Hymenobacter sp. YIM 151500-1 (assembly GCF_025979885.1). Lineage (NCBI taxonomy): Bacteria > Pseudomonadati > Bacteroidota > Cytophagia > Cytophagales > Hymenobacteraceae > Hymenobacter > Hymenobacter weizhouensis. Next base: position 2,801,130 of record NZ_CP110139.1, read on the forward strand.
GGATTACGCGGATTTCGGTTACGTCACGCGTGAGCTACGTTACGCTGAGCCGTTTGCCTCGCCACCAAAATCCGCGTAATCTGAGCAATCCGCTCAATCCGCGATTCAGACTCCTCGCTCCGCTCGGAATGACACCTCCATTTGGCTCCGAAGTCGTTTGGCTTCGGAGCTTTGTTTTACCGGTAGGCTGTAGCTTAGCTTCGCTTTCCTACGGTTGCGCTGATTTTTGGGGCCAGATATGGCGCCGGGCGCCAGCTGGAGCTTACGCCACATTTTTCTACTCTGATGAAAACGACTTTTCGCCTCCTGTCCCTGCTGCTGGCCGTGCTGCTGCTGGCGGCATTTGCCGGGCCTAAGCTGCGCAAGATGCCGGTGGGCAAAAATATTACCGTGGGCGTGCCCGACGGCTTTCAGCCCTTGCCCGACGACGGCATTGCGGCTAAGTACCCCGCGCCGCGCAAGCCCCTGGCCGTGTTCAGCAACCCCAGCGGCCGCGTCGACCTGAGCGTGACGCAGAAGCCCACCACCTTCAGCAGCCGCGACTACGGCCTGCTGCTGAAGATTTACAAGGCCAGCATCCAGAATATGTACTCCAAGGTGCAGTTTCTGCGCGAAGACATCCGCACGGTGAACAAGCGCGACTACGTGGCCCTGGAGTTTGTCTCGACCGTGACGGACAACCGCCGCGGCGGCAACCTAGCCCCCATTCGCAAGTACCAGTTTGTGCAGTACGCCATCGAGGGCGACCAGCTCTACGTGTTCACCTTCGTAGCTCCCGCCGAGGAGCAACCCCAGTGGCAGCCCATCGCCCAGGCCGTGATGGCGAGTATTGTGATGAAATAGGTTGTTAGGGGCTTGGGGGCTTAGGGGCTTAGTTGATGTCTGGGCGAGCTTTGTCATCCTAAGTCGGTAGCCGAAGGACCTTATAACAACAGACCAACTGATAATAGAACAGCTCCGCGCCCTCTGCGCGCCCTTCTGCGTCCTCTGCGGGCTACAATCGTTTAAACGTGAGTATGCCCTCTGGCTCCCGCCGGACACCTAATAAAGAACGCCAGAACTAAGCCCCTAAGCCCCCAAGTCCCTAAGTCCCTAAAATGCACTCCGACGAGCAGTACATGCGCGAGGCGCTGAAGCAGGCGCGGCGGGCGTTGGAGGAAGATGAAATTCCGATTGGAGCGGTGGTGGTGCTGGACCGGACGATTATTGCGCGGGGCTACAACCAGACCGAGCGGCTGCAAGACGTCACGGCCCATGCCGAAATGCTGGCCCTGACGGCCGCTGCCAACCATCTTGGCAATAAGTATCTGCACGACTGCACCCTGTACGTGACCGTGGAGCCCTGCGTGATGTGCGCCGGGGCCACGGCCTGGGCCCAGGTGCGGCGGGTGGTGTACGGCACCCCGGAGCCCAAATTTGGCTTCCGGCGCCACGGCCACCTGCTGCACCCGCGGGCCGAGCTGGTAAGCGGCGTGCTGGCCGACGAGTGCGCCGCCTTGATGCAGGACTTCTTCGTCCGCAAGCGGAAATAGGCTACTTTTGGCCGCCTTCGTAACCCTGCACCGGGTGCGGCGGTAGTAACAGCATGGCCTGCTACAGCTACTGTCATTCCGAGTGTAACGAGGAATCTGGGTATTACTCCAGCCCGTCCTGCCGCGCTTGCCGATGCAACTGGCGTAGTAACGGCTGATTACTAGTTCAACCTCAGCACGCCAGATGCTTCGACATGCGCCGCAGGACGGATATTCCTGAGCGTTGGCGGGTTAATTCGCAACTGCACTTTCCTTCTCTACCACCTCTCAACCCCTTTTTACTCATGGCTTTCGAACTGCCCCAACTGCCTTACCCGAGCAATGCCCTGGAGCCGCATATTGATGCGCAAACCATGGAAATCCACCACGGCAAGCACCACCAGGCCTACGTAACCAACCTGAACAACGCCATTGCGGGCACCGACCTGGAGGGCCAGAGCCTGGAGGAGCTGATGCACAACGTGGCGGCCGCGCCGGCGGCCGTGCGCAACAACGGCGGGGGGCACTGGAACCACTCCCTGTTCTGGCAGATTCTGGGCCCGAATGGCGGCGGGGAGCCCACCGGCCCCATTGCCGACGCCATTACCAGCTCGTTTGGCTCGTACGAGAAGTTCAAGGAAGAATTCACGAAAGCCGCTACCACGCGCTTCGGCTCGGGCTGGGCGTGGCTGTGCAAGCAGGCCGACGGCTCCCTGCAAATCTGCTCCACTCCTAACCAGGACAACCCACTCATGCCCGATGCCGGCTGCAAAGGCACCCCGGTGCTGGGCCTCGACGTGTGGGAGCACGCCTACTACCTCAAGTACCAGAACAAGCGCCCCGACTACATTGCGGCCTTTTACAACCTCATCAACTGGGACGAGGTAAACCGCCGCTTCCAGTAGGCCAGCTAAGCTCGGCCATTTCTAGCAGCATTCCGAACTTCGGTCGGCTCCGGCGGGTTACTGCGGGAGCCGACCGTTTTTCATTTCTTTGCTTTTCTTCCGAAGGTTTTCTCATGGACACTCACCTCGTAGCTAAATCCGCTGGCGCCCTGGCCGACAAGTACCGCCTGGGCATTGTGCTGGCCCTGAGCCAGCAGCCGCAGCTGGCCTTTGCCGAGGTGCAGGAGCTGACCGGCCTTTCTCAGCCCTGCGTGTCGCACCACCTCAAAGTGCTGGCCGACAGCGGCCTGGTAACCACCCAGAAGTGCGGCCGCTGCGTCAACGTAACCCTGAACCGGGGCGCTTTGCAGGAGTTAGCCACATTTCTGGGGGAGCTGGGATGATGACGTAAAATTTTTCCCTGAATCCATCCAAACATTTAAATAAGTTTTGGCTTTATACGCTCATCAACCTTACCTACAAAACGTTCTTCTCATGGCAAGTCTGCTTTTTTCGCCCGCGCAGCTAGGGCCGCTTACGCTGCAAAACCACATTGTCATGGCCCCAATGACGCGCAGCCGCGCGCCGGGCAATGTGCCTAATGCCCTGATGGCCGAGTACTACGCCCAGCGGGCTTCGGCGGGCCTCATCATTACGGAAGGCGCTTCGCCCTCGCCCAACGGCCAGGGCTACGCGCGTACTCCGGGCCTGTACACCCAGCAGCAGGTAGCCGGCTGGCAGCTGACAACGGACGCCGTGCACGCCAGGGGTGGCCGCATCTTCGTGCAGCTCATGCACTCGGGCCGCATTGCCCACGCCCTCAACCTGCCGGAGGGCGCCGAAGCCGTGTCGGCCTCGGCCGTGACGGCGGCGGGCGAAATGTGGACCGACCAGCAGCAGATGCAGCCTCACCCCCAGCCCCGCGCCCTGCGCACCGACGAGCTGCCCCAGGTGGTAGCGGAATTTGTAAAAAGTGCCCGACTGGCCATTGAAGCCGGCTTTGACGGCGTGGAGCTGCACGGGGCCAACGGCTACCTGCTGGAGCAGTTTCTGCACCCCATCTCCAACCAGCGCACCGACCAGTACGGGGGCTCCGTGGAAAACCGGGCCCGCTTTGTGCTGGAGGTAGCCGCCGCGGTAGCCCAGGTTATTGGAGCCGAGCGTACCGGCATCCGCCTCTCGCCCTGGGGGGTGTTTTCGGACATGCCGCACTATCCCGAAATTGATGCTACGTACGCCTACCTGACCGCCGAGCTGCAAAGGCTGAACCTGGTGTACCTGCACCTGGTGGACCACGCCAGCATGGGCGCCCCGGCCGTGCCCCCCGCCACGGTGGCGGCCATTCGGGAGCGGTTCACCAATACCCTCATCCTGAGCGGGGGCTACGATGCCCAGCAGGCTGAAGAAGCCCTGCAAAGCGGCCGCGCCGACCTGGTAGCCTTTGGCCGCCCGTTCATCTCCAACCCCGACCTGGTGGAGCGCCTGCGCACCGGCGCCCCGCTGGCCCCCTACGACCCCGCCACCTTCTACGCTCCCGGCCCCGCCGGCTTCCAGCAAGGCTACACCGATTACCCCGCCCTAGCCGAAACCGAAGCCGCCAGCCGGTAACTGCGCATAGAGACGCACCCCCTTGCGTCTCCGGTTGAACGGCGACGTTGGAATACCACCCAACAATATTGTTTGACGCTAGAGACACCTGGATTTGCGCCTCAACAAGTTCTCGAAGCTGCCCTTCGTGACCCATCAGAACACTGCCGTCCGGCAGTGTGCGTGGGGCGTGAAGGGCAGCTTGGCGTAGACGCCTCCCGGTCGTTTGCGTTGGCGCTTACTGCCACGTCTTCACGAGGCCGAAGTAGAGCAGGCGACGCTGAAAGTACACGGGCGTGGCCTGGGTGTAGTCGGGTGAGTAGGTGTAGCGGCTCACGTTGCGGGTGTTCAGCACGTTGCTGAGCACGGCGTAGAGCACCAGGGTGTTGCCATTGAGGCGGCGCATATATTTGCTGGCCGAGAGGTCGGCGCGAAAGTAGTGGGGCAGCGTGGCCGAGTTGGGCTCGGAATCATAGCGCGGCATGAGGCGGCCGGTAGCCAAGTCAGGAGTAGCACCCAGCACGGGCGTGAACGGGGCTCCGGCCCGGTACTGCGCAGCGGCCCCCAACTCACCCCACTTACCCGCCAGGCGGAGGTTGCTTTTGAAAATAAAGGGCAGATGGTAGCGCCGCTGCATCCGGGCCAGCTCCCGCGCGGCGGCATCGGCAGCCCGGAACCGCGGCCGGCTGGCCCACACGCTGGCCGCCGAGAAGTCGGCGCGCACGTGCGGGCTGAAGGTGCGCTCCACGTACGCTTCCATCCCCACCACCCGTCCCGACACCAGGGCCCGCTCGTGCTTGGTGTACACGGCAGCGGCCACCACCAGGGCCGGGTGGGTGTGGCTGTAGTCGAGGGCCAGCTGCCGCGTGCGGGTGTGCCGAAACGGAAACTGCGGCGCTTCGGGAGCCGTCGTGGCCGTGTACTGCCCACCCGACAGGTTCAGGAACTGGTGGGCGCTCAGGTCGCGGCGCAGGTTGAGCTGGGCGCTGAGGTAGCCCGGCTGGGCTGGGCGCGGCCGGGCGTTGAGGCGCAGGCCCAGGCCGCTGGTCCAGGGGCCGCGCCGCAGCTTGGTGTACTGATAGGCTTCCCAAAGCGTGCGGCCCCGCCCAAACGTGGCCGCGTACGTCGGCAGCTCCGGGTCGAGCACGTTGGGCACCACCGGAAACTGCCCGGCCACGCGCTGGCGCCGCTTGTCGTAGCTCAGGCCCAGGCGGGTCGAGAAGGCGTCGGTCCAATAGCGGCGGTAGTGCAGGGCGGCGTAGGCATCGTGGCCGCGGCGAGCAGTGCGGTAGCTGCCCACGGCGTCGTGGGTGCGGCGCAGGCTCAAGCCGTGGGCCAGGGAGAGGTCGGCGCGGGGCCAGGCCTGCTCGTAGCTTAGGGTGTAGAAGCCACGCCGGTTGCGGTACCGGTACAGGTCGTCGAGCGAAGCATCCCGCAGGTGGTAGGCGTACCGCTCGGCAATACCGTAGGCAAAGGCCTTGACGGTGCCGTACTGGCCAACCTTCGTGGCCAGGTGCAGGCCCCCATCCACGGAGCCCAGGCGCGGGAGCTGCCGAAACGAAGCCGGATTCACGGCCCGCAGCAGCTGGCCATTCTGCCCGTTGGCGTAGCCTTTCACCATACCCCGCCGCCCCAGCGGCACGCCACCCAGCAGGCCCGAGTTGGCCAGCCCCGCGGAAACCTGTACAAACCGGGGCCGAGGCTGCTCGTCGGTGGTGAGGCTGATGAGGCCGGCGCCGGCATTGCCAAACTCCAGGGGCGGGTTGCTGGGAAACACCAGCACCGACTTCACCAACTCCACACTGAAGATGCCAAACGTGCCTAGGCCGCTGAGCTGGGCAAACTTTACGGCGTCGTACACGGGCACGTTGTTGAGGTAGATGCCGGTCTGGGCCGGGTCGGAGCCGCGCAGGCTGATGCTGGCCGACTCGTCGGTGTTGGTGGCGGCGGGCAACGTGCGCACGGCCAGCAGCGGGTCGGCCGCCGCCGAAGGATTGGTCACGATGTGCAGGAAATTCAGCTCCCGCACAATAAAGTCCTCGGCAATGGGGCGCTTGGCCGTCACCTCTACCTGAGCCAGGGTTTGCACGTTGGCCGCGGCCAAGCGCACCAGCAGCGGCCCGGCCGGCGGCGCCGTGAGCGGCAGCCGCCACGGCCGGTAGCCCACGTAGCTCACCACCAGGGTATCGGGCAGGCTACCGGGCGGGCAGGCCAGCGCAAAAGCACCATCGAGGTCGGTAGCTGTGGCGGAGGTGGGCTGGCCGGCCAGGCGCACGGTGGCGCCCAGCAGCTTTTCGCCCGTCACGTTATCGGCCACGGTGCCGCGCACTTGCCGGGGCGTCTGGCCCAGGGCCGGCCCGCCGAGCAGGCACAGCAGGGCCAGGCCGCGCAGCCAGGGCCGCCCGCACCAGGAAAAGACAGGATGCATGGCTGAAGAAATGTGGCACACGCTTCCGCTTGTGCCGTTCCGAAATGGCTGGTTTCTGCATCAGCTCTGTCTACCAAAGCCGCCGGCCGGCAGACAGCACAAGCGGAAGCGTGGGCTACAGCTTTGCTACAAATCCTCTTAGCTGGACGTGGTTCGGGTACCTGGCCAGGCCTTCGGTGGCGTACTTGCGGGCCAGGTCCAGGTTGCCCTCGGCCTTGTAGGCCTGGGCCAGGTACCAGTAGGCCTCGGCTTTGCCCCAGCTGGGGGCATAGGGGTTGGGGTCGGGCTTGTCGGGCAGGCTGATGGCCTTGAGGAAGTGGGCCACCGCTACTTTGCCGCCCCCGTACTGCTTGGGCGTGTAAAAGTCGTTGATGCCGCGGGCGTAGTGGGCGCGCAGATTGTCGGGCGCCAGGGCCAGGGCTTTTTCGGCGTTTTCCTTTACCGTGCCGGCCTTGAAGGCTATAGTCAGGAAAGAGGCAAACTCCAGGTTCAGCCCTTGCAGCAACGACAGCAGGGCGTAGTGCTCGGCCGTCTTGCCGGGCAGGCCGTCGAGCAGCTCGATGCCTTTTTCCAGCGCCGCTTCGGCCCGCTGCTTATCCTGGCCGGCGCGGAAGTACAGGTGGTAGTACGCCAAGGCCTCCCAGTAGCTCAGGGTAGGGTTGGGAGTGCGGGCCCGCAGCCCGGCCAGGCTGCGCACCAGCAGCTGCAGGGAGTCGGCGGGGGTGCGCCAGGTAAGTTTTTGTTGGATGCCCGTCAGCACGGCGGCCCCACCGGCCTGGCCCATCATTCGGCCGGGCACTAGCACACCCAGCAACAGCAGCAGAAGCAGGTATTTTTTCATGGCGAATCAGCAAAAGAATGAGGTGAGAAAAAGGCAAGGCGGAGCCCGACCGGCCGTTTTCGTCGGCCAGCAGAGCTGTTAATCAGGCAGAGAAATGAGTGCCCTATTCGGGCTTGAGGTAGCGTTGCAGGGCCGCCACGTAGGCCTCAAAAGCGGCCACGCCCGCGGGCGTAATGGCGCAGCGCGTGAGTGGGTAGGAGCCGCTGAACTCCTTGGTCAGGGTGAGGTAGCCGGCATCTTTCAGCTTAGTAAGCTGGGCGCTCAGGTTGCCGGCGGTGGCGCCAGTCTTCTCTTTCAGAAAGTTGAATTCGGCTTCCCGCACGCTAATCAGCAGGCTCATTACCGCCAACCGCAGCTGGGAGTGCAGCAGCGGGTCGAGGTCCTCAAATGGCACGGCCACGGCGGTATTGGTTTTTGAGCAAATGCCCTGGTACAATGTAGCTCACCAGCACGGCCGCCGCCACCAGCAGCAGCTGCACGTCGAAGCTGACGAGAAAGGCCGCCGTGGCCAGCACCCAGCAGGCCGCCCCGCCCCACACCAGCGGCCGAAACCGCAGGGCCGTGCCCGTGGCAAACGTGCCCAGACCGTACAGGGCAATGATAAGCGGGTAGGCCAGGGCCCAGCTTTGCACGATGCCCACGCCAATCAGCATCAGCATCAGCACCCCAAACCCCGCCCACAGGCCCACCATAAAGTCGCCCAGGGCGGTGCGCCGGCCTTGCTCCCGCTTGCTGCGCCGGGCTCCGTGCACGAAGGCCAGCACCGTACCCAGCCCCATAAGCACCGGCCAGGCCAGCCAGGGCATGGCATAATTGGTCTGAAGCAGGCCGTAGTGCACCAGGGCCGCCACCAGCACCAGCCAGCCCCATAGCAACAGGTCGTAGGAATTGTCGCTCAGGTCCTGCTTGGCCTCCTGTATCATCTGCTGAATCAGGGCCAGGCTTTCCGGGGCCGACAAAGGTTTTTCGGGGGTTTCCATGAAATGAGGTGGTGAGGAAATGAGGTGATGGGGTGAAAAGAAGAGGCGGTAGCCGAGCCTCGGCTGCAGCAGCACCCGCCTACTGCTTGCCTGCGACTTGCGTATCGAGGAAGTTTCGGCGGCGCTTGCCGGCCGCTGCCCACAGCCGATAGCCGGGCACTACGTAGCTGGCCAGCATGGCCGCGGCAATGAACAGCAGCTGCGTATCGGCAGGTACCGCGGCAGCGGCAGCCCCCAGCAGCCCGCACACCACGCCGCCCACTTGCAGCGGCCCAAAATGCAGCACCCGGCCCGCAGCCACGGTGGTGAGGCCGTACAGCCCCAGCATGAGCGGGTGCGCGTTTTGCCAGCCAATAAAAGGAGCGCACCCCAGGGCCAGGAGCATAATGAGCAGAAAGCTCTTTTGCAGCAGGCGCAGCGTAGCGTCGGCGGACGTAGCGCCTGCCACACCCTGCTGCCGCAGCTGCCGGTCCCGGATGCTGAGCACCACGGCCATGGCGGGCATTAGCACCACCCACGTCAGCCAGGGCGCTGCAAAGCCGCGGTGCTCCAGCGTGTACTGGCCCAGGGCGGCCACTACGGTCACGCCGCCCCGCACTAGGTAGCGGAAGGCATAGGCCCGCAGGCTGGCGGCTGTAGGTAGCTCGGGCTGGCAGGTTGCAGCGGCAACGGAGGCCGGACGCAGAGCGAGACTGGGTAGCGTTTTCATGGTGGCAGTCGATGATGACATGAAGCAGTGGAGTGATACAAACATAAACTAGTTTATAATACAAACCAAATTACGCTGCAAACTATTTTTACTGCCACCAGGCCACCGACTTGGAAAAGGTTTCAGCAGGGCATTTCTCCTCACGCAGGGCAGTGGTCTGAGCCGGCGGCCTTGCGCCCGGCGCGGCTGCAAAAGCCCTTTGGCTCACGCTGCCCGGCTGGATTTCTTGTATCTTTAAAGCAAAAAGCCGGTTTCCCTCCCACTTCAACTTGCACCTGCATGAGCACTACGCTGCGCCTTATTGTGATGAGTTTCCTTCAGTTTTTCATCTGGGGGTCCTGGCTTATCACCATTGGCGCTTACTGGTTTCAAACCAAGGAATGGTCAGGGGCCCAGTTTGGCGCCATCTTCTCGACCATGGGCATTGCGGCCATCTTTATGCCTTCCCTCATGGGCATCCTGGCCGATAAGTACATCAACGCCGAAAAGCTCTACGGCCTGCTGCATATCCTGGGCGGCATCGTGCTGTGCATCGTCCCCACCGTCGACAATCCGGCCATGATGTTCTGGGTGATGCTGCTGAACATGATTTTCTACATGCCCACGCTGGCTTTGTCCATTGCCGTGTCGTACTCGGTGCTGAAAAGTGAAGGCCTCGATGTGGTGAAAGATTACCCGCCCATCCGCGTGTGGGGCACCATCGGCTTTATCGTGGCCATGTGGACGGTCAGCTTGCTGGGGCTCGAAAAATCGGCCAGCCAGTTCTACGTAGCGGCCGGCGCGGCCCTGGTGCTCGGCCTGTACTCCTTTACGATGCCCGCCTGCCCGCCGCCCTCGAAAAACGCGCCCAGCCGCTCGTTGGTCGATGCCCTGGGGCTGAAGTCGTTTGCCCTGCTGCGCGACTCGAAAATGGCCATTTTCTTCGTGTTTGCTCTACTGCTGGGGGCCGCCTTGCAGCTCACCAATGCCTACGGCGACACCTTCCTGCACGACTTTGCCAACGTGCCGCAGTACAAAGACACGCTGGCCGTGCAGTACCCAGCCATCATCATGTCCATCTCCCAGATATCGGAGACGCTGTTTATTCTGGCCATTCCGTTCTTTCTGAAGCGGTTCGGCATCAAGCAGGTCATGTTTTTCAGCATGATTGCCTGGGTGCTGCGGTTTGGCTTGTTTGCCTACGGCAACCCCGGCGACGGCCTCTGGATGATTGTTCTGTCGTGCATTGTGTACGGCATGGCGTTCGACTTCTTCAATATCTCCGGCTCGCTGTTCGTCGAAACCCAGACCGACCCCTCCATCCGCGCCAGCGCCCAGGGTTTGTTTATGATGATGACCAACGGCTTCGGGGCCGTGCTGGGCTCCTCCGTGAGCGGCATCGTTATCGAGAAATACTTCACCTACGCCGACCAAAGCAAGAACTGGCCCGGCATCTGGACGGCATTTGCCTTGTATGCGCTGATTATAGCCGTACTGTTTATTGTGCTTTTCAAGCACAAGCACAATCCGCAGCCCAGCCAGAGCGTACACCCGGAGCCGCTGCTTTCCACCGAAAAGGCCTGAGTAGCCCTGCGCAATTCTAGTAATGCGCCCCTGCTGTCCTCTTCCTGGATGGTAGGGGCGCACTGTTTATGCACGAATACTCCGCCCTTGGTACAAGCCAAACGTGCCCTGCTTGAGCCATTGTGAAGCTGCTCCGGGCATTGTATACCCTCCGTTTTGCTTTATGCAGGGGTGAAACGACGAATACCAAGCGACTCACCGTTTTTCTCTATCTATGCAGAAAGCTTTACCATGTTGAAAAATTATTCTTCTATCGTTTCTTCACCTGCTGCTGTTCCGGGCCTGGCGCCCATGTTTGATACGGCGTTTTATTTCCAGCCAGTCAGCTATTTCTACCAGTGCTACGGCAAGCTGCCGCGCCGCCTCAACTTCCAGCTGGCCGGCAAGGAGGCTCGCCAGACCCTGCTGGAGCAGCTGGCCCCGCACTACGACCTCGACGCGGCCACCGTGGTGCACACGCAGTCCTATGAAAAGGCCGGCGAGGGCCCCGAAACCCTGACTACGGCCCTGCTGCTGGCCCCGGAACTGCTGCTGCTCTTCGGCGACCGGAGCGGCTACGGCGACCGAGGCGCCTTTGTGTTCTACTCCCCCGAAACCGACCCGGACGAGCTAGCCCGCGTGACGGGCATCTTGCAGGGCTTGCTGGATGTGGGTGAGCAGGAGCGCCACCGCATCCATGTGCTGCGCCTGGCCTTCAACGACCTGGAGTTTACGCCCCTGAGCATCAAGATTCCGGAGCTGGACCTGAGCAGCCACTACAACGACGACCTGCTGCCCGTGCACGATACCATTGTGCATCGTCTGCGCCAGCCCCAGGACAAGGGCATTGTGATTTTGCACGGGCAGCCAGGCACGGGCAAAACCAGCTACATCCGCCACCTCTGCGGCCTCACCGACAAGCCCAAGCTGTTCATTCCGCCCAACCTGGCCGCGCGCATCGCCGACCCGGAGTTTATCAACCTGCTGCACGATAACACCAACTCGGTGCTGCTCATTGAAGACGCCGAGGAGTTGCTGCTCAAGCGCGACGGCGGCCGGGGCGGCAGTGCCGTCAGCAACCTGCTTAACCTCTCCGACGGCCTACTGGCCGACTGCTTCCACATCCAGATTGTGTGCACCTTCAACACCGATCTGGCCCGCATCGACAGCGCCCTGCTGCGCAAAGGCCGCCTTATTGCAGCCTACCATTTTCAGCCCTTGGCCCAGGACAAAGCCCAGGCCCTGGCCACCTCCCTCGGCCAAACCGAGCCCGTTACCAGCCCCCTGGCCCTGGCCGACATCTACAACCGCGACGCCCCGCGCTTCGACTCTTCTGCCGTTAGCACTCGCATCGGTTTCAGCCGCTAAAGTTTAAGTTTAGTATAAAACTGGTCTAAAATCAGTCTATACAAAGCATACAAAAAACCCGCCGTACACTGCGTACGGCGGGTTTTGTTGTAATTAGACATGAGATGGTGAGAGGTGAGAAGTGAGATTTTGTTCTAGTAGCTCAGTTTTGTCAGACTAGAACAACGTCTCACCTCTCACTTCTTCACCTAAAACTGCTCATCGGCGGTGAAGAAGAAGCTGCCTTCGATTTGGGCATTTTCGTCGGAGTCGGAGCCGTGCACAGCGTTGGCCTCGATGCTTTTGGCATACTTCTTTCGGATAGTGCCTTCGGCAGCTTGGGCCGGGTTGGTGGCGCCAATCAAGGTGCGGAAGTCGGCCACGGCGTTGTCTTTCTCCAGAATAGCGGCCACAATGGGGCCCGACGACATATACTGTACCAGGTCGCCGAAGAAGGGACGCTCCTTGTGTACGGCGTAAAACTGGCCGGCCCGCTCTTCGGTCAGGCGCGTTTTCTTGAGGGCTACGATGCGGAAGCCACCTTCCTCAATCATGTGCAGGATGCCACCAATGTGGTTTTCCTGAGTGGCATCGGGCTTGATCATTGTGAACGTGCGGTTCGTGGCCATGCGGAGTCGTCTATGGGTTAAGTTGAGTTGAAAGCAGCTGTTTGCGGCCGCAAAAGTAGAGGTAGAATGCGAGAAACGCGGTTAGAATGTGATTAGAATGCGCGGAATGTGGTTGGAATGTGCGGAATGTGAAAATGAGGCTGTTTAGGAAGTCACCAGCCCGTCCTGCTTCATCTGGCGTCCGCCTCCTGTCGAAGCATCTCTACCTCTGGCTAATCTCAATCGTGCAGACGAAGCGGGAGAGATGCTTCGGCTCCGCTCAGCAGGACGGGCTGGTGACTTCTGAATAGCTTCAAGCCCCTTCACTGCCCGGATGCTAGGTCAGGATGCCGCATTTCCACCTGCACCACATTTTCCACATTCCGCACATTCTAATCACATTTCTCACATTCCAACTACATTCCAAACCCATTGCCTTCCGCGCACCTTTCTAACGGTTGTGTTGTTGGATGACAGAATATTTCCGACTTTTGCCGCCTTTGTACGCGGCCTAAACGACCGAATTTCAGTCACCTACCCCGTAGGCAATGTCCACACTATCTGAGCTGAAGGAGCTGCTGGCGCAACCCCGACAGGTATTCATCACCACGCATCACAAGCCCGACGCCGATGCCTTGGGCTCTTCGCTCGGCCTGGCCGGCTACCTGCGCAAGAAAGGCCACTCGGTTACGGTCGTTACGCCATCCGACTACCCGAGTTTTCTGGCCTGGATGCCCGGCAACGACGAGGTGATTGTCTACGACCCGCAGCAGAACGACGCCCAGGTCCGGGAAATCATCGGGACGGCGGAGGTGCTGTTTTGCCTCGATTTTTCCTGCCTGGGCCGCATCAACGAGCTGGGCACCTACGTGCGCCAGGCCCCCGGCACCAAGGTGCTCATCGACCACCACGAGGAGCCCGAGCAGTTTGCCGACCTCGACTTCTCCAACTCCCGCGCTGCCGCTACGGCCGAGCTGGTATTTGAAGTCATCCGCGACCTGGGCGACCAAAGTCTGATTGACACCGGCATCGGCGAGTGTTTGTACGCCGGCATTATGACCGATACAGGCTCGTTTCGCCACCCCAGCACCTCGCGCAACGTGCACCTAATTATTGCCGAGCTGCTCAATGCCGGCATCGACCTCAGCTCGGTGCACCGCCGCATCTACGACTCCCACTCCGAGGAGCGCCTGCGCTTTCTAGGCTTCGTGCTGAAAGACAAGCTTACCGTGCTGCGCGAGTACAACACGGCCTACATTGCCATTACGGCCGACGAGCTGCGCCAGTACCACTCCAAAACCGGCGACACCGAGGGCCTCGTCAACTTCGCCCTCAGCATTGAGGGCATCGTGTTTGCGGCGGTGCTCATCGACCGGACCCAGGCCATCAAGATTTCCTTCCGCTCGGTGGGCGACTTCTCGGTGAGCGAGTTTGCCCGGCGCCACTTTGAGGGCGGCGGCCACCACAACGCCTCCGGCGGCATCAGCTACGACCCGCTCAACGTCACCGTGGAACGCTTCCTGAGCCTGCTGCCGCAGTACCAGACCCAGCTGGTTACGGCTCCGCTGGCCGTTGCGCCACCGTCGGTATAATTCGGTGTAACTTGGCGCCCATTCTGTCTTAACCCAACTCCCTTTCATGCTCCTTCAACGCAACTTTTTGCGCCTGGCCTTGGCTGCCGGCGTGCTGGGCCTGGCCTCCTGTAACAAAGGCGCGGGCGACTTCGCCAAGACCAAGTCGGGTATCGAATACAAACTATTTAAGGGTACCGGCAAGGGCAAGTACGACGCCCGCACCATAAGCGCCGAGGGCGACCCGGCCTACAAAGACCGGATTGGTAAGATTATGGCCCTGCACGTGGAGTACCGCACGGGCAAAGATTCAATTCTCTTTAACTCCCGCAAGCAGCAGTTGGGCTTCCCGGTACGCATTCCGCTGGATACCGTGCGCAAACCCCAGCGCGGGGGCCTCGAAGAAGCCATCAGCCTGCTCCAGCCCGGCGACTCGGCCGTGTTCCGCTTCAACGTGGACTCGGTGTTTGCCAAGTCGTTCCGCCAGCCCGTGCCGCCGTTTATGAAGAAAGCCGGCAAAACCATGACCATGTTCGTGAAAGTGGATAAGATCCAAACCCGCGACGAGGCCATGGCGGACGTGCAGAAGATGCAGGTAGAGCAGCAGCAGAAAATGGCGGCCCACGCCAAACAGCAGCTCCGGAAAGACGACGTGCTGTTGCAGGACTACATCAAGAAAAACAACCTGACGGTTCAGAAAGACACTTCCGGCATCTACTACGCCGTAACCAAGCCGGGCACCGGCGCCAAGCCCAAACCGGGCCAGATTGTATCGGTGCTCTACAAAGGCATGCTGCTCGACGGCAAGGTGTTCGACTCGTCGGAGAAGATGGGCAACAAGCCGTTTGAGTTTCCAATTGGCCAGGGCCAGGTGATTCCGGGCTGGGACAAGGGCATTGCCCAGTTCACGAAAGGCTCCAAGGGCATTCTGCTGGTGCCTTCGTCGCTGGCCTACGGCATGCGCGGCGCCGGCGCCGACATCCCCGCCGACGCCATCCTGCGCTTCGACGTGGAGCTGGTAGACGTGAAAAACCAGCCCGCCCAGCCCCAGCCCAGCCAGGCCGACATTCAGCGCCAGCTGGAGCAGCTCCAGCAAATGCAGCAACAGCAGCAAGGCAAATAAGCCGGCTGCCCTATTACCGTCAAACTCCCGGCCCGGTGCAACCGGGCCGGGAGTTTGCGTATCTTCGGGGTATGATTCACCGACGTATGAAACCTATTTACTTCCGCCATTTCGCTCTGGTTTTGCTGTTTTTGGCAACGGCCATTTTTTCCTCCTGCAAAAAGGAAGAGGAAGAAGTTGACTACGCCAGCCGTGATGAAAGCATCATTCAGGCCTATATCAAGGACAACAACCTGACCGGGGCCGAGCGTCAGGCGTCTGGGCTGTACCTGGTCCGCACCCAACCCGGCACCGGCACCACACGGCCCACGGAAGGCCAGACGGTGTCGGCTCGTTATAAGGGCATGACGCTTGACGGCAACGTGTTTGACCAGAACACCGCTATTCCGGCTCCTTATTCCTTCGCGCTGGGCAAAGGCGGGGTAATCAAAGGCTGGGACGAAGGCTTTGCGCTGCTGACCAAAGGCGAAAAAGCCATTCTCCTGATTCCGTCTGGCTTGGCGTATGGCTCTACGGGCGCGAGCCGCATTCCTCCTAACGCCGTGTTGCGCTTCGATGTGGAACTGGTAGACTTCAAATAATCATTCTACTGCTTGGCAGCTGATTCCAGCCTGCCGTAGCTTTCTGAGCATATGAAAAACCTGCCTTCTTTTTTTCGCCCAACTTTACTTGCCTTGGCCCTGGCCACTGGTTTCGGACTTTCGGCCTGTAATAAAGAGTCTGACTACACCAAAGAGCTACGCAAGCAGGAAGAGGCTGCTAAACAAGCCGACGACACCGCTATCCAGGCCTACCTAAAACGGCGCAACATCACCAATTATACTCGCACCGAGTCGGGGCTGTATCTGGTGCCGCTGGCAGAGAATACCAGCGTAACGGAGAAAATAAAGAAAGGCCAACTTGTAACTGTCAATTATGTTGGCCGCTTGATTGGTGAGTCAAACGAAAACACTGTTTTCGAATCTTCCAGTAATAGCCGCCAAGCTTGCGGATGCTACACGTTCACTGCTGGCAATCAATCAGACCCAGTAGCTCGTGCAGGCTGGCAGGAGGCTATTCTACTGATGAAAAGAGGTGACCGGAAAATTCTACTGATTCCGTCGCACTTGGCGTATGGTGCCCAGCCTTATGGCATTGTCCCGGTTTTTACGCCTCTGTTATACGATATAGAAGTTATTAATGTACAATAGGCTGCTGCCTCGGCTGCTTTTCTTTAGCGGTGTGGCCGTGTGGCTGAGCGCTTGGCCTGCCGGAGCAGCCCAAGCCCAAACCCAGCTGCCGGCTGCCACTCCTCCCCTGCCCACCGATACGTTGCTGGCGCGGGCCACGGCTACGGCTTCGGGCCTGCGCTACCTGGTGCGGCAGCCAGGCAGCGGCCAGCCGGCCCGTGCCGGCGACCGGGTGCGGGTTCATTACACCGGCTTTCTGCCCGATGGCCGCCTGTTCGACGCTTCGGTGAAGCAGGGCGGCCCGCTGAAAGTGCGCGCCGGCCGGGGCGAGGTCATCAAGGGCTGGGACGAGGTGTTGCTGCTCCTGCCACCGGGCAGCCGCGCCCGGGTCTGGATTCCGGCCCACCTGGCTTACGGGCCTACTGGTGTGCGTGACCCCGACGACGACAGCCGCTACCTTGTGCCGCCCAACACTGACTTACTGTTTGAATTAGAGGTGGTGGAAGTCCGCTGATGATACTGCCTTACCGGCCGCTACCTGAGTAGCGGCCGGTTTTTTATTGGTGTTGGTAGCTGCCCCATGCAGAATACTCTCTACATTTATATTAAAACATAATTTTATTCTACTTAGATGAAACTAGCTCGGGGCTTGTGGACAGTAGGAATAAGTGTGGGGCTGACTGCCTTTCAGAGTAGCACAGGATTCGACCGGCTGGCTTCGGGGCTGGAGTACCGCGTGTTTCGGATGGAAAACGGCCGCTACGTGCGACGCCCCGAGGTAAGTGCCGCGGGCAACCCGGCCTACCAAAGCCAGGTGGGCAAGTTTATGGTCTTGCACCTGGAATACCGCACCGCCAAGGACTCGGTGCTGCTGCGCACGCGTCAGCAGAAGCAGCCGGTGCGCCTGGCACTAGCGCCCCTCCGCAGCAAGGGCGGCCTGGAAGAAGCGGTGTCCCTGCTCCAGCCCGGCGACTCGGCCGTGTTTCGCCTCAACGCTGATACGCTATTCACTAAGTCCTTTCGCCAGCGGGTGCCGGCCTACGTGCGCCGGGCCGGGCCCACCGTAACGGTACTGGCCAAAGCCGTGAAGCTGCAAACTCGGGAGCAGGCTCAGCAGGAAGTGCAGCAGCAACAAAAGGCCCGCCAGGAGCAGCAGCGCCAGCAAGCCGCCCAGCAGCGGGTTCAGGACGATAAGGCGCTGCAAGACTACTTGCTGAAAAACAAGCTCAACGCCCAGAAAACGCCCGGCGGCGTCTACTACGTGGTAACCAAGGCCGGCACCGGCCCTCAGCCCCAGCCGGGCCAAACCGTGTCGGTGCTTTACAAGGGGCTGTTGCTCAATGGGAAGCTCATCGACTCCTCGGAGCAGCACGGCAACCAGCCGGTGTCGTTTCCGGTGGGCCGGGGGCAGGTTATTCGGGGCTGGGATGAGGGCGTGGCTTCCCTCAAACAAGGCAGCAAAGCCATTCTGCTGATTCCATCGGGCCTAGCCTACGGCCCCCGCGGCGCCGGCCCCCAGGTTCCGCCCCACTCCATCCTGCGCTTCGATGTGGAGCTGGTAGCTGTGAAGTAGAAGTGAGAGGTAAGACGTTGTTCTCGCGGGCACGGATTCGATTCGTAGACAACAGACCTGGCGGGGCAGCATATCAGTAGAAACCAGTCAGGAGAGTACGGATTGGCTACGTCTTCCTGCGGGCACTTTACTGGCTTGATGCGCCACATGCTTGCAATGCAGCGCGCGGAGGCTTACAGCTCGGCCAGCACTTCGGACAGGACGGCCAGGGAACGGACGTCGCCGAGGCGCTCTACGTGGAGCTGGTAGTAGCGGATGAGCACGCCCAGCAGCTCGCGGCGGACGCGGCCGTTGGGGATGGTGGCCGTGGCGGGAGTGCGCAGCAGGGCATCAAAGTGCTGCTCAAACTCCTGAAACCGCAGGGCCGTGGGGCCGCTACCCGCCGTGGCGCCGGGCACGTCGGTGGCAAACGCCACCTGCGAGGTTATCTGCTCTCCGGTTTCGGGCCCGAAGCCGAGGTAGTGGCTGAGCTGCAGCAAGAAGGTGAGGGCGAAGTTCTCGAAGCCGTCCTGCTGCCGGTCGAAGGCCAGCATGGAGTCGTGCAGGAAGGTGAACAGCGGGGCATTTTCCTCTTCTTCGAGCAGCACCCGGCTCACGATTTCGGACAGGAACAGGGCCACGCTGCTCTTGCGCACGTCGTAGGGTAAGGACCGAAACGGCTCGGAGCAGCGGTACTCCGAGAGGCGCGTGATGCCGCCCTGGCGCGAGGTATAGGCCACCAGATCGAGCAGCGTAAACGGCTGAAACAAGGCAATGCGTCCGGGAGGCTTGGCTTTGCGCACTCCATTCACGATGTAGCTCTGCAAGCCAAGCCGCTCGGTGTACACGCGCGCAATAATGCTGGTTTCGCGGTAGCGGATAAAGTTCAGAACAATACCGCGGGTCTTGATGAGCATAGACGCAGAAAGGAAATGAAGACGGAGACTCGTGTAACACAACCGTGATGCTACCCATTCCCGCTGTACCGCGAAGCTTCGCGTTACTTTTCGACCACGGCCACCTTACTGATGCACGGGTTTTTGCCGTCCTGGTCCGAGGACAGCACCAGGTACACGCCCGACTGCACCCGGCGGCCGTTGTAGTCGGCCAGGTTCCAGGTGACGGTGCCACCGTTGGCGCGGGTTTCGTACACGAGCTTGCCCGTCACGTCGGTGATTTTGACGATGCCGTTATTGGCCAGGCCCGAAATGCCCACTTGACCAGTGAAATTAGTGCGCACCGGGTTGGGCGCCACCTTGGCGCAGCTGGGCTTGCCTTCGGTCACGGTGGCGTCGCCGCGGTAGCTGACCACGCCGGCATCCGTCACCACGAACACCTCGCCGGTGCGGTCGTTCACGGCCACATCCACGATACGGTCGGAGGGTAGCGGGCTGTTGGCGGCGGTGAAGTGGCGCAGGGCTTCGTCGCCATCCTCGTTGAACAGCCACAGGCCCCGGTCGGTCCCAAACCATTTGCGGTTGCCGCCATCCACGGCCAGCGTCCGCACGGCCTCGCCCACCAGGGCCGGGAAGCCGGTGCCGTCGCCGCGCCGCACGATGGGCGCCCGGAAGCCCAGGCCGAGGCCGGGGTCGAAGGCACTAAGCGGGTCGTTGAACACGGCCGGACCTTTGAGCGTGGCTACCCAGATGTCGCCGCGCCGGTCTTTCACCACTTTGTACACCTCGCCGGAGGGCAGCCCGTCGGCTTCCGAAAAAGAGCGCACCGTGTTGTCCTCGGTGCGCAAAGCCACCATGCCCAGCTGGGTGCCGCCAGGCGCCCGCGCCCGCGAAACCCAGGCGTTGCCGGCTTCGTCGAGGGCAATCCGGTCGAGGTTTTCGCTGCCGCCGAAGTAGGGCACCGTGCGCCACGTGCCCGCCACCGGACTAAACACGAACAGCCCCGACTGCCCGGCTACCTGATGGCGGTTCACCACCCACACGTCGCCGTCGGGGGTGGCGGCCAGGTCGGTTACGCGGGTAAAATTGGGGTCGGCAATGGCGCTGCGCAAGGGGTTGGGCTGGCCGGTGGTGGGGTTGAACAGCCGGAACGCGCCGGGCCCTTTCCACTCCAGCAGGCCGTTGCCGTAGCTGGCCACGTAGAGCGTGCCGTCCGGGGTGCGCACCCCGCGCGACACGTCCAGCAGGTTGGGGTACTGCCCGGCGGGCAGCGTGGCATTCACGGTGGTCCACTGCCCGTTCTGAAACGTCGAAAACCCTTCCCGCAGTCCGCGCTGCAAGTACCGGTCGGAGTAGCCACCCGAAAACACCGTGACGGAGTTGGTGCGAGCATCGGCCAGCACGCTGAAGTTCTGGGCCCGCGCCGGAGCGTTGGTCGTAAACTGCTCGGCCTGTTGATTCTGGATTTTCAGTAGCCCATTACGGAAATCGGCTACATAAAATGCTCCTTCACGGCCCCGCAGGGCGGCGCGTGGGTCTTGGAGCAGGGCCGGCCGCAACGTGGCTACCACGGCACCTGAAGCCGGATTCAGCACCGTCAGCTGGGGCTGGTTGGTGGTGAGAAGCAGGCCGGCGCGCGAGGCCGTGAGCTGCCGGTACTCGGCGCCCGTGGGCGCCCCGCTCACCGCCTGCCAGCCCAGGGCCGGCGCGGCGGGGTCGAAGCGGTAGAGCTTGTCGCCGCTGACGCCGGCAAACACGCGGCCGTCCTGCACGGCCAGGGTGCGGTAGGGGTCGTTGGGGCGGGCGGGCAGGTCGGTGGTCCAGGAGCGGAAGTCGAGCAGGTTGCTGGTGAGGCGGGCTCGCATGAGGCCGTTGGAGGTGGCCGCCAGCAGAAACCCGCCCGCTACGGCCGTGGCGTAGGCCCGCACCACCGTGCCGCCCGGCCCGATGTTGGTGTAGGTGTCGCGGATTTCCAGGCGGGCCACATCCAACACCACAATGCCGAAGCTGGTGGCCAGGTAGGCTAGGCGCCCGTTGAGGTGGATGTGGTTGATAACCTTGCTGCCGCTGATTTCCTTGCGCAGAATGTCGGTAAGGTTGCGCACCTGCGCCTCGCCGCTGCCCAGGCGCAGCAGGTCGAGGTTGGTGTTGCGGTAGGCCACCACCAGCTGCTGCCCTACCGAGTCGTAGGCCAGCGCACTTACGCCCACGTCCGAGAGTCCGTCGCGGCGGGACAGCAGGCGGGTGGTGTTCAGCTCCTTGTCGTAGTAGAAAAAGGCGTCGGCCGTGGCCACGTACACGCGGCTGCCCGCTTCGGCCAGGGCCGTGGCGCGGTTGGTAGGCAGGTGAAGCTGCCAGTCGCCGAAGCCCACTCCGCCCGCCGACTGCGCCCCAGCCGGGCTGGTTAGCAGCAGCAAGCACGCAAGCAGCACCCAGGAACAGCGGCGGAAGTGAGGCATGAGAAGTGAGAGGTGATTAGACATGAGACAGTAAGATAGGAGAAGTGAGACTTCGTGCTGACAGCATGGTTACCGAAACATCGTCTCAGGTCTCACTTCTCATCGTCTCAGGTCTAGTATTCTCACTTCTTTCCCCTTCATGCCTTCCTGGAAGCAGTAGCGGCAGCGGGCCTCGTAGGCGTCGGTTTCGCCGAGCAGAATTTTGTCTTCGGAAGCCGCGACACGGAAGGAATAGGAGGCAATTTCGCCGCAGCACACGCAGATGGCGTGCACCTTGGTCACGAACTCAGCCACAGCCATCAGGGCCGGCATGGGGCCGAAGGGGCGGCCCTGGAAGTCCATATCGAGGCCGGCCACGATGACGCGGGTGCCGCCGTTGGCCAGCTGCACGCACACATCCACCAGCGACTCGTCGAAAAACTGCGCCTCGTCGATACCTACTACGTCGCAGCCGCTGGCCAGCAGCAGCATTTCCTGGGCCACCGGCACGGGCGTGGAGCGGATACTGTTCTGGTTGTGCGACACCACATCTTCCAGGTGGTAGCGGGTGTCGAGGGCGGGCTTGAAGATTTCGACCCGCTGGCGGGCTATTTTGGCGCGGTTGAGCCGGCGAATCAGCTCCTCGGTTTTGCCCGAAAACATGGAGCCGCACACAACCTCAAGCCAGCCCCGGCGGGCTGTGTCGCGGCCCGTTCCTACGCGCGGTTCTATAAACACAATGGCAAGCTGCGGAGTGAGTAAATGAAAGATGCGGCCAGCTGAACCGGCCGATGCAGAAGCCGAAAGTACGAGTTTAGCAGCACAGATTGTGCAGATTGACCGGATTGCCCAGCCCTAGAACTACGGCGCGCAGCTCGCGCGTCGCCCGCGCCGCTTGACTGGCCCCTGAGCTCCAAGGGCTGCCGCTTTGGGCCAGGCAGAGTAGTTCGACAAAGCCACTGCATAGCCAGAAGTTCAGCCCTGGGAAGCCCGAATGATTGGCGCGCTACGGCCCGTACTGCACGTGCGGGAGCTGCACGGCGCGGGGCACGCGCACCACCACTTCGGCGGCCGGGGCGGCGGTGGGCAGCAGGCGGGCCTGGCAGGTGAGGCGCTCGGTGGGCAGGAGGCGGCCGGCGGCGCGGTAGCGCAATTCGGCTTCGGTGGGCGGCGTTAGGTGGTCGGGGCCGTGCAGCACCTCTACCCGGCAGGTGGTGCAGCGCCCCCGGCCTCCGCAGGCGTGCAGCCAGTCGTGGCCGGCGGCCTGCACGCTGGCCAGCAGCGTGGCACCGGCCGACGTCGAAATGGGCCCGGCGGGCAGGTTTTGCACGGTTAGAGTGGGCATCTTTGCCTAAATTGCCCGTTGAACCAGGCTTTCCATGAAGACCAAATATAGCGACGCCAAGTGTGAACAATACGGCCGCCTGCTGGCCGCCCTGCTCTGCGACCAGCACTTCGGGGCCCGGCCCACAGCCACGCTCGACGGCCCGGCCGTGCTGCGCTTTACGCCCATTCGGCAGGTAAACCTGTTTGTGGTGCAGCAGCTGCTGGGCAAGTGGACCGCCGAAATGAGCCGTCTGCGCAGCCCCTACTTCGATTTCGAGGATGCCGATGTGCGCCAGGCCCTGACCCAGTTTATGAACGTGCTGTCGAGGCGCATCAAGCTGACGCGGCCCGCGTTTGAGCCCCTGCTGGCCACGGCCATCCAGGACACGCTGCTGGGCGCCCTCGACCCGGCCGACACGTTTGGGCGCAAGCTGGTGGGCGAGCAAGCCACCGCCACACCCGAGCAGCTGCGCGAAGGCCTGCGCTACCTCGACTTCAACAAGCCGGTGTTTGAGGGCTTTGTGGACCTGCTGCCCGCCGGCCAGGCCCAGGAGCGGGAGTACCTGACCAGCCGCTTCCGCCTGCACCTGGAAACCCAAGCTGCCGAGCTACAGCCCCTGCCCGAGCTGCTGGCGCAGTTCAACGTGCTGCTGCCCATCACCGAAGCCGACCTGAGCGAAGAAGCTGCCGCGCCCCAGCCCGCCACGGTTGCCGCGCCAGCACCGACTACCGCGGCACCCGCTGCTCCGGCCCCTACTCCGGCGCCCGCGCCAACTCCGGTTCCGGCGGCGGCTGAGCCCGTGCAGCCAGCCGCTGCGGCCGTCGCGCCCGTAGGGCCAGCTTCGGTAGCTGCTGCCACGGCGCCGCCCGCCACGGTGCCCTTATACGAAAAGTTGAAAGCCGAGCAGCCGGCCGCTCCCACGCTCAGCGAAACGCTGCGCCCGGACCGGGCCGGCGCCATGCTGGCCGAAAAAGCGCCCAAGGTGGAATCGTTGCGCGAAGCCATTTCCATCAACCAGCGCTTCAGCTTCATCAACGAGCTGTTCAACGGCGAGAACATGGAGTACCACGCCGCCATTCAGCACCTCGATACCCTGCCCGACGCCGAATCGGCGAAGCAGTACGTGACGGGCCGCCTGGCCTCCCAGTACAACTGGACCCGCAAGGAAGAGCACGTCAACAAGCTGCTAAAGCTGATTGACCGGAAGTTTGCGTGAGTTGTTGAGCGGCAAGCTGCTGTTCTAGGCTGTGTGGACAGTTGATACCAGCCCGTCATGCTGAGCGGAGCCGGAGGCGCAGTCGAAGCATCTCTACCTCTGGCTAATCTCAATCGTGTGAACGAAGCGGTAGAGATGCTTCGGCAAGCGGACGCCAGATGAAGCAGGACGGTTTTTTTACTGTTTTTGGACAGTTGGTACCAGACCCTAGCGGAAGTTCCAGAACATCAGCTTGCGGCTTGAAGCTTACGGCTTGCCGCTCACCTAGTACCGCTCCAAATCCTGCTTGCGGTAGGCGTCGATGGCCAGCAGGATAAACAGCAGCACGGTAAAGGACCACAGTGAGGAGCCGCCGTAGCTGAAGAAGGGCAGCGGTATTCCCACCACGGGCGCCAGGCCGATGGTCATGCCGATGTTGACGCAGAAGTGAAAGAAGATGATGCTGGCCACGCAGTAGCCGTAGGTGCGCCCAAACACCGATTTCTGCCGCTCGGCCACGTACACGATGCGCGCCAGCAGGGTCACGAACAGCACGATGGTGACCATGGAACCCAGCCAGCCCCATTCCTCGCCCACGGTGCAGAAGATGAAGTCGGTGCTTTGCTCGGGCACAAAGTCGAACTTGGTTTGAGTGCCTTGCAGGAAGCCCTTGCCGGCCAAACCACCCGAGCCGATGGCAATTTTGGACTGCGTGACGTTCCAGCCCACGCCCAGCGGATCGGCCGAGGGGTTGATGAGCACCTCGATGCGCTTGCGCTGGTGGGGCTGGAGCACGTTGTTGAAGAAGAAATCAACCCCGAATACCATCCCGATTACCACGGCCCACACGCTCAGCGACAGGGGCAGGTGGTGGCGTATCACCTTGGGGTTGAAGAGAAACACCAGCCCGAGCAGCACGGTAAAAGCCGCCGCCAGCCACAGCTTGGGCACCAGCAGGGCCAGAATAAGGATAATGCCCGCCGCGGCCAGGATCAGCAGGATCAGCGGCGACATGCCCTCCCGGAAATAAGCCAGCAGAAACGCCCCGAACACCAGGGCCTGGCCGGTTTCGTTGGCGGCCAGGATGAGCAGGGGCGGCAGCAGCGTGAGGCCGGCCAGCACCAGCTGGTCGCGGAAGTTTTGCTGGCGCAGGTTGATGCTGGCCATGTAGCGCGACACAGCCAGGGCCGTGACGAACTTGGCAAACTCGGCCGGTTGCAGGCGCATGGGCCCCAGCTCCAGCCACGACCGGGACCCGGCAATGGGCCGGGCAATAAACGGCGTGATAATGAGCAGCAGAATCATGCCCCCGTACAGCGCAAACGCAAACGTATCGTAGGCCTTATAATCGACGACGAGCAGCACCACAATCAGTACCACGGCGGCCCCAATCCAGAGTATTTGCTTGAACCAGTTGAAGGCCATCAGCTCCTGGAAGCTGAGGCTGCGCAACGGGTCAGCCGGCGCGTCGGGCGAGTAGCTGGCCGCGTACACATTGAGCCAGCCCAGCCCCACCATGAGCAGGTAGAGCAGGACCGTTACCCAGTCGATGCTGCGGGAATATCTTGCGGGCGAGGATGGCATAGGGTGTTTGTCATTCCGAGCGGAGCGAGGAATCTGGGGTAGCTTCTTGCAGGTAACCCAGATTCCTCGCTCCGCTCGGAATGACAGGTAGTTAATGTCGTTTTACAAACCGACTGGCGGGGCCCTGGAGCCAGTATTCCCAGCGTTTGCGCCAGGGGGCGATGTTGCCGCGCAGGTATTTTTCCATCATCAAAGCAGCTAGGGGCGCGGCGGATGAGCCCCCGAAGCCGGCGTTTTCGATGAAGACGGCAATGGCAATCTGGGGGTCGTCGGCGGGGGCGAAGGCGGCGAAGGTGGCGTGGTCGTCGCCGTGGGGGTTTTGCACGGTGCCGGTTTTGCCAGCCACCGAAATGCCGAATTCCAGCAGACTGGCGTAGTTGCCCGTACCGCCGCGCCCATCTACCACCGACTGCATGCCCGGAATAATAGCCTCGAAGTGCTGCGGGTCCACGCCCACGGTATGCCGCTCCCGAAACTGGGGCAGCGGCCCGCTTTGGCCCACGCTGCGCACAAAGTGGGGCGTGTAGTAGTGGCCGCGGTTGGCAATGGTGGCCATGATATTGGCCATTTGCAGGCCGGTAATGCCAATTTCGCCCTGCCCGATGCTCAAAGAGTACACCGTGCGGTAGTTCCAGCGGTGGTAGCCGTTGCGTTTGTCGTAGAAATCAGGGGATGGAATCAGGCCTTTTTTCTCCTGCAAGAGGTCCACACCCAGCTTTTCGCCCAGCCCGAAGTTCATTACCTGCCGGCGCCACTCGCCCAGGCCCAGGCGGGCGTCCTCGAAGCGGTTGGCCGAGCGGCCGCGCAGCACCGCTGCCCGCATCACTTGGTAGAAATACGGGTTGCAGCTCTGCTTGATGGCAATGCCCACGTGGCCGGGGTACTCGTGGCGGTGGGTGCAGCGCACCAGCTTCTGGTTGCAGGCAAAGCCGGTGGCGGGCGTCACCACGCCCATTTGCAAAGCCACCAGCTCGTTTACTAGCTTAAACACCGAGCCCGGCGGGTAGGTGGCCATGAGCGGGCGGTTGAACAAGGGCTTGGCCGTGTCCTGAAGCAGGGCCATGTAGCGGTTGCCCATGCCCTTGCCCGACAGCGTGGCCGGCTCAAAGGCCGGCGCCGACACAAAAGCCAGAATCTCGCCGGTTTTGGGGTCGAGGGCCACAATGGAGCCGCGCTTGTTCTGCATCAGCAGCTCCCCGTAAGCCTGTAGCTCCGAGTCGATGCTCAGGTGCAAGTCCTGCCCGGCCACCGACAGCGTATCAAACTCCCCGCCCCGAAAAGCGCCCTTCTCTATGCCGCGCACGTTGACCATGCGGTACTGCACGCCGCGCCGGCCCATGAGCTGGCTTTCGTAGTAGGACTCCAGCCCCGTAATGCCCAAGAAGTCGCCGGGCTGGTACTTGGCGTACTTCGGTTTTTCGAGAAAGGCGGGCGGTATGGAGCCCACGTAACCCAGAGCGTGGGCCAGGTTGGGCGTGTTGTAGGACCGCGCCATGCGCGCCTTGATGCTGAAGCCGGGAAAGTCAATCAGGTTGTCCTGAATGGCAGCCAGCTCTGGCGTGCTCAGGTTCTGCACCAGCGGCGAGGCCTTGACGCGGCTGAATTTTTTGGCGGCCTGGAGCCCGGCGCGCACCTCTTCCAGGGGCAGTTGCAGCAGCTGGCAGAAGCGTAGCGTGTCGAGTTGCTTCACCTCGCGCGGCACCACCATCAGGTCGTACACGGGCGTGTTCTGCACCAGAATCTGGCCTTTGCGGTCGTAAATCAGGCCCCGGTACGGCACCTGCACGATGCGCTGGAGCGTGTTGCGGTCGGCGGCCAGCTTGTAGCTGCCGTCCAGCACCTGGATATAAAAAAGACGTACCGCAAACACCAGCGCCACAGCCAGGAAAATGGCCTGAACCACGTACTTGCGGCCTTCGAGGTATTGCAAAACGGAAAAAGCTGAAGAAGTAAACGCTCCGAACCTGTTGTTGGACCGGCAAAGATACAACGCAGGCCTCACCCCCCAACCTTGCCACTGCTCCACGCGCCATATCCCATGAAGAAGCCTGCTGATTGACGCTTCCCATGCCGGCGACAACCCCTGGCGGCAGACTTAGCCAGCAGAGCTGGCGCGTCTGCCCGCCGGAGTTGGGGCAAATCTCCGGACTTGCGGCCGCGCAGCGGCCATGCGGAACTGCGCCGTCTGGATTAGTTGTGCGGCCAAAAGATGTAACGCGAAGTTGTACTTCGCGACGTGCCAGAACGAAATCGTGCGGCAACGCTCTAACGCGTCGCGAAGTACAACTTCGCGTTACATTCTTCTAGCGCAGGTGGCTAACCCACACGGCCCCTACGCCTGATGGCCGCTGTGCGGCCGCAAGTCGGGAGACTTGCCCCATTATCCGGCGAGCAGACGCGCCACCTACGGTGGCAAGTCTGCCGCCAGGAACCGGCTTCTACCGGTTGCGCCGCCGGGTGGGGAAGAAAATCAGCTGAATAATCAGCAGCGTTAACGTGGTGTAGAGGGTACTGGCAATGATTTTGGTCAGCGTGAGGCCCACCACTCGGAAGCTACCCAGCTCCAGCAGAAAAAACGCCGCGTGGTGCATGGCCACCAGCAGCAGCAAGTACACCATTGTCCACTGCCAGCCCATCTGGTGGATGTTCACCGAGTCCTGGGCGTCGTACCCGTCGCGGGGGGTGAGCAGGCGCAGCACCCAGGGGCGCACGTACATGAGCAGCACGGCAGCGGCGGCGTGCACCCCGCCGGTGTCGAAGAATACGTCCAGCGTGAGGCCCGTCACGAACCCCAGCACCAGCTGCACCACAATGGGCGTGGTGATGGGCAAAAACAGCATAAAACCCAGGTAAATCAGACACCAGCCCCGGTCAAACAGCACAAAGGGGCTGCTGCTGATGAGCCACACGTAGAGGCCCACATACACCACAAAGCGCAGCAGCTGCACCAGGAGCACACCCACGATTCCGCCCCTCATGGCCGCTCCTCCCCTTCCGGCTTCAGGCCGGCCCGCGCCTCCACCGTGTCACGCTCGGCTTTGGGGCGGCTGGTTACCACATACACGTGGGTGAGGCGCGAGAAATCCACGGCCAGGCGCATACGCACGGTCCAGAAGTTCTTGTCAGGCTCTTTCACGAAGGAATCCACGGTACCCACCAGAACGCCCTCCGGAAACAAAGCATTATACCCCGACGTGACGATGGTGTCGCCGCGCACCAGCTTGTTCTGGCGCGGAATGTAGTCCAGTAGCGCGTGGGTGGGGTCGTCGCCCAGCCAGCGCACCGTGCCAAACGTTCCGTCGCGGCGGATCTTGGCCGATAGGTTGGTCTTGGAGTGCAGCATCGACGTGACGGTAGTATAGTGCTCCGAGGCCACTTTCACCCGGCCCACCACGCCCTCAGCAGCCACCACGCCCATGCCGGGCCGCACGCCATCCACAGTGCCCACGTTCAGGGTCAGGTAGTTATCCACGCGGCGCAGGGTGTTATTGACCACGCGGGCCGGAATCAAGGGGTAGTCAGGGTCGCGGGCCGGGAGCTGGCGCAGGCCCAGCAGCAGCGAATCGGGGCGGCCAAGGAGGGCCAGCCGGGCCTGGGTGAGGCTGTCCTGAGCTACGGGCAGCACGGGGGCTTCACGATTACTGAGGTCGGGGCGGTAGAGCTGCTGGCGCAGACGGGCGTTTTCCTGCATCAGCCCCCGGTTTACTTCCACCAGCCGGAAATAGTCGTACACCTGGGTGCGCCAGTCGAGCACCTGTCCCACGTAGGCATTGGCCGAGTTGAAAAACGCCGCCCGCTGGTAGGAGCTGTTGCGCACCAGCAAGTACAAGCTCGCCACTTCCAGCAACGCAAACACGAGGATGCCCCGGTAGCGAAACAGAAAGGCGAACAGGTTTCTCATGAAAGTTAGAAGGTTTAAAAGTTAAAAAGTTGAGAAGTTCAGATGCTTTCCGGCAAACCAGTCACTTCCAAACTTCTCGACTTTTTAACTTCCAAACTTACGTTAGCAGCACGCTGCGGAAGGCGGTAATGTTTTTGATGGCGGCGCCGGTGCCGCGCACCACGGCGCGCAGCGGGTCTTCGGCAATGTGGATGGGCAGCTTGGTTTTCACGGCCAGGCGCTTGTCGAGGCCGCGGAGCAGGGCGCCCCCGCCGGTGAGGTGGATGCCGTTCTCGTAGATGTCGGCCGACAGCTCGGGCGGACTGATTTCCAGGGCTTTAAGTACAGCTTCCTCGATTTTGGCCACCGACTTATCGAGAGCAATGGCAATTTCGGCGGAGGTTACCTTGATAACCTTCGGGATGCCGGTCATCAGGTCACGGCCTCGCACCTCGAAGTCGGCGGGCGTTTGCTCTAGTTCGGTGAGGGCCGCGCCTACTTCAATCTTGATGCGCTCGGCGCTTCGTTCCCCGATCAGCAGGTTGTGCTGGCGGCGCATGTAGTCCAGAATGTCCTGGTTGAACACGTCGCCGGCCGTCTTGATTGACTGGTCGCAGACGATACCCGACAGGGCAATTACCGCAATTTCGGTGGTGCCGCCCCCAATGTCGATAATCATAGAGCCCACCGGCTGCTCCACATCAATACCGATGCCGATGGCAGCGGCCATGGGCTCCTGAATCATCCAGACTTCCTTGGCCCCGGCGTGCTCGGCGGAGTCACGCACGGCGCGCTTTTCTACTTCTGTGATGCCCGAAGGAATGCAGATAACCATGCGGTGCGAGGGCTGAAACAGCCGCGTCCGCGTGTCAATCATCTTAATCATGCCCTTAATCATTTCCTCGGCGGCGTGGAAATCGGCAATAACGCCGTCTTTGAGCGGGCGGATGGTCTTGATGTTGTCGTGGGTTTTCTCGTGCATCTGCTGCGCCTGACGACCCACGGCAATTACCTTATTGGTGGTCCGGTCCTTGGCAATGATGCTGGGCTCGTCCACCACAATCTTGTCGTTATGAATAATAAGCGTATTGGCCGTGCCCAGGTCAATGGCAATGTCGCTGGTCAGAAAATTGAAAAAACCCATGGGTTGACGACAAGTGAATGAGGTTGGGCCGGTTGCGCCCACAAAAAAAGTGGGGCAAAAGTACGCAAGTTTAGGGGAAGGTAGTGAGGAGGTGAATAGTGAGGAGGTGAATAGTGAGGAGGTGAATAGTGAGGAGGTGACAGGTGACAAGAGGAACAGTCATGCTGAGCTTGCCGAAGCATCTCTCCCGCTTCGTCCTCACGATTAAAATTAGCCAGCGGTAGAGATGCTTCGACTTCGCCTCCGGCTCCGCTCAGCATGACCGACGTGTTACCTGTCACGTGTCACGTGTCACCTCATCACCTTATTACCTCACTAATGCTTGAAGTGGCGCACGCCGGTCATCACCATAGCCAGGCCCAGGCGGTTGCAGGCGTCGATGCTGTCTTGGTCTTTGATGGAGCCGCCGGGCTGTACCACGGCCCGGATACCAGCTTCGGCGGCAATTTCCACGCAGTCGGGGAAGGGAAAAAAGGCATCGGAGGCCATAACGGCGCCTTGCAGATTGAAGCCGAAGCTTCGGGCTTTTTCAATGGCTTGGCGCAGGGCATCTACCCTCGAGGTTTGGCCCACGCCGGAGGCCAACAGCTGGCCGGCCGTGGCTAGCACGATGGTGTTGCTCTTGGTGTGCTTGCACACTTTCAGGGAAAACTCCAAGGCTGCCACTTCCTCAGCCGTCGGGGCCGACTCGGTGACGGTGCGGAACTCGGCGGCGCCTTCCATAGCCCGGTCGAAGTCCTGCTCGATGAGGCCGTTGAGTAGGGTTTTCACCTGCCTAGTGGGGAAGGCCACGGGCTTCTGGCGCAGCAGGATGCGGTTTTTCTTGCTTTGCAGCACTGGCAGGGCGGCGGCCTCAAACTCCGGGGCAATCAGCACCTCGAAAAACAGCTTGTTCAGCTCCTCGGCCGTGGCGGCATCCACGGGCTTGTTCACGATAATCACCCCGCCGAAAGCCGACACCGAGTCGCAGCTCAGGGCGTTCAGGTAGGCTTCGCGCAGGGTGCCGGCCTGGGCTACACCGCAGGCGTTGGTGTGCTTTAGAATAGCGCAGGCTGCCGGCCCCTCGGCCCCGAACTCCTGCATGAGCAGCACGGCCGCGTCCACGTCCACGAGGTTGTTGTAGCTCAGCTGCTTGCCGTGAAGCTGGTCGAACAGGGCGTTCAAGTCGCCGTAGAAGGTACCTTGCTGGTGGGGGTTTTCGCCGTAGCGTAGGGGCGTAGCAGGCTTCTCGCTGAGCTTGAGCGCGGCACCGGCCAGCTCGGTGCCCTGGGCCAGGTAGCGGAAGATGTGGGTGTCGTAGTGGGATGTCTGCTCGAAGGCAGCGGCGGCGTAGTGGCGGCGGTCCTCCAGGTCGGTGGCGCAGCCTTTAGCCTGCAGTAGCTCGGTTACGGCCGCGTACTGGTCGCGGGAGCTAACCACCAGCACGTCGCGGTAGTTTTTGGCCGCGGCCCGCAGCAGGGAGATGCCACCGATGTCGATTTTCTCAATTACGTCAGCCTCCGAAGCGCCCGAGGCTACGGTTTCCTCGAACGGGTACAAGTCCACAATCACCAGGTCAATGGGCGGAATCTGGTGCTGATCGGCTTCTTGTAGGTCGCCGGCTTCGTGGCGGCGGTGCAGGATGCCGCCGAACACCTTGGGGTGCAGGGTTTTGACACGCCCGCCAAACACGGCCGGAAAACCAGTCAGGCTTTCAACGGCTGTTACCGGAGCGCCCTGCTCCTCAATAAATTGCTGGGTGCCGCCCGTGGAGTAGATGGTTACACCGTGCTCCTTCAGCAATGCTACCAACGGCTCCAGCCGGTCTTTATAGTAGACGGAAACGAGGGCGGAGCGAATGGGCTGGGGCTGCATACGGAAGGAAGGTTGGGTGAAAGAACGAATCCGGCCGCGAAGGTAAGCAGCCCGGCTATGCAGCGGATGTTACCGAATTGTTATCTGGTTGAAGCCGTTTCAAAAGCTCAGAAACAGAGTATGGGCGCTATGCCCAATCAACCCAGCAGCCTTTATTTTAACCATCCTGCATGGTCCATACCTCTATCAAAAGCAATGATGAACACGCTGTATAAAGCACTGCTGCTTTTCGCCATTGTGGTGAGCTTTCTGCCAGCAAATGCCATGGGGCCTCCTACGCAGGGCTGTGAACAAGCAGCCACAGCTGCTCTGGCAACAGTAATTAAGGATGCTCGGCTAGCCAGATATCTGCTTGGTCACGCCCGGAATAACATTCCCATTCGAGTGGGATTTACCGCGTGGCCCCGTTGGGCTTGCTTTTGCACAGCCATGTTTTTTTTAAGCCCAGTTTAAAAGGCCTCGCCCAGCGCCAGGAAGAACGTGCCGGGCGAGTTGCTACCGCCGGCGTAGTCGAGGCGGATGTTGAGCCGGTCGCGGCGGTTGAAGCGGAAGCGCAGGCCCGCCCCGCCGGCTATCTTGGTTTTGTCGAGCTCCAGGTCCGAGACGCGGTTGCCTACTTCGCCCACTCCGGCAAAAACGGCCCCGTCGATGCGCCAGAACAGCTTTTGCCGGATTTCGCCTTGAAACGCGACGGTTTGCCGGTCGCGAAAACGCAGCTCGTAGATGCCGCGCATGATGCTGGCGTAGTTGAACAGGGCACTGCTCAGGTTTTCAGCCATGCCGCCCAACTCCCGGAATGGCACGTTGCCTCCGTGAAACTGGCCAATAAAGTTCAGGGCCAGGATGGTGTTGGTAGAGCCGAACAGGGGCCGGAAGTGGCGCACGTCGAGCTGGTAACGGGTGAAATGAAAGTCGGAGCCGGTCCAGCGCCGGTTCACTGTCCCGTACGCGTCCACGAACCAGCCGCGGTAGGTGGCCAGCACATTGTCGCGGCTGTCGTAGAGCACGGCTGGCCCGAAGCCCGAGACAAACGTGTTCTGCCGCTCCCGCGCCGACACGCGCGGGTCGCTCAGAAACGAATGCAGCCGGCCTTCGTTGTCGGTGCCTACCGGCTCGATGTCGGTGGTATTGGTGAGGCGGTAGCGTACCCCGGCAAACAGGTTGGGCCGCACCCGCGCCAGGGCTTTCTGGTCGAAAATCAACAGCTTATAACTCAGCGTTGACTCGCGGCTGCGGCTGGTTTCGTTGCCAATGCCGTAGAAAAACAATTCCTGGTTGTAGTGGCTCAGCTCCCCCGAGAAAAGCAGCTTTTCGCCCTTGGTGAAAATGGTATGCGTAAGCTGGGCCGTGCTCTGCCCTTCCTGCGAAACCCACGCAAACAAGCGGGCGTTGGACTTGCGCACGGTGGTGTCTTTCCCGAAGCGCCACACCGGCAAAATCGACAAGCCACCCGCAAAGCCAGTTTCCTGCTGAGCAAACACGAACGGCAAGGGAATCAGGTTGGGCTTGTCGCGGGGCTCAAACCACCCCCGAATGCCGGTGCGGGATGTAGGTGGGGGTGGGGCAGTGGAGCCAGCAGCAGAGTCGATAGGAGTAACCTGAGCACTACCAAAAAGTGGCAATAGGCATAACGCCAGCACCGAACATAGAAAACGCATAGCGCAGCAACTTAGAAGTTTAATCCGTATTACCCTGAAGCATATCTACTTACCCAAACGAACTTTCACGCCACGAAATTGCCGCCCCGTGTAGCCCACTAAAAGGCCTCGCCCACGGCGAAGTAGATGCTGCCGGGCGTATTGCTGCCGCCGGCGTAATCGAGGCGGATGTTGAGCCGGTCGCGGCGGTTGAAGCGGAAACGCAGGCCCGCTCCAGCCGCAATCTTGGTTTTGTCGAGTTCGAGGTCCGACATCCGGTTGCCCACCTCCCCTACCCCGGCAAACACAGCCCCATCGAAACGCCAGAACAGCTTCTGCCGGATTTCGCCCTGGAATACCACCGTCTGCCGGTCGCGGAAGCGCGACTCGTAGATGCCGCGCATGATGGCAGCGTTGTTGAACAAGGCCCCGCCCAGGTTTTGGCCCATGCCGCCCATTTCCCGGAACGGTACCGCCCCCGAATGAAACTGCCCGATGAGGTTCAGGGCCAGAATGGTATTGGTGGACCCGAACAAGGGCCGGAAGTGCCGGGCGTCGAGTTGGTAGCGGGTGAAGCGGTAATCGGAGCCCAGCCCCGAGCCGTGAAACAAGACGTGGGCATCAAGAAAATTGCCGCGGTACGTAGCCAGCACGTTGTCGCGCCCATCGTACAGCACGGAGGGGCCTACGCCGGAAACAAACGTATTCTGCCGCTCCCGGGCCGTGAGGCGGGGGTCAACCAGAAAATAATTGGGGCGGCCCTCGTCATCGGTGCCTTGCGGCTCGATGTCGGTGGTGTTGGTGAGGCGGTAGCGCACCCCCGCAAACAGGTTGTCGCCGACCCGCGCCAGGGCTTTTTCGTCGAATATGAGAAGCTTGTAGGTTAGCTCCGACTCGCGGCTGGTGCTGGTTTCGTTGCCGATGCCGTAGTAGAACAGCTTCTGGTCGTAGCGGCTCAGCTCGCCGGAGAAGTAGAACCGCTCACCCGGCGTGAAAATGGTGTGCGTGAGCTGGATGGTGCTCTGCTTCTTCTGGGAAAACCACGCAATCAGGCGGGCGTTGGACTTACGCACGGTGGTATCGGTACCGAAGCGCCACACGGGCAACACGGCCGCCCCACCCGCAAAACCGGTTTCCTGCTGGTAAAACGCCACCGGCACCGGAATAAAGTTGGGCTTGTCGCTGGGCGCAAACAAGGACGTACGGGTATTGGCAGCAGAGCGTGCACCGGCCGAAGCAGAGTCGGCAGACGAAGTTTGAGCCAGGGCCGGAGAAGCAGCCAGCACACCAATGGCCAGCAGCGGGTAGAGGAAGCGCATATATAGAAAGCTGATTCAGAGGCAGAACCGGCGCCTCCAACCGGAGCTGCTTTTCGCAGCCGGCTGGGCGCCACTGCCTTCGCTAACGCAACTGTCTGGCCTACGGTTGTACTGGCTAACTGCCCTCGGCTTCTCGCCTACCCTCTTTCGGCCCATAGCATGGAAAGCAGCCCGGCCAGCATCAGCACCTTGCACCAAGTGCTGAGCGCCGCAAAATGGCGGCGGCGGTCGGCGCGGGCCAGCTGCCAGGCTAGGCCGCCCAGCGGGGCCAGCACCAGCCCCAGCAGCCAGCCGCCCAGCAGCCGGTGCCCCGTGCGCCAGGCTTCCAGGCCGGCGCCCGCCACCAGCAGGGCCAGGCATGCCAGGAAAAACCCTGCCACCCACTTGGTGCGAGCCACGCCCCACACCAGGGGCAGGGTACGGCAGTCGTGGGCGGCGTCGCCGCGCATGTCCTCTACGTCTTTCACAATCTCGCGCACCACGGTAAGCAGAAAAGCCGCCAGAGCATACACCCACACGGCCTCCGAGCCGGTCCGGGCTTGCAGCTCGGGCAGCAGCACCAGGGCACCCGTGAGCGTGGCAATGGTGACGTTGCCCACCAGGGCCACCCGCTTAAACCGCGCCGAGTAGCCCCACAGCATCAGGGCCGAGCCCAGGTGCACCAGGCCCAGGCGCGGAGCCAGGGCCCCGCTCACCACCACGCCCAGCCCCGAGAGCAGCACATGAGCCAGCATGGCGTGGCGGCGGTTGACGGTGCGCCCCACCACCAGCCGGCCGGGCCGGTTGATGGCGTCAATCTTCACGTCGTAGTAGTCGTTGATGATGTAGCCGCCGGCGGCCACGCTCAGGGAGGCCAGCAGGAGCAGGCCAAACTCAGCGGGTAGCACCTGCGGCCAGGACGCGCCAGGCAGCAGCAGGCAGGCCCGCACCAGCACCAGGCACAAGGCCATCATAAGCAGGTTGGGCAGGCGCACCAGCCGGCTCAGCTGCCGCCACACCCCTTCCGGTGGCCCGTCGGCGGGCAGCGGGGCAGAAGCAGATCCGGCGGCAGTGGGCGTCATTACAAGCAGCAACACGAGCGAGCCGGCAAAGATGCACGATGCCCAGCAAAAGAAAGCCCCTCCCAGCATGGGGAGGGGCTTTGCTGTATGCTAAAAACCTTATGTAAAGCTGATGCTTACAGTTTCTTCACATTTACCGCATTAACACCTTTGCGGCCTTCCTGCGTGTCAAACTCCACGCGGTCATTCTGTTGGATCTGGCCCCCGTTAAGACCGGTAACATGGACGAAGAAATCTTCCTTCGTGCCGTCTTCCGTAATGAAGCCGTAGCCCTTCGACTCATTAAAGAATTTTACGGTTCCTGTTTTCATGAAATAAAGAAAATGGAGTGAATGATGGTCGGGTAAATATAGAGGTAAATTAGAAAAGCACAACCCTTGCGCCACGCAACCAGACCGGGGCCAACAGACTGCTAAAAACGGCTAAACCGGCCCCCAGGTTGCTTGTCCTACCATTTCTGCTGGTGCCTGAGCACGGCCTCAATCAGCTCGCGCGCGGCGCCGTGCCCGCCGGGCAGGGCCGCGGCATAGTTGCTGATGGCCCGCACATCGGCGGCGGCGTCGGCGGGGCAGGCCGCTACGGCGCAGCGCCGCATTACCTCCACGTCGGGCACGTCGTCGCCCATGTAGGCAATGTGGGCGGGGTCGAGGCGGTAGGTGTTAATGTAGGTATTGAAGATTTTCATCTTGTCATCGACACCCAGGAAAATGTCGCGCACGTCGAGCGACTCCAGCCGCTTGCGTACGCCTTCTTCCTCGCGGCCCGAGATAACAGCCACCCGGTAGCCCTGGCGCAGGGCGTGCCGGATGGCGTAGCCGTCGCGGATGTGGAAGGCCCGCGCCTGCTCGCCCGAGTTCAGGGCCAGCAGCGTACCATCGGTCAGCACGCCATCCACGTCGAAGATAAAGGCGGAAATGACCGCCAGGTCGGGTAGGATACGGGTTGCACTCATGCCAGAAACCAAAGAAAAACAGCAAGGGATAAAATGCCGAAGAGCGGCCGGCGGCCGGAGCAACGGTAACGGTTAGGTTCCACTCCTTTCGCTGGTCACTCTTCGGGCTGGCAGCCAGGCCGCCGCCTATTGGTTATCGCGCCACTCGTACACCCACTTGGCCTGAATCTGCTCCAGGTGGCCCTCATTGGCCTGCTCGCGGGTGCCGGCGAAGTTGGGCAAGCTCAGCACCCACTCCAGCAAGTCGGTGAAGCGGATGCGGTAAATCTTGTTTTCGCCGAATTCGTCGCCGAACTTCTCGTAGAGCGCCATGGCAATGTCCTCATGGTCGCCCCAGTGTATGGGGGGCTCGAAGTGGTTCATGTGGGAAAGTTTAGAAGGGAGAAAGTTTATAAGTTAAAAAGTTGGCTGAAGCAGCTACAAATGCCTGTAAATTGGGCTCAGAAGTTCACTTTCTACTTTCTCAACTTTCTAACTTCTCAACTACACTTAGTGGCCGAGGAAGTTCTGGGGCGGAATCAGCACAACCAGATCTTCGTTGCCCTGCACCACGCACTGGCAGCCCAGGCGGGAGTTGATGCGCGGATTGATGGCCCGGTCGATGAAGTCTTCTTCCTTATCCGAAATTTCCGGCAAATCGTCCTCCCCCGCCAGGACGTAGACGTGGCAGGTGCTACAGCCGCACACGCCGCCGCAGTTGTGCTGAAGCTGAATATCGTTGTTGAGGGCCACATCCAGCACCGATTCGCCCTGGGCGGCCACGTGGGTCTGGTCGGGCTGGCCGTCCTGAAACTTGAAGGTGATGTTGACGACTTTCACGGCGTAACTCGTTGAGCGGGGCTAAATGCGGGCACGAAGGTACGCACCCCTGCCTCCGAATCAAAGCTGGGCACCGGCCTCATTGTTTGGCAGCGGCCCGCTGGCAATATGCTGAATGCTGCGCGTCAGCTCATTATACAGGTGCTGCCAGCCCGGATGGGCGGCCAGCGCCTCCTGGTGCCGGGCCAGGGTGGGGGCGTCGTGGCGCAGGGCCGGGCCGGTTTGCACGGTGAAGGGCGGGGCGGCCAGGGCTTTGCTCACGGTTTCCATCACCAGCGGGTGCAGCAGCTCGAAGGGCAAGCCGGCCTCGGTAGCCAGGGCGTGCCCGATGCCCAGCAGGTGGTTGATGAAGTTGCAGGCAAACACGGCGGCCACGTGCAGGCGCAAGCGCTGCGCGGTATCCACGGGGCGTACGTCGGCGCTGAGGCGGCGGGCCAGCTCCCGCAGCTGGCCGTAGGTAGCGGCGTCGGCGGCTTCCAGGCACAGGGGCACGGCGTGCCAGTTGATGGTCCGGCCGGGGCTGAAGGTCTGGAGCGGATACAGCACGCCGGCGCGCACCTGGGGCACGGCCGCCACCGCCGCCAGGGGCAGGGCGCCGGCCGTGTGCGCCACCACCGCCCCGGCCGGAAAGCGGGCCGCGGCCAGCACAACGGGCACGGCCGCATCGGGCACCAGCAATAGGTAGAGGTCGGCCGGGGGCAGCTGGGTTAGGTCGGTGCCGGCGGTGGCGCCGGGCAGCTGCCGGGCCAGGGCCGCGGCCGAAGCGGCCGTGCGGCTCCAGACGTGGCGCACCGAGCAGCCCGCCGCCACCAGCGCCGGCCCCAGGTGCTGGGCCACGCGCCCCGCCCCGAGCAGCACCACCGAGTGTAATGCAGAAGTAGCCATACGGAAGCAAAGAAACACGCCGCCGCGCACTTGGCCCCGGCCACACCGGAGCCGCCCCACGCCGCGCAGCCGAATCTGCCGGGTGCTTAGCTGCGCAGACTAGCCGGTAGTGCCCTGGAGGTGGTGTTGGCGGCCCTGGGGCGGATTGCCAGTCAGGTACTGATACTTATTTTTCTAGCTGTCAGCCGAAAATATGGCTGCTGCCGCCGATATGATTTTAATTTTTA
Source organism: Hymenobacter sp. YIM 151500-1 (assembly GCF_025979885.1). Taxonomy (NCBI): domain Bacteria; kingdom Pseudomonadati; phylum Bacteroidota; class Cytophagia; order Cytophagales; family Hymenobacteraceae; genus Hymenobacter; species Hymenobacter weizhouensis. The sequence continues at coordinate 2,840,200 of NZ_CP110139.1, forward strand.
GCGGGACTTCTTGAAGTATTTTCAGAATATTGCTCCGCTTTCCACCTTGCCTTCCCCAGCCATGCACGCGTGCTGGCTTTTCTTCCCTTCCAACTTTCTTTCACGTATGCCCAACTCCTACTTTTCCTGGCCCTCCCTGCCGCTGGCGGGCTGGGCGCTGGCGGCTCTCGGCCTGATTGCCCTGCCAGCACCGGCCCAGCATCTTTCTCCGCAACCTGCCCCAGCCGAAACGCAGGCGCCAGAGTCGGTTACCGGCCCCACGGCCCGGCGCCCCCAGGGTACCACGGCCATGCCCTACACCACCGCCCTGGCCCTGAACGTAGCCGGCACCTACACCGACCTAGGCACGGGCGGCACGGTCATCAGCACCCCCAACAACGACGACGCCAACTCCCAGCCCCAAGAAATCGGGTTTCCCTTTTCCTACAATGGCACCACGTTTTCGCGGTTTGTGCTGAACACCAACGGCTTCATCAAGCTGGGCGAAGCAGCCCCGGCCGCCAACGCGCTAAACGTGCTGCTCAACACCACCGACGCCAACGTGCTGGCGCCAGCCTCGGGTGTGGACCTGGAAGGCGCCGCCGACCAAGCCGCCAACCCGACGGAGTTTCGGGTGGCCACTACCGGCGCGGCGGGCAGCCGGGTGTGCACCATTCAGTTCAAGAACCTGCGCGACAAACCCACCGGAACGGGCACTACGGCCATTCCGGCGCAGATGAGCACCATGCAGTTCCAGATTCGGCTGTACGAAGGCTCCAATACCATTGACTTCGTGTACGGTACCTGGACCGCCACCGCCAATACGCCCACCGGGCAACCCTTCCGTATTGGCTTGAAAGGCAACGCCTTGAGCAACGGCACCACGCCCACGGCCGCCGACCTGGCCGAGCTGAGCCTAGTTGCCAAACCCAGCCTTTCTGCCTGGAGCACCGCCACGTTTGCCAACACCACCGTATCGGGCACGCAAACTTTTCCGGCTTCGCACTTTGTCCGCAACACGGTGCTGCCCGACCCCGGCCGCACGTACCGGTTCCGGGCGGTGCTGCCGGCCACCGATGCAGCCGTAGCCACTATTCACACCCTGGGCAAGCTGGCCGTGCCCAACTCCTTGCCGCACACGGTAGTGGCGGCCGTTACCAACCGCGGCACGGCGGCCCTGACCAACCTGCCCGTGACGCTCACCGTGTCGGGGGCCAACACCTTTACCAGCACCAAAACCATTACCACGCTAGCGGCCGGTGCCACGGCCGCCGTTACCTTCGATGCTTACCCGGCTACGCTGGCGCTGGGTACCAACAACTTGAGCGTGAGCGTGCCCGATGATGCCGAAAGCAGCAATAACACGCTGACCTACACCCAGCAGGTAACCAGCAACGCCCTGGCCTACGTGGACGACCGGCAGCCGATGAACCCTACAGGCATTGGGGCTGCCGATGCCATGCTGGCCGCCCGCTACACCGTGTCGCAGCTTTCGTACCTGAACGAGGTGAAAGCCACGTTTGTGGCTAATGCTAACAATACGGGCGGCTTCCGGATTGTAATTTATGATGCCACGGGAGCTAACAACACACCGGGCAACGAGCTGTACACCTCGACAGTGCAAAACCGCACGGCAGCGGGCGGCACCATTACCGTGCCTTTACCTGGCGTACCGGTGAATGGCTCATTTTTTATTGCCATTCGCGAAGCTGCTACCAACGTATTCCTCGGCTACCAGGTAGAGAATCCATTGCGCGTTAACACGTTTTACTTCCAGGTTCCGGGTGGGGCCTGGACGGCGCTCAGCTCAAACAACCCGCTGCGCCTAGCCCTGGATGCTACGCTGGGCGTTGCGCCGGCTTGCCCCATTCCGGTTGCCATAACCATTGGCAACGTACAGGCCCGCAGCGCCACCATCACCTTCACGGCTTCGGCCAACGCAACTTCTTTCACGGTATTATACGGCCCGGCGGGCTTCAATCCCGCCACCGAGGGCGCGCGCGTGACGAGTGCTACTTCGCCCATTCCGTTGGCCGGCCTCGTGGGCAACACGCGCTACGACGTATACGTGCAGGCGAACTGCGGCGGCACCGACAAAAGCATACTGCTGGGTCCTTTCACCTTCCGTACGCCCTGCGACGTGCCTCAGCTGGTGACAACTTTCCCGTACCGCGAGAATTTCGACAACGTGCTGGCCGGCACGCCGTTGTGCGAAGCTACCATCCTCAACGATAACAACGACAACCGGACCTGGCGCGTAGCGTCCACCTACACCAACAATAAGCAGACGATTCAGCTGGCCGAATCGGGCCCCAACGCCCTGCTGTACGAGTACAGCACCGTGGCCGGCGCCAACGCCGACGACTGGTATTTCACGGCGCCGCTCAGCCTGAAAGCCAACATGCGCTATCAGCTGTCGTTCCGCTACCGTACGTTCAGCACCCTGCCCGAGCGGCTGGAAGTGAAATACGGCACGGGCACCACGGCCGCTGCCCAAACCAACCTGCTGTGGCAAAACGATAACATTACCACCCAGGCCTACACCTCGGCTAATGCTACCAGCACCCCGGCCGTGGCCCTGATGGCACCCACTGCGGACGGCACTTACTACGTGGGCTTCCACGTGTACAGCCTTGCCGACCAGTTTCTGCTGGCCCTGGACAACGTGGAAATTACCGCTGCGGCCGTAACGGGCACTTCTCAGGCACTGATGCGGGCGGTGAACTTTTACCCCAACCCCACGGCGGGTCAGCTGACAGTGGACGTGCGCGGAGCCAGCGCCCGCGGCGGCTTGCAAGTGGAAGTAACCAACCTGCTCGGCCAGCGTGTGCACACCGCCACCGTCCGCGACAACGCCGAAAACACCCTGAATCTGTCTCACCTCGCCGGTGGCATGTACACCGTAAAAGTGCTGGCCGGCAACGAGTACATGGTGCGCAACGTGGTACTGGCGAAGTAGTGAAGTGCTAAGCCTAGCTCAGGGGCCATTATGCAATAAATCTCCCTTTATCTTAACAAGGATGGCAGCTTTATAAGCTGCCATCCTTGTTTATAAATTAACTCAAAAATACCGCAACCACCTACTCTACCTGTTAAACTGCTATAGCAATGACTTTTAAATAGTTTGGTGCTAGTTAAAAGTCAATAATAATAATTTTATGCAATTACATATACATAGTTATAGCCGGCTCAGAGCACCATTACTTTTCTGATTAAGTAAGTACATCACAAGTTGACACATTTTCTATAATCGTGATGATGCCAAATGTCAGTATTATAACTATTTATAGCTGATTAGATTAATTTTATAAAACTATAAAATTATAAATATTTTATCAAAAACTCACTCTACGTTAGGACATCAGTATGTATAGTATGAATTTTCTATAAAAATACATTGAACTATTGTAATCCAGTTATTATCTCTCTAACTAGCGTTAGAACTAATAACCCAAACGAAATTTCATAATGAGAAGACTAGTGCTAACATCCGCAGTGCTCTCGATGATACTTTCATCGTGCGAAAGTGTCATGAACGATGAGGCTCAGCCCAAATTAGATGGCAAAAGTTCCGCTAAGTTTGTTTTAACTGATGGCGCCGAAGATCCTGATGGTGGCACCATTGATCTTACACCACAACTTCGCAACCAGTATCTTGACAACCTTGCTAAGACATTAGCAATAGTAATCAGAAAAAATCCTGAAGTCGGTCGAATTATAAAAAATAACGCTTTACAGAAAATCGATGGAGATTACGACATATTGTACAGCAACTTAGAAAACACCAATGTAAGTGGTTCAACAATTGGTGAATTGATGCGGCAGGAGGGATTTCAGAATTTCATACCTAAAGCTGGAGAAAACACGGTTTCACTCGGTATTAGTGATGAATATAGCAAGAAAACTATTATATCTATTCCATCTAATATTGAAGATTATACCGAAAATATTATTCTAAACACGAAAGTGGCTTCTTTCCCGTTTGGAAATGATGAAACAATTAGTTCTGTTGTTGCTTACGATGGCGATGGAAATTCTAGTACTGTAAGTGCATTACAAGAGCCGTCAGAGCCATATGTGGTAGTTAGCTTTGGTGAACGTATTGATGATGCTGGTCTAGTTAAGGAAGAGTTTAGAAACCTGAATGACCCATCAGGCCGTACTCAAAATCGTAATGTAAATGATGGTGAGTTTATCACAGCTATTAAATGCAATAATTTAGGGGCTATTGAACCTTGGTTGAGAGGGAAACCTGAATTAAGATTGTACGTTGCGAGTGCCGTTGCTGATTTAAATACAAGCGGTCCTCCGACGGTAAACGGTGTGAAAATACAGGATGGTGTCTTATTTGCTACTGCTAAGAGAAAGGAAATTGATAATAAGTTTTATTCTGTTAATGATTATAGATTATTCACTTGGACTCAAAAGTATTCCGATTATTACACGATGGCCTGGATAGAAGAAGATGGCGGACCTACCGTAACATTTAAACTTAGTGTCACACCCAAATTCGCTTTTGTAACTACTTCTACAGCTGATTTGAACATTGATTTTAGCAACTGGGAAAAGGATGATAATTTAGGTTCTGTTCAAGTGTACAGGCCTGATCTGGCAGCCAATACTTTGGGTGAAATTAGATTTGGAACAACATTTACAACACAAATAATATCCAAACCCTAAATCGGAATTATTGAAGCACAAAAAGCTCCGGTGCGCGGCACTGGAGCTTTTTGTGCTTGTGAGAGTATTTACGCAACCTTCTGCTGGCGGACGCGGGGGTTTGGGCGCTTCTGCGGTGCGGCAGTCACCTCGCCAGCAGCGCCCGATTCTGCCGAGGCTTCCGGCTCGCGGCGGCGCTTGTAGATGGCCATGCCGAAGCCCAGGGCCATGAGCAGGGTGCCGCTCCAGAGCAGGTTGATGAAGGGCTTTTCGACGGCTTTCAGGATGATGTAGTCTTTCTGGGTGGTGCTCACCCCGAAGGTGAACTTGCCCTTGGTGGGGTCGATGTTGAGCAGGGACAAGCGCAGGCCCAGGTCCTCCACCTCGTCGGGTACGCGGCCGATGAGGCGGTTACGCACCACAAACATGGGGTGGACGTGGTACTGCTTCTTCTCCCCGTGCACGATAACGTCGCCTTGAATGGCCAGGTCGCCTTTCTGTAGGCCCAGGCCGGCGGTTTGGTGGGCCGGCTCCACGCCGCGGAACACGGCAAAATAGTCGTTCAGGAAGATGGTGTCGCCGATGCTTAGCACATGCTCCTTTACCTCGCTCCAGTCTTTCTCCTTGTTGGGGTCGGGAATGGAGCTGACGTGGGAGTAGATGTCGTGGGAGGCGAACTGCTTGATGTCGGGCGAAGCCAGCAGGCCGCCCATTTCCTCGTTCACCTGGGCGCGCGGGTAGAGCGTGAAGGCCTCGCCGGTTTTGCGGTCCTTGTACTCGACGCGGTAGTAGGTGTTTTCGGGCAGGATTTCCAACGTGTCGCCGGCTTTGTAGTACACCTGCTCGCCGCGCTTGATGTCGGCGCGGGCCAGAGCCTTGTACTCGTCGGCGGTGCGGAAGAGCAGCTGCTTATCCACGTAGCCGGGCACGCCGGGCACGTCGAAGTACTGGCCAGTGTACGTAACGTCGTACTTGCCCATCGGAGCTTTGTCGTTGCGCCAGAGCAGCACGTTGTCGCGGTTCATTTCCTCGTTGAACTCCCGCGAGTACAAGAGGCCCGACACGTTTTTGCTGATAACATTGGAGTAGCCGGCCGAGGCCAGAATGCCCAGCAGCATCAACGCAATGCCGATATGGGCCACTCCGCCGCCCGATAGGCTTACCTTGCGGCGCAGCAGCGTAAGCACCATGCTCAGGTTGGCCAGCACCCCAAACAGAGCCGTGGTAAGCAGCACGATGTAGACCGGCTCCATCTTGAGGCCGTAGTAGCGTACCAGCAGAATTACGAGGGCCGCGCCGAGCAGCGTGAGCATGGCCGGCACCGTGAGGGTGTTGGTCAGGCTTTCCCGGTTGTTTTTCTGCCACCACATCACCTGGGCCAGGCCCGAGAAGAAAGCCACGCCCACGCCCATCCACAGCTGAATTTTGGTGTAGTGGGCAATCTGGTCGGCGGGCAGGGCCATGTTGGACTTGATGCCTACGAAGCCCAGGAAGGCATTGTACACCGGAATGCTGGTGGTGACCAGCACCTGGAACGCGCCCAGGCACAGTACCGTGGCCCCCACAAACACCCACAGCTCGGCGTTATAAGTGGTCAGCTCTTTGTCGGAAATCGGAATCTGCTTCCAGCGCCACACCAGCAACCCGATGCTGAGCACCACGAAAGCCATGAGGTAGATAATCAGCTGCCCCGACAAGCCCAGGTCGGTGAACGAGTGCACGGAGGCGTTGCCCAACACCCCGCTACGGGTCAGGAAGGTGGCGTACAGGATGAGCAGAAACGTGGCTATTACCAGCACAAACGAAGTGCGCAAACCCAGGCGGCTGCGCTGCCAGAGCACCATGCCGTGCAGGGAGGCCACCAGCACCAGCCATGGAATGTAGACGGCATTTTCCACCGGGTCCCAGTTCCAGTAGCCCCCGAAGTTCAGGGTTTCGTAGGCCCAGTAGGCGCCCATCATAATGCCCACGCCCAGCACCAGCCCGCCCCAGAGCGTCCAGCGCGTAGCTGGGCGCACCCAGGAAGTTAAGTCGCCTTTCCACAGAGCCGCCACGGCGTAGGCAAACGGCACCAGGGTCAGGGCAAAGCCCAGGAACAGCGTGGGCGGGTGAATCACCATCCAGTAGTTCTGAAGCAGGGCGTTCAGGCCGGTACCGTCCTTGGGTACGAAGTTGGGGTCGGTCTTCCACACCGGCAGGTCGGGCATGAAGTCGCGCAGCAGAATAAAGGGCGAAGACCCGATTTTCAGGTTGCCAACCACCACTACGCCCAGAATCATGCTGGTCAGGAACAACTGCACGCCGGCAAACACGGTCATAACCGGAGCTTCCCAGCGGCGGGCGACCCGCAGCAGCACCAGCCCAATGAGCACGTGCCAGAAAATCCAAAGCAGGAAGCTGCCCTCCTGCCCTTCCCAAAAGCAGGAAATCATGTAGTACACCGGCAAATGGTTGGAGCTGTGGCTCCAGGCGTAGTAGTACTCGTAGCGGTGGCCGTGGATGATGCCAAACAGGCAGGCAATGACGGCCACCACCGCCGCGCCGTGCACCAGGAATGCCCCGCGCCCCAGCCGCAGCCAGGCCGGGTCGGTGTCGCCCAGAGCCCGGCCCCGCGAGGCCATGTAGTAGGAGTACGCCGCCACGGTGGCCGCCACGAAGGCCACAATGACACTCAGATGCCCGACGTCGCCGATTAAGGTATTCAACATGGTAATACTGCGTTGAAGAAGAGAGGGAAGCCCAGGCTAACTACCCGGCCACCGGTAAGTTGTTTTAAGAACCGCCCTGCCGCTGGCTAACCAGCCGTTTCAGGCGGGCCCGGTGCCCCCGCCGGGCCCAGTTGTGCTGGGCTTTGGCGGCCTTCCGAGCTGTTTCGGCGGCCCGTAAGGCGCTTTCCGGCGGCAGCTGCCGGTATGCGTACCACTGCTGCTGCACCAGAGCCGGCACGGACCCGTCCGGCGCGGTAGTCACCACCTGATACAGGTAGCGCCCCGGCGTGCGGAGCGTATCGGTCCAGGTGTAGTCGGGGCTGGCGGCACCATAGGTGGTGCGGCGCACCGGCACAGTAGCCACTACCGAAGCCCGAAACGCCCGCGCCTCCCGCCGCAACACTCGAAACTGCTGGGCCGCACCCAGCGAATCGGGCAGTTGCCAGTGCAGCGTAAAAACCGAGTTGGCTACCGGCACCACTGCCGCCAAGGGCGGAGGCGCCACGGCCGGCAGCCCGCGCGGCTTGTCACTGATTGCCAAGGTGAACCGGCAAAAGTCTTTGAGGTAGCCATCCACATTCAGCAGGTAGGGCTGCCCGGCTTGCAGCGAGTCCAGGGTCACAAACACGTCGTCCTGGCTGCCCAACGAAGTGCACGACAGCACCCGATACGTGGCTGGCTGGCAGGGCCGGCCGGTTTGCACTACCAACTGCACGCCCCGCGTGTCGCGGCACTGCTGCTGCCCGATGTTGACGTAGTAGCGTCCCGACACGCGCGGCGTAAACTCAAACCACTGGTCGTTGTGGTATTCGATGCACTTGCCAGTCAGGGCCTCGTCCACGCACGCCCACTGCACGGTGCAGCCCGTAGTAGTTGACGTCACCGTTTCCCCCACTTTCAGCACCCGCCGCCGCTCGATGTCGTCGTTGGGAACCTGGGCTTTAAGAATTAAAAATTGAGAATTAAAAATTAAAAATGAGGTAGTTACGAAAAGCTGTAGGCGAAAATTCGCCGCAAAGCTCCATCGTAAATACCGTTGCCATCTGCTCATTTTTAATTTTTAATTCTCAATTTTTAATTAACTGAGGCAGTGGCTCCTTTGATATCTTTCTCCACGTACTTCGACGGGCACTTGAGCAGGATTTTGTCGGCCACGAACACGTTCTGGCGCATGGCCCCCGTAATCACCACCTGCTCCGACTTGTCGAAGTCCTGAGGCTTAGGGTTGAAGTAGACCACGCGCTGAGCCAGGCGGTTAGTATCGACCAGCGTGAAGGCGAAGTAGTTGGGGTCGAGGGTAGGATTATATTCCAGGCCCAGGATATTTTGCTGCCCGTCGCGGGGCAGGCGGCCCACCACGTGCACTTTGGTCAGGTTGCCTTCGGCGGCCCGCTCCCGAGCTTCCTTGAACGACACGTACACACTGGCGTCGCCGGCGGCACTCATGATGATGGCAATGGCAATGGCAATTACTCCAATAGCCAGCAGATGTGCTTTTTTCATGGATGAAGCAACAAGTATTTCCCGAAGGGTCAAGAACTTTCAGAACAGCAAACTACGCCGCAAAGGTCCGCAGGAATGGTGAAATAGTGAGGTGATGAGTAGTGTTGGAGTGGTAACCGTCATGTGTCACCACCTCACCACTTCACCATTACTCCTTCACTTCCCGCTCCAGGCGGGCGAGCTTACGGTCCAGAGAAATCAGAAAGAAGAGCAGCCCGGCCAGCACCACGGCCACGACGGCCACGACGACATAGATTTTGCCGTCAGCGCGGAAGGCGTCAGCCATTTCGGGCTGGGCCTCTGCCTGGGCAGCAGCACGCAGCACCGGCAGCAGCCAGGCCAGCAGCATCAGCACCGAGTGGCGTCCTGTGCCCTTTCTAAGCCCCCAAGTCCCTAAGTCCCTAAGTCCCTTATTAAGCCAGCTGTTTTTCATATAGTTTGAGTTTGAGCAGGGAAAGACGGCTGGCCACCTGGGCCAGCCAGAAGGCCAGCAGGGTCCAGCCAATGACAGCCGGGTAAAACACCAAGCGCATGTCGCTGTCGAGGTCGTACTTGGCAAAGGCCGGGTTGCCGCCCGCGCCGGGGTGAAGCGAGTCGGTGAGGCGGGGCAGGATGTAAAACAGCGGCATAGCCGTGGCGAAGGCGAAGATGTTGTAGATGGCCGAGATGCGGGCCCGCTGCTGCTCATCGGTGAAGGAGGAGCGCAGCACCAGGTAAGCGCCGTAGATGAGCATGGCAATGGCCGCGCCGTTGAGCTTGGGGTCGTTGGTCCACCAGGCGCCCCAGGTATAGCGGGCCCAGATACTACCCGTCGCTAAGCCCACGCAACCCATCAGGATGCCAATGCGGGCCGCCTCGTGGGCCCGGATGTCCAGCTCCGGAGCGGGCTGGCGCAGGTAGCGCACCGAGTAGTACACCGACGCTACCAGAATGGCCGTCATCCCGAACCACATGGGCACGTGGAAGTACAGGTTGCGGATGCTTTCGTTGAGAATGGCCAGGCGCGGCACTGGCATCAGCAGCCCCGCCACGGCCACGTACAGCAGCAGCACCACACTCAAGGCTTTCCACCAGTTTTTCATAGGCTAGATGTGAGATAGAAGAGGTGAGAAGTGAGAAGAGCCCAGCCGCATAGCGCGCTGCTGGTTTTCTCTCCTAAACCACCCAAGCAAAAACAAGCCAGAGGGCCTTTTTGTGCGGGGTAAACAAGCGGCGTCTCACTTCTCATATCTAAACCTCCCCCTTCTAGATTAAGAACGCCACAGAAAAGGAAACAGCAGGTACGACACCGCCCCCACTAGCATATTCAGGGCCAGCAGGGTGAGCAGGGAGCTTTGGCTGGCCTCGAACTCCAGCCCATCCAGCGCGTTTTTCGATACTTTGATGAGCAGCAGCAACATGGGCACCATCAGCGGAAAGCCCAGCACGGCCATGAGCGTGCTGCTGTTGGTGGCTTTGGCCGCAATGCCCGACACCAGCGTGAGCGTGCTGGCAAAGCCCACGGCGCCCAGCGCCACATTGCCCACAAATAGCGGCACATCCTGCACGGGGTTGCCGAGAACCGCGGCATACAGTCCCAGGGCCACCAGGGCCAGCCCCAGCAGCAGCAGAGCGTTGTAACTGATTTTGGCCAGAATCACCGCCTGGGGCCGCACCACGGTGTAGTAGTACAGCATCCGTCCCCGGCTTTCCTGCAAGAAGCCTTTGGCCACGGCATTGACGGCCGAAAACAGCAGCACAATCCAGAACAACGCATTCCAGGCCGGAGCTGGCAGCTGCCCGCCGCGCAGTGAGAAGCTGAGGTAGCACACAAACACGGTGCTGCCCACGTAGAGCAACATGCCATTCAGGGCCGCGCGCTGCCGCCACTCCAGGCGGAAGTCCTTCTGCATCAGGGTCCAAATTTCGCTGAGAAGCGTCACGGCAGCGCGGCTGGTAAACAAGACCGCAAAGATACAACCGGATGAGGCTAGATGGGTACCCGCGCGCCAGGATTGTTCCCGCCCCCGACGATTCGCCACCAAAACCAAGCGGCCGGCCCCCTTTCAGGAGCCAGCCGCCAGCACTATCGAATACAGCCCGTTATGCTGAGCATGTGGCGCATCAAGCCAGGGTGCGCAGACGAAGCCGAAGCATCTCTCCCGCTTCGTCTGCACATAATGAGAGTTACCCGCGGTAGAGATGCTTCGACAGGCTCAGCATGACGGGGTTATTTCTCGCTTCTCACTTCCAACCTCTCCCTTAGAAATCATACCCCAGCGACACGTACAGCCGCGGGCCGCTGACCGAGTAGTTTTCGCGGCCCCAGGCCAGGTCGCCCTTCACGTAGAAGCCCAGCATGGTGGTGCGCATGCCTACGCCGTAGCCGTATAAGAGCGGGTTGCGGAAGTTGATGACGTTGGCGCTGAAGGCGTTACCGGAGCCGCCCGCCTCGATGGTGTTGAACGAATTGTTGACGCTGAACGGGTTGGAGCCGGCGTAGGTGGTGCCCATGTCGCCGAAAGCTGTGAGCTGAAGGTTGCGGAAGAAACCCGATTCAATGGGCTTACGCGACAGGTACTGCACGATGGGCAGGCGCAGCTCGGTGTTGAACAGCACGTACTTGGGCCCGGTGCGCTGGCTGAAGTCGAAGCCCCGCAGGTTGGTCACGAACTGCTGGTAGAACAGCTCGGTGGGATTGGGCAGGGGCGGGTCGCTGGTGACGAGCTGGCCGTCCTCGTAACGGTTGTTCAGCCAATTGTCCATGCCGCCCAGGCGGAAGAAGGGCGGCACCGACCCGCCACCGATAAACTGCCCGAAGCTGGCGCGGTTGGCCCAAATCAGCTGGCGGTGGATTTTCTGATAGTGGCGCAGGTCTATGAAAATCTTGGTAAAGTCTCGGGCACCCCCGTCGAGGCCGCGCAGGCGGGTCACGCCTACTTTCATGCGGGTACCTTCCAGCATGTTCACGCCCGTCACCACGGAGTTGTCGAACACCAGCTCGCCCACCCCACCCAGGAAGTTGAAGTTCTGGTCGCGCGAACCGCTCAGGTCCTCAAACACGCGGCGGCTCACATTCACGAAGCGCGGGCCCAGGCGCACGCTCAGGTTGTGGGTGAGCGGGTAAGCCAGTGTGGGCGCTATTTCGTGGCGGCCGTAGCGCACACGGGGCGTGAGCGGGTTCGGCGACACGGTGAGGTCGAAGAAGTAGGCCTGCTTCTGATAGGCAATGCTCCAGTCGTAGCGCCGCGTCAGGTTGGTATACTCGGCGAAGATGTTGCTGGTGCGCAGGTCGGTGAGGGCGAAAATGCCGGCCCGGATGCGGTGGTTTTCCATCAGGTCCATCATGTTCACCTGCCCGCGCAAGCCCAGGCCCAGCAGCGGGTCTACCTGCAAGGTCGACACCACGTTGTCGATGGTGAAGCGGGTGTCGTAGCGGAAAGGGCCGGACAAGGCCGAGGTTTCGGCCGGAGCGGCCTGGGGCAAGGCTACTACCGTAGCCGCCGACCGCCGCCACCGCTGCGGCTGTGGTGATGCCCTTGACATCGGAATGTCCTCATCAAACTCGTAGTCACTGGTATTGATGCGGGCGTTGCTGGGCTGCTTTTGCTGCGGTTGGGGTGCAGCCGGGGTCGGCGCGGCGGCCGAATCAGCTGGCGCTGGGGCCGTAGCGGGGGCAGCCTGGCGGTTGCCGTTCTGGCCGGTGGCGTTGGCAATGGTAGGGCCGGGGCGGCCCGCCGCTGGCGCCGTAGCCTTGGCCGGGCGCGACCGGTCTTCCAGTGTTTCCTGCCGGGCCGTCTTATACAGCACCAAGTTATCGGGCAGCGGGTAGCTGGGGTAGAGGTACACGTAGTCGCGGCCGTCCTCGGCGGCCACGAAGCTTAGCGCCCCCGTGGTGGCGTTGTAGTCGTAATTCTTGACGTTGGTCCGGAAGCTGGACACGGCCCGGTACTCCTTCGACGGCAGCCGCAAACGGTACAGGCTGCGCACTCCACTTTCCTCGCTGGCAAACAGGATTTCCGTATCAGACAAAGCCCGCGGGCGGCCTTCGTTGGAAATGGTGCTCACCAGCGTTTCTACGGGCTGGGCGCGGCCGTCGAGGTGGTAGAGGAACAGGTCGTAGTTGTTTACCACCGAGGCAAAGTCGCCGGTAGCCGCCCCGGCCGAGTCGAGCCAGCGGTTGGAGCTGAACACAATGCCATTGCCGCCGGGCAGGAACACCGGCTCCACGTCATCGAACACGTCGTTGGTGAGGCGCTCCGGGGTGCGCTTGCCGGCCCGCAGCAGGTACAAGTCGGTGCGTCCCTCGCGGGTACCGCTGAATACGAGCGACTTACCATCGGGCGAGTAGCTCAGGTCCGTTACCTGCGAGAAAGGCGAAAACACCGAGGTGGTTTTGCCGAACGTGGGCAGCAGCGCCTTCACCCGCGTCAGCAGACTTGACACGCCCCCATCAGCCTCGCGCAGGTGCAGGGTCATGTCGCCCTTGTGCATCTCGGCCACGGTTACCTGGCCGTTGCCGCGCCAAGCCAGCACCGGCAGGCGGATTTCCACTTCCTGGTCGGGGGTTTTGAAGCCGCCGCGGTGGATGATGTCCCGGCCTTTGCCGTCGCGGCCCACCACTACCACGCGGTAGCGGCCCCGGTCGTTCTGCACGTAGGCCAGGCGCTGGCCGTTAGGGCTCAGTACGGGCTGCGAGTACACCACGCCCCGGCGGTTGGTGCGGCCCAGCTGCCGGGCCTCTTCGGGGTCCACGTAGGCGGTTTGGGGCTGGGCGTTGAGCTGGCGGTAATACGTCAGCCAGTCTTTCAGAAACACCTTGTAGGGCACGTTCAGCGAGGAGCTGATGCCCACTTCCACGTCGCGGGTGATGCGCGTCAGGTTCAGGATGTTCTGGATGGAAGTATAGCCGTACCGCTCGGCAATGTAGTTCCAGATGCTCTGGCCGGCCAGCTCCGGGTTGCGCACGAAAAACGGTGCCGTGCGGGTGCCCTCGTGCTCCTGAAGCATGGTGCGCATATAGTCGTCCATCTCCACGCTCCAACCCTGGGCCGCGTAGGCCGACGCCCCGCTGATAAACCAGTTGGGCAGCTGGAGCAAGTAGCTGCTCTGAATGATTTCCTTCAGGGAGCCGCCGTACATCATGTCGTTGAGCAGCACCTGGGTGATGCGGCTGCTCAGCTCCTGCTTGAAGCGCGTCTGCTGGCCCTGAAACGCCAGCTGCACCTTGGTCATGCGCAGCAGGGAAGTTTCGCCGCCGGTTTGGTACTTATCGGCTTGCAGGCCCACGTTGCTCTGCCGCAGGTCGCCCACCGAATTATAGAGCATGATGGTGGTCTTCGAGTACGGATAGTACCCAATCAGACCCGTAATGCGCTGCAACTCCTTTTCGGCGTAGTCGGCCGCGTTGCGGGCCAGAGCCTCGCCGCCGGCATAGTAGTAGATGTTGAAGTTCTGGGTGCTGAGCTGTTGCCAGGCGAAGTCCTTGTATTGGATGCGCACCCGCCCAAAAGGCTCCTGGGCAGTTTGGGCCTGGGCCGTTGCGCCAAAAAGCAGCTGGAGACCTAGTAATAAGGTTGCCAGGGTCGCCGGCCGGCCACTGCCACGCCGAAAAAGATAGGACAAGTGCTTCATATAGTAGTAGCAGAAAAACTACGAGCGGGAATCAACAGGAACAACTCCAGCCGGGGCCGGAGGCACTCGGTACAACGCCTGGTAGCGCTGGATATGTACTTCGGGCCACACTGGCTGGCCGTGCTCCAGCCAATCAGCCATGAGCTGAGCCAGCCGCGGCGCCAGCATAACGCCTTTGGAGCCAAATCCATTAAAGATATGCACGCCCGGCGCCGCTGGGTGGGTACCCAGCAACGGTTTCCGGTCGCGCACGGCGGGCCGCACTCCGGCCCGCTGGCCCGTTACGCGGAAGGGCCGGTCGGTCATGTCCTGCAGGCGCTGGCTTAGCTCCTGCCGGGCTTCCGGGGTGATACCCGTTGCAAACGGCGGCCAGCGGTAGGTGGCTCCCACCCGCAGCTGCCCGCCCCCGAGCGGCACAGCGTACGCCCCTTTGTTCAGGACGTAATCGGTACCTAACTCGTTGCACTCCACGTCGAGCACCTCGCCTTGGTTGGGGGTGAGGGGCAGCCAGTGAAAATACGGGTTGTGCGCGGCGGCAGCTCCTTCGCAGCAGACCACGTGCCGGGCGTGCACGCGGCCAGCGTAGATGAGGCCACCTTCCGGGGCCGGAACAAGCTGCTGCCAGTCAAAAGTTTCGTGCTGCAGCCACCCGTTCTGCTGACCTTCAGCGGCAAGGGCGTCGAGCACCCGCTCCACCAGCACGTAGCCGCCGCCCTGGATGCAGATGCCGCCAAATGGCTGCCGCACGCCAGGTACAGGCGGCAGAAGTGCGTCGGGCTCGGGCACGAAGTCAAGCCAGGGCCGGTCGGCGCTGCGGGCCAGCACGGTGTTTTGCTCAGCAATAGAAGAAAACAGCTTGATGATGGGCAGCTCAACCAGAAACCGTTGCCCAAACCGTTGCTCCAGGCCCCGGTAAAAAGCGTTGGCTGCCGGCAGCAGCTCGGCGGCTCGCCACGCCAGGGCAAACCGCTTGCCGGCCACCGGGTTCATCAGCCCCGCCGCTACCCGCGAAGCCGAGTCGGGCTGGGGCGCGTCCAGCACCAGTACGGCGCGGCCGCGGCCCCGCAGCTCGGCCGCCAGCGTAGCCCCGGCTATGCCGTGCCCAACAATCAGGTACTCCACGTGTGTCATGGCAAGCAAGGTACGTAGGCGGAAGCTACAAGTAGAAGGAAGCTACAAGCTGTACGCCGCAAGCTGCAAGCATGGGCTAGGCTGTGTGGACAGTTGAGTTGATATAAGACCGTCATGCTCCATCTGGCGTCCGCTTGCCGAAGCATCTCTACCGCTTCGTTGCGAATGCCTGCTTTGAGGCTAACGATTGAGTTAGCCAGCGGGAGAGATGCTTCGACTTCGCTCCGCTGCGCTCAGCATGACAGCCTTTTTGCTGTTTTTGGACAACTGTCCACTCACCCTAGTATCCAAACAGAAGCTTGCAGCTTGCGGCGTACAGCTTGTAGCTCTCAAAGCGCCGCTCTGTTCGCGGCAAGACTCGTAACTTACCCGCTGAATATTGGATGGGCTGCGCGGCGGCCCTTTTTACTTCCTACATGACCGTCTCCGGCTTCACGTTCAACGCCTTTTCCGAAAATACCTACCTGCTGCACGATGCCTCGGGCGAGTGCGTCATCGTGGACCCCGGCTGCTACGAGCCGGCCGAGCAACGGGCCCTCAAAGCGTTTATTGAGGCCCAGAACCTGCGGGTGGTGCTCCTGCTGAACACCCACTGTCACATCGACCACGTGTTCGGCAATCAGTTTATCCTCGACACCTATAAAGTACCCTTTCTGATTCACGAGTCCGACCTGGGCACGCTGCGCGCCGTGCCCGCCTACGCGCCCGGCTACGGCTTTACCCGCTACGAGCCGGCCGAGCCCACCGGCTTTCTGACGCCGGACCAGCCCGTGCGCTTCGGCCAGACGGAGTTGGAAGTGCGCTTCACGCCGGGCCACGCCCCCGGCCACGTGGTGTTCTACCACGCCGCCTCGGGCACCATTATCGGCGGCGACGTGCTGTTTCAGGGCAGCATCGGCCGCACCGACCTGCCCGGTGGCGACTACGCCACGCTGATAGCCAGCATCAAAACCCAGCTGCTCATCCTACCCGACACTACCGTGGTGTACCCCGGCCACGGCCCCGCCACCACCATCGGCCAGGAGCGCCGTACGAACCCGTTTTTGAATTAAAAATTGAGAATTAAAAAGTAGAAATGAGCACGCCGGCTGGTCCACTCATCTGCTAATTTTTAATTCATAATTTTTAATTTTTAATTCTCTCAATGAAAAACCATTTACCCAACGCCGTTACCTGTCTGAATCTATTTGCCGGGTGCCTAGCGTTGAGCAGCATTTTTGCGGGCCGGCTCGAACTGGCCTCTTACTTCGTGGCGCTGGCGGCCTTATTCGACTTTTTCGATGGCCTGCTGGCACGGGCCCTGCACGCCTCCTCCCCCATCGGCAAAGACCTCGACTCCCTGGCCGATATGGTGTCGTTCGGGGTGGTGCCGGGGGCTTTTCTGTTCGATTTGCTGATGCAGGCTGGCTCCGGGCTGCCCTCCTGGGTGCCCTACGGCGGGTTCATAGTGACTGTCTTTTCAGCCCTGCGCCTGGCTAAGTTCAACAACGACACCCGCCAAACCACCTCCTTCATTGGCCTGCCCACACCGGCTTGCACCATTCTGGTAGCCTCGCTCCCACTCATTCTCACGTACGATACCTTCGGCGTGCAACGCCTGATTCTGAACCCGTGGGTGTTGCTGGGCCTCACTGTGCTACTATCGGGGCTGCTGGTGGCCGAGCTACCGCTGTTTGCGCTGAAGTTTAAAAACCTGCGCTGGCAGGACAATCAGGTGCGGTTCGTGTTTCTGCTGCTGAGCGTGGGGCTGCTACTGGTGCTGCAAGCCGCCGCCGTACCCCTTATCATCCTGCTGTACGTGCTGCTGTCGATGCTGCGGCCGGCTCAGGTGTGAGCGTATCAGGTGTGAGTGTAAGGGCGCACAATATTTGCGGTCCAGCGTAGTTCCTAGTTTCTCCGGCACCTGACTGGGCTATCTGAACCGTAGCCAACCGGACGCTGTTAGTGCGTCACTACTTCCGAAGTCCGTATCTTACGTACGCTCTGAGATTTCGATTATGCGCTTTTTTACCCGCTGGGTTTTGCTGTGCCTGGGATGGCTGGGCTGTTGCCTGCCTGCCGCCGCTCAGTCTGCCGGTTCGCCCCGCGTGGTGCGGGCGCAGCTTGTGTGGCAAGGCGTCGAGCAAGTAGCTGTGCAGGGTCAAAAGCGGCGCGTGCCCACCTTTGCGGGGGCCTTATACCGCCCAGGCCAGCCGGTAGGCACGTTTCAGCTGCGGCTGCCGGGCCTCGTCTCGGCCGGGCAGCTTACCGAAACCGAGTACGCCGCCCTTACGCCCCTGGAAGTCCGTCAGCTGCCTGTAGAGCAGCTGCCTGCCACCCCGGCCGTGCGGCTGATGTCGGGTACCGAAAACCGCCAGCCGGTAACCTTGCTGGCCTTGGAGCCCTTCCGGCGCAACCCCCAAACCGGGCAGGCCGAGAAGCTGGTGTCGTTTGCTTTTTCCTATGAGCCAGCCCCGGCCGAAGCCCGCCGCGGCACCGGCACGCACGCCTACGCCCAGGCCTCGGTGCTGCGCCAGGGCGACTGGTTTAAGGTGGGCGTGCCCGGCAGCGGCATGTACAAGCTCGACAAAAACCTGCTGCGCACTCTGGGCCTGAACGTGCAGACCCTCGACCCCAGCCGCCTGCGCCTCTACGGCAACGCCACCGGCACCCTGCCCCAGCCCAACCGCGCCTTCCGCCCCGACGACCTCACCGAAAACGCCATCCAGTTCGTCGGCGACGCCAACGCCACCTTCGACGACAACGAATACTTCCTGTTCTACGCCCGCGGCCCCCATACCTGGGCGCGTGAGGGTACTACCAGCCGCTTCCGCCACCAGCTCAACCCCTACGCCGACACAGCCTATTACTTCCTGACGGTGGGCACCACGGCCGGCCGGCGCGTGCAGGCAGCCCCAGCCGTTACGGGGGCTGCTTCGGCCCGCATCAGCACATTTGCCGAGCGCCAGTTTTATGAGCTGGACCTGCTGAACCTGGCTAAATCGGGCCGCACGTGGGTGGGCGAGGAATTCGGCAATGGCACGCAGAAGACGGTTACGTTTTCGGTAACCGACCTGGTGCCGGGCTCTTCGGCTCAGCTTACGTCATCCGTGGTGGCTTCGTCGGTGCAGGCTACGGTGTTTCAGGCTATGCTCAACGGGCAGAATCTAGGCACCCAAACCGTACCGGGCTACAGCTGCCAGGGCGGCTTCGGCTGCTACCCCGAAATAGCCAATTCTGCGCTCAGCACGCTCAGCTGGACTGTGCCGGCCACGCCACCCGCCGAGTTGCGCCTCCAACTTACCTACACCGGCGGCTCCGACCCCGCCGCCCGCGGCTACCTCGACTACGTGGAGCTGAACACCCGGCGCCAGCTGCGCTTCAGTGGTAATTCGCTGGAGTTTCGCTCTTTGGAAAACATCAGTTCCACCGCCGTCAGCCAGTTTGAGCTATCCAATGCCACCGCCGCCACGGCCGTGTGGGACGTTACCAACCCGCGCCGCCCGGCCGCGGTGGCCCTCAGCAACGGCGCCTTCCTAGCCCGCACCGATACCGTGCGGGAGTTTGTGGCGTTTGCTCCGGCTGGTTCCGGCTTCCTGACGCCCCGGTTGTTTGGGCGCGTGGCCAACCAGAACCTGCACGCCCTCAACCTCGACGGCAAGCTGGACCTGCTTATTGTGGCGCACCCCACCTTTGCCGCCCAGGCCGAGCGGCTGGCCGCCCACCGCCGCACTCACGACGGCCTCGTGGCCCAGGTAGTCACCACCACGCAGGCGTACAACGAGTTCAGTTCGGGCGGCCAGGACGTAACCGCCATCCGGGACCTGATGCGCATGGTTTACGAGCGGGCCCCCACTAATAAGCAGCTTTACCTGCTGCTGTTCGGCGACGCTTCCTACGACTATAAATCCGACCCCGCCAACGACCCCGCCCAGCTGCCCGCGTGGTGGAAAGACCGACAGCCCGCCAACGCCGACCGGATTGCCCAGAACTACGTGCCGGTGTATGAGTCCGAGGAGTCTTTTGACCGCATCCTAAATTCCCGGCCCGGTGGGCGCGGCATCACCTATTCTTCCGACGACTATTTCGGCCTGCTCGACGAAGACGAGGGCGCCTGGCTGCCCAACACCAACAACGAGCTGCTCGACGTGGGCGTGGGCCGCCTGCCGGTGCGCACGCCCGTGGGCCAGCCCCGCAACGACGACATGGCCCGGCTGGTGGTCGATAAGCTGATTGCCTACGACAGCCCCACCAGCTACGGCAAGTGGCGCAACCGCCTCACCTTCGTCACCGACGACGGCGACGGCAACCTGTTCACCTTGTCGGGCGCTGAGCCCCTGGCTAATCCCATCGACACCCGCCAGCCGGCCTACAACGTGCACAAGGTCTACCTCGACATGTTCCCGCAGGTTGCTTTAGCCGCCGGCCAACGGTCACCGGTCGCCGAGCGGGCCATTGACGAAGCCATTGAGCAGGGCTCTTTGCTGACTACCTACATCGGTCATGGTGGCCCCAAGAGCTGGGCCGACGAGCAGATTCTGACCGAAGCCTCCGTCCGACGCCTGCAAAACCGCAACCGCCTGACGTTCATGTTCACTGGCACCTGCGACTTCAGCACCTACGACAATCCGGAGTTTACCTCAGCCGGCGAACAGGCCCTGACTGATACCGATGGTGGCGCCATTGGCCTGTTCACGACCACCCGCGTGGTGTACGCCAACACCAACCAGGTACTGGCCACCGAGTTCATGCGCGAAGTGCTCCAGCGCCGCCCCAATGGCAGCCTACCCCGCCTCGGCGACGTGGTGGTGGCCTCCAAAAACGCCGCCGTAGCCGGCGACAACAACCGCAACTTCGCCTTGCTCGGCGACCCTTCCATGCGCCTGGCGTATCCTGCGCAGCAGGTGGTACTCACCGAGCTAAACGGCCAGCCTGTTTCCGCCACCCGCCCCGATACGCTCAAAGCCTTGCAACAGGTGACGCTGGTGGGCGAAGTGCAGCAGAACGGCCGCCGCCTCAGTAGCTTCACGGGCACGGCGCAGGTAACGGTGTTTGAGAAGAAGTCCGAGGTAGTAACGCTCGGCGACGACCCATCCGACGGCCCCCAGCGCATTTCTGTGCGCGAAAATGCCCTGTATGACGGCCAGGCCACCGTGCGCAATGGGCAGTTCCGCCTGAGCTTCGTGGTGCCCAAGGACATCAACTACAGTGTGGGCCTGGGCAAAATCAGCCTGTACGCTTCCGATGCTAGTACCCGCCTCGATGCCCACGGCGCGCAGCTGGTGCCCGTGGGCGACGCCGCCAAGCAGGCTCGTCTGGATACCGTTCCGCCCCGCATTCGGCTGTTCATGGACAACGAGTCCTTTGTGTTTGGCGGACTCACGGGCACTAGCTCCACCTTGCTGGCCCGACTGCGCGACGAAAGCGGCATCAACACCGCCGGCACCGGCATCGGCCACGACCTCACCGCCACCCTCGACAATGACCCCAGCAAGGTGGTTGTGCTCAACGATTTTTACACGGCCGAAGTCGACAGCTTCCAGGCCGGCCGGGTCCGCTACTTGTTCAAAGACCTGACGCCAGGCCCCCACGTGCTGCGTCTCAAAGCCTGGGATACGCACAACAACTCCGCCGAGCGCAACCTGGAGTTCATTGCGGCTTCTAATGAGAAACTGGCCTTGCAGCACGTGCTCAACTACCCCAACCCGTTTTCCCGGGCCACCACCTTCCACTTCGACCACAACCGCGCCGGCGAAGACCTCGAAATTCGGGTGCAGATATTTACTGTATCTGGTAAGCTCGTCCGCACGTTAGAAGCCACGGCTTTGAGCAGCGGCTCGCATCTGGCCTCGCTCACCTGGGACGGCCGCGACGAATATCAGGATCAATTAGCCCGCGGCGTATACGTTTATCGGGTCAGCGTCCGTTCTTCCCGGGATAACTCTACGGCCTCCAAGTTTGAAAAGCTAGTGCTGATCAATTAAAACTTCCTTCTTTCGCCTACCTTCCGCTCCACTTTGCTTTTTATATGAATCTGACCAAGCTACCCTTGCGTTTTTTTCTCATTCCTGGTCTGCTGGGTTTGGCGTTTACTTCGCACGCGCAGAGCCGTGTTAGCGCCATTACCACGGCCGTCCCCATTTTCACCGTAAGTCCCGATGCCCGGGCAGCGGCTCTGGGCGAAGCTGGGGTAGCTACCAGCCCCGACGCCAACGCTTCGTACTTCAATGCCGGTAAGCTTGGCTTTATTCGCCACAAGCACACCATTTCCGCTTCTTACACGCCGTGGCTGGCCACTATTGCCAACGACATGGGCTTGGCCTACCTGTCTGGCATCACCAAAATCGGCGAGCGGGGAGCCCTCACTACGGCGCTTACTTATTTTGATCTGGGCGAGATTCAGTATCGGGACGACCGGGGTAATGAAAAAGGCATCTTTAACCCCAAAGAATATGCCTTGACCGTCGGCTACGGCCAAAAGCTAAGCGACAACTTCGGAGTAGGCTTAAATGCCCGCTACATCCGTTCCAATCTCACCGGCAGCAATGCTGATTTCAAACCTGCCAACTCCGTAGCCGTTGACCTTGGCGCTTACTACACCAAGGACCTGACCATTGGTAGCGGCAGCTACAATCTGAGCCTGGGTGCCGCGGTTTCTAACATCGGTCAGAAAATCACTTACACTAATCCTACGCAGGCTGACTTCCTACCCACCAACCTCAAGCTCGGCACCGCCATCACCCGCGAGCTAGATGCCTACAACAAGCTCACCTTCGTTTTCGACGCTAATAAGCTGCTCGTGCCCTCGCCCTATTACATTGAAGGCCGTGAAAACACCGACCCCGATGTGGTAGCCGAAAATGATCGGCGTAAGAACTACGGCATTGTGCGCGGTATTACCAGCTCGTTTAGCGACGCTCCCGGCGGATTTAGCGAAGAATTAAAGGAAATCAATCTCTCCACCGGTCTGGAATATACCTATAACGACTTGCTCATGGCGCGCGTAGGCTACTTTTACGAGAACAGCATGAAAGGCGACCGGCAGTACTTGAGCTTCGGCTTAGGGGTGCGCTATCAGGTATTTGGAGTTGATGGAGCCTATCTTGTGCCCAACAGCAAAGTCAACCCGCTGGCTCAAACAATCCGTGTCTCGCTGCACTTTAACTTCAATGAGCTGCAGGAAGCCTTCGGTGGCTCCACCGACGGTACTACTACCAACTAATTTCTCTTTTGATGCTCGACCGTACAGTCGCTCCTCCCGTTCAGCCGCTGGCCCGCGTAACGCTGCCCGCGGCTGACGTGTTTTTGCTCCCTAATGGCGCTCGTCTGCACGTGCTGCACAACGATGCCCAGCCTGTTGTGCGTTTGCAAGTAGTGTTGAAAGCCGGCAAGTGGTATGAGCCGGCTCCGGGCGTCTCGCTCCTCACGGCCCGCATGCTGCTCGAAGGTACCCGCACCCGCTCAGCCCGCCAAATTGCCGATGAAGTTGCTTTCTACGGTGCCTCCCTCGAGTGCGAACAGGGATTCGACCGGGCTACTCTCACACTCTACTGCCTGACTCGTCATGTAGCTCACTTGCTCCCCCTTATTCACGATGTTCTGACCGGGCCCACCTTTCCGGCTCCCGAATTCGAGCTGCTTAAGACCCGCACCATTCAGAATGTGCAAGTCGAGCGGCAGAAAACCAGCTACCTGGCTGCCGAACAATTCTCGCACAACCTATTTGGGCCTAGCTATCCGTACGGTGTCAAGTTTGATGAGCAGGCATTTCGTGCTGTGACGCAAGAGCAAGTGCACCAATTTCACCAGCAAGCGTATCAGCTGTCCCAAGCAGAGATTTTCCTGTGCGGCGACGTGAACGAGGAGCACCGTCAGCTGCTACACGAAATGCTGGGCACCCGTGTGTCTTCACCTGGCGCTTTCTTGGCTGAACCGTCAGCTCCTAGCCCTCAAAATAAACCCGAATATGCACACGTGCCAGTAAGCGGCAGCTTACAATCATCTCTACGCATAGGCCGGCTCTGGCCAGGACTTAGCCATCCACAAACTCATCAGCTACAAGTGCTTGTTAAAGTGCTCGGTGGCTATTTTGGCTCGCGCCTAATGAAGAATATTCGTGAGGATAAAGGCTTCACGTATGGCATATACGCCAGCGTTGGTCCCCGGGAACACGCCACTAGTTTTGTTATCGGCTCTGATGTCAATGCAGCAAGCACTGCTGCCGCCATCCAAGAAACTCATTACGAACTCCGACGTCTCCAAGAAGAATTAATTCCCCAGGAAGAATTACAGACGGTCAAGAACTACATGACCGGTAAGTTCGCCAATGAACTAAGCACAGTGTTCGAGCAGTGTGACAAGTATAAAAATCTGGTATTCCACAATTTACCCGAAACGTTCTACTCAGATTTTATCACGCAAGTCCAATCTGTAGAAGCCACTACTCTTCAAGAGTTAGCGCAAGCCTATTTGTCGCCAAATACTATGCTCACTGTCGTATCTGGCCCATCACCTTCCTAACGCTACATGTGAGCCCTAAAAATAGTCCGTAGTAATAGAGCAGAACATTTTACCGTAGCCTATAAGTACTTATGTGACTAGAACATATAAGAGTAGCAATACGAAAGCCCTCATAGAATTCTGCTTAGAATTCTATGAGGGCTTTGCTTTATAACAAGCAAGATACAGCCGTACTAAATCGTCAGGGGGAGGGGGCCGGGGCGGCGCTGCTAGTGGCAGCGACCGGCTCCGGCCCCCTCCCCCGTACGGGCTACAAAAAGATTGGCGGCGACCGACTCTCCCACCGGTGAAGGCAGTACCATAGGCGCGCCGGGGCTTAACGACTCTGTTCGGAATGGGAAGAGGTGAACACCCGGGCTAAAGCCACCATTACTAACGCTGTTCGACCCGCATCCCTTCCCAGAAGGGACGCGCCGCCAACCAGCCAAAGCCTGACATAAAAGCCACGAGTAAGAAAGCCGGCGCCACAGCGCTGCGCCTGGAAACGGTCGAGTACTTAGTACCCCTCGGCTGTGCCCTCTCGGACTCTACACCTAGGGCCTATCTACGTGGTCGTCTCCCACGGCTCTTCCACTTGGAGATCTCATCTTCGGGTGAGTTTCGCACTTAGATGCTTTCAGCGCTTATCTCTTCCCAGCGTCGCTACCCAGCGCTGCACCTGGCGGCACAACTGGTGCACGAGCGGCTGGTCCATCCCGGTCCTCTCGTA